>OZ252221.1:0-2141427 GCA_965249165.1 Fidelibacterota bacterium | reverse complement strand
CGATCACGATCTATACTGTATCCGGGGAGTTGGTACAAACTCTGGTCCATGAGGACCTAACCAGTCAGAATTCCAACGAGATCCGTTCCGGAGGAGAAGCCGAATGGGATCTACGCACTGTGAATAATCAGGAAGTGGCTCCGGGGTTGTATGTGTTCACCGTGGAAGCGGATGGTATGAAAAATTACATCGGTAAATTTGCGGTGGTGCGTTGATGGTACGGTTGTTATTGTATGGTGTATTGAGTGTGGGTTTGGTGTGGGGCCAGCGGGAAATTCCAGATGTGGTGACGAAGGTGGCCACGGCGGCAGCGAACTGGCTGAAGTTAGAAACAAACCCTCGGGCCGTGGGTTTAGGCGGAGCTTTTACCGCAGCGGGTCGGGGCATTGGAGCGGTGAGCTACAACCCGGCGGCCATTGCTTATATTACCGGTCAGCAGAGCTACGTATTCCGCACCAACTATGTAGCTGATATCACTCATAATGTTATTTCCTACGGACGCCAGCTGACCGCCTGGGACTTTGCCGGCGTTCATCTGTTTTATTTAGATTCGGGGCCGATGGATGTGACCGACCGCGATCACCCGGATGGTACGGGGGCGCAGTTCCGCGTGCAGTCGATTGCGTTGCGTATGACCTACGGTCGGTTGTTGACGGATCGGTTGAAGGTGGGGGTGAGTCTGAACATTATTCGCGACCAGGTTCATACCGTGAATATGAAGACCGTGGCTTTTGACATTGGTTCCAACTTTGCGACTGGGATTTACGGGTTTATATTGGGGATGAGTGTGACCAATTTTGGTCCGGAGGTGCAGTACCACGGTGCCGGTCTGGCGCAAGACGTGGACAAAACGTTGGATGTGGATGGGGCGCTACATAAGGTGACGGGAACGTTTCCCTTGCCTTTGGTTTTTCGGTTGGGAGTAGAGAATGATATTGTAGGTCCGAACAGTGTATTTGTTCAAAATGATATCCACCGGTTGAAGGTGGCCGTGGATGGGATTGTGCCAAGTGATTATACTTTTACGGGTCATATAGGTTTGGAATACAGTTACCGGGAGTTGACTTACGTACGGGGTGGATTGCGTATTGGTCACGATACGGCGACGGTCAGTGGCGGCGGCGGAGTGCGGTTGCAGACTCGGGCGATGACGTTTAACATTGATTATGCCCTGGTAGATTTTGGTATCTTAAAACTGACCCACCAATTGGGCCTGGGTCTGGAATTTTGACCCGGTGAACTATTTTCTAAAGCCATACCTGCTGCTCTGCGCATGGTTGCTTTTCGGGCAGTCAGCGCCCCTGAGGCCCACTCTCAATGCCACGGTGGATCATGAACGTGTTTATTTGTCTTGGAATAATGACGCTGAATTCTCCACCGATCCTTTAACCTGTTATGCTGACTTTGAGGGTTACCGTATTTACCGCAGCAACGATGGCGGCATTACCTGGGGAAGTGCTCGTGACCGGCTTTATGACTATGAGGGCAATTTTATCGGCTGGAAGCCCTTTGCACAATTTGATCTGAACGCTGAAGAAGATGAACGTTTTCCTGTTTACGGAGATGACGGTGATAATGATTGTCCAATCAACGGGACCCGTGTCCGCGGTGAAGGAATATTTGGCCAAGACCCGATGAATCCCAGGATCAATCTTGGTAGTAACGTTGGTATCGTCCATAGTTTTGAGGATTTATCAGTCATTGACGGCATCGAATATACTTATGTCATTACTGCTTACGATATGGGTCTGCGCACCTATACCATTGAATATACAGATGAAGATGGGGATGGCATTTTTGACGCCGATACGATCTGGTCTACCTCCAACCCACGCCGGATCACTGTGGATGGTTTAGGATTGGCCAGTTTGGAAAGCCCCTTCGGTAATTCTGACCGAGATGTCAATTATGTTAGGGTGACGCCTGGGTATTATGCCAGCAATGTCTGGTTCCCTGACGAGGAAAATATAGACACATTGTTTGCCCGGCAGACCGGTACGATTGGCACCGGAGCTATAAGTTACACCATTTTGGACCGCTATGAACTGACGAATGAACTATTGAAGTTTGAGATTCAAGCCCAACTGGGTGCTAATGCCTTTGAAAACATGGCCTGCGAAGATCCACACATTTATATCTATGAAATTGACAGTGATACAAATCAAATACCCCTCACCATTGATACTGAACATGGAGTGGATACTTTGAGTCAAAGTGCAATTGATTCACTCTTGGATCTGCCCGGTGCTGCGGAGAATGGCGGTACTATTTACATCCCCGAATATAAAATGATCACAGTTGTGGATGTTATCAGCAATAAGGTCAGTGGTATACAATTTGAATTTAATAATATGCCTAGTGTTGTGCCGGACGAAGTGCTGGTAGATGCATTTGAGCTGGGGGGCAAGTCGTATCCAACATTAGATTCGCTGATAGCGCCTCATTTGTTTCAGCTAAATTTTAAATACATACATCAGAATATCTATGATCGGCGCTTGAATTTTGATTATCTTTTTGAGTTTTTTGATACTCCCCGGGGGGACATAGTCCAGAATCCGTTTTGCACTAAATTTCCTACTGTATTACCATTCAGGATCACAAACTTGACCACAGGAAAAAAAGTATTTTTAAGACATCTTGATCATGGTGTTGATGCCACCTTCGATCCTACCCAAGGTGCGAGAGATTGTGCCTGGACCCGGAACGAACAAATCCTATTGCTTGACACCCTCCAAACTGCTACTGGAACAGTAGTTATTCCTACCTTTGAAATGAAAATTAATTTTCCCTTCTTTAATTTTTTAGACGATTCTATAAACTGGTCTCCAAACCGTGTATATGAGCAGGGTGCACTCGTGCACCATGAAGCAATGCTGTGGCGCGCTCAGACCGCTATTATAACCACCGAGCCCACCGCTGAATTCTTTGATGACAACAATGATAACCCCTGGTTGCCTTATTATCCTTGGGACGATTGGGATTCACTGATCGTTCGTACCGAAAAATTTTACGTGGATGGGGACAGTTGGATCGTGGATATGTCCCTCCTGGGTCGCAAAACAAGTGTGAATCCGGATATACTTGCGGATATCAGCGTCGTGCCAAACCCGTACTTAGTCCGTTCTGGTTTTCAGGAAAATAATGAACGGCGATTACGCTTTAGCCGTTTACCCAGCGACTGCCGCATCACAGTGTATACCGCCACTGGTGAACTGGTAACCACCATTGAACATTCGGAACCATACGAAGGTAACGTATTCTGGAACTTGCGCTCCGGAAAAAACTTTGAGGGCCCGGAAGTTGCGCCGGGTCTATACATTTTTGTTGTAGAAGCTGAAGGTTATGAACATGTCGGTAAATTTGCGGTGGTGCGTTGATGGTACGGTTGTTATTGTGTGGTGTATTGAGTGTGGGTTTGGTGTGGGGCCAGCGGGAAATTCCGGATGTGGTGACGAAGGTGGCCACGGCGGCAGCGAACTGGCTGAAGTTAGAAACAAACCCTCGGGCCGTGGGTTTAGGCGGAGCTTTTACCGCAGCGGGTCGGGGCATTGGAGCGGTGAGCTACAACCCGGCGGCCATTGCTTATATTACCGGTCAGCAGGGCTACGTATTCCGCACCAACTATGTAGCTGATATCACTCATAATGTTATTTCCTACGGACGCCAGCTAACCGCCTGGGACTTTGCCGGCGTTCATCTGTTTTATTTAGATTCGGGGCCGATGGATGTGACCGACCGCGATCACCCGGATGGTACGGGGGCGCAGTTCCGCGTGCAGTCGATTGCGTTGCGTATGACCTACGGTCGGTTGTTGACGGATCGGTTGAAGGTGGGGGTGAGTCTGAACATTATTCGCGACCAGGTTCATACCGTGAATATGAAGACCGTGGCTTTTGACATTGGTTCCAACTTTGCGACTGGGATTTACGGGTTTATATTGGGGATGAGTGTGACCAATTTTGGTCCGGAGGTGCAGTACCACGGTGCCGGTCTGGCGCAAGACGTGGACAAAACGTTGGATGTGGATGGGGCGCTACATAAGGTGACGGGAACGTTTCCCTTGCCTTTGGTTTTTCGGTTGGGAGTAGAGAATGATATTGTAGGTCCGAACAGTGTATTTGTTCAAAATGATATCCACCGGTTGAAGGTGGCCGTGGATGGGATTGTGCCAAGTGATTATACTTTTACGGGTCATATAGGTTTGGAATACAGTTACCGGGAGTTGACTTACGTACGGGGTGGATTGCGTATTGGTCACGATACGGCGACGGTCAGTGGCGGCGGCGGAGTGCGGTTGCAGACTCGGGCGATGACGTTTAACATTGATTATGCCCTGGTAGATTTTGGTATCTTAAAACTGACCCACCAATTGGGCCTGGGCCTGGAATTTTGACCCGGTGAATACAATCGCCCTTGCCTATCTAAATTACAGTAAATTTTACTGGAAAAGATTCAACAAGGGTATTAATCTATTTAAAGTCGTAGAAAATGTAGACACCTAAATCTATTCTGTTGTAAATTTGCAAGTATTTCTGCATAAATAATATTTTATCTAAAAGGAAGGAAATCTTATGTTTAAACAGACGCGTTTGGCTTTAATAGTAATTATGGTTTCTGGGATGAGCTGGGGTAGCACCCCGTTCAAAGCCAGCGATCAACCTGTATTCAAATCAAAAAAAATCGTCGCGACTGACGCGACTGAGATAACACCCCGTTCGCTGAACAGTCGCATTGATACTACCACTATTTTTTTTGATGATATGGAGGGTGGCACCGATGATTGGACCTTCGGTGTGGGATGGGCTGAAACAACTTCCAGCTCTAGTAGTCCCACTACCAGTTTAAATATCGATGACGACAATTATGGAACTGTCAGTGAATTATTAAGTCCCACAATTTCCCTGCCTCTCACCACCAGCGAAAATGAATTCATCAAATTTAATTTTGATCTGTGGTGTGATCTTCCTGATTTTGATGGCGATGGCGATAATTCACTTGACGATTATTATCAGGTGGATATAGCCAATTTAGATGAACAACCAACGTATTTTCATACCTCGACCAACGGTGCATTCAGTGGTAGTTCCTGGTGGTGTGCCGACCAAACGATTGGTGGCTATAATAACACTTGGCTACAATTTTTGGATACACCCACTATATCCATTCCCAATGGTGTCGAAGTGACTTTATCCGCCCAAATGAAATGGGGGATCGAAGATCCTGCTGGTGCTTCCGTACCTCCAACATGTACCAACGGTTGGGATGCGGCCAATGTTCGTATATCTAATGACGGTGGCACCACTTGGTATTTGTTAACGGGGAGTGGTGATCCTTATGATTTTACAGATGGCTATGGCTGGATTTTTAATGATCCCGAGTATTACGACTGCCAGGACTTAGCTGCCGGTTGGGGAGGTATTCAGGATTGGCATTTGGTCACATTGGACCTAACCCCTTACGCTGGCCAGGATGTAATCATTCGTTTCGGTTTTGGTTCTGATCCCGGTTGGTCCACACCAGATGATCCCACCATCGATGGTCTGCGTATCGATGATATTTCCGTTGAAACTGATGGCGGTAGTGTCCTATTTACAGATGATGCTGACGGTCCAACAAGCGACATGATACCGGTAAACGGTTTCGATATTCAGTGGACAGCAGTATTTTATGACTATGGTGATGTGAGCCGCCCCGGTGGTACGGGTTGGCAAACCTTGATGCCTGGTGATCCCTTTAATGGCAATACCGAATTAGATATAACCGAACATGCCGGCGCGGATGTAAAGTTTCGCTTTGTGGCTCGGATTGATGATAACGACGACGGAGGTAATGGTAGCGGGTTATATATTGATGATTTTCATGTCTGGTCTGTGCTTCTGGAAGAGGAACTACCTACGGTAACCGGCGTTTATGCGGAAGCAGGTGATGCGATGGTTCATGTCACCTGGAATGATCTGAATGTCGATGCAAGCGGCGATGTGATCTATGATGACGGCCAGTTCGATCCGAATGAATCCATAAGCATGCTATCGGGTACATCGGTCTGTGGAACACTGTTTGACATGCCTTTTGGAACAACAACCGTAACGGTGAATACAGTTTCAGTCTATGGTGATGTTAATGCGAGCGGTCCGACCACGATCTATGGTTATGGCGTTAATTTAGGCATCCCCGATCCAAATCCAACCTATTCAACAGCAGTGACCAGTGTTGCTGGAGAATGGACCGATGTGGAGGTTGATTGGTCATTCAGCGGTGATTTTGTTATCGGCTACGAGATTTCCACTATTATTGCCTGTGTCATTGATACAGATGTTCCTGGCAATCAAGCTCACTCTTGGTCTAACCTAGGGGGTTGGCAGGATTGGACTGATGTTGCCACTTCGACCGGGTTGCCGGATGGTGAGTGGGGGATTCGCGCCACCGTGAGTGATGTGGATGGGGCGATGGCTGTTTACAACGTCTACCGCAGCGTAAATGGCGGGGGATACATTTTATTGTTCAACGGCCAAAATCTATCAGATCCCGAATACACCGACTATATTGTCCAGAATGATTCTCTATATTGTTACAAGGTAACCGCCGAATACGATGAGAATGAAGGTCCCCAATCCGCAGCTTCCTGCGCCACACCGGAAGCGCAGACGATACATGAAATTGCCTACGATGACGGTGTATACGAATCGAGTACCAATGTTGGACCCGATAATTATCTTGCGGTCAAGATGACACCTTTGCAATACCCCTCCGAAGTTAAACGGGTAAAATTTTATATACCCACTGGTAATCCTGGACCTTGCCTGGTGCACATTTGGGATGACGATGGAGAGGACAACCTGCCTGAATCACGGCTCACACCGCCCGATGGGGTGACTATGCAGTTGGGACAGGGTTGGAACATAAAAGATGTGGCCAACCTAAATATCAGGATAACCGACGGTGATTTTTATGTAGGATGGGAAGAGACAGATTATACACCGCCGCTTGGTATCGATATTACGGATCCAGATTTCCGCAGTTTTATCAATGTGGCTGGACCTCCACCAGGGACTGATGGTTTATGGGTCAATCTGTACGTGGATGGCGACTTCATGGTACGAGTTGATGTGGATTCCGGAGTGCTGGCTACCGGTGATGGGCTGGATGATCCCATCCCCACCACATATACCCTGGGGCAGAATTATCCCAACCCCTTCAACCCTGTGACCAATATCGAATTTGATATTCCGGAATTTTCCCGGGTTCATTTGGCCCTTTATAACTTAGCCGGACAAGAAGTAATGACCATCATCAATAACGAGAATTTGAATGTCGGCCCTTATCATTACACTGTTAACGGTGCGAGCTTACCTTCCGGTGTATACATTTACCGGATCATGACTACAACAGAAAACGGCACAAATTTTTCGGATGCCAAAAAGTTGGTCCTTTTAAAATAAATATGGATTGCCGGGGATAAACCACTAACGGTTACCCCCGGCTTTCTTTAATAATTGATGAACATCAGCGCCAGATACTTATTGTTTATTTCTCCGGGGTTTTTCTGGTGTAGTTCTATCACTGTATTTCCTGACACGTTATTCATAGTCCTGGAAACTGACAGTATGTCCATGGAACAGGTGGCTTTGACCAATACCAATAACTTTCCCGTAAATATCAACGTCTCTATCTTGGAACAGTCATCTGGTGGTAGCTATACCGGTTCGGGTCGTTATTATCCTCTTGAGACTGGTGTCCTGTTCAGGGATAGGCAACCGGATATTAAATATATGAATGATGCGGGTCAATGGGTCCCAGGGATCCGTTGCGGGACGCTGGAATCTCCGGATGATGTATTGGCTCAGGTTCGAGCTGATCTTGAATCAAGCAATTTCGAACGTGACAACGATCGAGACCAAGTGCGTATCCAGGTTGCCTGGCACGTTATTCATTCTGATTCCGCCGGTGCGGGAAACCTCACTAATGCGATGATCATGGATCAGATTGATGTGTGGAATAATGCCTATGCCCCATACGATATTTTCTTTACTCTGGATATTGTCGATTACACCGAGAATAACGCCTGGTTCAACGATATAGAACAATATGAAGATACCTATAAACAACTGCTCCATGTGGATCCTGTCCATTTTCTGAATATTTACAGCGGCAATACAACCGGCGGCTTTTTGGGCTGGTCCTATTTACCTTATCAATGGCCGGAAAGCAATTATATGCATGGTGTTTGTCTATTGTATTCAACTCTGCCCGGGGGTTCCTCCTTTCCATATAACCAGGGTGATACCGGAACCCATGAAGTGGGTCATTATCTTGGGCTGGACCATACTTTTCTAAATGGATGTAGTGAAGACAATGATTCTGTAGATGACACCCCTCAGGAGAATGACGACAATAATATTTACAGCTGCAATAATACGGATACCTGTCCCGATGATCCCGGCATGGATCCGGTTCACAATTTTATGACCTATACGGATGACGCTTGTTTAAATGAGTTTACGGATGGTCAAGGTATTCGCATGAATAATATGATCGCCACCTACCGCCCGGGATTATTGGAAAATCCCGTCTCCCCAGAGTGGATTACAGCCAATGAGAATGCGTTTCAGGTGCCAGCTAATGATGTGTACGACTTGTCCTTTACCATTGATGCAACGGGTATGCTTGGCGGTGACAATTATGCGTTGGTTTACTTTGAAGCGGCGGAAATGGATACCACCGTTTTGATGCCAATTGTGTTGCACATTGCTGGAATCACCGGTCTGGATTTGAGTTTTGAGTCGGTCCACGATTCACTTTACCCTGACGAATCTTCTGACTTTTTCTTGGAAATGAACTATAATGGTACAAATGAACTGACATATGAATTTACTGATGACTTATCTTGGTTAACTGTGTTGAATGGCGAAGGCACACTGGAAAATGGGGAAAGTCAATTGATAACCTTTAATATTAACAGCTCCTTAATGTCTCCTGGAACGTACATGGGCGCAGTGTTATTAACCACAAATATGGGTTATGTGTCACTGCAGGTTACTCTGGAAGTTTTAGATACTATGAACATGGCAAATGGAAATATGCCCTACGAATTTTCAGTTAGCAATAATTATCCCAATCCCTTTAATCTTGTCACCAATTTCTCAATCTCTCTGAGGGAAAAAACAATGGTTACTGCGATGGTGGTGGATCTGCGGGGTCGGGAAGTGGCGACAATAATTAACTCTACTGTAAATAGCGGTGTTTATCATCTAACCTGGCTGGGCCGCAACATGCGGAATGAGCAGGTGGGATCAGGTATCTATCTGCTGCGCGTCGCCGCAGGTGAACACCATCACCAACAGAAAATGATCTTCATCAAGTAAAATGAAAATGAAAATTACCCTATTATCCCTCTGTACCACTAGTTTTTTATTAGCAGATGATATTGAAGTATCCCAGGATACGTTGATGCAGAATCTGAATTATGGCCAGACGGCACTTAGAACCTTAACACTAACCAACACTACCACCGCCGATGTTGATATGACCATTACCATGGTGAATCAGACTTGGATTCCTTTTGGACGCAGTGCGGAACAAGTGGTTAACTTACCACCGGTACCGTCAGGTTTTGGATTTGACCCAGGCCACATTTGTGGGACGCCGGATCCAACCCCGGAAGAAGTTTTGCGCACAGTTGCCCAGGTGGAACGCTGGCTGGAACAGCAAGATCGCAGTTCCCGCAATATCGTAAATGTTCTGGTTGCCTGGCATGTGATTCATGCTGAAAACGGTACCGGGTCATTGACACTCAACCAAATCGCACAGCAGATCATCTGGTTGAATGATGCCTTTGCCGATCATGATTTTATTTTTACCCTGGCTTCAGTCGACTACACGGAAAACGATAACTGGTTCAATAACATGTGGGACTTGGACAGCGAGGTTAAAGCCCAACTGTATATTGACCCCTATCACCATATGAATGTGTATACAGCATCTTTATTCGGCGATGGTGTAGCCGGATATGCGTATTTGCCCTATCAATGGCCGGAAGGCAGTTCTAATCATGGGATTGTTCTGGATTACCGTACATTGCCATACGCCGGCGGCGGCTATGATGGCGATGTGGCTACCCATGAAGCGGGCCATTATCTGGGACTCCAACATACATTTTATAATAATTGTGTAACAGGGAATGATGGGGTGGATGATACTCCTGCCCACCATGAGGATTATCTGTGGCAATGCAATGATAACTTGGATAGCTGTCCCTCCTTGCCCGGAAATGACCCCGTGCATAATTACATGACTTATACTAGTGACAACTGCCAGTGGGAATTCACACCGGGACAAAAGGACCGGATGCACGCCATGGTAGCCACCTACCGCCCGTCGTTATTGGAAAATCCGGTGGCACCCCAGTGGCTGACCACGGCGGATGCAATCATCACAATCCCCGCCAATGGAGCAGTGGATGTGGACTTTGTTTTTGATGCGACAAATACGTATGGCGGTACCTATTATGGTGATATTCTCTTTACATCCTTGATCCCGGACACAACAATTGTTGTTGATGTTACTCTGGAAATTATCGGGACCCCGGAAATCGAAATTTCAGCAAGTTCATTGTCCTTTGCCGATACCTACGTTAGCGATACATCAACGGTAACGTTGGATATTGATAACATCGGCTCTGATGACCTGTTTATAAGCAATGTGATGATTACGGACAGCCAGTTTTTTACTGAATCGAATGAAATCGCGATTGCCCCGGAAGAAACCTTTGCGTTGAATATTCACTTTATCCCGGACTCGGTCGGACCATTTGCCAGTACAGTGACCTTATCATCCAATGATACCACCGATATGGAAGTGGTTATAGACCTGTTTGGGGAAGGAATTGCTTCGCCCTTAGTTTTTTCGAATACGGTAATTTCTGATACACTGGAACCCAATAATTTTTCTTCACAATTTCTGGCTATGGCCAACACCAGTAGCAGTACTGTCACCTACGAGCTGACCATTGATAACATTAACTGGCTGACAGTAAATAATACCAGTGGGAATATTGCCGCTGGTGATACCCAGCTGGTGCAACTGAATTTCAGCAGTTTATTTATGGATTGTGGTGAATATAGTGGAATAATCATTGTATCCACCAATGTGGGCCAGTTTACTATAGATGTACAGATGGTGGTCATTATGGTTATGGGACTAAGTGATGAGTTAAATAACCTTCCATCATCATTCACTCTCTACGAAAATTTCCCCAATCCCTTCAATCCGAAAACCAAGATCCGGATTGACATTCCCTTGGCTGAGCATCTGACTATCCATATTCATGATATCTCGGGACGGCTGATTAACACATTATATAATGGACTCATTGAACCGGGTGTTTTTGACCTAATCTGGTCCGGGGAAAATACATTAGGTGCCCCGGTAGCTTCGGGCATATATATTTTGAATGTGTACTACAATAAAGAGTACCATTCGCAAAAAATGTTATTGGTAAAGTAAAGCATGAGCTGTAACTTCTATTACAGGAGAATAAAATGAAACGATTGACACTTATTATTGCACTTTTTATCACCGGTTCTGTCCAAGCGTTGGATTGCTCGCCCGATTCTTCATATCACATAGATAACCGCATCGATTTACCGGTACCGGATGGAGGAACAATTCCCAATCCCAATTATGGCCAGTTGATTGCCACCGGTCTTTGTGGTTGCATAGGTTTTGGTACTGGATTATCCGTTGTTCCGGAAGATTCCTCTATTACATTGACTGTTAAGATGGTTGACAATGAACCGATCCGCGGTTTACAGATGGATATATATCATGATGCTGGTTTGGATTTGATTTTCGAAGAAGAGGAAGTTGGTTCATTGCAAAAGGGTGAAAAGCTGGAAATTGTATTTGATGCGAACGGAGACACTAATACCAGTGTTAATGCCATGCATGCTTTGGCCGGTGATTTCGATGATTATGTAAAGGTACTTGTCTATAGCTCACAGTCGGCGCGGACTGCTGGCGACAGTACAGAAGGTGTTATTTTTACGTTGACTTACAAAGCCGCAAATGGCCATAATGGTCTACCGGAAACGATCGCATTTTATCTGGATCAAGTACATTTGATTGGCTCTTCCGTGACAGATTTCCTTAACGTGAGCTGTAGTTATCCAGATCAGGATAATGCTGTTACGTTCAACACTGATTTGGGTATAAACGATGAAATTATCGCCAATGTCTTCAATTTACACCAAAACTATCCCAATCCCTTTAACCCCACTACAAAAATTTCTTTTGATCTTTATGAACAGGGGTTTGTAAAGCTGATTGTTTATAATATACTGGGTCAGCAAGTGAATGTCTTGGCCAACAGCCATATGAATGCCGGATTGCACATACTGGATTGGAACGGACTGGATGCGAATGGGTATTCTGTATCATCTGGGGTGTATTTTTACCAACTGCAGGCTGATGGATTTACGGCCAGGAAGAAAATGCTCCTTCTTCGTTGACAAAGAAGCCTATTTTTTACATGATTCATTTTATAGAAACCATCTCAAAAATGTGAAGTAGAAATCTAATGGTGGTTTTTTGGATGCTGTAGCCAAATCCAAACATAAACATCTATTATACTTCTTTATTATAATTTTATTTGTTCTGAGTGTCGGTGCGAGTCAGACGGTTGAATATCCGTATTATGGAATGTATCCTGATAAAAGTTATCCTTCCTCAGAATTTCAACGATCATTCAAGTTTCTATCATGGTTAGAAATAAGTAGAAAAAAATACAGCGATGGTGAACCTGTATATATAAGATACACTGTTTTATGTAGGAGTAGAGATTATTCAGGAAAAATTAAACTGGTGTTGAAGGGCTATAAGGATAAGATAAGTGATATATCAGTAATCCATAAGGAAGGAATCGGCGCAACGAACATTGAGTATATTAAAGAGGAATTTAATATTTCAGAAGAATATAGGATTCTCGGGCTTGGTCCCATAGAAGATAGAATCGAAATAACGTGTAATATTAATCAATTGCAGAGTGATACCAGTATTATCGAATTAAAAATAATTCCGACTGTTAGGAGTGTGATTAATATAGATGCCACAATCTGGTTGGACAGTGATAATGGTGAATTAATTCAGTACCCAGGATCTGTATTTTTTATAGTTGGTTACAAATGGTCTCAGTTTATTACATCTTCAAACCATATTAAACTACTCAGTATGAAACATTCTCAAATACAGGCTTCAATCCGGGAAAACAGCGGGGTTACAAGGAAAGGTTATGTTAGAATGTTAGATGAGCATTATATATCAAAAGAGAGTATAAATCGGTGGTTAAAAAAGGGGGAAGATTTATTAAAGGATCACCCCTCCGCTCCGGGTGATCTGAGAGCAGAATTAGAACAATTAATCCATTTATTGCAGGAGCAAGTAACCGAAGTTGAAAGCCAGCTTGTTCCTGAGGAAAAACCACCCAATATTCAAGTTCCGACTAGCAGACAGCAGAATTATAATCCGGACAGTTTGGAAATAAAGCTATACAATTCTAGTCATTTTAATCGGGATCCTGACAGTACACATCAAAAACTGTTAATAAACAATTTATCCTCAAAATTTTGGATTTATTATATAGATGATCCTGATCAAACGCCAATAGACGTATATGGAATAAAGCACTGTGAATCCGGTTCGAACCAAGCACAGTTGATAGAAGGCGCAGATCATAAGTTTCAGTTATTGGGAGGAAATTCCTTTGAACAAGGATATGTTAATCTTTCCGAGGTAGGGACGGGCCAAGTTATTGTGGCCATGGATTATATCGTTTTTGAAGATTATAAAATACAAGGGGAATTATCTTTAGTTAATCCAATTACCGAAGAGGAAAAAATAGTTTCAAATTGTTCAGTTATCCTTACTACAACATTTGGTAGCGTTGGGACAAATGAATCAACAACAACAGATAATATAGGTAATTGGGAGTTTACTAATTTTCCCGAAGACACCAAACCTTCTTGGAGTTTTCTGCTTTCTAACGAGATAAATAATGTTTATGGAACGAATCAGCAAGGTGTATATATTATTGATAAGGATTATTTATGGAAGAAAAAATGCGAGTTTTATTTTTCCTTCAATCAAGCGTGGATAAACGATAATGTAAACATTGCTAATTTTATGGATTTAGATGGTGTTTTTGAATTTAATCTTGAATTGAGTGAAACATTTGATAAAGTGAACGGCATTGATCAGCAACCTGGGTCAAATAGTCAAAGTATACCCTATAAATATTCCATTTCCCCTTTTTATAATAACACTCCTTACAATTCAATACTGTGTAGTTACTTCACTTCTGCTGCAAATGTATTTGTAACCATAGAAACCTGTATTGATTTTTCAGTTAATACTCTAGGACTTTCAATTAGAAATCCTGTGCACTGCTTTTGGAGTGAAATAATCAACGGAACTTTTTATTCTCCTTCAGAAAAATATATTAGTATCCTTGGAGGTGCACCAACTCTAACCGTTTCTTACCGTGATTTTGATCAATTCGATGATGATATTATAGCCCATGAATTTGGACATTTAGTCTTTTTTGATTTATAGGGTATAATTTTGTGCCCCTTCCGCCCGCACATGCTTGGTATAGTCTTTTGCACGTTAGATTAGCATATCGAGAGGGGTAGGCGAACTTTTATAGTCTGTTAGTAAAAGACGATAATTGCCTTGTTGATAGCTATTTCAATATTTCAAACCCAAGTGAATATGCATTTACCCATTATGATGGAGAATCACTTTATTATCAACCTTTTGATAGTAGACCTGTTTGCGGTGCAGCAGATTGGTCTACTACTCCTACTATTGAATCTCTTCCTGGTTCTGAAGCAAGAGTTTGTGGAATGTTTTATGATTTAATTGATTCGGGTGTAGAAGTGGATACACTTAATCACGATAGCACAGCTTGGCGATTATCTGACATTATAGATGCAGTAAAATCTATTGCCGAGGATGATCGTGCGGATATAAGGGATTTTTGTTACGCCCTGTATAGCAATAATAATAATCAATTTTCAACCGCTGATTATTTCATGTTTGCCAAGCATGGTACAATTGATGGTAAAGTTAAGGAAATTTTTATAAATTCTCCTAGATTTGTTAACAATCCATTTCCAAATCCATTTAAAGCTTCCTCAATCATCTGTTTTGTTTTCCAATCTTTATCTGCTTGCTTGTGGTGATAATATTGATGTAATCGTGATATACCTATGTTTGTTCCATTCACGTTTAACTTCGCAATGACCCTTTTTTAGCCTCTACCGACATTTTAATGGTGAGTTCTCCGATGATTTCTTTGAGTTGTTGGTTTTCTTTAAGTATCTTGTTGTGAGTAAGAATACTTACTGAACCTCGTGCTTTGTTCCCAAGCCAGAGATAGATGGTTTTGGTACTCACTCCATGATCTTCTGCTACTTGAGTAACTGATATTCCATCATTTTTAATACGGTTGATAATTTGTTCTTTAATCTCCTTAGAGATTCTATGTCCTCTTTTAGCCATATTTCTATTTTAAACATTAAGTTTCTATTAATTCAAGTTTAGAATAGTTGTCTTAAGAAAGGGGTACCCTGCACAATAGTATTAAAACAAAAAAACTATCATGGCTAAATTGAAATAACATTTGGCGGAATAGCTAGTAGGATTCTAATAGTCTTATTACTTCATAATCAAAATTTACTTTACTCACATCAATTAACTCATTTATAGCTTTAAAAAAATTATCCTCCCCCTTTCCAGAACTAATTAATTTTTTTACCCCCTTAATTCCTTTTTTTCTTTCAACTTCATCAGATAATAAACCTGCAATAGTTGATCTAACGGAAACAAATGGAGAAAGTTCATTGAATATTTTAGGTTTATTTTCAAACAAAGATAATAGATTTTCTTGAGGGTTGTCTTTGAGATATTGTTTTAAAAGTATAACGAGTTCTTTATGACTAATCATTTTATTGTTTGTGTTGGTATAATACGCATTTCCCCAACTATATGCGATACCTTCTTCCGCAATCCAATTCCTGTCCTTCTTTTCAAATAATTTCGAGGAATAAAAATGAAAAATGTCATGAGAAAAATCCTCAGAATTTAATCCTGTTATTATCGTATTACCAACTATTTTACTTGACTCTAGTTTACCGTTAGATTTCATTAAATAGTCAAGCCCTATCAAATCCAATACTTCTTGATAATTTGAACATTTATAGAAATTTAATTCCTCAGTAGGAACATCTAGTTTTATAGAAATCAAAGAATTATTCTTGTCAAAATTGATAGCCACTTTTTTATCAAAATAGCCATTGTAGTAATAATTTATATTCCCAACTTTTTTGTATTTCCAATTCGTAGCAAAATAATTTATTGGGCTCGAAAAAGCAATCAATTTATTTTTAACTTTTGCCAAGATAGATAAAATAGAATGAATTTTAACTTCATTTTTATCTTTACTTAAGTAAGCTATTTTCAAAAGATATTTATCTTTATTTATCCTATATGCATTGATTAATTGCTTAAATGAATCTGAATTATTATACTCAATTCTCCACAATGAATTTAGGAGGTTATATGTTATTTCATGATTTTCTTGATCAACAAAAACTGACTTTCCAGTAAGTTTTATATCTTTAAACATTAATTCTAAAGAATTGAAAATTTGGTCTTTGAGTGAATCATCAATCTTAAAATTAATATAGCTAGGTTTGTATATGCTATCAATTTGAGCAGCTGTAAATTTTGACATAAAAAAAAGATTAGTATGCAAACTAGGGATTTGTTAAAAGTATTCATTCATTCAAACTTTATAATAAGCCAAAAATATAATTATTATTAATGATAGAATTAAATGAAATTTCTAAAATAGGGTTTGGAGGGTATCGTATAAAAAATGAAAATCCAGAACATGAAACCTCTTTAAAGTATGCAATTAAAAGTGGTTGCAACCTCATAGATACTGCTTCAAGTTATGGGAATGGGAGTTCGGAAATTCTTGTAGGGAAAGTAATTGATGGTCTTAAAAAAACCAACAATCAATTCATTATATCAAAAGCGGGCTAGATATTCAATACAAATAAAGACTTATTGGAGTTGCTAAACAAAAATAATATTTCAAAAAGTGACCATTTAATTGATATATCTGAAGGTTATAAACACTCCATTCACCCGATTTATTTGAACTATGAAATGCATAGATCATTAAAAAGACTAAAAAGAGATTATATTGATTGTTATTTATTGCATAATCCTGAATATCATTTTAGAAATGAAGATGCCTCTCAAGATAGATATTATGAAAAAATATTTCGTGCTTTTCAATTTTTAGAAGAAAAAGTAAAAGAAGAAGTGCTAAGATATTATGGTATTAGCTCTAATACATTTCCTTTTTCGTATAAGGAAAAAAGAGTTACAAAATTAAATAAGGTTATAGAAGTTGCAGAAAGGATATCTTTCAAACATCATTTTAAATTTATTCAATTCCCTTTTAATATAGTAGAAAATAATGCTATAATTCCCCATCATTATAATTCTGATAGTTCAATTTCTTTATCTAAAAAGAATAATATAATAACTTTATCTAATAGACCTTTAAATGCTAATACACAATTTGGAGTACGCAGATTAGCTTATTATGATGAAAGTTTTTCGGAAGATGAATTTAAAGATTCAATGGGTAATTTATTTTTGACCATAAAAAAAAAGTTAGACAAAGAAGATTACAAGGAAAAGGTTACGGATTTTGAAATTTTTGATTTTTTACAAAAAAATTACGTTAACATTAATGACCATAAAATACAGGGTCAGTTAAATGAAATGCTTAACTCCTTTATTGAGGTTTTGTATAAAAATGATATTCCTAAAGAGTCTAAAAAAAATATTAAAGCATTCAAAAAAGATATGGAAAAATGGAGTCGAAAGCAATCTTCTTATGAAACAAAAAAACTATTAAAATCATTAAATATTGAAATAAATTCAGATAAAGTTTCATACTTGGCTATTAAAAGGTATTTATCCGACGGAATAGATCATGTTTTATGTGGCATGAAAAAAAGAGTTATGTTGATGATTTGAAAGGTTTATTTTAATTATTTTACGTATGGAAAAAATTCTGATCTTAGGTTCAATTTTTCTTTTTTTATCCTGTAAAAATGAACCACTATTGTATCTAAATTCTGCCATTGATATTATGGAAAAGAATTCTATAAAAAAGGAAAGTATTGACTGGGATAAATTGAGAAAATCGTCCATAGAAAAAATCAAAGGAAAGGAATCAATTAAACAAACATATCCGATAATTGAAGACGCACTAAAAGAGTTAGGAGACAATTATAGTTTTTTATTAACACAATCGCTTAAAACAAAAATTGACGAGATAAATAAAAATCTACCAGTTGTAGAATCCAAAATAATTGACAACAAAATTTGAATTATTCTTTCCGGTTGCGACGAATTTAAAAGTTCTTATATATGATATTCTAGGAAGAGAAATTGATAAAATAATTAAACCGGAACCATTCATAGGCCATGGGGAGTTTGTATGGGAAGGAGTCGATTATTTGGGGAAAGCGGTGGCAAATGGCGTATATTTTATACAATTTGTTGGTTCTGATCTGAATGGAGAAACAAAGTTTAAGAATACCAGAAAAATAGTTTTTCTGAAATAAACTCACCCATCTCTATTATTCAATACTGGACTTTATACAAAAAAGTTGAGTCAAAGTTAAGCAACATAGTGTAATTCTCCATATTCAATTAGGTGTCCGGTATCCTAAGGCTGAATGGAGCCTTTGGGGTGGTAAAACACCTCTCTGTCCAAGGTCTTTCTTATGCTTTTGTTTTCCATTTCGCTTCCTTTTAACTTTTGTAAATTAAAAGTTGCTTAATCCCTCCCCCATGTACACTTTTTTATACTAGGTCCATTATTGTGAATAGAATGTCATTTCTTTTGTATACTCTGATATGTTATTATATGGAAATCCAAATTATATAGTAAACTAAACTTTTGCAGAGAACTTTGATTGAGTATTGAAAATGGGGAACTTTAATAAAATCCCGTACTATGAAAAGACAAGAAATTTGAAGGTTACAGAACTATGAAAAATCAAATAGTAAAGTCATTAATTGTTATTCTGATGCTGACAAACTTCCTGACTACAGGTTTTGCACATGAAAATAACGAGGAGCGGAGTACAACAGCATTTAGTTTTAGCATCAATGGATTAAATCTCAGGGGATTTCATGGTGGTATCGGCGGGAAAAAATGGACATCCGATACAAAGGCATGGATTGTAGGTTTGCGTTTTAAGGTTCAAAGCTTAGAAGATGAATCTGTTTCGGAGTCAATTAGAGAAAGTGAAAATGATGAATTCAATGATAACATTGTCAATGACATTGACAATGACATTGACACCTACACTTTTGGTGTGTTTTTGGGAAAAGAGATGCATTTCAAAAAGTCCAAAAATTTATCACCCTATATAGGCCTTGGCGTCTCTTTAGGACATGATAAACACGAAAGTCGCTATGAAATTCGGCGCGATGAAGAAATTCGGCGCGATGAAGAAATTCGCTATTATAATGGTTTGAGTGATCGAAAGCGAAATACATCTGTATCTTCAATTGGAGGAGAATTGTCGTTTGGAGTTGAATATTTGATTACAAACCAGATATCTTTGGCAGGTCAACAAGATTTGTCGATACGCTATTCGATCAACGAAGTAGAAGATGATATTAACAGCAAAGTAAATGATATTGAAAATTCTACTGTAAAAAACCGGCAGATAAGATCCATATCATCAGGTCTTGGCACATCATCGTTAATTCTTTCTTTTTACTTCTGATGTCCAAAATTGAACAGAATTAGCATGGTTGCGGCTTTTGTAAAATTAAATTTGGAATATTTTCGCTTTTTAATTGTATTACAATTAATACAATCATGAGTCTGGTGCCGGACTAACTATTTCGCGATATTTTAGAACATAACCTTGTAGAAAGGATGATGAATAAATTAGCAGCGGTCGGTATAGTATTATTAGATTTTGGTTTCCTTCTTGGATGCAGCGAGTAGTGGAAAGTGCTCATCTTGCTTCCGTGGCTCATGTACCTCTGTGCAATTGTCGGCTGTCCTGGATCCTGCGGTGATTCCCGGGAGAGGCTCACTCAGCCTATTTAGAGTATTGAGCTGCTACCTATTAAATCTGGAGAACATGGCTCGATGGTGCATAGCAAACTGAACTGGAACAGAGCGACGTATGTACTACGTAAAAGGAAAAGCGATTCAACGCACGATTCTTGGATTTTCCAAAACTGGAATTGATTAATAACTAAGCAAAAATCATAAATTGAATACATAATATTATAATATATTCCTTGACTCAAGAGGTATAATTTCATTAGAATTGTGGGCTTTGCGCTGTTTGAGCAGGGCCTTTTTGTTATTTGAAAATTTGGTATGCGTGACTCGTCAGTGAATTTGGGACATAATCGATAACACAGAATCAAACAAACAATGGAGAGTTTGATCCTGGCTCAGGACGAACGCTGGCGGCGTGCTTGATACATGCAAGTCAAGGAGAAAATATTCTTCGGAATACTAGTAAACTGGCGAACGGGTGAGTAACACGTAGGTAACCTGCCTTGGAGCTTGGGATAACTTTGGGAAACTGGAGCTAATACCAAATAATGCAGCGGATCTTTCGAGATAAAGTTGTTAAAGCTGGCTTCGGCTAGTACTTCAAGATGGGCCTGCGCCCGATTAGCTTGTTGGTGGGGTAACGGCTTACCAAGGCGATGATCGGTAGCTGGTCTGAGAGGATGATCAGCCACACTGGGATTGAGATACGGCCCAGACTCCTACGGGAGGCAGCAGTAAGGAATTTTGCGCAATGGGCGAAAGCCTGACGCAGCAACGCCGCGTGACCGATGAAGCTCCTAGGAGTGTAAAAGTCTGTCGTGAGAGAAGAAAAATCCGGATGTGAATAATATTCGGGCCTGACGGTATCTCACAAGAAAGCACCGGCTAACTTCGTGCCAGCAGCCGCGGTAATACGAGGGGTGCTAGCGTTGTCCGGAATTACTGGGCGTAAAGGGTCCGTAGGCGTTTTGCTAAGTTGATTGTTAAATCCATCGGCTCAACCGATGAGCTGCAATCAAAACTGGCAGAATAGAGTTCGAGAGAGGAAAGTAGAATTCCTGGTGTAGCGGTGACATGCGTAGATATCAGGAGGAATACCAATGGCGAAGGCAACTTTCTGGATCGAGACTGACGCTGATGGACGAAAGCGTGGGGAGCGAACAGGATTAGATACCCTGGTAGTCCACGCCGTAAACGATGAGTACTTGATGTCGGGGGATTCGACCCCTTCGGTGTCGTAGCTAACGCGATAAGTACTCCGCCTGGGGACTACGACCGCAAGGTTGAAACTCAAAGGAATTGACGGGGACCCGCACAAGCGGTGGAACATGTGGTTTAATTCGATGCAACGCGAAGAACCTTACCTGGGCTTGACATATCAGTGATCACCCTGTGAAAGCAGGGTTTTCTGCGAGCTTGCTCAAGGACACTGTTACAGGTGGTGCATGGCTGTCGTCAGCTCGTGTCGTGAGATGTTGGGTTAAGTCCCGCAACGAGCGCAACCCCTTTTCTTAGTTGCCAACACGTTATGGTGGGGACTCTAAGAATACCGCTTGGGACAACCAGGAGGAAGGTGGGGATGATGTCAAGTCAGTATGTCCCTTATGCCCAGGGCTACACACGTGTTACAATGGCAAATACAATGGGTTGCTAACCCGCGAGGGGGAGCCAATCCCAAAAAATTTGCCTCAGTTCAGATTGGAGTCTGCAACTCGACTCCATGAAGGAGGAATCGCTAGTAATCGTGGATCAGCACGCCACGGTGAATACGTTCCCGGGTCTTGTACACACCGCCCGTCAAGCCATGGAAGTCAGCAGTACCCAAATACGGTGGCCTAACCTTCGGGAGGGAGCCGTCTAAGGTAAGGCTGGTAACTGGGGCTAAGTCGTAACAAGGTAGCCGTACCGGAAGGTGCGGCTGGATCACCTCCTTTCAAAGGAGAAATCCTGACAATTATGTCGGGATTATGGTCGAACTCAAATTCGACGGTCATGCATACCTCTTTTGGGGCTTGTAGCTCAGGTGGTTAGAGCGCATCCCTGATAAGGATGAGGTCCGTGGTTCGAGTCCACGCAGGCCCACGTTGGTCTACAGCTTTATGGAAATGGGGCTATAGCTCAGTTGGGAGAGTGCCTGCTTTGCACGCAGGAGGTCGTCGGTTCAATTCCGACTAGCTCCACCAGAGATATTTGAAAATTGTTCTACGTAAATGCAGCAAATTTATGAGGGAGCACCCCGACATTGTATGTCGGAGAGGTTATAAAGTTATTTAATAAAGAAATAAAGGAGCTGCAACTCAGTTGGGGAAGTACCTGCTTGTACATAAGGGGTCGGTTTTTCACCTCCTCCCGGAAGACCGGGTGGGCCAGCTAAAGGGTTGAGAAGAATCCCAGTGAGCTCCAATAGAATTGAAAATTGCTTCGTATGAAGTGATCTGTTTTTTGAAAATGTGGACATTTATTTCCACATAATATTTGTGGAAATTGACGCGGTAGCGTTTCTTAATGACAACACTACTTTGGTAAAGCTACTAAGGGCGTACGGGGAATGCCTTGGTACATGGAGCCGATGAAGGACGTGGTAAGCTGCGATAAGCCTCGGGGAGGAGCAAACATCCTTAGATCCGGGGATATCCGAATGGGACAACCCATCTCAAGTCATGTTGAGATACTCCTGCCTGAATCTATAGGGCAGGTAGAGGTAAGGGGGTGAACTGATACATCTAAGTAACCTCAGCAAAGAAACCAAAAGAGATTTCCTCAGTAGCGGCGAGCGAACAGGAAAAAGCCTAAACCGTCAACGTGCCAAGCCTACAGGCCTTGCGCGGACGGGGTTGTGGGATCGATTTAGATTCTGCTGTAGAAGAATCGGCAAGTCAAAAAATCCAAGATTAGTTGAATGGTCTGGAAAGTCCAACCATAGAAGGTGACAGTCCTGTAAGTGAAAATCCTGGATCTTGCTGAAATCGACACCCGAGTAACACGGGACACGAGAAATCTTGTGTGAATCTGCCGGGACCATCCGGTAAGGCTAAATACCTCCATGTAACCGATAGTGAACTAGTACCGTGAGGGAAAGGTGAAAAGTACTCCTAACGGAGAGTGAAATAGAACCTGAAACCGTATGCCTACAAGCGGTCAGAATTCCGACATATGTGTTGGGATGATGGCGTGCCTTTTGCATAATGAGCCAGTGAGTTAGTCGTATGTAGCAAGGTTAAGACTTCAAGGTCGTAGCCGTAGCGAAAGCGAGTCTGAATAGGGCGTTGAGTTACATGCGCTAGACCCGAAACCGAGTGATCTAGCCATGGCCAGGATGAAATTCTGGTAACACAGAATGGAGGTCCGAACCCACCAGCGTTGAAAAGCTGGGGGATGAGCTGTGGTTAGGGGTGAAAGGCCAATCAAACTCGGAGATATCTGGTTCTCGCCGAAATGCCTTTAGGGGCAGCGTCATGTAAGTGTGCCGGGGGTAGAGCACTGAATGGGCTAGGGGGCCTACAAGCTTACCAACCCCAATCAAACTCCGAATACCGGTATTATGTTGCATGGCAGTGAGCTCATGGGGGATAAGCTTCATGAACAAGAGGGAAAGAACCCAGACCATCAGCTAAGGTCCCAAAGTCAATGCTAAGTGATAAAGGATGTCAAATCACCCAGACAGCTAGGAGGTTGGCTTAGAAGCAGCCATCCTTTAAAGAAAGCGTAATAGCTCACTAGTCGAGGGGTTTTGCGCCGATAATTTCCGGGACTAAGCATTGCACCGAAGCTATGGATCTCGATATTTTTATATCGAGATGGTAGGCGAGCGTTCCATCAACCGCTGAAGGTTGACCCGTGAGGGCAGCTGGAGGAAATGGAAATGAGTATGCTGGCATGAGTAGCGATAAAGCCTGTGAAATGCAGGCTCGCCGTAAGCCCAAGGTTTCCTGAGTAAAGTTAATCTGCTCAGGGTTAGTCGGACCCTAAGCCGAGGCCGAAAGGCGTAGGCGATGGAAAACAGGTTGAATATTCCTGTACCAGTGCAACATTGTTTGAACTATGGGGGGACGCAGAAGTGAAAGGTCAGCCCGGTTTTGATTGTCCGGGTTTAAGTGCGTAGGGAGTCCTGGTAGGCAAATCCGCCAAGACATTATCCTGAGACACGAATAGGAGAGCTGAGCTCACAAACTGACCCTAATCATGCTGCCAAGAAAAACCTCTATGTGAGATGTTGTGCTGACCGTACCGTAAACGGACACACGTGGGCGAGGAGAGTATCCTCAGGCGCTTGTGAGAATCCAGGTTAAGGAACTCGGCAAATTAGCCCCGTAACTTCGGGAGAAGGGGTGCCCTGATTAGGTGATGAACTTCACGTTCGGAGCCGAAAAGGGTCGCAGTAACCAGGCTCAATCGACTGTTTACTAAAAACACAGGTCTCTGCTAAGTCGCAAGACGAAATATAGGGACTGACACCTGCCCGGTGCTGGAAGGTTAAATGGAGAGGTTATCTCGGCCTTTGTGTCGAGAGAAGCTTTGAAATGAAGCCCCAGTAAACGGCGGCCGTAACTATAACGGTCCTAAGGTAGCGAAATTCCTTGTCGGGTAAGTTCCGACCTGCACGAATGGTGTAACGAATTGAGCACTGTCTCAACCTGGAGCACAGCGAAATTGAAGTGTCGGTGAAGATACCGGCTACCCGCGGCAGGACGAAAAGACCCCGTGAACCTTTACTACAACTTAACATTGGATTCTGGTTCTGCATGTGCAGGATAGGTGGGAGGCTTGGAAGCCCCGATGCCAATTGGGGTGGAGCCACCCTTGAAATACCACCCTTGTATTGCGAGAATTCTAATCCCAACCCGTGAATCCGGGTGAGAGACAGTGTTAGGTGGGTAGTTTGACTGGGGCGGTCTCCTCCTAAAAGGTAACGGAGGAACCCAAAGGTCTCCTCAGCACGGTCGGTAATCGTGCGTAGAGCGCAAAGGCATAAGGAGGCTTAACTGCGAGGTCGACGGACCGAGCAGATGCGAAAGCAGGGCTTAGTGATCTGGTGGTTCCGTATGGAAGGGCCATCACTCAATGGATAAAAGGTACTCCGGGGATAACAGGCTTATCTCCCCCAAGAGTTCACATCGACGGGGAGGTTTGGCACCTCGATGTCGGCTCATCACATCCTGGGGCTGGAGAAGGTCCCAAGGGTTGGGCTGTTCGCCCATTAAAGTGGTACGTGAGCTGGGTTTAGAACGTCGTGAGACAGTTCGGTCTCTATCCGCCGTGGGCGCAAGATATTTGAGGGAATCTGCTTCTAGTACGAGAGGACCGAAGTGGACAAACCGCTGGTGTACCAGTTGTTCCATCAGGAGCACGGCTGGGTAGCTATGTTTGGTCCGGATAAGCGCTGAAAGCATATAAGTGCGAAACCGATCCCAAGATTAGATATCTCTATCTTTTGATAATAAGGCTCGTTGTAGACTACAACGTTGATAGGCTGTAGGTGTAAGGCCAGTAATGGTTTTAGCCGAGCAGTACTAATAAGCCGAACGGCTTTACCAATTTTTAATCGTTAATAAAAACTCCCGTCAATTTCCCAAAGTTTAATATTTTCCGGTGATCATAGCACAGGGGAAACACCCGTTCCCATCTCGAACACGGCCGTTAAGCCCTGTAGCGCCGATGGTACTATGCGGGAAACCAGCATGGGAGAGTAGGTCGTTGCCGGGAATAATTCAAAAGCCCTGGATTTCCAGGGCTTTTTTTATGATACAGATTGCATTCATCAAAAAAATTGTGTCCTGCATTTCAGATCAAGTAAATACTGATCAGAGTTATGAAAAATAAAATTTTGTATACTGCTAAATTTGTTTTTGGTCTTCTTGTCTTCCAGCAGCAGTAAAGAGCAAACGGTTACACTGGAGCCTAAACCAGGCTTTTCGGAATATGTCACCAACTACATCAGCAGTGTGTATTGTAACCAGAATCTTATATTTACCATTTCAGACCTCGATTTCAGGCGGTAATTTTCCTGCCTAGTATGTCAGAATATCGCGGCAATATCCTCTGGGTTGATGATGAGATCGACCACTTGAAACCCCACATTCTTTTTCTGGAAGAGAAGGGGTACAAGCTATCGACATCCACCAATGGTGCTGATGCTGTTACCCTGGCTGGGCAAGAATCCTTTGACCTCGTACTACTAGATCAATTCATGCCCGGAATGGACGGTATGTCTACTATGCGGGAGATCAAGGAGAGCAAACCAACACTCCCTGTAATATTGATCACTAAAAGCGAAGAAGAAGATCTGATGGATGAAGCTATCTCTGAAAAAGTAGCGCAATTCCTGATAAAACCGGTGAATCCGACGCAGATATTCATGGCTTGTAAACAAGTGCTGGAACAGTCGAAAATTAGGGAAGATAAAGCCACCAGTGGTTATTTAGAAGATTTTCAGTGGATTCAGATGCGGATGCAAGAGGAAATGAAACCAGATGACTGGTGGGATATTTACACTCGGCTGGTCAAATGGCAATTGGAATTCGATGAGCATCCCGATATCAGTTTGCATGATATTCTGACCGAGCAGTTGCACACAGCAAACAGGGAATTTAACCGTTTTATCGAAACCCATTACAAGTCGTGGCTTACTGCAGCAGAACGACCTCCTCTATCCAACGATGTCTTTTCCCGGTTTGTAAAACCCTGGATTGCGGAAAGCTCAAGAACCTGTTTACTGGTCATCGATGCCCTGCGGTATGATCAATTTATGGTAATCGTTGATTTTTTAAACCCCTATTTTGATGTCAAATTTGATTACCAATTTTCTCTATTGCCCACAGCTACGCCCTTTAGTCGTAATGCGATCTTTTCCGGACTTTTCCCCGATGAATTCACTGAAAAATTTCCGGCCCAGCGCGACGATATGGAAACCCACACCCAGAGCCTAAACCAGCATGAAGAAAAAATGCTACGCGCCGCTTTGGATCTCGCCGGATTCAATGATAAACATTTACGTTATGAAAAGATCAACACAGCTATACAAGGCATGCGATTTCAGTCGCATTTTTCAGAATACAAAAATATGGATATCCTGGGTTTGGTAGTTAATTTTGTAGATATGCTGGCTCACAAACGGTCTGAATCAGATGTCCTCAGGGAAATGGTTCCCAATGAATCTGGATATAGAACGGCCATCCGCACTTGGTTTGAACATTCCTGGTTGTTTTCTCTACTCCGTGAAATCAGTCAGGCAGATTTCAATGTAATCATGACTAGCGATCATGGCAGTACCCTGGTAAAAAAAGGTGTATTGGTGGGTGCAAACCGAGATACATCCAAAGGGGTGCGTTACAAGATCGGCCGCAATTTAAATACCAATGAAAAACATGCGCTGATCATACGTCGACCAGCAGATTACCGTTTGGTGGAGCTAATGCATCAAACCACTTATCTCATTGCCAAGGAAGATGTCTTTTTTCTTTATCCGAACCAGCAACATCGCTACGAAAGCAAATTGGCAGGTAGTTTCCAACATGGCGGTATTTCCCTTGAAGAAATGATGATTCCTGTCGTAACGCTGAAAAGTAGGGCATAAATTTTGGCAAATATACACCTTACTCTTGACAACGTCGCTGCTACCCGATCCTTTGCCCAGAAAATGGCATCGTTATTACCGGCAGGTACAATGATCGCGATGGAGGGCGAAATGGGCAGCGGCAAAACCACCTTTGCTCAGGGCTTTGCTCAAGGGTTGGGCATCAGGGAAAATGTTGGTTCACCTACATTCAAATTGGTTAGCGAATATACTGGCACAGAATTAAAACTGTATCATATAGATTGTTACCGCCTGGAAAATGAAAACGATTTTTTCAATATTGGCGGAGAACAATACCTGGTCCCTAATGATGGCATTACGCTCATTGAGTGGGCCGAAATGTTGAAGCAGGTTCTACCTGAAAATTGTATCCGAATACACTTTAGTAGAATCGCTGACGCCCCTGATAAACGTGACCTGGTTATCACAGGACTTGAGCTTTGAATCTGCTTGCATTTGAAACAGCCACGGAGGTTTGCGGTGTGGCCTTTATGCTTAACGGAAAAATTGTGGTTTGCCGAGATAGAAAAATCCCTCGCCAACATGCAGCCAAACTTCCTACTATTTTTACTGATATTTGTACGAAGCATGATGTGCAGTTGTCGGGACTCGATGGACTTGCTGTTTCGATCGGGCCGGGTTCATTCACCGGCTTGCGTATCGGTTTAAGTTTTGTAAAAGGACTTGCTTACAGCCATGATTTGCCTATTATACCCGTACCAACCCTCCAGGGGATTGCACAGGGCTGTAAATGTGAAAACAACTTCTTTGTATTGCTTTTCTCCCATGGAAACATGATCTATTATCAAGAGTTTGACCATGCAAAATACCCTATTGGTAAAGTTCAAGTAACCAATTGGGAAACCTTAAGCAAGCGTGTGCAGAACCAAACAATTTTTCATATTAATTGTGAACAATTTATTGCTGGCACACCATGTTCAGCTTCAGCAAACCACATTGCTCTGCTAGCCGCAGCCCATTTCAACCAGTGGGTCAACAGTGAACCGTATAAACTTACTCCTAATTATATCATCCCATTTACCCCATGAATGAATTCATCAGAAAAGCCGCTTTAGATGATGTGGATAAGATCAATGCGATTGAACATCGGGTATTCTCTGACCCCTGGTCTCGAGATCAGATCATCCAGGAATTGAAAACCCGGGCGAATAGACTGGTCAATGTACTCCTGGGTGATGAGTATATTGGGTATATTATGGTCTACTGCAAAAATACTGAAGCACATATACTAAATTTTGCAATTGATATACCATACCAACATAGAGGATATGGTAAGAAATTGTTGAAAAATACCTTATATGAAGTGGGTCTAAAAACAGCTGTATTTTTGGAAGTCAGGAAATCAAATTTATCAGCAATAAAGTTATACAGTGATTTTAACTTTGAAGATATCGGTTTACGTGAGCACTATTATTCTGATGGAGAAAATGCACTTATCATGAAACGAAAAAAACATTATGGCCTGGTTTAAGCGTAAAGAGAAAAAAATCAAAGAAAATGAAAAAAAGTTTATTCCAGACGGTCTTTGGGAAAAATGTCCGTCTTGCAATGAAATACTGTACTTACCTGAAATGGAAAAAAACTATTCGGTCTGCCGTCACTGTGGACATCATTTCCGAGTATCTTCACGTTTATATTTGGACCTGCTGATAGATGCTGGCACCGCAATAGAAGTATTTGGGCATGTGGAATCGATCGATCCCTTGAAATTTGAGGGCGTTAAGAAATATAAAGATCAAATTCAAACTGCTCAGGAAAAAACCAAACATAGGGATGCGATCAATTTTTATACAGGGAAAATCAGAGACAATGAGGTTCTGCTGGGTGTGATGAATTTTGGTTTTATTGGAGGGAGTATGGGATCGGTTGTCGGGGAAAAGATAGCCCGAGGCATCGAGTGCGCGCGGGAAAACAAGTTGCCTCTGCTTATCGTTTGTACTTCCGGTGGCGCTCGCATGCAAGAAGGGGCATATTCTTTGATGCAGTTAGCAAAAATCAGTTCGCGCCTGGCACGTTTTTCAGATGAAGGTGGTTTATACATTCCCATTTTGACCGACCCCACAACGGGAGGAGTCACTGCCAGTTACGGAATGCTGGGCGATATAATATTAGCAGAACCCGGGGCGTTGATTGGGTTTGCCGGTCCGCGGGTGATCAAGCAGACTATTGGACAGGATCTGCCGGAAGGTTTTCAGCGCGCGGAATTTCTACTGCAAAAAGGATTTATCGACCATATTGTATCCCGGGAAAGAATGAAATCAACACTATCCAACCTGATTGGAATGCTTACATGAGCCGCCCCAAAATACTAGTCACAAATGATGACGGAATCTACGCCGCTGGAATCAAAGCTTTGTGGGAAGCTATGTCCGAGATCGGAGATGTTACTGTTGTCGCGCCCAATCTCGAACGGTCTGCTGTTGGGCATGCCATTACATTCAGCGACCCCCTGCGCGTTGAAGAAATTACAAGAGTAGGAAGTTTTAGGGGCTTTGCTGTTAACGGTACACCATCGGATTGTGTAAAAATCGGAGTGCAAGCTCTAATGCAGAACCATCCGGTTATTTTGGTTTCCGGCATAAATCACGGATCCAATACCGGGACCAGCATTATCTACTCCGGTACAGTTTCTGCGGCTACTGAAGGAACCATGTTGAATATACCCTCCGTAGCCGTTAGCTTGAATAAGGTGGGTGAAGCAGATTTTTCTACGGCTAAAAAAGTAACCAAAAAGGTTGTAAAACAAGTACTATACCGAGGGTTACCGCAGAAAACTCTGTTAAATGTGAATATTCCACTACTGCCCGAAAATGAAATAAAGGGGTATCGGATTACAGAACAGGGGAATGTATTCTATCAAGACAATTTTGAACGGCGGGCGGACCCGCGGGGGAAGGTTTATTATTGGATGACCGGGAAAATGATTGACCCGGACAATGGTTTAGAAAATGATCATAAAGCTTTAGCTGCTGGGTATGTTAGTATTACACCGATTCACTACCGGTTGACGAACCATGATTTTATTTCAAATCTAAGCGATTGGGATTTTTAATGAATAATATTCACCATGGCGGCGTTATAATTCTTGATTTTGGTTCCCAATATACTCAACTCATTGCCCGCCGGATTCGGGAGCAAAATGTTTTTTCGGAAATACTGCCACCCAACACAGCCGTTGCGGACATTAGTAAACGAAATCCAAAAGCGGTGGTTTTATCTGGCGGTCCAGCCAGCGTATTTACCACTGATTCACCAACTTTTGATCCGGACTTATTTGAAGTTGATATTCCGATCTTGGGTATTTGCTATGGTTTGCAACTGCTAGCTTACTACTATGCTGGAACAGTAGAACCAGGTGTGAAAGGTGAATATGGATTGGCCCATATCCATCTGCATCAAAAAAACACGCTACTGGACGAAGTTCGAGATGGTTCCCAGGTGTGGATGAGCCATATGGACAAAGTAGCTGAAGTTCCACCTGGTTGGATGGTACTGGCCAAGTCATCTAACAATGTGGTGGCCGCTATGTGTTCACCTGATGGTATGCGTTACGCAACCCAATTCCACCCAGAAGTAGTACATACGGCAGATGGGGAAGCGATCATAAAGAATTTTTTATTTAAAATATCAAATTGTGAACCGGTATGGACGCCATCCAACTTCATCAATGATCAGATCAGTAAGATCCAAGAACAAGTTGGTAATGAACGTGCTCTCTGTGGCGTTAGTGGTGGAGTAGACTCGAGTGTGGTAGCCGCTCTGATGCATAAGTCGATCGGTGAACGCAGTACAGCGGTATTGATTGATCATGGCTTCCTCCGTAAGAATGAAGCCACCGAATGTACTGAAGCGCTGGAAAAAGGATTAGGTGTGAATATTCACCTTTACGATGAATCAGCAAAATTTTTAATAAAACTTGACGGTGTTATTGACCCCGAAAAAAAACGCAAAATTATCGGTACTGAATTTATTCGCTCTTTTGAGACTATCGCTACAGAGTTGGGAGATGTTGAATACCTGGCCCAAGGTACCCTGTATCCAGATGTAATTGAAAGCGGTGTCAGCTACGGCAAAAGTGCTGCTGTAATCAAAAGCCATCATAATGTGGGTGGGCTGCCGGAAGATATGCAATTTATATTGGTGGAGCCTCTACGGGAGTTATTTAAGGATGAAGTCCGTAAAGTGGGTTTAGAGCTGGGCTTACCTGGAGGGCTGATCAACCGCCATCCCTTTCCCGGACCAGGGTTAGCAATACGCATCATGGGTGCGGTTACAAAAGAGAGAATACAAATCCTGCAGGATGCGGATGAACTGTATATCAATTGTTTGCACGAAGCTGGTATCTATGATGAAATTTGGCAGGCGTTTTCAGTATTGCTTCCGGTAAAAACTGTCGGTGTTATGGGAGATCAGCGCACTTATGAGAATGTCTTGGGATTGCGCGCTGTAACCAGCAATGATGGCATGACGGCTGATTGGTACAGAATGCCGGATGAAATTTTATCCAAAATTGCGAACCATATCGTCAATTCTGTACCGGGGATCAACCGGGTCGTGTATGATATAACGTCGAAGCCTCCCGGAACAATTGAGTGGGAATAATCTTGACATTTCAAAACAATATAATGTTAAATTAGTGATATGTGTGGTATAGTTGGATATTTTGGCAAGCAGGATGCTGTTCCGGTATTGATCAATGGTCTCAAGCGCCTCGAATACCGGGGCTATGATTCTGCCGGACTGGCCGTTATTGGTGTGAACAAACTCCAAATGATAAAGCGCGTAGGTAAGGTCCAGGTATTGGAGGATGAGATAGATGGCCATATCCTGGTTGGTGCTATGGGTATTGCCCATACCCGCTGGGCCACGCACGGGCAACCCAGTGATACAAATGCTCACCCCCATTTGGATCAAACGGGAAATATTGCTCTTATCCATAACGGTATTATTGAAAATTACTTATCCCTGAAAAAGGTGTTGGAAAAGGATGGCATTGTATTCCAAAGTGAAACGGACTCGGAGGTGCTGGTGCAATTGATCTCCAAAGTATACTACCAGGGAAAACTTACTTTTGCGGGAGCCGTTCAGGCTGCCTTGCAGGAGGTAGTCGGGGCCTATGGCATCATCGCTATATGTAATAATGAACCGGACGTTATGGTGGCAGCCCGTTACGGTAGTCCGCTCGTATTGGGTGTTGGATCAGGCGAGTTTTTTATTGCCAGTGATGCCTCGCCTATTGTGGAGCACACCCGCAGCGTGATCTACCTGGATGAAGGGGAAATGGTCGTGTTGAACGGTGAGAGTTTTCAGATCAATAAAATCCATGACCAGAGTATCGTTGATAAAGAGATTTCCATGATTGAACACGATTTGGAAGCGGTCGAAAAAGGAAATTTCCCACATTTTATGCTAAAAGAGATATACGATCAGGCTCATACAATTACGGATACAATGCGGGGTCGGTTGCAGGTGGAGGATGGGGACGCGTTCTTGGGCGGGATTTCTGAATATCTGCAGCAGATTGAAAAAGCAAAACGGTTTTATATCACAGCCTGTGGCACATCTTGGCACGCGGGAATCATCGGTAAGTATCTTTTAGAAGAATATGCAGGTACACCGGTTCATGTGGAATATGCATCAGAATTCCGCTACCGCAAAACCATCATCGATGACGAAACAGTGGTGATCGCCATCAGTCAGTCAGGAGAAACGGCAGATACACTGGCTGCTTTAAATAAAGCGAAAGAAAAAGGCGCCCTTAGAGTCGGTATTTGTAATGTAGTAGGCAGTTCCATCGCCAGGAATACAGATTGCGGGGTGTATACCCATGCTGGTCCGGAGATCGGTGTGGCATCAACAAAGGCCTTTACCGCTCAGGTGGCGGTTTTATCCATGTTGGCATTGCTGCTGGGACGCAGACGTGGATTAACAAAGCGGGAAGGTATCAAATTCGCCAAGTCCCTGCAGCAAGTGGGTGTAAACGTTGAATCCATTCTGAAAGATACGGTAGATATAGAAGCGATTGCCCAGGAGTACCAATCGGTCGACAATTTTTTGTATTTAGGGCGGGGGGTGAATTTCCCTGTTGCTTTGGAAGGCGCTTTAAAATTAAAAGAAATTTCATATATCCATGCGGAAGGCTATCCCGCAGCTGAAATGAAACACGGTCCAATTGCATTGATCGATGATAATATGCCCGTTGTTATTATCGCACCTCATGATCAAACTTTTGAAAAAGTATTGTGCAACATTCAGGAAGTTCACGCCCGCAATGGCCGTATCCTGATCGTAACCGATAATAATACAAAAAAGATCCAATCATTGTCAGATCATATCATCGTCGTACCAAAATGCCATCCCCGGGTTTTTCCGTTATTGGCTTCGATCCCACTGCAACTTTTGGCTTATCATCTGGCCGTTTTGCGCGGCTGTGATGTGGATATGCCCCGGAACTTAGCCAAGTCTGTTACGGTGGAATAAACAATAGGGATTTATATTGTTACCCCCATTCGGTGGTTTGAAATACGAAAAATATATTTATAAGTCTTGTGGGGTTGTGAAGAAAATTCAAAAAAGAAACCACTTCATTAAACTTGATTCAAAAGTGTTTTTTGATGCTGGACAAATGTGTAAAATGGGTTTATTTCACAGGAAAAGGGGGTAAGGTTGGGTTATTTTCAAGAGGAGGATTTTTCAACTATCGATGAAAGCGGGAAACCTCTGGAGAACTCAAATAATCAGTTCAGGATAAAATTTGATTTATTTTTTATATTTCGAGTATGACAAACTATAGTCAAATCTCATCTTTCATTTGGAATGTCTGTGATGATGTTCTTAGAGGAATGTTCAAACAACACGAATATGGAGATATTATACTCCCTTTTACTGTTTTAAGACGGTTGGATTGTGTGATGGAACCTCACAAAGATGAAGTGATAAATCTTTACAATGAATACAAATCCAGAGTGGATGACCCATCACCCGTCATGCGGAGAGCCTCAGGTTCAACTCCTGTCGCTCCGACACCGTCGGAAACCCCAATTTTCTGACGAGAAAATCACCTAAATTTGGTGCGTTTTATATTTCATGTTTATACGGCTAAATACGTTAAAATATCGTATTCTACGGCTAAAGTTGTCACAAATCGGTCACAATTTGCAAATATAAATACACATATTATTAACCAATCCTATCTATGATTTTACGCAGACGTTCAACATCAAAATGGGTATAAGACTGGTTCGTCCTTACAGCGGAATGTCCCAGCAATTTTGAGCGATCAAACTCTCCCATGCCTTCCGCTGAAAGTAGATCATTGAACGTATGGCGCAAACATTTAAAATCAATAACATCACCTTTATATCCAGCTTTGCGTACCAAATCCTTAAACTTCTCCCGGCTTTTCCTAATTTTCGACTTGGTACAATCCGGAATAATATCAACAAGGTCAAATTCCAGCAAGCGTGGATGCAAAGGAATAACATCTGTAGATTCACCATTCTTACCCCGGACAAATGTAACAGTATGATTCTGGTCATTAATCTGGTGAGGCTTAATCGATGAAGCATCCCCCGGATCAACGCCAGTAAACAGCATAACCAGCCAAAAACGTTTGTCTGTTTCATTCTCGGAAGAATCAATAGCATGAAAAACAAAAGAAAGCAGAATGGGCTTGCGAACAATCTTCCTATTCTTATCCGTCTCTTTTGGTAACAGGTTTTTACGAACAAGTTTAACAGGATTTTCCTCAACCCACGACCTGCTCTTTGCCAAATCAAACATCTGACCAATATATACCTTATCTTTCTTCACCGTAGAAATAGCAATACCATTATTAAATCGTTTAAGCAAAAACATTTCAACATCTGCAGAATTGATTTTATAAACATTCCTATCATCACCTATATAATCAGCAAATCGCTGAACAATCGTTTTTATAGCCTTGACACTATCGGGAACATAACTGTACCGGATATCAACCTCATTCTTATATTCACAAAGCAATTTAGACAAGGGTACCGAATCAGAAATAATGCCAAGCGCACATAGAAATTCCTTTGCAGTTTTGCGATCAATTATTTTTTGAACCTGCTTTAATGTATAATCCCTAACCAATAAAGGAATCTTATTCCTGACACGACTCTGTCCCGATCCGGACGTAACCCAATAATATGGGCTACCGTTACGTACATAAGCTTTACTCATCAGTTAGAATTTCACGAATTCGACCAAGCTTCCGGTTTGCTGCATTATCAGAAAAGGAATCAGCAATGCCACGAAAGAATATTTCAGGAGGTACATCCAAGACTTTGGACAATTTAATGATATGGATTTCGCTAATTGGAGTCGTGCCATTAAGAAGACGAGAAAAGGATACTGGATGGATGCCGATAAGCACAGCCGCATCCTTAATTGAAGTATCACTGTTGGAAAGAACCTGGCGAATATTATTACGGATTGTATGTTGGAAAGGGAGCATTAAACACCACTTCTAATTTTAGTATTTTCTTTTTTTAGGCGTTTAATGTTCTTTCGCAACGCACTATCGGGTTGAATATACATCCCACCCTCACCAGTAGTAGTCTCGTTTGCCTACTTTCTTAAGGCGGCTCATTGTTTTATTGCTCTTATGATTCTGTCCTCATCAATTAATACATCACGCATTAACAGCTTGTACGGAAATTGTTTATGTTTTTTTGTACTTTTAAACCCTTCTAATATTTTTAACAGAGTAGAAGCTTTAATGAGTGACAAATTCAAGTCATATTCTAATTCTGTATCATTTACAAAATCATCGCTAAACTCCGGAGCAACCAAAAGCGATTTTATTATTTTATAGTCTGTAGCTTTCACAAGCTCTGTATATGACTTCATTTGTCTCAAAAGCGAACTGAATTTATTATAACCACTTTCTTTAACAGTTTTACACTCAACGAGAATTAACTCTCTGTTACCTAAATTCAATAGCATATCAATTTTGTGGTGTTTGGTGTTTAGCTCTTTTTTCAACGATTCGTCAACATTAAAGCCTAATTGACTAAAAATTGCTATAGTCAAGCTTTCGAATTTAATCCCCAAGTTTGCTTCTTTAATTCTAATGCCATTTGCTTTTAATGCCTTCAGATTTCGAAAACCTATATTTACATAATTTTCAAGGTAGATATTTCCAGAATCTCTATAAGCGTCAAGGATATTTTGAATCTTGTTGCCCCTTGTTTTAATTTCTTTTGCCATACAAAAAGTTGTCAAATCCCTGTCATAAATTATTTCTACAATGTCACGGGGTTTGATATTGTAGTCAAGGAGCAAGCTACTTTTAAGTACATTTTCATTTTGTAATTCAAACTCTTCTTTTACTTCTGTATTTAAATTAGGTAGCGTTTCTCTAAGGTCAACAAGAAGATTTTCATAGCCATCAATTGAAATGCCTACTTTCTCCTCTTTTTCAATGGTTTCAAAATGTGTTACGATGTTAGAGATTTTTTCTCTAATGGTTACTCCTTTCAAAGTAGGAGAAAGATTCAGACGTTTACTCCAAAGTTCATTTATGAATTTTTTCTTGTCTAAAAGATTAGTTCCTTCCTTATGTATGTCATTGGAAAGAACATGAGTGAAAGAAGTCCCTTCCTTTATTATTTCTTTTATTTTTTCTTCCGTTGATAGTTTTCGATCGATATTATGTTTTTTGCAGATTAAATTGATCCGAGGTTCTCGAAGCAAACGCAAAATTCTTCTGAAAAACTTATCTGCGATTTCTTTTCCCCGGATTTTACGAAGAATACCAACTATTTCATCAGCTATGTAAACAGTACTCGCTTTCCTGGAGTAGAAAATAATTCCAAGATATTTTAGCCCGGTTATTATATGACTAATATCGAATTTCTTTACAGGAATAATTAAATAGTTGATAAGTTTAACTTCTTCTTGAGAAAGTTCCAATTGATGGGTGAGGGTGAGTAAAATCGATAACTCTTCATTAGTGATTTTAGGATCCCGATTATTTTCAATGTCGTTACAGAAAGCGGTATATACACAAGATTGATAAATTCTGTAATCCCTTTTTTTGTTTTCAGTCACCTCAGACTGGGGGTTCTTAAGTTCCTTTTGAAGTGCTTTGACTTTCTTGCTAATGTTTTTCAGTTCGGTTTCATAAAGTCTTGCAAACCAGTCCTGTTTCATAATACAGTTTCCATCACGAATAATTATATCGATCAAGATGTCAAGTTGTGAAGAAGTATTAACAAACTCTGCTTCGATTAATTGTGTAAACTCGTTTTCGATCAGAGCAAAAATTTTGGAAATAACAACATTGTCAAGATTTTTAAGTCCTGATTTATCCGACTCAGCAATGATTCTGTCAATAGCTTTTGAGTTCTTTGCTCCCTGCGCAATGATGTTGTCAATAATCTTGATAAACGAATTCTTTTCGAGTGAATTCAAGTTATCTAAAATCTTCTCTAATTTCATTATCTTATTTTTTTGAGTTTATATTTATCTTGAGTCATAACAGTCTGGTATATGTGAAGCTTATGCTAGGTTAAAGGACCTATTTTTGATATACTACTGATCATGCAGCTCTTCCCAAGTCTTTGGAGCCCAATCGTGTGCACGACGCTGAGCTTCGGCGATCTGATCTGCCGTCATTTTCGTTGCAAGCCAATCACACAGCTCACGGGCACTTGTCTCACCATTGGCAGCAGCGAGATTGTAATACATGTATGCACTGACGTAATCTTGAGGAACTCCATCGCTAAATTCGTACATACTGCCAAGCATTGTTTGGGCGCTGGAATTCCCCTGTTCAGCAGCGAGACTGAGCCAAGTAAACGCTTCAGTGTAATCTTTAGGAACTCCCTTACCAAGGTAGTACATCATACCAAGTTTGGCTTGGGCATCTATATCCCCTTGTTCAGCAGTGCGACGTAATTCGGCAATTTCATTGTTTTTTGTGACACAACTCACCGCTATGCTGAACATAAGTATGTACAGCAAAAAGCCTCCTTTTTTTAATATAGACTTTCGTTTCTTATTCATTTGCCCGCCCCTGTAGCTCTTCCCAGGGCTTTGGAGCCCAATTGCGTGCACGGCACTGGGCCTCGGCGATCTGGCCTGCCGTCATTTTCGTTGCAAGCCCATCACGCTGCTCACGGACACCCATGTCAGCCTTGGCAGCAGCGAGATTGTAATACATGTGAGCGAGGACATAATCTTGAGGAATTCCCTCGCCAAATTCGTACATACTGCCAAGTATTGTTTGGGCATCGCTATGCCCTTGTTCGGCAGCACGACGGAGCCAGACAAGCGCTTCAGTGTAATCTTTGGGAACTCCCTCGCCAAGGTAGTACATACTGCCAAGTTTGGCTTGGGCATCTATATCCCCTTGTTCAGCAGCACGACGGAACCAAACAAGCGCTTCAGCGTAGTCTTGAGGAACTCCCTCGCCAAATTGGTACATCACGCCAATCATGTATTGGGCTTTGGGATGCCCTTGTTCGGCAGCACGACGGTACCAAACAACCGCTTCAGTGTAATCTTTAGGAACTCCCTCGCCATTGAGGTACATCCTGCCAAGTGCCATTTGGGCCAAGGGATCCCCTTGTTCGGCAGCACGACGGAACCAAACAACCGCTTCAGCGTAGTCTTGAGGAACTCCCTTGCTACTTTTGTACATCATGCCAAGCGCTGTTTGGGCTTCAGCATCCCCCTGTTCAGCAGAACGACGGTACCAAACAAGCGCTTCAGTGTAATCTTTAGGAACTCCCTTGCCAAAGTAGTACATATCTCCAAGCATTGTTTGGGCTTCAGCATCCCCCTGTTCGGCAGAACGACGTAACCAGGCAACTGCTTCAGTGTAGTCTTGAGGAACTCCCTTGCTACTTTTGTACATCATGCCAAGTTTGGCTTGGGCATCTATATCCCCTTGTTCAGCAGTGCGACGTAATTCGGCAATTTCATTGTTTTTTGTGACACAACTCACCGCTATGCTGAACATAAGTATGTACAGCATAAAGCCTCCTTTTTTTAATATAGACTTTCGTTTCTTATTCATTTGCCCGCCCCTGTAGCTCTTCCCAGGTTTTTGGAGTCCAATCGTGTGCACGGCGCTGAGCCTCGGCGATCTGGCCTGCCGTCATTTTCGTGGCAAGCCCATCACGTTGCTCACGGGTACCCATGTGAGCCTTGGCAGCAGCGAGATTGTAATACATGTATGCACTGACGTAATCTTGAGGAACTCCATCGCTAAATTCGTACATACTGCCAAGCATTGTTTGGGCGCTGGAATTCCCCTGTTCAGCAGCGAGACTGAGCCAAGTAAACGCTTCAGTGTAATCTTTAGGAACTCCCTTACCAAGGTAGTACATCATACCAAGTTTGGCTTGGGCATCTATATCCCCTTGTTCAGCAGTGCGACGTAATTCGGCAATTTCATTGTTTTTTGTGACACAACTCACCGCTATGCTGAACATAAGTATGTACAGCAAAAAGCCTCCTTTTTTTAATATAGACTTTCGTTTCTTATTCATTTGCCCGCCCCTGTAGCTCTTCCCAGGGCTTTGGAGCCCAATTGCGTGCACGGCACTGGGCCTCGGCGATCTGGCCTGCCGTCATTTTCGTTGCAAGCCCATCACGCTGCAAACGGGCACCTTTCACATCATTAGCAGCAGCGAGATTGTAATGCATGTATGCACTGACGTAATTTTGAGAAACTCCCTGGCCAAATTCGTACATCTCGCCAAGCTGGTATTGGGCATAGCTATGCCCTTGTTCGGTAGCGAGACGCAATTTCGCAATTTCATCGTTTTGCGCGGCAAACGCCACGGACACAGTAAAAATAAGTGTGTACAGCAACCAGTTACGTGGGGTTAAGAACATGATTTAGCCTCCTATTTGGGTTCTCGTATATGTATAATGGGATAACAGAATAAGACGTGTTTTTTTGGCACAGTCAAATCCTCATCGTTGTATTTCTTTAATAATACATTCTCCTCCTTGAAATGAGTTTCTGCAATCATTACCTGGCCATCGGCAAGGCCGATCACAACCCGATCTCCATTTTTACATTCCATGTTCGGTGAGACACAGACACGAGAGTATGGCCGTAAATATGGATACATACTGTTGCCGATTACCGGGATCCAATATGCTTCGGGATCATGCAGTCCGGCAGGGCATGAGGCCGTTTCTTCGGGGTCTTTAAAATCTGGGTCAGTGAATAGATTAGGCCCCGCTTTGGCCAATCCGATCACAGGCAGGCGGCGGTTCTCCGCTTTAGCGATATATCCATCTTTAGGCAATTGGAACTTGGTAGGATCATTTTCAAAGGTTTCCTGGAAATAATCTTTATTAATTTCCAATACTTTACATAAAATATCGATATATTTTTTTCGTATGATAACTTTATCATTCTCCCAGTTTCCAATAGTAACACGAGAAACACCGATAAGATCAGCTAATTCCTGCTGTTCAAATCCTCTTCTCCGTCTAATGATGCGAAGTTTTTCAGAAAATTTCATAATTAATTTGTACTTATCATAAGTAAAGTATTATATTGACATACGCTAATTGATAATAATAGATAACATTAACAATGAATAACGTTCATAACAATTTAACACAAAAAGAGCAAATGTGCGAAAAAGAATACCTCACGCCGCAACAGGCAGCCGATCGTTTAAAGGTCAGCAAGCAGACCATTCTTAAGATGGCAAATGACGGCGAGTTGCCTGCCTTGAGGCTTGGTTATCGAACCATCAGAATACCAATCTCATCACTTGATCACTACATTCACAATAACACAAAATAAAAGAGGCGGAGGGAAAGTGGTGAAACACTGGCGCATAGATATAGAGGAATTTATTCAGGAGACAATGAATGAAGGCTCCGTATAACATACGCCAGCGTTTCTTAACACCAAAAATAGTCGCCAGCGAACTAAGCCTGACCTACCAGAAAACTCTCGACCTAATAAGAACAGGAAAATTACCCGCATACAAATTTGGCAGAGATTACCGGATCGAAAGGGGAGAATTGGAACGTTACCTACAGAAAACGAAAAGTATAAATCCATCCATCAAGGTGATAATACATATTCCAACAAAAAATCCTACTCAGATAAACTATTTGATGAAATCACTCAAGAATTAGTGGATAGAGATATTGATTTTTATAAAAAGGTCAACAAACCAGATGTAAATAAGTTTTTGAAAAAGATATTCTTTGAAAGGTATGAACAAGAATTGACTTCTTGAACTCTAATGAAACTTCCTATAGGGTGAAGAATTAGCCTCGATATATAAATGAGTTAGGATTTTAAAAAAGAAAAAAATATTTCATCGATTTACTAGAAATTAGTGGGGGTGTGAATGGAAATTTTTACACCATTTAACAAAATCACTTTTATATGGTTCTTATTTTTTCTTCATCCAATCTTTATCTACATAATCACAACAATCATAGTTATATGAATACTGAACTTTTTTGACTAAGTCCAAAATTATAATATCAGAAAAATTTTCTAAATTCGAATTAGAGAAATTGGGAATAAGTGTTGATATGAGGTTAATTAAAGTGAATGAGGGGATGAAAAAATATCTTAAACGTCGTAGAAAAAATTAAAACAGTAAATGAATATATTGTTAAATATAGAGAACACCACCCAACCAAAACACTCTATCACCGTGGAATGAGTTTGGGAAATATTAATGACGGTTATTTTAAAATATTGATACTAAAGGTAAAATTATGATTAAATCGATAGTGTTAAAATTCGACAAGTTATTAGATATTTTATTAGTTCCGTTAACATTTATTTCAATCGCATGGTTATTAATCATTAGAAAATTAAATATTCAAAGGATGACATTTAGTAGAAAATTATTTAATAGTATGGGACTTCTACCAATACATGATCATTATTATGAACCCTTAATAAACCCCAATAAACATTTATTGAAATCATTAAGAACAGATCGAAATCTGAAAGGTATAGATTTCAACATCGAAAAACAGAAGGAGATTATCAATTCATTTGAATATGTAGATGAATTAGTTGAATTTCCAGAAGATGGTACCAATGGTAATCAGTATTATTATAACAATAGTACTTTTGAATCAGGTGATTCAGAATACCTTTACAGTATGATAAGGAAATTTAAACCAAGAAAAATAATAGAAATAGGATCTGGTTTTTCAACAAAAATGATGGTGAATGCTATTAAATATAATAAGGCGGATGATACCAATTACGAGTGTGAATTAGCATGCGTCGAACCGTTTGAATATAAAAGTATTGAGAACTTACCGATTGATCTAATTAAGAAAAGAATCGAAAATATAGATATAGATATTTTTACGAAATTAAAAGAAAACGATATTCTGTTTATCGATTCATCACATATTATTCGACCACAGGGAGATGTTCTTTTTGAAATACAAGGGATATTACCTTTACTGAGCAAGGGAGTCTTTATTCATTTTCATGATATTTTTACCCCAAAAGATTATCTTGATGAATGGATTTATAATAGTCATAGACTGTGGAATGAACAATATATACTAGAATCTTTTCTTACTTTTAATAGTTATTTTGAAATTATTGGATCATTAAACTTCCTAAAACATAATTACTGGGAATTGTTATCATCAAAATGTCCAATACTAAGGAAGAATAATAAGATGGAACCAGGTTCGTTCTGGATTAGAAAGATAAAATGATAATCAATACTAAGAAACGGTATGAGTTCAAGACTATCGAAAAGGCTTTGGAAGAAATGGTATAGATGTTTGTTTTTTATAAAAGAGATACAATATGGAGGTTAATGATTGCAGGTAGTGCAGATGCTATCAATGGATTTACTGGATTCACTAGCCCAGAACAGAAAAATATAAAATTAATTATATCCTCTCCATAAAGATTATAATGAATATTATTAAACTGATCGTTGTTTTCTTATTAATCTTTTCCAGCTTATTTGCTCAAAATTGGTTTCAAAAGCTGGTTATTGCGAACCTGTTCAACAGTGCTGTGAATCATTTTGATGAGGGTCGATATGCCACAGCAGACAACATCCTTAATAAACTGCTGAATAAAGACACTGACGACTTTACTCACCCGGTTGAGTTATTAGCCCTGAAGACAAAATATGCTCTGGGTGAGTACGATCAGGCCCAAGCACTGAGCAAACGGCTGATTAAGAATCACGCATACGTCCCAGAAACGTTTATGGTTTTGGGGGATATTTTCATCGAAAAAGTTGATGTTGATGTTGCCTTCAGAATGTATCTCCGGTCTCGGCAACTTGCTGATGAAAAACTACTGCAGCGACTGGATCAGCGCTTGAACAGAACTATATTGTTAAATGTGTCTGACAACACATTGAATGAAATGCATTTGCTTTCCTCTGGGGAAAATGAAACAATAGTTTTCCTGGCTCAAGCCTACAGTGCAGTCTATAACGGCAGACCGGATGATTCTGCCATGCTGTTAAGCCGCATCGATCCAGAATTGATTCCAGATTCTTATTATGGATTATATGAACAATTGCAAATGACCACTTATGAACCTGGCAGAAAAACATTTACATTTGGAGTCGTGTTACCTCTATCTGGCGCACATGCATTCTCCGGGCGATTATTTATCAAGGGTTTGCACCAGGCGGTAAACCGGCTTAATCAACCGTTCAAGATTGTTTTTCAGATCATGGATAACCAAAGCGATCCAGTTAAAACAGTTCATGCGGTTGAACAACTGGAGATAAACCGAAATGTGTTGGCCATTATTACGGTACTTGATGAGCATGATTCCTTTACTGCGATCAATGCCCTGCACAGCGAAACAATGCCTATGATCGTTATTGGCGGGGAAAAGATTTCGTTCACGGAGATGGGAAATCAAATCTTCCAACTGCAGTCGGATTGGTCAGATCAGGGTAGGTTGGCAGCTCGCTGGATCGCAGAATACTTGCAAAAGGACAGTGTAGCTGTCCTGGCTCCCAATGATGATTTTGGGAATGTAATAACGGACGCGTTTTTAAAGGAAATGGATGCATTGGATCGGACCGTAGTTAAAGTGGAAAAATATTCTGGCAAACCGAACGAATTGGGCAAACAATTTCAGTCCCTGCGTCAAACAGCTTTTTCCTTGCTACCCCATGCGAATCCCTATGATGAATTTTTAGGTATGTCTTTTGATACGTTGGATGCTATGTTTGATGTTGATACCGATGATTTTTTTGAATTAACTGATGATGTAGAAAATAATGAAATAAAAGACTCAGCTGCTGTTGTATTGAATACAATTCAAGCTTTATATATTCCAGTCCACCCAGAGCATGTGAATTATATTGCTACACAATTCCCCATGCATAACCTGCGAACACGATTGGTAGGAAACTACGCATGGTATCAACCGCAAATTATTACCCAAGAAAATATCGGTCCCCATGTGCAAAACATGACCATCCTTACACATAATAATATGCGCACCAAAACCGGAGAGAAAAATGCAATGACTATCATTGAAAATACTAATTTTTTGTTGGGATATGATATGGTAGGGCTGTTAGCAACTGTGGTTAATTCTGGAATCACCAATAGATATGAATTTGTTCAAAAACTTGAACAAGTATTTTTCGATGGATCAGCACATACGTTTGCCTTTTCACCCAAAAATCACGTGAATAATGCCATCCATATTTTGCATTATAAGGATCAATCTTTTTCTGTGGTCGGTATGTTTAGGGCGGACACAGTTCAATTTAACCTCCTTGAACGTCCTTAAATTAATTGTCTGTTAAATCTGATACATTTTTAGCATTAAGTCCTTATTTCAGTATCCCTGGTTTTCGGGCGGCTATTACGCTCAAATCGTTTCCGTTTAAGCCACCTGAAGATCGACAGTTCCTTGCTGATGCATTGGGATTAAATAGACAGGAACTAGTAATACCGAAGCAGGTTCACAGTAAAAATGTAGAAATTTGTAACTCTGGTGTAAGAGTTGAGGAAACAGATGCTGTTTGTTCAGAAAATACCGATTGTGTATTATCTATTCAGGTGGCTGATTGTGTTCCTCTGTTTCTGGTCGACAAAGAAAAAAAGAATTTTGGCCTGGTCCACGCTGGCTGGCGGGGCATATCTGCAGGAATTTTAACCAATACCGTTACGAAACTGATTCATTTGGGTAGCAGGATGGAACATATTATTGCGTTAATTGGCCCATCAATCCAGCAGTGTTGTTTTGAGATTGGCCCTGAAGTTGCTGAAAGTTTTGGTGACCGATTCATGATCAATGGGACCGGGGAACGTTTTTTTCTTGATCTCCAGGGTGTAATTCGTATGCAATTAGAAAATAGGAATGTACATGCAGATCATATCCATACATTAGATGAGTGTACATGCTGTCAGCCTGAAAAATATCATTCTTTCAGGCGTAGCGGTAAAACTGCCGGCCGTATGATTGCAATATGTGGTTGGACGTAATGTTTTGATTCCAATCAGTTAACTCTAAATTATAAACCCATTATGAATATTATTGATGCCATTATCTTGGGTTCTGTACAAGGCTTAACCGAATTTTTACCCATTAGTAGTTCCGGTCATTTGGTTATAGGTCAACACCTGTTGAGCTTGTCGTTGCCTGGTCATGTATTTGAAGTTTTGGTTCATTTAGGTACATTGTGCAGTATATTCGTTGTTTTTTATAAAGATATCAAATCACTTTTAACATCCCTCGACAGCCAAAAAACACAAAGGTTCATTTTATTAATAGTGACTGCCACACTGCCGGCAGTAGCAATTGGTTTAAGCATGAAAAACCTTTATGCATTCTTATTTGAAAGTGTAATGGCTGTAGGTGGATCGCTTATATTTACTGGATTGGTGCTTATTGGTACTGCCTTAGTCAAAATAAGACATAAAAACCATTCATTTATTACTGCGGTCATTATTGGTGGTGCCCAGGCTCTTGCTATTATTCCGGGTATCTCCCGTTCCGGTATGACCATATCTGCAGCATTATTATTAGGTTTATCTGCCAAAGAAGCAGCACGTTTTTCTTTTCTTTTAGCAATTCCGGCAATAAGTGGAGCAGGGTTACTGACTGCGTTAGGTGCAAGTAGTGGGTTCAATTTACCCTTTTCTATCAGCTTCGCCGCATTTATCAGTTCCTTTGGCGTGGGGGTTGTTGCATTGCGGTGGTTGCTGAAATGGCTGGAACAGGGGAAATTCTATTATTTTGGCGTTTATTGTGTTGTAGTAGGACTTGTAACTTTGGTAGTCTGAAATGGTTTTAATTGGAATCATATTTGTTCTATACCTGATATTTTTACTGGGGATCGGTATTTGGACTTATCGCTTCAATAAAACTCAGGAAGATTACCTACTGGCCGGTCGGAAGCTGGGCCCCTGGGTTGCCGCTTTTTCTGAACGGGCATCGGGTGAATCAGCTTGGCTGCTATTGGCATTGCCCGGTGCGGCGATCGCGGTTGGTTTGGGTGAAATTTGGACAGTGTTTGGTATTATTAGCGGTATTGCAGCTTCCTGGTGTTTAATTGCACGGAGACTTAGAGTAGAAACAGAAAAATACAATGCTTTAACCATTCCCCAATATCTGCACAAAAAATACAATGATCATTCTAATATTATCCGCCTTTTTTCAGCGATCATCATAGCGTTTTTCTTTATGTTTTATGTTTCAGCACAATTCCATGCTTCCGGAAAAGTCTTACATTCTTTATTTGATCTGAAACCGGTTCATGGCATTATAATCGGAGCTGCAGTGATCATTATATATACACTCATGGGTGGTTTTTTTGCAGTGGCCTGGACGGACCTTCTACAGGGAATATTAATGATTGGTACATTGGTTATTTTGCCGATTGCTGGTTTTATAGAACTGCAGGAAGCAGAAAATTCTTTGGTCACAAGTTTAGAGAAAGCGGATAGCCTCCTGATGAATAACAATGCCTCATTTTTCATGGGAAAAAGTGGTGTTGCTGCCGTCATGGCTATTGTAGGTGGGTTAAGCTGGGGTCTGGGTTATCTAGGTCAGCCGCACTTGGTGATACGTTATATGGCGGTGCATAACCCCACCGCAATCAAACAAGCAAGGATTGTGGCTATTCTTTGGTCTCTGCCCGGAATAACAGGGGCGTTTTTGATCGGTCTGGTGGCACTGCAGTATTTTGGAGTGGATCATTTCTACCAAATGCTACCAAGCGGTAAACTGCAGATGATCCGCGATATAGAACAGGCGATGCCCATGTTAGCCACTGAACTCTTGCCTCCGCTACTGGCTGGGTTATTTATAGCGGGCGCAGTAGCAGCTATGATGTCCACAGCAGATTCACAGCTGTTGGTATCTGCATCAGCTGTGACGGAAGATATTGCACACCAATATTTTGGTTTAAAATTAACCGAACGATCTTTGGTGAAGATGAGCCGCATTACAATTGTCCTACTAGGATTGATTGCATTTGGTATAGCGATTTTTTCCGAAATTCAGGGTAAAAAGATATTTGGAGTTGTCAGCTATGCCTGGAGTGGATTGGGGTCTGCTTTTGGTCCGACCCTGTTATTGTCTTTATGGTGGCGTAAGACAACACGAAAAGGAATCATTGCTGGGTTATTAGTCGGATTTTTTACTACAGTTATCTGGGCCAATATTCCTGTTTTGCAAGCCCAGGTGACGGAACGGTTTATCAGCTTTGTTCTAGCTTTCTTTGCTGTAGTTATAGTCAGCATGATCGATAAAAAAACATGATGTCACTTAATTACGAGGAAGTATTACCTACCTTAAAAAAAGGTAGTTTAGAAATGGTATATTTTTTACTAGGCGATGATTATTTTTTACAGCAGCATTTTGTCAGTAAAATTGAAGAAGTAATATCTGATGATGGCCCTGTTCTGCGTGAAATGTTGATCCCTGAGGACATGGGTGCCCAAGAAATTATTGCTCGCCTTACGCAAGCGGATCTATTCAGCAGCAAAAAATTGTATGTTCTACGGAATCCACAGCAAATACACCACAAAGCCCGTGATGAATTGTTGCAATTTTGTGCTCAGCCATTGCCAAATCATTATCTGATAATTACGATGGATGATTATAATCCAAAATCTGTGATTATGAAATCATTGCAAAAAATGTTTACTCCTATTGATGTTAGAAAACCGTTTCAAAATAAACTTCGTTCCTGGACAAAATACTTTTTTAATGAGCATCACATTAATGCTCCACCAAGTGTGATAGAAGAAGTATTGGCCATGTCTGGTGATTCGGTATACCATGTAGCCAATCAAATAGAAAAGATATGTTTAAGTCTGGATGGCGAAAGAGTCACCCCTGAATTTGTGCGGAAATTCACCGGTTGGAATCGTGAGTATAAAATGTGGGAATTTTTAAATGCCGTGGGACAAAAGAATCTTCAAAAAGCATTGTTTAGCGGACTAGACCTGATCACTCGCAGTGATTTCATTGCGTTGCTACCCAGTTTAGCTACACTATTTCAAGAAATGCTATTCTTAAAAATGGATAGTGGAACTTCCCAGCCTTACACGGGTTATATTCCACTAACTAATGGAGTAAGAATTAAACTTGCTTCACACGCGAACAACTATACCAAAAAAGAAATTGAACAGACTCTATTACTTCTTGGAAAGATTGATAATAATATCAAAACGACCCGTATAAGCAATGAATCACATCTCACAAGATTTATCTTCAACACGCTTATTTCCAATGAATGATGCATTTCGTTATTCGGATGAGGAGTTGATTTCCAGGTTTCAGGGAGGGGATGAGCAAGCCTATGTGGAACTGGTCAATCGATATCGTGATCGTCTAATGACGTTTATTTATCGATTTGTGAATGATGCTGAAAAATCTGAGGATATTGTTCAAGATACGCTAATGAAGCTGTATACCCACAAGGATTATTATCGCAATATTGCAAAATTTTCAACTTGGATATACACTATTGCTGGTAATTTAGCCAAAACTGAATTACGGAGAAAAAGACGCCACAGAGTTACGAATTTGAGTCAAATGGGTTCGGTAGAACATGAGTATGTATTGCCGGCAGTGGAACGGGAAACCGGTGAAACTGCACAGGGTCACTTCGCAGAAAAACAAATTCAAAATGCCATCCAGGAATTACCGTTGCATTTTAGAACTGTAATTATTCTGCGGGATATACAGGAACTTTCTTACGAAGAAATTAGTAGAATCGTTGACGTTCCACTGGGAACGGTGAAGTCGAGAATAAATCGAGCTCGAATGCAGTTGCAACATACACTAAAGGAATTTAGATAAAAGGAGAACAATATATAGATGAATCGCTATCAGTTTGAGGATTTAATATCCAATTATATAGAGAAAAAACTCCCATTGAACCAGCGCAAGGAATTTGAAGCTTACCTGGCAGAACATCCTGATGCTGTCTTATTTGTGAAATCGGTAAAAGAGATTATGCATCAAATGCACCATCTTCCGCCGGTCAAAACGTCACCGGGATTCATGAGCAGCTTACAAAAGCGCATCGAAGTAGAGAAAAATAAAATGCCGGCGATACAAACAAGCCGTGCTTTTTCCGGTTATACGCCGCTTATGGCCGGGTTATTTGTGGTAATGGTCTTTGCAGTAATTATGCTGGGTATTGAATTTATACCTATTGAAACCCAAGATGCTGGCCTCCAACCAAGGATTGTAAATGAACCGCAATTCGATCAACCTGTTAATCAGGCCGCAATAAATAACAAAACGCTACTCAATGAGAGTGAAGAAGACTCCAGTGAAGTACTTGAAGAATTTCCGAATAAAAAGGATTTTCAAGACCGCATCAAACTGGTTGGTGACAAGCGCCAGTAACTTTTCCCTTTCTTAAAGACCTTCCAGATATCCTTGCTGTAGATGTAGTTTCCGGCATAAAGGATATCCTTCTTATATGAATATGTACAGACTTACTGTTGCAGTTACTTTGTCTATTATTTGTTTTGTTTTATTCATCTACCCAGATCCGTCTGGGATTATGTATGATATTCTTCGCGGCTTGTCTTTTATTTTAATTGTGTTGGTACTCTATCAGTTTTCTTTAGCTGAAACAGATGATTCGGTTGCAGAAAAAAAGGTTCCAGGAAAAAAATCTTGTCAAGATGATAGCTTTGTATTAAAAGATAATCTCCATGACCAGTACAAGCATTTGATAACAATTGTTTTCAATATGATCACTGCAATCAACGATAAATACCATGCAGCTTTATTTATGATCGATGAAAGCAGTCAAAATTTGAACCTACAATTTTCTGCGAATGAATTATTTAAGCAAAATATCAAAGGGCACAACAACATTATTAAAACGATTTTGAACCAGCAAGAAACTGTGCTTATTCAGCAGTCCGATAACCGCGAGGAGTGGCAAGAGATATTTAACGATCAAAGCTGGCGCGGTAGTGAATGTCTTCTCGGTGAAAGAATATTATATAAAAATGCACCCGTAGGTTGTATTCTCATCGAAACTGATCATTTTTCAACTATTAATGAACGTGACCGAGAAATAATGAATATTTTGGGAAAATTTGTAACGTTCGGAATAGTTAAGTTAGATACGATTGAAAAATTATCTGTGAACAACTACTTTCATTATCAGATCGTCAATCTATTCAATACTATCACGATCCAATCTGAAGTACGAGGTTTGTACGAGAAAATTCGTGATTTATGCCATTCATTCTTCAAATATGACAAACTTACGATTTCAGTCATAAATAATGATCAGAAAACTTTTAGAGTAATAGTGGAAGACGGCTACACCGGTGATGTTAAACCGGACGCAGTCTATAACATTTCTGGGAGTATACAAGGTATTGTTTTGCGTAAAGGTGAAACCATCATATCTAGTGATATCGAATATGATTTTTATGAAAATTATCGGTTTGAAAAAGGAGATATGGAGGTGCATCCTTTTCGATCAATGATGGCCGTTCCAGTTTTTAAAATGAGCAAGATTTTTCAGAGTATAATTCTCGAAAAAAAAAGCGAATTCCATTTTTCCGAGTCTGATAAAAATTTATTGGAACTACTAGCTGTGACCTTAGGCTCGATCATTTCTTGGCAGGATCAATATTCTAAAATGCAAGAAGATGCAATGCATGATGGGCTCACCAATTTATTGAATCATAAAGCATTTATAGAACGATTCGCAGAGGAAACCAACCGCGCTAATCGTTACCAACATAACCTTGTTCTGGCATTACTGGATTTAGATAAATTCAAACAGGTCAATGACGCATTTGGCCATCTTTATGGTGACTATGTGATTCGAGAAGTTGCCCGCATCATTAAAGAGAACGTGCGCAACATTGATGTGGTCGGCCGTTACGGCGGTGAGGAATATACCATTCTACTTATCAATACAGAAGTGGAAAAAGTTATCCCCGTTGTCCAGCGGATCATTAATAAAATAGCAGAGTTTCCCTTTAGTATGGATAATACAAATGTGCAGATGACCATCAGCGGAGGATTGGCGGAATATCCCAAAGATGCTGAAGGACTGAACAATTTAATTAATAGAGCAGATGAAGCAATGTATGCTGTAAAAGCGCAAGGCGGAAACAATGTTACCGTTTATAGTAAAGATATCAGGCAATTAAATAGCGAACCTATAAAAGATAAAATCGTTGTCGAGTGATGAAATTGAAATATAAAATATTTTTGTCATTTTTTTCTTTCATGGTTGGTTGTTTCCAAAACCCGGGTACGACTAAAACTCCCCTTAATAATAATACTACAGTCGCCGCCGAAGCGCCCCACCCTGATGCATTAAAATACTTTATGGATGCCCAATTGTATATAAGTCAGAATAATTATCCTATGGCCATTATTGAACTTCAGGATGCTCTAAAGTATGATCCGAATACTGCGTCTATACATACATCCCTGGCTGGAGCATACTGGAACATCGGCAAAATTGACAGAGCGGAAGAACATTTGCTGGATGCAATTAAAATAAATTCAAATGATATCGAAGCCAGATATATGCTGGCAAATCAGTATATTGTTAGGCATCAATACGATTTGGCAGCAGAACAATTGGATCTTTTAATCGCTATTGATTCATCCAAAGCTAAACACTACATCGCCCGAGCTGAATTGGCTGCCGCACAAATGCAATGGGAACAAGCAATTCAATTATACCGGCACGCATATGCAGCTGACCCGGGATCGATCCATGTGTTGGAGAAAGCAGCTGATATAGCCCTTAGCACAAATAAGATTCAGATCGCCCGCGACATCTTTACCGAGCTGGTACGGATCGATAAAGATAATATTGCATATTTGAGCGTATTAGCGGATTTGTTGATAATGGAAAAACAATTTACGGAAGTGGGGCAGATTGTTGAGCAAATCATTGCTGCGGAAGGACAGAGTAAAGAACAGTTGGTTAAGCTCGGAGTATTTTTTTTCCAGAAAGGACAATTTGATCATGCCCTTGCACTTTTTAAAAAGGCGCATTTAATGGACAGTGATGATTTAAATGTCCTTCATTTCATCTCATCAACATTCCTTGAATTGAATCAGCTTGATTCTGTCAATTATTATAGCGACTTAATGATTGCTGTTTCCGGTAATGAATCGCGGGGGTATCTTAATAAAGCATTGGCGGCCATCAATAACAACGAACTTCATGATGCCATCGTTATACTGAAACAAGTTTCAGAAAAATCTATCGATGATTATTCTATACAGTATTTACTCGGTAATGCGTATTATCAAGTGCAGGAGTATGATCAGGCAACAATGTATTTACAGCGAGCCTTGAATTTGTCACCACAATCGCGCAGTGTTTTGCACATTTTGGCGATCATTAATGATGCCCGGCAGCAGTGGGCCGAATCCGACTCAATATACCAGCAACTGATCAAGAATGACAGTACAGATGCCCAGGCGTTTAATAATTATGCATATAGCCTTGTGGAAAGAAACAAGAACCTTAGTCTTGCTCTGCTCTACGCCATGAAAGCAACAACGCTGGTACCCAGTAATGCCGCATACCTCGATACTTACGGCTGGATCCATTTTAATTTGGGGAATATTGATGAAGCGTTGCATAGTATTAAACAATCCCTAGAAATCGATAATTCCAACGCCGTTGTATTAGAGCATATGGGCGATGTTCTGCTAAAAGCCAATCGTAAAAATGAAGCAATAGAATATTTTCAGAAAGCCTTTGAACTTGATAATACCAACAAAAGCTTACAGCAAAAAGCGTTTCCAAGATAAACACACCTATTTGGGACTCATTTTGATGATCATTTTTAACAGTTGTGTATCTTTTGTTGGGAACAACATAACTCAAAAAAATATTTTTGTTAATGATTATGGTGAATTGGTTGAAAAACATGCTGTTTGTCGTGGAAACGGTGCGTTGATCAGTAAAGGATCGGTAAGTGGTAAATTATCTTTTCATTATACCTGCGCAGGGGATGAGGTGTATATTCATTTCAGTGATTTTTTGGGTCGTAAAACCATGATGGTGATATTGAATTCACTTTCAGTGGAGGCCTGGGATATTATGCAAAATGTCCGTTTCACCTCAGAAAGTATTTTACTGCATTTTCCTTTTTTTGAATTTATTACACCTAAAGATCTAGTGTCCATTTTCTGGGGTATTGAACCTATAATTGACTTGAAAAAAGAATCCGATAATCCACCTAATGTCAACATTTTATTTTCAAGCAATAAATTTACTCTGGACAAAATTTTATTCAGTGTTAAATCGGAAAAACAATCCATTGAACTTTCCTTTAAAGCCCGTGAATTTGGAATAGCTTATCCCCATTTAATAAAACACATTCCCACCACCGTTCCGCCTATCAAATCATGAGCTCAATTTCGGTGATCATCCCGGTTTATAATGAAGTTGAGTCCCTGCGGGAACTGCATGGGGAATTAACGACTATTCTTTCAGTCAACGACCAAAATGAACTGATCTTCGTTGATGATGGTAGTTCGGACGGTTCGCTTGATATTTTAAATGAATTGGCTTTAAAAGATAGACATATAAAAGTCGTTGAACTTTTCCGCAATTACGGCAAAGGTGTAGCTTTGGCGGAAGGGTTTAAAATGTCCTCCGGGGACTATGTGGTTACCCTCGATGCCGATCTACAGGATGACCCGTCTGAAATCCAAAATTTGATCACAAAACTGGAAGAGGGATATGATTTGGTCTCCGGCTGGAAAAAAACCCGCCATGATCCATGGACAAAACGTTGGCCCTCAAAATTGGCTAATTTTGTTACCAGAATGATAACTGGCATCAAGATTCATGATATGAACTGCGGATTGAAAATCTACCGGAAAAACGTAGTAAAATCGCTAGAGATATATGGCGGTCGGCATCGCTATATCCCAGCATTGGCTGGGCAAAAGAAATTCAAAGTGACTGAGATCATTGTCAATCATCGACCCCGGAAATTTGGTGAAACCAAATATGGTGGTTCACGCTTTTTTCATGGATTCTTTGACCTGCTGACCATTTTATTTTTGAACCGATATATCCAACAGCCATTGCACTTATTCGGTATGATCGGCATTATATTTGCTGCCATTGGCATTGGTGTGGAGGGGTATATCCTATATTTAAAATACGGGTTAATGGAATCCTTTCAGAAGCATATTGCCCTACTTGTTTTTGGAGTTATGTTAATCATTATAGGGATCCAATTCATTACACAGGGCTTGCTCGGCGAATTGATAGTTCGGAGTCAGCAAAGTCAGGAAGGCCGAGTCAAGCGTATCATTAGTTCGTCACTTGATTGATCACCATGCGGATTGCTCTTGTAGGGCCTTTTCCACCTTTTCGAGGGGGGATTGCCGACTTGAATTCTGCTCTAGCTGATCATCTTTCCCAACAACATGAAGTAACGGCATTCAATTTTACTACCCAATATCCTAATGCATTTTTTCCCGGAAAAACACAGTTCAAACCGGATCCTCCTACCTATGATTTCCCTAGTATCCGCTGTTTAAGCTCGGTGAATCCCCGTACCTGGGGGCAGACTGCAGATCAAATCTTAAAGACAGAACCTGATATAGTGTTATTTAGGTATTGGATGCCCTTTTTTGCGCCAGCTTTCTCCGGTGTCGCTAAACGAATTAAGAAGAAATCTGATAGCCGGATTATCGCAATCTGTGATAATATAATTCCCCATGAACACCGGCTCTTCGATCAACAGTTAACCCATAGGTTTTTGAACCAAATGGATGCTTTCATCGTCCTATCGAAAAAAGTTGAATCTGAATTATTAAGGTTTTTGCCGAATGCCCATTACGTTTACACCCCTCATCCTATATACAATATTTTTAAAGTAAACACCTCTAAGGAGCAAGCAAAAGCAAAATTAAATATATCAGAAAAAAATGTGTTGCTGTTCTTTGGGTTAATTCGAGAATACAAAGGGTTGGATATTTTAATTGAAGCTGTAGGTAATCTGAAAAGTGATTTAGATGATTTTAAACTTCTGATTGTGGGTGAATGTTATAAAGATGAACAACTATATATCGATTTGATCGATCAGGCAGGTATTGCTGGTCAGGTTCAATGTCATTTTAATTTTGTCCCCGATGACGAAGTCGGAACATATTTTATAGCTGCAGATGTGGTTGTGTTACCCTACAAAACAGCGTCCCAAAGTGGTATCGTACAGATCGCTTATCATTTCGATACACCTGTTATTGTGAGTAATGTCGGCGGGTTGCCCGAAATTGTTGATCAGGGAAAGACTGGTTATTGTGTGGAACTGACTGCTACCGCATTTGCTGCAGCGATCAATACTTTCTTCAGTACAAGAATTCACGATGCAATGAGTTCGAATATTGTACAGTATAAATCCCGTTTTTCCTGGACTGAAATAGTGAAGAAAATTGAAGAATTAGCAGATGGCGACTAATTTGTCTGTAACCGTCATTGTTTTGAACTGGAATGGTAAACATTTGCTTCCAGACTGTTTAGGTTCATTACAAAAAGTTGATTATTTTAAATATAATGTACTCGTGGTTGATAATGGCTCCAGTGATAAGTCAGTGCAGTATGTCCAGTCTAATTTTCTGGAGGTTGATATTTTGGAATTAAACGTAAATCTTGGTTATGCTGGCGGCAATAATGCTGGGTTCAAACATGCGTTGCTTGAATATGATTCAGACGCAATTATTTTTCTCAATAATGATACAATCGTTGATAAACTTTTCATTTCTGCATTAGTTAAAAAACTTGCTGACCCAGATGTAGCAATAGCAGCTCCAAAAATATATTATGCTCACGAACCGGAAAAGATTTGGTTCAATGGAGCAGATGTAAACTTGGCCTTAGGAAAAATCGTGCACCGGAATATCCGCGAAATGGATTCTTCAAAACTCAACACTCGGGAAACATCTGATTATGCATCTGGGTGTTGTTTTGCAATCAAGTCAGATACATTTATTGATGTGAACGGATTTGATGAAGCCTTTTCCATGTACGCTGAAGATGTAGACCTGTCCCTGCGTGTACTGGAAGGCGGTAAGAAAATATCCATGGTGTCAGAGGCAAAAGTGTGGCATAAAGTTTCCGCTTCTATCGGTGGTGAATACTCTTTTAGGAAACTGAAACGTAAAGTCAATGGACTATTGCGGATCTACGTTAAGCACGCTACACTGATAGAATGGGGTTCAATTATCGTTTTGAGTCCGGTGTTAATATTGATGGGACTCCTGCGACTATTGATACTGAAATTTTACCATTCATCAGCAGAATAAAAGTTGCAGGCAACTGCTGTTGTCATTTCTTTGATAATACTGATTTGACTTTGGGTGAGGCGTTTTTTCCAACTCGTAATATTGGCTTTACTATCCCGCTTTAATTTATGAATTTGCTTTTGATCGCTGAGGTCTCCAGCGTTTTCAGCGGTAGTAAAATCACTTATTTGTTGTTCAATTTCATTTGTATAGGAAAGTCCTAAAGTATCATACAATTCTCTGAACTCCCGGATGGGATCAGCAGATAGGTCTTCATGCCGTTTAAATATCCAGTTTTTCTGATGATTCATATACGTATTAATCACACTGTGGAGACAAGTCCATAGCAATGAAGCTTCTCTCACCGGATCGTCTTTATATCCATTGAATATTTGGTCCTTGAATGAATTTAAATGCTCATCCATCAGGTTTTTTTGTTTAAGAAAATTGCTGAAATCAAAACGCCAGTTCAAGCGCAACAAACTACTAACGAATGCAGCCGGATGCCGAATTAAGATAATTGGTCTGAAATTGAAATGTTTCCTGATCCATGGAGTTGAAAGTAGTGCAATGGGATCTTTAAGTAAGGGGATGGGAGTTTGACCTGTTTTCTGTAAGTGTTTACACGCTTTATAGAACTCAATTCTAACAGGTGTGTTACGAATATTGAAATTCCCAGTTTTGTCAAAGGGACTATATGCTTCTGAAAAAGAATAATTATATTGAAAGATTCTGCACAATTCTTGTTTGAACGGATCTTCCTCACATGTCAAATATTTGAACCAAACATCAAAAATCCCTTTTGATCGTAATATTCCATTGGGATGAAAACACTCATAGATATATTGAACATTGTTTGCAAGAGAAAGCATTTTCCCAACCCAGGTTGTTCCAGAACGATGGGAGCCAGTTACAAGTATTGGTTGATTTTCCATATTTGGATTACTTTAACTATTATATTAAAACCAAATTAATACCTTAATGATGGACCTAGTATAAAGAAGTGTACATGAAGTTAAGCAACTTTTAATTTGCAAAAGTTAAAAGGAAGCGAAATGGAAAACAAAAGGATAAGAAAGACCAATGATCGTGATTTTAAAGTATCGGTCATGAAGTTGATATTAGAAAAGCATCAAAGTGTGGCTAAAGTGTTTAGAGATTTTGGGGTCAGTCAAAATACACTCCACAAGTGGAAGCGAATCTTTTTAGCAGATTCCAGGAACGGTTTCCCGGGTAATGGTAAAGTGACGGAACATGAAGCGGAAGTACGCTGGCTAAAGCGAGCACTATAGTCGGTCAAGGAAGAGCGAGACATTTTAAAAAAGCCGTGGTAAAAGCAAGCGGAAAAACAAGAACGACTTTATCCTGGAAAAGATCAAAGCTATCTATCGAATGAATCAGTGTGTTTACGGAAGTCCGAGGATCACCCCGGTCTTAAACAGACAGTCCCTATCCTGTTCTCAAGCGAGAGTGGCCAGGCTGATGAGAGCCAATGGACTCGTGGCGAAAACCCAGCGGCAGTTTAAAGCCACTACTGATTCAACTCACCGGCTACCGGTTGCCCCGGATCTAGTGGGTCAATGCTTTGGAGTGGATGGTCCGGATAAGCTCTGGGTTGGAGACATTACTTACATTGATACGGATGAAGGTTGGCTGTATTTAGCTCAAGTGATGGACACCTATAACAGAGAGATTATTGGCTGGGCAGTCAATCAGCGCCTGACCCAGTCTTTAGTCATACAGGCGATGGAAAGAGTGCTCAACAAGAGAAGACCGGCTGGAGCGGTCATCTTTCATTCTGATCGGGGGAGTCAATATGCCAGTAATGCCTTTAGGAGACTTCTTTCAGAGCACCAGATTAGACAGAGTATGAGTGGAAAAGGGAATGTTATGACAATGCAATGACCGAATCCTTCTTTAAGACCTTAAAGACAGAGCTGATCTACTAGAATAAGTATCAAACTAGACAAGAAGCAACACAAGACATATTTGAATACATAAGAGGTGTTTTACAACCACCAAAAGCTACATTCAGCTTTAGGATACCGGACACCTGTTGAATATGGAGAAATACACCATGTTGCTTAACTTTGACTCAACTTTTTTGACTAAGTCCAAAATTTTAAAAGGAGCAATAAATACAATTAAAAGAACTAAACCACTATTAATTCTATAAACTTTGTCGAATGAAGACTGGCTTAATGAAAATATATTTCGTTTAGGATATAATTATAATGGTAAAGTTCACAATAATTCAATTTTAAAAGTTAATTAATAATTGGAGTAAATTTTATTTTTTTAGTTTTCTAATTATCAATCTATTAATTCTATTATAACTATAGAGTGGTTTCAACATCTTATTTTTTCTTAAAAATCCATTTAATTGATCTGTAATTCTTGGCATAGCGTTGTTGAATCTGTATTTTATATATTCATATAATTCCAGGTCCAATTCATTCATACTTTTTAGAAGACCCATTGTCTCTTCAGAAACTTTAACATCTTTCTTTTTAGAACGGTTTGCTTGCGAATAATAGAGTGTTTTCCAGTTTAATATTTCTTTCATTAACAGTAATGATTCATCAAACTGTTCAAGTAATCCAATAAAAGTGAAATGATCATCGATATTCTTTTTTGCTTTTTCTAATAGCTCTTTTGAGTGGTTAAGAGGATCATTTTGGTCAACTGTAATTCCTGAGATAAGCTGTGTTTGTCCATTGATCAGTAAAGAATCCTGACCGCTTTCAATGAATTCTTCTATGGACATTGTTTTATCTGCTGTACTTAAGTTATATGGATGATTTTTTACTTGCAAAATGTATGTATACAAAGAGATGACGCGTTGAATGGGATCGCGTAAAAACGTGATATATTTTGATGGTTTGTTTAAAACCGTGTGAATACCAAATTTCATGTGTCCCTGAATGAACTTTAGTTGATTAATCGTTAACTCACTTATATTTTCTAAAAATTGTTTAGACTCTTTTAATGTAGGTACTGTGCAGATTTCGAATCGTTTATATTGCCGGCTAATGATATCCCGCAATGTAATGCCACCGGTTTTGGGAATATGCAGAAAATAGATCAATCCCGAAGGTGGTTGTTTTGTTTTTTTAGGATAAAGTAGCAGTTTCATTCGTTAATAATAGACTATAAATTCCGCCCGGAAATTACATAAAACAACCAGGTCTTATAAGAATAAAATCTCATCCAGGAAAATGAATGAATATTGTTAAAAATTTCTTAAAAAAGGATCACCGCAACAATATAATTTATATTATCATTGATTCAGCTCGGTACGATGCGGCAATAAAGGCCTCCACTCCAAATATGGATAATTTTAGTGCTTGGGAAAAAAGGTGGAGTTTTTCTAGTTGGACATTCCCCTCCCATCATGTTTATATGATGGGGATGACGCCCCACAAATCGCCTGCCAATGTATTTGCCAGTGAAATTTACAAAAGGGATTTTGTAAAATGGATTGACCGGTCAGGAGTTGCTGATGTCTCGTTTAAAAATTTTGTACCGCACCTCAACTTAAACACATTTCTGAAAAAGTATGGTTATGACACACACGCTCTGGTTTCCATGCCGGTCTTAAATCCCAAAACGAATTTTAACACTGCATTTGACTCCTGTGTATTAATGCCTGATCATAATGATTTTGCTGGCATCATTGAAAAACTGGAATTTCCAAAGGATAAACCGCAGTTTTATATGTTAAATTTGGGCGAAGCGCATTATCCCTATCGATTGCAAGGAGAACCTGACGTTCCAATCCTCCATGGAGTGCATGGTGTTTTTAAACATATGGATGACTTTGTCAATGATGTCCATGTTGATACATCCAAAATAGAAGATAAATTTTTTAACATGGAACAGATGAAGAATCTGCAGAGCAAGCAGATTGAGTGCATCGAATATATTGATAAACTTATGGCTGATCTGTTCAATAAATGCCCAGAGAGTACATGGATTATAATTACATCGGATCATGGCGAACTTTTCGGCGAAGAAGGTTATTTTGGTCATGGACCAATTTTTCATGAGAAGGTATTTGAAATTCCATTTATGGAAGGTAGGCTGTAGTAGGAAAATTATATGCGTATTGGAATTTTTACGCATTCGTTGATAGAGGGTGGACTTACCGGCCAGGGAACATATCTTCGAGAATTAATTTCAGGTTTAAATAGTAAGAATGACATTGCATTAACGTTATTATATTACAGAAAGTCTGAAGTAACAGATTTCAAAGATCTGGAAACAATAAAACTGCCGAATATCAATTTCCCAAAATTTCTACCGATGATCTTTGCTCCGTTTTTTACAAGAAAATATAAATTTGACCTTTTACATTTTCCTTCGGATGGGATATCACCTTACATAAACAGCCATGATAATATCGTTTATACATGCCACGGCGTCGCTCCTTTTGTGTTGTCCCGAGATATGTATAAACGAATGAATCCGGTCGTGAAGCGAACTCTAACCAAAAAACATCATGTAATTAAAAAAATAATCACTCCATCAGAATTTGCGAAAATTGATATTTCCAATGTATTTAACATTCCTAGTGAAAAGATTACTGTTATTTACCATGGTATTAATAAAGAATTTCAACAACCGGTCGATCAATATCAGAGTGGTCAATTCTTAAGTGAGAATGGCTTAAAACCCCCCTATATACTTCACGTGAGCAATTATCAACCCATGAAGAATATTAAAAGGATAATCAGAGTTTTTTCCAATTTAATCCAAGATCATGCACAGTATACGCTCGTATTGGCTGGTTCAAAAGGATGGAAATTTGATGAATCAACCACATTAATATCGGAATTGGGTATTGCGCAAAAAGTAAACCACCTTGGCGTTTTAAATTCGAGCGCGTTGAAAATACTGTATGCAAATGCTCAATTGTTTGTTTTTCCATCATTATGGGAGAGTTTTGGTTTCCCCGCATTCGAAGCGATGGCATGCGGAACCCCCACCATCATATCCAATACGAACTCTTTAACGGAAATTGCCGGAGAATCTGGTCTGAAGGTCGACCCCAATTCTATTGATGAAATAACCAATGGTATGAAAAAGATAATTACTGATAAGGACTTTCAGAAAAAACTTTCTGAAAGCGGAAAAGCAAGATCCAAGGAATTAAGATGGACCACAACGATTGAAAAACATTACCAATTATTCCATGAAATAGTCCATGGATAAGCGACCGAATATTTTATTCATTTCCATTGATGCATCACGGGCCGATCATTTTTCTTGCTATGGAAAGGTAGTAGATGTAACCCCTAACATTGACCGCATAGCAAGAAATGGAGTGTTATATAAAAATGCGATCTCCACAGCGCCGTGGACGCCCACGTCCCATGCGTCCATGTTTACTGGGATGCATCAAGTCAAGCATGGGATGAGGGAAGGGCATATGTTCTTGTCAACGCGATGGAAGACTCTGGCGGAGGTGTTGCAAGAAAATGGTTATCATACCGTTGGAATTGATGGGAATCCGTACTTGAATAGTGTGACCGGTTTGTCAAGAGGTCACACAGACTATTCAGAATTGTGGCGAAAGCCGAGTTCATTTTCTGGTATTATTTCCAGAATAAAAGCAACATTAAAAGCTGAATTAGCCGGGGGCGGTTTCTTGTCAGAAAAGATGAATGATGAAGTATTCAGATGGTTGAATAAATATGATTATGAAAAACCATTTTACATGTTTTTACAGGCTTTGGAGCCTCACTTTGCTTATAAACCGCCTACAAAGTTTAAAGATAAGTATGTTAAAGAGATTTCAAAAGAAACATTGGCAATGATGCAGATTATTTTTGCGGACTGTAATTTACACAATGTCAAAAAGATGCAATTATCCACAGATGACCTGGAACATTTATACGATCTCCACACTGCTGAACTGGCATTTTTAGATCACAAACTCCAACAGATATTTAACCTGTTAAAGAAAAAGGGACAATTCGATCATACAATGATTATTATAACTACCGATCATGGTGAGGCGTTTGGTGAACATGGTGTTTTTGGCCATCAATTTCTATTGACCAATAGCTTGTTACATGTACCATTGATATTTCATTTACCAGGTGCAATCCCGGCTGGAAAACGATTCACGAATCTTGTGCAAACTTCTGACATATTTCCGACGATCATCGATATGATTGGTCTTAACAATGACTTTAAAAAAGAATGCATGGGTGTATCTTTAACATCTTTTGATAATGTGAAATTTAGAGATTATGCTTTTGCAGAATATGATACACCAGTGGATACATTGAGGAGCTTTGAAAAATATGATAATGTTGAAATCTCCCAATATGATCGAAACCTCAAGATGATCCAGAGCCTTGAGTGGAAATACATTTGGGCTTCTGATGGAAATTGTGAGCTGTATAATCTGATTAATGATTATGAAGAACAAAAAAATCTCTTTACAGTGCATAAATCCAAGGCTAAAGATATGGAACAGCAGCTTAATAAATGGGTGGATACTCATCAAATCAAGGATTTTGATGATGAACTTGACGACCAAGATCAAGAGATTTTGGATAGCTTAAGGAAACTAGGATACATCTGATCCTTTACTTGCATATAGTATTGTAGTGAATGCCTGCTTCTAAAAAATGGAATAAGCACTATTCTATTGTGCAATGTATTTATTTTTGGAATAGAGCTATTTCAATATCACTCCAATATGTTAATGAAAAGAATCATTATTTTGCACAATATGAGTCAGTAGCTCAAAATTCAGAAAAAATCATTAATAATATCTTTTCTCAATTAGATCTTCCCAATATAGATGAAATTGAAAATAAATATCAAAATTCTATCACATCAATTATCTCAAAAGGAGAAGGTTGGAAATCAAATAATTTATCTTCAATCAAACCAAGTTCGACATTTTCAACAGTTTTTAATAAATCAGAACAAGCATTTATAGATGAAAGGATCAATTATTCTGATTATAATAAATTGAAAGAATATTGTATAGAATAACCTTATGAGAATCTTATCTATATCTCCTTATATGCCAAGTGAGAAGACAGGCCATGCGGGAGCACAATATATTTTCAGAAATTTATTATCACTTTCTAAAGATCATTCTATTAATTCACTATTTTTTGCTAATTATAATGATTCAGGTTTTTTAAAAGATTTAGATGCCCATAATATCAATTATGATTATATAATGATGGAAAGAGATCATTTTTCTTTGAAAATTTTTTCTAACGGTTTGCGTGCATATATAAGATCTAAAAAAAGTCATTATCCGTATATAATCGAAAAGTACAATCAAACTAAAATGCAAAAATTGGTTAAATCAACGATTTCATCATTTGATCCAGATATCGTGCACATAGAATACAATTATATGCATCACTATGTTCAATCAAAATCAAATGTCCCATTTGTATTAACAGAGCACGATATATCAACTAAAGTAAAAGAAAGAATCCACAAAGAAATTAAATCGAAAGCATCTCTTTTGGATTATAACAATTGGAATAATATTGAATCTCGAATAATAAATAAATTTGATGCATTTATTACTTTAACAGAGGAAGATAAAAATTATTCAAAAGGATGGAGTGTGCCAAAATGTTTTGTGATCCCGCCTCAATTTAATATTCCAAAAATGAATGATTTAACAAGTGAACAGATTTCTTTGTGTTTCGTTGGCTCATATAATCGTCTACCGAACATTATGGCTCTGGAAGAAATACTCTCTATTTTTCCTCAAATTAAAAAGAAATACCCCGATCTTGTTTTAAAGATCGCAGGAAAACTATTATCGGTTGAATTAGAAGAAAAGATAAAAAGTTTAAATGGTGCCCAATATTTAGGATTTGTTGAAAACATTGATGGATTAATTGCAGGAAGTACTTTATTTATTGCTCCAATTAAAGTCGGCGCTGGATTAAAAATGAAAATACCGCATTCATTATCAGTTGGTACCCCAGTCATTACTACAACTGTAGGTGCGGAAGGTATTCCATTTGGACAAAAAGAAGGTTTATGGGTAGAAGATTCAAATGAGTTATTCATAAAAAAATGTATAGAATTACTTAAATCACCTCAAGAATTAAATGAAATAGGTAAAAATAGTATAGATGCTGTCAGGGAATATTTTTCTCCTGATACTATAAATAAAAAATTAGAGGATGTTTATTCATCAGTGATCGAAGATTTTGTTGGTTAAACCAAAAAAGATAGCCAAAGAAACCACCATTTCATTTATAGGTATAGGATTTGGCGATGCATCTCGATATCTCTTTACGGTAATCCTGGCCAGATTCGTAGGGGTGGAATTTATAGGGATTTATTCTTTAGCCAATGCTGTCACACGTATTGGAGAGGTGTTTGGTCGAGCCGGCCTCCATAGCGGTGTGATGCGGTTTGTCAGCCGTCTGGATAAAGAGACCGAACAAGAGACGATCAAAGAAAGAATATCCTCCGGATTAAAACTCGGCATACTTTTCAGTATTGTGGTCACGGTCGTTCAGATCGTGTTTTCCAAATGGCTGGCCTTTGATCTATTCAATGGATCAGAATTACTCCATCAAGTTTTGATAATCAGTGCTATTTCCTTACCCTTTGCAACGATTATGTCCATTGCCGCGTTTGCTACTCAAGGCTATCAATTATTAAAATACAAAGTCATCGTTCTCAATATCATCCGGCCATTAGTGATGCTGGGTTCTGTTCTATTCTGTATTGGATTTCTCACACATGATGATGCAGTGAAATATCCATTATTGATTTCTGCTGCATTCAGCGCCATTGTTGCTCTGGCATTTTTAAAGAAATTGACGCGAATAAAGTTAAGTCAGATATTTTCAAGTTTATTTGATACAGAATTGCTATCATTTTCATTTCCGTTGATGTTTGTGACGATCCTCGGCACGCTGATGCACTGGATGGATATTATAATGCTGGGTTATTTCACTGATACGTCGACTGTTGGTCTGTATCACCCTGCGACCCGTTCGGCTGGTCTTTTGCGTACCGTTTTAGTAGCATTTATGGGTATTTTTGCACCCACGATGGCAGCATTGTACCACCGCGGTGATTATGCAGAAATGGGTAAATTGTATAAATTAACCATCCGCTGGATCATCAGTTTGTCATTACCAATTGCGATCATTGTGATCCTTTACGCAAAAAAAGTTATGCTGCTCTTTGGTGGTGAATACATTGACGCTGCTGATAGTTTGATGATCTTGATACTTGCCGCATTTATGCAAACTGTTTTTGGCGGCGGCGGAGATACCTTGACCATGGCCGGTTTCACAAAAATAAATATGCTGAATTCCATTTTGGCAGTCTCTATCAATATTATATTGAATATTATTTGGATTCCGCAATTCGGTATCATGGGCGCAGCTTATGCTACATTGGTCTCCATGACTACTCTGGGCGGTTTAAGGCTCATAGAAGTGCTTCATTTCATCAAGATCGACCCGTTTAGTATAAAATTATTAAAGCCTCTTCTTGCTGGCGTAGTGATGACCATTGTATTGTTTTTGATCAAACCCATGATCATGCCTCTCCATACGATTTTGTCATTAATCATTGTTTTTCTGATCGGATTTTTATCATTTTTTATCATCTTGTGGTTATTGAAATTCGATGCGGATGATAAAGAAGTTTGGTCTGGAATACGTATGATTGCGAATAAAAAATGAAAATTGATGTAAAAAATCCCATCTTCAAAGTTGCCGGCGTAATGGTCTTGTTGATCTGCTTGCTTTTTTACCATGTACTTTTCCAGGGTGAGGTTTTTGGCTCCCCGGATACAATGAACCCGAAATCAGCCGCAATTGCTTTGCAAAAAATTTATTCAGAAACAGGTGAGTTTCCCCTGTGGCAGCCGTGGATCTTCTCCGGCATGCCCACCGCAGAAGCGTTTACATTTATAAGCTATTTATATTTTCCTTCAATTCTGTTGAACCTGCTGTTTATTAAAGGCTTGTTGGCACAATTTCTACATCTGTTTTTTGCCGGTCTCGGCGGTTATGTATTATTGCGCTCCCTGAATCTTTCCCGGTTCGCATCATTCCTTGGCGGATCTGCATTTATGCTGACGCCGTATATGATCACTATGATCGTTTTTGGTCATGGTAGTCAGATGATGACAGCAGCATACATTCCCTGGGTCATGTGGATGACAATGAAGGTGATGGAAAAACCATCTTGGAACAGTGTTGGTTTGCTGGCTGTATTTATGGGCTTCCAACTTCAAAGGGCCCATGCCCAGATTGCCTATTATACCTGGATGCTGGCTGCGGTGTATGTATTGTTCACCCTATTTTGGAGGGTCAAAGACTCTGCAGGCTCAAAGAACAAATGGATTGGACTGGGTGGCTTTTCCCTGGCCGCTATTTTGGGTATCGGCATTGCATTATTGGTCTATCTACCTGCAATCGAGTACGCTCCCTTTTCAGTTCGAGGTGGTGGTGCTGCTGGCGGTGCGGATTATAATTATGCCACCAGCTGGTCCTTTCATCCTAAGGAATTGTTGACATTCTTACTGCCCTCAGCATTTGGTTTTGGCGGTCAAACCTATTGGGGGTTTATGCCCTTTACGGAATCTCCCAATTACATGGGCATAATAGTGTTGTTCTTGGCCATAGTTGGATTTGTATCCAAGAGAAACAAATCTATCTCCTGGTTTTTACTAGGTACAACCGTTTTAGCGCTCTTTATTTCTTTTGGTAAACATTTTAGTTTGGTCTATGATCTATTTTTTGATCTTTTTCCTTATTTCAACAATTTTCGAGTCCCGGTCATGATTCTAATTTTAGTGCAGTTTAATGTTACGGTATTGGCGGCCATGGGTTTGGATACTCTCTCTGGATTAAAGGAAAAAATCATCCCCCGTTGGTTGTGGATCGCCATTGGGAGTGCCGGTCTATGGTTATTAGTACTGGTGTTGGGCATTGGTCCATTAGAGTCTGTGGTACGGCAGGGTTTTACTGCGCTGCGTAGCAACGATCCAAATATGGTACGGATGATCAATAACTTGCGCTGGGAGATATGGAACCAGGACGCCTGGATTCTACTGGCCTGGCTGTGTCTTGCAATTGGCGTAGTATGGCTCTGGATTCAACGCAGAATACCCAAACACGTTTTCCTTATAATAATAGTTGTGATCGCTATTTTGGATATTGCTACTGTGGATTGGCGCATTATTCATCCTGGACCAAAATCCGGGCGGTCTGCCGCTACCATATCAACAAAGGCCATCAAACGGTATTTTGCACCAGATCCAGTCATCAACTTTTTGCAAAACCAGCAAGACGATTTTCGGATCTACCCAGTGGGTAATTTATTTTTGGAGTCGCGCTTTCGGGCGTTCGGTTTGGAATCTGTAGGTGGGTATCACCCGGCCAAGCTGAAGATCACCAACGAATTCATCCAGAAAACACAATCCATTTCCAAATTTCCATTGCTGCGAATGTTGAATGTGCATTATCTCATTAGTTTGCAAACTATCTCCTTGCCGGAAGTTCAGGAAGTATTCAGCGGAAAAATGCGTTCTAGTCGGGGTGTGGTTGATGCCAAGGTCTATAATATTGATAATCCCTTGCCCCGGGCCTGGTTTGTCGAAACGGTTGAAGCTAAACGGGAAAACCAGCTGTGGCAGATGATCAATGAAGCAACCTTTTCTCCACAGGATGTTGCCTACATTCCTATAGAACATGAGCAAGTCGCCGACAATTATGCACCAGGAATTGTTAATACTATTTCCCGAACGCTGCATGAATTACAATTGGAAGTAACTGTGCGTGACACCGGTTTCCTAGTAGTCAGCGAAGTGCATTATCCCCTGCGCTGGCACTGCATGCTTGACGGCCAGCCAGCAGAAGTGATCGAAACAAATAAACTAATTAGAGGCCTGGTGGTACCTCCGGGAGACCATTCAGTACTATTCACCTACGACCGTTCGTCGTTCAATAAGGGTAAGATGATTTCTTACCTTTCATTCGTGATCGTTTTGGGATTTTTTGGTGTCGGTTACATCCGCAACAGGTCAATTTTATGAAAAATTACCACCATTCTGTTAATATTAAATCTGGATTAATCATCTTTGGCTTAGTCCTCATAATATCTTTGTTGGTTTACTCCCGAAGTATCGTTAACAAGCTTCGGGATGATAACATGCAAATCGTGCAAATGTACGCCCAAATCATTGCGGCTACTATAAAAGATGAATCGGATGCCGGTTTAAGTTTTGTTTTTGATGAGATTATTACTAAGGTTCAGTTTCCCATCATTTATTCCGATCGTGATCAAACTCCTATTAATACCAAAAACCTGGATAAGGACTTAAGTGTGGATGAGTTAAGGGTGCACCAGAAGACGATGGATGTGCAGAATAACCCGATCGCATTGGAATTTGTGACCGTTCCGAATGAACTTATAACAATCGGTTATTTGCATTACGGTGATTCAACCCTGATTAGACAACTCGAGTGGTTGCCTTATTTGGAAATTAGCGCAGTGGCCATATTTATCATTTTAGGATTTGCCGGGTTTACATTCATCCGTAACAGTGAAAAGAAGCATATCTGGGTTGGGATGGCTCGGGAAACAGCTCACCAGCTGGGTACACCGGTCTCCGCACTTATGGGATGGCTCGATCTCATCAAACAGCATCCGAACAAAACCGACCAGGTCTTGGAAGAAATAACTGTGGATATGAGACGCCTAGAGCAGATCGTGGAACGCTTTAGTAAAATGGGTTCGGAAAGCAAGTTTGTGGAGGTTGAACTGCACTCGGAAATTCGTAGTGTGGTCACTTATTTGGAACGCAGATTACCCTCCATGGGTAAACAGGTAAACATTTCCATAAATATTACTAAAGATTTACGCGTTACTGGTAATAGCATATTGCTTTCTTGGGCACTGGAGAATATTTTGAAGAATTCGGTAGATGCGATCGACCATGATCATGGTTTGATAGAGATCAATGGCCAAACAAGCAATGGAAATATTTTTCTAAACATCACTGATAACGGTAAAGGGATTTCCCGCAAAGATTGGAAGAACATTTTTCGACCTGGTTTCAGCAGTAAAGCCAACGGTTGGGGGTTAGGCCTCTCCCTGGTAAAAAGAATAATCGAAGAAATTCATTCTGGAAAAATTGAGGTAATTGATTCAAGTGTTAATGAAGGGTCAACCATGCAATTAACTTTACCTGGATAATCATTTTTGTTTAGGTTGCTTATCATCGGTAATTTCACAACAATCATTAAGGAGTAAATATTGGAATTTCTTCACGCATTTGCAACACCGGACGGTCAACAGGGCGGTGGATTAGTCTCATTCCTGCCGTTTATCCTGATCATAGTGGTAATTTATTTTCTGATGATCCGGCCCCAATCTAAACGCCAGAAAGAGAAGCGGAATATGTTGAAAAATTTGAAAAAGGGTGATCGGGTGATTACCATTGGCGGCATTCACGGTAGTATCACCGGTATCAAAAATAAAGGTAAAGTGGTAGTGTTAAAAGTGGATAAGAATTTAAACCTGACCATGAATAAATCAGCTATTGCCGGCCTGGCCGATTTGGTGACGGAGGAAGACACTAAAATAGAAGGTCAGTCATAGTGGCAATATTGGATGTTGTCCATTATGGTGATCCAATTCTACGCAAAACCTGTGCGTTAGTCACCGATTTTACCGCTTTGCCTGAATTGGTTGATAATATGTTCGATACTATGTACGAAGAAGATGGTATTGGCTTGGCTGCCAACCAGGTTGGGGTAGACCTGAACCTGATGGTTATTGATGTCACGCATACTGAAGAAACTGACGTTACACACGTTTTTGTCAATGGGAAGATTATCGATAGCTGGGGTGAATCAACGTTTGAGGAAGGATGTTTATCTATACCGGATGTTCGTTTGGAGGTTGCTCGCCCGGAGTTCATTAAATTCAAGTATCAAGATATTGACGGGACTAGACATGAGGAAGAAATATCAGGTTTACTGGGTCGGGCAATTCAGCATGAGATCGACCATTTAAATGGCGTATTAATTATCGATCGGGTCAGTCAAATTATGCGGTTACTGGTACAAAAACAGTTAAAAGAAATTGCCCGGGAATCAAGAAAAGCAAGCAAAAAAAGTAAGCGTAGGGAATCGTTCGTACTTTAATTATTTTCCATAGCCGTGTTAGTTTAACACATTTGATACGGTTGGGCGGTTGGTTTTATTTCGGGAGTAATCAATGAAGATCGTTTTCATGGGAAATCCACAATTCGCTGTCCCCAGTCTACGCCGTTTAGCGCTCAGCAATCATTCCATATCAGTAGTAGTTACAAATCCGCCAAAGCCTTCCGGCCGCGGGAAACAGCTACAACCCACACCAGTGGCCCTGGCAGCTCAAGAAAGCGGATTGACGGTAATGGAGATCGATGACCTGCATGCTACAACTACTGTATCTGATATAGGCCAATTAGGGGCCGATGTTTTCGTTGTAGTGGCGTACCGGATACTACCAAAATCTTTACTTACGGTGCCCAGGATGGGGACGATAAACTTGCATGGGTCGCTGCTTCCGAAATACAGGGGTGCGGCGCCGATTCAATGGGCATTGATCAATGGCGAAAAAGCGACGGGGTTAACCACGTTTTTGATCGAACCAACCGTGGATACGGGCAACATTCTACTCCAACGAAAAATTGACATAGCCACCAGAGATGATTTTGGGACGCTGTCCAGAAGGATGAGCTCAGTGGGCGCGGAATTGCTTGTAGAAACGTTGAGCGGGTTTGAACATGGTGTGCTCAAACCATTCAAACAAAATGATGTAGATGCAACTACAGCACCCAAGATCACTCCTGATTTGGCCAGAATTAAATGGACCATGCCGGCCTTGAATATCCAGCAATTCATCCGCGGTCTCGCACCAATCCCCGGGATGCATACCCAACTGGCTGGCCAACGGCTAAAGGTTCTTCGCGCTCAGGTCATTTGTAACGATTCTGGGCAACACTCCGGTGTTGTAACGGAAATAAATCGAGATGGTATTCAAGTACAAGCAGGTGCCGGACAATTACTGCTGCAAGAAATACAAATGGCAGGAAAAAAACGGATGACAGCACTAGCGTTTTTACGGGGGTATACTTTGGCGGTTGGGACGACATTGGGTAAATAATGGATCAGCTGCACGATCATTCCATACAAATTCCGATAGAATTTGACCCAAAGTGGCAACCGTTGAAAATGGTTTGAGATGAATATTGCCAACACGACGAAATAAATGGTATTGAGTATCAAAAAATAACCCCCTTAGCGAATGAAGTAACGCGCTAGTGAGAACGGTTGAACACGTGGATCAGATCATTACTGATAAAACCGACAAAAAATTTAGGATTGGAATTATTAAACTTTTTGTTCGCTGAAGACGGAAGAAAACTGGGGAGTGGTAGATGCATTCCTTAAATTAAACAAAAGTTTTGAATTGGATCACAACCTGAATAACATCGACAAGAATTGTTTGAATGAACGTGGCACTCTGACGCCCTACCCGCTGGAAAGTCAAACACATGGCATGTTTGCAGTAAAATTGATCAGGAAAGACTTGTAACCTTGAAAAAATATATAACCAGTCTACTTCTTATTTCCGTATTGACTATTCTATTATTTGATAGGGTCATTATGCCGGCCTACACTCGCCAGTCCAAAGGAATTTATTTGGTGGATGTAGAAGGCAAACAAGTGGATCATGCAATTGCTATTTTGAAGTCCGCTGGTTTTCGAGCGAAAATAAGTGATACTATGTTCACCGACAAATTGCCCCCGAGTTATGTCTTGGATCAATATCCCCAGCCGAATATAAAAGTGAAATCGGGACGCACAGTTAAATTGAAAATCTCTACTGCTGGGAAATTGGTGAAGGTACCTAACCTAATTGGACAGTCACTACGCAGCGCAGAACTCATGCTCCAGCAAACCGGCTTGCTGATCGATACGATCTATACCGAATATAACCCCGAATATCCAAATGGGACTGTAGCCTGGCAATACCCCAAAGCAAATAACGCTATGAAACGAGGGTTGGGTATCCAGATCACCATTAGTAAAGGACTACCACCTGATTTTTACCAGGTGCCCAATTTAATCGGATTGAGCCTGAACCAAGCTGAAGAACATTTACGCAAAGCCCGGCTCCAGATCGGGCGGATCACCTATCATGAGGATCAGGAGCTAGTACCGTATACAGTGTTGGACCAATCCATCACCCAGGGAACTGTTTTGGACAAGTCCATTAAGATCGGGCTGGTGGTCAGTGTATTGGATCTGCAAGATATTTTTGATCAAAAGATGAATGAACCGTAGATGATTAGCAAAGCAGAAATAGTTCGTAAATTGATTCATTTTTTTAATCTGGTCATTCCTTTAGGTTATATGTACTTAATTCCAGATCGAATTAAAATGTCATTGATCATGTTGATTACCGCTCTAGTGTTTGTGTCCGTCGATCTGGCCCGTTCGCGTATTGAATTCATAAAAACCTTTTTTACATCTTATTTTGGTTTTATGATGAGGGATCATGAATTGTACGGTAAACTGACGGGGGCATCATGGGTAGTAGCGGTGTCAGTACCGATCATCTATTTTTTCCCGAGGGACATTGCAATTTTAAGTCTGGTATTCATGTCGGTGGGTGATATTGCAGCGGCCCTTATCGGTCAGGCTATTGGTAAAATTAAATTAGGTGCAAAAACGTTGGAAGGAACCCTGGGCTGTCTGATCACCTGTATAGCCGCCGTTTATGTATTGGATATCGTACCGCTACCGGTAGGACTTACAGGTGCTGTTACGGCATCATTAGTTGAACTTTTGTCAGTTGATCTTGATGATAATATACTGATTCCATTTGGCGCCGGAACTACCATGATCTTGGTGAGTTCGTTTATTATATGACATTTTTATCCCCGGTTTTCCTATGGGGTCTCGCCACAGCGGCGATACCCATCATCATCCATCTGATTAGCTTACGCCATACAAAAGAAATGGAATTTAGCTCGGTCCGTTTTTTGGATAAGATGAAACATGAATCGATCCGAAATCTAACGATCAAGCAGTGGCTGTTGGTTTTACTACGGACATTGATCATTGTGGCCTTGGTACTAATGTTGGCACGACCAACTACAAAGGGCTTGATATCGAGTACGATGGTCGGAGATGTGAATTCCAAAGCGATTATTATCATCGATAATTCAGCTAGTATGTCCCTGCAAACAAGTCGAGAGTCAAATTTGGAAAAAGTGCAAGTGCAATCCAAAACTCTTATCAAAAAATTGGATGAAAATGCTGTCTTGGAAATCTATCAAACCAATCCTTTGAAACTGATCTACACCGGTCAACAGAATCGAATGCAAAGTATCAACAATGCAATCAACATTATTCCACAGGCGGTAACCGCAGATCGTATTTGGGCAAAGACATTGTCCGTTATTCAAGAGACAGAACAGGAAGAATTGAACAAGGAATGTTTCATTTTCAGTGATTTTCAAACACTCCCTGATTCAAATTTTATCGCTACACTCCAAGAAGAATACACTGATTGGAAACTCTATTTAATCGATCAAGAAAAGGTCGTAGATAATATTAGTATTCAAGAGGTATTTCCGGTTAGTCAGATAAAACTCAAGGATCATTTGATCAAAATAAATACCATAGTGGCCAATGATGGTAATGTCGAAAAAAGAAATGTGCCGATTGAATTGTATCTGAATCAAGAACGGGTTGGCCAGGTGGTAACAGCATTTGATCCCCAAAGAACAAAGGAATTTCTTTTCCAGGCATACCCGGGTAAAAGCGGTATCATCCGCGGAAAAATTGTCATCCCAGATGATGATTTTGCCCTTGACAATGTGCAAACGTTTGAAATATCCATCCCGGAACGCATTTCTTGCTCTCTCGTAGGTCGGTCTGTGGAAGATATCTATCTCCTTGAAAATGCGTTGCGTTCTATCAGCGGTGCAAATGAATATGTAACTATTAACCGCAAAATAGTGCCGCAGATAGACAAACTGTTTTTAGATGATACAGATGTGCTTATACTACACCGGACGCAGGATATCGCCCCACAAGCCGTAGAGAACATTCAGCGGTTTATGGAGCGCGGCGGCGGATTGATTTGGGTTGCTGATTATGAAAACAATATAAAGAATGCATCCATTATATCGGCGTTAAAATTACCCAATTTCATCCGGTCAATCCGCGTTGAAAATAATTCATTTTATTCTGTTTTACACAATGACAGGAAGCACGCCCTTTTTGCTGACTTACAAGTAAGGCGCATGAAGGATGAATTTCCAGAGGTCTACGCGTATGCCAAAGTCCGACCCCATAGGGATCATAATGTGGTCCTTACGTTGAACTCCATGGACCCGTTTTTGATTTATTATCGGCTTATTGGTGGTCAGGTTTACTATTTTACATCACCAATTGGCCTGGGGTGGAATGACTTTGCATTGCGCGGGTTATTTGTACCAATGTTACACCGCATGCTGATCCTCTTGGCTACTGATGAGAGTAACACGCTGCCGGTGGTGGCCGGTGAACCAAAAATGATTACGCTACCGATGGAATTAATCAATTCCCAATGGGCAGTGTATACCCCTGCTGGCAAAAGGAGTTTGCTAATTCCGGACTATAACCGTGAGCTATTGGTCGTTGAAAATACAGATAATTTGGGATCCTACGAAGTCTATGCAGATGATAAATTTTTTGTGGCATTTTCCACCACACTAGATCCAAATGAACGCCCAAACCTTTGGGTAAACGGACAAACACTGGTTGATTTGATCGGCGTTGAACAAACACAGTATATTGGTTTAAATGAAAATATTGCCGACAGTATTAACGAATTGCGTTACGGCACAGCTTTATGGCGGCAATATTTGCTATGCGCTATTATTTTAATGCTGATTGAATCTGTGATCGGTAGACCTAACTTGAAGACTCTGAAAACAAAAGCTACAACTGCATAATGGAACAATTAAAAATGGACCAATCTGAACGGGCACTTTTGGTTGGTATTATCCACGGGGCAGTTGATCAGGTTACCGTAGAAGAGCAATTAGATGAATTAACACTATTGGCGGAAACCGCAGGTGCCCAGGTTGTGAGCCGAGTCACCCAGAGATTGCAGCGACTGAATCCCCAGTATTTGATCGGGAAAGGTAAAGCAAAACAGATTGTCAGCCAGGCCCGGGAGTTGCATATCCAGCTAATTATTTTTGATGATGATTTAAGTCCGACCCAAATAAAAAATTACCTTAATTTTGTTGGTGACATTAAAGTAATTGACCGCAGTTCCTTGATTTTGGAGATCTTTCGCCAACATGCCCGGTCCAGAGAAGCGAAGACACAAGTTGAACTAGCGCATTTGGAATATTTACTCCCGCGGTTAAGCCGCCAGTGGACTCATTTAGAGCGGCAAATGGGCGGTATCGGTACCCGGGCTGGAATGGGTGAGACTCAGATCGAGATCGACCGACGTTTACTCCGTAAGCGCATCGCCAAGTTGAAGCAAGATTTGATCAAGATCGATGCGGAACGGGAAACACAACGCAAAGGTCGCCGATCGTTTTTCCACGCGGCTTTGGTTGGTTATACTAATGCAGGAAAATCAACACTAATGCGGGCTCTATCCGGTGCGGATGTGTTCATCCAAGACCAATTTTTTGCCACACTGGATACCACAGTTCGACAGGTGATTATTGATGATACGCACCCAATACTGTTAAGTGATACTGTGGGGTTTGTACGCAAACTGCCCCACGACTTGATCGCCAGTTTCCGTAGTACACTGAAAGAAGTGGTGGATGCGGACCTGATTTTGATTGTAATTGATGCGTGTGCACCCCAGATCCAGGAGCATTACCAGACCGTTAAAGAGGTGCTGAGTCAACTGGACGCGGGTGAAAAAAAACAACTAACAGTTCTAAATAAGATCGACCAAGTTCATGAGGAGCATGTATTATCTGACTTAAAACGATCTTTTCCAGACGCTATACTGATCTCAGCACGCAATAAATTGCGCATTGGTGAATTGCTTAAAGCCGTCCGGAAGGTAATGGATGAAGGTTATGAAACGGCAGAAGTGGAGATCCCTTTTGCCAATGGCAAGACCATTTCCGCAATCCAGGATGAAATGGATATTCTGGAACGGAACTATACAGATGACGGTGTCCGTTTTACAATAAAAGGGCCAAAAATGAAGGTCCGCAAAATCATCGATCAATTAATATAAAAAAACCCCGACATGCTAATGTCGGGGTCAATTTTTCCCGCATTGAGTGTTTTTCAGGATCATGATTAACATGAATGGCAGCCTCCCGCCAATAGCAAACTTCCTTTACCAGGTACCAGGTATCGCACATGGAAGGCCTGTTTTTAACTGACAGAGTTGAGCTTCCAAGGGTATTTATTGAAGATCCTGAAATAACGTGTCTCAAGCGGGAATTGTAAAAAATCTTCTTCGAATTTATCAGTGGTTGACACTGGGGACAAGGGTTAATCAATCTTTTTTCGGTGGCGCCGCTGGAACTTCAGCAGAATCACCAGATTCATAAGTTTCAATGATCCCGGCACCGACACTGTCGCCCCAAACGTTGACGGTGGTGCGGAATCTGTCAAGTAGCCAATCGATTGAGAGTATCAAGGCAACACCTTCGATCGGTAGTCCTACTGCATTCAGGACAATAACCATGGTAACGAGCCCTGCTTCAGGAATCCCGGCAGCACCGATCGCGGCGAGCGTGGCAGTCAATACAATAATTATCTGCTGCCCCGGCCCCATAGTAATCCCATATACCTGTGCGATGAACATGACAGCAACTGCTTCATAAAGCGCAGTGCCATCCATGTTTATAGTCGCGCCTAATGGCAATACAAAACTTGCAGTTCGGTTAGAAATGCCGTTTTGATCTTCAACCCCTTGCATTGTTAACGGCAAAGTTGCACTTGAACTCGCAGTAGAAAAGGCGTTGAGTAATGCGGTTCCCATGCCTCTGACGTATCCAAGCGGATTTCGCCGTCCCAAAATAAGGAGTAGGATCGGTAGTACAACGATACCGTGGATGCCAAGTCCCAATATGACCGTCACACTATATTTTCCGATTGCGACTAATTCTGGCCAGAACCCAACGAAACCTTCTGCCTTTCCTATTCTGCCAGCAATTAAGCCGAAAATGCCTATCGGTGCGAGGAACATAATCCAGTGAACAATCTGCATCACAGCTTCATTAAATCCGTTAAATATAGCTATAGCAGGTTTACCTACTTCACCGATGACTGACAAAGCAACACCGATGAGCAGTGAGAAAAAGATGAGCGGCAGGATTTCCATGTTCGCCATCGCCTTGAAAACGTTTGACGGAATCATACCCTGTTTTCCAGTTTCTTTGTTACCCAAGAACACCTCTACAATGGTCTGGACCATAGTACGCTCTTCTTTGGTTTTAACCTTTGAGATTTTTGGCAAGGCAATTTCAAGACCAGTCCCGGATTGTTGGAGTGTCAAATCGGTAAATTGTTTATCAGTAACCATCAACTCTTTACCGCTCTCTGCTTTGAGGTATTCCACATCAGCCGATAAAGACTGCCACTTCTTTACATTCACTGTATTGCTATCAATTGATGTAATCTCGCCCACCACATCCTGATCGGTAAGTGTGACAACATATTTATCCGTATAGTTTCCTGTGATTTGTCCGTCTGTTAGCGTGACAGTAAGATTCCCAGCACCACTTAGCGTATAGCTTGAATCCGTCAGTTCTTCGCCCGACGAAAGCCCTTTTCCGGGTGAAATGAGGTTGACGAGAATCATCCCAATGATCACAGAGATACCTGTAGTAGTCATATAGTAAAGCACGGTGCGACCACCGATAGAGCCGAGATTACGGATATCACCTAAGTTGGTTATTCCAACGACCATTGAGAAGATGATGAGTGGAACAACTATCATCTTGAGCAGGGTTAAGAAGATATCACCCAATATGTGTGTGCGTTCGGCAAAATCGGGTGCTAATCCACCGACAAGTGTACCAACAATGATAGCGATAATAATACCATAGAGCAGCCCAAGGTTGCCCTTTCTATTTCCGTTTTCACTCATAGTTTGTTTCCTTTTGTAAGTGGAGTTTTACCTCCGTTATAAAATGTTGCAGGATTGATGAAGCCAAGAATTGATTTAGTAACTTTCAGGTAACCACGTGTACTCCTCTACCTGCAGGTATATATATGAACTTAATCAAAAAAGTTGAGTCAAAGTTAAGCAACATGTTGTAATTCTCCATATTCAATAGGTGTCTTTTATCCTAAGGCTGAATGTAGCTTTTGGTGGTTGTAAAACACCTCTTATGTATTCAACTATGTCTTGTGTTGCTTCTGATCTGGTTTGATACGTATTCTGATAGAAACATCTTCTACGAGTATTTGATGCATCAAATTGCTAATGACACCATCTTATGCGTCCACATCCACGCAAATAGACAACTCTTCTAATTGTGCCTCTATCACAGTAGACAGTACATGGGTAAGTGGAAGTGGACAAAACCCCTGTTGAGATTTTGGAAATGCAATCACCTCGCGGATGTTTTCCTCGTTCCGCATTAACATCACGATACGGTCAAGTCCTGGTGCGATCCCCGCATGTGGTGGCGTGCCATATTCCGAAGCATCAATGAAATAGCCGCACCGATTTTCATCGATCATGTTAAGTTTGCGACCGAGATGTAGGCGAAGATTACCGAGTGCATCTGCATCGACTTTTGGTCGATCAACGACAAAGAACATAATGTCACCCGGTTTCGCGCCCATTCTTTCTTGTGCTGTTTCGAGCTGTTCAGTTTTAAAAAGCTTGACGATACCTGACGAAAATTCTTCTGATGTAACCTTAACCGAGGCCAATCCTTTTGCGCGCTAAGTAACAACGAACTCTGTTAGATCATCAATTTCTTCTCTTGAAAAATCTGCATCTCCTTTGGCAACTGTATCAGCGATTAGGGCAAATACACCAATGGGAACCATCAACATAATAATGTCCACCGGTTTTTATGATTACTTCATTCAGTCCATTAAAAAATTCAGTACTGGTTGTGCGCTTTTTTTGGGAATCTGGATTAAACCAACACCCAGAAAAATAGCTACAAAAACCACTTGGAGCATATTGCGGTTATTGGCTGCAGAGCTAAATATGTTGCTTGGTACCATAGGCTGTAGCTGACCCTGATCCTTAATGCTCTCCGCGGCACCCGTATTAGCCTCAGCTGTGGATTGGTATGTATCCTGCAGCTTGATTTTCATATCACCGGGGACTGTCTCCCCGGGCTGGATGCTATTGAGAACCAACAGGCCAATGGTAACAGAAATGGTTGTTGTCAGAATGTAGATCGTGATCGTTTTACCACTGATACAAGGCAGTTTTTTAAGGTCGGACAAGGAGGCGAGAATCCGGTGATCAGTGATGCCAGCACGAGGGACACGGCTATCAGTTTTAATAAACTGATGAATATTTTACCAAAAGGAGCGACCCAGTCATTAGTAAATGTATCCCACCCTTGAGTTGCGGCAAAAATTCCGTAAAGCAGGCCTAATAATAGGTAAATGATGATCTTCCAGTGCAGTTTCATATAGTGGATAGTTTAGCAGGAACTATCCACTTCACAAACCCTTATTAATCGGTTAACTGTCTTAGAGCTTGATCAATATCATTAGTGGGCAGACTACAAGCAAAATTTTTACATACATAGGCTGTAGGTTTGCCATCCAAAGTATCGTGAGTATCTGTCCATGGAGCTATTTGTGCCAAGTTGCTGCCGTTTTTATACAGCATTACCCGATGGGGCTGATAGGTGCGGCGTAAAGTGTTGATGAATTGTTGCGTTTCACTATTGTTTGGCCCGACCACTACGATTTCTTTAGCGTTCAAATTAAACATATATCCAGTAAGCATATGGGCATGACCGGATGGTGCGCGATCCAGATCCTGTTCAAAGGCGCGGAGTGTTTTTACGGCTATGTCCAGCCAATCCATATTAGCGGTGATACGGGCTAGGCGATTCATGATCACAACAGCCACTGAATTGCCAGAGGGAATGGCACCGTCATAAGCCGTCATGGCACGGACGATAAGTTCTTCGGAACTGTCTGCCCCTAGGAAAAAACCACCGGCGTTTTCATTCCAAAAGTCCATCATCATTATATTTGCCAGTTCAATAGCAGCAGCCAGGTTAGCAGTATTAAAATTGGCTTCGTATAATTCCAGTAAACCCCAGATCATAAACGCGTAGTCATCCAGGTGCGCATCCAAGGATGAAAGCCCATTGCGGTATCGTTTTAGCAGATGGCCATGGCCGTTTTTCGTTCGTAATTCCTTCAACACAAAATCCGCCGCCTGCTGCGCCGCTTCATGGTAACGGGGTTCATTGAGGGCAATACTGGCTTTGGCTAGCGCCGCGATCATCAGCCCGTTCCAATCGGTTAAAATCTTGTCATCTTTCAGGGGATGGATCCGCTGTTCACGGGCAGCGAACAGTTTTTGCCGCCAGTTTTCGATCTTTTTATGGAGTTCGTCTGCTTCAATATTCAAGGTTTCAGCAATGGTATCAATGTGTTTGTTCAAGTGTAAAATATTCTGCCCAAATTGCTGCCCGGTGGTTTCATCATGAAAATTTCCGTTGGGGTGAACATTAAAAATGGTATTGAACATACGTCCATCCGCCGTACCTAAAATGGATAGGATATCCGCTTCATTCCAGACATAGAATTTTCCTTCTTCACCTTCGCTGTCGGCATCTTCGGCAGAATAAAATCCTCCTGCGGGACTGGTCATATCCCGTAGCACGTAGGTTAATACTTCTTTGGTCGTTTCCGCGTAGAATTCATTTTCTGTAATTTGGTAGGCCTCGCTGTAAGCCATGGCCAGCAGGGCTTGGTCGTAGAGCATTTTCTCGAAGTGAGGCACCAACCATTTCTTATCTGTAGAATAGCGATGAAAGCCAAACCCTACATGGTCAAATATCCCACCTAAGCGCATATTTTTTAAAGTAGACTCCACCATCAACAAGGCAGTTTGATCATTTTTTAAATTATAATAACGCAATAAGAAAAGCAGAGCATGGGGTGATGGGAATTTTGGCGCTTTGCCGAAGCCACCATATTCACGATCCCAGCGTTGATTAAAATTGTTGTAGGCTTTGACCAGTACATTTTCTTCTGGTAGCGCACCCAATGCCCGCGTGTTGTTACGGTCTAAAAAAGACTGCACTTGACTCGCGGATTCCATGATCTCATTTCGTTTATTGGTCCAAGCATCGTTAATTATAGGTAACAGTTGGAGCATCCCTTGGCGGTTTCCGCGGCGGTCCTTTGGAAAATACGTGCCGGCAAAAAAGGGTTGTTGCTCTGGTGTCATAATTATGGTTAAAGGCCAGCCGCCGCTGCCCGTCATCCCCTGACAAACGGTCATATAAACGTGATCGATCTCTGGTAGTTCTTCACGGTCGACTTTTATATTAATAAACCACTTGTTCATTAGTGCCGCAACGCTGTCATCTTCAAAAGATTCGTGTTCCATTACATGGCACCAGTGGCAAGTGGAATAACCGATGGACAGAAAAATCGGTTTATCTTCATTGCGCGCTTTTTGGAATGCTTCCGTTCCCCAGGGATACCAATCTACGGGATTATCAGCGTGCTGGAGCAAATAAGGACTTTGTTCTTGGGCTAAACGGTTCAATGTTTTTTTATCCTTTCCAGTGCTCGATAAGGTTGCCAGTGAGCACAAAATGATACATAATGTTTTAATTTGTCGCATTGGGATGTTGGAATTTGCAAACTCTAAAATTAATTTCACAGGTTCAAGATGAATAAAGCGTCACCAAAATATGTCTTTACCATTACGGTCATGGTGGCCGTATCCATTTATTTTATGATAAAAAGTGCATCAACATTTCAGTTTCATTCCCTTCGCGATGATTTTCTAGATTGGTATTTTGCGGATAATCCCATAACAGCTACTTGGATCGGGATCCATGATTATGATGACAAATTGTCTGATGTCAGCGCCAAAGCCCGGGAACGAGAACGGGCGTACCTGGAACAAATGTTATTTGATTTAAACGCAATTGATTCGGATCACCTGAATGATAACGATCGTGTCGATCATCAGATTTTGATCGATATGATTGCATCCAGTTTTTTCAATATAGATGAGTTAAAAAGTTTTTCATGGGACCCACTGCAATATGTGTGGGAATTAGGTTATTCTTACGAAAGTTTATTGATCTATGACTTTGCACCAGTGGCAGAGCGAGCCGGTAATTTATCGCGAAGGTTTCTATCCACTTCAGAATATTTAGCCCAAGCACGGGAAAACCTGGTGGCTTTCCCAAAACCCCATTTAAACACGGCGATCAAACAAGCCAAAGGGTTGGTGGGTATGTTTGCAATTTCCGTCCCGGAAATGGCCGCTCAATTGCAAGATGATTTCAAACGTAATTTTGAACATAATGCAGAACTGGCCAAGCAAGCTATTGATGAATTCATTGTGTTCTTGGAGAACCACCAGGATGATGAATCGTTTCGAGATTTTCGGCTCGGAAAACAGCTGTATACAAAGAAATTATTCCATACTTTGCAGGAAGGGATCACTGCACAGGAAGTCCTAGAAAAAGCCGAGAATCATTTACATGTGGTCCAGAATGAGATGTTCGCATTGGCTGAACCTCTCTATTTAGATTGGTTCGGCAAACAGCCCGTGATGACCACCCACGCTGATAAATTGCAAATGACTCATCGTGTACTGGACCAGATCGCCGAGGACCACGCCCCCAGAGATAAAGTGTTAGAAGCGGCCCAGGAGACCATCTCCGAGCTGGAACAATTTATCAAGGATAAAGATCTTTTGACCTTGGACGACGGTAAACCCTTGGAGATCCGGGAAACGCCAGAGTATCAGCGAGGCGTGAGCGGCGCTTCACTGCAATCACCAGGACCGCTGGAAAGCAACCTCCCGACATTCTACAACGTGTCCCCCATACCAGAGGACTGGACCGATGAGCAGGTCAATTCCTTTCTGAAGGAATACAACACCATTTCCATGAAAATACTGTCCATCCATGAAGCCCTGCCGGGACACTACGTGCAGCTTTATTATGCTAACCGCCATCCGTCTCTTGTTCGAGCCGTTTTCAGCAGTGGTGTTATGATCGAAGGCTGGGCACATTACGCAGAAGATATGATGGTACAGGAAGGCTTTGGTGGGGGGGACCCGCGCTATAGCTTGGTGGAAAAGAAATGGAAACTACGCGGCATTGCCAATGCCATTATCGATCAAAAAATCCACACCGAACGGATGACAGAAGCGGAAGCCCTGGACCTCATGATCAACGAGACCTTCCAGGAAGAATCAGAAGCAACTGGCAAGTGGCGACGGGCGCAATTAACATCGACACAGCTGTCAACTTATTTTACTGGATATGTCCTTTTGCTGGAACTTCTGGAAGATTACAAAACCCAGGAAGGGGCGGACTTCAACATAAAGAATTTCCATGAGAAGTTCTTTTCCTATGGCTCCATCCCCATCCGTTATATCCGCGCAATGATGATAGATGATTGACATCTTCCCAACTATTTTCTACCCTATTATATGGAAGTATTGAAGTGGGGGGTTCAATATTGAATATCACCCATAAATCTACGCTTGTTATAGATAGGGACTGGACGGCGACTGCTTGATGCCCTATTTAATCATAATTTTACTCTACCTTTTCACCCTGATCGGAGTAGGGGTATACAAGGCTAATAAGATCAAAACACAGGCGGATTTTGCTATCGCTGGTCGGTCGTTAACACCTTGGATTCTGGTGGGGACCATGCTAGCTACCTGGATCGGTACTGGTTCCATTTTGGGTAATGCCGGCAAGACTTACGAAACGGGCCTGTCAGCGCTAATCCTGCCTCTCGGTGGAGTATTAGGCATTTTCATTTTAACCCGCATTGCTGGAAAGGTGCGCAGTTATGGAAAATTCACCGTACCGGAGATTATCGGCGAACGCTATGGCTCTGTAGCCCGGCTTTTGAGCGTTGTGGCTCTAGTCATGGCCTACATGGTAATTGTCAGCTACCAATACAATGCTGGTGCTACGGTCTTATTTACTATCCTTACCGATGAGAGTGGTGTGGAGTTGATTTCGCTGGGAACGGCTACCATTATTGCGGCGGTGTTTATCATTGCCTATACCATGCTGGCAGGGCTAGTGAGCGTGGCTTATACGGATGTGGGTAACGGAATAATCATGACCGTCGCGCTTTTGATTGCCTTTCCCATCCTATGGATCAAAGCTGGGGGCTGGAGCGGGATGGAAACAGCCTTTGCCACATTGGGCAAATTTCAGCATATGCAGTTCTTCGGTGTCTATAACGGATTGGATATTATCAACTTTTGTCTACCGCCGTTCCTGCTGGTGTTGGGCGATGCCAATATGTACCAGCGGTTCTTTGCCAGCAAAGATGCAGAAGGGGCCCGCTCAGCCACGACTATTTTGGTGATTGCTGTGCTGGTGGTTGAACTGCTGATCATCCTCTCAGCTTGGGTTAGCGCGGCCATGATTCCAGATGCAGAAGTGGGTCAGCATGTCTTGATCTACGCCGCCCACCAGCTCTTACCACCATTTTTAGGAGCCATTATGATGACTACCATTGTCGGGATCATCATTTCAACTGCAGACTCCTTTTTGTTGGTGCCGGCCACTACCCTCATGCGGGATGTGTATTTGCAATACATCGACCCCCAAGCATCGGAAAAAAAGATTGTCCTCTTGAGTCGCCTTGTGGTTTTAGCTCTGGGAATCGTGGCATTTTTTGTGTCCAGGGGTTTTGCTGAATCGGAAGGATTTTTCGAACGGGCACTCTATGCCTATACTATTTATGGTGCGGCCATCACTCCGGCGTTGGTCGCGGCCCTATTCTGGAAAAACGCTACCCAAGAGGGCGCTATAGCGTCCATCCTAGCCGGAACGGTCGTGACGTTATTATGGAAGGAGATTCCCCAATTATGGTTCTGGCTGCCGGCGAGTATTTATGGCTCAGTGAATGAGGTATTACCGGCCATTTGCTGTTCTGTTTTGGCTCTTGTTGGTGTGAGTGTAGCTACGAGACGATAATTAAATTGTCTTTGCTAATGGTGGGTTCTGAGTTTGAGTCAGGTCCGATTTGGTTTCCAGATGTCGGCGGTAGTATTCGAATGTTTTCCCGGTACCCTGCCAGTTTTCCACTCTGTTTATAATTTTTATATCGCCTGTGAATTTAGAAGAGACACCCAGTTTCACGTGACCGGTGATATAACGCAACCCATCTTTTTTCTTTGCCCAACTTAAATAGACCCTTTTCAGAATCTTTGCATAACCATTTCCTTTGAATTTATCCATGATGACAAACGCGTAGGTATAAAGTGTATTCAACGCACCGAAATTCTCATCCAACCGCGCCCAAGGTTTGGCGGATAGATCTTCAATCGCAACTCCGATAATATAGCCAATGATCTCACCCCGGTAGCGGGCGATGAAAGGTAGGGAAGTGGATTTATTAAAATATTTGTGGATTATCGTTTTGGTTAGGATAGCTTTGTTGCCATATTCTGCGGCCAGGTGTTCAGAAATGCGGATGAGCTGGGAAAAGTCGTCTTCGCCGATGTGCTCCATGAGTTCCACCTGGAAAACACCGGATGAAGCAATGACCCTTGATTGGGATTTGTGATCAATATCGAATGAAAGCTGCTTCATACTCGCTGTTAGTTCTGAACCTTGAATGACAGCATGTACTGGTAAGGAAAACTATGATCATGAAGGGTCAATATAGACCCGGCTTTTTGCAGTTTATGTATCACTGCAGCAGGTGCGATCTTATGTTTGTCTGGCGGCTCCACAGGCAGGTACCTTGCTTGAAATCAACGATTACCAGTTTCCCACCCAGGCTAAGATCGGATCGAATATCTTTAAAATACTTCACTTGGTTGTTGCCATTTATCTTGTCCAGGGTCTTCAAAAATTTTTGTCCATTTTTCCGTTTTCTTTGAACCGGTTTTTGAATGGTACTTATCATCATGTTCTTGAATCAATAGGATAATAGAAATAGTAAAAATTTGTACATCAATTGGATATTGAAATCTTAATAATCCTAATTGAAAATGACATCCTAATTTAAAACAGGAAAAGGTGTAAAAATCGCTGTTCTAAACTGAGTATTTTTAAATTCCAACTGATAACATTTTAGATGTTCTTGCTTCAATCTTTGCTATACAGTTAAGTAAGTTCGCTGTCAATGATTCCGTTTAATTCCCGACTTTTAGATTTAATAACAACAAAACAATCCTGGCTCTGTGTGGGTTTGGATATTGATCCAGAAAATTTCATTCAAGAAAATCCAACTTTAGCTGACCTTAAACAACACTCTAAAAAAGTAGTGGATGCCACACGGGAATTTGCTGCGGCTTATAAACCAAACCTGGCTTTTTTTGAGCGCTGGGGTAGTGCTGGATTTCAATGGCTGGAAGAGATCATGGATTATATTGGTGATGAACCGATTACCATTGGCGATGCCAAACGAAGTGATATCGGACATACAGCCTTGCAATACGCCCACAGCCTCTTTGGTCATTTTGGTTTTGATGCGGTGACACTCAATCCCTACATGGGCCGGGATGCCATAGACCCGTTTATCAGCAATACCGAAAAAGGTGTTTTTATTTTATGCCGAACATCGAATCCATCCAGCGGCGACCTCCAAAATATATCAGGGAACGGAACGCGGTTATTTGAACTGGTTGCTGCATATTGTGCCGCTTTGAATGAGCAAGATAATGTCGGGTTGGTTGTTGGCGCTACTGCGTCTGAAGATATCAATACTATTCGCATAAAAGCACCGGGTCTGCCGCTGCTGATTCCAGGGGTGGGTATTCAAGGTGGTGACCTGGAAACAAGTCTTACTACCGGGAATAAAGAAGGAAGTGCCCTGATCAATGTATCTCGAGCGATCTGTTTTGCAGGAGATCAACGTACTGCAACGATCCACAAAGTAGCACAAGACATTGTTCAGAGAATGAGAGCAATAATGGCAGAGTGAATTTTGGCGGACATGATTGAATCGTTGTCTAATATAATCCCCTCTTTGTGTTACAAGTGTAATGTGGAAAAAATTGTATTTGTAAATTTATTTATCTTTTTTTCTGTACTTTAGGTAAAATGAAGAGGGGCGCTAAATCCAATGAAGAAAATACTGAACGAAATATTATGAACGATAAGTATTTAAAAATATTCAAAGAAACAGGGGCACTTTTAGAGGGACACTTTGTGTTGACCTCCGGGCGACATAGCGCTACCTATTTTCAATGTGCAAAGGTCCTCCAGCACCCAAAGCATTTGTCACATCTTGCAGAGGTGATCTGCCGGCACTTTGTAGAACTTGCGGTAGACACGGTCATTTCACCGGCCCTTGGGGGCATTGTTATCGGATCAGAAGTCGGACGACAGTTAGATGTGAAGACCATTTTCGCCGAGCGACAGCATGGTGCAATGACTCTGCGTAGAGGTTTTGAAATAAATGCTGGTGAAAGAATTTTGGTTATTGAAGATGTGATTACTACCGGCAGCTCTATTAAAGAAGTCATGCACCTAGTGCAAGAACTAGGCAGTTGTGTCGTTGGTATTGGCGTGGTGGTGGACCGCAGCGGTGGGGAAGTGCATCTGCATCACAATCAATTTGCAGTGACGAAACAAACAACTCTTAGTTACGCACCAAATAATGTGCCGGAAGAATTAGCACAGATACCCATCGAAAAACCAGGAAGCAATAGCAATGACCATTACATTAATGCCCAGGAATAATGCATTGGCTCAATGAGTTTGAATATTGGTTTGGTACTGGGCTGCGGATGGGGTCGCGGTGCTGCGAATCTTGTTGTTTTGCAGTTTTTACATGAGCACCGGTTACGTTTTCAGCATATTTCCAGAACCAGTTTATTTTACGGTTGGAAACAAAAATTGGAGCTAATCCATTAAATCAGCTATCTTCTCCGCTGAAAATGAATATTAAACATCCATTTTTCCTACTACTCTTATTCCTCTCAGTCAGTTGGGGGCAAATGAGCCCCGTGACTGTTGGGGCGGAAGTAAATGCACCAGCTCGTGCCGGGGAAGTGGTGCACGTCAACCTGACCACAACTATGGAAGAAGAATGGCACATCTATGCTCTCGGAGATGCCGGTGAAGGTCCGATTCCTACAGAAATTAGGATCAGTGGTGATGCCGTCTCCCGACAGGGTCGCATAGTGGAACCAGATCCCATCAAAAAGTTTGATGAAGGATTTAAAACGATTACCCGCTATCACGCCGGAACTACTACATTTTCTATTCCGGTCCAGTTAGATGACAATATAGAGCCGGGCCAGATAAACCTAACCGCGGCCGTTCTATATCAAGTTTGCAATGCAGCTCTCTGTTATCCACCCAAAGAAGTCATTTTGGATATTCCCCTCACCATCGACCCGGGCCCGCCGCGCAAAGAGCATATTAAATTTGTTGCTGCTGTCGTAAGGGATGCCAGTGGTAATATTGATCTGGATGCAGCCATCAGTCAGGGGTTCTTGCCCTTTGTTATTTTATCCTTAACGATGGGTTTTCTGGCCCTATTGACGCCCTGTGTCTTTCCCATGGTTCCCATTACTGTTTCTTACTTTATTCATCAGGGAGAATTGGCAAATCGGAATCCTGTAAAACAAGCATCTGTTTACGGTCTGGGCATCATTGGGACATTCACACTTTTGGGTATATTTCTAGCGATTACTTTAGGCGCTTCCGGAGCTAATCAGCTTGCAGCAAACCCTTGGGTGAATTTATTTATTGGTGCACTCTTTGTTTATTTTGCCTTGTCTTTATTTGGGATGTACGAAATCCAGGTCCCATCGAGTTTGCGGCAACTAATGCAACGGCAGGAAGGCCGGGGCGGCTATGTAGGTACCGTATTTATGGCGGTAACATTTACCCTAACGTCATTCACTTGTACAGTTCAGTTTGTAGGGTTGCTGTTAGTGGCTGCTAGCCAGGGGCAGTGGTTTTGGCCGGGCCTGGGGATGGTCATTTTTAGCGCTGCTTTTGCATTGCCTTTTTTCTTCCTGGCGCTTTTTCCCCAGTACTTGACGCGACTGCCAAAATCCGGTGGGTGGCTTAATTCAGTGAAAGTGGTCATGGGCTTTTTGGAAATGGCGGCTGCATTTAAATTTTTTAGCAATTCAGATCTGGTTTGGGACTGGCAAATTTTCACTCATGTTTCAGTCTTGGCTATTTGGGCGATCCTGATGTTTTTCACAGGTTTTTATTTATTGGGCAAGATTCAGTTGCCCCATGATTCCAAAGTGGAGATTATAAGTGTGCCCCGCATGTGTTTAAGTATTTTCTTTCTCAGTTTTGCTTTGTATTTAAGCATTGGACTATTTGGCCGGCCCATCCATGGTTTGATCTATTCCTATCTACCGCCTAAATTAACGGAGGAAGTAGGTCTCATTTTTGAGGAGAATGGCGGTGAAGACTTACGCTGGTACACCGATCTAGATCCAGCCTTTGTGGCAGCCAAAGCCAGCGGAAATAATATTTTTGTGGATTTTACGGGGTATACATGTACCAACTGCCGCTGGATGGAGTCCAATATTTTTACCAAAAAGGAGGTTAAGAACCGGTTTAAAGAATTTGTTCTAGTTCGCCTTTATACTGATGGGGGTGAGAATTACCGGGAAAAACAGCAATATGAGATCGATCGCTTCGGTACGGCTGCGCTCCCGTATTATGTTATATTGAGTCCAGCAGATGAAGTATTGGGAGAATTTCCGGGATTGACCCGCAACATCAATGAGTTCTTAAAATTTTTAGATAATGGATTGGCAGGATAAAATGAAAAAAATATTCATATACAACGTATTGATTGGATTGTTTCTTACCGGTTGTGGTTCCAATGAACGCCCTGATTCAAACAGTCAAGCAGTGGCGGGAAAATCATACAAGACCCAACCTCCCCGGCCGGCCGGTGCCGTTAAAGCGCCGGAATTCACCCTGGCAACTCCAACTGGCGAATTGGTGAGTCTTTCCCAGATGAAAGGAAAAGTGATCCTGTTGAATTTTTGGGGTACATGGTGTGGACCCTGCCGGATTGAGATTCCAGATTTTATAAAATTGTACAATAAATACCATGAGTCCGGGCTAGAAATTGTTGGTATCACGCTACCCCGCTCGCCCCAAGGTGAAGATCCGAGGGATATCCTAGAGTTTATGGATAACTGGAAAATGAATTACACAGTTTTGACAGATATAAATGGGCAGGAAGCGCAGCAAGTGACGGCCTTGTACGGACAAGCCCTTGGCAAACCGATTTATAATATACCCACAACACTTATCATTGACCGGGACGGCTATATTGTAAAAGAGTATTTGGGCCCCCGTTCAGAAGCAGTGTTTTATAACGATATAAAACCATACCTTTAATTAATTTATAACCGCATGATGAACCGATTTTTCCTGTGGACAATTTGTCTTTCAGCTATGAACCCTGTATCAGCTACTGAAAATTATTTCCAACAATACGTAACGTATACCATGGCGATCAGCCTCGATATTGAGGAACATACCATCGAAGGCAACTCTGTGGTCAACTACACCAATAATTCCCCAGACGTGTTAACAAATATATACCTGCATCTGCTTCCCAATGCGTTTCAGAAAGGCTCCGTGAAATACCGGGAATACAAGCAGAAATTCGGTCGACAGAGCCGAGCTGCAAAATTTATTAAAGGTATGGATGCTTACTTCAGCCGCATCGAAGTCAGTCAACTACAAATATTCAAAGACGGAACCATTTTGGCCGATACATTCAAGGTGGATGATACTATCCTATCCGCAGCGCTGGCCGATCCACTACAACCGGGAGAAACGTTAACCATGGAATTGAATTGGGTCCACCACATTGGTGAACAAGTCGAAAGGGCTGGTCGCGTTGATGAGCAGTATAATATGGCCCAATGGTATCCCAAAGTGGTGGTGTATGATGAGCAGGGTTGGCACGACAATCCCTTTCATGCCGAAGGTGAATTTTATGGTGAATTCGGAACTTATGACGTTACCTTAGATGTCCCCGGCTGGTATATAGTCGGCGCGACAGGGACCGTAACAGCCGGAGATCCGGGCTGGTCGGAAGTAACTGTTGATACAACAATACATTTTGATAAGTGGTTGGAAAACTATTTGGATTATAAACCGGAAATTGATTCTACATCCCGGCGGATCGTAACCTTTCATGCTCAGCAAGTCCATGATTTCGCCTGGATCACTTCACCCAATTTTCTATATGAGCACGGCTCTTGGAACGATATTGATGTTCATGTTCTATATAATGCAGATAATGGCCAGAAATGGACCAAGGAAGTGGTCAAAAGAAGCGAGCGTGCTTTGGCGTGGTTAAGTAAGCGATTCGGTAAGTATCCCTATCCCCAGGTGACCACGGCTGACCGCATTAAGAGCGGTGGCATGGAATATCCTATGCTGGTGATGAACGGAAGCGAGCGTGAAAGCCTGATCCTGCACGAAATCGGACATATCTGGTTTTACGGAATCATCGGTAATGATGAAGTAGCTGAAGCCTGGTTGGATGAAGGTTTCACTACATTTCAAACTGGTCAGTACATGATGGACCGCTATGGTGCCCAGGGTTTTGATCTGAACAACAGAGATATTGTTGAACCTTTGTTAAAGGAATATGGAAAATTCACATCTTTATTGGCTAACGTCCAGTGGTCTGCTATAAGATACCAAACCAGTGGTAAAGATGAACCCATCAGCCGTAAATCATATTTATATAATAGCAGCTCATCATATTACTATAATGCCTATATAAAACCAGCCCTTATGCTTACTGAATTAAAATATGTATTAGGTGATTCTTTATTCTATATGGCTATGCAGGAATACTATCGTCGCTGGAATCTAAAACATACTAATGCAGCACGTTTTATCAGTGCCATGGAAGATGTCAGTGGTACTCAGCTGGATTGGTTTTTTGACCCTTGGCTACATCAAACCCAGATACTGGATTACGATCTCAAACGCATGAAAAGTAAACAATTAGAAGATGGTACATGGGCTGTTTCTTTATGGATAAATAAATTAGGTCAGCGGGAAATGCCGCAATTGGTGGAAGTGGAATTGACCAATGGACAGCGGGTTAGAAAATGGTGGACTAATCATCAGTCCCGCAAGAAGGATGTTTTTACTTTTAATGTAAATAGTCAACCGCGGGCTGCCGCGCTTGATCCAGATGCACAAACGATGGATCTGGATCGGCGAAATAATCACAGCCGGTTTATGCCAGTCGACTGGCAATTCGGGTTGCTCAATACCAATTACAATCCCCGCGATAGATATGCCATCCATTGGTTACCACTTTTGTATTACCATGAGTTCGATGGCCATACACCTGGATTGGGGTTAAAACTTACCTACGGGCCCTGGCGGACGTTGACTACTGAAATCAATTATGCTATGGAGTCTTCGACATTATACTGGGGTTTTTCCAACAGGGGTCGGTCAGTGCATCGTTTCCCCAATAACGAATATTATTTTTACGCTTATAACCAGGGCAGTGTTAGCGGGTATGGGTTGGATGTTGCTTTTGACATGGGCGGTTCCTGGTTCGATTTTGTTGCTGATAAAATTCATTTAGGTTTTTATTCTATAGAAACGCTCGACACGAACCGCACAGATCTTTATGACCCTGGTTCCGTATTCATGGTTTACAGTAAATATGGATTTTCATTTCCGCGCGGCTCCTTGGACTTGGATCTGTTTTCAGCACCGGCAGGGTTTACTGATTGGTCTTTCAGTCGTCTATCAACGAGTCTTAAATTGGATATACCCTTTTTCAAAATTGATATACGTGACCGAGTTTTTGTTGGTTTTATGTGGTCCGACGAAAGCGGTATTCCGCTCCAGGAACGCTATTCCGTAGCTGGCGCCGGTTCCAGAGCTACATTTGCTTATCATTATTTGCGGGATGAATCATCGTTTTATGGGAATAGGAACTTACGCCAGAATTATCATTTAGCCGGAGATGCCAACTTGCGCGGGTACGTGGGTGCCAATTTTGGCGGCGCGGACAAAGTGCTGGCTAACACGTTTGAAGCATTTTATAAAACAAAATTTAATCTGGAGTTTGCCTTCTTTTTGGACCATGGTTCGATCTGGACACCCCGGGATTGTAATTGTGATCTTGTGTATAAAGGAGAAGTGTTTTTTGATGCTGGTTTTGGCCTACGTTACTCACAGAAATTTTTGGGGAAAAACTATTATTTGAGGGTTGATTTTCCTCTCTGGGTCAGAGATATGACCCCAGGTTTTGAAACAATTCAATACCAGGATGATACATGGATATTCAGTTTCTCTCCCAGCATATAATGAAAAAGGTGCTGGTTATTATTGGTCTATTGTTCATTATCGGCTGCGATGATCGAGAGCCAGAAAACATTCAAAAGGCCTATGTGACTCTGCAGGGCAGTGACCAGGTGGCTGTGGTCGATATTAGTGCAGGTAAACTGATCCACACTGTAGATGTGGATTTAACCAATATCAGTGATATGCCTCACTACGTGGTCATCGATGAACGCAATCATTATTGGTATTGCTCGCTAATCGCCAGCGGGTACATTCTGAAATTTGATCTGCAGACCGATGTTCTGTTAGACTCGATTTATATCGGTAATATGCCGGCGCTGATGGCCCTAGATGAACAGAACGGTTACTTATATGTGTCCCGCTTCATGCCCATGATGGGTATCAGTACAGAATCACAGCTTATCCACAAGATCGAAACCCAGGATATGGTGGTAGTCGGGACGGTAAATGTTGGTGCGGATTCGCCCCATGGGATTGCTTTAAGTCGCGATGGCGCGACTCTTTGGGTGGCCAGTAATCAGGCCTCTCATTTTTTTAAGATTGAAACAAGCCGATTCAACGAAATTGACTACCAACCCCAAAACTTTCCCATAGGATCAAACGTACCGTCGTCCTACGAAATAAACGATGGGTTTTATAATGCCATAGAACTTGAATTGAACCATGATGATTCTAAACTGTATATCTCCTGTTCGAGCGCCATGGAAGTACGGGTGTTTTCTACGATGACTGGCGACAGCCTGAATCGGATCATGACTGATAAGATGCCTTGGCATATGCAACTGAGCCACGATGACACCCAGCTGTATGTGACGAACCGGATATCCAATACTGTTTCAGTCGTGGATTTGTCCAGTGGGGCAACAAAGTCCATTCTCGGTGATGACTCTATCAATATGCTCCACGGCTGTGCCTTAACCGCAGATGATGAGCTGCTGGTCGTAACGTCTCCCGGCAGTAATAATATATATGTGGTCGCTACTGAAAATAATACCATATTGCATACAATTGGATTAGGAGGTGTTGCAGAAAACCCAATGCCCACCGGTGCTGCAGTTGTGCAGGTGCAGAATTAGATCAATATTAATTTCTGCTGTACTGGTTTTAGCCTATTCCTGTTCTGATACTGGCGATGCCGATGCCCTGGTTGATTTGCCGGTACAGAGTGCATTCAAGGTAAGTGATTTCAGTTCAGCGGCTGAATGTCAGTCTTGTCATCCCCATCATTATACCGAGTGGGCAGCTTCAATGCATGCCTATTCCGTGACGGATCCGGTATGGATAGCCCAACAACAACATGAACATAAGGTCCATAATGAACAAGGCGTCTCGTTGGGTGATTTTTGTGTGCAATGCCATAGTCCCGTCGCGGCGCTGACAGATGTCATTACTGACCACGAAAATTTTTCAGCAGCAGAATTAAATACACTACCGGCCCAGATTCGCGAGGGCGTCACCTGTGATGTCTGCCATATGGTTACCCATTTACCGGAACCCACAAACATTTATCCGGATCAACAACTTTTCGAAACAACGGATTTTAAAATGTACACCGATGGGACCCGTTACGGCCTGATAACCGATCCACAAGTAAATGAATTTCATCCTTCCGCAAGTCACCCTGGTTATGAGCGATCAGAATTTTGCCAGAACTGCCATAACCTGACCGTAGATGGAATCGAAGCGGAAGTGACCCAATTCGAGTGGGCGGGGAGTGCCTTTGCGGCCATGGGCACCGAATGTCAGACCTGTCACATGCCCACATATACGGGTCAGGCTGCTGAGAATGGTCCCCTGCGGGATAATTTGCATCGCCATTTTTTTCCAGGTGTTGATATACAATTGAATGCAAATGCCCCCGAGCCAGGATTGCTTAATGCCACTGAACAATTGCTGCAAAATTCAGCCGATGTTAATTTTTTTGAACCCCTGACTGATACAATCACTGCCGCTGGTTCTTTGGAGGTAAAATTGATCGTCAGCAACAATGTGGGTCATAATTTTCCATCTGGCACCACGTTTGCACGACAGCTGTGGTTAGAGATCATCACTGTGTTGGCGGGCGATACCATCTTCACCTCTGGTGTGCTAAACGATGCACAAGACATTTCCGATTTTTATATAGATCCAACCGCTACCATCGACCCGCAACTGCGGGTATTCAATACTGTATTGTACAATACTACCGGGGATTCGGGATTACTACAGGTCGGTGTGGAAGATATGACCTGGATGAATGATTATACCTTACCCATCAGTGGCTCCAGGGTAGTGGATTATACAATTAATCTACCTGAAAATCCGGCTGCTGGCTCAAAATTATTGGTGGAGGCGCGTTTGCGTTTTCGATCATTTCCTCCGTTTTACCTGCGCCACCTGGGATTAGAAGCAGAAGCAGATAGACTGCCCATCTTCGACATTGATCATGTTTCGGCTTCAGCTTATGTCCAATGAGACAGGCGATCTTTTATTTGTGCTGGTTCAGTGTCCTAATTTCCCAAGGATACATTCGAGATCTGAATCCTTTCCCTATATATATTGATGGTGCAGTGGTTGAAGACCCTTTCACCGGCGGATTGAATCAGCCGGATCCCAGGTTCATAGATTGGAATGGGGATGACATTTTGGATTGTTTTGTCAATGACAGGGATGGGTATTTGCAGTATTGGCAAGGGGAAGCTGATTGGGGTTCCAGTAATGTTCCTCAATTCACATTTGTTACCAAAACGTTCCAGGATATCAACGTGGGAACGTGGTATGCCTTTCACGATTTTGACGGTGATGGTGACCATGACCTCTTGAGTCATACTCCGGATACTGAGCATGTAAGTTATTGGATGAATGAAAATAGTTTATTTTCATTAATGACGGATGAATTGATGGATATAAATAATCTACCTGTTTATGGCGGACGGATCGTGATCCCTGCTATTGCCGATATTGATGCCGATGGATTCATCGATTATTTCGTAGGTGATATTGCTGGTCGGTTGGCTTATTACAAGGGGCGAGCGATGGCGGACGGGTTGCCCCGATTCGAATTCATCACCAGTACCTTTGAGGATATCCAGATTGTTTGGATACCTGGGCGGCACGGCACCAACGCGGTCGAATTTTACGATATGGACGGCGACAATGACCAGGACCTGATCTGGGGAGACTTTTACCAGCCGGGTCTATTTTATTTGGAGAATTATGGTACCTCTGCGACTCCGGATTTTGAAGATTCCTTGATGGTCACTGATTTTCCCCAGGGCACAGGTTTTACAACCACCGGGCACAATATTGCCCGCATCGCGGATTTTGATTTTGATGGTGACGGCGACTTGGTGGTCGGTGTCTTGTCCGGCGCTTATGGTGCGGAGTATTTGGATAACCTGTACTATTTTAAAAATAACGGCACCGCGCAAACTTGGGATTTTGAATTGATTACATCCCGGTTATTGCCTGGGCTGGATTTTATTTCAGGAACCCATCCCACCACTACCCATCACTGTAATTCCGGTGCCTTGGAGTTATGGATTGGAACGGAACGAGATAGCACCAACCCCAACTGGAACGGCAGCCTCCATTATTTCTATAACGAAAGTGATGCGCAAGAACTGGAATTGCACTCCGATGGGTCTACATGGTTTACAACAATTGGCTCGAACCTGGCCCCGACATTTTTTAATATGTATGGTGATGATAGTGAGGAGTTGATTATCGGTGAATTCAATGGTACTCTGTTAAAGATCGACCAATTCCAGGATTACCCGTTTTTTTGCATTTTCGACATCCCTGAACCGGACTTTTTGAATATTGATTTAAGCGGCAGAGCTGTACCATCGTTTGGTGATATTGACCAGGATGGGGATGCAGACCTGGCTGTGGGTGATAAGAATGGGTTTATTCATATCTACTGGAACAGGGGGATTGCAGACACAGCAATTTTTGATTCAATTTCATATCTAAATATTGACATTGGTGATAATGCCTCTCCCTGTGTGCTGGCCGACGGACATATTCTTGCTGGTAACGAAGCGGGGGAGTTATATGAGATCACTTACTTGGACAGTGAGGAACTGGTAGCAGCACTGAGAACAGACATCCCGTACATGGGGACAAACCTTGCTCCGGCTGGTGTGTATTGGGAAGTAGGCCGTGTTCCGGACCTGATCTTCGGTACTCAGGCTGGTGGTCTCCAATATTTTCGTTATGACTCTAGCAGTGTTAGTAATACTTTCGAGGCTGTCCCGCGTTCATTTGCCATTTCGCAACCATATCCAAACCCCTTTAATAGTCGGTTTACATTTACGGTGAACTCGGTAAAGGAGCAATCACTTGGGATTGAACTGATCGATATTTTGGGAAAAAGTGTGCAAACTATTCACCAGGGTCAAGTGGGGATAGGAATTGAAAAATTGCAGGTGGAAACTGAACTACCTTCCGGTGTATATTTTATCTCGGTTAAAAATGATCAATTCGTTTTGATCAGGAAAATAGTACTTCTAAAATAAGCGATGCTGCCTGACACAGACCAGAAACACCAATTTATAAATCGATTGATAATCCCGTTTAAATAAGTAAATTCACCTTTATTTTTGTATCAGATACGACAGTTTTGAGAAATCGAGAAAATTCTATCACACATCCAGGAGGCATGCATGTCTTTTGCTAAAAGATTCCGTCCTTATACAATTTTATTCTTCTGCGCCAGCCTAATAGTCGCCCAGAATCGTGACGAGGTCATTCAATTGGTCTATCCCGTGTTCGGTGTCACTCTGGACACCAACTTTGTTGATGTAGAAATAACAGTCGCTGATTTCTTTACCTTAGGTACTCCGGGCTGTACCGATTGTGATGGTTATGTCCAATTAATCATGGACGGTGCAGTTGCCGGGCAGTTCACATCTGTTACTCCTGTGACCGTCACCGGCCTTGCTGAAGGCTCTCATTTTATAGAAATAGAAGCACTCGACCCTTCCGGAATCAGTTTTACCCCGACAGTTTATGATTCGGGCACCTTTGTCGTAGATATGGCATCGGTGCTAAATTTATGCCCGCCGCTCTCTTTTAGTGTTATGGCCGGCGATAGCCGTAATTTATTAGAGTGGTCGGAACCATTGGCCTTTTCCAATCTCAATCCGTTTCCTGCTGTTCCCCAATCCGCTGATTACCATACAGGTACCACAAATAGTATAGCGTTTACAGAAAGCAGTTTGATCAAGGCCCACGGCGGCTCAGCCGATGATAAAGAAGCCGGGTGGGCTATTTTCAATTTGGTCGGAATGAGGCCCAATGTGGAAGTAGATTCCATCGTTTTTCATTATTATGTGAATAATACAGATTGGCCCTATTGGAGTGCTACGGCGGTGTATATCGATCCCTTGACTGCTTCGCCTGGCGATGTTCATACTGAGATATTGGCTGGAACTGGACCCACCGAAGCATACTTGTATCAGAGTGAATCAAGTACTTTTGCCCCCGGTTGGTATGCAAATACACTGCTCAATAGCGCTAACGATGACCTGGAAAATGCTATACCCCAGGGGTTTTTTGTGATTGGCGTTACCGATCGCGACGGGTCTGACACATATTATTTGGATCTTGACGGTTGGAATGAAGCCAATCCACCCAGTTTAGAAATCCATTGGAGCACGCCCGGTGGTACCCGCGGTGTTTATTCTGCACCGGCCATCAGCAGTATTCCTTATACAGAAGCGGAGATTATGTCCTATAAAAACGCCATATCGGAAGGGCTGGATGTGCCTGCAACGCTGGCCGGGATTAGTGCCTACGAAAGGGTACGTACCCCCAGCTTATTCTCAACCCGTGAAGTAATCGAAAACTGCGGTGATCTCCAGAACTATACGATTTACTCTGCCGATAGCTCGGTTATAGTAACATTAGATACAACGTATTATATCCACGAAAACCTGACCAATGGGACAGAATATTGTTATTATATTGTTGCTAATTATACAGAAGGTAGTTCAAATGCAACCGCCACTGAATGTGCCACCCCGGCAGTATTTAACCCGCTACCGGTCACCAACCTGTCCGCGACTCCATTGCATGAGGAAGTAGCCCTGTCCTGGACCGATCCCAATACGCCATCCTATACTTATTATTCCAGTTTCGAAGGATCTGACGACGGCTTTTCTGCCGATGGTGATTTTGAACGGGGGACACCTTTGTCTGGCCCTGATGGGGCTGCCAGCGGAAGCGAATGTTTCGGCACCAATCTATCCGGCCCTTATTCCAATAATTCCATCTCCTTTTTGACATCACCATCCTACTCACTCGCCGGTTTAGTTAACCCGGTGATGCAGATTTCCCAATGGTATTATATCGAAGGGTTTTATGATGGCGGCAACGTCAAAATTTCTGGTGACGAAGGCATGACCTGGTCTATCCTTACGCCTGTTGACGACTATCCCGAAGATGCGGTATCTACCGCCAATGCCAACATTCCCGGCGAGCCTGCTTTCTCTGGAACAACCGGTGGAGACAATTGGCATACGGTTCAGTTTGATTTAAGTAGTTATGCAGATTCAACGGTTATGTTCAGGTTTGATTTCGGGAGTGATGGTAGCGTTACTTATGATGGTTGGTTTATTGATGATTTTGCCATATTTGATAACCCCACCGGCCGGGAAGTAGATGGCGACCTGCTGGGTTACAACATTTATTTGGATGGTGTTATGATTATGGATTCTGTGGAAGCAACCGGGTATCTGGTCACGGGCCTAACCAACACTACTATGTATACATTTGGCGTATCGGCGTCTTACTTCCCCACTTATGAGAGTGATATAGTGAACGTATCGGCCACTCCCACCTGGCTCTACGGCGATGTATCCGGGACAATTACAGACCCTAACGGCAGTCCACTGGATAGTGCCATCGTTCAATCCGGAGACATCGTTGACACCACTGACGCCGGCGGTGCTTATTTCTTAAACAACCTGGAACCGGGTCTAAATACCATTATGGTTCAGAGACAAAATTTTGAAAATGGTGTAGCGGATGTCACCGTCATTGCCCAGGCAACAGCCGTGGTACAGGATTTTGTATTGGCACCGGTCTTACCCCGGCCTGGAGGCCTGGGGGCAACTGCTGGTGATGCGCAGGTGGACCTGGTCTGGCGTAAACCCGGTGCTGGCGGTTCCTATGACCTGGCTTATTATGACGAAATATTTGAATCGCAGATTGGCTGCGGTACCACATGTGAATTTGGTGTCCGCTTTACACCATTGGGCTACCCGGCGACCCTAACCACAGTGTATCTTTCCTTTCAAGGGGACGCTAGTGCGGTTGCCGCCAATGTCATTGCTTACATTGATGAAAACGGCAGTGTGGTTGGCCCCGGTGTTTTACCAGCGATCACTCTGGCTGAAAATATTGATCTCTCTTCTCCGGATGGGAGTCTAGTTCAGTATGAAATTGATGTCAGCGCAGCTGATATTGTGGTCAATAGCGGCGATATCTATATCATTGCCGCGGAAAACTCTAGCGGCTTTATGGGGATTGCCAACGATATTGATCCTCAGAGTCCGGAGTATTATGATCGTAATTGGGTGAGCCTTACCGCAGGCGAGTATACCACCATTTTTGACGCAGTGGGCGGTGTTCCAACCTTAACTGGTGATTTTGGCGTTATGGCTACCTTTGACGGCCCCTCTTTTGTTGCTGTAACATTGAATAACCATAACCAACCAGTGGTACAACTGGATCGTATATCGGAAGGCACCTATACCGGTGAAATCAGCACTACAATGGTTGCGACTGAATTTGATCCGAAAGCAGCGGTTGGCTACGAGCGCACGACTAATCCAGAAAATGTATTGCGACTGACTGATACCCGGCTACCGGAACCCTTGGCCCGTACCCTTCAAGATAGCTTGATCGGTTATAATATCTACCAGGTTATGGACACTGGCGATTCGCTGGTTGCAACTAATAATGATCCGGATGATACCACGGCGACCATTTCTGTGGCCAGCAACTACACTGAATACTGTTTTAACGTCCGCGCCATCTGGAATACGGATGAGTATGGAATCCTGGAATCGAAAGCTTCCGGTGATGCCTGTGCAATACCCTTTAGACCCGGTGATGTAGATTTCAATGACATCGTGGATATTGCAGACCTGTTAACCGTGGTCAACTTTGTTTTGGAAGCAGCAGCACCCACCGGTGAGCAATTTCGCGGTGCGGATGTAAATATGGATACGACAATTACTATTAATGATGTGGTATTGATTGTGGATATCATTTTTGGCGATCAAAATGCTCGTTATACGGAGCAGCCGGATGTTCCGGTACAAGCTGCGCTGTTGCGTGCAGACCGGCAGTTGCTGGTGAATATGGACTATCCCGGTGTAACCCGGGGCATCCAGTTTACCCTATCTGTAGGTGCGGGTCTGGAATTGGGACCAGTGCAGACTGCAGTTGATGTGGCGGGTATCATGGCGGTTTCCAGACAGAATGCGGCCGGTGAACTGATGGTGGTGGTGTTCAACAATGCTGGTGGTACAGTGGAGCAAGATGGCAGTACCGTGATCCGTATTCCGTTCCAATTCAAGGGTGGTCAGGATAAGGCCACTGTTGAACTGACTGATTTCCAGGTGGCGGGTATGTTAGGCGAGGTATTACCGGTAACCATTGGTGAGAAGCGGGTCGAGATCAGCATACTGCCTGATGTGTTTGCATTGCATCAGAATTATCCCAATCCCTTTAACCCGGTGACGGAGATTCGGATTGATGTACCGGAAACCAGCCCGGTGACCTTGACGATATATAACATCATGGGTCAGGAAGTGGCGACGGTATTGGATGGACAGTTAGATGGGGGTATTCATCGGGTGCGCTGGAACGGGACGAACAATCTGGGTGAGACAGTAGGAACGGGAGTGTATTTTTACCGGTTATCCGCTCCAACCTTTACCAGTACCAAGAAAATGATCATGATGAAATAATCAAGGATTGAAACAGGAGTATTCCATGCGACCGAATTCAATAAAATTATTCTTAACTCAATTTGTACTAGTAGGTGCAGTGCTGGCTCAAGCCGAGGTGATCAGTATAATCAGTCCTGCATCTGGCGACACAGTCGATACGGGTGGTGACATCACCGTTTCGTTCACAATAGCAGCGTATTTCACAGTGGGTGATTCCGGCTGTACCGATTGCGATGGGTTTATCCGGGCGTTTTTAAGTGGGGAAACAGTTGCCACATTGAATGCTACGGTAGATTTTACCATTGTAGATCTGTTCAACGGTGACTACATGCTGACCCTGGAGGCGGTCAATCCAAACGGAGATAGCTTTGACCCGGTGATCCAGGATACAGCGTCATTTACCGTTATCGGCAATCTACGCTTGTGCCCGCCGCGCGATTTGAGTGTTGTAGCTGGTGATGCTCGCAATTTTTTGTATTGGGACACACCTGTAGCACAGCAACCTGGTGAATGGATTTATTTTCATGATGGTACTTTTGAAAATTCATTTTCTTCTGGAGCAGGAATGGCGGGATTAGCACAATTGTTTGTACCTGTATCATATCCTGCAACAATTCAATCAGTCCGATTTTTTGTCGGTAGTTTTGGGTCATGGAGTGCGGATATTGAAGTGAATATTTTTCATAGCGATGGTGTAACATTGCTGTCTGGACCTTATACCGTACCTGGTGTTGCAGATGATTGGATAGAAATTGATATAGAAGACGCTATAATTAATGATGGAGGTTTTTTAGTAGCAACTTACAACGTTGCTCCCGGCGGTCCGTATATAGGTGTTGATAACAGTAGTTATAACGCAGACTTATATTTTGGTAATATTGATGGTTGGACTGAACTGGGAGAGTTTGGATATCAATATGTTGGTAGTCATGAAGCATTAATTTATGCTAGTGGTAGATCAATTGTTTATAATAATTCTATTATAGTTGAAAATATTAATTATAACAGTGACCAGAATATTCAATATTCTGTTAGTCCTGGCTCTGATTATTCAATTAATGCAGGTTTTAATACTAATACCAATTCCTCGCGTGCAATCATCGAAGGCTGCGGTGATTTTCAAAACTATTCTGTTTATACGTCTGATGGCACAGTAGTCGCGACAATTGATACAAATTTTTATTTTCACGAAAACCTGACCAATGGGACAGAATATTGTTATTATATTGTTGCTAATTATACAGAAGGTAGTTCAAATGCAACCGCCACTGAATGTGCCACCCCGGAAGTATTTAACCCGCTACCGGTCACCAACCTGTCCGCGACTCCATTGGATGAGGAAGTAGCCCTGTCCTGGACCGATCCCAATACGCCATCCTATACTTATTATTCCAGTTTCGAAGGATCTGACGACGGCTTTTCTGCCGATGGTGATTTTGAACGGGGGACACCTTTGTCTGGCCCTGATGGGGCTGCCAGCGGAAGCGAATGTTTCGGCACCAATCTATCCGGCCCTTATTCCAATAATTCCATCTCCTTTTTGACATCACCATCCTACTCACTCGCCGGTTTAGTTAACCCGGTGATGCAGATTTCCCAATGGTATTATATCGAAGGGTTTTATGATGGCGGCAACGTCAAAATTTCTGGTGACGAAGGCATGACCTGGTCTATCCTTACGCCTGTTGACGACTATCCCGAAGATGCGGTATCTACCGCCAATGCCAACATTCCCGGCGAGCCTGCTTTCTCTGGGACAACCGGTGGAGACAATTGGCATACGGTCCAGTTTGATTTAAGTAGTTATGCAGATTCAACGGTTATGTTCAGGTTTGATTTCGGGAGTGATGGTAGCGTTACTTATGATGGTTGGTTTATTGATGATTTTGCCATATTTGATAACCCCACCGGCCGGGAAGTAGATGGCGACCTGCTGGGTTACAACATTTATTTGGATGGTGTTATGATTATGGATTCTGTGGAAGCAACCGGGTATCTGGTCACGGGCCTAACCAACACTACTACGTATACATTTGGCGTATCGGCGTCTTACTTCCCCACTTATGAGAGTGATATAGTGAACGTATCGGCCACTCCCACCTGGCTCTATGGTGATTTGATCGGAACTATCACCGATCCCAACGGAAATGTATTGGACAGCGCGGTAGTCTACAGTGGTGACGTGGTGGATACGACGAGTACTGACGGTACCTATTTACTGCATAACTTGTTGCCGGGAACAAATCTGATCACCGTTAAACGGGATGGATTTGAAAATTTAGAAGAAAATGTCACGGTGCTTGCCCAAGAAGATGCCGTGATAGCTGACTTTGAATTAACACCAAAACTCGATGCCCCGGTCGATTTGATCGCTTCAGGTGACAATTCAACAGTGCATTTAATTTGGCGAAAACCGAGTTCTTCCTTGGCAGGAGATCTTACCGGAACCTGGGATTTGTTTTTTGACTGGTTCTGTACCGGTGTACCCAGTCTTGTTATGGTGGAATTTACCGAAGATGGTTTAATGTTTATTGGGGGTATTCTTTCCGGGAACTGGTACGGTGAAGAAGGTGAAGTGGAGTTAGGTGATGGCCTTTGTACAGCCGTGAATTTTGAATACAACGCATATTTTACATTTAATGATTTTGCAACAACCTATTACATGGCTGTGGATGATGATGTGTTTTCGGGTGTGATTACCGAAGGGTCTGGCTTGCACGATGGTGACAATAATGGAGTTCGGATCGATGACGCCCGGACCGGTCCCCACCCAACCAGTAATACTATGGACGCGACCACTATGTTGGACCTGGAAATTCTAGATTTAGTGTTCAACCCTGGTCTGCAGAACAACCCGGTAGTCAAACAGCGCATCGCCGCACAGCTCCAGCATACCTCTGATCCGACCTATATATCTGTACGAAATATGCGAACCTTATCCCGTACCCTTGAAGACAGCTTGATCGGTTATAGCATCTACCAGGTTATGGACACCGGTGATTCGCTGGTTGCGACCAATAATGATCCGGATGATACCACGGCGACCATTTCCGTGGCCGGCAACTACACTGAGTACTGTTTTAACGTCCGCGCCATCTGGAATACGGATGAATATGGGATTCTGGAATCGAAAGCTTCTGATGATGCCTGTGCGATACCCTTTAGACCCGGTGATGTAGATTTCAATGACATCGTGGATATTGCAGACCTGTTAACCGTGGTTAACTTTGTTTTGGGAGTTGACTTGCCAACAGATGCAGAATTTAACAATGCCGATGTCTATAGAGATGGCCAGTTGAATATATCCGATGTGGTATTGATTGTGGATATCATTTTTGGCGATCAAAATGCTCGTTATACGGAGCAGCCGGATGTTCCGGTGCAAGCTGCGCTGTTGCGTGCAGACCGGCAGTTGCTGGTGAATATGGACTATCCCGGTGTAACCCGGGGCATCCAGTTTACCCTATCTGTAGGTGCGGGTCTGGAATTGGGACCAGTGCAGACTGCAGTTGATGTGGCGGGTATCATGGCGGTTTCCAGACAGAATGCGGCCGGTGAGCTGATAGTGGTGGTGTTCAACAATGCTGGTGGTACAGTGGAGCAAGATGGCAGTACCGTGATCCGTATCCCCTTCCAATTCAAGGGAGGTGGTCAGGATAAGGCCACTGTTGAACTGACTGATTTCCAGGTGGCGGGTATGTTAGGCGAGGTATTACCGGTGACCATTGGTGAGAAGCGTGTTGAGATCAGCATACTACCTGATGTGTTTGCATTGCATCAGAATTATCCCAATCCTTTTAACCCGGTGACGGAAATCCGGATTGATGTACCGGAAACCAGCCCGGTGACCCTGACGATATATAATATAATGGGTCAGGAAGTAACGACGGTATTGGATGGACAGTTAGATGGTGGTATTCATCGGGTGCGCTGGAACGGGACGAACAATCTGGGTGAGACAGTAGGAACGGGAGTGTATTTTTACCGGTTATCCGCTCCAACCTTTACCAGTACCAAAAAAATGATCATGATGAAATAAGTATTTCATCATAACTTTGTTATATTGTTGACAGCTCCGTAATGGGGCTGTCTTCATTTGGAACCAAATAAGATTTTTTGCATACAACATCAGCGAATAAAACGAATAAAGGAGTTATCGTGTTAAAACGTTATGGAATAATTTTTTTAGTAATATTGACTTGGGGCTGGACCCAAAACACTATCGTCAGCCAGTTCAGCAATACCTTTGCCGACGTGGTGGAGAAGGTCAACCCGGCGGTGGTGACCATCCTAGCCCAAAAGAACATTCCCACTGACCGTTTTCACCGCAGAATGCCATTCCAGGAATTTTTCCCTGAAGAATTCTTTGGACAGGGTTTTCAGACCCGAGCCTTGGGTTCCGGGGTGATCGTGGACGGCGATAAGGGCTACATTCTGACGAATAACCATGTGGTCAACGAAATGGATGAGATCACCGTAAAACTAATCGATAAGAGAGAATTTGAAGCCGAAATAGTAGGGACAGATCCCAAATCTGACCTGGCTGTGATTCGCATTTCAGTCGATGGATTGACCGCCGCTGATCTGGGTGATTCCGATGCTCTGCGAGTCGGTGAATGGGTTTTGGCTATCGGCAGTCCCTTCAGTGAGAATTTAAGCCATTCCGTTACAGCGGGCATTGTGAGCGCTTTGGGTCGCAGCAATATCATTTCCCGGGATAATTATGAAGATTTTATTCAGACTGATTCCGCTATTAATCCCGGCAACAGTGGGGGTGCCCTGGTAAATTTGAGCGGCGAGCTGATCGGTATCAATGCTGCCATCGCTTCGGGGGGCTTCGAACGCTCAAACCGCGGGGTTGGGTTTGCCATTCCGGTGAACATGGCCCGGAAGGTAATGGATGACCTCATCAATGAAGGCCGAGTAGTACGAGCCTGGCTGGGTGTGTATATCCAGGATCTGAATGACGCCACGGCGAGAGCCTTGGGACTGGATACGCGTGATGGTGCCCTTATCGGTGATGTAGTCAAGGATAGCCCGGCAGAAAAAGCCGGTATTAAAATCGGAGACATTATTATAATTTTTGATGGTAAAGACATTTCCGGATCGTCCCAGTTGAAGAATGTAGTGTCCAGTTCTACACCCGGAAAGCGTTACCAAGTGGAGCTGCTCCGGGATGGCCGGAAAAAGAAATATTACATCACCCTGGAAGAATTACCTGGCGATCCCCAGACCTTGACTCGGGTTGACCGCAGTTATGATTCGAAGCTGGGTTTTCGGGTGGAGGACGTGACCGCCCATTTACGGCAGGAACATAACCTAATGGATAATACATCGGGTGTGCTGGTGACGGATGTCGAACGTATGAGTGCTGCTTATTCGGCCGGCCTTCGGTCCGGGGATATTATCGTTCGGGTGGGGCGCAAGAATGTAGACAATGTGGAGTCTTTCTATGCCCTATTAAACGAAGAAACCAGGGGTAATATGTTAATGTTCCTGGTCAAGCGCGGCGATATCTCCCGGTTTATGACTCTGGAAATGTAAACAAATTATTACACCACAGAAAAAAGGCAATGCACTTATCACCCTTTTGTTTCCAATACTTATAAAATCCTTTGAATAAGATCTTATTATATATACTTTTTGCTTTATTTAGATAATATTACTTTTTCTGTTGAGTGTTTTATGATTTTATAGGCTGATTATCTTGCTTTTTATGCCTTTTTGGTCTTTTCCGATCTAAAAAGAATACACCTTTCCTCCGTTTATTAATAAATTCTTGTTAATAGACTATTTAAAAGGCAATCTTAAAACCATGTATTTGGTTGCAAGGAAAGAGTAATTTGAAATTAGCCGGAAGTGGAGGCAAAGTTTACGCCCGGCAAATGGAAATTCTTTACTCCCGTAGATTATTAGATTATCGGCTTAAAAAAAGGATGTTCAGAAACCACCGGCAAGATAGTGAAATAAAGTGGAAATTGGATATTCTCAATTCCCGAAAATAAACCTTGCAGAAAAGAATTAAAATCATTACCCTGACTATAGAATATCAGAATTTATTAGGATTCTTGAATTGACCGCATTAAAAAAAGACAGTGAAAATGTTTAGCAAGGTTTTACCCCATTCACTGTGCTGGTGGCGGGTAAAACTGGAGGAACAACCCAGTCCTCCCGCAGTACTGCGGGAAGGGGGCGCAAGTTTCAAGGGGTTCTACCAAAGCGGGGAGCTGGTAACAATATCGTCATTTACAAAAAGGAGATAACCCATGAGTGAAATAAAATCAATTCTACTTAGCACCTTAACAGCAGGCATGTTATTCGCCCAAACTTCCCAATGGCAACGTGCCGATGGAACCGAGGGAATTTTTATTCATGATATTGAGATTTATGAAAGTGACCGCGATACACTGTATGCGACCAGTTGGCCTGCACTTCTAATGAGCACGGACAGGGGGGCAACCTGGGATAGCGTTGCATGGGCCCGAGCCCGTGCAGTGATAAAAATTGACCCGTTTGATTCAAAAAGGCTCTTACTCGGTGACTATCTATTCTTCCCACTCACTGGTACTGAAATATTAATGACTGAAGATGGTGGTATCAATTGGGAGTCAATATTTCTGGGCGAACATTACCCGACTGATTTACCAATCATCGAAAATGACCCTGGCGATCCTCATACTGTATATATTAATGTATCTCCAAATATATTGTATCGGAGTTCAGATTATGGCCATAATTGGGATAGTATTCCCTCGCCAGATATAGAGATCGGAGCTACTAGTTCATTAGCTATTGCGCCCTCCAATAATGACATTATTTATGCAGGCTATTACAGTCCGTTGGAGATTTATAAAAGTACCGATCGTAGTCAAACCTGGGCTCAAATACCATTTCCATTCATTAACGGAAGTTGGATATTTATAGCCGTCCACCCTGAAAATCCCGATATACTCTATGTTGCAGTACAATCAGGAGAAGATTGGGGGGTATATAAATCCAATGATGGCGGGGAAAGCTGGGCCCAAAAGAATAACGGACTAGAAGCTCTGGCTAGATATGATTTGATCAATACGATTGTGATTCATCCAAAAGAGCCAGAGACGCTCTACCTTGGAGTAACCCGTTCCGCCGCCGATGATATCCCCATTCTTTATCGATCGGTCGATGGAGCGGAGAGTTGGATACCCTTTAACGCCGGATTGCTCGATACGATCGATAGCAACAGATCTGTCAACACGCTTGCTATTGATACATTGAATCATCGTATGTATGCGGGAACAAATCGAGGGATTTATGTCCGTGACTTTGAACTTAACATTGATGATAACGATGTACAATTACCGCAAACATTTTCACTGGAGCAGAATTATCCAAACCCATTTAATGCGGCCACGACCATCCCCTACACCTTGATGGAAGAATCATGGGTGCACCTGACACTCTACGATATTTCGGGGCGGCGGGTAAAAACATTAATTGATGATACCGTGCCGGCAGGGATATACAAGGCAGAATTGGACGCCGAAAACCTGCCCAGCGGTCTCTATATTTATCGACTCAAGATCGGTACGGAAGTGCTGATGCGTAAAGCGGTACTGATGAAATAATAACACTTAGATCCAATGCTGCACATCCATCCTTTGGAAACTGGGCTAGGATCATTATTGAGAACGGCAACTTTGGATGGAATGAAAAAATCAAAAAGTATTTGACATAAGATACAAGCATGGGTATCTTAATTAGGCTATAGTACATAATCAGCCAGATGGTTTGCCAATGATTAGTTTAACAGTAGAAATCAAGAAACCAGTTCTCACTGCCTTCTTCCTGACGGTTTCCTGTTTGTCCGGGCAGGAAGGTGAATGGATAAATGTTGCTCCTTTTGATGATGCATTACGTAGAACGGTAAAAGGATCTTTTATTTCAGAAAATGAAGGGTGGATTTTTCGGGTTCCCAACGATATACTATATCATACATCTGACGGCGGGATGACGTGGGACATTGTTCATATTATACCTGAAACTAATGGATATTCATTTTTTCAAGATATTCAATTTGTTGATGAAAACTATGGTTTTGCTATCGTAAAATTTCGTTACTCCAGTGTTGAAATGGTAGAACAGTTCTGGAAGACTTCTGATGGTGGTTCTACATGGGTTGATATGACAGATACAACATTCATGTATCCAGATGGATACACTCATTTATGGGTAAGGCCTTTTTATTTTTTAAACGATTCTGTAGGTTTTGCAGGTGGGCCCCCAGATGTTGATAATAACAGGGGACGGATTTATAAAACAATTGATAGGGGCGAAAATTGGTATGAAACTAATATACTAAACTCTGGCGATCCACTCTATGATGGAGAATGGATTGTAAATAAGTTTTATTTTATAGATAACTTGCATGGGTGGGCAGTGTGTAGCGGCCCTCCAATCGATGCAGGAATGGCTTGGAAAACTATCGATGGAGGAGAAAATTGGGAAATTGCAATTCTGCCAGGTCCACCAGATATCTTTGATGTCCATTTTATTGATGAAAACCATGGTGGAGTAACTGCCAGAAATTTCTATTTTTCAGATTTAATACTTACAGAAGATAATTTTAATTCAGAATCTTATCATTATTATTGGGACGATCTAAATGTTGGATTTATTTTGAGATTACGTTTTCAAACCGAGAATATAATTTGGGTTGTGGGACAATATGGGAATGATTTAAAAATATTAAAAAGTGTAAACGGAGGAGAAACTTTTAATGAATATCAAATTATAGTAGGAAACAGTTCTTTATATTGCTATCAAATAGAATTTTTTGAAAATACTGGTTATATATTTGCGACAAATAGACTATTGAAATACGAGGGAGGTGACGTAAATATTAATACAGACTATCCGGAAAAAACTTCTTTTAGTAGAATTTATCCCAATCCTTTCAATTCGACGACAACCATTCGTTACGGTTTACCGGAAAGCAGTGATGTGTCCGTGATTGTGTATGATATCACCGGCCGGGAGATCATAGAGCTTGTAGATTCAAGGGTTCCAGCCGGAGACCGCCGGGTGGTCTGGAATGGAAGAGATCGGCACGGAAATTCGGTGGCCAGTGGACTTTACATTTATCGTCTGGTGGCAAAGTCGAATAAAACGAAGCAAATATTTACCCAATCCAATAAAATGGTGTTGTTGAAATAGGAAATACATTAGGGTTGGCTGTTTGTTGCCGTCGCCCCATTTTCTTGCTTTTTATGCCTTTTTGGTCTTTTCCGAACTAAAAGAATACACCTTCCCTCCGTTTATTAATAAATTCTTGTTAGTAGACTATTTAAAAGTTAAAAGGCAATCTTAAAACCATGTATTTGGTTACAAGGAAAGAGTAATTCGAGATTAGCTGGAAGTGGAGGCAAAGTTCCCGCCCGGCAAATAGAAACTCTTCACTCCCGTAGATTATTAGATTATCGGCTTAAAAAAAGGATGTTCAGAAACCACCCGCAAGATAGTGAAATAAAGTGGAAAATAAACCTTGTAGAAAAAAATTAAAATCACTACACTTATAATAGAGTATCAGAATTTATTAGGATTGTTGAATTGATCGCATTAAGAAAAGAGCGCGTTACACTCATAGCCTTTCTGGCTGTTGCTTTATTAAGCGGACAGGAAGTGATTACAGTTTCAGGGAACGTTTCTGATAAGATCAATCACTCCGTTGGAGCGGTAACCGTGTCTTACTTATGCGACGGTTCGGAAGTGATCCCAGCGGTGCAAACAGATTTTGGTGGTTATTTTGAATTTTCTTTCAATCCGTTGGGTATTGACGGGAACCCACTCCCCGATGGAATCCATCTGGGAGCCAACTATCCCAATCCCTTTAATCCTGGAACGGTGATTCCCTTAACAACAGATAAAGGGGGGCAGTTTTTCATCTATGATTTATTGGGCCGGGAGGTGCAATCTCTGTCCATTCCAGAGGCGGGGCAATATAACATCAGGTGGGGTGGATTGCTCAACGGTGGCCTGCCGGCACCGGCGGGGGTTTATTTTTATTCGTTTCAAACAGAAGAAACAAGGCTCACCGGGAAAATGATCTTAATGGATGGGGGTGGAAATTCGGGTCTTACCATTTCTAATAGGAGTGGCGCAACCGATCTAAGACAAACACGCAGAACAATGGAATGCGAAGGTTACACGCTTGTTTTTTCTGGGGATCACATCGAGGATGTGACCCTGGACCTGGGCGAAAATGGCTATACGGAAGATACAAATCTAGATCAGCAGGTGAATCGTTGGCCCTATTGGCTGCTGGATCTACCGGATGCATATTTACCGGTGGGTGATATGTTGGTTCTCAACTTAAATGATTATGTATATGATGATGGACAAGGGCTCTACCAGGTATCCAATACGGAAGATTTTGCAATCGTTCAGGACACCTTGTTGATCGGTGTTGCCGCAAGCGGAGTGATCCACACGGAAGTGATCGTGGTGGATGATGAAGGCGGGAGTTTCCATCTTTCGGACTCCATTCAGATCCAGGAGTATCATACCCACATATTTTTTGTTGCTGATGGAGACCCGGAAGGAATTTATGTATTGGATTCCTATACCATGACCTATGTGGATAGCTTAATCGTACCAGACTCCATTTATGTATACTGGACAATGATAGTAAATGCAAGCGGCGATACTTGGTATGCGTTGAAACGCCAAGAAAGTGGTGAATGGCGTTTGGTTTGGATCGATGTGGAAACAAAAGCGGAAATCCAATCAATTCCACTTCCAAGTGGGCGTTATTGGCTTGACCAATCGTATGATGGCAGCAAATTAATCACCTATGATTATTCACCGGACTGGACCTTTAGCATTTATGACAGCGAAACGGGCGCTTTCCTTGGGGGCCAAGATACATTATTGCATGTGAGGCGGATACGGGCATCGAAAACAGAAGATATTGTCTATGCCCAGGGTCGACTCAGGGATACGGGTGATCGCCGAATGGGCGCGTGGAATATGGGAACAAATGCATGGTTATGGGTACTGCCCTATGACAGTGAAGAGAATATGGCATCTTATAGTAACTATTCTGATCATATGGCTGTTTCTTACGATGGTGAACATGTATTTTTCCGGGGGTCCGATGGTTTTGGAAATTCAAAGTTTTGGGATATCAATGCCCAGACCGGGGCTGTGATTTCGGAGCATTATATTTATGGATTTAACCAATTGGTGCCCACCCAAGATAATCAATATGTATATCTCACCGCCAACATGGTACTTTATGCTAGTTGGGTTTTAGCTTTCGGTATCGCCCGCTATGATATAGAAAATCATACCATGGAGACTGTGTTTTTGTCCTTAAATGACTTGGGTTTTGAATGTGGTGATGGTGGAGGGGCTTTCGTTTCACATGTGATGTCCGTATTACCGGATAATCGCACCGGTATTGTTTATGCTAGTGCCTATTGTCCGGCCGATCCTACTTGGGATTCCCATGATAATATTATAAAAATAGATTTAGACAGTGTGGAGTTTTTAGAAGGGATACACATGCCCACTACAACCATGCCGGGGTATATAACTCAAAGTGTTTTGGGACCCCTTGTACCAGGGAATTATCCCTATTGAACAGGCAAAAAAACATACTAACCAATAAGAAAAGGAGGTCAAGATGAGACCCATGAATAAAATAAAAAGCACGATCATTCTTGCAGTGATCATGAGTTTACCCCTGTTATTTTCCCAGACGGTGGTTTATACAACGGATAACCATGAGATCCAGTTATTTACAAATCCCCATGCACAGATCATCCAGTTGTCTAATGATGTTTCTGGATCACAATTGTCTGATTCCCTCGCTTCCGTGTCTGCTGTGGAACTGGTTAAGGAGTTCGGCGTCCACTCCAGCCTGTTTTTATTGGCGAAGGATGTTTCGGCTGATTGGGCTACTATTAAAGGGGAGGTCCAAAATAGGGTCACAGCGCTTCGATGGTTGCCGGCGTACTATTTGGATGCGGCCTTTGGTGAGGGTTCAGAATATTTGATAACTGACCGGATTTCCGTCAAATTCACCCAAGGCACGACCGACAGTGCAATAAGTCAATTTGCAGCGGAATTTGGTTTAGACTTAGTCAAGGGCAACGCCTCCACACGGAGGTGTGTGTTCAAGCTGGATGCCACCAACACCTTGGATCCACTGGAGCTGGCCATGACAATCGATTCTGACTCGAGAACGATTTGGGGGCAGATTATTCACTATACCCCGATTGTATTGTTGAATGATCCACATTACCCCGCGCAGTGGCATTTGAATAATACGGGGCAAAGTGGTGGCACAGCGGGATATGATATTAACGCCGAATCCGCTTGGGATATCACTACCGGCGACAGCGCTATTGTTGTGGCGGTGATCGATGACGGTGTAGAGGAACATGAAGATTTCGAGGAATGGCAATTATTGGACGGTTATACGATAGATAGTACATCTAGTTGGGATGATGATAGACCGGATTTTGATGAGAACTGTTGTGGCAGGCCGGATTCTGATTTGGATAGACATGGTCAATGTGTGGCTGGATTGATTACGGCCCATCATAATGAGCTTGGTGTCCGTGGCGGTGGTGCAATTTCAAAATCTTACCAGTGAATATCTTCACATCTGGTCTTACCGATGTGACTCTTGCTGATGCGATCGACTGGGCCTGGCAAAATGGTGCCGATATATTAAGCAATAGTTGGGGACATAGTAGTGAAGGTTATTGGGATGCTGATGTGGCCGACGCCATCACCGCAGCAATGACGGATGGGAGAGGTGGATTGGGTTGTCCCGTTGTGTTTTCTGCCGGGAATAGTGGATTTGTTCAATTTCCAGCCACTGTGGATGGCGTGATTACCGTGGGGGGCATGGGCCATCATGGAAACAAATATGGTGGTGCCAACAGTGGTTCGGCCATAAGCCCGTTGATCGATATTGTTGCCCCAACAAGACAGACTAATGGAGCTGGCGGAATCGTTACCATGGACCGCATGGGGCCCTTGGGTTATTCTAATGGTAATTATTATTTTAATTTTGGGGGCACATCAGCGGCCTGTCCCCAAGTATCCGGCATTACCGGGTTGGTATTGTCCATTATTCCACAATTGCATAAAGAGGAGGTGGAGCAAATACTCTACCTAACGGCTCGGGAATTGACCGCAACAGATCCGAGTGGCTCCTGGAGTGGGAATGGCCTTGTGAATGCCGGTGCAGCTGTCTTAATGGCCCAATACATGGCTGATCATAGTATTACTGCATTAAGAACCGGTGATATATCCGGTGCGATCACTGATAATACCTTATTGGCCGGAGATATTAATCTTGTTGGGAATCTGGATGTGCAAAATGGTGCAAATCTGCATATTTACAAAGGGGCAAAAATTTATGCAGCGAATGGTAATTTTGTCATGATCAACGGGGGAGATCTGATCATTGACGGGGCCCAAAGTGAAGTGGTTAGATTCACATCTGGTTTGGCGAATCCATCTATAGGTGATTGGCAAGGTCTTATCGTAAACTCCGGCAATTTAGACATGAATTACTGTAGTTTGTCTGATGCCGATGTGGGTGTGCAGTTTCGTGGTGCTGGCGAATGTGAGGTCAGAAATTCTCAAATAAGCTACTGTAATACCGGGATTGAATACGTGTCTCCTACAACACCGCTCAGTTCATTTTCCGTAAGCAACTCATCTATTTCACATTGTGGTGTGGGTATTCATACATTTGGCGGATATATCACTATTGGTAGTAATGATCTGATTAGTGCTAATCGTACCGGCATCATTATTGAGCAAAGCAATTTATTGAAAATAGCCGGTAACCAAATTGTAGATAATCATAAAGCAGGGCTTGTAATAAGAAACAGTTCCGGTGGATATATAAGAGATAATGAATTGATTGGAAATGGAATATTTGCAGATTCCCAGGAAGACGTGATCACTGGCGGTATTTTCTTACATGCCAGTTCACCTACCATTTTGAATAATACTATTTTGGAAAATCAGTTTAACGGTATTACCGCAATGAATGGTAGCCGTCCTGTCCTGAATTACCGCGAACGAGGATTGAATAGGATTGGGCATAATGGAAATAACCAACTTCATCCTGAATATGATGCAGAAATCCGCTGGTACGACGAATCCATCCTCTATTTGGATTATGGACATAATGATATTATGGATGACGACGGTGGATATCTCATTTATGGTGAAAATACACCTGGGGCTGAGCTCATCCCTATCCGAGGGAATTATTGGGCCGACAGTGACCCGGGATTATCCGAGCGCTTCTATCCCCCAGGCGGGTATGTGTATCGTCCTTATGACACCGAACCGAATGTAACGCCCATCCATGGTCTTTTCACGGGTGCTCCGGCTTTGTTCGACCAGGCGTTGGTTTACGAAGAAGATGAAGCGTGGACGAATGCAATGAATACATATTACAGTATTATTACAACGTACCCGGAGAGTCAGGAAGCATCCGGGTCTGTGATTCGATTGTATGCCTGCACAAAAATAACCGCTGGTGATTTTCAGGGATTGCAGTCTTATTATGATCTGCTTGTTTCTTCATCTGGAGATAGCGACCTGTCAAAAACCGCAGAGCAATATTCTATATTATGTGATATGGCCTTAGAGGAATTTGCGGTTACAGTGGGGAAGTATGAAGCCATATTACAAGACCCACCCAGTTTAGCCGATTCTGTGTATGCGGTGATTGATATCGGACAGGTGTATCTGGCCAGTTCCGTGGCAAGCGGAAACGGTTCGGGTAAAAAAGCTGCCCTGGGAACCATGCCCCAGTACCAGCCGGCTGATTTTGCTGATTATGAGGAAAAAGTCAATGATGCTTTGGGGGCGCTCATGGGTCGGAAGAGTTCTACAAGGAATGCGGATGTGCCGTTAGCATTTGTTCTGCACGCCAACTATCCCAATCCATTCAACCCCAACACAACATTAAAGTATGCATTGCCTGAAAATAGTCATGTAGAACTCACTGTATATGATTTATCGGGTAGAGTCGTTACTGAACTGATGAACAAAAACCTCATCGCAGGAACGCATTACACGATTTGGGATGGAAAGACGAGTAACGGAAGCCAGGTTGCATCCGGTGTTTATATTTACAAGCTCACGGCAAAATCAATAGCAACCAGGAAGATGTTTACCCAATCCAATAAGATGGTGTTGATGAAATAGGAAATACATTAGGGGTGGCTGTTTGTCGCCGTTACTCCATTTTTAAAAGCGATGCACATCCATACAATTAAGGAGTGTAAACATCATGCTGGTATTATTAGGGTCATAGTACAACTCGATGATTAAAGCCTGATTATATCTACCTTGTGCTATTGAGTAAGCAGCGGTCGTTGTGAGGTTGGAAACTCAACTAATTGCACAACCTTGCCCCAATCTACTATGGCGTTTATTTTGTCTAGTTTTAGAGGAACTCCGCTGGGTTTTCTACTACGGCTTGATTCTATGTCTGAAAAATTTAATTAACCCGTATCCGGTCCTTTTTTTCTTCATTATATAGAAAATAAATCTACCATTTTTACAGAAGTGTAACCATGTTCGAACAACTATCAGTGTTGGTCCATTTATTATTTTCTGTATCATTGTTTACACTGGCATAAATGGGTAATTTCCCGCTCTGTAAAATTAATGTCCATGATCAAGAAAGTAGATCCAAAAGTTGATTTTGTAAAACTGGAGCATGAAATGTTGGCTTTTTGGGAAAAGAATGACATTTTCAAAAAGCGTGTTGCAGCCAACATTGACAAACCGAAGTGGTCCTTTATCGATGGGCCCATCACCGCCAATAATCCCATGGGTGTCCACCACGCTTGGGGCCGAACCCTAAAAGATATTTATAATCGCCACAAAGCCATGACCGGCCATGAACTGCGTTACCAGAATGGGTTTGACTGCCAAGGCCTATGGGTAGAAGTGGAAGTAGAAAAAGAGCTTGGTTTTAAGACCAAAAAGGACGTGGAAAAACACAATATCGAGAATTTTGTCAACCTGTGCAAGGAACGAGTGCGCAAATATTCCAGCGTCCAGACGAAGCAATCCAAGCGCTTAGGCATGTGGATGGACTGGGACAATTCTTATTTTACCATGTCTGATGAGAATAATTATACTATCTGGACATTTCTGAAAAAACTTTTTGATGGGGGCAAGATATACCGTGGGACCGATGTAGTACCCTGGAGCGGCCGTTCCGGTACATCCTATTCCCAGATGGAGATCGTAGAAGGCCGGCGTTTGGTGGCGCATAAAGCAATCTTTGTCCGATTCCCTCTCAAAGCTAGAGAAAATGAATATCTGCTGGTATGGACGACCACACCCTGGACTTTATCATCCAATGTAGTGGTGGGTGTGAATGTGGACCTCGACTACGTTAAACTACAGACCCACGATAGTGCCGTCTATTATTTTGCCATAGACAATCTCAAATTTCCACGATTGGAAAAGCAATTCAAGGAAAAAAAGCAGTGGGTCGATGGGCTACCCAAACTCAAGACTATCGCCCAGATATTCAAAGAAAGGGGTGGCTATGAAATAATTGGTACCATTAAAGGGGCCCAAATGGTTGGCTGGGAATACAGCGGTCCTTTCGATGAACTGGCAGCTCAGCATGAACCGGGTGGTTTCCCTTTTACAGATGATGCCTTAAAACAAGCCGACGCTAAGGCGGTTAACCAGCATCGGGTCATTGACCCCGGCAAGGACAGCATTGGAAATGATATTGTGGTTGCCGGAGAAGGAACCGGCATAGTGCACATGGCTCCCGGCTGTGGTGATATAGATCACCGCATAGGTAAGGATCAAGGACTGGTGAACCTAGCACCGCTGGATGAAGAATCAAAATTCATTGATAAGTTCGGTTGGCTGACCGGAAAGTCCGCAACCGATCCGGAAACCGCTCTGGCGATTATAGCAGACCTGAAGAAACGCGGCTTATTAGTCCATGCCGAAGATTACCCCCACGTGTATCCCCATTGCTGGCGGTCAGGTGATGAATTGGTCTTTCGCTTGGTGGATGAGTGGTATATTAACATGGACTGGCGGAACAAGATTAAAAAAATTGTGGATGATATTGAATGGATCCCGGAATGGGGACGAGACCGGGAACACGAATGGCTGGACAATATGGGCGACTGGATGATATCAAAGAAACGGTTCTGGGGTCTGGCCCTACCGATCTGGACCTTTGCGGATGGCTCTTTTTATGTTGTGGGTGCAAAGGAGGAGTTAGAAACATTGGCCGTGGAGGGCTGGGATGAATTTGCAGGGCACTCACCTCATCGACCCTGGATTGATAAGGTGAAGATCAAGCATCCGGAAAGTGGCCTGGTCGGCGAACGGATCAAGGATGTGGGAAACCCCTGGCTCGATGCCGGTATTGTACCGTATTCTACATTGAAATATACCACGGACAAGGATTACTGGCAGGAATGGTTCCCGGGAGATTTTGTTACGGAATGCTTCCCTGGGCAGTTTCGGAATTGGTTTTATTCTCTCTTGGCTATGTCGGCCTGGTTGGAGGAAAAAGCACCATTCAAAACGCTGCTTGGTCACGCTTTGGTGAAGGATGAAACCGGCCGGGACATGCATAAGTCCTGGGGTAATGCCATCTGGTTTGACGATGCTGCGGAACGAATGGGCGTGGATGTAATGCGCTGGATGTATGCTGCCCAGAATGTGGAACAAAATTTATTGTTCGGTTATCACCATGCTGATGAGGTACGGAAAAAACTGATCCGGCTTTGGAATTCATATTCCTTTTATGCCACCTACGCGGCAGTGGATGGTTTTTTCCCGGAAAAATATCCCATGAAGGAAAAAAACCGCACGGTGCTCGACCGTTGGATCATTGCCAAGCTTAATATATTGCTAAATGATGCGACTTCGGCTTATACATCATTCCGGGTCGATAAATTTATGCGCTCCTTTGATAAATTTCTCGATGACCTGTCCAATTGGTATATCCGCCGTAACCGTCGTCGCTTCTGGAAAACAGAGGATGATGCGGATAAGATAATCGCTTATCATACCCTCTATGAAGTTCTGCATACTACCATCCGGATGCTGGCGCCGTGTTTGCCCTTTGTGACTGAGAATATCTACCAGAACCTGGTCCAAAATTCGGAGGTGGATGCGCTGGAGAGTGTCCATTTATGCGATTTTCCGACGGCTGATATATCTCGTATTGATGCCCAGCTGGTCGCCCAGGTGGATGCGTTGCGAAAAGTGGTGGAACTGGGACGCTCCGCTCGGAACAAGGCCAATCTCAAGATTCGCCAACCCTTGGTAAAACTCTGTTATGCGTTAGAAGATGATGACATTGCTGAATTTATCGCAGTGAACAGTAAGGTGATCCTTGAGGAACTAAACGTAAAGGAAATATTTCGGGTTTCCGCGTCTACAGACCTCATCGCCTACAGGGTCAAACCTAACTTACCGTTCATAAGTCAGGAGTACGGACCAAAACTGGCCAAAATTCGTGAAGCTGTAGCAAAATTGGACACCGATGCACTGGTCTCTTGCCTGCAGCGAGAAAAATCTTATGCATTGGAGTTGAAAGATGAAACTCTTACGCTACCAGCGGTAGCGTTTATTGTAGAAACAGAATCTATACCTGGTTTCACATCGGAAGTGAACGGTGGTGTGACTGTAGGTCTGTCCACAGATTTGACCCCGGAGCTGCTGCGGGAAGGACTGGTGCGGGATATCATTCGTCACGTGCAAATCATGCGAAAAAATGCTAAATTTGCGGTCGAAGATCGTATCAAAATTCACGGATTGATCAACAGTCCAGTGGGCGATGCAATAGCAGATTTTCGATCGTTTTTTTGCAATGAAACATTAGCGGTTGAACTGACAGACTTACCAGAAGCAGGTGAATATCAAACGCAAGTCAATATACAAGGACAAGATTTAACAATAGCGATCGAGCGGGTATAAACCCGAAAAGGGAAAGGATGAGTTATGGCTAAACAATATTCGAAAGCAAAGCTGAATCAATTTCGCAAGGAAATCCTGGAACGGATGGATGATGTGACCAAGGATATGGATGAAATAAAAGAAGGAATCAAGGATCGAGGCACCTCCAGGGCCAACTTATCTCAGGATGCGGTTTACAGCCTCCACATGGCTGATGCCGGTTCTGATTCGTTTGAACAGGAAAAGAATTTTATTTTAATGAGCCGGGAAAGTGATTATTACAATAATCTTTCTCTGGCCCTGGAACGTATAGATAAAGAAGAATTCGGCGTATGTTGTTTGTGTGGTGAACTGATTCCAGAGGAACGGATGTTGGCAGTACCAAATGCCACCAAGTGTGTTGAGTGTAAAGTAAAGCATAAACTGAATTTAAAATGAAGATACTGCAGGTGAGTGCCCTTGTCGTGATCCTGGACCAAATCACCAAAGCCCTCATACGGGCACACCTCACCATCTATGAATCTGTACCGGTTATTCCCAGTTTTTTTCACCTGACGTTTGTGACCAATGACGGCATGGCGTTCGGTCTGGAGTTTCCCGGAAACAGCTTGGTATTTAACCTAGTGGTAATCATCGTTACGGCTGTCCTGTTCTGGTTTCTGTGGAAAGAACGGTCGAGCCCCGTTATGATCCGTTTGGCTCTGGCGTTGATTATTGGCGGCGCGTTGGGTAACCTTATTGACCGGATATTGTTTGGCGAGGTCGTGGATTTTCTGGATTTTATGATCGGTGACTTTCATTGGTTTATTTTTAATATTTCTGATTCTTCCATTACTATTGGGATGTTCTTCTTTCTTTATTTTTCATTTTTTATTCAACCAAAATTGCAAACCAAACAAACTGCTTGAAGTCCGTGGATAACGTGTTTTCAGGGGTTACTCCTCAGCGCCTGGACCATTTCCTGGTGGAGTATTATACGGAGCTTTCCCGTTCCCAGGTCCGGCGGTTGATCAAAGAGGGACAAGTGCTGGTGAACGATGAGCAACAAAAAACCGGATATATGCTCCAATCTGGCGACCATGTCAGCATCACCCAAATAAATGCACCTCAAGATGCCACCATTCTCGAACCGGAACCTATGAATTTGGATATCATTTACGAAGATGACTCTCTGCTGGTTATTAATAAACCGGCTGGACTTACAATCCATCCCGGTATAGGCCAACACAAAGGAACTCTAGTTCATGGCTTGGTGCACCATACAGATCGGTTATCATCTGTTAACGGCAGTATGCGGCCGGGTATCGTTCACCGCTTGGACAGGGAGACATCAGGAGTAATTGTAACAGCCAAAACCAACACAGTTCACCGAAGAATTGCCGCTCAGTTTCAAGATAGAACGGTATTTAAAAAATACTTGGGCATCACTTGGGGGAAGTGGTCAGAGCCGGCGGGAACGATCACCGCGCCCATCCGCCGTCACCGCAAAGACCCCACATCTTACCATACGGATGAAAATGGTCGTTCAGCCGAAACCGAATTCAAGGTACAAAGCGAATTCCGTTATTTTAGTATAGTTGAGTTTCGGCCCCGCAGCGGCCGCACTCACCAGATCCGAGTGCATTGTATGCATATGCAGCATCCCATTGTGATGGATGAAAAATACGGCGGTGGTCTAAACTACATTAATGGACTACTCCCGAAAGTGCAAAAGGATCTGAAGCGCGTTCTCAAACAACTGGGGCGTCATGCATTGCACGCCCATGACTTATCATTTGTACACCCGGATACAGCGAAAGAGGTTAATTTTAATGTACCATTACCACATGACATGCTGGCATTGATTGATCATTTTAAAAGACACTATGATTGATCCACAAACCTCTATCACCGATTTCATTGCTTTTATAAAGAAGGAAAAGGGCTATTCGTTGCATACAGTAAAATCCTACACCCATGACCTGCATCGTTTTAATGATTACATGACTACTTACTGCGGTACCAGAGCATGGGCTTATAACTTAATCGACCGGAAAACGATCCGCTATTTTTTGGGCCGTGAATTTGAAGCCGGTTTCAGCAGTAAGACTGTAGCTCGCCGTCTGGCAACTCTGAAATCTTTTTGTAAATATTTGTATAAAAATGGTATTTTTAATCAGAATCCGGCAACTTCTGTAAGGACACCAAAAACATCAAAAAATTTGCCGGTGATCATCCCTGAAAAACTGATTACTAAACTAATGAGCAGTCCGCCAAACAATGATAAAGGCATCCGCGACAAAGCGATTTTAATACTTTTTTATAGCAGTGGCATACGGTTAAGCGAACTGGTAAATTTGAACCTTGGTGATTTTAAACCGGACCCTGATCCAAAAACTGGAACAGAAAAGCAGTCTGGGCCCGGTCTAGTGAAGGTCATTGGAAAGGGCCAAAAAGAACGGATTGTTCCATACGGAAAAAATGCGGGACGCGCATTGGCTGATTATTGGCTAAATAGGGGGTTGAGCCTAAAAACCTGTGACCCGAACGAGCCATGTTTTGTAAATTCGCAGGGCAAAAGATTATCAGGCAGAACAATACAAAGACGGGTGACAAAATATATAAAATTAGTTACAGATGGGACATCTATCGGTCCGCATACCTTACGCCATTCATTTGCAACCCATATGATCAATACGATTAAGGATGATAATACTATAGATATCAGAGCTCTGCAAGAATTGCTTGGACATGCCAGTTTAAGTGCGACGCAGATTTATACTCAAATTCAAGAAGAACATATGAAAAAGATTTATAAACAAGCTCATCCTCACGGCAAATAAAAGGACTCATCCGATGCTTGAGTATTTGAATTTCAGTGATATTGGTCAGATAAAACGCAATCTTCCTGTAAAGCAATTGGTCGAATATGCAGTAATAAATGGCGAAGGTGTAGAGGGTCCGCGGGGTGTACTGATGGTAGATACTGGGAAATATACCGGCCGGAGTCCGCGTGATAAATTTTTTGTTAATGAACGGTTTTCCCGAGATAACCTCTGGATCGGTCCGGTAAACCGCCTTGTAGACAAAACAGTGTATAATGAACTGTTTGGTAAAGTGAAAAACTACTACGAGGCCAATGCTGACGGTCAGGGTGCTTATGTTTTTGATGGCTTTTGTGGTGCGGACAGGGAGTTTCGTTTGAATGTGCGTATTGTCGCCCGCAAGGCCTGGCAGGCTATTTTTGTTAACAATATGTTTATCCGGCCGGAGCCGGAAGAATTAGAAGGGTTCACACCTGAATTTACCATCATCAACGCCTCGGATGTTATGGATGATAACTGGGTTGAACACGGTTTGAATTCGGAAACCTTTATAATCTTTAATTTAGAGCGGAGGGTCGCCATAATCGGTGGTACGGAATACGGTGGTGAAATGAAAAAAGGAATTTTTTCCATCATGCATTACTATTTACCCCTGCAGGGAATCCTATCCATGCACTGCTCAGCAAATGTAAATCCTGACGGCAGCAATACAGCCTTATTTTTCGGTTTGTCTGGTACGGGTAAAACAACCTTGAGTACGGATCCACAGCGACCCCTGATCGGCGATGATGAACATGGCTGGGCCGATAACGGTATATTCAATTTTGAAGGCGGTTGTTACGCCAAAGCGATCGACTTGGACCCAGAATACGAACCGGAGATCTACAATGCGATTCGCACCGGAGCCCTGGCCGAAAATGTTGGTTATGACCCGGAGACAAAAGAAATTGATTTTTCAGACCGTTCCAAAACGGAGAACACGCGTATTTGTTACCCCATTCATTTTATCGAAAACTCACTGGCTGCCAATGGCAAAGCCAGCATAGGTGATCATCCCAAGACGATCATATTTCTAACCTGCGATGCCTATGGCATACTGCCACCGGTAGCAAAATTGACACCAGCGCAAGCTATGTACCATTTTATTAGTGGTTATACAGCAAAAGTAGCCGGTACAGAAAGGGGTGTGACCGAACCACAAGCTACATTTTCACCTTGCTACGGCGGTCCTTTTCTTACCTTGCATCCCTTACGGTATGCCCAGTTATTGAAAGAAAAAATAAATAGGTATAATGTTCCCTGTTACTTGGTGAACACAGGCTGGGTCGGAGCCAACGCCTGTTCTGGCGCAAAGCGGATCAGTTTACCCATTACTCGCGAAATAATTCATCGAATCTTGGATGGCAGTGTTGAAAATTCAGAATGCACTGAGGATCCAAATTTTGGTGTCCGAGTTCCAATGCAGTTGAACGCGATTGGTTCTGATGTCTTGCTGCCCCAAAATGCCTGGACTGACCAGGAGCTATATCATCGTACAGCCCGGGAATTGGTTGGTAAATTTCAGCAGAATTTTGCCCAATACAATATAGATGATCAATCCGTGCTGCACGCTGGACCATTATTAACGCTTTAATTATTAGAGAAATGCTACCATGATCATTGAATTCACAGCACGCCATTTTCATATTCCGGATGCGATTCGCGATTATGCTGAAACTGAAGTCCAACGCATACATAAACTGTTTGATCGTATTATCCAATGCCAGATTATATTGATCCACGAAAACAATCAATATACCGCTGAATTGAATTTGTCCATCCCCTACCATAAACTTAATGTAAAAGAGACAACGGACAATATTACCAAATCAATAGATCGCGCCGTGGATAAAATGATTGTCCGTGTGCGCAAAATAAAAGGAAAGGTGTACACCCATTAGTTTTGCCTGAATTATTGGATAAAATACATATTTTAGAGGGAAATTTTGGAAGGTTGTAGATTACAAGACGCTTTGCAAAGAACTATTCAAATATATGAGTCATTTTTTATTTACATCTGAATCAGTTACCGAAGGACACCCGGATAAAGTATGCGATATTATATCCGATACCATACTGGACAATTTACTTGAGCAGGATTCCCACTCCCGCGTCGCCTGTGAAACTATGGCCACAACTAACTTGGTGGTAGTTTCCGGTGAAGTAACCACCCATGGTTTTGTGGAGGTGGAGCGTGTTGTCAAGAATGTGTTAACTGAAATTGGATATACAAATGTAGCGTATGGTATAGGTGATGAAGAAGTCAAGGTTATTTCTAGTCTGGACAAACAAAGCCCGGAAATCGCTCAGGGGGTGGATGAAGGCAGTGGACTATTTGCAGAGCAGGGTGCAGGGGATCAGGGATTGATGTTCGGTTTCGCCTGTAATGAAACAAAATTATTGATGCCTCTACCCATTTTTTTGGCCCACCGTTTAACGGAACAGCTGGCAGCAGTGCGCAAAAGCGGAACGCTGCCGTGGGTTCGACCAGATGGAAAATCACAAGTTACGGTGGAATATAACGAGTCCGGTCCCGTGCAGGTTACAAAAACTGTCATTGCCACCCAGCACGATGACATGCTGGATGAAAAAGGGTCCGAAGCTGCCGAGCATGCTTTTGTAGAGTATGCCGTGATCAACGAAGTGATTAAACCGGTTTTGGAAAAAGCGGACATACTTTTTGAAGAGGATTTTATTATCAATGGTACCGGAAGATTTGTCTATGGTGGTCCTGCAGCAGATACGGGATTGACAGGACGCAAAATAATTGTGGATACTTACGGTGGCTATGCACTCCATGGCGGCGGTGCATTTTCTGGTAAAGATCCATCAAAAGTAGATCGTTCAGCCGCATACATGGCCCGCTACATTGCCAAAAACGTAGTTGCCGCAGAATTGGCTGACAAATGTGAGGTTCAACTTTCTTATAGTATTGGCGTGGCCGAACCCACTTCATATTATGTGCGCACATTTGGTACCGGGCAGGTGGATGATGCAGTTTTGACGGAAAAAACCCGAGAACTTTTTCCCTTAAAACCAGGAGGGATCATTCAACACCTGGACCTGAAAAAACCACGGTACCGCCAGACGGCAGCATACGGGCATTTTGGCCGAACAGGATCAAACTTTACCTGGGAAGCCATTGATAAAGTCAATGATTTGCATAATCTTATTTAACTTGGAGTAAAAATGAGTTCAGCAATTATTGAAAATTTTCCATACAAAGTAGCGGATATTAACCTGGCGGAGGCGGGACGTAAAGCGATCTCGATTTCTGAAAAAGAAATGCCAGGTTTAATGTCGGCCCGGAAAAAGTATGGCTCGGAAAAACCGTTGCAGGGTAAAAAATTGACCGGTTCTCTGCACATGACCATCGAAACGGCCATCCTGATCCAAACTCTGGAAACACTTGGGGCTGATGTGCGCTGGGCATCCTGCAATATTTTTTCTACTCAAGACCACGCAGCGGCAGCAATTGCGGATAATGGTACTCCCGTATTTGCTTGGAAAGGGGAAAGTTTGGAGGAATACTGGTGGTGTACTTTACAAGCTCTAACCTTTCTTGATGATAGTGGCCCGGACCTGATCGTGGATGACGGCGGGGATGCCACTTTGTTGATCCATAAAGGGTTTGCTCTTGAGAATTTTTATGCCAAGCGTGGTGGAACACCACCGATTGAAACAGATATAGAAGAAGAAATCATCATTGAGAAATTACTCCGGGAAGTACTACAGAAAGACGACCAGCACTGGCATAAGGTTGTAAATAATATCATCGGTGTTTCTGAAGAAACAACCACCGGTGTACACCGGTTAAAGCAAATGGAGCGGGATGGTACCTTGCTCTTTCCTGCATACAATGTAAACGACTCTGTTACTAAATCGAAATTCGATAACATCTATGGTATCCACGAATCACTGGTTGATGGGATCAAACGCGCCACAGATATCATGATCGCCGGCAAAGTGGTGATGATCTGCGGGTACGGCGATGTGGGCAAAGGGTGTGCTAGAGCTATGTCCGGATACGGTGCAAGGGTCATTGTTTCAGAAGTGGATCCCATCTGTGCCCTCCAGGCGTTGATGGACGGTTTCGGTGTTAAGACCATAGAGCAAGTTCTTTTGGAAGCCGATATTTATATTACATCCACAGGCAATAGAGATGTGATTAAACTGGAGCATTTGAAAGGCATGAAGGACCAGGCCATTGTCTGCAATATCGGACATTTTGATAATGAGATTCAGATCAGCGCCCTGAACAATGACCCGGATGTTAAAAAAGAAGAGATTAAACCTCAGGTACACCGCTATACTTTTAGTAACTGCCACCAGATCTTTGTTCTGGCAGAAGGACGTCTGGTGAACTTGGGCTGTGCTACCGGACATCCAAGTTTTGTAATGTCCAATTCATTTACCAACCAGGTATTGGCCCAGATCGCTTTAGCCAAAGATAAACCAGATATTGGTGTTTATAAGCTACCGAAAGAACTGGATGAAGAAGTGGCCCGCCTACATTTGGATAAATTAGGTGCCACATTGACGGAAATGAGCGATGTCCAGGCTGAATATCTCGGTATTCATAAACAAGGACCTTTTAAAAAAGCGGATTACCGTTACTGATACAAAACAGCTTTTATAATAGTAAAATCCACATTTTCACGTTGTGGAAATTATTATTGATAGGAAGCTGAAAATGAATGAATTTCTAATTCGATAATGAAGAACGTAGGCTATTCAAGGGCTATTCTTGACCATCTAAAACGCAGTCTCAAGCTGGGTAGTATTAGCGGACTATTACTAATTGTTGTGGGTTGTGATTTTGATAATCTTTCAGATTTCCAAACCCCGACCTGGTTCGTTGATTTAAAATTTCCTTTAACCCAGGAAAAATATGGATTGGATGGTCTTGTGGATAATAAGCAGATTTTCCCAAGTGGAGATTCACTCGGTTTGCAGCTGATCTTTGTAGATACATTGCCCAATACTTCGATTGACCCCAATTATCTCGAAGTTGATGTGGGTGCGGAAATATTATATAATGGTACAGCGACCAATGCACCAAATTTGTCTTTAGCTATTGATACAGTGATCAATGTCTCTATTCCGATCACACCTGGTGTATTGACAAATGTGAATGGTATTCCATTTAGTGTACCGTCCGATGATGATCAGCAGATCCTGGCCGCCGCTTGGAACGATATTGTTGCCGGGTTTGATACGACTTTTGCACCGGTTCGTATCGATCTTCCGGAGATCGGTGCCATGGCGCTGCCGGAATTCATTACAGAAGTGTCTGGTATCATGATCGTGGAAGACAACTCTACCGATAACAGTTATTTGTTTTCCTCTATTACCAATAACGGTTTGCTGACTAATGTGATTAACACGCGCTTTATGATGTCCACCGGATCCAGCGTATCTCCGGATACTCTGGCCAATCATTATAAAAGCACTTTGGGCAAAAATTCAACATTTACCCGCTCTACCCTTATCGGCGATCAACAGTTGAAAGATGCCATCCACCTGCTTTTTGATTTTGATGTTGCAACCCATGGAAATGATACAGATACGCTGACGGTCAATGCCGGCGACTCACTGCAAGTAAATTTTTCCGTACGTATTCGGGTCGCTGGAGTGGATGAAGCTGTTGTACAGATATCTGAATACGAATTACCTGTAGAATTACCGGCCGTAACATTACCATCAACTATTGCGATTTATTCCGGTGTATTGAAAACCGGTACTACTTCTGGTATAAATGAGGTTGCTATTTCCAACTTGCGCAGTACCTATCCCTTTTACATGGATTTTGTTGTGGATTTCAAAAATTTAATTCCCTCTGCCAGCGGCGGAGATTCGGTAAAAGTCGACACAGTTTTGCACAAGGACTATGCGACCTATTTCAAAACATTTAAAATAGATGGTTACACGTTTGTCAACCCGGCTGGAACGGACAGCGCTTTATCCCAATTAAATATTGATCTGCGGGCTCGTTTGCGGAGTCAGACTGCTTTTATTCCTTTGGACGGATCTGAGTTGGGTCACGTGACCATTGGGGTATCGGTGGATGAAATGCACTTCCAGTCTCTGGAGGCGATTATCAATGAATTATTCCCATCATCAGCGCAAAATGTTGACGGGATTCCTACAGGCTTCAGTGGGATGGCATTTACAGGTGTGTGGCTCGAATTTGACATGATCAATTCAATTGATCTACCTGTCCAATTAGATGTTGATATGGTCGGATATAATACTCTGGGTGACTCTGCTGTTGTGGAATTCCAGGCAGCTGTGGCCAGACCCAGCAGTTACGGTTCCGACAGCACCCGTACCATTATCCGACTAAGTAGACTGGGTACCACCGTATTGAGTTATGCCTCAGCGGATGCCACCACTTGGTCGGATAGTACTACTACACCACCATCTGCAGGAACGGTCACTATTGTGGACTTCATGTCTCTTAACCCGTCATTGTTGGTCGTCCGTCCGATTGCCAGTATCGATGGTCGCGGAACCATAGATATTGACCACTATGTTGGTGGGACTTACCGGATTGTAGCTCCTTTCGAAGTGCGTGTGGATCCCATGACTTTTATTCCAATCACTGAGACCCCTATCCAGGAATTTGCACATGACATACGTAACCGCATCCGATCCACACTGGTCTTTGCACAACTAACATCCACAGTGACTAATTCTATACCGATTGCCGGTGATATTTCCATTTTATTGTCGAATGAGACGCACTTTCCATTGGATACTACCCGGGAAATGTTGAGTATCCTCCGGGATACACTGGCAGCACAGAATCCAAGCTGGTTTGTAACCGATAGTATTTATGTTCTGAATCAGTGTGCTCACTTAAACCCTGAGTCCTTTGCGGATGAATTATACATTTTCAGCGTGATGAATGATTTTTCAGATTGTTATGATGGGGTGGTCTATCTTATCAAATACAATCCATGGAGGCAGGATACGGTTTTTTCATTTATTGATACATTGTTGAAAGTAGTGCTACCGGAGCCAGCTGAATTATACAGTGATACATCCACAATCGGTCACCCGGGACAGACTAAATCTCCAGGAGTAATCACTTCTATCAGTGAGATCGATACCAATAAACTATTTTTACTTACAGATTACGGGGATCGTTATATTGTCCCCCGCTTCCATCTGAACGGTACGGACGGTAAATCTGTTTACATGACGGTAAACGATAATATTCATATCAGCACCTACCTGGTTTTGCGCATGAGCAATACGGGAATGTTTGAGACAGCACCTGATGAAATTGTTCTGCTTTATCCCAACGGCGGTGAAACCCTGACAGCCGGTACTGAAACCGCCATCCGTTGGAAAACCTACGGCACTCCATCTACCGTGGACCTAGCCTATAGCATCGACAATAATCCGCAAGAAGATGACTGGGTGGATATCCAGGTAGAAATTGACAATGTGGATTCACTTCTATGGACACCTACAGTGAAATCGGACAGTGTACGTATCCGTATCCGTGCTCCAAATTCTTTGGATGAAGAAACCGGAAATTATCAAACTATGGATAGGAGCAGTTGGTATTTTTCCGTTCTCGGTAGCCAGGCGGCAAAATTGGCTGGTTCAAAACTTGAACTTGTACCGGTGAAAAAAAGCTTTACAAATGAGTAATCGAACCATCTTAATAATTGGTGTATTTATTATTGGACTTACCTTCAGTCAAAGCAGGAGGGATCCCCGCTCCGTAGCGTTAGCTGGTGCTTATAGCACTGTAGCTGAAGGAATATTTGCCGTCGGTTACAATCCCGCCATGTTGGCATATCAAAACGATAAACCCTTTATGTTGCAGTTATTTGGTTTTGACTATGGAATTGCAAGTAATTGGTTGTCTTTAGCTAACCTGAACGAAATTAGCGGCGATACACTCTTTTCAGCTGGCCAAAGACCTGGAAATTCCACCTACGACAACAAGTCTAAACTCCTGAACGAGTTGAGGGATCTTAATGGTCTCAACTATTTCCAGGATATTCATTTTCCCTTTCCAGCCTTGAATTATTCAAACAATAATATAGCCTTTACCTCCCATTCCATCATTTTATCCAATTTCCGTTTACCGTATGGTATTCTGGAACTGATGTTGGAGGGCAATGCCAATAATCCGAATATCGACATGACCATGCATCTCGAGGTAATGGGAGTGACAGAATTTGGTTTTTCGTATGCCTTGCCATTCGAGCATATGTCCGTAGGCTTTACATTAAAATATATCATGGGTATGTTTTATTTTGGACTGGATCCGGATTCCAGCAAAGCCAACCTGGTGACCACAGATGATGTAGTATATGGCCAGGGTGTCTATTATTTCCGTCAGGGTATCGGCGGTACCGGTCTGGGTGCTGATATTGGTCTGGCTACCCGAGATTTAAATGGTTGGCGTTTTGGGGTGTCTATTATTAATGCTTTTGGAAACATTTCATGGAATCGGGACAACTTATTCAAGAAGCTATTATCCGGATCCGATGGTGTACGAGGCACCAGTGATGATCTTTTTCCGTTAAAGTGGGGCAACCGGTATCTTTCAGATAGTGTAGCTGTGCGTTATGTTTATACTATTGACTCTCTAAACGCTGCTACTATTGGTAATGAAAATATATTTACTAGCAATTCCCCTGATGAACAGGTCGTTTCCGCATTGGATGTAGATGGTAATCTACCCGAATTTACTTTAGACTACCCCGCTATCTTCCGCTTGGGTATGTCCTATCAGGGTGAGGGTTTGCTCTATACATCTGATATTTGGACCGGATTTAGTAACAGTATGTTTGCTCACCGTGGCTGGCGCTGGTCGGCTGGAGTTGAAATGACTAAGTTTAGCGGATTACCACTGCGCTTGGGTTATGCCTGGGGCGGCAGCGGTTTCCAGGAACTCGCTATGGGTTTTGGAGTCTACAAAGGACCGGTGATTTTTGATTTTGGTTTTGCTTTTCGTAATGGTTTGTGGATTCAGTCCATGAAAGGGGTTAATATTTCTATCCAGGTGACTATAACTCGTTTTGGCGTTCGAAAGTCCAAAGTATAGAAAGATAAAATAGAGCCGACACCGATACTGGAGCAAACAGCGGAAGAGTCACTTCCGGACGCTGAATAAAAGCATCAACCCTCCGATTAAAAATACAATATTTCCTAGCCAGGCCGACAGCAATGGTTCCACCAATCCTTTAAACCCCAAGGATTGTCCAAACTTGATGAAAGCGTAGTAGGAAAAGATGACTAAAAAACTGACACCAGCGCCAAAACTTAAACCGCTTTTTGGGCGCATCACAACTAGCGGAATACCAAATAAGACCACGATTAAATTGGTGAATGCAAAAGCAACTTTAAAATGTCGCTGCACTTTCCAGCGGGTGGCATCAACGCCGTTTTCCTGTAAATAAATGATTCGCTCTTCCAACTCACTATAGTTTAGTTCATCTGGGTGTTTGTTATTACTGGTAATATCGCTTGGTTTTAGCCCTAAGGCTATGAGCGTATCACCATTGGAAAATCGACTACCGTATTCGCTACCCATTTCATCAAATTGTCTCAGTGAATAATCTTCTATAACCCACTGTTCCAATGAATCAATCCAAGTCATTGTCCGGGCGTCAATCCGCTGGTGAATGACCGCGTGAGAGAAGTTGATGACTGCAATGTTTTTGGCTGTTTGACTGATCGTTTGGTATTTGGCAATAGTAAAATGTTGATCTTGATTTTTTTGTAGAAAAATATCCCGTATTGTATGACTACTTCGATATCGTGGTTTCTTCTTCATGTGTTCCTTTTCTATCGCATTCCGTTCAGATATCCCCCAATTGACACACCGATTGTCAAATTCAAAAGATAAAAGGCTGATGAAAAGGCTAAAAACAATTAACGTGGCTGTAAGACGATACAGACTGATTCCTACCGACTTCACGGCCGTCCATTCGTTACGTTTGGCCATGAGACCAATGGTAAAAATCGTGGCAATGAGCATAGACATTGGGAGGGCAATATTTATGAAAAAAGGTATACTATAGCCGTAGTATTGCAATACCACTAACCACGGCATATTATTATCGATATAACGATCCAAATTTTCAATCAAATCCACGATCAGGAAAATGCATAAGAATCCCAGGATGGACATAGCTAAAATACTGGTGAATTGGCGCAGCAGGTAACGATCAAGTTTTTTCATCGTAAGTGGTTGGAATTTCCGTTGATAATCGGGTGAAAACAAGGGCGGGACAAATAAAGATGATCCGTTGCAAACACAGTTATTGACAGCTAATTTCGTGTCTTATGCGAGCCAGACCCATTATCATTTTTATGCTCATTGGTGTAGTCATCCTGTTTGCTGACGGAACACCACCGACGGAACCATTTTCACCGTCCTGGATCAGTTTATTACCACCTCTGGTGGCCATTATCCTGTCCATGATCACCAAACAGGCACATCTATCATTATATATCGGCGTACTTATCGGCGCCTGTTTTTTGACCGGCGGCTTCTGGTCCGGCCTGATGACATCCTTGGATCATTATTTGGTTAATGCATTGGCGGGTAGTCAAAGCCATACAGCAATATTATTATTTACCATGGCTTTCGGAGGATTGATCGGTGTAATGTCAGCAAACGGCAGTTTAAAAGGTGTCGTTCTTGCTGCCTCCCGGTATGCCACCAATAATTTCAGGGGTCAGCTTTTGACAGCTGTTATGGGTATTGTTATCTTTTTTGATGACTATTGCAATTCATTATTAGTGGGCAATATGATGCGGCCCTTTACGGATAAATTTCGCGTATCCCGGGAAAAATTATCTTACTTGGTGGATTCCACTGCCGCCCCAGTTGCCAGTTTGGCGGCAATCAGTACCTGGTCTATTTTTCAAATGAGTCTCTTGGATAAGCCTTACTCCACTTACGGGATCACAAAAAGTACTTATGTTACATTTCTACAAAGTATTCCCTATTCTTTTTATTGTATTTTAGCGATCGTTTTTGTTTTCATGACTGTGCTAATGCGCCGGGAATTTGGGCCGATGCTGGCGGCAGAGACCCGAGCACAGAATACCGGCGCCGTCCTGGCTAAAAATGCTCATCCAATGATGGATAAATCGTTGGTCGAACAGTTAGAGAAGAGTGCAATATCACACTGGAGTAACGCGGCAATTCCCATCGGACTGGTACTTATTATTACGATCGGTGGATTATTCATTAACGGCTTGCAGGGATTGGCTAATGATACCGAGCGAACTTTTATTAACATCATCAGTGCTGCAAATGCAAACACGGCCCTGGTTTGGGGTTCGTTTTTATCCGGTTTTGCTGCAATTGCGATTTCTATTTTACGTAAGTTGCTGAATCTACAGGAAGCCATGGATGCTTGGATCCAAGGGGCCCGTTCCATGGTAATGGCGTGTATAATTCTGATTCTGGCCTGGACCATCGGTGATATCTGTATCGAGATTAAAACTGCTGAATTTATCGTTCAATCTACTAAAGATTTTCTGACCCCGGCGTTGCTACCGGCTGCCACATTCATTACTGCGGCCATGGTGAGTTTTGCTACCGGTTCATCCTGGGCTACAATGTCCATCCTGGTTCCAGTCACTGTGCCCATGGCTATTGAGCTCATAGGCGGAGCTAATAATGTGGTCGTGCAAACTCCGATTTTTATCAGTACGTTTGCTGCGGTCTTGTCCGGCTCTGTATTTGGCGATCATTCATCCCCCATTGCGGATACGACTGTACTTTCATCAACAGCTTCTGGTGCCGATCATATTGATCACGTCCGTACCCAACTGCCCTATGCGTTGGTCTGTGCCTGCATTGCATTAATTGCCGGTTATTTTCTTACTGGCATAGGTGTACATGTGTATATCAGTATATTAACCGGGATTGTCATTGCCTATGGAATTTTGAGGCGTTTTGGTAAGACCGTTCTAATCAACGCCTGATATATAAACTTCATCCCAAAAACGCGGACAGTGGAATCTATACCATGGTTCAATTAACAACAAATTTGTGCAATGATCTAATGAGGAAGATATCGCACTGCGATTTGGAATGATTGTTATTGTTATATCCGCCATTCTAAAAGTTGACTATCGAGGGTAAATTTATCCATGTCAAATAAAGCAAAATCAAGAGCCGCCCTCCCGACAGAGCAACAAAACCCCAGATCTGCAGATGTTGATACACGATCCATTCCGGAGATACTGGAGACCATCAATAGTGAAGATCAGACCGTTGCTCTAAAAGTGGCTGAAACAATCACTGATATTACAAAAGCAGTAGAAATGACCACAGCTGCAATTAGGAATAGTCATAAAATATATTACATTGGTGCCGGGACTTCTGGCCGATTGGGTGTTCTGGATGCTGCGGAAATGCCACCGACTTTTTCTACGCCAGCCAACTGGTTCAACGGTATCATTGCCGGTGGGGATGAAGCCTTACGTACAGCTGTAGAAGGTGTGGAAGATAAACCGGAGAATGCTGTAAAAGATCTGCAAGAACATGGTGTGGAAAAAGGTGATGTTATCATTGGCATCAGCACCAGCGGTGCGGCGGCCTATGTACAACGCGCCATTGTGTATGGTAAAGAATTGGTTTGCGGTACCTGTTATATTCTTTGTACTCCGGTTCCGTTTTATGAGGCTGATGCCGATGTAGTCATCAAAGTTGAAACAGGTCCAGAAATTATCACCGGCTCAACCCGAATGAAAGCCGGCACCGCAACCAAACTGGTTTTAAACATGATCTCGACTGCTACGATGATTCAACTAGGCAAAGTCTACGGCAACCTGATGGTGGACCTTATGGCTGTGAATGATAAACTACTAGATCGAGGTACCCGTATAATCCAACAATTAACCGGGCTGCGTTATCATGCATCGAAAGAAGCTTTGGTGAACGCAAATAAGTCTGTAAAGACAGCTGTAGTAATGGTCAAAATGGAATGTAGTTTAAATGAAGCCCAAGCTAAATTGAAAGCGGTTGATGGGGTTTTGGCCAAACTGCTTCATTGAGTGAACCCCGCTCCATACCATATTATATTGAAGACTGTGGAGCTGGGCCTTATGCCCTGAGCAAGTGATAAACGACAATGAAACGAATTTAAATTGATTATTATTAATAAATTTAAGGTAACAATATAATTGCAAATAACCCATTCTATCTTTACATGAAATCCGCTCTTATTAAACTTTTTATCATTATTTTTCTGGGTCTGATCTTACTCTACTATTTTGCAATTTGGTCAACAAATATTTAAATACTTATGTATAAATTTAGTCCATCTATGACCCAATATTTAACTTGTGGTTGCAACCACTGGCGGGATAGTAATACTTTACTTGATCAATTTCCATAATGGGGTTTTTTGGCAGACGGATCAGAATGATCCACAGCAGTGCCATGACAGGTGTCCTGTTCAACGGTTTTGTGGGGGTGATTGCCACCCTGACGGGTGCGTCGCTGAATAGAACCACGAATAGTAACCTGATCGGTTTGACCTAGAACTGGCCCAAAAAGAAAGATAAGGAATCATAATGCATTATGGTTACCAAAGAACGATAGCGCGTTCTTTTGAAGCCGTAGAACAGGCGATCCGGGAAACGCTGCAGGAACAGGGATTTGGCGTACTTACGGAAATTATGGTGGATGAAACGCTACAGAAAAAACTAGGCCAGCCCTTTCGCCGCTACAAAATCCTTGGTGCTTGCCATCCACCCTCGGCTTTCCAGGTTTTGTCTACAGAGCTGGAAATTGGCCTACTATTGCCCTGTAACGTGACCCTGTGGGAAAATGAGGACGGAACTGTGACCCTATCGGCGATAAACGCAGAAAAATTGCTGGCGATTACGGGCCGGGATGATTTGGGCTCCTTGACCCAGCAGGTGAACGATTGGTTGCAAGCTGCATTGGATGCAGTATAAACAACTGTGGTCGTCATTTTAGGCATCTGGTTCTTCATTAACCGAGTCCTATTACACAAAAATGAGTGTATCTACCTGACAATATAACGGAGACACCAAACCAGGATAGCCGTAAACAGGAAAACGCTTCGATAGTCGTGAATCCTACCCCCATGAATAAACGATGCTACATATATTATATTCTATCAAGAGTTGAATTATCTTAATTGTCTTACTTAACGTTTTATTTAGCTGAAGAATAACCCATTGCTAATCTCAATATTTATTCTTTGATCTGATCCCAACAAAATATAGATTGGAACGTAATAACCTAAATTAATTATTAAAGGTAAATGGTAGCAGCGAGTAAACAGTGTATTTAAATTGGTTGTAGAAATATGCAAAATTTTTTTATCATTTTATGTATCGCATCGTCTATTATTTTTCCCCAGGATCATTGGGAGACTGCCGTTTACCCGTATAATAATTGGTCCTATATCGTACCGGTAACTGAACCTCCAGCAAACTGGCATAATCAAGGGTTTGATGATAGTTCCTGGTTGATTGGTCCTGGAGGAATAGGTTACGGCGATGAGGATGACAATACGGAAATTGACCCGGCTATTTCTGTATATATGCGCCACACATTTAACATTTCTGATCCCAGTAAGTTAGTCCAAGCAATTATACACGTTGATTACGATGATGGATTTGTAGCTTACTTGAATGGGTTAGAGATTGGTCGTTCCTTTAACATGGGGAATCCTGGTGACTTTATAACTTTTGATGGACTAGCCAATATCGAACATGAAGCTGTTATGTATTCGGGTGGAATACCGGAAGGACACACTATTCCTTCTTCAATTTTAGACTCTATTCTAACGCCGGGAGAGAATGTCTTAGCGGCCCAGGTCCATAATGTGGGCAGTAGTTCATCGGATATGACCAGTAATTTATATCTTTCGTTTTGCATCACAGATACCGCCACTTATTACGGACCCACCCCCAGTTGGTTTTCAACTCCTATTTGCTTTACTGAATCCAATCTCCCCATAGTGGTTATTGATACTTATGGACAAGAAATCCTCAATGATCCCAGGATTGATGCCCATATGGGTATTATTGATAACGAAAATGATATAAACAATATTAATGATCCTTTTAATGGTTATGACGGACATATTAATATTGAAATAAGGGGATCATCTTCACAGACCTTTCCCAAGAAACAGTACGCCTTGGAAACCCAAGACCCTGATGGCGAAAACTTAAATGTTTCTATATTGGGTATGCCGGAAGAGAATGATTGGATCCTCTATGCTCCTTATAGTGATAAATCACTCATTCGCAATTATTTAGCGTATAATTTGGCGTTGGATATGGGCCGTTATGCAAGCCGCACACGATTCTGTGAAGTTGTGATAAACGATGATTACAAAGGACTGTACATTTTTATGGAGAAAATAAAGCGGGACGATAACCGAGTTGATATAGCCAGATTGGATCAGGATGAAACGACCGGTGATGACCTGACCGGTGGTTACATTCTTAAAATAGACAAATGGGACGGTGAAAATAACGCTGGCTGGTGGTCAGATGCGTCCTTACCCGAATATGAAGGAGTTTGGTATCAATATCATTATCCTAAACCGGATGATATTGTAGATGAGCAGAGAAATTATATCATGAATTTTATCGATGCATTTGAAATCGTGATGGCCAGACCAAATTACACCGGTATGACAACCGGTTATTATTCATATGTGAACCTGGAATCATTTATTGATGTATCATTAATGAGTGAAATTTCTAAAAATGTAGATGCTTACCGGCTTAGTGCATTTATGTACAAGGACAAAGACAGCGAAGATGGCCGGTTGACTATGGGTCCTATCTGGGATTACAACCTAGCTTTTGGCAATGCAGATTACTATGCAGGGTGGGAGACAGTTGGGTGGCAAATGGATGTTGATTTAACTGGTGATTCATATAAAATACCATTTTGGTGGTATCGAATTTGGGCAGATGACATATTTAAAAATGCTTTTTACCAGCGGTGGCTGGAACTGCGGCAATCTGTATTTTTAGAAGATCATATAATGAATAAAATTGATTCAGCCACCACCTTAATTGCTGAAGCCCAAGCACGTAATTTCCAGCGGTGGCCAATCTTGGATCGGTATATATGGCCCAATGCCTATGTTGGTGGATCATATATTAATGAAATTGAATATTTGAAAGACTGGATTACTGAGCGATTAGCGTGGATAGATCAGCAAGTAGAATTGGGTATCCAAACTGGAATAATTATAGATGATTTTTATATTACGTCAATTTACCCAAATCCATTTAATTCAATGACAAATATTATTTTTAATATTCCCCAAAATGAAATCGGATCAAATAGATTAAAATCTGATAACAATACATATTTGGAAGTATTGGATATAAAAGGTAGATGGGTGGATACAATAATGAATCAATTCCTAGAACCAGGCAACCACAATTTTGTTTGGCGTAGTGATCAATTGTCCAGTGGTATTTACTTCGTACGATTGCAATACAATGGCCGATATCAAACTCAAAAATTGACGTTGGTTAAATAATTGTGATGAATTAAAAAATTATATTGTCTAATGGTTTTCCTAAATTTTCTCTGTTAGGGTGATATACCTTTTCGATGCATCATAATATAACACAACCCTTCTGGGTAACCATAAGGAGATAAAATGCTGTGCAATCCGAGTTAAAAAGTGACCTAAATGTATAAAGCTTCTTCTGTTTCAGAATGAGTATAACATCCAGCAGTACAATAAAACTGCGATCGTATTAGCCTTTCTGATCGGCGGATTTGGCGCGCTCTTCTTTGACCAATTCCAGGGCTCGCTGTTAATTTCCGATAGCTTTATTTGTATCAATAAAAGTAGGGTAAAGAATACTTCTATGCATTGAATCTCCTCTTATTAACCATTCTGTTTCCAAGCCAAGTATTTCTAAATTTACTTTTTTTTCAAATAGTGTTATCGCCCGCTCATGTTTTTTATTGTGTAATAAGTTTAGTATTCTTTTGTCAACAGAGACCATACCAACTTTCTCGAGAAACGCAACTTCTAAAATGAAATTATTAAAATAATATCGTGTTATAATTGTCCCTAAAAGAAGGCCCGTCATAAAGATTAGTAAATATATTATTTTAGTTTTCACATTAACTAACTATCAAGGGCAGGAGATTCCAAGAAGATGACACAAAGCACAAGCAGCATGAATAAAACTTAAATCATGGTGCTCATCATAATTCTCTATAAGACATACTTTATAATGATAAAAGCAAGATACTACACCGCATTGGCGTCTTGCCATGCATGCTAAGGTCTGTGTGTTTATATCTGCTACACACTTTGCGAACTCTATACGAACTGCTTCCAAGCATTTAAGCCAAGGGATTACACAACCATTGTCTTCTTCTTCGCTTCTATCCTTTTGTAAGGAATCTGAAATTTCTTTAGGGATATAATATACATTTTTTAAAGAGCCACTAAATACAGTTAACACAGTTGTTGTATCATCATAGTGGGTGAAGTCATATATTATTTTTTTTGGGATAAGTGTAACAAAACCGAACTTATATACAATATTCTGTTCATCTACAATTCTATAGACTTCGCTTTCTTCCACTATATTCCAATTTTTTGGATTAGAAGTAAGTTTCACCATCTGATGTATAGAATCGGACTGTTGATCTAATTTATCTGAATCGTTTTTTGACAAAGAATGTGAATCATTAATCACTTTTAATATCAAAGCGGTATCAATCTTTATCAATTCAAAAGGATCTAATACTAAAAAAGACCCACTATCAGATAATGCTTCAATGAACATCTCGCTAGACAGCAAAACCTTGCTATCAGTTAGTTTGTTTATTTGTTTAATATCAGAATTAATTGTGTTTGAAAAAGAAGTTCTCTCCTCACAAGAAGTAAAAACTAATGAGATTATTAAAATAATTAAGGGCAAGCCATTTTTCATAATATCTCCATCATTTATTGTTTGTTGTTTTTACTTTTTTAATAAAATGCAGCAATCTTCATTCAACTTAGTCAAAAGAACCCTTCAACCTAAACAACTCTTTTGACTAAGTCGACCAATTTTTTGTACTACTTAAATTTGATATATTTAGTTTTCTTTCGAGTTTGTCCACTTATCAGAAAATAAATCATGATTAATAATGACATTTAGGACTGATCAATTAAATTAAGCGACTGGTTCCAAATTTATTGATCAATATCATGAATAATTATTATCTGAAATTGAATGTCTGTAATTTCTATAACATTAATTTTATTATTTTTCTTTTAACACAAGACACCGCAGGCCATGTTAAATAAATATATTTTTAGAGAATATGATATTCGGGGAAGAGTAGCGGAAGATTTTCCAGCCGATGTTGTGGAAAATTTAGGTCGTGGATTTGGTACTTTTGTAAAACGGGCCGGTGGTCAGGAGATTAGTTTAAGCGGTGATGTAAGGCTCACAACTCCTGATCTGATCGAACAATTTAAAACCGGCGTATTGGCAACAGGAGTGGATGTAGTATCTATTGGTATTTTACCTACACCGGTAAACTATTTCAGTATGTTCGAGTTGGGTGTCTTCGGTGCTGTTCAGATCACTGGTTCCCATAATCCTCCAGAGTTCAATGGTTTCAAAATGTCGTTGGAGCACAAAGCGGTCTACGGACACCAGATCCAGAATATCCGCAAGATTATCGAAAACAGCGATTATGAAACAGGAATCGGAAGAGAGGTGCAACATAAACTGCTGGACACTTACGCGCTAATGATTTTGGATAAAATCAGCATTGAGCGGCCCTTGAAAGTGGTAATGGACTGTGGTAATGCCTCCGGGGCCATAATAGCTCCACATATTTTTAAACAAATAAATGTAGAACTGACTGAACTCTACTGCGATATTGATGGTACCTTTCCCAATCACCATCCTGATCCTACAGTCAGAGAAAATCTGACAGATCTGATTGCAGTCATGGGCACTGGGCAATACGATATTGGTGTAGCCTTTGATGGCGATGCAGATCGGATCGGAGTGGTGGATGAAACTGGCGAGATTGTCTGGGCTGATCAATTGATGGCTTTGTTCCTTCCGGAAGTAATTCAGAAAGAAGGTGATGAAATTCTGTTTGATGTAAAATGCTCCCAAGCGTTAAAAGAGATGATCATTCACCACGGTGGAAAACCGGTTATGTGGAAGACGGGCCACTCATTGATCAAACAAAAAATGGTTGAACTTGGCTGTCGTTTTGGTGGAGAAATGAGTGGTCATATCTTTTTTGCTGATGATTATTACGGCTATGATGATGCTATTTATGTTGCCGCCCGCATTGTGCAAACCCTTTCCCGCGGTGAGCAATCTCTATCTGCTCTGCGCCAGGCACTGCCTCAGTATTATGCGACTCCTGAAATACGGATGGAAGCGGAAAATGATGAAGAAAAATTCCGTATTGCCAACGATGCAGTGGAATACTTCACAGCACACTACGATTGCATTACTGTTGACGGTGTAAGAATCCATTTTGGAGATGGCTGGGGGTTGGTCCGTGCATCCAATACCCAACCGGTGATTGTGTGCCGTTTCGAAGCGAATTCAACAAAACGTATGCTGGCGATCAAAGAACTAGTATTAAATAAATTATCAGAATTTGGAGTACTACAACTGGATGTCAGATACTAATTCATTTGTTGAACTGGTCAAATTTATCCGATCGGAAACAGATCACTATCTTTGTCAATTAGATCTTCCCGCCGAACCTACCTATTTGTATAAGCCGCTACGTTTTGTACTGAATGGTAAAGGAAAACGATTAAGGCCGGTCCTGGTGCACCTGTCCGGTCGAGAATTCAAAGCGAATCCTGAAGATCTGATGAAAGCAGGGGCGGCGGTAGAGTTGCTTCATAATTTTACACTGATCCATGATGATATTATGGATGGTGATGAAACCCGCCACGGTCAACCGACAGTACATAAACAATTTGGCTTGTCATCTGCCATATTAGCCGGTGACAGCATATTTACTTTGGGGCAAATACTAATTGGGCGTGTGCAAGAGCATGCATCTGCAGCGATCTATGCGTATAATCGAGCAGCAATCAACCTTTGTGAAGGTCAGGCCTTTGATCTGCAGTTTGAAGCAGAAAAATTAGTGTCCCTTGATGGATATTTAGCTATGGTAGAGAAAAAAACAGGTGCCTTATTAGGTCTTTGTGCTGAATTAGGTGCGATACTCGGCAAACAGAATGATGAGATTTGTGCACACTTGCGCGATTATGGGATACTCCTGGGCAAAGCATTTCAAGTCCAGGATGATTTATTGGAAATTTATAGTGATGAAGAAATCATGGGCAAAAGCTTAGGCAGTGATGTGTCTGCCGGAAAACAGACTATCTTGACCATTCTGGCTCGCAGCCATGATGGCTGGGAAGATTGTATCAACACTTCCGATGATGTCGGTGAACAATTAAATAAACTGCGAGTTTTTTTTGTAGAAACTGGCGTTCAAGATCAAGCATTTGAAATAGCAGATGAATTGATCCATAAAGCAAAATCGGCCATAGCCGTTTTAGATCAAAATCACAAAATTATTTTTAATCAATTCACCGAAATGATATTGAATAGAACATACTGATGAGCAAAAAAGAATTAGATCGAGAAAATATGGGGGTAGCAATTTATGATTTTCCTGATCATTTGGCAGATGCCTTAACAATTGGTCAACGCTATGCACCCAAAAGTAAGTTTGATGCAGTTCAAAACATAGTTGTGGCCGGTATGGGCGGATCCGCTATCGGCGGAGATGTTTCCCGGGTTTTAACAGCGGGGGAATGTAAGGTTCCGATTATTGTCACCCGTAATTATCGTGTACCAAATTGGGTCAACAACCGTACAATGGTCGTTTGTTCATCTTATTCCGGTAATACGGAAGAATCTCTCGCTGCACTTGATGATGCTACATTAAAAGGAGCACAAATCTGTGGTATATCAACCGGCGGAACATTAGCGGAAAAATTGTTAGAGCAGAATTGTGATTTAATTAAGATCCCCGATGGACTTCAACCAAGGGCTGCCTTGGCTTATTCGCTGGTCCCGCTATTGTTACATTTTTTTAGTCAGGGATTAATCAGTGCTGCTGCTTTAACTGATATAAATGAAAGTATAGCCTTCCTTAAAGAAAAACGTGATTTGTATAATCAAAAGGATAATGAAAATCCTACTTATACATTGGCCAACGCTATTTATAATTCAATTCCTATTATATACGGCACAACTGATTCCACAGCAGTTGCGGCATTACGATTAAAAGGACAATTTTGTGAAAATGCTGATATGCTGGCCTATCACAATGAGTTACCGGAAATGAACCATAACGAAATCGTCGGGTGGGAAAATAATAGTAACATTTTTGATCATTTGAGTGTGTTGTGGATAGAAGATACTGAAGACCATGAGCGGATTAAATTGCGTCAACGGTTTACTTATGAGCTTATTGCTGAAAAAAATGTTCGTCAACACGTCATTGCAGTCGATGGGTCAAATGCTAATGTACGATTTCTGCATTTAATCAATTTTGGGGACTGGTTAAGCTATTGGTGTGCTATTTTGCATGGGGCTGACCCTACTCCCGTTAAACCGATTAAGTATTTAAAAGATAAATTATCCCAATCTTGAAAAGAAAGGTATTGTCTGCGGTTTAAATGGCAACCTATATTTACAACGGGCAAATTAAGTTATGATTCCTGTCAAAGTTCAGAAAATTTCATTTCATCCGCCGAGTAGGAGCTATGCGGTCATTCTAAAAGAAATAGAAGGAGAGCGGGTGCTACCCGTTATCGTTGGTTCCTTTGAAGCGCAGTCCATTGCTCTGGCTTTGGAGTACATAGAGCCGCCCCGACCATTGACCCATGACCTGGTGGGAAATGTGATTAAGGAGATCAATGGTATACTGAACAATGTAAAAATTACGGAATTAAAAGATGGTGTTTTTTATGCTGTTTTAGAGATCATTTCTGATCAAATCGGAAATTGTTCTGTCGATTCCAGACCCAGCGATGCATTGGCAGTTGCTTTGCGTTTGCAAGCACCTATTCTGGTGGCTGATGCAGTGATGATGGAAGCAAGTATGATGCCCGATATAGGTGAAGAAGAAGAAAACGGCAGTGATGAATCAGACTGGGTTCCATCATTGCACTCATTACAAAAACGGTTGGAGGAAGCTATTCAGGAAGAAGAGTACGAGTTGGCGGCAAAAATTAGGGATCAGATCAAAGACTTTAACGCTTAAGACTGCAGTATATCTAAGGCATTTTGCGCCGCGGATTGTTCAGCGGATTTTTTCTCCATACCAATCCCTGATGGAAATGTTTTATCTCCGATTTTTACACGAATTTCAAACATTTTTTGATGGTCTGGGCCGGATACATTGGAAATGAAAAATTTTGGAGTATCAATATTTTTAGTATGACAGTATTCGATTAATTGCCCCTTGTAGTTAACCGTTTTCCATGCTTTTCTACGATTTTGCCAAATAGTATTCATAATCACTTTGCGGGCCGGTTCCATTCCACCGTCCAAATATATTGCCCCAATTAATGATTCGAAAAGGTTGGCAAGTTGTTTTGTCGCAACCTTGTTACTTTGCAGGTTGACTGTAGGTTCAACGTTAAAATGGTCCAGTAAATTTAGAGTTGAGCCCATGGCAGCAAGGAATGACCGTTGGACCAGCGCTGATCGTTTTTGTGTTAATATCCCTTCATCCCCTTCCGGGAACTCGGCCATTAATGCTTCTGAAACTATAACTTCAATGACAGCATCCCCAAGAAATTCTAACCGTTCATAGTTGTATTTTGGATCAGAACTTACAGAACGATGGGTAAACGCCTGAGACAAGTTTGCGTTATCATTAAATTTGTAATTGAGTTGTTGTTCGAGTTCAGAAAAGGGATATGATTTTTTTATAAATAGCTTCTGGAGAAATTTTAGGGCTGACACGTTAATTTTCCCAGGCACTCAAAGCAAGTACTGCATTATGACCGCCGAAACCAAAAGCATTTAAGAGTACTGTATTACACGTATGTTTCTGAGCTTTATTGGGCACATAATCTAAGTTACATTCTGAGTCGGGAGTGATATAATTAATCGTGGGGGGTATTTTATCTTCTTGAAGAACCTTTACACAAGCAATGGTGGCAATAGCTCCGCTAGCTCCAAGCAAGTGCCCGGTCATGGATTTGGTTGAACTAACTTTTAAACTATCGGCGTATTCGCCAAAAACGGTCCTAATAGCTGCTGTCTCTGATTTATCATTAAATGGTGTGGACGTACCATGAGCGTTAATGTAATCGATATCGGAAGGATCTAACCCAGCATCCTGTAAAGCCATGGCAATGGCTCTAACTGCTCCGGCACCGCCTGCTGCCGGATGGGTAATATGAAACGCATCATCTGTAGCACCGTAGCCTTTAATTTCAGCCAAAATATCGGCGCTTCGGTCTTTCGCATGATCCAGCGCTTCTAAAACCAACATCCCGGCACCTTCACCTAAGACAAAACCATCGCGATGCATATCAAAAGGGCGACTGGCTTTTTCCGGCTCATCATTATGGGTAGCGGACAACGCCTTCATATTTCCAAAACCGGAAATGGTCATGGGTGTCACTGAAGCCTCACTACCACCGGCGATCATAATGTCCGCTTCACCGTATTGAATTTTACGGAATGCCTGTCCAATTGCATCGGAAGAAGACGAACAAGCTGATACGACCGTGTAATTCGCACCCTGTAGGCCATGTTCTATGGCAATCTGAGCGGCAGCAATATTGGCAATCATTTTGGGTACGAAATAGGGTGACACCCGACGTGGTCCCTTGGTGTGTTGAATCATATACTGCTCTTCCAACGTTTGTATACCACCTACACCACTACCGATAATAACTCCAGCCGACTCCGTATTGACCTTTTTTAGATCCAATGCCGATTGTGTAAGTGCTTCTTTAGCTGTTACCAATGCGTAAACAGAAAACGCATCTAATTTGCGCAGCTTTTTCTGGTCAAAATGATCTTTTGCATTAAAACCGGATAATTCACCGGCAATTTTTACACTGAAATCTGCTGTATCGAAACAAGTGATTTTCTGTATGCCGCTTTGCCCTGCAAGCAGGGCCGACCAGAAATCTGAAACGGAATTTCCATTGGGTGCTAGAACACCCATGCCGCTTATCACTACACGACGTTTTGACATGATCTTATTTTTTGCTGTCTATATACTCTACAGCTACTCCGACTGTAGTGATCGTTTCGGCATCTTCATCTGGAATCTCTATACCAAATTCTTCTTCCAGCTGCATAATCAACTCCACTGTATCTAGCGAATCTGCGCCTAAATCATCGATGAAATGTGCATCAGTGCTGATTTGACTCTCTTCAACACCGAGTTTGTCCATGACGACTTCTTTTACTTTATCGATTGTCTCTGACATGTGTTTCTCCTTGTTAAATCATTACCATACCGCCATCGACCGTAAATGTTTGACCGGTAATATACCCAGACTCTTCCGCGGCAAGGAATAATACCATATGTGCTATATCATTCGGGTTTCCAATACGGCCCAGCGGTATTTGTTTGATAAGATCTTCTTTGATTGCATCGCTTAATTTATTGGTCATGTCGGTAGAAATATACCCTGGTGCGATGCAATTTACGGTAATGCCCCTGGGGGCTAATTCTTTTGCAGTCGCTTTCGTCAAACCGATCAATCCGGCTTTGGCAGCTGTATAATTTGCTTGGCCGGCATTACCGATTAACCCCACTATGGAAGATATATTGATAATCCGACCTGATTTCTGCTTCATCATTTGTTTGGCGACAGCTTTTATACCGTTAAACGCGCCTGTAAGGTTGGTGTTTAAAACGGCTTGCCAGTCGTCTTCTTTCATGCGCAGAACCAATCCGTCACGGGTGATGCCAGCATTGTTTATCAGGATATTCAATTGACCCTGTGTCTTTACTACCGCGTCGACCAAATCTGTAAAACCAGCCAGGGACGAAATATCGCAGGCTTGAGCAGATGCTTGCGGCAGTGTTTTGGCGACTGCGTTTACCTCATCAGCATTGCGGCTGACACATACCACGTGTGCTCCGGCATTGGCTAAATATTCGGCAGTGGCTTTGCCGATACCACGTGAAGCTCCGGTAACTAATGCGACTTTATTCGTCAAATTATACATTTGATAATTGCTCCCAGCTTCCTATGCATCTGGTTTTCAGTTTGCGGTCGATCCGCCTACACAAACCTTGGAGTACCCGACCCGTTCCCACTTCTATAAAAGACGTGATATTGTCTGCAGCCATGCGGGTGATTGTTTGATTCCATAAAACTGGGTTTTCAAGTTGAGCAACCATTGCCGTGCGAATCGCATTTGCACTGGAGACAGGTTCAGCAGCAACATTTGTATAAATTGGGTATATAGAATCATTAATTTCGATGGAATTTACCATTTCTGCAAGTGGTTCCCGTGCGCTACTCATCAAGGGTGAATGAAAAGCACCGCTAACGTTTAGTTGTACAGTCATTTTGGCACCGGCTTTTTTGCACAAGTCCATTGCTTTATCTACAGCCTCAATTTCCCCGGAAATAACGATCTGTCCCGGAGCATTAAAATTTGCTGCAACCACCATCCCATTAATATCATTTAATATTTCTTTTAAGATGGGCTCATCTAACCCTATAATTGCTGCCATGGTTCCAGGTTGCTCTGCCCCCGCGCGCTGCATATATTCCGCACGAACTTTAACCAATTGCAGTCCGCTGGAAAAGTCAATTGCTCCGGAAAGGGTATAAGCTGAATATTCTCCTAAGCTGTGTCCTGCTGCTGCTGCTGGTTTCTTGGTGCTTTCCATTAATAATGTCCCTATAATAACTGAGACGATAAATAAAGCCGGTTGTGTGGATCGCGTTTGTTTTAATGATTCCTCCGGTCCTTCAAACATGATCGACTTAATATCGTAGTTTAAAATATCATTTGCTTGGGTAAAGTAATTTTTAGCTAAATCAGAATGATCATAAAGATCCTGTCCCATCCCCACTTTTTGCGATCCTTGTCCGGGACATAGAAAAGCTAAACTCACCTTAATTTACCCCATCGAATTAGCATACTTCCCCAGGTAAATCCGCCACCAAACGCGGCGATCAAAAGCAAATTGCCATCCTGCAAACGATCGTCTTCAACAGCATTATCAATACCGATTGGAATTGTACCGGCGGTTGTATTCCCGTATTTGTTGATATTGATTAATACTTGTTCTGCACTTAACCCGCACCGTTCAGCAGCTGCGTCAATAATCCGTTTATTTGCCTGGTGGGGTATAAATAACTTAATATCTTTACCAGTCAATCCATTTTTATCCAGAATATTTTTACTAACTTCAGCCATGTGTTTTACAGCAAATTTGAATACAGTTTTCCCATCCTGATAAACATAATGCATTCTCTTATTTACAGTATCGATTGATGCCGGGTAGAGGCTACCTCCAGCAGGAACAGTTAAGTATTCGCAACCGCTCCCATCTGTATGCAATAAGGAGTCGATTATTCCACTGCTATTAGTACTCGGTTCTAAAATTACACCACCACCACCATCGCCAAAAATCACACATGTATTTCTATCCGTATAATCAATGATTGAACTCATGGTATCAGCGCCGATGACCATCACATGTTTATAACGGCCAGACTCGATCATTTTAGCTCCAGTTTCCAATGCATAAACAAAGCCGGTACAGGCGGCCACGATATCAAACCCCCAGGCATTGACTGCACCAATTTTATTTTGAACCAGCGCTGCTGTTGATACTACTACGTAATCCGGCGTACTAGTAGCGACAATGATTATGTCAATTTGTTCCGGTTTCAATCCGGACCGGTGCAACAATTGTTTTCCGATTTTGCTAGCCATATCGGAGGTGGCTTCGCCTTTGGCAACCAAGTGCCGTTGCTTAATACCGGTTCGGCTGCGGATCCATTCATCTGTTGTATCAACCATTTTCTCTAGTTCAGCATTGGTCAGGATACGCTCCGGAAGATAACGACTGGTCGCTGTGATTTGAGCGTTCAATTCGAACCCTCTTTATGTTTAGCTAAACCATATTGAATATCCGCTACTAATTGTTTAGAAATACATTTTTTTGCCGCCAGTATTGAATTTTTAATGGCTTTTGCATTTGAACTTCCGTGAGCAATAATACATACACCATTTACACCCAGCAGGGGGGAGCCCCCATGTTCTTCATAATCATACTGGCTGGATATTTCATCCAAAACCGGAACCAGAATTTTTGCCGCTACTTTATAAGAAAATTTCTGGTTGATCTTAAATTTTATTTGTTCTGACAATAAGTTTATCCAACCTTCCGCAAATTTGATGATGGTGTTACCCACGAAACCATCGCAAATAATAACATCCGCGTCGGTGGTTAAAATATTCCGCCCTTCTACGTTACCTACAAATGCTGCGAACTTATTCTCAAATAGTTCAAATGTCTCCCGGTATAGTACACTGCCTTTCCCGGGTTCAGCACCGATATTGATCAATCCGATTTTGGGGTTTTTTATACCTTCTACGTGGTCAAGGTAGATAGAGGCCATAACAGCAAACTGCATCAAATGATGAGAATTTGCATCGGGGTTAGCCCCCACATCACATAAAATTTTCCCTCCTTTTTCCGTCGGAATATAAGCGCCCAATGCCGGTCGCCTGGCACCTTTAACTCGACCTAGATTAAGCGTGGCTGTAGATAAAACCGCACCCGTGTGTCCAGCGCTAACAAATCCATCAACGACACCGTTCTTCAACAGTCCAATTCCTTTTACCAACGATGAATCCGGTTTTTCTTTGAAAACTTTTGACCCATTGTCCTGCATTGTAACTACTTGTGTAGTGGGGTGGATATGGAGATGTTTTGTGATAGAGGACGGTAAAATTTCTTTAATTAAAGATTCATTCCCTACTAGAAACACTTCCAATGATTCTTCAGATTGGACAGCTTCTATGGCACCATGTACAGTCGCATCGGGAGCCAAATCACCCCCCATGGCATCGAGCGCAATTTTCATAGAAAGGGTTTACTCCGTTACAGAAACAACAGGACGACCACGATAATATCCGCAGTTAGGACATGCTCGGTGAGACATTTTTGGTTGACCGCATTGAGCGCAAGTGGCCGTTTGTCTGTGACTGGCCTTGTAATGCGTCCGGCGCTTTCTCCCCCGGGCTTTTGATTGTCTGGTTTTTGGTAAAGCCATAAATACTCCAAAAATTTTAATGTATTCAGTTCTAACTACGCAATTTGTCCCAGCGGTCATCGGTCAACTCATTCGTGCAGTTGCAATCCTTCTCATTAAAGTTGCACCCGCAGGAAGAGCATAACCCTTTGCACTGTTTTTTGCACAAATGTTTTATTGGTCTTTCGAGCAGGATCTTTTCAGATATAACCGATCCCATATCAACTGTCTCATTCTGGTCATTGTAAAACAAAACCGTTTGATCATCACTAATCAATTCCAGATTATCTGCCAACAAAAAAGACATATTAATATCCTGAGGAAATTCAAAGTCTATCAGACAACGGTCACATTGTTCCAGCGTGGATATCTGCATTTTTCCATGTAATAGAAAACCGTGGTGAACCTGTTCGGAATTGAGAGTACAGACAATTTTATCAGATGTAAACGCAATATTTTCCAGTGCTAATGAATTGCCGGGAATTTCAAATAACTTGTTTTTTAATCCTGCATGTAATTCAGAACGAAAAATCTTCATTTAAGATCGTGAAAGTACTTCTTATCACTGTTAGTAAACAAGAATATTTAAGGGGACACTACCCTGTTATTCTGTGTCCTTTTCTTCTGTTTCTTGGGCATCACGATTCTGAGACTCAGGCTCTGCACCACTAGGTAACTTTTTGTCTTCCTTTTCATCCAAATCATCTTCATCTTTACGTTCCAATACATTGTCGTTATCAGACTTCATCTTGAAAATAACAAACATAAGTGTTTCCCCAACAGAAAGGATTGATAAACCATACGCAAGGACAGATAATCCGATCAATATTAGAAATAGTGCCAGTATTACACCGGCAATTGATTCTGTTCCGCTGATTGTGGAAAGATCAACGCCTACAACAGTACAACTGCCGCTACATATAACATAGCATCGTCCCCCACTGCAGGCTATACTCATATTATGGAATACAGCTGGGTATACAATATTTTCGGCATAGGCGACTACGTTAGCCAATTTCGTACTCATGAACCAATCACTGCCGAATATGTTGTGAATCAGACCATAAGCAGCAGTCCACGCTTTGACCAATATATAAACTCCTACACTGCCAATTGGAAGTAGAATAAAATGATAAAATATTATCCGCCATGGCTGGGACCAGGTGATGGAATATGAGTTGAAAACTGTACCCATGGTATCTTCTTCATAAACACCAATGATAGCTGGAGTATAGATAAATGATACAGCAAAAACAATTCCGGTGTAAATGGTGAAAACAGATCCGAAGAAAAATAACAGATAAGGGATAACAAATAAGAATTCCCCAACGTAAGGAATTTTACCCAACAATGCAAAAATCGCCGCCAATCCAAAGAAAAATGCCAGGATAATAATAAATGTTAAAGCTGTGAAAACTACCGGATGCCAATGTTTCTTGACAAATGACCACGCATCCCCAGAAGAATAAAATTCATCGCCTTTAAGTTGTTTGTACGTTATTCTGGAAACTGCAGTACAACCGAAATTTATTGCCAGAAACAGAACAACAACCCCCAGCCAATATAAAGCCTGGGCATACCACGGTGCTGGATTACCGATCAAACAGGGATAAAGTCCATATTTTGACCATATCTCCGAAAACGTATATCCACCTAGGGCAAAAGATAAATAGGTTGTAATAAGATAATCAGCATATCCCACTAACAAGGCCTGCATAAATACAAGAATCTTTTTGCCACTTAATGCAATACGAGGTGACCGCAGTATATCCCTACCATCAAAGTAGATTTTCATCGAATCCATTATATTACCTCCTAAACTATTTTATTTTCTCAATACGCACCTGGTTGATCCAAGTCTCCAAACCACGTGCTGTTGCTAATGTTTTAGTAACTTTCTTTGCCGCCTGTTCTTTTATTGTAGCTAACTACACGAACCCTAATCAAACTTCATCTGTTTCTTGAAAATATGTTTTTTGAATATATGCATCGTAACCATCTTTAATCAAGCATTCACCGGATGCCTCCAGAAAGTGCCTCTTCACTCATTCATTCATATATAATGACGCGAATTAGGGGGAAAAAGGTGTATAATTCTGGAAAGAGAGTGAATTTGGACGGAAAAATATCTATCGGAGGGTGTTGCCTAAAACTATTGATGTCTTAGTTCGCATAAGAATCACCCATTACAATAATTTCGCAGGGGCAGTGCTGTAACTCTTATCATCTTTAATCTTGTAGTGGATCTGTGGCTGCCTTTGACACCACTCCCTTATCCTCGCATCAACAAGTAGCCGTTTAATTTTTTCTTGACTGTTACCTTCTAATTATAAACCGCACATCAAAAAATGGATCGCCTATCTTTATGTCCTGCATGCCGAAGAATTTGCCAATTGATAAATAATGCACCAACCAAAATTGTAGATGGTCAGAAACAACATCAAAGATCCGATCCAAGTAAAATATGTAGTAGGTTGATTTATTTACCAGATTTTGTTTCCAAATTAATAATCAAGAATTTCATTATCAGCGTAGAAAAATGCAATTTCTTTTTCAGCATTCTTATTTGAGTCAGATCCATGCACTGCATTGTTCTGGATATTTTCAGCAAAATCCTTGCGAATAGTCCCTATTTTCGCTTCAGCTGGATTTGTTACACCTATCAATTTACGAAATTTTAATACGGCATCATCTTTTTCCAGTGCCATTGGTAAACAGGGCCCTGAGGTCATAAAAGCAACCAGATCATTATAAAACGGACGTTCTTTATGAACAGCATAAAAGCCTTCAGCCTGCTCGCGGGTTAAATGCATAAAACGTGCCGCTTTTATTTTGAATCCGGCAGAAATAATACGATCAATGATCTTGCCCATATGGCCATTGCTTACTGCATCTGGTTTAATGATTGCTAATGTTTTATTATTCACGATTTGCTCTTGTAATGATTACATATTGTTATACAAAATAGTTTTCATGGTACTCCCAATTTCCGCTGGGCTTTTGACAACTGAAATTCCAATCGCTTGCAGTGCGGCTACTTTTTCTGCAGCTGTGCCTTTGCCATCGGCAATAATAGCACCGGCATGACCCATTCGTCGTCCCGGTGGTGCAGTTTGCCCAGCGATGAACGCCACAACAGGTTTGTCGAAGTTATTATCCATGACCCATTGGGCCACTTCTTCTTCAGCCGTGCCGCCGATTTCACCGATTATGACAACACCTTCTGTTTCATCATCATCTGCAAATAGGGTCATCATATCAATGAAAGTTGTACCGATTATGGGATCACCGCCGATACCGGCCGAAGTAGAAATACCCAACCCCTCTGCTACCAGCTGGTGAACAGCTTCATAAGTCAATGTGCCAGAACGGGATACAACTCCTATGGTTCCAGGTTTATGAATGAATCCCGGCATGATTCCCACTTTTGCTTTACCCGGTGAAATGACACCCGGGCAGTTGGGACCAACCAAGCGGGTAGTCAGAGCACTGATCTTAGCATTCACTTTCACCATATCCGCTGTGGGTATTCCTTCAGTGATACAAATGACCAATGCAAGTCCAGCTTCGGCAGATTCGATCACCGCTCCAGCCGCAAAGGCAGGTGGCACGAAGATTATACTGGTATTGCAATCTGTAGCTGACTTTGCCTCCACAACGGAATTAAAAACAGGAACGCCCAATGTTTCCTGTCCACCTTTACCCGGAGTGACACCTCCGACCAGATTAGTTCCATATTTTTTAATTTGACCACCGTGGAATGATCCTTCAGTACCAGTTATCCCCTGAATGATCAAGCGAGTTTCATTACCAACCAGAACGCTCATTGTACACCTTACGTTGCCGCCGAGACGGCCTTTTCTGCGGCATCAGATAAATTGGAAGCAACCAGGAATTCCAGCGGAGAATTTTCTAAAAGATCTGTAGCTTGTTTTGCATTGGTTCCTTCCAGTCTTACAATCACAGGAATGTTGACCTGCACAGTTTCCATGGCATGGATCACACCCTGTGCCACCCGGTCACATCGGACAATTCCCCCAAAGATGTTGATCAATATTGATTTCACATTGGGATCAGAAAGGATAATTTTAAAACCGTTAGCCACTGTTTCGGCATTGGCCACACCACCTACATCCAAGAAGTTCGCCGGTTCACCTCCATAGATCTTGATAATGTCCATGGTGGACATTGCCAATCCGGCTCCATTGACCATGCACCCCACGTTTCCATCCAACTTTATGTAATTTAAGTTAAACTTACTGGCCGCCAGTTCCGCCGGGTCTTCTTCCGTTTCATCTCGGTACGCCAATAGTTCCGGATGTCGAAACAGACCGTTACTGTCAAAATTCATTTTCGCATCCAACGCCATGACTTTGTCGTCATCCGTTATCACAAGGGGATTGATTTCGACCAAGGAACAATCGTATTCATTGAATACCTGCCAGAGAGCAGTAAAAATATTTACAGCGGAATTGATCTGATCGCTGGTCATTTCTAATGAAAGAGCAAGTTTTTTTGCCTGGTCTGCAGTAAGGCCAGTCTCATGGTCAATCCATTCTTTGATGATCTTTTCTGGTGTTTCCTCAGCCACTTTCTCAATTTCCACACCGCCTTCTGTGGAAGCCATAAAAACATATTTACGTTTGGGTTTATCCAGGACAATTCCCGCATAAAGTTCTCGGGCAATATTTACACCGGATTCGATCAATAAACGCTGTACTTTTTTTCCTTCGGGGCCGGTTTGGGGGGTGACGAGATTCATACCTAGCATTTGACGGGCCAGATTTCCCACCTCTGATCGAGAATGGGCCAATTTTATTCCACCACCCTTACCCCGACCACCAGCGTGAATCTGGGCCTTGACTACTGCTGTTTCAATATCTAGTTTATCGTAAGCAGTCAAGGCTTCATCCACGGAAAATGCCGGGAAGCCCAAGGGCACACTGACATCGTATTTCCGAAACAGTTCCTTGGCCTGGTATTCATGTATTTTCATTATTTAGTCTTTAAGAATGGTTGTGCCCGCCTTGCCATCTAGAGCAGCACGAGCATTCTTGATATTTGTGATGACTACTTTCTGACCATAGTGCTCCAGGAAATATATAGCTGACCGTATCTTTGGGCCCATGCTCCCTTTTTGAAAATGGCCTTCTGCCTGATATTTTAATACTTCCGATGCTGACATCTTATGAATCGGTTTCTGGTTAGGTTGATTGTAATTCAGGTAGACCTGGTCCACATCCGTTATATTATAATACTCCTCGGCCTGAACCACACGACCCAGTTTTGCTGCCGTCAAATCCTTATCGATAACTGCATCCAGCCCCTCCAGTTTATTATGTTTGTTATTATAGACTGGGATACCACCGCCACCGCCAGCCAATACAATCGTACCGGTATCCACCAAGGTGCGGATGGAGTGTCCATGCATCACAAAGTCAGGGTCAGGGGAGGGCACCACACGGCGCCACTGATCTTTTTCTTGTTCTTTGATGGTCCAGTCTAGTTTTTTAGCCATCTTGTTTGCGTCCTGTTCATTGTAGCGTTTGCCAATGTATTTTGTTGGGTCGGTGATGGATGGATCATCGCTGTGTACCATAACCTGGGTGATTAGGGTAACAACTTCTCGATCCACCCCCGCTTCCCGCAACGCATTTTGGAAGGATTGCTGGATCATGTAACCAATGGTGCCTTGGGTTCCGGCAACGCAGACACCCAGGGGTAATGGTGGGATTGTATTGTGCGTAAGATCCATGCGCAGCAGTTCATCGCCCACCTGGGGACCGTTACCATGAGTAAGGCAGAGGTTGTAACCCCGGTGGATAAATTCCATTATTTCATTTAAACTGGCGCGAGAATTGGCAAATTGCTCGTAGATGGTGCCGGCCTGTCCCTTTTGTGACAGGGCGTTGCCGCCTAAAGCGATGATCGCCTTCTTTGTGCTCAATTTCTGGCCAAAGGTAAGGTTAGACATCTTGGGCCACCACGACCCCTTGGAAGTTCAGTACTGTTAATGGTAAATACTATCTTTTCTTCCGACTTGATATAGTCATCTGGATTTAGAATAAAATGATTGAATGATACAGTGTTGTACCCAGTTTTTTTTAGTTCAGTTAATGTTTCATCGTTACGGGAATAACTAATGATCTTTCCTGGTCTAATGGTAAAAGCATTGGCCCCATCTGACCATTGTTCCCGCTCCTGAAATATGGGTTCGCTTCCACCACAATAGATTGCGGACATGTTGTATCCAAGTCTGTCCAAGCATTCAGCGAGTGATTCAGAAATCGCTGGAGTGTCAAAAATTGATTGACCTTTTTGTATCGTATAAGTTGATAATGATCGACCTTTTATTTCTTTTTGGTGGTACAAGGGGGGATAAACCAAGATTTCTGTATTGCTGATCCGGTTAAAGATTGTATCCAAGTGCATAAAGGATCGTTGTTTTGGCAAGTCAACAATAATCACCTGTTTAAACCCTTCTGCAAAACAAAGTGGCAAAATAGCATCAATAGCTTCTACTGAATTACGTTCGCTTAAACCGATAAAAATCGTTTCATCATCAAAAATAATAATATCCCCACCTTCGATTGCAAGTGATGGATGATGTACATGAAAATCATATATTTTTTTTTCGGTAAATAAGGGGTGATGGGTTGTGATATATTTAAATAATAACATTTCCCTTTTGCGCGCTGCTCGCATCGCCCAAGTAAGAATAAGGGTGTCTCCAACCATCACACCAATATCGCGCGTAAAAATAAAGTTAGGTAGGGGCCACTTAAAAATTGTTTTTACTGGATTTTTTGCAAATCTCCCCGCAATTAACATGTCTGCAAATTCATCAGTGCCTAATGCTAACAGTTCTTTTTTATCTATTGAATATTCTGCATCGTACACTTCAAGATCTAATGCTTTACACATTTCGAGTATTTCATTCCTACGATCATTGTTGGTCAATACAGCGGTTAGGAGATCTTTCATCAGTAACGTATTCCCGACTCCGGTGAATGCCTCTAATATTCTAACCAATTGATTGTGTTCATTGGCGATTCTTGAAGGTGATATAAGGTCATCAAATAATAGGTAATCAATATTATTTATCATTTTTCCGGTGCTATCTTCAATCCACTCATAAGTGTTTTTTGGTAAAGTATAATGGTGTTCGATCCCCGGAGTGTGGATTATTAAACTTTCTAAATTTGATATTTCAGAGAAAACTGGCAAATTTAATCTTCGGCCATGAAGGGATACCGGTAATCCCGGGGTGGATCAAAATTTTCTTTTATCGTCCGCTGCGATACCCAGCGAGCTAAGTTGAACATGGATCCAGCTTTATCATTAGTGCCCGATGCCCGACTGCCACCAAAAGGTTGCTGGCCCACCACTGCACCGGTTGGTTTGTCATTTATGTAGAAATTTCCGGCGGAATGGGGCAGGGCATTTTTGGCTTGAACAATAGCATCCTTATCTTTCGCGAGCACACAGCCCGTAAGGGCGTATGCAGAGGTGGAATCTACCAGCGTTAATGTGTCTTCCCAGTCTGTTGGTGCATACAGGTAAATGGTCAAAATAGGGCCAAAGATCTCTTCACACATAGTGCGAAAATGGGGATTGTCGGTTAGAATTGTGGTTGGTTCAATGAAGTAGCCTTTAGAATCGTCATATCCACCTCCAGAAATAATGTCTGCATCATTTGCCGACTGAGCATAGTCGATATATTCAGTGATGGAAGTATAGGCTGACCTGTCGATGACGGCGTTGATGAAATTGGTAAAATCATCAGGATCACCCATTTTAACCGTATTCAACTCAGTTAGATATTTTGATTTGACCTTTTCCCAAATTGTAGTGGGAATGTAAGCTCGGGAAAGAGCAGAGCATTTTTGTCCCTGGTATTCAAAAGCGCCGCGGATCATGGCGGTTACTAGTGCATCTATATCGGTTGATTCGTGGGCAATGCAAAAGTTTTTACCACCAGTTTCCCCAACGATGCGCGGATAGCTATGATAATGCTGAATATTTTTGCCAACTTCTTTCCACATATTTTGGAACACCTTTGTGGAACCGGTAAAATGGATGCCGGCTAGCAGGGGACTATTCATGACCTGTGGACCAACCTGAGATCCGTTTCCTGGGATGAAATTTATAACCCCCGCGGGCAATCCCGCTTCGTGCAAAAGTTGTATGATGAAATAAGCAGGATATACGGCACTAGATGCTGGTTTCCACAACACTGTATTGCCCATAAGGGCTGGTGCGCAGGGTAGATTACCAGCAATAGATGCAAAATTGAAAGGTGAAACAGCAAAGATAAATCCTTCCAAAGGTCGCAGTTCCACGGAGTTTTTTGTTGATTCGGGAGAATACATAGGCTGATGAGTAGCCAATTCTTGGGCATACCAAGGATTAAAGCGGAAAAAATCAATCAGTTCACAGGCAGAGTCTATTTCTGCCTGGAAAACGTTCTTACTCATATTGAGCATGGTCGCAGCATTGACTGTGTCTCGCCATGGTCCGGCTAGCAGATCGGCTGCTCGCAAGAAAATTTCGGACCGTTCGGACAATGGTTTTTTTGACCATGCTTTCCATGCATTCTGGGTTGCATTGATGGCCATTTGCACTTCATTTTCACCCGCCTGGTGAAAGGTAGCTAAGACATATTTATGGTCATGGGGAATCACGCATTTTCCTATATTTCTGCTACGAATTTCCTTACCACCGATGATGAGTGGTATTTCAATTTCCTGGCTTTTTAGTTCCTGATATTTTTTTAGTAAATTTTCTTTTTCTGCTGAACCGGGCGTGTAATCTTTGATCGGTTCATTTGTTGGTTTGGGAATCGCTGATTGATTTAACATATTGGATTAAAATGCTGTTATACTTTTTTAGCTAAAAAATAGCCCGTGAATATACCCAGCTTAAAAAGAGTTAAACAAGAAAGGGAGTTGGTGTATTTAGGAAATAGTTAATACAGTTTGAGCATCAATGAATCGATTTAATAATTCCCCTTGGACTTCATACAAAAAAGTTGAGTCAAAGTTAAGCAACATGGTGTAATTCTCCATATTCAAGTAGGTGTCCTGTATCCTAAAGCTGAATGTAGCCTTTGGCGGTTGTAAAACACCTCTTATGTATTCAACTATGTCTTGTGTTGTTTTTTGTCTGGTTTGATGCGCTGATCTACGTGCACCGATTCAGTGGCAGTGTCTTCGTGGTGTGGCTGCTGGCGATAGGCTTCATGCTGTTTTCGGGAAGGGGGGTTGAACGGCTGTTCATCGCCAAGTTTGGCGCGGGTGCGGCGGAAAACCAGTAGCTATTTTTTATTAGCGGGTGTAAGTGTTCCCTCTTCGGCTAAAGCCAGATTCCGCAATTCTATCGTTTTGCGCGGCAAACGCCACGGACACACTAAAAATAAGTGTGCACAACAACCGGCTATGTGTGGTTAAGGACATGATTTAAGCCTCCTTTTTTTTGATATATTACCGATCCTGTAGCTCTTCCCAGGTCTTTGGAAGCCAATCGCGTGCACGGCGCTGAGCCTCGGTAATCTGGTCTGCCGTCATCTTTGTGGCAAGCTCCTCGCGCTGCTCACGGGCATCTGTCTGCCCCTTGGCAACAGCGAGATTGTAATACATGTACGCGCTGACGTAATCTTTAGGAACTCCCTGGCCATCTTCGTACATCCTGCCAAGCTCTATTTGGCCCCTGGCATTTCCCTGTTCAGCAGCACGATGGCACCAAGCAAACGCTTCAGTGTAGTTTTGAGGAACTCCCTCGCCATGGTAGTGCATCCTGCCAAGCTCTATTTGGCCCCTGGCATTTCCCTGTTCAGCAGCACGATGGCACCAGGCAACCGCTTCAGCGTAGTCTTGAGGAACTCCCTCGCCAAGGTAGTACATCATGCCAAGCGCTGTTTGGGCACTGGGATACCCCTGTTCAGCAGCGCGACGGAATTCGGAAATTTCATCGTTTTGCACGGCAAACGCCACGGACACACTAAAAATGAGTGTGCACAACAACCGGCTATGTGTGGTTAAGGACATGATTAAGCCTCCTTTTTTTAATATAAACCTTCGTTCCTTATTCATTTGCCTGCCTATCGAACGGTCCATTCCAGGCAACGCGACCGATGATACTGTCTTCCTTCCCTATCCGGTGTATGGGATAGTCCGGATTGTCGCTCTCCAGCCGCCAGCCACGCCTTACTCGTTGCAAGCGTGTGATGACCAGCCCATCTCTGGTACGTACGATGAATATTTTTCTATCCATCGGTTCGGTCTGTGAGCGATCAAGGACAATCAGATCACCCGCATAAAGGGTGGGCTCCATGGAGTCCACCCTCGCCCGGATGCAGACCAGGCTATCCGGACGAATCCACCGTGGCAGGACAGACCTACGGAACAGGATGCTAAACACCTCCTCCTCGAATATCTCCTCATCAGGTCCGGCGGATGCACGCACATAGCGCACTGACGGTATTTGTAGTTTGTCTGGCTGTAGGGTTGTATCGGACGCCAACCGCCGCTTTGAGCGTAGAACCGCGCTCTTAATGAGTTGTTTTGCCACTCTCTAACTGACTTATCCGCACTTTCAGTTCCTTCAGATCATCGCGCTCTGCCTGTGCGTTGGCGTGAATCTCCTGTACGGCTTTGCTCAATAATTCTGTAGCCATATCCCCCTGTTCAAAGCGTTTCCTGATCTTCCGCAGTGCAGCCGTGACCGTTGCTCCCTCACTTAAGCCGATTGCCGTTAAAATCTCTGCGGGCACCTGGGGTGGTCGTGGAGGGCCGACGTAGAACTCCAAACCGAGTTCGTTGCAGAGAGCTTGAATAGTCGATCCGCGGAGGTCTAAGCCACGCTTGATGCTGCGAATGGCACTTTCATGGCCTACAGCAGCAATCGACACGTCTCTGGCGGACCGCTTACTTTTGGACAGAGCAACAAGTATAGCATTCAAGTAGGTCATATATGCCCCAATTATAATACAATTTTTTTCCTTGACCGTAAGGGATTTTATACCTTAAATTATGGGCATAAATTCCCTGGACGCATCATTGGTTACCCTTGCCGAAGCTTTTGCATTCAAAAGAGGTGTGAGCTTATGGCGAGTAGGGCATATGGCGGCGAATCGTGGTTCGTTTTTCATTGATCTGCGAAGCCAGAAACGCCATTGTCAAACCAATACGTACGAACACGTTCTCCAATGGTTTTCCGAGCACTGGCCAGAGGATTTGGAGTGGCCGGAAACCATACCGCGACCGAATGTGCAGGAGTATGAGCCGGAAGCGGGTGCTATTAATGGGAAACAACCATCCCGGTGCAAGGTGATGGGTTTACAATGAGGATGGTTCAATACATAGTGGGGCCTTTACCGATTCTAACAACAAAGATCATAGAAGATTGTTGACAATTCCTGGAAATGATCCTTGTCTGTGTGGTAAGAGAAATTTAAATTTTTAGAGGATAGATTGTATGAATATGAGCGACATTGTTGCGGTATAGAATGAAAGATATGCTTACAAAGCAGCTCAATATTTACTGTCTCCGCGCTAATGGGCCGGTATATTTATTTATTATTCTGCTTTCGTTTCTTTTTTTGGCTTGTCCCGAGGATAGCCCACCCCCACGAGACACGACCATCAACCTAGGGGTATTGAGCGTTTTTGCCACCACAGCCCGATTACACATCTCCGTTGAAGACACCACCGCAGAATGGACCTTTGGATTGACCCGCAACGGGGAAGAAGTGTTGACCGCCACGGTTTATAACCGGGACACGACATTGATCGATGGTGGCTTAACCTCCGGCACGCAATACACCTATCAGGCCCACTGGCTGGAAGACGGCGCCGCTGTGGATAGCAGTGTAAAGGTTACTGCCCGCACCACGGATACCAAAATCCACCTGGAGGTATTAAGCACCTTTACCACTACGGCTCGATTGCATATATCCGTGGAGGATACCACCGCAGAATGGACCCTTGGCTTGATCCGCAATGGGGAAGAAGTGTTGACCGCCACGGTTTATGGCAGGGACACGACATTCATTGATGAGGGTTTAACCCCCAGCACACAATACACCTATCAAGCCCAGCGGCTGGAGGACGGCATCGTTGTAGATATGAGCTTAACCGCCATAGCCCAAACCATGGCTATCACCAGCCACAACTTTGTCTGGGAGATTGATACACTAGGAATCTATGGCAGCTACCTGAATGATGTAGCCATCATCGATGAAAACAATATCTGGGTGGTGGGCAATATTGAAACAGATACAGCAACATACAACGCAGCCCATTGGGATGGAAATGAGTGGGAATATCACGATTTTGAAAATTCTGGTAAAATAGATGGAATTTATAGTTTTTCAGAAAATGATATATGGTTTGCAAGCGGATGTAGGATTTATCATTGGGATGGTTATGAATATGAATATTTATATGAATGTGATTGGGAAAATGGTGAAATAAATACAGTTTCTCATATCTGGGGCGCCTCATCTTCAAACATATATTTTGTAGGTAATAATGGTAGCATTGTCCACTACGATGGCAGCACATTTACAAAGCTGGAAAGCGGGACGGAAACAAGACTTATCGATATATGGGGTTTGGATGAGAACCATATTTGGGTAACGGGTCGTGAGTTCGATTTCCCCCCCAGCGAGAGTGTGTTATTGTATTATAATGGTATTGAATGGAGTAAACGGGCCTATCCTGATGATGACGATGGCGGTACCGGGGGAATCCAGAGACGTTATAAATTTGTATGGGCTTATGGTGATACGCTCTATGTTACCACCACTGAAGGGATATGGAAAAGATCCATTTCCACAAATGATTCCACGCTCTTAGATAGACAAACATTAGGCACCGGTAATTGGTCAATTGGACGAATTAGAGGATCAAATTACACTGATGTTTTTTTTCACAGGGCCGGTGGATTCGTGTACCACTATAATGGTTTAACCTGGGAAGCGGTATTTGATGGTCAATATCACTTTCCGGGCAATACATTTATGTCAATAGGTGAAATCGCATTAAAAGATAATGCCGTGTATTTTGTGGGTCAAGTATTTAGGCGAGCTTATATCGCAAGGAGTTTCAGATGAAGGTGAACCCGGAGACATTTACGACCCTTATATTGTAAATTGAGCGTATACTTTACCATGATAAAACAATTCCAAGCAATGATCCTTGTCCCTGTGGTGAAAGAAAACTAAATTCATAAATATTGCACCGATTGTAATCAATTAAATGAAATATCTGTTTAAAAAGAAAATTAATATTCACTGTCTCCGCGCTAATGGGCCGGTATATTTATTTATTATTCTGCTTTCGTTTCTTTTTTTGGCCTGTCCCAAGGATACCACCCCGCCCTCGCGAGAAAGAACCATCCACCTGGAGGTATTGAGCACCTTTACCACCACAGCCCAATTGCAGATCTCCGTGGAGGATACCACCGCAGAATGGACATTTGGCTTGATCCGCAACGGGGAAGATATTCTAACGGCCACGGTTTATGGCAACGACACGACATTTATAGACAATGGCTTAACCCCCAGCACGCAGTACACCTACCAAGCCCAATGGCTGAATGATGGCATTGCTGTGGATATGAGCTTAACTGCCATAGCCCAAACCATGGCTATCACCAGCCACAACTTTACCTGGGAGATTGATACACTGGGGATCTATCCCAGCTACCTGAATGATGTAGCCATTGTAAATGAAAATGATATCTGGGTGGTGGGGGACATCAGAACGGATGAACCGGACACAGTCCATAATCTACCATACACCAAATACAACGCAGCCCATTGGGATGGGAAAGAGTGGGAGTTGATCAAGATACAACCACAAGGATATGTTCAACCATTGAAGTGCATATATTATATCAGTGATAGTGACATTTGGTTTGGGCTAAGCTCTTTACCGATTCAATGGAATGGATCTGAATACTATAAGTACACACCGGCAGGAGATGGATTCCCTGGCGGACAAACTATCAACGCCATTTGGGGCACCTCCTCATCGAATCTATATTTTGTTCGTAGTGGTGGTAGCATTGTCCACTACGACGGCAGCACATTTACAAAGATGGAGAGTGGCACGGAAACAAGACTTATCGATATATGGGGTTTGGATGAGAACCATATTTGGGTTACGGGTCGTGAGTTCGATTTTCCCCCCAGTGAGAGTGTGTTATTGTATTATAATGGCATTGAATGGTGTAAACGGGCCTATCCTGCCGATGACGATGGCGGTACCGGGGGAACCCAGAGACGTTATAATTCTTTATGGGCTTATGGTGATACGCTCTATGTTACCACCACTGAAGGGATATGGAAAAGATCCATTTCCACAAATGATTCCACGCTCTTAAACAGACAAACATTAGGCATCGGTGATTGGGCAATTGGACGAATTAGAGGATCAAATTACACTGATGTTTTTTTTCACAGGTCCGGTGGATTCGTGTACCACTATAATGGTCTAACCTGGGAAGCGGTATTTGATGGTCAATATCACTTTCCGGGCAATACATTTATGTCAATAGGTGAAATCGCATTAAAAGATAATGCCGTGTATTTTGTGGGTCAAGTATTTAGGCGAGCTTATATCGCAAGGAGTTTCAGATGAAGGTGAACCCGGAGACATTTACGACCCTTATATTGTAAATTGAGCGTATACTTTACCATGGTGAAACAATTCCTTTTTATTCTTTTTTCAACAATCTTGTTGGCTCACAAAGTCACCCTTTTCCGAACGATAATCAATTTTCCTCGCAGTGGGACAAAAATAATACCGGCCAGGATGGTGGTGTAGTGGATGTGGATATCGATGCCCCAGAAGCCGGAGCAAGTACAAAACCGAAAGGATAACAAAATGAAACGATCAACCCTATTTTGTGGAATAATAGTACTGTTCACTGTCGTATGGGCACAAGTGAGCACAAGGGAAACGCCCTATGGAATCAGCCAGGGTTTAAATAGGAGCGGAGTACCTGTGGAAACCATGCCGGTTGTGAATGTGGATTCGTTAATAATGGAAGATGCCTCAGCACCCATAGAAACACCGATGCGATTTGCCTATGCCCATCCTACACAATTGAACCTGAACAACTCCGGCTCATGGGAAGATTTAGGGAACGGTGCCAGGCTCTGGCGGATAAAGATTCGTTCTTCCGACGCCTATTCCATTAGCCTGGTGTACAGCAGTTACTAATTACCTGCTGGCGCAAAACTATTTATCTACAACGATGCAGAAACCCATACCATCGGCGCATTTACGGACTACAATAACAAACCAAACGGTGAATTTTCCACACAACCGGTGCAAGGTGAAAGTATTATTATTGAACTGTATATGCCACCCGGTATAACGGGAGAATTGCTGGAAATAGCCTTTGTAGTTCATGATTACAGGAATATCTTCGATTATGGAGATTCAGAATCTTGTAACAATAATGTGAATTGTCCGGAGTGGTCTGATTGGTACGACCAAAAGCGATCCGTGGGGATGTTATTGCTTGCAGATAATACGCGTTTGTGTTCTGGCGCATTGATCAATAATGCAGAAAACGAAGATACACAATATTTTCTGACCGCAGAACATTGTTTCGATAATTCTGGAGATCAACCAGGGGATCAACTGAATTGGATAATAATGTTTAATTATGAGAGTCCTGGTTGTGAAAACCAAGACGGTCCCACAGACGAAACAGTACAGGGTATGATTGTAAGAGCAATGCATCACTCTTCTGATTTTGCTTTGCTTGAGGTCAATAATGAGATCATTCCATCGGATTATGATATTTTTTATTCTGGTTGGTCGAGAAATGCTCCAGTTAATGGGAATACAGGAATCCACCATCCATCAGGTGATATTAAGAAAATATCTTATGCAGCGGGTTCAGCTACATCATATTATGGTACACATTGGCTAGTAAGTTTTACTGATGGAACGATGGAACATGGTTCATCCGGCTCCCCATTATTTAACAGCAACTATCAAATTGTTGGTGATTTAACCGGACCGCCATCCTATGATGAAAATGTACCCTATTGTGATCAACGGACTATGGCATATGGAACGCTATCCTTTTCCTGGAGTTCTGCTGGTACAAATGCAAACGTAAGATTGAAAGACTGGCTGGATCCCAATAACACAAATGTACAGTTTATTGATGGACGGGAAGGTTTAAGTCCATTAACATTGAAGACGGAGTATAGCGATGGGTCTAATTTAAATGAATATTTGGAGATAAAACGGGATGGGGACCCTTCTTGGCTACAGGTTTTGTCAGGGGAAACCATTGACGTGCACAGGGGGGATATGTATACAGAGCGTCCGATGGAACAAAGATATACGTATAATGATAACTTGGTTCAACACCACCGCTGGGAAATTAATGAACAAATAATTACATCTCACTCATTGGAACGTTACTTCGAGATGGCGGATCAAACTGAAGAAACAGCATTATTTGATGCTATCCTTCCGGTAACAATCACCACCGAACATCCGGTTGAAATTGAATTACACGACCCTTGGTTTGCCTATTTGGATGGGAATAATCAGTGGGTGCAGCCCGATGATTTCCGCCCATTGAGCGAACAGATCGATGGCAACGGAAACCTGCAGGTCTTTCTGGAGCAAGGGGAGATTGATGATCCCAGTTCCCTTGATCCCATCTACCGCCTCCGGGCCCCGACCGATTATGATGGGTCGCTCAGTTACACCTTTTCCCATTGGTTGGTCAGTCCTGAAGACGGCGCCACGTTGCTTGCCGATGATGAAGAAATGACGCCGGTAGTCTTTCATAATTCCGCTGCGGAGATCACCGCCCATTATGAGGCAATTACCTTAACATTGCGGGCGGAACATAGCGATGGGTCCAACTTAAATGAATATTTGGAGATAAGACGGGATGGGGATTCTGCTTGGACACAAGTGTTATCGGGTGAAGCCATTGGCATACGCAGGTCTGCTATGTATCGAGAACGCCCGACACAACAGCGCTATACTTATAATGATGGCTTGGTTCAGCACCATCATTGGCAAATAAATGATGGTGAAGACAGTGCATCTTACTCGTTGGAACGTTACTTTGAGATGGCGGATCAAACTGAAGAAACAGCAATATTTGATGCTATACTTCCGGTAGCAATTACCACCGAGCATCCGGTTGAAATTGAATTACACGACCCTTGGTTTGCCTATTTGGATACGAATGATCAGTGGGTGCAGCCCGATGAATTCCGCCCATTGAGCGAACAGATCGATGGCAACGGCAATCTGCCGGTCTTTCGGGATCAGAACCCAGATTTCAATGATACTGATCCCATCTACCGCCTCCGGGCCCAATCCGGTTATAATGAGGATCCGCTCTGTTTTGTGTTTGATCATTGGTCGGTAACGCCGGCCAACGGGGCCATATTTGCAGATGCCAGCGCTTACGAGACGAGTGTTGTGTTTGATTCTGGTGGAGCAGAAATAGAAGCCATCTATACAGCAGAGAATGGACAAACGGGTTCCATATCAGGGACTATTGAGAATACAATACTCTATGATAACGTAACCATTGTTGGGGATGCCTATATTCCTGAAGGGACCACGGTCTATGCCGTCCCGGGGACTGATATTACCATTGGTGAGAATGGAGTACTGGTGATCTATGGAAGATTCTATTCCAATGGAACACAATCCGATCCCATTATTTTTACCGGCGATGGTGGTCTTGGGATTGAAATTACAGGCCCGGCTATTGCTTATTTTCGCCATTGTAATTTTACAGATATCGTTCTTCATTCAAGTATTGATAATGGTGACCCCCTAATCGGCGTCAGCTTATCTATATGTATTATTGAACACTGTACATTTGAAAATGATAGCAGTGTCCCTTTATGGATCGAGGGAGTGCACAACCGATCAACGATTGTACGCAATTGCCAGTTTTCAAATAGTAAGCATGGTATTTTAACCGGAAGCTGGGCAAAACCGGAGATCACTGGGTGTACATTTACCGGAAATGACGTTGGTATAGCATCAACAACTCATTCTAAACCGCTAATCAGAGGATGTTCGTTCAATGGCAACAATACTGGCATGGGTATCTATGTCAATTCATCTTCCGCCCCTAAATTATGGAGAGTTAAGGATAATAAATGGGCATGTTCCGCGAACAATAATGTGTTTACACAGTGCAATCCGGCTGTATGGACCCGTAATGAGTCCTATCCAATATTAGGTTTTGCTCCTGGTTCTGTAATCATTTTTCCAGATGGTTTTCCAGGGGGCTATGGAGTCGCAGGGTGGAACCGGTTTCATGATAATGTCATCGATATTGTCAATGATAACGAGTTGGCTATTTATGCCATTGGGAATAATTGGTATCCGCCCAATCCTCCGGGGCTAGTGGGTTGTAGTGAATCAGAACCGGATAGTACTACCGGGAGTGTGGTATGGGAGCCTACGGTCTATGGTCTTGTCGGGAATAATATGTGGACTCAAATGGAACTTCCACCGGCCCGTCAGGCGGAAGGGGAAGGTGATTTTGAGTTGGCCCTTGAGCTCTATGACGATATGGTCAATAATGAACAGAGTGTAGCGGCTGTATATGGCGTGGCCCGTTGTTTGTGGCAGCAGGACGATGTAGGGGGCATTATCGATAAGATGGATGAGTATTCCCAGGCATACCCCGATTCCCCGATTGAAGAGCACAGTCTATCGGTGCTGGCATCCTATAAACTGTATTTATCCGGGAATATCAACCTGAATGAGGCGCTGGAGCATATTGATGATATTAAGCTCAACTATCCCACCACCGAATTAGATCCCAAACTTTTGTTTGAAGAAGCGCAGGTCCATGAGAAACTGCAGGGGAGTGCAAAAATGATCGCTGGTGCACAACGAGAACGATTACCCGTAAAAGCAAAGGCGGCGTACACGACATTGGCTGAAAAGTACCCGGATACTCCCCTGGGGGTGCTGGCAGCCATCATGGTCGGAAAACAGGCCAAAGAGACTACAGAAACCATACCGAGTGCTTATGCGTTATATCCGGCGTACCCCAACCCCTTCAACCCGATCACAACCATTCGTTACGGTTTACCGGAAAGCAGTGATGTGTCCCTCATTGTGTATGATATCACCGGCCGGGAGATCATACAGCTGGTAGATTCGAGGGTTCCAGCCGGAGACCGCCGGGTGATCTGGAATGGAAGAGATCGGCAGGGAAACCCGGTGGCCAGTGGACTTTACATTTATCGTCTGGTGGCCAAATCGAATGAAACGAAGCAAGTATTTACCCAATCCAATAAGATGGTCTTGATGAAATAGTAGGTTAAAAAAAAAGATATTAAATAATGTACATTTACTAACCGGTATTTTGCTAGTATTCTCTTTTTGCACTCTTTTTGAAGAAGAAGATGGACAATAGTATGATTTAACCTTTGCCAAATACACGGTTGAATGGCCATATTTGGCAAGTACATCTTGACCGATGTATAAAAATAACCCTCAAAAATGGGTACACGTTATTCAGGTAATTCAGTTGAGGGCATAAACATTCCGACAAATCAACTTGAAGAATTTGGTGAATCGTATTCAAAGGTGATTGATTTTAACGCTACCTAATGAAAAATTTAAATTTGCTTAAACTACCAAATTTTTTTGTTATCGGTGCAGCAAAAACAGGTACGACCTCTTTATACCACTATCTTAAGCAACACCCTGAAATTTATTTGCCGGATAGTAAGGAATCCTTTTTTTTCTCTGGGGTGAAAAAAAATACATTTACTGGAATTGGCAAAGAATACGGACAAGAAATAGTTGAGAAAATCGAGGATTATGTAGAACTATTCCAAAAGGTAAAAACTGAAAAGGCCATTGGTGAAGTGTGCGTAGCCTATATATATTTTTATAAAAATGCTATTGCCAATTTTGGAAGATATCTTAACAAACCACCCAAAATAATAATATTACTTCGAAATCCTGTAGAAAGAGCTTTTTCAAATTATAAACATCATGCAAGAGATAGAATGGAAAATTTGAGTTTTGAAGAAGCCATAGAACCAAAAATTCTACGCAAACGAAATGACGAAAAGTGGTGGTGGGGTTTTCAATATTTAGATGTTGGTTTTTACTACAATCAAGTGAGTGCGTATTTGCATGCTTTTGATCGTGGGAATGTTAGAATATATTTGTATGAAGATTTTAAAAAAAATGCGATAACGGTAATCAAGAACATATTTGAGTTTTTAGAAGTAAATAATGATTTTATACCTGAAGTAGATACAAAACATAATGTCTCTAATATTTATAAATATAAAAGTTTAAATCAGTTTTTTACTAGTTACGATCAATACGTAAAGAAATTGCTTCGACCACTATTGCTAAAAGTATTAGGAAAAGAACGTACAACAGCATTGGTAACTTATTTTAATCAAAAGAATATATTGAAAGTCGACCCAAATACTAAAAAAGAAATATTAAAGATTTATAAAGATGACATATTGAAATTAGCAGCTTTAATAGATCATGACCTTTCAGATTGGCTTGAATAGTGCTTTCCGATAAAGAGTACATTATTTTTAGTTCGGCTATACCCTGATACTTCCATTAGGTCCTCCGAGAATAAAAACCGGAGTAGAATTTTAACCCACGGAAAACTTGTAGAGTGATGTTCTTATAAACACTGTATACTTCATGGCGTCGCACCAGAGTTCAGTGAACGCTGCGATCAAACAGGTCAATCACTGTATAATAATCACGGAGAGTGATTATTAAGCAGCCAGCGTACTGTAAGCTAAACAAATGGTAAGTATTCTCTATCCGGCTGTGACCCTTGCCGATAGTCATCGCAATAGAAGAAGCGGTGTATTAGTAATTTCGTTTGTAATTTCGCACCATTATGAATGATCAAATAAAAAACTATATTGAGGCTTATCCACTACTGGCAATCTGGTTGTCGCCGGCGGTGACGGTTGTTGTTGGTATAGTCGCCGGATGGATCTTTAAGCGCTTCATTCATACCAAAGTGAAAAAATTTATCACCAGGACGAATTGGAAGTATGATGATATAGTTTTCAAAGCTCTTGAATCTCACGTTGTCACCTGGTTTTTGCTTGCAGCTGTATATTTAGCTGCTGGTGAATTAGTAATCATTGCACCTTACAATAGTTATGCGGCAAAGATCGCCATTGCCCTGTTGATGCTTTCAGTCACTTTGTCTGTATCGGCCATGGCCATCGATATGCTTAATCAATGGTCTGCTAATAAGGGTTCCCGGTTCCCTTCTACCGATATTTTGACCAATCTGACCCGGATCACCATTATTGCGATCGGTCTGATGATCATCCTGAACTCCTTTGGCATTTCCGTCACACCGATATTGACGGCGTTGGGAATTGGTGGTCTTGCCGTTTCATTGGCGTTGAAGGATACGTTATCTGATTTCTTTGCCGGTTTACATATCTTACTTTCGCAAAAGGTGCGTATCGGTGACTTTGTTAAATTGGATAGCGGCGAAATGGGATATATTACTAACATCACCTGGCGGAATACTGCCATGGTCGAACGAGCCAACAATGTTGTTACCATTCCCAATAATAAATTGTCCCAAGCGATCACCAAGAATTATGATTTAAAAGACACCAGTTATTCCATAAAGATCGCTGTCGGTGTAGCTTACGATAGTGATCTGGAACAGGTTGAGCGGGTTACCATGGACGTGGCTCAATCTGTCATCGATGACCTGGATGTTGCGAGTAAGAATTATGAACCGATAATCCGGTATCAGGTATTTGGTGATTCCAGCATCAATTTCGCTGTTTATTTGCGGGGGACCAAGTACGGTGATCACCATCCTATAATCCATGAATTTATCAAACGTCTGCACAAACGGTTTGGTGCAGAAGGGATCGAAATTCCATTCCCCATGCGCACGGTCATTCGTAAGAATCCAGAGAAATAAGATTCATGTCTTTACGGGTGCTTTGCCGCCGTCCTGATAGTGTTCAAAGTGCTCTTGTCACCAATGTTAACATTTTTTATTGACACACAACCATATCTTGTTTTGTACTATTAATGCACAGCTGGTTGAATCGATCGATAATATAATGATCTTCATCTTCAGAGTATTCGTCTACTTTAGCGATAAGAAATTTGATCATGCCTAATAACCGACCGTTACTTTTAGATGGTGCCATGGGTACTGAACTGATCAACAGAGGTGCGGATCTGCCTTTACCCCTGTGGTCTGCCCGAGCCAATCTGGAAAATAAAGAGCTAGTCCGGTCCATCCATCGGGATTATATCAACGCCGGTGCGGATATTTTGACAACGAATACATTCAGAACAACTTCCTATACATATCGAAAATCCGGTGGTTCACCTAGACGCGCAAAGCACCTCGCTCGGGAGAGTCTCCTTGCAGCCGTAGAACTGGCACGACAAGCCGCGGGAGATGATCGGAAGATCGCTGGTTCTATCACTGCTGTAGACGACTGTTATCGGCCAGAACTATATCCCGGTAAAGGCGCCGCTGAAGATACATATGGTGAATTGATTGAATGGTTCGAAGAAACTGCAGTGGATCTATTATTATTTGAAACAATGGGTAACCAGGATGAAATTGCAATTGCTTTAGCGATGCAAAAAAATTATTCTAGTAAATGTTGGTTAAGTATAATATTGAAAGATGGTACGCACCTATTGGATGGAACAATGCTGGAAGATTTTTTCGAACTTCTTTTGTATAATAAAGTCGATTGTATTCTTTTGAACTGCAATAGTATTGCAACAACAGACAAGGCATTAGATCAATGGCGATCAAAGGAACATAATTGGGGTTTATATCCTAATCTGGGTTCAACAGATTTTGATAATGATTATTTTGATATAATAAATGCATCTATATTTGCGGAGCGCTTTGAACGGTATATAGATTTGGGACCAACAGTAATCGGTGCATGTTGCGGTTCCACACCAAAACACATACGAATATTGAACAAAATGATAAAAGAAAGAATAGCTGGATGATTCCATACATGGAAGATTATATTATCAAAATCAATCAGTCAGTCAATCAACCAAAAAAAATTGTATATAATGGAACTGAAGATCAAACCATTCAATAGCAGGGTGAAAGAGCTCTATGAACATCATGGGCATTTTCATGATGGCGATGCCGGACTGGATATTTTTATTACCAATAAGCAGACCGTTCCTGCCGGGGAGATGGCCATGGTCCATCTGCAAATTGCCTGTGAGAATACTGAAAACAAGCCCTTCTTATTGATGCCCAGATCCAGCATCGCAAAAACTCCCTTGCGATTAAGTAATGCCATCGGATTGATCGATGGGGGATACCGAGGTGAGATCATGGCGGCTGTGGACAATATTAAGGATGTTGATTACACACTAGAACCGGGTCAACGACTGGTCCAGATTGTCGCTATGGATGGTTCTCCAATACATATAGAAATTGTCGATGAATTATCGGAAACAACACGCTGTACTGGTGGATTTGGTAGTACGGGAATATAAATTAGCACTCCATTCTAAAGAGTGCTAAAAAATTATTGACTTATGTTTATATAACATCTAACTTCCCCGCCGCCAAATAGCATCTACTGCAAGATATCTATTAATTAATCAAATAATCAAACAAATCAAATTAAAACAGGAGTAAACAAATGGCTCTTAATATTAAACCACTTGCTGATCGGGTAGTGGTGGAAGCAGCTCCGGCCGAGGAAAAATCCTCTGGCGGGATCATCCTTCCGGACACAGCCCAAGAAAAACCCCAGCAAGGAACCGTGGTTGCGATCGGTCCTGGCAAGGCCAGCGATACCGGTACCATCATTGGGATGACCGTTAAAAAGGGTGATAAAGTTCTATACGGAAAATATTCCGGATCTGAAGTTACCCATGACGGTAAAGAATATTTAATCATGCGCGAGAGTGATATTCTCGCGATCTTGTAAGGAGGAACAATCACATGGCTAAAGAAATTGCCTATAGTCTTCACGCACGTAATGCTCTGAAGGACGGTGTGGACAAACTGGCGGATGCCGTCAAGGTCACACTTGGGCCTAAAGGCAGAAATGTGGTCATTGAAAAGAAATTTGGTTCACCCACCGTTACCAAGGACGGTGTGACTGTGGCCAAGGAAATTGAAATAGAAAATAAATTGATGAACGTCGGTGCGCAGATGGTGAAGGAAGTTGCTTCCAAGACATCTGATGTTGCTGGCGATGGCACAACCACGGCTACTGTTTTGGCTCAGTCCCTGGTGGCGGAAGGTCTAAGAAATGTGACCGCCGGTGCAAATCCCATGTCCATTAAACGGGGAATAGATGCCGGGCGCAATGCAGTTGTAGATGCGCTGAAAGGACAAAGCAAAGATCTGCCGGACAGTGTCCAGATCGCCAATGTAGCTACCATTTCCGCAAATGACGACCGCGAAATCGGTGAAAAAATTGCTGAAGCCATGGAAAAAGTCGGTAAAGACGGTGTCATCACTGTGGAAGATAGCAAAACTGCGGAAACCTTTCTCGAGTTTGTTGAAGGTATGCAGTTTGATCGCGGCTATTTATCACCCTATTTCGTGACCAATGCTGAATCCATGGAGGCAGAATTGGAAGATCCATATATTTTAATTCACGATAAAAAACTCAGCAATATGAAAGATTTGCTGCCGCTGCTGGAAAAAGTGATTCAAACTGGTAAAACGATCCTGATTATCGCCGAAGACGTAGAAGGGGAAGCATTGGCAACCCTAGTCGTCAATAAACTGCGCGGGACCTTTAAAGTTTTGGCTGTCAAGGCGCCCGGTTTTGGTGATCGCCGCAAAGCAATGCTGGAAGACATTGCTGTATTGACCGGTGGTACGGTTATCTCGGAAGACGCCGGTTACAAACTGGAGAATGCCACAATAGAATACCTTGGGTCAGCTAAACGGGTCGTTAGCGATAAAGACAATACCACCATCGTTGATGGCGGCGGATCCAAAGATGCGATTGTAGCCCGGATCAACGAGATCAAGGTTCAGATCGATAAGACCACTTCGGATTATGATCGTGAGAAGCTTCAGGAACGCCTGGCAAAGTTATCCGGCGGTGTAGCCGTGATCAATGTGGGCGCAGCCACTGAAGTGGAAATGAAAGAAAAGAAAGCCCGCGTTGAGGATGCCCTGCACGCCACCCGTGCTGCGGTGGAAGAAGGAATTATCCCCGGCGGTGGTGTAGCCTTACTTCGGGCACAGGATGCCTTAGATAAGTTGAAGGTCAGTGATGACCAAACAGTTGGTATTGATATACTGCGTCGGGCACTGGAAGCTCCAATTCGTCAAATCTGCAGCAATGCTGGGATGGAAGCTTCAATCGTGGTGCAGAAAGTACGGGAAGGCAAGGCCTCTTCTGGTTTTGACGCCCGCAATGGAGAATACGTGGACATGTTTGAAGAAGGGATCATCGATCCCACCAAAGTGGCCCGCGTCGCAGTGGAAAATGCCTGTTCCATTGCCGGTATGGTGTTGACCACAGAAGCAGTAGTGACTGAAATTCCTGAAAAAGAACCACCAATGCCTCCCATGGGTGGAGATCCTGGAATGGGTGGTATGGGTGGCATGATGTAATTTCATCTATGTGATAAAAAGCCCTCCCAAGCGGGAGGGCTTTTTTATTTTCGTTCATTGACTAAAGAATACTACGGGAAGTAACTTTATTTCCTTCATGGATACTATTCGCTTAAAAAACATGCAATTCTATGGGTACCATGGTGTAAGTCCAGCGGAAAAACACCTGGGCGGAAAGTTTGAAATTGATGTGGAAATGCGAATGGACCTCAAACAAGCCTGTATTTCGGATGATCTGGAAGCGACTGTAAATTATGAAGCGGTCTATAAATTGGTGGATAGGTGTGTAAAAAATAACAGTTATTATTTGATCGAAGCATTGGCGGATTCCATTGCCCGATCGATGTTAAAAGAATTTTCCGTTACCGATATTACTGTCCGGGTACGTAAACCCCACGCACCCATCAATGGCATGCTGGACACAATTGAGGTTGAAATTGATCGTAAGCAGGAAACCGATGCCTGAATCCGGGTTCTTATCATTTGGATCCAATCTTGGAGATCGGGAATCCAATCTGGCCGGCGCCATCACTGCACTGTCCACATATCATGAGTTAAAATCATTGGCAAGTTCCTCATTTTATGAAAGTGCGCCAATGTTCAATACCGACCAACCTAAATTTTTGAATACAGTAGTCAGTTATGAAACAGAATTTTCAGCGTTTGAACTGTTCGATGCCTGTCGTAATGTTGAAACACTTCTGGGGCGCCCCATGGAACGGGAAAAAAATGCACCACGGATCATCGATATAGATATTTTAACCTATGGTAATGTGTTTATTGAGACAGAACAATTGACCATTCCCCATCCCGATCTGGCGAACCGTAAATTTGTTTTGCTTCCCTGGACGGAACTTGCTCCTGATGCTGTTATACCTATATTAAATGTGTCGGTTACAAAATTATTATCACGTTGCCCGGACACATCGAATGTGCTGAAACACGTGATGGAAAAAAACGCTTGAGAAACCTGTATTATGTCGCCATTGAAGGTCCCATTGGTGTGGGTAAAACCAGTTTAGCTAATCTACTGGCCGCACAGGTAAACGCAAAACTCATATTGGAAGAATTTGATGAAAATCCGTTTCTTTCAGACTTTTATGACAACCCGGAACGCTATGCGTTCCAAACCCAGCTTTTTTTCTTACTGCAGCGTTACAAACAGCAGCAGGACTTGCGCCAAGTGGATATGTTCCACAACTTGATTATCGCTGATTATATGTTTGTCAAGGATCGTCTATTTGCATCCTTGAACCTTAATGAGAAAGAAATGACTCTTTACGACACTGTGGCGACTCTGTTGGAACGCAATGTGATTGACCCGGACCTGGTGATCTATCTGCAGGCCGATACGGATACACTCATGCGCAATATCGGGCGGCGGGGTCGGGAGATGGAAAAAAATATTTCTGAAGAGTATATCGATGCGTTGAACCAGTTATATACGGAATACTTTTTTCGCTACCAAGATACACCCCTGGTCATTATTAATACCACCCACATCGATTTTGTCCAAAATACCGGTGATCTGGATGAGGTGATAAACTATATTCGCCAGCCTGTTTCCGGGACCAAGTTTTTTAATCCGGTTGCAAAAAATAAATCATGCTAAAATACTTCCTGATATTGGTCTTGATTTATATTGGTGTTAAACTTACCCGCAATATCCGATTGATCAAGAAATCTCTCCGCCAAAAGGGGAATACTAATCTAAAAAATATGGATATTCAGGATGCGGAATTTCAGGAGATAGATAATGAATAAACTGTATAGTTTACTATTTAAGGATTATGAAAAAGGTCGCAATTATGGATTGTTGATCTTTCGCGTCGGGTTGGCGGTTCTGATGCTATTCAATCATGGCTGGGATAAATTGATCGCCGGCCCCGAAAAATGGACGAGTATTGCTGAATTTGGATTGCAGCATTTGGGAATAAATTATTTCCTGACATTTTTTGGTTTTATGGCTGCTTTTTCAGAATCCTTTGGTGCGGTGCTCATCGGTATTGGATTCCTGTTCCGTACGGCTACCGTTTTGTTGTTGTTCACCATGTTAATTGCCGCCAATATGCATCTGGTAACCGGACAAGGCGATCCGGAAATGGCACTTTTATATGCCTTAGTATCTCTTGCTCTCACGTTGATAGGTCCAGGTAAAATCAGTTTGGATAGACTGTTTTTATCAAAATCGACATGATTTCAGCGCGTATTCATGAACACGGAGCAGCTGATATTATCCGGCTGGATGAAATTTCCGTTCCTGAACCGAGCTCTGATCAGGTCCGCGTGCACCTGAAAACAGCAGCGTTGAATCATTTGGATATCTGGGTGCGAAAAGGTATTCCCGATTTGCATCTACCCCTGATTTTGGGTTGTGATGGTGCCGGTGAAATCGATTCCGTTGGAGTAGATGTCAACCATTTTAAAAGTGGTGATAAGGTTATTCTGCAGCCTTTGCTATTTTGCGGCTCCTGCCGAGAATGCACTGCCGGTCGTGAAAATTTTTGTGCACAAATGGGTATTTTAGGAGAAACAATAAACGGCACCAATTGTGAATATATTGTTGTTCCGGAACAAAATGTGATTCTTAAACCAGAAAAAATTTCTTTTTCCGCAGCAGCAGCATTTCCGTTGGTTGGGCAGACTGCTTATCAAATGCTGGTCAAACGAGCCTGTATTCAACCGGGTGAAAATGTGCTGATTTGGGGAGCTGGTTCCGGTGTGGGACATATGGCTGTCCAAATTGCGAAGGTGCTGGGCTGCAATGTGATCGCAACCGCTGGAACAGATGAAAAATGTGCTTTTACTAGTACATTAGGTGCTGATTTGGTACTGAATCATCATCAGGATGATGTTACTGCTGTTGTCAATAAATTCTGCGGCAAGGTCGATGTGGTTTTTGAACATGTGGGTGCTGCTACTTGGGACACCAGCTTACAGGTGCTTAATAAAGGTGGACGGGTAGTAACTTGTGGCGCTACAACCGGACCTAACGTATCCGTTGATTTGCGACATCTGTTTTTTAAACAGCAATCAATAATGGGGTCTACGATGGGTGATAGTGATGCTTTTCGCCAAGTCTGTGCTCTGGTTGATGAAGGTAAAATAATACCGCGTGTGGATAAAACTTTCTCCTTGAAAGATATACAATCAGCGCATGAATATTTGGAGCAGAGTAATCAATTCGGAAAGGTAATTATAGAGATATGAAATACTTTATTTACGTATTGTTTTTTAGTACTGTTTTATATTCTTCCATAGCATTTAAAGGCTTTGGACTGCAAGTTGGTGAACAGGGAAACGGAATTTTTTTCCACTATACCTGGCATTCTAATACTGCCATAAAATGGTTGGTTTTCGTACGTATTTTTGATGTAAAAGGAGAAGACTACTTTTTAATCTATAATCCACATTATAACCAATCCCATTCTGTTGGGGATAAATATATACTGATAATAAACGGCTTTACTGGTGTGAAATATTTTCCTTTTTATGATCAAATTGCTAATAATTTTTCACCGTATGTTACTTTGCAATTGGGACCGGTATTAACGATTGATGCGAAAGAAGATGAAAGTTTTCCTCAACGTTGGCGCCGGGCTAAAGGTCTTTGGTCTTTTGGTGCTCATGGCGGTGTAGGCGTTGATTTTTTATTAAGCAGGGGTACGATCATGACTGCCGGTGTTGGACTGGATTATCTGCCGATGAATGGTACCGTAGAGGGGAAAACGCACTATAGTGGTGCTGTAATTTCGTTTGCCATCAACTGGCTACGTTGATGGCAAACGAACATTTTTTTACATTTTTCCCCAACACATTCCCCATGACCATTTTACCCTCGATGATGAAGAAAGTCACCACACGACAAAGGTGCTGCGCTTAAACCCAGATATCAGATCGATCTGGCCGTAAGGATTATTAAACGGAATCGTTTTGAATGGTTGCTTGAGAAAGCGGTCAAATGCGGGGCTACATCGATTCAACCGCTTGTAATGGACCGCTCTTCAAAACGGAAAGTAAATATGAATCGTTCCTGGAAAATTATTCGTACCGCGGCGAAACAGTGTGATCGTAACCGCTTCCCCTATCTGGATGAACCCGTTTTACTGAGTGATTGGTCGAGCTGGAGAAAACAGACCATCTGCCTTGATATAAACGGCGACCTCACCTTATCAGATTGGATTGCTAATCACCAATTGGATCAAATATAAATATTAGTGAGGTCTGAAAGTGATTTTACCGAACAAGAGAAAAAAATTATCAAAAGCAAAGACGTTTATATGGTCCATTTGGGTAACCGGCGACTGCGCTCGGAGACAGCGGCCATTGGGGCATTGAACGTCATTGAATAGGGGCGGATAACATGAATAATTGTCTTTTTTGTGAGATTATAAAGGGTGAAATACCCTCTGATAAAGTCTTTGAAAATGAAGAAGTATATTCATTCAGAGATATAGATATCCAAGCACCCACCCATATTTTGATTATTCCCAAAAAACACATTACTACATTGAATGATCTGCAAGATGAAGATCAAACTTTGGTTGGGGAGTTAGTACTGACTGCGAAAGAATTAGCTGCAAAAGAAGGTATTGCTGATACGGGGTATCGGACTGTTTTCAATTGCAATCAGGATGGTGGGCAGACTGTCTACCACATTCACCTCCATTTGCTGGGCGGTAGGCGAATGACCTGGCCACCAGGTTAGAGCAGTCTTCTTAAAAAATACTGATTGCTGTATAGGATTTATACCCTTGTAGTTTATCTGTTTTCTTTTCTGTAATCAAGAATCTCTCGTTTTCATACATTCTGATTGCTCGTGTTAAATAATGGAGGACGGATACGATAGCATACCTTTGCAAAGGTTCAATGGTAAAGCGGAGCAGCCAAACCGAATTATACACTCAACAAGTAGAACTCCAACTCTTTATTACATATTATCGAATTTTAACCACAGCTAATATTATAATATGATGTTAGCATTCTCCTCTAAAATTACCTAAATTTTCAGAACACATACATCCAAACCAGTACTTTATGTATATATCAGATTTAAATATCCACGGTTTTAAATCGTTCGCCAAAAAAGATAAGTTAATCTTCGGAGCAGGTATTACGGCTATAGTCGGTCCTAACGGCTGCGGTAAGACCAATATTGTAGATGCGATTCGTTGGGTCCTTGGCGAACAGAAATACAGTGTGTTGCGCAGCGGGAAGATGGGCGATGTAATTTTCAAGGGAACAGAGAGTATGAAGCCCCTGAGCCTGTGCGAGGTTTCTTTAACAGTACACAACAATAAAGGCAAACTTCCTGTAGAGTATAATGATATAGAAATTGGACGGCGTATTTTTCGCAATGGAGAGAGTGAATATTTTATCAACCGCAATCCCTGCCGATTAAAAGATATCCAAGACTTATTCATGGATTCCGGTATGGGTGCGAGTGTTTATTCAGTTATAGAATTAAAGATGATCGAACAGATCCTTTCTGAAACAACGGATGATCGCAAACGCATGTTTGAAGAAGCGGCCGGGATTAACAAGTACAAACAGCAGCGCAAAGCAACACTGTGCAAATTTGAAGCGGTTCACACCGATCTGGAACGGATCAACGATATTCTTTTAGAAGTGGAAAATAAAGTCAAAACCCTGGAACTCCAGTTGAAACGCTTCAAACGCCACGAGAAATTAACATTGGAACTGCGCGAAAAAGATATTGCCCTGGCATTCTTGAAAAGGGTGGAATTATTAGCTAAAGCAGACCCATTGAGAAAAAAGATAGGGGAGATCAAGCAGCTCCGGGATTCTACCGCTACGGAAACATCGATCCATGAAAATGAACTGGAACAGCTGAAAATGCTTTACAAGCAACAGCAAATAGATGTCAATAAATTGGGAACTGATGTTGCTGTGGAAGAAAAAAAACGAGATGAGCTCCAACGTCTGCTCCTGATTGCAGCAGAGCAGCGTCGCAGTACTAACTCCACTACTGAACGTTTGCGTCAGGAAAAAGAAACCAACACAAAGCGTACCGCTCAATTGGCACAACAAATACGGGAATATGATAATGAAATTGTAGCACTGCAGTCGCAAATCAATGACACCCTATCTATTTACAAAAAAGAAAAAGCAGCATTTGAAATCTTTGAAAAACAGTATAATCGGGCGCAGACTGAAGTAGCTATTCTGCAAGACAGACGTTGGGAAAAACAACGGAAATTGGCGGACCAGGCATCGCGATTCAAACGGACAGAGGACATGCTGTCTGATAATAAAAACCGTTTGAATAATCTTAAGAAAAAAGAAACAGAGCTTGAAAGTGGTCTTCTTGACATAGAAAAAAATCTACAAGCCAATACCAAGATATTGGCGGCGCTCAAACAGCAGCGGGAGCAACAAGAACTGGCGTTGCATGAGATCACAGCCAATGTGCGATCACTGCAGCAAGCTGAACAGGAAGCAGACCGCAAGATCCATGGTTTGCAGACCCAGCAGGATGGACTGCAGAATCAAATCCAATTTTATGAACATTTATTGGAGTCCAAAGAAGGCTTTGACAGTGGTGTGAAATATGTTTTGGATAATGTGCATGCATTTTCTGGTGTATACGGTGTGTGTGCGGAATTACTGGAAGTTGAAAAAGAATATCAGAACGTAATCGAAAGTATCTTGGGTTCCAACGCAAGTTGTCTGGTATCCAAGGATAGAAAAACAGCACTGCAAATTTTATTCAAACTGCAACAAGAACAGCAGGCCTGCTGCTCTATTTTGCCGTTAAAAGAATTGGAAACAATAAATTCACCGACAACTAAAATTCCACAAAATGATCTTGTATTAACAGCTGCAACACACGTTGTAAGAACCGATAAAAAATATCGCTCACTAGTACAGTTGTTACTAGGCAGGGTGTTAATCGTCACTGATTTGTCAAGGGCGCTCAACGACAGTGTTTTGGCTAAATGGGACCTGGTAGATATGAACGGTACCTTTGCAGGGACCAATCTGATACTTAGTCAGAAGAAAAAAGGAAGTAGATTGGTGGGTCGTAAAGAACGACTGCAGACATTGCAAAAGGAACTACAAAAGAATGAACAAGAACAAGCACGAATTGCGCGGAAACGAACTAAAATCAAGGAACAACTCCCAGGGGCACTAGCAAAAAGTGAAGCAGTTGAAGAAAAATTAAATAAAATTATGAATCATGCAAATAGCGCAGAGATCAATACCCTACAGTTTAACTTACACCATGATCAATATCGAGATACGTTAAACGGAATAGTCAGTGAAATCGCTGATGTTACCGCTACAATATCATCATTAAAAGCCGAGTTAAAAAAATTAGCCCCTGCTACGCAAAAGAGTGAAACACAACTCGCCAAATTAACATCAGGGTTAGCCAAATCGAATCAGGTGCTCATAGATATTCGCACTCAGCGTGATGGGCTTCATAAGCAGGTGCAGGATCTGCGCGTAGATGTTTTAAATCTGGAGAGTCAGCGTGAAAACCTGTCGTTTCAAAAACGCACCGCCACCGAAACTGCAGCTTCATTAACTACTCGTCAAAAAACGATTGAACAAGAGATCATTGAGCTGCTTGCGCAGCAGGAAGAGCTAGAAAAGCAGGTTGATGAAGGAGATAATGATCTACAAAAAGTCAAAGCGTTGATTAGCAAAAAACGTTCCCTAATTGCTTTAAAAAAAGAAACGGTTCAGGAAACATACAGTGAAATAGAAGCAATTCAAGAAAATATACGTGCAGCGCAGCTTAATCAAGAAACCTTGCTGGAAAATGTAACAGCATCGGAATTAGAAGTTTCTGGTTATGAGCAGAAGATTGAGCTGATTTCCGAACGGATCAAAGAGCGTTATGGTACACACATTCCTGAAACTATGCAATTGGATCAAAGCAGTTTTGAAATTAAACAGCGCATTGTGCGGATCACCAGCAGTTTGGAAAATATCGGTCCGATTAATATGGCTGTAAAGAATGAACATGAGACAGAAAATGAACGGTTACGGTTGTTGCATGAGCAAAAAGCAGACTTGCTGAATGCAGAGGGAAATTTAAAGGAGACGATCCAAGCGATCGATCAGGAAGCGCGGTCACAGTTTATGGATACCTTTGATCAAATTAAGGTAAATTTTGAAAAATTATTTTCCATGTTTTTTGAAGGTGGTAAAGGTAGTTTGTCACTGATCGGTAACCCAGATCCCTTAGATGCAGACATCGCCATAAGCGCCCAACCGCCAGGAAAAAAGAATGATACACTACGCATGTTATCAGCCGGGGAAAAATCACTTACTGCGATCGCCTTGTTGTTTGCAATCTATCAATATAAACCCTGCCCATATTGTATTTTTGACGAGGTTGATGCTCCTCTTGATGATGTGAACATTCGTAAATTCACAAAAGTGTTGCAAGCATTTTGTGATGAAACCCAATTTATCGTAGTTACACACAATAAATTGACAATGGAATCGGCAAACTATCTCTTCGGTGTTACCATGGAGGAAAAAGGTGTTTCTAAACTTGTTTCTGTCAAGTTTGACGCTTGACCCGATATTTCTATATCATATTGATTCCAAAATGATAATCCTTTAATTTCCTCGGCTTTTTTCGAACTCTATAAATTATGTTTGAACAATTCACAGAACGATTCGATGTTATTTCCCGCCGTCTGCGTGGTTTAGGTAAAATTACGGAAGAAAACATTCGTGAAACGTCCCAAGACATTCGCCGTGTCTTGCTTGAAGCGGATGTAAGTTTTCAAGTTGCCCGCGATTTCATTGCCGTTGTAGAAGCTAAGGCGGAGGGCACAACAGTATTAAAATCGATAAAACCAGGTGAGAAATATGTTAAAATTATTCACAATGAGTTAATACACTTACTGGGTGATAGTGTAACCACACTGGATCTAACCAACAAGCCGACCATCATCCTCATAACGGGCCTCCAAGGATCAGGGAAGACAACAACCTGCGCTAAATTGGCCCACCGTTTGCGACAGGAAGGGAAAACAGTTTTATTAGTTGCAGCAGATGTATATCGACCGGCTGCTATTATACAGTTACAAGCATTGGCCAAGCAGATCGAAGTTCCGGTCTTTGCAGAAGGATTGAGTGATCCTGTGAAAATATGCGGAAATGCGGTTACGCAGGGCAGGTCAGATAAGGTTGATGTGATCATATTGGATACGGCAGGTCGACTCCATAGTGATGGGGAAATGATGAATGAAATTCAGAAAATTGCGACTGCCATTACACCTCATGAAATATTGTTTGTGGCGGATAGCATGACCGGCCAAGATGCTGTTTTGTCAGCACAAGCCTTTTCGGAGCTGTTACCTTTAACTGGTATTATTTTAACCAAATTGGATGGTGATTCTCGCGGCGGAGCTGCTTTATCCATTCGTCGGGTAACCGGTACGCCCATAAAATTTGCTGGTATTTCGGAAAAAATAGATGGTCTGGAACCTTTCAACCCAAAACAAATGGCCGATCGGATTTTAGGGTTTGGTGATATAATCGCGTTGGTGGAGAAAGCGGAAAATGTTGTTGAAGAACAAAAGGTTGCTCAATTGGAAAAGAAAATGCTTGGTAATAAGTTTAATCTTGAAGATTTTCAGCTACAGCTGGCGCAGTTTAAAAAAATGGGTTCAATGAAACAAATGTTGGGGTTGATTCCCGGCTTAAATCGTAAAATGCTTAAAAATTTGGATATGGATGACAAGCAGTTGTGCTGGATCGCAGCGATCATCAATTCAATGACCGTAGAAGAACGCCGCAATCCCAAAATAATTGACGGCAGCCGCAGAAAAAGAATTGCTATAGGTGCGGGTCGCAATCTGCAAGACGTAAATCAGCTATTAAAACAATTTGTACAAATGCAAAAAATGATGAAGCGCATGGGAAAAATGAAATCCCGAAACATACCGTTTGGGCAATTCATGGGCATTAGTTAATTAAAGGAGAAACAGTTGGCTACGAAGATCAGACTAAAACGAATTGGACGACGCAACAGACCATTTTACCGTTTGGTAGTGATGGACTCTAGAGCCCGTAGAGATGGTGCTGCCATTGAAGAACTGGGTTGGTACAATCCCTTGGAGCGTGAAGATGAAGGACGATTTTCACTGAAGAAAGACCGTATTATCCATTGGCTGCAGCAAGGAGCACAAACGTCAGAAGCAACACACACTTTACTGAAACATTCAGGGTTGGCGTACCGCTGGCATTTGATGAAGCAGGGTATGTCCGAAAATAAAGTTGAAAAAGAATTGAAGAAATGGTTTTTGGAACGTGCAGAAGTGATCAAAAATCGGAAAGAAAAAGCAGCGCGGAAAGGAGCAAAACCAGCTGAAACTGCAACAGTCCCCCTATATGATAACCAAAAAGAAGCAGAAAAAACTGACGCGTCGAAAGAAGCAAATAGGGATAAAGAAAGCACAATGAAATATGCGGAAACGGAACAAGGACTTGAGGCAGAAGAACATGCTGAATCGGTAGAAGATACAGAAGAGATACCCGCGGATGAGCAAGTAGAAATGGAAGGAGAAACCGCTGGAGATAACAATATTGAAGTGGTAGAGGAAACAAAAGATGTATCTCCAGCCGAACCAGGGGAGACAGAATCCGCGAAAGAACCGGTAGAAGAGGTAGAGATTGACGAATCGGAGGGCATTTCTGCGGAAGAAGAACATAGTCGGGAAGGCAAAAAAGAAGAAACAGAAGCGGAAGCTGATGATCCAAAAGCAAGATCTTCAGATGAAGAGAAAAAAGAACAGAACAAAGAAGAAAAAAGCGACGATTAAGATCGTAAGGAGGTTGAAATGCAAGAAATGATAGAAATAGTTATTAAGCAGTTAGTGGACAAACCAGATGAAGTAAAAGTAAATACTGTAGAAACGGAACAACGGCTTATTTATGAATTAACCGTTGGTGAAGGGGATTATGGTAAGGTAATCGGCAAGCATGGGCGCAACATTTCGGCGTTGCGAACTCTGGTGTTTGCCATCAACGCCAAAGAAGGCGGCAAACGAGCTCGTTTAGACGTCATTGACTGAAATGCTCAAAAAGGTCCTTCCCATCGCAAAAATAACCCAAGTCAGTGGATTTCACGGCGAAGTACGTTTGCGTCCTTTTTCCCGATATTTTGACGATTATGTGGAAACACGCGATTTGAGTATTGGTTTTGAAGAGGATATTAGTCATGATATCAAGCTTTCGAAGTCCGTTGGCCAAGGAAAAAATAGACGATTTCAATTCTCAGGCTTTCATTCCCGCGACGCAGCAGAAACACTGGTTGGACAAATACTTTTTGCCCACAGCATTGAAGGGGATAATGCTGATCGAATTTCAAAAGATTTACTGGGTTATAAAGTAATCACGGAAAAGGGAGATTTGGTCGGCGAATTAGCAGATATTCTATGGTTGCCGGCCAATGATGTGTATGTGATTCGTCAAAGCGATATGGAAAAATTGATTCCGGTAATAGATGAGATTATTGTTGGCATAGATCACTCTTTAAGTATTATTGTTATTTCACCCATGGATGGCTTATTATGAAACAGGTTGCTCTAATAACACCGGTACCTCAAATGGTGGAAACTATTGTAGAACAGAGTATTCTGCGCAAAGCAATGGAAAAAAATATTGCTGAATTAATAGTGATTGATTTACGGGAATTCGGTAAAGGTAACTATCGTCAGATCGACGGCACCCCCTTTGGCGGTGGCAGTGGGATGGTCCTGATGGCTGAACCGTTGATTGCTGCAATTGAACAAGCCATGGATGGGATGGGAAAAACAAATGACATACGGGTAATCCATCCATCCCCGCAGGGACTTAGCTGGAATCACCAGCGCGCGGAATCATTGATTGAATTCCAGAAATTAATCTTTATCTGTAGCCATTATAAAGGGATTGACCAGCGGATAATCGATGCGTATGTAACCGAAGAATACTCAATCGGTGATTATGTCGTCTCCAGCGGTGAAATCCCAGCGATAATCATGGCCGATTCCATCATCCGTTTGATCCCTGGGGTTCTTAACTCCAGAGAATCCGCCGAAACAGATTCATTTTATGATCAGTTTCTGGATCATCCACACTATACAAAACCTAGAAAAGTGGGTGAGATGGAAGTGCCAGAAGTCTTGTTAAACGGACACCATCAACAGATAAGAGTTTGGCGTCAGTCCCAACGCCAAAAAATTACACAAAAAAAACGCCCGGATCTGTGGCAACAATATTTAGAAAAAAATGATTTGATGGAGTAACAGTTGAATAAGTTACACCAAATAACAAAAGCTCAATTAAAGAAAAACCTCCCTGAGTTCAACGCCGGTGATACAGTTGAGTTAGATGTCCGTGTGGTAGAAGGCGGTAAAGAACGAATTCAAAAATTCAGAGGTGTGGTAATCGCTCGAAAAGGTGGTGGTATCGAAGAAACGTTTACCGTAAGAAAAATCTCTAGCGGTATTGGTGTGGAACGGATCTTCCCGCTTCATTCACCTATGATCGCCGATTTGAAAGTAGTCCGTAAGGGGAAAGTACGCAGGGCTAAATTACACTATTTGCGCAGTCGTTCCGGCAAAGCAACACGGATCGCAGAAAAACGGTAATCATTAATGAGTTTGGTCGAAAAGCCCTCATTGGTTGATCAATGAGGGCTTTTTATTTGCAATGAGATAGTTAATATTTGTACATGAGAATGATCACTTTTAATTATGCTTTTATCAAATGAGTTAAAAACAGTCACCATCGTGTTAATAGGTGTTAGGATAAATTTAATGATAAAAATCTTTGGTTCGACTAATCGCCCCCCCCCCCTCATCCCCATTTTTTAAGGAAGGCGGAGCGATCTGTCTTTACTCTATAGCAAAGTAGGCTCATAGGGTGGTTGAGATAGCAAGTTTTTGCTATCGAATTGGGATAACAAATTGAATAACTTTTATATGTATAAGTACTAAACAGAAAGAGAAATTGGATTGAGCCGATTTGAGAAAATAGTTCTTGGTATTACTGGTGGGAGCCATTTATCCGTCCATGCACTGATGCTGGCATTACCAAGTCTGATCCCCATTTTACGAAATGAGTTCAACACCGGTCTGGACACGCTGGGACTGGTCGTTACGGTCAGTGGGTTTATGTTTGGTTTTGGTGCCATTCCCTCCGGTTGGGCGGAACGCAAACTGGGGGGAAGGACACTGCTGCTTTTTTACCTATTTGGTTCCAGTATAGCCGCGTTACTCATCTCCCTCTCCAATTCATTTTTGATGATGGTCATTAGCTTGGGTCTCATGGGTTTGGCCTGCAGTGTATACCATCCGGCTGGGCTGACACTGATCTCCCATCGTGTCAATGCCATCACCAGGGGGATGGCAGTCCACGGTATCTTTGGGAGCACCGGTTCGGCAACGGGACCAATTATGGCCACCGCATTGGCAACGTTCATTTCATGGCGAGCATCCTATGCTTTCCTAGGGATTTTCAATTTATTGTTAGCTGTCATTACTATTTTTGCTATTCCGCAGCGCAAACAAGGAAAACCGAGAGAAGAGCCAGAAAATCATGTGGAAAAGACTAATCGCACCGCACTGATCTATTTTTATTTGACCAATATGATGTTGGGGATGGCCTATTATGGATTTACTACTTTCATGCCCACCCATTTTGCGGAGCATACGGACCAGTTCCTACCTTCCATATCCAACACCATGAAAGCCGGGGTGTTTCCCACCATGGTCTTTTTAGCCGGTATCATCGGTCAACTCATTGGAGGACGATTAGGAAGTAAATACGACAGGCCCAAGATGCTCATGCTCATCGTGGCGGTAAATATTCCATTCCTGTTGCTTATGGGTTACAGTTCCAACCTCCTGTTGGTGGTATTCAGTCTGATCTTGGGTATGGTCTATTTTTCCAACCAGCCGATCAGCAATACACTTATTGCCGAGTTCACCCACAGTAAAAACAGAGGCTTGGGGTACGGCATCAGTTTTTTACTGAGCTTTGGGTTTGGTTCTGTTGCAGCTGGGTTCGGTGGTTTCATTGCGGAAAATATGGGCGTGGCCGCTGTGTTCCCCATCATGGGGTGTATCTTGATCCCTGGGCTCTTTACCAGTTATATGATTGTGAGGAAATCATGATGTTTGCTTTATCAAGTAAAGTTTATCAAATTCTTATAGGAAAATGAGCCAGGACCAACTCAAACAACTGCCATCTGTATCTGAAGTATTGATTGAAGTAAATCAGGATATAAAACTTCATAACAAATATATCACTTCTATTATAAAGCGCGAATTAAGTACTTACCGTAAGGATGCAAGTTCAGAAAAACTGACACTGAAACGGAAAGCGATCGTGCAGGCGATTATAGATACTATTACTCATTGTGCACAGTCATCCATGAAAAATATTATAAATGGCACTGGTATTGTGCTCCATACGGGATTTGGCCGGGCGCCGTTGTCAAAGAAGGTAATTATAAATGCCACTAAACGTTTGGAAGGCTATGTGAACCTGGAGCTCGATCTGGATTCCGGGCAGCGAGGGGAGCGTCAGTCCCATATCCGGGCTCATCTCGCCGCTGTCTGCGGGGTGGAAGACAGTCTGATTGTGAATAACAACGCTGCGGCGGTACTGATTGTGTTAAATACACTGGCTGAAGGGCAAGATGTGGTCGTATCCCGGGGTCAAGAAGTGGAGATCGGCGGGTTGTTCCGGATTCCGGATGTGGTGCGGAAAAGTCACTGCAAACTGGTGGAAGTAGGTACCACCAACCGCACCCACCTGCAGGATTATGAAACGGCCATCACCAAAAATGTAGGTGCTATCCTTTGGGCTCATACAAGCAACTACGTGGTGAAAGGATTTACCAAAGAAGTATCTTTGGTAGAACTGGCAGATTTAGCTCGTAAAAAGCGGGTTCCTTTGGTAGTGGACCTGGGTTCCGGCGCATTGATAGATACGGGAAAACTGCAATTACCGATGGAAAAACGTGTGTCGGAAGTAGCCAAAACCGGTGTTGATGTGATCACCTTTTCCGGGGACAAATTGCTGGGTGGCCCACAAGCCGGTCTGGTGGTGGGGAGGAAAAGGTTGTTGCGTTCAATTCACCGCAATCCCCTATATAGAACGTACCGCTGTGATAAATGGACCATTGCGTTAATGGAAGAAATTCTCCACACTTATCGTTCTGACACTCGTGTGAGCAGTGATAATTTATCATTAAAATTATTGTCCACAACCCAAAATACACTCATAAAACGGGGTAAAAAAATCATCAATAGTTTACCGAATAAAAAAGTAGATGATCTAAATTTAACGCTGGTGAAATCAATGGTTGAAGCGGGCAGCGGTTCATTACCAGTAAAATCCATTCCCAGTGAGGCTCTTCAATTCAAACCTAAATCTATTTCTGTTTCAGCATTAGCAAAGGCATTTCGTACTGGAGATCAACCTGTGGTTGGGTATACAAAGAGAAATACATTCTTCATCGACTTAAAGGCAGTCCTACCCAACCAGCTAAAAAAACTCATTCAAGCTATACAGGAGGTTTAATGGACCAGTTTGTCATCGGAACTGCCGGACATATTGACCATGGAAAGACCAATTTGGTGAAGGCTCTCACCGGCACGGACACAGACCGTCTAGTAGAAGAGCAGGATCGGGGCATGACCATTGACCTTGGTTTTGCTTTTCTCAACGAAAATGTGACTATTATTGACGTCCCCGGCCATGAGAAGTTTATCCGCAATATGGTGGCGGGGGTGTCCACGATTCACCTGGCGCTATTGGTAGTGGCAGCCGATGATGGCATCATGCCTCAGACACGCGAACACCTCCAGATCCTGAAATTGTTGAACATTCCCCAATGCGTGGTGGCGCTCACCAAGATCGACCTAGCACCCGATGCTGATTGGATCGATTTGTTGGAATTAGAAATATTGGATCTCATCAAGGATATATTCCCTGATGTGGAGATCATCCATACTTCTACCACAACCGGTGCAGGAATAAACCAATTGAATGATCTTCTACTCCAAAGAGCAGTAGATGTACAACTGACCAAAGATAATGGTAGCTTTCGCCTTCAGATTGATCGAGTGTTCTCAATGACCGGCTTTGGTACAGTGGTGACAGGAACGGTCATCAGGGGCGGATTAAAAAAAGGGGAGACGGTGGAAGTGCTGCCAGGGATGATGAGGGGCAAGGTCCGGGGAATCCAGTCCCATGGGTTTGAAGTGGAGTCTGTGCATACCGGAGATCGGGCGGCTGTGAATCTCTCGGGAGTTGATGGAGATAAGATTACTCGCGGCTCTGAACTGACTGCACTCGGGACATTGACAGAATTGCAGCGCTTTACGGCCCATATCCAACATTCGTCTGTAATGAAAAAAAAATTGCAGCACCGCCAGCGAGTCCGGATTCATTTAGGTACGGCGGAAGTATTGGCCCGGATTCATTTGGTAGAAAAAAAGACATTGGAAACCGGAAGCGAAGCCAATGTGATCATAGACCTGGAACGAGCTCTGGTAGCGGCAGCTGGGGATCGTTTTGTGATCCGTTCTTATTCGCCAATGGCCACCATTGGCGGCGGTGCGGTACTGACCACGTTTATTCCAGAGGGCGTGAATGTGAAGAATTGGGTCTCCAAGTTGGATGTAGATCCCCAAAAGCGATTTAGTCAATTGGTTAGTTCATGTGAACCTCGGAATATAAACAACTGGAGGCGGTTTAACCAGGTTAGTTCGGAAACCATCAAAAGATGGATCAAAGATTTGGGTCTTAATACTACACAGAACCAGATCGTTTTTATCGATGAAATGATGGATCACAGCATCAAGCGGGTTGTAGATATTTTGGTTAAATATCATGAAAAGAATCCGTTGCGAAAAGCCATGGGGTCGGACCTATTGAAACAGGGCACAGGTATGAATCCAGACTGGCTTCATGACGTTTTAGCAGTGCTAAAAAAAAAGGGAACAATCAGAGCAGATGGTTCCGGTTATGCCTTGGCGACTCATTCAGTGGAGCTTGCAGGTGGTGCGGCTGAATTATTAGAAAAGATTGAAAATTGCTTATCAAAAAATGGATTTACACCGCTTACTAACGCCGAAATTTCTAGTATTGTAGCACGGAGCGAAAAGGACTGTCTGGAAATCCTTCACGTCCTGAAAAACGAAGAAAAAGTGCTTGAGGTCCGAAACAGTGTCTGGATACACAGTGCGAGTATGGCGAAACTCCGATCTGCCATGAAAGGCCATTTTAACACCCATGATGAATTGAAAGTGGCTGACTTCAAATCCATCACCGGTTTAACGCGAAAATTTGCCATTCCTGTGTTGGAATACTGTGATAAGAGGGGTTGGAGCATTAGGGAGGGCAATGTGCGTCTTGCGGGGGAGGAATTGTGAGTCCTACATTCGAAACGCAGCAAGGTACACCCCTCATGCGCCAATACGAGGAAGTAAAGCGCCAGTACAGTGATGCTATTGTACTTTTTCGTATGGGGGATTTCTACGAGACCTTCAACGATGACGCCACCACCACGGCTAGGGTCTTGGGGATCGTGCTGACCAAACGTTCCAACGGTTCCGCCGCCGACGTGCCCCTAGCCGGGTTTCCCTATCATTCTCTGGATAATTATCTATACAAGTTGGTGAACGCGGGTCACCGGGTGGCCATCTGCGAACAGGTGGAGGATCCAAAGATGGCTAAAGGGATTGTCAAACGGGAAGTGGTGGAAGTAGTTACCCCAGGGACTATCACCAACGAAGCAGCCTTAGATGAGAAATCGAACCAATTTTTAGCTGCCCTCCACACCCGTCGGGAGCAGGCGGGATTTGCTATCCTGGACCAGTCCACCGGAGAGTTGTTCGTGGGAGAATGCCTAGTATCAGAATTGACAGAAGCGTTGCGGACTTTTTCGCCAAGGGAAGTGTTGTTGGGAAAAAATGTGGTCTATTCTACTGCCAGCTGGTACCAGGAACTACATCCCTTTATATCCACTGTAGAAGACTGGGTATTATCGTTTGATCGAAGTGTAAGCACCCTAAAGGACCATTTTAAGGTACGGAGTCTGAAAGGATTCGGTTGTGCAGGTATGGGGTTGGCTATAACCGCGGCGGGAGCCATTTTTTACCACGTCAAAAATGCTTTGAACGGCTCCCTGTCTCACGTGACAACCATTAAACCGCTGCCGGATAAAGGTGTCATGGAACTAGATGGATTTACCATCCGTAACTTGGAAGTATTCCGGTCCTTGGCTACCCAGGGCACCCACGGTACACTGGTGGACCTATTGAATGATACGGTTACCAATGGTGGGGGTCGGTTGTTGAAGCGATGGCTTGCTCAACCATTGATACAAATTGAAGTATTGAACCAGCGGTTGGATACGGTGGAAGGATTTGTCAAGGGCAAGGGAATGTTGCAGCAAGTCCGGACCCTGTTGAATAAGTTTATTGACATCGAGCGCGTCCTGGGGAAAGTGAACCAGAACAAAGCCAATCCACGGGATATAATTGGATTAAAACAAAGCTTGAAGTATATCCCAAAACTAAAAGAATTATTTGATTTATCATCGAATTACATCTTGCAAAACTGGTCAGCAAAATTCGAAAATACCGATAAGATCTCAGACGTGATAGAAACACAGATCAACGATGAAGTTCCAGCTCAATTGTTCCAGGGGGGTGTGATTCGTACGGGTGTCAGTAAAAAACTGGATGAATTGCGCAAACTGGCCAGTGGTGGAAAGCAGTGGATCGCCTACATGCAGGAGGAGGAAAGGCAAAATACGGGTATTACCTCGCTGAAAGTGGGTTTCAATAAAGTGTTCGGGTATTACTTGGAAGTGACCAAAATCCACCAAGACAAAGTGCCGGACACTTACATTCGCAAGCAAACCTTAGTAAACTCGGAACGTTATATCACTGAAGAGCTGAAGGAAACCGAGGAGAAAATTCTTTCTGCCGAAGAAGATATCATCACTATCGAATCGGAATTATTTACCAAATGTTGTGAACAGATCCTCGACCAAGCCAAGGCCATCCAACACAATGCCCATTTATTGAATCGCTTGGACGTCCTCTCCACTTTTGCCCATATTGCGATCAAACGGTCCTATTGCAAACCAAAATTGGTAGATGATCCGCTATTGGATATTCGTGATGGGCGTCATCCGGTAGTAGAAGACCTGCTGCAGGCATCTAAACGATTTGTAGGCAATGACCTGAAAATGGATGTATCAAAAAGCCAAATCCAACTTATCACCGGGCCTAATATGGCGGGAAAATCAACCTATTTACGGCAGGTGGGGTTAATCGTGCTTATGGCCCAAACAGGGTGTTACGTACCAGCGAAAAAGGCCACTATCGGCATCGTAGACCGTTTATTTACACGAGTTGGTGCCAGTGACAACCTTGCTGGTGGAGAAAGCACATTCTTGGTGGAAATGATCGAAGCGGCAAATATTCTCAATAATGCCACTCCCCGGAGCTTAGTACTGCTGGATGAGATTGGACGAGGAACGGCCACCTTTGACGGACTTGCACTAGCCTGGTCGATCACCGAATATTTACACGACTATAAAGCCGTGGCGGCCCGAACCTTGTTTGCCACCCATTACCATGAATTGACCGAACTGGAGCATACTCTTGAACGATTGCAAAACCACCATGCTGCCGTTCAGGAATTTGGCGACCAAATAGTCTTTTTGAAGAAGATTCTGCCGGGGCCGGGAGATAAGAGCTACGGGATCCACGTGGGCCAAATGGCTGGTTTACCTAAAAGTGTGATAAAACGGGCCAAAGATGTTTTGAACCATCACCTGGAAGGTGCCACTACTACTCATGGAACTTCGACACCACTACCGACGTCCAATCAGTTAATTATGTTTGACAAACAGGAAGTCGAATTTAAAAAAGACCTGAACGAAATGGACCTGGAGAAAATGACGCCGCTCCAGGCGCTCCAAACATTGTATGAATTAAAGAAAAAATATGAACTTTAAAATGAATTAGAATTCCTTGCTTGTTCCCTTATAACTAAGGTAGAATTATAGCGGAGTTTTATCATTGATTGAAGATCTAGTAAAATTATGAAAAAAAGAATAAAAAATATTTTTAACCCCTTGTGTTGTCCTGATGTCCATTCTTCATTCCCGCGCTTGTGGGAAAACATAGGAAAAAGCAATTTTTTACTAATAATTTTATTATTATCAAATCTTGAGGCAGAATCCTATTGGGTCAAGTACGGTTGGCAGTCTTTTAAGAATGCTGCTGATGCCCAATCATTGGCGATCGGCCAAACCCAGGCGGCATTCTACTCCGGACCCATTTCTGTGTTACAAAATCCAGCCCATGCACAATATGATTTGAATCAGTTTTTATACGCCCACCAGAGCAGGTTTGCCGGTCTGGTGAATAGTGATTTGATTGCCTTACCTTCATTAAAACGACTGCGCCCACCAGTGAAAATGATATTGTTCCATGAAGGCATCTACCAAATTCCAGATACCAGAGACGTGTTGCTGGATTGGGGTTCGGATGGTATCCCAGGTACTGGGGATGCCGGAGAGAATAACAACCAATTGGATCAAGGCGAACGATTGGATGCGACTCAAGTACGTTTTTTCCATCAATCCCAATGGGGAATACATTTGAGTAGTTCTTGGCATTTGCGGGCCTGGACTATTGGTTTGGGTATTAAAGGATTGTTCCATTCGTTTGCCGAACATTACGCAACCGGAGTCGGAATTGATATTGGTGCAACGACTTCGTTGTGGACAGGGAATACGGTAGGTTTAGTATTTACTGACGCAACCACATCATGGCTAGTATGGGAAAACGGGTCAATCGAGCGCTTTCGACCGCAATTCATTTCCGGGATTGCACAACGGTTTCATTTAAAGAAAATTCCATTGTCAGTTATGGTCATGACTGATATTGTAGTGGATCCTTTCGGACAAAATATAAATGGCGATTTTAATATCGGTAGTTTCGGAGGTCGTTACCGCAGTGGCTTGGCTGTTGTCTATAAACGATTATCCGTCCGTCTGGGACGCGGTTTGAACGCCATAGGCAGTGCCGGACTAGGACTGGATTGGGAAGAATTTGCGATTCATTATGCTTATGCAAATACGTATCAAGCCACATGGTTAGGAAATTCCCATTTGATATCTTTCAACTTAGATATGAGCTGGCTTGCCAAACAAATAGAAAAAATAATTTGATAATATCTGACGAGGAATTAATGGCTGCCTGCCGGGTAGATACGTTTCGAGCTTCGGGCAAGGGTGGGCAACATGTAAACAAGACTGAATCTGCCGTACGCCTCACTCACACTCCCACCGGTATTATAGTTGTGTGCCAGGATGAGCGCAGTCAACATCGCAATAAGCAAATTGCTCTGAAACGGTTGCGAAACAAATTGGTTTATCTAAATAAAAAACAGGAAATTCGAGTACCTACTCGGCCGCCCAAATCTGCACACGAAAAACGGCTACAAGAAAAGAAAAAACAGTCCGCGAAAAAGAGTCTGCGTAAAACACCAAGCTCAGACGAATAAGTTATATATTTTTAGAGAATTATATAAACTCATGTAAATTTGAAGACTCTTTAAGAATATATAAGTTCAATATGTTAACAAGTATGACAGGCTTTGGTCGCAGTGCATCCGGTACCGGGAACAGTGCAGTGCAGATCGTTGTACGTGCGTATAATGCTCGTTTTATGGAAATGAAAATAAGAGGGTTGAACCTGTCACCTGAATTAGAGGCAGAGCTACGGAAGCAAGTCATAGAAACGCTCAAGCGGGGCACTGTATATATTACTATAGAAAGAGGTAGTGAAAACGGTAAAGGGGAAATCACCTTGAACCGGCAGCGGTTCGAAGCGATCAAAACAGTCTTGGAAGAAATTCAAAAAGAATATGGCCGGTCATTAGATTTAGGAAATATTATAACAAAAGATGATTTGTTCATCACACGTGAAGAGCAAGAGGTTGATGAGCAACTTTTTAAAGCTGTATTGGCCGGTGCCTTGGCCGAAGTAAAGCAAATGCGTGCCAAGGAAGGTGCAGCCTTATATAAGGATACAGTAACGAAACTCGACAAATTATCAGATTTGGTAAATACGATTAGTGGTTTTACAACGCAATTGCTAAAGGAGCAAACAGCCAAATTAAAGGAACGCATCAGTGTTTTGACAGATAAGATGAACGTTGATGAAAACAGGTTAGCCCAGGAAACAGCACTGTTAGTGGATCGATCAGATATTTCGGAAGAATTGGTACGCATCAACAGTCATATCAATCAATATAAAAAATTCATTGAGCTGGACGAACCGGTAGGGAAACGCCTGGCATTTTTGCTCCAAGAAATGGGGCGTGAGATCAACACGATCGGCTCCAAAAATGGCAGTGGTGCAATTGTGAACATTGTCATTGAATTTAAGCATCAACTGGAACAACTCAGGGAACAGGTCCAGAACATCTTATGAAAAATTTAGTGGTCATTTCGGCACCTTCCGGTACCGGCAAAACAACATTATGCCGTGCGTTGCAGAAGACATTTGCGATGGAATTTTCTGTGTCATGTACTACCCGGACAAAACGTACTTATGAAGAAGATGGTATCGATTACCATTTTATTGAAGAAAAAACATTTTTACAGCGGGTGGAACATGGTGATTTTGTTGAAACAGAAAATGTACATGGTTATTACTATGGAACACTGAAAGAAACCATTGATCAAGCAATTTTAAATGGTAATATTATGTTGTTTGAAGTGGACGTAAAAGGTGCGATGTCCATTAAAAATCATTATACTGAAGAAACAATTTCTATTTTTGTTCTTCCGCCCAGTATCGATGATCTGAAAGCACGGTTAATCAAGAGAGGTACCGATTCGGAGGAACGAATTGCCAAGCGCCTCAAACGGTTAAATATAGAAATTGGATATAAGGAAAAATTTGATATTATAATTATCAATGATAATATCGATCGAGCCTCCGAAGAAATCATAAAAATAATAGAAGAGCAAAATCAAGGAGTACTACATGGCAGTTAAATCCCTATCCGTCAGAGAAATGGAAAAACAAACAAAAGATGTATATGAAGCGGTGAACGTCATATCCAAGCGGGCCCGGCAAATCAACCAAAATAGGTTCATGGAGCAGGCCTTAAAAAACGTAGAAAATGAAGAATTGGGAGTATTCGATGAACTTCCGCAAGAGCTTATTGAGAACTACGAAGAAGAAATAAAATCCACAACCCAAGCAATATCTGAATTTATAGGCGGGTCACTCACATGGAAAAAGTCATCTGATCTTGACCACTAAAATAAATGTCCCTTCAAACTGTTTCATTCAGGCGATATTTATACCAAACTAAGGAATTGTACGGGTCAGAATTATTTATAGACCACCGGAGAAATAACAACCAGCCTACTGACGATTCTGCAAATGATCTGGATGCGTTCAATCAGGAAATTTGCACTTGTCAAAAGTGTCCCTTGGGCGCGACCAGAAATAAATTTGTATTCGGGGTTGGAGATCCAGACGCTAGTTTATTGTTGGTCGGAGAAGCCCCCGGAGCAGAAGAAGATAAGCAGGGACAGCCATTTGTTGGTCGGGCCGGTAAACTCCTGGATAAGATTCTTGCCGCGATTGACCGCAGCCGTTATAAAGATGTATATATTTGCAATGTATTGAAGTGTAGACCGCCCAATAATCGTGATCCTTTACGGATGGAAGTGGAACAATGTGAACCGTATTTACTGCAGCAAATACGGTTGATAAAGCCGGAGCTTATAGTAGCTTTAGGGCGCGTGGCTGGTCAGACGCTTTTGAATGTGGATAAATCGTTGAAAAATCTGCGGAATACATTTCATGTCTATCATAATACACCATTGTTAGTGACGTATCATCCCGCAGCATTATTACGAAATGCTGATTTGAAACGCCCAACCTGGGAAGATTTCAAAATGATTAGGGAATTTTTAAACAAGAAATAATTAAGTATGGCTGAAAATATTCAAGGTTCATTAAATGTTCAGCCGCAAGCTGCGGAAGCTGAACAAGCTGTTCTGGGGGCAATGTTGGCTAGTAAAGAAGCGGTCAGTAAGGCGCTGCAGTGGTTAACGGCCAATCAATTCTATAAAGATACCCATAGTAAAATTTTTAGTGCCATGGCCCAGTTATTTAATGCGGGTGAGGAGATCGATACAGTGGCTGTGATTAATTTATTAAAGAAAAATAAAGAGTTGGAAAATGTGGGTGGAGCCTATTACGTAACTGGTTTAGTGGAAACGGTTCCTTCTGTTTCTAATGTGGAAAATTATGCTAAGATTGTGCTTGAAAAAGCGATGCTTCGGCAGCTGATTTCCATTGCTCATGATTTATCAAAAAATGCCTATGATGATACCCAGGATGTAGATGAACTTATGGATCAAGCTGAACAATCGATTTTTGCCATTTCTCAAAGACGTTTACGAGGCGGGTTTGAGCATATTGATCCCATCCTCCATGAAACGTTTGAAAAACTTGATCAAATCCATTCCAAACCGGGAGATGTAACCGGAATCCCATCGGGTCTAATTGATTTGGATGAAATTACCTCCGGTTTTCAGCCTGGTGAATTGGTTATTTTGGCTGGCCGGCCGGCAATGGGTAAAACGGCATTAGCCTTGACCCTGGCCCGTAATGCTGCTGTGGATCATGGACACGCAGTGGGGATTTTTAGTTTGGAAATGGCTAACCATCAATTGGCCTTACGGTTGTTGTGCGCTGAAGCGAAGGTGGACAGTCACTTGGTACGTACCGGTAAATTACCGCGCAAGCAATGGCAAAACTTGAGTGTATCGGTGGGAACTTTGGCCGAAGCCCCCATTCACCTGGACGATACGGCAGCGATCAATTTACTTGAACTGCGGGCAAAAGCCAGACGTTTAAAAGCAGAACATGATATCGAGCTGCTGGTTGTCGATTATTTACAATTAATGCAGGGACCTAAAGGTGTTGAGAGCCGGCAACAGGAAATTTCCACAATCTCCCGTTCATTAAAAGCGTTGGCAAAAGAATTGGATATCCCCGTCGTGGCTTTATCCCAGCTGTCCCGGGCGGTGGAACAGCGTTCTGAACATAAGCCTGTTTTATCTGATCTTCGGGAAAGTGGCGCTATTGAACAAGACGCGGATCTAGTCATTTTTCTTTATCGCAAGTGGATTTATACTCAAGACGACGAAAAAGATCGCGGCAAAGCACAGGTGATTATTGCCAAACATCGCAATGGACCTACAGGATTAGTAGACCTGGCTTTCATTGATCGCTTTGCGCGCTTTGAAAATTATGCCATGATCATGGATAAAACAGCAGCTGAAGTTCCGTTCTAATGCAGAATCCGTTGACGCGCTTTATCCCCCACTTGGTAGGTGAATACCCCAAACAGTTCAAAGAGTTGTTCGATAAAATCCAGGTTCCGGATGTAGATATTGAAACGATAAAAGCCCAACTGTGGGCAGCATATGATTTTGGACTCTCCAGCCATGATGGACAGAAGCGTAAATCAGGCGAGCCATATTTTAATCATTGTGTAGAAGTCGCAAAACTATTGGCTGCTTGGAACATGGATTATAATACAATCATTGGCGGTTTACTCCACGATTCTGTGGAAGACACCAGTGTTTCACTGGCCAATATCCGCGCACAATTTGGCGAAGATGTTACCAACCTGGTGGATGGTGTAACCAAACTGGGCGGTATCAAATTTACGAGTCGGGAAGAAAAACAAGCCGGTAACTTCATGAAAATGCTTTTATCCGTAGCGAAAGATCTACGGGTTATTATCATAAAATTTGCTGATCGCATTCATAATATGCAGACAATTGATTACCTCCCCCGCATCAAACGCCACCGAATCGCATTGGAAACAAGGGATGTATATGTCCCCTTGGCACATCGATTGGGGATGGCCTCGGTGAAATTCTTACTCGAGGATATGGTGTTCAAAACATTAAAACCAAATGAATACAACTCCCTGGAAGCCAAAATAAAATCTAGTCGAAAAGATAGGGAAAAATTTATAAATGCAGTTGCTGAGCCACTGCAGAAAGAACTTATTAAACATAATATAACGGCAAACATTTACGGGCGGGTAAAATCACACAATTCTATTTATACCAAAATGATCGATCGTGGCAAGAATTTTGAAGAGATCTACGATCACCTCGCGATCCGAGTTGTTTTGGCTAAAGTTGAGGAGTGTTACCTGACTCTGGGTATCACTCACAGTCAGTATACACCGGTGCAGGAACGGTTCAAGGATTTCATCGCATCACCAAAATCTAATGCCTACCAGTCCATTCACACTACAGTTATCGGCCCGGAAGGAAAAATGTTGGAGATTCAAATCCGGACCCATGAAATGGAAGAAACAGCTGAAATTGGTGTTGCCGCCCACTGGCGGTATAAAGAGCAAAAGTCCAATACGAAAGATGTGGACACGTATGTCAAGTGGCTACGGGAGTTAGTCGATATCCTAAAATCAGAATCCAGTGATCCCCGGGAATTCATGAACCTGCTCAAAATTGATTTATTCAATAATGAAATCTTTGTTTATACACCCAAAGGAGATCTCATGCAGTTACCCATTAATTCAACCCCGATCGACTTTGCGTTTCAGGTTCATACCGAAGTTGGACTGCATTGTTTAGGGGCAAAAGTAAATCATGGGATCGTCCCCTTGAATACCAAGCTGCAAAATGGGGATATTATAGAAATCATTACCAGTAAAACGCAGAAACCAAGTTACGGTTGGTTGAATTTTATTGTTACATCCAAAGCTCGAAACAATATCACAAAATTTATAAATCATCAGCAATTTCAGGAAAGTATTGAATTGGGGCAAGAAATACTCACCAAGACGTTGCGGCGGTATAAAATAAAAAAAAGGTATAATGAGATAGAATCATCCTTTCAAAAATTTGGTTTCAATAATAAAGAACAATTGCTTGAGGCGATTGGCAATGGCAATATTACCATTAATAAAATCCTGGAAAAAATTGAACCTAATAAAGAAATTGAAGTCAAAGACCAAGAAGTAGAAGAAGAAAGCAAATTCCTTGATTTTGCCCGATCGCGTACCAAAGGCATCAAACTACAGGGTATATCGAACCTTATGGTTTCTTTTGGTAAATGCTGCAATCCGATTCCCGGGGATGAAATGGTTGGTTTTGTCACTCGCGGTCGGGGAATAACCGTCCATCGGTCTGACTGCAAAAGTCTGCCGCTGCTGGATAAGGAGTCAGACCGACTGATACCGGTGGAATGGGATGTGCATAAAAAAGATTTGTTCAATGTGCGCTTGAAAATCGAAGGTGAAGATAAAAAAGGGATGCTGAACAATTTAACAGAATGTATCACCAGATCTGATCTAAACATTGTAAGTATTGACTCAAAAGTTAAAGATACGATCATGACAACTTTTATTATTTTGCAGGTCAATAATAATCGACAATTGGATCGGTTAATTAGAAAATTGTCCCAAGTGACTGGAATAGATCATATTGAACGATCCGGCCAGCCCGACGCGTAATTTATAAAATGCCATGAAACGATTCTTGGGTATTGATTATGGCGAGAAACGCATTGGTTTAGCTTTATCAGATCCAATGGGTATGATTGCCTCACCCTATAATACAATTATCAATAATGAAAAGTTGATACCTACGCTCCACAAAATTATAGCGGACAAAAATGTTGGGAAAGTAGTTATTGGTTTTCCAATTGGGTTGCGAGGTCAGGAAACAGTACAGACAAAACGGGTATTAGCTTTTATTGCCCAGTTGCAAGAAGAAGGTCTTGATGTTGAATTAGAAGATGAGCGGTTATCTTCCATCAGCTCAAAGAAAGAACTCATTCGCCAAGGGATCAAGACTGGTCACAATAAAGCATTGATAGATCAAACATCCGCAGCGCTTATTCTGCAGCAATACCTGAATAGAGATTAAATTGAAAGTTCAACATTTACCTGATTGGTACTTGGCGTTGATGTCTGGAGTATTATGTGGTCTTACTTTTTTACCCCTGCAATTGGGTATTCTAATTTATATCGGTTTGGTACCCATACTCATAATCTGGATCAGGGGTGATTTAAGAACAAGCATCGTGATGACAATAATCACTGCTTGTTCTGCAAATTGCATTGCTTTTTATTGGATGGGTTTGAATAAAGGGGCCGCTGCAGTTGTTGCTTTATCTTCATTAATTGGTGCAGTTCTGTATTTGAGTTTGTTCTGGGTTGGGGTTGGTATCTGTGTTACAATTGTCCAAAAAAAATGGAATGCTGGTTTATTGTTGTTTCCGTTCATCTGGGTCGCCATGGAATTTATTCGTAGTATTGGAGCCATGGCTTTTCCCATGGGCGATTTGGCAGTGACTCAGGTATCTATACTACCCCTAATCCAAACGGCAGATGTAGGTGGTACAGCCGGAATTGCTTTTTTTATTTGTCTTTGTAATGGACTGTTGTACTTGGCCATAGTAGAGAAAAAATCGATCCAATATCTTATCGGTACGGCTGTATTGTGGTTAATATTTTTTGGATTTGGGTTGTGGCGTATTCAAGCTGTTGATGAACGGTTACAAGAGTCAAATTACAGGGTTGCAGTACTCCAACCAAACGTGGATCCGCTCAAGAAATGGGATCGCGATTATGAGAAGGATCTGGTGGCATTAATGGATTCTTTGACCGTGGTGGCAATGAAATTAGAGCCAGATATTGTGCTTTGGCCGGAATCAGCCCTACCGGTATATCTGCGCATCTCTAATCTTTCCCGACAGCAAATTCAAGAACGAGTAGATCATTACAATATTTCCCTCCTAGCTGGTACAGTTGATTTGGAAATTGACCCCGAAGGGACGCATTATTATAATTGTGCTATGCTGTTTCAGCCAGGTGGTGGGGATGCTCAGTTGTATTATAAGCTACATTTAGTTCCATTTGCGGAATTCATCCCGTTTTCGAAATATTTTCCCAGTCTAAAAAAATTAAATTTTGGACAGGGGAACTTTGAACAGGGTGAAGAATACACCGTATTTATGGTGGCTGATAAACAATTCGGGAATATGATCTGTTACGAATCGAGCATGCCCCGTATTGCTCGAAAATTTATTACCCGCGGTGCAGATTTTTTGACCATTCAATCCAATGATTCTTGGAGTGGAGACTCGCCCTGCGTTGATCAACATTTTGCCTTGGCCCAATTGCGGGCAGTGGAGAACAGGGTACCGATTGCCCGCAGCGCTAATATGGGTATTTCAGGTATCATTGCTCCGTCTGGCAGGGTGCTGGAGAAACTCGACTTTAATGTTCAAGGCATTATAATTTCATCGTTACCATTTTTAACAGACCAATGGCCTACTAACACTGGCGACACATTTGCATTGATTTGTATCTTCATTGGGTTAGGAATATCCTTTTGGCAATGGAAAAGAAAACGATTATAAAATTGTTGTTCCTCAGTGCGCTGGTTTGGGGCCAAGCCACGCCCGGTATAAATCCGGTGATGAAATCATTATTTATACCGGGCACAGGTGAATATGCATTAAATCATCCCATACGTGGCCGGGTATTTATTCTATCGGAAACACTGTTTTGGACAGCTTTTACCGCTGCCGTCATTACTAGTAATAATTTCGCACAGCGTTATCAAGCGATGGCGGCAGATTTTGCAGGGGTGGACCCCAGTAATAAAGATTATCAGTACTGGGTGGATATTGGCAATTATCAGTCTTTAGAAGATCACAATGAAGAACATTTACGGTATCGTGAATATGATGCGTTATATCCTTCCGGTTCAGATTGGGATTGGACTTGGTCATCTGATACTAAGCGAGAACAATTTGAGGACTACCGCATTACCAGTGATTTATGGGCCAAGAATGCAAAGTTTATTGCCGGAGCGATTTTTCTCAATCATGTAATTTCTGCTATTGATGTTATGTATTTAATACGTAAGCAGCGAATTGAACACGTATCTGTAACACCTCTGCTCCAAATAGAAAACAACATGTCTGGAATTAGTATTCGAATCAACTTCTGATGATTAGGGCATTTCTTCAGCATCCGCTCATCAAACTTTGGCTCTATTTGACGTTTTCCACCGCAGTACTCTTAAACCCAACTTTCTTGCATTGGTGTATATATGTACTTGTATTTTTTATATTACTCCATACTGAAGGAATATCATTACACCTGATCAAAAAGGGGCTACGTCCTTTCATTGTATTCCTGCCTTTTATGGTCGGTATGTATTTAATTATTTCCCTATTGTTTAGCATGTCAATGTATAAAGAAATAATCATAGAGATTTTAAGCACAATTTTAAAATTTGGTTTAATCATTGCCATCATGACCTTATATAATTCCGCTAAACGAACCGGGAGCGTTATTCAGGCTTTGCGGTCCCTATGGGTGCAGCTGGGCATACCATGGCGAAAGATAGAAGATATGTTTTTATTTATGGAGATAACCTTGCGTTTTTATCCAGCCATTCAACAAGATTGGGACCGTTGGAGTAAGATCCACAAAGCCCTAGAATTGCAACAGACTTCCAGCCGCGTCGCCCATTGGAAGCAGACTGCTCGTGGAATGCCGGGTATGATCATGCTACATTTGCGCAAAGCAGATGATGTCGCCCAGGCCATGATCCTCCGTGGTTATGGGCAGAAAATTCCCCGGGGCATTGCCTATCCAGTCCGTTTCAAAATGCATCATTTACTAGTAATGATTCTTATTGCAACTGTGTTTTTTGCCCTGCACAATATTGCCGCGTTATAAAATAGTCATCGCATATGATGGGACGAATTATTTGGGTTGGCAGATCCAAAAAAAAGGTCAGACCATTCAGAGGGAATTGGAGTGTACTTTATCCATCCTGAATAGAGGCGAGCAAATTAATGTTGTCGGATCGGGCCGTACAGATAGCGGTGTGCATGCGGTGGGACAGGTAGCTCATTTTGATTGGCAGACGAACATGCCTACTTGCGATATCATTTCGGCTTTGAATGGAAATTTACCTGTGGATATCCGAATTCGATCCTGCACTCTCGTCCCCGATGATTTCCATGCGCGTTTTTCAGCTGTCAGTCGGTACTATCTGTATCGCTGCCGTACTGATGATAACCTCATGGAACGACATGCTATTTGGCAAACTGGAGATTTGGCATTAGATGTCTTAAATGAAGCGGCTGCATGCATTATTGGTAAACATGACTTTACTTCATTTTCAAAGACCAATTCTGAAACAGAGAATCGGGTGTGTAAGATTCAATTATCTGAATGGTCAAAATCAGGGAAGATTGTATATTACCTTATTGCAGGAAATCGATTTTTACATCATATGGTTCGTTATCTAGTTGGAACAATGGTAGAAATTTCGAAAAACAGAATGACTTTAAGAGAATTCAAGGAAAAATTTTATAACCCGCAAGATAATGTGCGGATCGCAAAGGCGCCAGCACATGGATTATATTTGCAGCAGATTGATTATGACGATGCAGACACTTATTAGAATCATCTTTCTCATTAGTATTGTTTTTGGTCAACAAAATTTTGGCGATTCCCGCCAAAATGCTATTACGCAAACCATCCAAACGGTTAGCCCTTCTATTGCCAGTATTAACGTCACACTGGATGCTTATAACCCTTTTGCGCGGGATCCATTTTTTGAGTATTTCTTCCCGGGTCGAAAATCAAAGCGGGAAATACAGAGTACCGGTTCCGGTGTCGTTATCAGTCCTGATGGCTATTTACTGACCAATTATCACGTCATTGAAAATGCGAAAAAAGTAATGGTCAATCTGCCTGGGGGAAAAGAATACAATGCTGAAATCATAGGTACAGATTATATTACCGATCTGGCATTGCTTAAACTAGAGGGTCAAAATTTTCCTTATGCCCAATTGGGCGATTCAGAAGATATAATAATCGGTGAAAGGGTTATTGCATTGGGGAATCCATTCGGTCTGTTTGATATCAGTAAGCAACCCCTGGCTACGGCTGGCATCATCAGTGCTGTGGATATGGATTTTGGATCGCAGCATGGCCGCGTTTATAAAGACATGATCCAGACCGATGCAGCCATTAACCGCGGCAATAGCGGCGGTCCGCTGGTCAACAGCAGGGGACAGGTGATTGGAATCAATACATTCATTTATACCGGTTCAGCCTTCGCGGAAGGAAGTGTCGGTATTGGCTTCGCGATTCCCATCAATTTAGCCAAAGAAATTGCTGATCAGTTGAAACTTACCGGAAAAGTGGATCGCAGTTTTTCGACCGGTTTAACGGTGGAGCGTCTTACCTCCGAAGTGGTATTGTACTTGGATGTACCCTTCAACCATGGTGTAATCGTTGTAGATGTGGAACCGGGCAGCAATGGTGCCGAAGCGGGGGTAGTGGTGGGTGATATCATTTATGCAGTCAATAATCAGAAAGTGAGCAGCTCATTAGATATTCTAAAGATCATTAAGGATAGTGACTTGCGATCTGGCAGTCAACTAAATCTGATGGTCTATAGAGAAGGGAACAATATCACGATTGAACTAACTTTGGCCAGAATGAACTAATGCTGGCACCGGAAGGTCGTAAAATAATATTAGGACTTATGCTGGTTACCTTTGTTTGCGGGGTGCCAGGGTTTATCTATGATCAGATGCCCTTGAAAATATGTTCTATTATTTTTGCTTTATTATTCATTTTCAGTATAAATTTCTTTAGGGATCCCCTGCGCCAAACTCCAGAAGGAAAGAATTTACTTATTGCGCCCGCGGATGGCAAAGTGATTGCCATAAAGGATGTGCTTGACAACGAAGTAGGAAATGCAAGACAGATTTCAATTTTTTTGAATATTTTCAACGTTCATTCCAATAAAATTCCCATTAATGCTTGCGTCAAAAATGTGCATTATAAGCCAGGTGCGTTCAAGGCAGCATTTAAGCATTCCACTAGTGATGTAAATGAACAAGTAAGTGTACTTTTGGAAAGCGATCAGTATTTGCTTAAGGTTAAACAGATTGCCGGTTTAATCGCACGGCGAATAAAATGTTATGCCCAGATCGGAGAAATTTACAACGCCGGAGAACGATACGGATTTATTATGTTTGGTTCGCGTACAGATCTCATTGTGCCTGCAAATTCAGAAGTCAATATTACGGTTGGCGATAAAGTAAAGGGTGGTATGACCGTGATCGGGAACCTAAAATGATGAGAGATCACCAGTACAAAAAACGGCGTTTTATCCCCAATATCATTACAGTGCTAAACATGTTTTTGGGTTTCATGGGTATGGTCATGATGATTAGAGGCGATCCGGTGCGGGGTGGCTGGTTGATTCTTTTTGCTGGGCTTTGTGATGTAGCTGACGGAAAAATGGCGCGGATGCTCGGCATTCCATCCAAGTTCGGGGTGGAATTCGATTCGTTTGCTGACACGGTTTCATTTTGCGCTGCTCCATCGCTCTTGATCTACACGGTCTATATTGATGGTCTGCCACCGCTGCTGGGTGGTATGATAGCGTTCGTACCGCTACTTTTTGGCACCATTCGTTTAACCCGGTTTAATATTCTTCAGGATGATGACCCAAAATCGTTCTATATCGGACTACCCACTCCGGCGAACGCTATTTTGCTAGTCAGTTATATGCTATTTAACTACCAATTATTTAATGAAATGGGTGATCCGCGGATTGCCTTGACAATGACAGTTGCCTTGGGATTTATGATGATCAGTCCGGTTCGTTTTTCAAAATTCCCCATATTGTCATTAAAAAGAGGCCGCTCGAATACATTGCGGTTGATCGGTATTTTATCACTGATCATCAGTGTAATTATCTGGCGTGGACTGGTCTTACTTCCTATCGTATCCTTTTATGTGATTTGGAATACAATTCAATGGATGTTAGATCATAACCGTTTTGAAGAAGAAGTTCCAGTGACAAAATCATGAATAAACGCTCGTTGATGGTTATCGTACTCACGCTTTTTGTTGGAGCCATGGCCGGAACGCTGGTGGGTGAGATATTTGCATTAATTTTGCCAGTGGGAGTAGTGAAGGACTTCTTTCTTACCAGCATAACCTTTGACCTGGCCGGGTTAGCAGGGATTGACCGGGGCGTTATTGTATTGGACCTCATCATGCTCACCTTGCAATTCGGCATATCGTTGAAGTTCAATTTCACCAGTATCATCGGTTTAGCAGGGGCTTACTACTTTCTGCGATATTTCCGTTGAAATTTTTAACTTGAATAACCATGTTTTGGAGAATGATATGAACACTGCAATTATTCAGGCAGCATTCGGATACTGGGAGCTGTTGCTCATCTTGCTGGTGCTGCTGCTATTGTTCGGTGCCAAAAAACTACCAGCGTTGGCTCGTTCGTTAGGGAAAGCTTCAAAGGAATTCAAAGCCGGTGCCGATGAAGTGAAGCGGGAGATCGAGGACGCCGCTTCTACAGTGATTGACGACGATAAGAGTTAATTTTTAATTCAATCGGCGGGCCCTCGCTCGTTCTATTATTTTCGAAACATATGACCGTGTGTTGCGTTAGTATTGCACATGAATTATGTAACAAGGAATAATGATCTATTTTGAACACCCCTGGGTCCTCCTGGGACTCCTGTTCATCCTGGTGTTTGCACTGTGGAGACAGCAGATTGGTCACCGCTGGGAAGGATCTATGCGGGTGTCTTCACTGCAACTCATTCCGGAGGCATTTCAAAAGCGAGGCCGGTCCAAAATTCTTTTGATTAATATTCTTAAGACAGTTACTTTAACATTAATAATATTAGCACTTGCCCGTCCAAAAATGGTAGAGAATATCCAGGAAAAAAATGTGGAAGTGGTGGACATGGTTCTGGTTCTTGATATTTCCAGTTCCATGTTAGCGGAAGACTTTAATCCGAACCGCTTGGAAGCGGTGAAGCGGACGGCCAAGACCTTCATCCAGAACCGGGAAGGGGATCGGATCGGCCTGTTGGTTTTTGCCGGGGAATCCTTTATCCAGTGTCCCTTAACGGTAGATAAAGATGTGTTGCAAAGCCTATTAAAAGATGTTCGTATCGCCGAGCGTGAAGTGGACGGAACAGCCATTGGCATGGCCATCGCCAATGCCATTAATCGTTTGCGGTTCAGCGCAGCCGAGAGCAAGGTAATGATCCTCCTTTCCGATGGTAGTAACAACGCCGGTGAGTTAGACCCCATCACAGCGGCCGACTTGGCCAGCCAGTTCGATATTCGCATCTACACCATCGGCGCTGGAACGAACCAGCCGGTATCCTTCACCCCCAACCGGGGGTACGTCCGTAGCGAGATCGATGAAAAGACCTTGAAGGAGATCGCCTTGCGAACTGCGGGGAAATATTTCCGCGCCACCGATGAGAATATGCTGAGACAGATCTATCGTGAGATCGATGAGTTGGAAAAGACAGATATTCAGGTAAAAGAATATACTCAATACCGGGAACTATTCGGCTGGCTCCTCATCCCTGCCATGATGCTGGGATTCTGCTATGAGACCCTGGATCGATCCGTGTTTCGGAGGCGGACATGATCCATCTTCGCTTTCCATTAGTCTTATTACTGTATGTACCCTTGATCCTTATGTGGATCACGTGGACGATCCAAGCACGAAGAGCCAAAGCTATTTTTACAAAAAGTGATGGCGCTCTTGAGGAGAATTTATTACAGCGGGTGGATATTGACCGGATACGCTGGCAACGGTGTTTAGGCATGTGGGGCTTAATCTTGTTGGTGTTTGCCGCCTCTGGACCCCAGATCGGTACCCGTTTGGCCCCTGTGGAGCGGAAAGGGGTGGACTTGGTCTTTGCCATTGACGTATCCCGGAGCATGGACGCCGAAGATGTGAAACCCAATCGCCTGGAAAAGGCCAAGTTCGAGATTAGTCAGATGATTCGCAAACTGAAAGGTGACCGGGTGGGGTTAGTGGTCTTTGCTGGATCTAGTCACCTCTATTTACCCTTGACCACCGATTATACCGCGGCCCAGTTATTTATCGATGGTATTGATACGAAATTGATCCCCACCCAGGGCACGAACCTGAGTTCCGCAATTCAGACGGGACTATCAGCATTTACCGCGACTAGCGAGCATTATAAAGTCTGTGTGTTGATCACAGATGGTGAGGATCACGAAGGTACTGCCATCGATCTGGCAGAAACTGCCGCCGAAGAAGGTATGATCATCCATACGGTGGGTATGGGTACTGAAACCGGATCGTTAATCCCCATCATCGATGAGGATAATGCCCGGGAATACAAACGGGACCGCCAGGGGAAACTGGTAACCTCCGTGTTGAACGAAGGTTTACTGCGAGATATTGCCCGTGCTGGTGATGGGATCTTTGTCCGGTTTGACAACCGAGCTGCCAACCACAGGGATATCCTATCTGCCATCGATGCGATGGAGAAACGGACAATCCAGTCACACGTGTATGTGGAATTCGAAGACAGGTTTCAATCATTTGCATTATTGTCTTTTTTCCTTTTGGGAGTGAATATGGTTCTCCCTACACGAAAACAAGAAGGTTCAACTTGGAGGGGACGAATTGTCTAAATATCTGTTGATTTTAATAACTGGATTTCTGCTTGCACAGGATCATGGGCTGCAGGCCTATCAGAAAGGAGATTATGACGAGGCCCGGAACTATTACGAATCCATTATAAATGAAAAAGATGAAGATGCAACGGCCCAGTTTGGTTTGGGGACCACAGCCCTCAAACAACAGGACATTCAAACGGCTATGGATGCCTTTAAGAAAGCCCTGGTGTCTGAGAATATCGGTTTGAGGTCCAAAGCCTATTACAATATGGCCAATGCACTGGTCTCTCAACAAATGAACGAAGAAGCTTTGTCCTTCTACCGCAAAGCACTAGAACTGAATCCAAGTGACAAGGATGCTAAGCATAATTATGAAATGCTCCGCTACCAGCAACAACAGCACCAGGAACAGCAGGAGTCAGAACCTCAGGATTCTAATAAGGAGCAGGGACAGCAGCAAAACCAAGACCAACAAGAACAGCAGGTTGGTGATAAGCAGGAGGAAGGGCAGGAGCAACAGCAGCAGGCCCAGGAAGATCCAGAGAAACAGCAGGATCTGCAACATGCTCAAGCTATTTTAGATGCCTTGAAAAGGGATGAAAAAGTGTATCAAAAGAGGCAAATGGTCAACGCCCGTTCCAAAAAACTGGAAAAGGATTGGTAGTGCAAAAATATTTACCGCCCCTTTTATTGATCCAGATGGTCATGGGACAGACTGTCACAGCTACAGTGGATGTGAATCAGCTCTCCAGCAATGAAACGTTTTCATTTATTGTAGAGGCCCAGGATGCCAAAAAAATCCCGCAGGTCGATTTAACGCCCTTGGAAAAAGATTTTACGATAATCAGCGGACCAGCCCAACAATCCAGTTATCAAATCATAAACGGCAAGGCTTTATCCAGTAAGTCATTAACCTGGAAACTGGTACCAAATCGCAACGGTATAATTTCGATTCCAGAACTGTCTGTAGTTGTGGATGGTAAAAAACTAAAAACGAATTCTATTCGTATGAATGTTAAGAGCGCCCCGGAAGTAACAAATAATAATGAATTATTCTTACTGGCAGAAATTGATAAAGATGAAGCATATATAGGTGAACAGATCACCGTTGTTTATAAACTATATACTCGGGTACAGATGAGCAGGGGAAATATCAACTATCCGAAAAATGTAGGTTTTTGGTCAGAAAAGCTTTCGGTTCCACAGCCGCCGCGGTTCAATAGTACTGTTATAAACGGGGTAAAATATAACGTAGCTACCCTCTACAAAGTGGCCCTGTTTCCGACTAAAACGGGGGATCTTACCCTGTCTCCTATGACGCTACAATGCAAAGTGCAGGTGCAGTCAAAACGCACTCAACGCAGTTTTTTTGATGGTCCGTTTCGGTCCTTTTTTGCACAAACGGTGGAAAAAGTATTGAAAAGTGAAAAACATACTATTCATGTCCAACCCTACCCCCCAGGTCAGTCGGCAAGTTTTACCGGCGCCGTGGGAGAATTCGAGCTGAAGACATCTGTCGATACCGATTATGTTCGGGCCAATGAGGCAGTGACTTACATTATTGAACTGCAGGGTACAGGTAACTTAAATATGTTTAGTCTTCCCCCGATTGATTTTCCAGAGACAGTGGAAGTATTTCCACCCTCAACCTCTTTCGATCAGGAACAAATGTGGGATCAATTCACAGGCAAAATGAGATGGGAGTATATCCTGATCCCCCGCCAAGCCGGGCAGGTATTCGTCCCCCGGGTTGAATTTACTTATTTTAATCCTCCCAGCAAGAAATTTGAAACGATAAGTACGCAATCAATAGAAATAAATATTGCGCCGGCCAAAGAACAATTTTCCGGCCGTTCATCGGGTTTTACCAAAGAAGAGATTGCACTGCTCGGCAAGGATATCCATTACAATGTAACCACTCCGCCAACTTGGATTCAACGTGGGAGTGAGACAATATCAATTTGGGTGTGGACGAATTATATTTTATCTGTGGGCTTGTTTTTAGCACCAGTGACTTTTACCCGCTTCCGGGCGCGGCGGTTGGCCAATGCTGGCGATCGCAGAGCTCGCGGCGCGTTGAAACAAGCCCGCAATTCGATCCATTACGCGCAAAATGATCCTAGCAAGTTGTCGGCAGCAATTTATATATATCTTAAAGATCGCTGGCAATTGGAGTCGGAAAAAATGGATCCGTTAAACGTCGAGCAAAAACTACAGGGCACCATTCCATCGGAATTACTTGCTGAATTGATTGCAGTACTCCAGGCCTGCGATGCTGCTCGTTATGCTCCGGGCACTGCGTTTGAAGTGGATATCAAAAACAGGATGGAAACATTGCTTAAAAAGGTGGATGTTATATCGTGAAACTTTTGATTTTACTTCTGCTATCGGTAAATCTTTGGGCCATAAACGCGGATAGTATTTTTGCCCGAGGTAATAGCCATTTTGAAAATGAAAATTTTTTTCAAGCTATCCGAACCTATGAACAATTGCTAAACCATGTAGAACATGAATATCTTTATTACAATCTGGGTAATGCATACTATCGTATTGGAAATATTGGTAACGCTGTCTGGGCCTATGAAAAAGGATTACGTTTTGATCCCCGCAACAGCGATTTAAAACACAACTTGGATTTAGCCAATACCCGGGTGAAAGATCGAATAGAAATACCCCCCGGTTTTGTATTGGTGGATTGGTACCGAGCAGTCAAAAATTGGGTTACATTGAACGACTTACTTTTTTGGGGTGCGTTATTCTTGATGTTGACTACTTTGTGCTATGCCCTGGTTCAGTTTCGATTTATGCTTCGGCCCTGGTTTGTTCGATTGCAATCGATTTTCATTATATTAACTATAGTTATTCACGGTATTTGGTTGGATAAGTATTGGGATTTAACTGAAAATGAAGTGGGTATTATTGTTGAACAAAAAGTAAATGTGTATTCCATACCAGCGGCTCGAAACGAAATGATCGTATTTAAAGTGCATGAAGGTTTGCAGGCTGAAATAACCCATGGCCAGGACCAATGGGTAGAAATTAATTTGTTGGATGGAAAAAAAGGGTGGATACCCAAAAGTGTGATCCGTTTGCTTTAATATGAGAAATAAGATCAAATTCATTTTATTTCTGTGCATTATTTCTGCTCTTCAATCACAGGACGAGGCGTATAAAAAAATATTTGATCCCAACCAACATCGGGATATACAACCAAAATGGCCGGTGATCATGAACAATGTGCTGGATATTGGGAATGTACTGGATTCTATTTTGTTTGCAGATTCGGTGCAATGGATTACTGAAGGATTTCGAGTGCAGGTGCTTGCTACCAAATCTATCAGTAAAGCAGATTCATTAAGCAATAGTTTAGGGAGCGTAATATCTGATTCAATTTATATTGTTTATGAAACACCAAATTATAAAGTACGGGTCGGGGATTATATAGCGCGAAAGACAGCTGAAAAAGTGAGACAAGCGTTAATTGAACGGGGCTATGCATCCGCGTGGGTAATCCGCACTCGGATTACCCCCCAACAAACGGTGATGATCATTCGTAGCGCACAATAAAGATCGTTTCCGATATAGGAAACAATAGTTATGTAAACTTAATTTCTCCTCTGATTTTTAACTATTTTTCAAGGAAATTATGTCCGGTCATAGCAAGTGGGCCACCATCAAACGTAAGAAGGCTGCCACCGATGCCAAGCGCGGTAAGATTTTTACCACCATCATTAAAGAGATCACCATTTCCGCCCGTGATGGTGGCAGTGACGTAGACAGCAATCCCCGTTTGCGGCAGGCCATAGCCAACGCCAAGTCAGCAAATATGCCGTCGGATAATATTAAGCGGGCAATTAAAAAAGGAACCGGAGAATTGCCGGGTGTATCCTTTGCAGAAATCATGTTTGAAGGCTATGGTCCAGCAGGTGTGGCTATCGTAGTGGAATGCCTTACAGATAATCGGAAACGGACTGTGGCCGAAATCCGTCACTTGATGACGAAATATGGCGGAAATTTGGGAGAGAAAGGAGCGGTGAATTGGATGTTCGACAGAAAAGGCCAAATCATAGTGACAGCCAAAGGCTATAAAGAAGAAACGGTATTTGAAGCTGCCTTAACAGCAGGTGCTGAAGATTTTGAAGCGGAAGATATCCATTTTATCATATCAACCGATCCGGCTAGTGTTGTGGATGTGAGGAGCGCACTGGAAAACCAAGGTTACGAAGTTGAATCCGCAACTATAGATTTAGTACCCAATATCCTCCAAAATGTGAACAGTGATAAAGAACAAGCGGTCATAAGGTTACTTGAAGTATTGGCGGAGCACGATGATGTCAAAGCTGTGTACTCTAATTTTGATGATGAGGATTAATGCGAGTAATTGGCTTTGATCCAGGTATCAATGTAACCGGCTTTGGAATATTGGATTTTTCCAAGCGTAACGCTGCGGCCCATAGCTATGGCGTGGTCAAAACACCACAAAATAAGCTCCTGCCGGAAAGACTGGCTTATCTTCATAATGAGACCATGAACCTACTGCAGGATTTCAAACCGAATATGATCGCTGTAGAAGATACATTTTACCACAAGAATTTTAAGTCGGCACTGCTGCTGGGCCAGGCCCGGGGGATGGTAATCCTCGCTGCCGCACTTACTGCGATCCCCTGTATGGAATTTGCACCAAAAAAAGTGAAAAAATCAGTGGTCGGTAACGGGAATGCGACCAAAATACAAGTTCAATATATGGTGCAGAAAATTTTAAAACTGAAAGAAATTCCTACTCCGTTTGATGCTTCAGATGCCTTAGCTGTGGGACTATGTTATATCAATCAACAACACGTTCCATCATGATCGAATCCATCAACGGAACACTGTTTCATAAGGATCCTAGCCATGTAGTCATGGATATGAACGGTATTCGTTTGAAGCTATTTATCACTGTGTCCACATATAATGGGCTCCCCGATAAAGGTCAAAATGTAGAATTACTCACCTATTTGAACGTCAGGGAAAACCTCATGGAACTCTATGGATTCAAGAATGCAGATGAACGAAATATGTTCACTATGCTGAATACTATCAACGGGATCGGACCACGATCTGCCATAAATATACTCTCCGGCTCAAACCCATCTGTATTCAAGAAGAACATCATTGCTGGCGATGTAAAGTCATTAACGATCATTCCGGGAATCGGTGCTAAGACTGCAAAGCGGATCATTGTGGAATTAAAGGAAAAATTCGTTGACCAGGACGATGATTCTCTAAATTTTGTAACCGCGTCCGATGGCGGAGTCGCCGTAGATGCTGTTATTGCACTCATGTCTCTGGGATACAAACGGGGTAAGGTGCAGCAAGCCATCCGGGCCTTGGAAACCGAAGGAGAATTGGATGGTAGTATTGAAACTATCATCAAAAAGGCACTAACTAGACTTTAATAATCTATGAAAATCGCTAAACGGATTGAACGGTTGGGAACAGAGACAGCATTTACGGTCTCAACTCAAGCCCAGGAATGGGCTGCCAAGGGAAATAAGGTCTATCCCTTCCATTTAGGTGATATTAACCTACCCACACCAGAAAATATCATTACCGCCGCTAAAAAATATATGGCTGATGGAAAAAATGGGTATTGCCCAGCAGAAGGGATCTTACCGCTGCGAGAAGTGTTGGCAGCAGATATTGGGTCCAAGCGGGGGGTTACCTATGGTCCGGAAAATGTATCTGTACAGCCCGGCGGAAAACCCACCATCGGAAAATTCATCCAGGCGGTGATGGATCCCGGCGATGAAGTACTGTATCCAAACCCCGGTTATCCCATTTACGAGAGTCAGATTGAGTATCACGGCGGTGTTGCGATACCATACCATTATGATGAAATGGACACAGGATTTGTAATTGACACCGATAAATTAAAAGATTCTATTTCCGCGAAAACTACCGCACTGATTTATAACAATTACAACAACCCTATCTCTGCTGAATCCAGCGTAAAAGAAATGGAAGCATTGGCTCAATTGGCCATTGAAAATGACCTGTGGGTTTTGAGCGACGATGCCTATTATGAAATATTGTATGACACTGAACCTCTATCGATCGTGAAAATTCCCGGTATGCAGAAACGAACAGTTATTTTATATACCTTTTCCAAAAAATACGCCATGACAGGTTGGCGGATCGGTGCCGCTATCGGACCAGAAAATGTGATGAGAGTGATCAATCAGTTAAATGTAAATGATGAATCCTGTACGAACCATTTCCATCAATGGGCTATGGTAGAAGCGATCACAGGTGATCAATCTGGAGCCCAGGCCATATTGGTAGAGTTACGCAACCGGAGAGATGTATTAGTAAACGGCTTGAATGCCATTGATGGTATCGATGTAGCCACCCCGGAGTGCACATTTTATTTATTTCCGAACGTAAACAAAATCATGGCACGCAAAGGATTGTCGTCTACTGAAGACCTACAATTGGGCGCACTTCGTCATTCAGGTGTTTCTTTTTGCACACGTGATCATTTTGGCCGCCCCCAATCGGATGGAACAGAATACTATATTCGTTTTGCATATTCCGGCATTTCAATTAAAAATATCACTGATGGGCTGAGTAAACTGAAGGATTATTTTGAGAGCAGCTGAGAGTCTGGATGTGCAAATCGAACGCATTACGCTTTGAGTTTTAAACTTATCGGTTAACTGGTAATGAAGAAAACACCACTGCATTATAAACACCTATCTCTAAATGCAAAAATGGTTGATTTCGCCGGTTTTGAAATGCCGGTCCAATATTCAGGAATTACTGATGAGCACAATGCGGTGCGAAGCATATGCGGTATATTTGATATTAGCCATATGGGTGAGTTCATTGTCAGTGGTAAAAACGCTGAAGATTTTTTGAATTATATGACAGTAAATGATGTATCCACAATGGATGTCGGTGATGCCCAATATTCAGTTATGTGTTATGATCATGGCGGTATTGTCGATGATCTGCTGATCTATAAATATGATAATCGTCATTATATGTTGGTAGTAAATGCTGCCAACCGTAAGAAAGATTTTAAGTGGCTAGTTGATCATAAGCCAAGCGATCTGCATATAAGGGATATAAGTTTTGAAATGGGATTGATAGCGCTCCAGGGACCATCTTCTAGGGAAGTCCTACAGACTGTACTCAATGCAGATTTAGTCAACCTTCAATTTTATACATTTATTATAAAAGAAATCTTTGGTGCCGCAATCACCATCGCCCGCACCGGGTATACAGGAGAACTCGGTTTTGAAATATATGTGCACAATGCCAACATTTCCGATGTCTGGGATGCTATAATATCAACAGGTAAAGTAACACCCTGCGGTTTGGCCAGCAGAGATATCTTACGTATGGAAATGAAGTATTGTTTATACGGTAATGACATTGATGAAACTACCAATCCCATCGCAGCAGGTCTGGGGTGGATCTGTAAAATCGAAAAAGGAAATTTTATTGGAAAGGAAGCACTACTGGAAGCAAAAAAAGAGAATTCACTGAGCCTGGTCTCTTTTGAAATGATAGACCTGGCTGTGCCGCGCAAAGGATATCCCCTCATGAATACTGGAAATAAAATTGGTTTTGTAACCAGCGGTACGCAATCTCCTTCATTGCAAAAGGGAATTGGACTTGGTTATGTTCAGGAGGGGATACACCAATTCGGAACAGAAATTGAAGTGGAGATTCGAGATAAATTGAAGCAAGCTGTTATCGTTCAGCCGCCATTCTACAAACATGGTTCGCTCTATTTATGAGTACTGTACTAGTCACTGGAGGCTGCGGTTTTATCGGTTCGCATTTGATTGATAAATTGTTGAAAAAACGACAGCGGGTGATTTGTATAGATAACCTTAATGATTTTTACAATCCAGAGATTAAACTACTCAATCAAAAATTACATTTGAATTATAAACGCTATCATTTTCATCAAGGTGACATTCGTAATAAAGCATTCATAAATGAAGTTTTTAATTCTTATAAAATCAATACGTTGGTCCATTTAGCGGCCATGGCTGGAGTACGACCATCTTTGGCTGATCCGATGCTGTATACAGATGTTAACATTAATGGCACGCAAGTGTTGTTGGAGGAGATGAAAAACAGGGATATAAAAAAATTTATTTTTGCATCATCCTCTTCAATTTACGGCAATAATGACAAAATCCCATTTTCTGAAGCAGATGTGGTAGATCAGCAGGTTTCACTCTACGGTACGACCAAAAAAATGGGTGAAGAATTAGTTTATACCTATGCCTATTTGTATTCAATGCCTACGGTTTGTCTGCGTTTTTTTACAGTCTATGGTCCGCGCCAGAGACCAGAAATGGCGATACATAAATTCGTTCGGCGGATGATCAATGGTGAGTCGATTCCATTTTTTGGAGATGGCACCACAGCACGAGATTATACTTACATCGATGACAGTATTAGTGGTATACTTGCCGCAATAGACTCCACAGACGATTTTATGATTTATAACCTCGGCAATTCAGAACCGGTCAAACTGACTGATCTGGTGAACACGATCAAGCGTGTCATCGGTAAAGAAGCTATTTTGGAAAAGTATCCATTACCACCAGGTGATGTTTACCGTACCTATGCAGATGTGTCCCGTGCTGAAACACGACTGGATTACGTCCCAGCAACGAACCTGTATAATGGAATTGTCCAATTTGTAGACTGGTACAAAATAATGAAAAAAAGCCATCCGCAATTGTTTTGAAAGATAGACGTTTAGAAATACTCGGTATGGTAACCATGATGGTTTCAATGCTGGTCTTCCTCAGTCTGGTTGGGTATAACCCGGCTGAAGAACCGGGAATTTCTCCGAATGTACAAGTAGAGAATCCCCTTGGAATCCTGGGTGTATACTGCGGATATTTTTTAATCAAAATTCTATTTGGATACGCATCGCTTGTATTTCCTCTGCTAGGCGCCATATGGGGCTGGTACTGTTTCAGTCGATCAGAGCTCAAAGCCTTCAATCGTGGTGCTGGTTATATTATCGGTGCCATTTTGCTTTCATCGGTAACTGTTGGTTTTCTGGAAATAGCTGGTGCACAGCGAACCGGTTTGGAATTTATCTATAGTGGATATGTTGGTGGATTGCTGGCAAATTTTCTCCACAGTTTTCTGGGCTTGATCGGGACAAGTATTGTTTTGCTTACCTTATGGCTGGTTTTAGCCCGAGGATATTTCGAATTCAGCTTTTATACTCCTTTTAATAAAATCGGACAGGCCTTAAAAAAATGGCAGGAAAGTCGCAAACTGCGGAGAGAAATTCAAATTACGGAAACAACAAAGCGCAAACGTACCCTCAATCTTTTGCAGAAAGTTGATGCAAAACGAGATCCGGAAGATATTACCGCTGCGCAGCCAAAAGACATTAAAGAAATGCCTGCCGCAAATGTTAAACAGAAACCGTTTGCCAAACCCCATCTACCACCACAGACTAGGACTGATTCAGATACAAACGCAACTCCACCGGGTAAAACACCATCAATCACTGATGCATTAGCGGAAGTTTCTCCTGATAATGGAAGTCAATCGGAAATACCTGAATTTGAACCATCAGAAAATAAATTCGTTGCGAATGACGATATTGCAGTAGAGGCAGTGGTCGAAGAGGAAGAAATCAACCTGGACGAGGTCACTGATCGGCAACAACCAAAACGTACCTACCAATTGCCTTCATCGGATCTTTTAACTGCACCGGTAAATATTTCCGACGCTATGAGTCGTGATGAATTAGTGGAACGAGCAGAATTTTTAACCCAGTCGCTATTGACTTTCGGTGTAGAGGGGAAAGTAGTGAATGTCAGCCCTGGTCCGGTTATTACCTTATTTGAAGTGGAGCCAGCGGAAGGCGTTCGTGTAAACAAATTCGTTCAACTTTCCGATGACCTAGCCCGAGTAATGGAAGCCAGCCGTGTACGGGTAATTGCACCGATCCCAGGGAAATCATCTGTGGGTATAGAAATACCAAACCGTAACCCGGCGACAGTTTATTTCAAATCGATTATCAATTCAGAAAAATTTGCCAATACAAAATCAAAACTGACATTGGCTATCGGTAAGAATACCTCTGGCGAGATCGCAACGCTGGATCTATCAGATATGCCGCACTTGTTGATAGCCGGGACAACCGGATCGGGTAAGTCTGTGTGTTTAAATACCATCATTTGCAGTTTATTGTACCGCGTTACACCAAATGAATTGAAATTTGTGATCATCGATCCAAAGAAGGTTGAAATGTCTTTATACAGTGCGCTTCGGGACCACCATTTACTAGCGATGGCAGACATTGATGAACCGATCGTAACCTCAGCAGAAAATGCTGTGTATGCACTCCGGGCCGTGGAACGGGAAATGGGCCACCGTTACGATGTGTTGGCTGATGCGGTGGTCCGCAACATTGATGAGTATAATAAGAAGATGGAAGCCACAGGAGATGGCATCATGCCCTATATTGTGGTTGTTGTTGATGAGTTAGCAGATCTGATGATGCTGAACGCTCGTGAAGTTGAAGCACCGATTGCCCGTTTGGCCCAACTGGCCCGTGCCGTAGGAATCCACTTGGTCATTGCTACACAGCGTCCTTCTGTCGATGTGATCACCGGTTTGATCAAAGCCAATTTTCCATCCCGAATCGCTTTTCAAGTCGCCAGCAAAATCGATTCCCGGACCATCATTGATATGTCCGGTGCAGAGAAACTGATCGGCCGCGGGGATATGTTGTATTTAGGCTCCGGATCATCCGACCCGATCCGTCTGCATAATGCTTTTCTTTCACTTGAAGAAATTGAGGCGATAATGAATCATGTACGGGAACAATCGAAAACGGACGAACTGATTTTGCCCAGTCTGCTCGAGAGCACAGGCGGTGATGGTGTTGTCGTAGATGGCGGTAATGCTCAAGATGAGCTGTTGAATGAAGCTATTCGACTAGTGGTCACTCACCAACAAGGCTCAATCTCCCTGATTCAGAGGCGCTTGAAAGTGGGCTATTCCCGGGCGGCGCGTTTGGTCGATCAGATGGAGCAGGTTGGTGTTGTTGGACCTTTTACCGGCAGCAAAGCACGGGAAGTTTTGGTGGATGAAACGTATTTGCTGCACCTTGAAAATTAGCTCTATAATGAATCGCTTGGCGTGGGTTGGACTCTTCTTAATTTATTTACTGTTTTCCTTCGCAGCAGCAAAGGATATAGACTCCCTGCAGGTGGGTTTGCGGTTTCTGATCAATAAAAAAATGGAACTGCAGGTAAGTCAATATCAATATGGACACAGCTATGAGTCTACTCTAAACATTTCCATAATAGATTCGGTAAGATATCACATCCAGACCCCTGATCAGGAAATTTATGCTGCCGGAAATGAGATCAAAACCTGGAACAAAAAGACAGATCAATTAATCATTGATACACGATTAGAACAAGACATTGATATTTTTCGGATTCTAACGGGTGATCTAATGGGTATGGTATTGACTAACAAGCAGAACGATCAAAATGGAAAAACGTTTGACTTTTCCTTTGCCAATTTTGGAATCATAGGCTCAATTGTTGTAAATCGGGAATGGCATTTAGAAAAAATGAAGATTAATTATGATAAAAATAATTGGATTGTAATACAGATTCAGAGTTGGAAATTATTGATGGTCGGTGAGTCATTTTCGGAGTTTGGTGCAGGCGCAGTTGAAGTGCTTGATTTTCGTGAATAAACTAATCCAGTTCATTGTTGGGTTAGTGCTCAGTTTGGGTGGGCTGTGGGTTGCATTTAGGGGATTCAAATTTCAAGAATTTCTGAACTACCTAAATGAAGCAAACTGGATTTATGTGTTCTTTGCTATGCTGGTGTTGGTAGGGAGTGTGTGGATTCGATCTCTGCGCTGGAAACATATTTTGGAACCCGTAAAGTTATTCCACATCAAACCTCTTTATGAAGCCACGATGATCGGTTATTTTGGCAATGGGGTTCTACCGTTTCGATTGGGCGAATTACTCCGTGCATTCGCAGTTTCACGCACAGATCAGATTACATCATCCGCCGTCTTTGGTACGATAATTTTAGAACGCCTTTTGGATCTGATTAGTCTGTCAATTTTGATGATCATTACCTTATTTCTTTCGCCCCTGATGGAATGGAGCATAGTGGTGCTTACGGGTTTGATCATCACTTCTTCCGGGGGATTTCTATTCATTTTTTGGTTGGGAAAAAGTCATTCACAAATCCACAATCGGGTAGTTCACTGGAAAATTTTTAACAATATAATGGGGCAGAAATTCTTAAAAATAATCAACCAATTAGCCACCGGGTTGACGGCTATACAAAGGACTCATCATTTTGCAGAAATGCTTTTGTGTACATTGATCTTATGGCTCATGTATGTGCTGTCGGTCTACACGATAATCCAAGCCACCGGAATTTTGTTATCCTGGGTTGACGCCTGTGTCATACTTGTTGCCACCACTTTAGCTATTGCAGTTCCTTCAGCACCAGGATATGTTGGTACGTATCATGCAGCCGCGGTCTATATTTTGGTCAATGTTTTGCGCATCTCCCAGATAGAAGCCCAGGCCTTTGCCATTATTTCACACGCTGTTGCTTATTTTCCCTTGATCCTGATTGGCTTTTATTATTTTCTGCGTAATTCTATCCAAATCAAAGATCTCAAAGTAGCTACAGTCATCGATGAAAAAGTATGACACAATATTTCTTGATCGCGATGGTACTTTAAATCCAGACCCGGGGTATATCAGTCACTTTAATAAGTTTAATTTCTTTCCTTTTACCATCAATGCATTGCAAACGATGTCATCAATCTGTCATGGCTTTTGTATTGTCACCAACCAGTCGGGTGTCAGTCGGGGATTGATAGCAATAGAGGACTTGCAAGAAATTCACGATTATATAAGATCAGAGTTTGCTAAAAATGATATCCCGCTCTTTGATATTTATGCATGTTACGATCATCCGGTTAACAAAACAGAAAACCGCAAACCAGGTACCGGAATGTATAAAACAGCTGCCCAGGAACATCAATTAGATCTTTGCCGGTCATTAATGGTTGGAGATTCTGGTTCTGATATTGAAGCGGGTATTAGATTAGGTATGGATACCATGCTTGTATTAACTGGAAGAGGGGGCGAGACCTTGGTCAATTGTTCAGATCAACTCAAACCAACATATGTCGTCAAAAACTTAGCGATAGGAGCAAATTTACTTATAGCATGAGTACAACTATCGCGGTATTGATGGGTGGTCCTTCTGCGGAAAGAGATATTTCTTTGCAGACGGGTAAAGCAATGCTAACCGCCTGTGAAAAATTGGGTTACGATACAACCCCGGTAACCTTTAGTAATAATATCGTAGATTATCTATACACGTTACAGAAAGTAGACCTAGTGTTAATCGCACTCCACGGCGGCATTGGTGAAAATGGTCAAATTCAGGGACTCTTTGAAAGTTTGGGGATACGCTATACAGGATCCAATGCGTTATCTTCGGCGATATGTATGGATAAGCATATCAGCAAACTGTTGGTTGAAGATGTGGGCATCGATACCCCGAAATGGGAATATTTAAGAATAGAAAATCGTATTGAAAATAAATTTGGCTATCCTTGTGTCGTTAAACCGAATAGTGAAGGAAGTACGTTTGGAGTAACAATTGTGGAAAATGAACGCGCCTTCAAACCCGCGGTAAATGGTGCTTTTGAATTTGGAGATGAAATTATTATTGAGGAATATATTGAAGGTAGGGAACTAACAGTCGCTGTAATTGCAGATGAGGTCTACCCGATCATCGAAATTAAACCAGAACACGGTCTATATGATTATGAATGCAAATATACAAAAGGATTATCAGACTACATTTGTCCTGCTGACTTGGACCATGAGCTAACCGACATGATCCAAGAAACGTCATTGAAAATTTATAAACTACTGAAATGTTGCCATTATGGTCGGGTTGATTTCAGACTGGATAGGCAAGACCGGTTTTGGTTCTTAGAGCTCAACACTTTGCCGGGGATGATGGATACAAGTCTGGTTCCCAAAGCGGCTAAAGCTGTTTACATGTCCTTTGAACAATTGATTGACAAAATCATCAAACTGGCTTTAGGGAACTGATGGAAATCAGATTATATAATACACTGCATCATAAAAAGGAAACATTCATGCCGATTAAACCGGGAGTCGTCGGTTTGTATACTTGTGGACCAACTGTGTATTCCAGAGCCCACATCGGTAATTTTAGAACTTTCCTTTTCGAAGATGTACTAAAACGTACTTTAAAGCTGGTAGGTTATAATGTTCACCATGTTATGAACATTACTGACGTCGATGATAAGACCATCAAGAAAGCCAATGAGCAAAGCTGTTCGCTTTCAGAGATAACCACTCGTTATACTGCGGAATTCATAAAAGATATGAGTACGTTAAAAATTGAGTCTATCGATAAACTGCCCAAAGCTACGGACCACATTCAAGAGATGATCAACTTGATAAAAATCTTGCTCAATCAAGAGATCGCATATAAAACCGATGATGGATCTGTTTTTTTTGCAATCGAAAAATATTCCGATTATGGTGCATTGGTCAATTTGGATTTTCACGGTCAAAAGCCTACTGATCGGGTCGCTGCAGATGAATACAATAAAAATTCACCGCAGGATTTTGCGCTATGGAAATCGTGGAAGAAAGACGATGGGCAAGTGTATTGGGATTCCCCTTGGGGTAGGGGCAGACCTGGTTGGCATATAGAGTGTTCAGCCATGTCCACTAAATATTTAGGTAACCATTTTGATATTCATTGTGGGGGGGTAGATAATATCTTTCCCCACCATGAGAATGAAATTGCCCAATCTTGCGGAGCCTTGGAAACACCGTTTGTTAATTTTTGGCTGCACAGCGAACATTTGGTACTGGCCGATGAAAAAATGAGTAAATCACTGGGCAATATTCAAACTATTCCTGATCTGTTGGACCAAGGTTATAGTCCAGAAACTATACGGTTTGCTTTGATTAGCAGTCATTACCGGTCAAAGCTAGTATTTTCTTTGGCAAAGCTTGATGAAGCCAAACAATTAGTAAAACGAATCCACGATACCTACAAACGATTGATTGAATACGAAACTGATCATGAAGATTTACCCCTTGAATATGAAAATTTCATGGCTGCATTAGTGGATGATCTCAATACACCCCGAGCTTTAGGTGTATTTTTCAATTACATTCGGGATACAAATCGAATGATTGCTAACAATGAGCTTTCCGCAGATGATGCTGGTTGCGGCAAGAATTTCATCGAATCTGCAAATTCTGTGTTTGGCGTACTCCAAGAATCAGGCTTGCTCCCCAGTGAAATTACAAATATTGTACTTAAACGTGAACAAGCCAGAAAAGATAAGAATTGGGTATTGGCTGATAAGCTTAGAGAAGAATTAAAAAACAGCGGGTGGATCGTTGAAGATACTACGGATGGTAGTAAGTGCTACCATGAATAAATTTTTTAAATACTTTATAATATTTATTGCAAAATATTTAAAATTATTTCTAAATTGCGAGGCTTTGCATATCCTTGTTTATGTGCAGGGCTATTTACTTGTTTTCACGTCAATCAGGTAGTTCTGGACATGGACATAATGATTCAGATTAATAAGATAACCCGACTTGCCACCGTAGCTCAGTTGGTAGAGCAACTGATTTGTAATCAGTCGGTCGGGGGTTCGAGTCCCTTCGGTGGCTCAGGTTCTTTAAAATGAATAAGTCTGTTGGGGGAGATGGCCGAGCGGTCAATGGCAGCAGACTGTAAATCTGCCGGCGTACGCCTACGGAGGTTCGAATCCTTCTCTCCCCACAAAGATGCGGGTGTAGCTCAGGTGGTAGAGCATCAGCCTTCCAAGCTGAGGGTCGCGAGTTCGAATCTCGTCGCCCGCTCAATGGACGGTTTAAAATCGGGCCAAGGCATGGGCAGGATATTTGCCTACGTAGCTCAGTCGGTAGAGCACTTCCTTGGTAAGGAAGAGGTCACCGGTTCAAGTCCGGTCGTAGGCTCCATGCAGCGCAATGAATAAGTAAAGTAAATTAAGGAGATCGAGAGATGTCTAAGGAAAGATTTGAACGCACGAAGCCGCACGTGAACATTGGTACGATCGGTCATGTAGATCATGGTAAAACGACGTTAACGGCAGCGATCACGCTGGTGCAGTCCAGCCGTGGGATGGCGGAGACCCGTTCATTTGACAGTATTGATAATGCCCCGGAGGAGCGCGAGCGGGGGATCACGATCCAGACGGCGCACGTGGAATATGAGACTCAGCAGCGGCATTATGCCCACGTGGATTGTCCAGGTCATGCGGATTACATTAAGAACATGATCACGGGGGCGGCGCAAATGGATGGGGCGATACTGGTGGTGAGTGCTGCGGATGGACCGATGCCCCAGACCCGAGAGCACGTATTGTTGGCCCGTCAGGTGAATGTACCCAGTGTAGTGGTGTTCATGAATAAGACAGACCAGGTTGATGATCCGGAGTTATTGGAGTTAGTGGAGATGGAGTTGCGTGACCTGTTGAACGAGTATGAGTTTCCTGGTGATGACACACCGATTATTCAGGGGAGTGCATTGAATGCGCTCAACAATCCGGATGATGAGGTGGCGACCAAGTGCATCGGTGAGTTGATGGAAGCTTGTGACAGTTTTATTCCGGAGCCGAAGCGGGACGTGGACAAGCCCTTTTTGATGCCGGTGGAGGATGTATTTTCCATAACGGGTCGAGGGACAGTCGGCACGGGTCGGATCGAGTGTGGTATTGTAAAGGTTGGTGATGAGGTGGAGATGATCGGTATGGGTGAGCAAAAGAAGACGACGGTGACGGGTGTCGAGATGTTTCGGAAGCTGTTGGATGAAGGTCAGGCGGGCGATAATGCGGGTTTATTATTACGGGGGGTGGATAAGGATGAGTTGCAGCGCGGGATGGTATTAGCGGTACCGGGTTCGATCACGCCCCATACGAAGTTTCAGGCGAATGTATATGTATTGAAGAAGGAAGAAGGGGGTCGTCACACGCCGTTTTTCAATGGTTATCGGCCGCAATTTTATTTTAGAACCACAGATGTGACCGGAGTGGTGACTTTGCCGGAGGGGACGGAAATGGTGATGCCAGGTGATAATGTGGTGATGGATGTGGAATTGATCACATCGATTGCGATGGATAAGGAACTGCGGTTTGCGATTCGCGAAGGCGGACGGACGGTTGGCGCCGGTGTTGTAACAGAAATTGTTGCGTAAAAAATGGCTGGAAATAGCAAAAGAGACATTATCCATTTGGAAAGTACGGCTGGAACTGGTTACCGGTATACGATTACGAAAAGTAAGCGTAGACATCCGGAACGTGTTGAATATAAGAGATACGATCCGATTGTACGTAAGCATGTAATCTTTAAAGAGACGAAATAACGGGTTTAGCGGATGAACCGTGCAATCATCCATAGGAGTGTAGCTCAACTGGTAGAGCACCGGTCTCCAAAACCGGGGGTTGAGGGTTCAAGTCCTTCCACTCCTGCAAGTTAATTAATTAAGCTTTTTAACAAAGGTAAAATGATCAAGAAAGCACAGCAGTTCATTGGTGAAGTCAAACTGGAGATGAGTAAGGTGTCATGGCCCTCTTGGGAAGAATTGAAAGGATCAACATACGTGGTGATTGCCCTTGCGCTTTTGATCGGAGTATTTTTGTTTTTCATTGATATTATATTATCCAGAATAATTAATATGATTTTGTGATCCTATGGAATGGTATACAATACGAGTGATTTCAGGAAAGGAACGTAAAATTCGCGAGACTATTATGTTCGAGGCGAGTACGTTCAACATGGAAGCGGATATCGAAGAAATTCTCGTGCCCTCTGAAAATATTTTGGAAATGAAAGATGGCAAAAAAAAAGTGCGTAATAGAGTATTTTTCCCAGGTTATTTATTGATCAAAATGAACATGAACAAAGAATCTAGATATATGGTCGAAAATACGACGGGAGTCATGAGTTTTGTTGGTCCGCACAATGAGCCGGAAGCGGTTAAAGATGAAGAAATGAGTCGTATAATTGGTGTGGTCGAGAGTGGTGAGACACGGGAAGTGATCAAAACACCGTATCGCATAGGCGACCATGTGAAGGTAAAAGACGGACCTTTTATGGATTTCTCCGGTTATGTGCAAGAGATCAATGAAGATAAACAAAAATTAAAAGTGTCGGTAAGTATATTTGGTAGACCAACTCCGGTTGAGTTGAATTATTTACAAGTTGAACTGGAAAAATAGGATTAAATATTCATGGCCAAAAAAGAAATTGGATTTATCAAATTACAAATACCAGCTGGACAGGCAAATCCAGCACCGCCAGTTGGCCCGGCTTTAGGTCAGCATGGTGTTAATATTATGGAATTTTGCACGGCATTTAACAATGCGACCAAAGAACAGTCCGGTACGATCATCCCTGCCGAAATCACCGTATATATTGATCGGAGTTTTACGTTCATTACAAAAACTCCACCGGCGGCTGAATTGCTCAAAAAAGCAGCAAATGTTTCCAAGGGATCCAGCGAACCGAATCGTGATAAAGTGGGTAAGGTCAAGGAAGCAGATTTGCGACAGATAGCAAAACTGAAAATACAAGATCTAAACGCCAATACTATCGAAAATGCAGTTGAGATGATCCGTGGTACAGCCAAAAGTATGGGCCTGGAGGTTAGTTAAATGAAGATATCTAAAAAATCGAAAGCGGCCCGCGAAAAAATAGATCGGATGAAGGCGTATGCTTTGGAAGATGCGATCCATTTGCTGAAAGAAATTACGTATGCTCATTTTGATGAAACGGTCGATTTGGCGATCAATTTAGGTGTCGATCCCCGACACGCTGAAGAAAACATTCGGGTTACAACAAGTTTACCCAGCGGTACCGGCAAAAAAGTTAGTGTGTTGGTTTTGGCCCGGGGACTTAAAGAGCAGGAAGCCAAAGATGCCGGCGCCGACTTTGTCGGCAATGATGATTTTATAGAAAAGATCCAAAGCGGCTGGACAGATGTTGATAAAATTATTGCTACCCCGGAGATGATGCCCAGATTAGGTAAACTGGGAAAAATTCTGGGTCCCAAAGGCCTGATGCCAAATCCAAAAAGTGGTACAGTTACAATGGAAATCGCAAAAGCTGTTCAGGAAATTAAAGCGGGCAAGGTTGAATTAAGAGTAGAAAAAAATGGCATTGTTCATGCCGTTTGTGGTAAAACATCTTTTACAGCAGATAAACTTCAGAAAAATATCAAAGCCATACATGAAACCATTATAAAAGCAAAGCCAGCATCAGTAAAAGGAACTTATCTGCAAAAGATGATTCTGTCCTCAACTATGGGCCCAGGAATCAAGTTGGACCTTTCTTCATTGCATTAATTTATATGCCGAATCCAAAAAATATAAAAACAGTCGCAGAACTAAAAGATAAGTTATCCAGGGCAAAGGCAATTTACTTTACTGATTATTTAGGTCTGGATGTAGGGAATATTACCAATTTGCGTAGCGAATTTTTTAAAGCTGATGTTGAATTCACGGTAGCCAAAAATACATTATTAAAGCTTGCCGCCTATGAGAGTAAGATTGAAGGTTTGGATGAATTCCTTTCTGGACCAACTGCAATCGCTATTTCCTATAATGAGCCTTCAACACCAGCCAAGGTCATTAGCGCATTTATAAAAAACAATAACAGCGATAAACCACACGTGAAAGGGATTCTTTTTGAAGGAAATATCTTTGCTGGTGACGAGTTCAGTCGGATTGCAAATTTGCCTACAAAACAAGAACTGTTATCCATATTAATATCTATACTTAACGGCCCATTGACAAAACTGGTACGCACACTATCTGCACCTATGGTGAATGCAGTCAATGCGTTGAATAATTTAAAAGAACAAAAAAACACTTAATCATAAGGAGCGAATAACATGGCTGAAGTAAAAAGAACTGATGTACTAAACTATCTTGAGAAGGCCAACATGATGGAAATTTCTGATTTGATTACGGAAATTGAGGAAAAGTTTGGTGTAACTGCTGTGGCCCCTGTAGCCGTTGCCGCTGCTCCTACAGTCAGCGATGACGCCGCGGCTGCTGAAGAAAAAGATACATTTGATGTAGTATTAGTTGCAGCCGGACAAGCCAAGATCAATGTGATCAAGATTGTGCGTGCAGTGACAGACCTCGGTCTAAAAGAAGCCAAGGAATTGGTCGATTCGGCACCGAAAGCAATCAAAGAAGGTGTGCCGCAAACTGAAGCAGATGCATTAAAGGCCAAGCTCGAAGCAGCCGGCGCGACAGTTGAGTTAGAATAACTACCTACTACTACTTACTACTATTCTTATTCATCATTCATCAAATCTAACAAAGGAGGCTTAATTGGGAGCCGCTTATACAGTTACGTCAAGGCGTAAATCATTTTCGCGCATTGTTCCGTTCATTAATATACCGGATCTACTTTCACTTCAAAAAGACTCTTTTCAGGATTTTTTACAAGAGCACATTTCTGAGGACGAACGTGAAGAAATTGGTCTTGAAGGTGTGTTTAAGAATGTATTTCCATTAGAGGATTCACACCGGAACTATGTACTAGAATACAGCAACTATTTTTTGGGTTTACCGAAATATACACCTGAAGAATGTATCGATCGGGGTATAACGTATTCAGTATCGCTCAAAGTCCGTTTGGTATTAAATATTACCGATGAAGGAGACAAGAATAAATATGAGCAAAGTATAGAGCAAGAAGTCTATTTCGGAAATATACCATATATGACGGAGAAAGGAACCTTTGTAATCAATGGTGCCGAACGAGTAATTGTATCCCAATTACAACGTTCACCCGGCGTATTTTTTGATGAAAATATCCACCCCAACGGGACCAAGTTGTATCAGGCCAGAATCATTCCCTTTCGCGGTTCTTGGGTGGATTTTACGACAGATATAAATGATTGTTTATTCGCAATAATTGATCGCCGGCGGAAGTTTCCTGTTACAATGTTGCTGCGGGCACTGGGATTCTCTACGAATAAAGATATATATGGTGCATTTCACTGTATCAAATCATTCGGTTTAGTGGATAAAAATATCAAAGCCGCCATTGGTAGTAAAATTGTTGAAGATATCATTGATGAATTAACAGGTGAGATATTTTTTGAAGGTGGAACTGAAGTAAACGAAGAAGTAATTGATGTATTGAGAAAAGCAAGTATTCAATCAATCACTGTGGTTGATAATAATAATTTTGCTTCCATGTTGTTGATGAATACCCTGGAAAAAGATCCAACACGCAATACGGAAGAAGCGTTGGGTATTGTGTATCAACTATTGCGCAGCAGTGATCCACCAAACCTTGAAACAGCTCAAAAATTCATTGAACGAATTTTCTTTAGTCCCAAAAAATATGATTTGGGCCAGGTAGGACGTTATCGGCTTAACCAGCAGTTCAATTTGAATGTTCCTGTTGAGGAGACCATCCTGACAATGGATGATATAATCCAGGTATTGGCATTTTTAATTGAAATGCGCAAGGGTGAACGAGGTCCGGACGATATCGATCACCTGGGTAACCGGCGAGTGAAAACAATCGGTGAACAGTTAACCGGACAATTCAGTGTTGCCCTAAGCCGTATGTTACGGACGATCTTTGAACGGATGAATCTGAGAGAACAAGAATCGATCACTCCCCAGGATCTCATTAATGCCCGTGTGGTGACAACTGTGGTTAATACCTTCTTTGGGACGAGTCAATTATCGCAATTTGGGGATCAAACTAATCCCTTGGCTGAAATCACTCACAAACGTCGTATATCTGCCTTGGGACCCGGTGGCCTGACCAGGGAAAGAGCGGGATTCGAGGTTAGAGATGTGCACTATACACATTACGGACGGTTGTGCCCCATTGAAACACCGGAAGGACCAAATATCGGACTGATCTCGTCCTTATCCCTTTACGGTGTGGTGAATAAGCACGGATTTATTGAAGCTCCTTACCGGGTTCTGGATAAAAAGGGCAACAGTGCTTACACAACCCGCAAGGTCAAATACTTATCGGCTGATGATGAAGATCGGGTAATGATCGCCCAAGCAAATACGGTCAACAATAAACATGGTCGTTTGATGGACAGCGTCGTTCGGGCTCGGATCAGAGGTGACTTCCCGATGGTTGAACCAAAGTTGGTCGATTATATGGATGTGGCACCCAACCAAATCTTAAGCATAGCTGCAGCATTGATTCCATTTGTTGAGCATGATGATGCAAACCGGGCACTGATGGGTTCAAATATGCAGCGTCAATCAGTACCGTTAATGAAACCGTCTGCTCCGATTGTCGGAACCGGCTTGGAATACAAGGTCGCCAAAGATTCAAAAACATCCGTTTCTTCACCCGTAAGCGGCACTGTTGAATATATTGATTGTGAGCGCATCGCTCTCCGTTCCAGTGAGGTTCCGGATGAATTAACATTGACAAAGCACCAAAACATTGTTGATGTACCGCTGCTGAAGTTTCACCGCACAAATCAAAATACATGTCATAACCAACGTCCATTGGTCAAATTAAATCAAAAAGTAAAAGCCGGCGACGTGATCGCAGATGGCGCCTCATGCCAGGGCGGTGATTTGGCGCTTGGTCAAAATGTGCGGGTCGCGTTCATGCCATGGAATGGATACAATTTTGAAGATGCTATCGTTATCAGTGAGCGCCTGGTAAAGGATGATGAATTTACCAGCTTCCACATCAATGAAATTGAACTTGAGGTTCGGGACACCAAACGCGGCGAAGAAGAACTCACAGCAGATATTCCAAATGTGAGTGAAGATGCAACACGGCAGTTGGATGACAGAGGGATTATTCGTATCGGGGCAAAGGTTAAACCAGGGGATATTTTGATTGGTAAGATAAGCCCCAAAGGAGAGACCGATCCTACACCTGAAGAGAAATTGCTCCGGGCAATCTTCGGAGAAAAAGCTGGTGAAGTAAAAGATGCCTCCAAAATTGTCGATCCCGGGATCAAGGGAGTGGTGATCAATACGAAACTCTTTGAAAAGAAAAAGAGAATTTCAAAGAAGGAATTGAAATCATCGATCATAGAGTTGCAAAAAAGTACTGTTCGAAGGAAACAGGTACTCAAGAAAGAACGGGACAGAAAATTAATTGAACTGCTAAAAGGTCAAGTTTCCAATGGTATCCGCGATCGATCAAGCGGTAAGACACTAATTAAAAAATCCACCAAACTGACTATCAAACGAATCAAATCATTTGATCTGGAACGGTTTGTTCAGGATGTTCCTTGGGTAGAAGACGGTGCTACCTGGAAACAGATCAAAACTCTTTGGCGTTCCTATCGAAGAGAATGGCAGGCAATCGAGGATCATTTAGAACGGGAAGCGTTCAAACTTCGTGTTGGGGACGAACTACAGCCTGGTATTTTACAATTGGCCAAGGTGTACATCGCAAACAAACGCAAAATCCAAGTTGGCGATAAGATCGCCGGCCGCCATGGGAACAAGGGTGTTGTGGCCACCATAGTCCCGGAAGAAGATATGCCCTTTATGGAAGACGGTACACCGATAGACATTGTTTTAAATCCATTAGGTGTGCCCTCGCGAATGAATCTGGGCCAGCTCTATGAAACCATGTTAGGCTGGGCTGGTGAGATACTGGGTCAACACTATGACACACCGGCCTTCGATGGTGCAACTGCTGCTGATGTTGAAGCTGAAATGATTAAAGCGAAATTGCCGATTTCGAGCAAAGCGGTGTTGTGCGATGGTCGCTCCGGTGATAAATTTGAGCATCCAGTGATGGTTGGTATAATATATATGATGAAACTCAGTCATATGGTCGAAGATAAGATGCATGCCCGATCAACCGGGCCTTACTCATTAATTACACAGCAACCATTAGGTGGCAAGGCACAATTTGGTGGTCAGCGTTTTGGGGAAATGGAATGTTGGGCTTTAGAAGCCTATGGTGCTGCCAGTATTTTGCAAGAAATACTAACCGTAAAGTCGGATGATGTTGAAGGCCGTTCAAAGGTTTACAATGCCATAGTGCGCGGCGATGATCTGCCCGAATACGGTTCCCCGGAATCGTTTAGCGTATTGCTGAAAGAATTGCAAGGGCTTGGTTTGGATATTGAACTTGAATAAAATGGAGTTGCAGAATTGACTTTCATACAATCAACAAAAATAGATATAAATAAAAAATACGATTCAATCACCATTAGTTTGGCATCGCCAGAAATGATTTTGACTCGGTCCTATGGTGAAATTTTAAAACCGGAAACCATTAATTATCGTTCGTATAAGCCAGAAAAAGATGGTCTATTTTGCGAAAAAATATTCGGTCCGATCAAAGACTACGAATGTCATTGTGGAAAATACAAGGGTATTCGTTATCGCGGTATCATTTGTGATCGCTGTGGTGTGGAGGTGACCCGTAAACGAGTCCGCCGTGAACGGATGGGTCATATTACCCTTGCCGTTCCTGTTGTACATATTTGGTATTTGCGTTCTATTCCAAGCAAATTAAGCTATTTACTTGGTCTGAGTACCAAAGAGCTGGAACGGATTATCTATTACGAAGTCTACTGCATTATTAATCCCGGAACCAGCGGCCGTGAAGTGCACGAATTGATCGATGAGGAAGAATATTTGGAGCTGGAAGCGAAATATGGTTTCAATGCCGTACCAGATGCAGAACGGGAAATAGATAATTATTTTTATGCAGCTATGGGTGGCGGAGCGTTGCGGGTGATGTTGTCCAAGTTAAACATGGTGGAGTTAAAGAATCAGTTGATGGATGTGATTAACCATTCGCGATCCAAACAGAAAAAGGAAGATGCATTAAAACGGTTAAAGGTCGTAAAGGCATTTTTAGCCACACCAGACAAGAAGAAAGTGAATAATCCGGAGTGGATGATTATATCAGTGTTGCCGGTCATGCCACCGGAACTGAGACCCTTGGTACCCCTGGACGGCGGTCGGTTTGCTGCCAGTGATCTAAACGATTTGTACCGACGGATCATCATTCGTAACAATCGCCTTAAACAACTTCTGGAGATCAAGGCTCCAGATGTTATTCTGCGTAATGAAAAACGAATGCTCCAGGAATCGGTTGATGCATTATTTGAAAATAACCGCAGAAAGACTGCAATCCGATCTGGTACGCGCCAGCCCTTAAAATCTATTTCAGACATGTTGCGGGGGAAAACTGGTCGTTTTCGTCAGAATTTATTGGGAAAACGTGTTGATTATTCGGGTCGTTCAGTCATTGTGGTGGGCCCGGAATTAAAACTGAATGAATGTGGCCTGCCAAAATTGATGGCGCTGGAATTGTTCAAACCGCATTTGATCAACGCATTGATTAAACGTGGATTTGCTCAAACACCACGGGGTGCTAAACTGATGATCGAGATTCAAAATCCGGTTGTGTTTAAAGTATTAGAATATGTGGTATTGGACTATCCGATATTGCTGAATCGGGCGCCAACCTTGCATCGGCTAGGTATCCAGGCGTTTCAACCGGTATTGGTCGATGGTAAAGCCATCCAAATCCACCCGCTGGTATGTGCTGCATTTAATGCAGACTTCGATGGAGATCAGATGGCTATCCATGTACCGCTTTCTTTACAGGCTCAAATTGAGGCACGTATTTTAATGCTTTCCAGTCACAATATCCTGCACCCAGCTAACGGCAAACCGATAGCGATTCCTTCCCAGGATATGGTCCTGGGCTGTCATTATCTAACACGTCAGCGGCAAGGAGTGCAGGGGGAGGGTAAGCGCTTCGGTTCTTTTGCTGAAGTGATCATGGCACTGGAGAATAATATTGTCCATTTAAATGCCATTATTGATGTCCGTCACAAGGAAAGGTGGTACAACGATACAACAGTTGGAAGGGTTATTTTCAATTCAATCCTACCGGATGAATTAGATTACTTTGATGGCATTATTAATCGATCAACGTTGCAAGAAATTATCAATAATGCTTATTTGCTTTCCGGGAATCATGCAACCGTTGAATTGCTCGACCGGTTGAAAGACCTTGGGTTCGACATAGCGACAAGGAGTGGCAGTTCAATTTCGATAAACGATATTCTTATTCCAGATAAGAAAAATAATATAATTGAACAAGCAACCAAAGATGTTGCTGCAATTCAGAGCAAATTTGACCGCCACGTATTAACCGAAGGTGAGCGTTACAATAAAGTGATTGATATCTGGACACATGCTACCAATGAAGTAGCAGCCACGATGATGGATAGTTTACAGGCGGATGATCAGGGCTTTAATCCGGTATTTATGATGGCTGATTCAGGTGCTCGCGGCAGCCAGGATCAGATCAAACAGTTAGCTGGCATGCGTGGTTTGATGGCTAAACCGCAGAAATCATTGACAGGAAGCAAAGGTGAGATCATTGAATCACCGATTACATCAAATTTCAAAGAGGGTCTGTCCGTTATGGAATATTTTATTTCCACTCATGGGGCTCGCAAAGGGTTGGCTGACACCGCACTGAAAACGGCCGATGCGGGTTATCTAACCCGGCGCCTTGTTGATGTGGCCCAGGATGTTGTTGTATACGAGGAAAATTGCGGAACCATCAACGGTATTGTCATATCTGATCTGAAAGAAGGCGAAGAAGTGATTGAACCATTGTCCGATCGGATATTAGGTAGAACTATCCTCGATGATATAATAATAGATGGTAAAACGATTATCCACTCCAGGCAATTAATGACGGAAAGCGAAGCTGCGATCATTGACCGGTTGAACATCGATAGTGTCCGTATCCGCTCGGTTTTGACATGCGAATCATTGCGTGGTGTCTGTGCAAGATGCTATGGTTGGAATCTCTCTACACATGAACTTGTTAATTTGGGTACCAGCGTAGGTATACAGGCGGCGCAAAGTATCGGTGAACCGGGTACACAGTTAACATTGCGGACCTTCCATATTGGCGGTACGGCAACGAGAATCATTGAACAGTCTGAAATGAAATCAAAATATGCCGGTACAGTCAGTTATTCTCCGGGGTTGGAAATTGCGAATTTTAAAGATGAAGACGGCAATGATGTCAACCGGTGTATGGTTAGGCATACGAAAATAGAAATTGTAGATGGAAAGGGAAATGTTATCAACGATTATACTGTTCCTTATAGTGCAAATGTTCTTGTTGAAAATGGACAAAAAATCAACGCTGGAGAAATATTATTCCAATGGGATCCGTACACAGATATAATTCTTTCCAGACAAACAGGTAGGGTTCAATTAAAAGATTTCGTAGAAGGTGATACCTACAAAATCGAAGCAGTTGAAAGCGGTAAAAAACAAATGGTTATCGCGGAAGCGAAAGACCGCCAATTGAGCCCCCATGTCGATATTGTTGATGATGATGGGACCATTCTATCCGGTGGAACAATTTTACCTGTAAAAGCAACTCTTATCGTGCGCGATGGTCAGCGAGTACAACAGGGGGAGACCTTGGTAAAAATTCCTAAAGAGATCGGTAAAACCCGTGATATAACTGGTGGCTTGCCGCGTGTTGCTGAGTTATTTGAAGCTAGAAAACCAAAAAACCCGGCTGTGGTTAGTGAAGTTGACGGTATTATAAAATTTGGGGAGATACGGCGTGGAATTAGAAAGATACATGTGCTGAGCGCGGAAGGAGAAGAACGAAAATATTCCATTCCCTATGGTAAGCATATTATCGTCCACGATGGTGACAAGATCGAAGCGGGCACACCCCTATGTGAAGGGTCAATCTCACCGACTGATGTTTTGAACATTCTTGGACCGGGTAAAGTACGTGAATATCTCGTGAATGAGATTCAGGAAGTGTATCGTTTACAAGGTGTAAAGATAAACGATAAACATATTGAATCAATCGTGCGACAAATGATGCAGAAAGTGAATATTGATGACCCGGGTGATTCCAAATTCATGCCTGGTGACCGAGTAAATAAAGGTGACTACTTTAATGCCAATCGTGAATTGATGAATATGATGGTCATTAAACGTACCGGTGACTCTGATTTTGAAGAAGAAACTCTTGTAGATAAAGCAGAGTTGCGTCAAATCAATAAAGCACTCAAAGAAGACGGCAAAACACCCGCTACCACACGAAAACCAAAACCGGCCACCTTTACCCCATTGTTAATGGGTATTACACAGGCTTCACTAAATACTGAGAGCTTTATCTCCGCTGCTTCATTCCAAGAAACAACCCGTGTTCTAACCAATGCTGCTGTTGAATGCAAAACAGATTACTTGCGCGGTCTAAAAGAAAATATCGCTGTGGGACGCTTAATTCCGGCTGGTACTGGCACTCCTGGTATGGAGAGTATATTAGTGGATGATCCGGAAGCAGTCGTATCCGCAGAATCGATCAGCAAAGCGGTCAGTTAACCTTCTGATTAATTAATCAGAAAGCGATTGACTAAAAAATTATAAAGTAAGTAACTTAGTAGGCTGTAATTGAACTGAAATGCCGACGATAAGTCAGTTAATAAGGAAACGACGTAAACGAGTTGAAAAGAAAACGTCAACTCCCGCGCTCATGGGCAACCCCCATAAACGTGGTGTCTGCACGCGGGTATACACTACGACACCAAAAAAGCCGAATTCTGCCTTAAGAAAAGTAGCCCGGGTGCGACTTACCAATGGACGCGAAGTGAATGCATACATCCCTGGAGAAGGCCACAACCTGCAAGAACATTCAATCGTTTTGATCGAAGGGGGGCGGGTAAAAGATCTTCCCGGAGTGCGCTATCATATTGTTCGTGGTACTTTGGATACCGCAGGCGTTTCGGAGCGAAAAACCAGTCGTTCTAGATACGGTGCTAAAAAATCGAAATAAATTATGCGCCGTAGACGACCAGAACGCAGACAAATTTTGCCTGATCCCGTTTACAATGATCTGAAAGTTGCCAAATTTATCAATTACTTGATGGAAAGAGGAAAAAAGGGTGTCGCTGAACATATTTTTTATTCAGCAATGGCTCAAATTAAAGCAAAGACGAAAACAGACGGAGCAAAATTATTTGCAAAAGCGATTGAAACCGCTGCCCCACTGGTTGAGGTTAAATCAAAACGCATTGGTGGTGCAACATATCAAGTTCCGATTGAAGTGCCGGAAAGTCGACGGTTCTTTCTGGCCGCACACTGGATCATCAATGCTGCGAAGAGCAGAAAAGGGAAACCTATGGCGGAAAAACTGGCCCTGGAATTAATCTCTGCTGCAAATGAGGAAGGTGGCGCCATCAAAAAGAAAGAAGACATCCACCGGATGGCTGAAGCAAACAAAGCATTTGCCCATTTCAGATAAGGGTTAGATAATGAAGCAAATACCTTTAGAACGAGTACGTAACATCGGGATTATGGCGCACATCGACGCGGGTAAGACAACCCTGACAGAGCGGATTCTGTATTATACCGGTCGAACCCATAAAATGGGCGAGGTCCATGAAGGCGGTGCCACAATGGATTGGATGGAGCAGGAAAAAGAACGCGGTATCACCATTACATCGGCAGCCACCACTGCTATTTGGGCGAATCACCGGATCAACATTATTGATACACCAGGCCATGTTGATTTCACCATGGAAGTAGAGCGATCCCTTCGTGTTCTTGACGGATCTTGTGCTGTCTTTTGTGCAGTCGGCGGTGTGGAGCCGCAAAGCGAAACAGTATGGCGGCAAGCAGATAAATATAATGTGCCGCGTGTTGCTTTTGTAAATAAAATGGACCGGGTTGGCGGGGATTTTTTTAATGTATTGAACATGATAAAAGATCGCTTGGGAGCAAACCCGTTGCCAATCGTTATTCCGATCGGAGCCGGTGAAATGTTTACCGGTATCATTGACTTATTGACAATGAAAGCAATACTGTACAATGAGTCCACGTTAGGGGCACGGTTCGATTATGGCGATATACCTAATGATCTGAAAGAAAAGGCCGAAAAGTGGAGGCATCATTTAATTGAAGAGACTGCCACCTATGATGAGCATTTAATGGATAAATATCTGAATCAGGAAGAAATTTCTGTTGATGAATTTAAAGCGGCAATTCGTAAAGGCTGCCTTGACAATACGTTTATCCCCACATTCTGTGGCTCGGCATTTAAAAATAAAGGAGTGCAACGCTTATTGGATGCTATTGTTGATTTCATGCCTGCGCCAAATGACATTGGCCAAGTTCAGGGTGTAGATCCAAATGATTCAGATATCGGAATACGCTGGGCTGTAAGTACTACCGAATCATTTAGTGCGTTAGCATTTAAAATTATGTCCGACCCTTATGTTGGCAAACTGACTTATGTCCGTGTGTATTCCGGAGCCTTACATAGAGGGTCATATATTTATAATGTGAACACCGGAAAGCGTGAGCGAATCAGCCGTATTTTGTTAATGCATGCAAATAAACGCGAAGAATTGGATCAGGTCAGTGCCGGTGAGATTGTTGCCCTTGTGGGCATGAAATATACGCAAACAGGCAATACCTTATGCGATGAAAAAAATGCGATACTTTTAGAAGCAATGGATTTTCCGGAGCCGGTTGTTGAAGTTTCCGTGGAGCCTGCTTCGAAAGCTGACCAAGAAAATTTATCCAAAGCACTAGTCAAACTGGGTGAGGAGGACCCAACATTTAAAGTGTCTATTAACAAGGAGACCGGCCAGACGATCATTGCCGGTATGGGAGAATTGCATTTAGAGATACTTGTAGATAGATTATTGCGGGAATTTAGAGTAAAAGCCTTTGTTGGTAAACCTCAGGTGGCTTATACCGAAGCAATTACAAAACGTGTTGAAGACGTTGACGTGCGATTTGTTCGTCAATCTGGCGGCCGCGGCCAGTATGGACATGTTGTAATCAATGTTGAGCCGAACGAATCTGGAAAAGGATATCATTTTCAAAACAAAATCGTTGGTGGCGTGATTCCAAAAGAATATATCACTGCGGTTAGTAAAGGCATTAAGGAAGCAATTAAAAACGGTATCGTTGCTGGTTACCCGATCGAGGATGTCCGCGTTGAATTGATCAATGGCTCTTATCACGATGTTGACTCATCGGAAATGGCTTTTAAAATTGCCGGTTCCATGGCAATACAGGAAGCTTGTAAAAAAGCAAAACCGGTATTGATGGAACCAATAATGTGGGTTGAAGTGATCGTTCCAGGAGAGTATTTGGGCGATGTAATAGGCGACATAAATGCTCGTCGAGGAAATGTACAGAGTATGGTTCAACGTAAAGATGCGCAAGTAATCAATGCGCATGTGCCTTTAAGCAAGATGTTTGGGTACGTTACAGATTTAAGATCGCTCACTCAAGGAAGAGCTGTTTTTCACATGGATTTTGTCGAATACAAACAGGTTCCGACCAGTGTGGAAGCAGATATTGTAGAAAAAGTGCATGGTAAAGCATCATAAACCAAGCAATGGAGTGAAAGATGTCTAAGGAAAGATTTGAACGCACGAAGCCGCACGTGAACATTGGTACGATCGGTCATGTAGATCATGGTAAAACGACGTTAACGGCAGCGATCACGCTGGTGCAGTCCAGCCGTGGGATGGCGGAGACCCGTTCATTTGACAGTATTGATAATGCCCCGGAGGAGCGCGAGCGGGGGATCACGATCCAGACGGCGCACGTGGAGTATGAGACTGATCAGCGGCATTATGCCCACGTGGATTGTCCAGGTCATGCGGATTACATTAAGAACATGATCACGGGGGCGGCGCAAATGGATGGGGCGATACTGGTGGTGAGTGCTGCGGATGGACCGATGCCCCAGACCCGAGAGCACGTATTGTTGGCCCGTCAGGTGAATGTACCCAGTGTAGTGGTGTTCATGAATAAGACAGACCAGGTTGATGATCCGGAGTTATTGGAGTTAGTGGAGATGGAGTTGCGTGACCTGTTGAACGAGTATGAGTTTCCTGGTGATGACACACCGATTATTCAGGGGAGTGCATTGAATGCGCTCAACAATCCGGATGATGAGGTGGCGACCAAGTGCATCGGTGAGTTGATGGAAGCTTGTGACAGTTTTATTCCGGAGCCGAAGCGGGACGTGGACAAGCCCTTTTTGATGCCGGTGGAGGATGTATTTTCCATAACGGGTCGAGGGACAGTCGGCACGGGTCGGATCGAGTGTGGTATTGTAAAGGTTGGTGATGAGGTGGAGATGATCGGTATGGGTGAGCAAAAGAAGACGACGGTGACGGGTGTCGAGATGTTTCGGAAGCTGTTGGATGAAGGTCAGGCGGGCGATAATGCGGGTTTATTATTACGGGGGGTGGATAAGGATGAGTTGCAGCGCGGGATGGTATTAGCGGTACCGGGTTCGATCACGCCCCATACGAAGTTTCAGGCGAATGTATATGTATTGAAGAAGGAAGAAGGGGGTCGTCACACGCCGTTTTTCAATGGTTATCGGCCGCAATTTTATTTTAGAACCACAGATGTGACCGGAGTGGTGACTTTGCCGGAGGGGACGGAAATGGTGATGCCAGGTGATAATGTGGTGATGGATGTGGAATTGATCACATCGATTGCGATGGATAAGGAACTGCGGTTTGCGATTCGCGAAGGCGGACGGACGGTTGGTGCCGGTGTTGTAACAGAAATTGTTGCGTAAAAAGTAGACCAATGGCCAATCAAACCATACGCATCAATCTCAAAGCCTACGATCATCATCTGTTGGATAAATCCACGGAAAAGATCGTGAGAACCGCAAAATCGACCGGTGCAATCATTTCCGGGCCAATTCCATTGCCAACAAAGCGGACTATTTATACCGTTCTTCGTTCACCGTTTGTTGATAAAAAATCCCGAGAGCAATTCGAGTCTAGAATACACAAGCGGATGGTAGATATCTTGAATTCGACGCCCAAGACTGTTGAAGCATTGATGAAGTTGGATCTACCGGCCGGAGTGGATATTGAGATCAAGGTTTGACATGCGCGGTTTGATTGGAAAAAAGTTAGGAATGACGCAACTGTTTGGTGATGACGGTTCAGCCATACCGGTTACCTTGGTGGTAGCAGGGCCCTGTGTTGTAACCCAGGTTAAAACAATTAAAAACGACGGTTATGCAGCTGTGCAGCTTGGTTTTGATGAGCGGAAAGAGAAGCATTCAACTAAACCCCTTAATGGTGTTTTTTCAAAAGCGAATACAACTCCAAAAAAAGTCTTATCAGAATTTGAACCACTCAAAGGTTTTGATTATACATTAGGACAGGAATTCGGAGCCTCCATATTTAAAGTGGGTGATATTATTCAAGTTACGGGAACCTCAAAAGGGAAGGGTTTTACTGGTGTGATCAAACGTCATGGTTTTAGCCGTGGTCCTGTAACCCATGGTCAGCGGGAATATTTACGGGCCCCCGGATCCATAGGCCAGGCATCGGATCCGTCCAGGGTTTTTAAAGGGATGCGGATGGCAGGGCATTCCGGTGTGAAGAAAGTAACGACAAAGAATCTAGAAGTAGTCGCAGTGGATAGTGATCGCAATCAACTACTGATTAAAGGCGCTGTCCCTGGGACAAAAAACAGTTACGTATTGATTAAGAAATAGTCATGGAATTGCAAATTTTCAAACAAAACGGCAGTAAATCGAAGAAACTGAAATTGAAAGATACAGTCTTCGGTATTACCCCCAACGAAGATGTTGTATTTCGTGCAGTGCAGTCAGAGCTTACGAATTCGCGTCAGGGGACGCACGGGTCAAAAAACAGAGGTATGGTGCGCGGCGGCGGACGTAAACCGTGGCGGCAAAAAGGCCGCGGTGTAGCTCGTGCCGGATCAACCCGTTCACCCTTGTGGAAAGGCGGTGGCACTGTTTTCGGTCCGCAGCCTCTTAACCATTCTTATAAACTGCCGAAAAAAATGAAGGCCTTAGCTCGGCGTTCCATTTTGTCTCATAAAGCAAATAACGGTGGGCTGATCATCATAGATGAGATCAATATATCTGAACCAAAAACAAAAGAATTCGAAAAAATGCTGAACGATCTCAACCTTTTCGGGAAAAAAGTAACTGTATTGCTCGGCGAATCAAAAGAAAATGTTTATCTATCCGGACGAAACATAAAAAATGTAGCCATCCTGGAAGCCAAACATGTCAGTGCTTACGATTTGATCGATTGCGATGCGATTTTGATAGAGAAATTTGCTGTGGACATTCTAACACAACAATTGATGGTGTAGTGATGACCAGAAGAAATATCATCCTAAAACCGATACTTACAGAAAAGATAAGCCGTTTAGAAGAAATAGAACGGAAATATTGCTTCCAGGTGGAAAAAGAAGCCAATAAGATAGAGATCCAACATGCGATAGAAAAAAGATTTGATGTAGAAGTAAGCAATGTGGTCACAATGAATTACAAAGGTAAGAGCAAGCAAATGACGGTCCGTAGCGGCGGGAGAAGCATCCGTACTACTGGTCGCCGTGCAAATTGGAAAAAAGCCATGGTGACATTAAAAGAAGGTTTCCGCATAGATCTCGTTGAGGCTGAGGGCTAATTATGGGTATTCGTCAGCTTAATCCCTCTACTCCAGGGAGTCGTTTTGCTTCCAAACTTGATTTTTCAGAAATAACAAAAAGTACACCTGAGAAAAACCTGACCAGTGCCAAACGTAAATCGGGCGGGCGGAACAATAGAGGTAAAATAACTGCCCGACGGCGAGGAGGAGGCCACAAGCAACGCTATCGTATTGTTGATTTTAAACGCAATAGACTGGATATACCTGCAAAAGTGATAGCTATTGAATATGATCCGAATCGTTCTGCAAATATTGCGTTGCTACAATATGTTGATGGTGAAAAGCGTTATATCCTGGCGCCTTTTGGTATAAGAATAGGAGATGAATTGGTTTCCAACCACAATGCGCCATTAAAAGTTGGGAATGCGTTAATGCTAAAAAATATTCCAACCGGTATGTTTGTGCACAATGTAGAACTGAAACCAGGTAGAGGAGGGCAAATGGCCAGAAGTGCCGGAGCCACAGCCCAAGTAATGTCCCGAGATAGTGTTTTCACTACGCTGAAATTACCCTCCAATGAATTGCGTATGGTGCGGAATGAATGTTTTGCCACAATTGGCGAAGTGGGAAATAAATCATATGAACAGATCGTATCCGGGAAAGCCGGACGGATCCGCTGGTTAGGTAAACGACCTCAAGTCCGCGGTGTTGCGATGAATCCAGTGGATCATCCGATGGGTGGCGGTGAAGGCAAGAGTTCTGGTGGCAGACATCCCACTACACCCTGGGGTAAACCGACCAAAGGTTATAAAACCAGAAAAAAGAATAAAAAGTCGGATAAATACATTCTAAAGAGGAGAAAGTAGAATGGCCCGATCATTAAAAAAAGGCCCCTATGTTGACGAAAAACTGGTTAAAAAAATTGAAATAATGAATGAAAGTAGTAAAAAGAAAGTAATTAAAACATGGTCCCGTAGATCCGTGATTACGCCGGAGTTTGTTGGTCACACCTTTGCCGTACATAATGGCAATAAATTTATCCCGGTTTTTATCTCTGAGAATATGGTCGGTCACAAACTGGGTGAATTTGCCCCAACCCGAATTTTTCGTATGCATTCTGGAGATAGGAAGTCTTGATGGAAGCCCAAGCCAAGAGTCGTTTCATCAGGCAGTCACCGCGCAAGATACGTATCGTGGTGAACGAGATCCGGGGAAAACGTGTTGGGGAGGCGTTGAATTATTTGCATTTTTCTACTAAAAAGGCTGCTGATGTTATCGAAAAAACTATCCGTTCCGCGGTCAGCAATTTGATACAGAAAGTAGAGGAATCAAACATTGACCCCGATGCACTAATTGTTTCAAAAGCATTTGTTGATGGTGGTCCGAGCTTAAAGCGATTTCGAGCTGGTTCTATGGGCAAAATAGTACGATTAAATAAACCAACCAGTCATTTAACAATTATAGTATCAAAAGAATTAAGGAGCTAGTGTGGGTCAGAAAACTCATCCAGTCGGATTTCGATTAGCTGTTAATAAAAAGTGGCGTTCCAATTGGTATGCTCAAAAATCCATGGCTGTTTTTTTGGAAGAAGATGTAAGGATGCGCAAGTATATCAACACGCGCTTGCCAAATGCCGGTATTTCCAGAATCGATGTCCACCGTACATCAAAAGTGATTATCATTACAATTCATACGGCTCGTCCCGGGATAGTCATTGGTAAGGGTGGTGAGGAAGTCAGCCGACTAAAAAATGAATTGAATCAATTATGTGAAAAAGATATTCAGTTAAATATATCAGAGGTTAAACGACCTGAACTAGACGCAACGTTGGTGGGTGCGAATATTGCCCACCAGCTTCTTAAAAAATTTTCCTACCGCAGAGTGGTGAATAAAACCATCCAATCGACTATGAGAATGGGTGCTGAAGGTATCCGCATCAATGTGGCCGGTCGATTGGGGGGAGCAGAAATTGCCCGTAGTGAAAAATTCAATGAGGGTCGTGTTCCGTTGCACACCTTGCGGGCTGACATTGATTACGCCTTAACAGAAGCTCATACTACTTATGGAATTATCGGTATTAAAGTATGGATTTGTAACGGAATAAATACTACGTAAGAGAATCATACATGTTGGAACCAAAAAAAATAAAATTTCGACGCCATCATCGAGGTAATAGACGCGGTATGGCGCAACGGGGAAATATGGTTGCTTTTGGTAACTATGGACTGAAAGCGATCACGCCCAGTTGGATCACGGCCCGCCAAATAGAGGCAGCTCGAATCACGATCTCTCGCGTCGTCCGCAAAACTGGCAAAATGTGGATACGTGTTTTTCCGGATAAACCGATCACCAAAAAACCAGCTGAAACGCGGATGGGTAAAGGAAAAGGAACTCCAGAATACTGGGTAGCGGTAGTAAAGCCCGGCCGGATACTATTTGAAGTTGAAGGTGTGGATCGGGGAATGGCAGAAAAAGCATTTAGGGATGCAGCGCATAAACTACCAATTAAAACAAAAGTAGTAGAGCGCAAAGAAGTTTGATGAAACGATCCGAACTAAACGCAATGAATATGAATGAATTGGAAGTGAAACTCCAGGAAAACTTGGAAGCATTGCAAAATCTTCGTTTCCAAAAATCGCTCCAGCGACTTGAAAATCCATTGCGGATCAAACATTTAAAAAGAGAAATAGCCCAAATAAAGACTGTAATCAAAGAGTATGTCTCCGGCGTAAGGGTTGTAAAGGGAATCGGGTAGTATGGAGCGCATGAAACAATCGTTCATTGGTGAAGTCGTCAGTACTGCGATGGAAAAAACCGTAACGGTCAAGGTAACGCGTTGGGTTCCCCATAAAGTGTATAAAAAAATTATGAAGCAATCGCAGAAATACTTGGCTCATGTTACTACTTTAGCACCGGCCAAAGGAGATATTGTACGCATTACGTCCAGGCGCCCGATAAGTAAACGGAAGCGTTGGCAAGTGAGCGCTATAATCCGTAAAGCAGTAACAGTGGAGAAATAAAGTGATCCAGCAAGAAACAAGATTGACCGTTGCGGATAATTCAGGCGCCAAAGACATTTTGTGTTTTAAGGTTTTAGGTGGCTCCAAAAGACGCTATGCCAAGGTTGGTGATTTGATCGTAGTTTCGGTCAAAAAATCAATCCCCGGTGGAATGGTGAAAAAAGGGGATATATCCCGGGCTGTGGTAGTTCGCACAAGCAAAGAAATTCGTCGAAAAGATGGTTCGTATATCCGTTTTGATGATAATGCGGCAGTATTGTTGAACAGCGTTGGCGAACCTCGTGGCACACGGATATTTGGCCCCGTCGCTCGTGAATTGCGTGACGTCGGCTATATGAAAATCATTTCCATGGCGCCGGAAGTCTTATAATCATGCATATCAAAAAAAATATGAATGTGTACGTTATTAGCGGCAATCACAAAGGTAGTGAAGGTAAGGTGCTTTACATTTTTCCAGATACCCAAAAAGTGATTATTGAAGGTGTGAACCTAGTCAAGCGCTCTATACGTCCAACCCAAGAGAACCCAACTGGAGGTTTTGTGGAAAAAGAGGCACCCATACATGTATCCAATGTATTACCGGTTCATAAAGGGGTAGCAACTCGAGTGGGTTATAAACTATTGGACAATGGCCGTAAGGTCCGCGTTGCGATAAAGACCAGAGATGAATTGGAATAATTTTATGGCTCATAAAGAAACAAAGAATACGGCAACCACAAAAAACAGCTCTAAAAAAGCTGCACCCAAGCGATCAGCTGTGAAAAAAAGTGCCCTGAAAAAGGCAAAAAAGACTAGTGATTACGTACCCAATATGAAGCTGGTTTATCAAAAGAAAGTGATCCCAGCTATGATCAAACGGTTTGGTTATAAAAATGTGATGGAAGTGCCGCGGTTAATGATGATCACTTTAAATATGGGTATAGGCGATGCGAAAACCAACCCAAAATCTCTAGAAATCGCCCAGAAAGAAATGATGTTAATAGCGGGTCAAAAACCGGTTGTGACCCTATCCAAGAAAGATATTTCCAATTTTAAAATTCGTCATGGATTTCTGGTTGGATGTAAAGTAAATCTGCGCAATAAACGGATGTATGAATTTTTAGAGAGACTCGTTGCCATAGCATTACCGCGGACTCGTGATTTTAATGGACTCTCATTCAAATCCTTTGACCGCCGGGGTAATTATTCATTTGGCGTAAAGGAACAGATCATTTTCACTGAGATCGATTATGATAAAATTGATTCGATCAGAGGCATGGACGTTGTAATTACAACCACGTCCAAAACTGACGAAGAAGCCTATTGGTTATTAAAGGAAATGGGTTTTCCATTGCGAGAAAAACCACAAAAACATGCGAATGTCCTAGAGGCGGCCTGATGGCAAAGAAATCGCTGATCATTAAAGCACGTAAACAACAGAAGTTCTCATCCCGAAATTATCACCGTTGCTTCCATTGCGGACGACCAGATGGATATATGCGCAGATTTGGTTTATGCAGAATCTGCTTTCGGGAAATGGCGCTGAAGGGTGAAATCCCCGGAATCACGAAGGCCAGCTGGTAAGGAGTGTAACAATGTCAGATCCAATAGCAGACTTTTTAACCCGTATTCGAAATGGCCTGCAGGCTCACAAACGCTGGGTGGAAATGCCCTCTTCCAACACGAAAAAACGGATTGCATTTATTTTGAAAGAAGAAAGTTATATCGAAGATTTTATATTGATCAAAGATGGTGGCCAGGAAAATCTCCGTATTTTCCTCAAATATGATTATCAGGACAAACCTGTTATCACGAGGATTGAACGGGTCAGTAAACCGGGTTTGCGGATTTACAAAAGTAAAAAAGAATTGCCCCGTGTTTTGGACGGCCTGGGCGTTGCGATATTATCAACATCAAAAGGAGTGATCACGAATAAAATGGCTGAGAAATTTGGTGTAGGCGGCGAAGTGATCTGTAACGTGTGGTAACCAAATGTCAAGAGTAGGAAAAGAACCAATTCTGATTCCAGCAAACACCACAGTTGATCTCCATTTGCCAATTGCAATAGTCAAAGGGCCGAAAGGTGCACAGCGGGTCAATGTGCATACTGATATTCATGTTGAACAGTCTAACGGGCAACTTGTCGTGACCCGAGCTTCGGACGATAAGGATCATCGTGCCTTACATGGCACAACACGAATGCTACTGGCTAATGCAATTCACGGAGTCACGGAAGGATACAGCCGAGAATTGGAAGTGAAAGGTATTGGTTATCAGGCCAAAATGCAGGGGAATAGGCTGATTTTACAGCTTGGTTTTTCCCATAATATTGTATTTGAACCACCGGAAGGTATTACAATAACCGCACAAAAAATAGATATCACAGTGAATGGAATTGATAAACAGTTAGTCGGTGAAGTAGCAGCAAAGATTCGATCATTTAATAAACCGGAACCCTACAAAGGGAAAGGAATTCGCTATAAGCATGAATATGTGCGTTCCAAGCAAGGAAAAACTGTGGGTGGTGGTGACGGTTAATGGGTTTGTCAAAAGCGAATAAAATTTGTTTTCATCGTCGCCGTAACCGCAGTAAACGTAATAATCGTTTTCATGCAGAACGATATCGATTGGTGGTCAATCGCAGTCTCAAGAATATCATGGCCCAGATCATCGATGATCAAAATGGGGTCACCCTAGCCTCAGCCGCCAGCAATGATAAAAAGATTCAGGCAAAAATACAGAAAACAAAAAGCAAAATTGAGCAGAGCCAAATTGTTGGTGAGCAACTAGCTAAAAATGCCAAAAATGCCAAAATAGAAAAAGTGGTTTTTGACCGCAACGGGTATCCCTATCAGGGCCGAGTTAAAGCGTTAGCCGATGGCGCGCGTGCAGGCGGATTGGATTTTTAAAGGAGTAGGAATTGGGGATCATTAATCCAGCTGAATTAGATCTTAAGGAAGAAACAGTCGTTCGCATCAATCGTGTGGCGAAGGTCACATCTCGAGGAAAACGCTTTCGGTTTTCAGCTTTGGTTGTTGTAGGCGACGGAAACGGACATGTTGGTGTGGGGCTGGGAAAGGCAAATGAGGTCATTAGCAGCATTGCCAAAGCGAAAGACAATGCCAAAAGAAATATTTTTAAAGTTGCTGTGCTGAACGGCACATTGCCGCACAAAATTATCGGTAAACATGGCGCCAGTAAGGTCATGCTTAAACCGGCATCACCCGGTACTGGAATTATTGCCGGCGCGGCAGTACGGGCAATAATGCAACAGGTCGGAGTTAACAATGTATTGACCAAAAGGTACGGCTCAAGCAATCTATTGAATTTAGTTCGAGCAACCGTAAATGCACTACAAAACCTCCAGGATGCAGTATCCGTTGCGAATAAACGTGGTATAACCATTAAGAGAGTTTTTAATTAAAATGGCCAGAAAAAAATCAAAAATCCTACGTATCACTCAGATCCGCAGTCGAATCGGTTGTCGACCACAACAGAAAGCTACGCTGGATGCGTTGGGACTTAAAAGAATCAACCAATCCGTGGAGCACCAAGATAATCCCATGATCCGGGGCATGATAAATAAAGTGATTTTTTTATTAAATGTTGAGAAAGCATCGTGAAATTAGGTGCATTAACACCAACTAAAGGTGCAACAGCAAACCCCAAACGTCGTGGTCGCGGACCCGGATCGGGTTTGGGCCGAACTGGTGGTCGCGGCGAAAAAGGGTACCATTCCCGCAGTGGTAGTAAACGCCTGGCCTGGTTCGAAGGTGGACAGATGCCCTTGGTAAGGCGCTTACCAAAACGCGGTTTTTCAAATGATATGTTCAAAAAATATTTCCAAATTGTAAATATATCCGCTATTGAGAAATTAGATACTGTGGATGTGGACCCGCAGGTACTGGCGGATCATGGTTTGATCCGATCGGCATTACAACCGGTAAAAATATTAGGTCAGGGTGATGTTTCTAAAAAAGCGAATGTGATCGCCAGTGCATTTAGTAAAGCTGCGAAAGATAAAATTGAAAAAGCCGGGGGTACTATTACCGTCTTATGATCGATAAAATCAGAAACGTTTTTAGTATACCTGAACTCCGGAAACGCATCCTTTTTACTGTGGGAATATTGGTGATTGTTCGTCTTGGCGCCCATATCCCGATTCCCGGTGTTAACGGCGAAGCCTTGCAGGCGGCATTTCAAAATATGCAGAATACCTTGTTTGGTCTTTTTGATATGTTCGCCGGTGGTGCGTTTCAAAAAGCTACATTGTTTGCCCTGGGGATTATGCCCTACATCTCCGCCTCCATTATCATTCAGCTAATGGGGACAGTAGTGCCGTATTTTCAACGTTTGCAAAAGGAAGGTGAGGCCGGCCGTAAAAAAATAACACAATTAACCCGCTACGGAACAGTGCTCATTGCCACATTTCAAGCCTATAGCGTAACCGTATTCCTGGAATCCATGACCGCTAATTCAGCTGCAGGGACAATCAGTGTAGTCAATGATCCTGGAATTGGCTTCAAGTTTGTGGCTATAATCACTATTGTGACGGGCACAATGCTACTGATGTGGTTGGGGGAACGCATTACGGAACGGGGTATTGGTAATGGGATCTCGCTGATCATTATGATCGGTATCATGTCCAGTCTACCCATGGTAATCATCAGTGAGGTATCGCTTATCAATCAGGGGTTAAGGAATTTGTTATCCGAATTGATCTTATTGGCGATCATGTTCGTGATCATTGCCTTTGTGGTGTACCTGACCCAGGGGACACGAAAAATTCCGGTTCAATATGCCAAGCGGGTTGTGGGTCGAAAAGTTTACGGTGGACAGTCAACGCATATACCTCTGCGAGTGAATACCGCTGGTGTAATGCCCATCATTTTTGCCCAGTCGATCATGTTTTTACCCAGCACCATCGCCATGTTTTTTACTGAAAGTGAAATAATGCAGGGTATTATGCGTTGGTTTTCCTTTGATCATCCTTTTTACTGGTTTGTTTTCGGTACACTGATTGTCTTCTTTACTTATTTTTATACGGCCATTGCGTTTGACCCGGTACAGGTATCGACCCAAATGAAACAGCATGGTGGTTTTATCCCGGGGATTCGGCCCGGTAAGCGAACCGCCGATTATATTGATAATATATTAACCCGGGTAACACTACCTGGATCATTCTTTTTGGCATTTATCGCAGTGTTCCCATATATCCTGATGAATACCATGAATGTCGGTTATGATTTGGCCTCATTTTTTGGGGGCACAAGTCTACTAATCATCGTGGGTGTGGCTTTAGATACACTACAGCAGGTTGAATCGCATTTGTTGATGCGTCATTATGATGGTTTCCTATCCAAAGGAAAAATTCGAGGGCGGCGACGAATGTAATGGTACGAATCCGTACACAAAGAGAAATTAAATTGATTGCCGCAAGCTGTCAGATCGTTGCGGATACCTTGGACATGCTCTCTCAGCACGTTGTACCGGGGGCCTGTTTACTTGAATTGGATTCCAGGGCGGAAGAATTTATTCGTTCCAGAGGTGCCCGTCCAGCGTTCAAAGGATACATGGGATTCCCAGCGACTCTCTGTATCTCTATTGATGATGAGGTCGTACATGGTATTCCTAGTAAGAAAAAGCTGGTAGCCGGGCAAATTGTTGGTATTGACTGCGGGGCGGAGAAAAGCGGATATTTTGGTGATGCGGCGCGCACCTTTGCAGTGGATAAAATTACAGCTGATAAGCAGCGTCTGATGGATGTAACAGAAGAAGCATTGTTGACCGGAATTGCGGCAGCTGTTCAGGGAAACTATGTATCGGATATCGGACACACCATTCAGCAATTTGTAGAAGCGGCCGGTTATTCTGTGGTGCGTGAACTGGTTGGACATGGAATCGGTACCGCATTGCATGAAGATCCGCAAATCCCAAATTATGGTGTTCCCCAGCAGGGAGCGCAACTGCAGACTGGCATGTGTATTGCCATCGAGCCGATGATTAATCTTGGAGCGAAAGAAGTATTCACTTGTGCGGACGGATGGACAGTGAAGACGCAAGATGGTAAATCATCCGCTCATTTTGAGCATACTATTACCATCGCAGATGATGGCCCCAGGATTTTGACCATGGGGAAAGCTTAATGGCGAAAGAAAAACCGATAACCGTAGATGGGGTCATCAAGAAAACGCTACCGAATGCCATGTTTAGAGTTGAAATCGAGATCGGTGAGCAGAAACATGAGGTACTGGCGCACGTGAGCGGTAAAATGCGTATGCATTTCATTAAAATATTACCAGGTGATGTTGTGACTTTGGAAGTATCCCCGTACGATTTAACTCGGGGCAGAATTATTTTCAGGCAGAAATAGAATTATGAAAGTACGGCCATCAGTTAAAAAAATGTGCTCGAAATGCAAGATCATTCGCCGCCAAGGGGTGGTGATGGTGATTTGCGTTAACCCCAAGCATAAGCAAAGACAAGGATAGGAGTAACCATTGGCTCGAATAGCAGGTATTGATATTCCCCGTGATAAAAAAATCGCGTATTCTCTGCGCTATATTTATGGTATTGGCATTGCAAAAGCTCGGCAGATCTGTGCCCTAGCTAAGGTAGATGAAAATATTAGGGTGCAGGATATGAAAGAAAAACAGGTGATCGCCATTCGTAATGCGATCACAAAGTTGGAAATCAAGATTGAAGGTGAAACTCGTTCTGCCGTGGCAATGGATATTAAACGATTAAAAGATATCGGTTCTTATAAGGGTATTCGACATCGCCGGGGGTTGCCGGTAAACGGTCAGCGTACAAAGACCAATGCCCGGACCCGTAAAGGGAAAAAACGAACAATTGGATTGAGTAAAGGAAAGGATTAATCATTGGCTAATAATAAAAAAAGCGCCAAGAAAAAAGGTAAGAAAAAGATGGTGGATACATTGGGTACGGCACATATTAAAGCGACATTCAATAATACCCATGTTACATTAACGGATCCCCAGGGAAATGTCATTGCTTGGGCTTCGGCCGGCACTTCTGGTTTTAAAGGTTCGCGTAAAAGTACAGCGTATGCGGCCACGATGGCTACTGAAAAAGTTGCTAAGGAAGCAATCGCGATGGGTTTAATGCAGGTCGATGTACGGATAAAAGGGCCAGGCTCAGGACGGGAATCATCAATTCGAGCTTTAGCCTCCGCTGGTTTGGAAGTATTATCTATCCGTGATGTCACACCTTTACCTCATAACGGCTGCAGACCACCCAAGAAGCGCCGCGTTTAGGCCAATAGAATATTTATGGCAAAGTTAAAAACACCTAAAGGAAAATTGGTACGCAAATTTAGCGAGAATGTTTTTGGTAATCCAAAGTTTGACCGGCTATTGAACCGCAAACCGTACGCGCCAGGTCAGCATGGTCAGAGCCGACGTGGCAGATTATCCAATTTTGGTATCCAGATGCAGGAAAAACAAAAGATCAAAGTGATGTATGGGTTACTGGAAAAACAGTTTCGAAACTATTTTCATAAAGCAGATAAAATGAAAGGCGAGACCGGCGCCAACCTAATGCAACTGTTGGAATGTAGATTAGATACAACTGTATACAGATTGGGATTTGCACCGACGCTCCCGGCAGCACGACAATTAGTGAATCATGCGCATATTATGGTTAATCAGCGTAAAACCAATATTCCTTCGTATAATGTTCACCCCGGAGATGAGATTAAGGTTCGCGATCGTAGTAAGAAAATGGATATCATTCTTAATTCTATGAAACGCATCAAGGGCGACATTGACATGGCTTGGTTGGAACTGGATAAAGCCAAAATGACTGGCACTTTAATTGCTCTACCAGAGCGAGAGGATATGCCCATTAAGGTTAATGAACAGTTCGTTGTTGAATTATACTCAAAATAATTAAATAAAGGGGAAATTATTTATGGTAAATGGAATGGATTTAAACCTACAAATCGATGGAAAGGACCAAACCAACACACAAGGTACATTTTCATTGCAACCGCTGGAAAGAGGGTATGGAATTACGTTAGGCAATTCGTTGCGCCGTGTTCTCCTGACTTGTATCCCCGGTGCAGCGATCATTAATGTAAAGATTGGTGGTGTACAGCATGAATTTTCGACAATCAAGGGTGTTCGTGATGATGTGACGGACATTATTCAAAATTTGAAAGGCGTGCGCTTTAAATTAATGGACAATACCCCGGATAAAGTGACCGTAAACATAGTAGGCCCGGCAACATTCACCGCAGGTGATATTCAAAAAGCCAGCAACCAGTTTATAATCTTGAATAAGAAACACTACATTACTGCGGTTAACGATGGTATTAAACTTAGGATGGAACTACGGATCGGTATTGGCAAAGGGTATATACCGGCGGAAAAAAATGAATTACCCAATGCACCGTTAGGCACCATTTTGATCGACAGTATTTTTAATCCCGTCACCAAAGTGACATTTGATGTCGGCCCGGTACCGGGAACCAAAGAATCAATCGAGATCTTGACCGTCCATGTGGAAACGGATGGTTCCATACTCCCCAAGGATGCAATCAGTTATGCAGCCAGTGTATTGATTGATCATTTAAAGGTCGTGCAGTCCATTGCCAAACCGGAAGTCTTGGAAATCTCTGAAAAGATCAGCGAAGAAGAAATCAAGATCAGGGAACTGCTGAAACGACCTATTGAGGAAATGGAATTGACCGTACGCAGTCATAATTGTCTGCACGCAGCCGGTATCAAATTCATCTATGAATTGGTCAACAAAGAAGAAGGTGAAATGCTGAAGTACAAGAATTTCGGACGCAAATCTTTGACAGAGTTAGTAGAAAAACTGGATGAGATGGGTCTCGCCTTCGATATGGATGTTGACTTGTATTTAAAAGAACCGGCATAAAATGGCCAAGAACAACAAACACCGCAAACTGGGCGTCAGCCCTGCACACCGCCGTGCCATGCTAAAGAATTTAGCAGAAAGTCTGATCAAGCATAAGCGGATCAAGACGACTGATGCGCGAGCCAAGGCACTCAGAGAATTCATCGAGCCATTGGTAACAAAAGCAAAACAGGGCGACCTAAATGCCCGGCGGATGGTATTACGCAAACTGCATAAAGATGCTGTACAAACTTTGTTTGGTGATATTGGCCCGGCCTGTGCCAAACGGCCCGGCGGATACACCCGTATCACCAAACTGGGCTTCCGTAGCGGGGATAAAGCGGCGGTATCGCTGATCGAATTTGTGGATTTTGCTGGTGCTGCTACGGCCGTCAACGTAGCAGACACTAAAACAGATTCATAACCCGAAGATTGATTTTTATGCGGCAGTATGCAAGGGCAGTATTGTTCACTGCCCTTCTTTTTTTCGTGGCGTTACCCGCATTGTCCGGAACAGAGCTTTTTCAGTACCGTTATTTGTGGGTTGTCCGTAACGCCCTGACCAATGAACAAGCAATCGATAAAATGGTCAAATTTGCGGCAGAGAATGGATTTAATCGCCTCCTGGTCCAGGTGCGCGGCCGGGGGGATGCTCTTTATAATTCGCAATTGGTGCCCCGGAGTGAATTGCTGACACATTCCGATTTTGATCCCTTGGCGTACGTAATTACCCAAGCCCGAGATCGGGGAATGGAGATCCATGCCTGGTTGAATGTGTATCTGGCTTGGTCTAGCAAGAACCGCCCCCGGACGGATAACCATGTGTATAACTGCCATCAAGATTGGATCGATCAGCGGAAATATGCCCTGGAAACATTTCTTGGAGATGGTCAGCCGGCCGATGATGAAGCTTTCTATCTTGCTCCGCATCATCCCCAAGTGAACGAACATTTACTGACTGTATTTCAGGAAATCGCAACGCTGTATGATTTGGATGGGCTCCACTTGGATTATATTCGGTATCGAGATGCGGATTACGGACATAATGAAGGTGGACGGACTCTGTTCAGTCAACAGTATCAAGCTGGCCAAAATGAAGATTCTTGGGATGACTTTCGTCGTGCAGCAGTCACAGATCTGGTCAGAGAGACTAAGTCAATGCTGCTGGATTTACGTCCTCGGTGTAGGTTATCGGCGGCAGTCAAACCAAACTTGTTAATAGCAAAGAATAGGTATTTCCAGGAGTGGGATGAATGGCTGGCAGCCGGTTACCTAGACCAGGTCATCCCCATGAATTATACATCGGACCTGCGGGACTTTGCCACCAATATTGATATCATCAATGACCATATACCAAAAAAATATCGGGATCGGATCATGATGGGCATTGCCTTATACAACCAGGAACCGGTCGCAGCTGTGGAGAAACTAACTTATACAGAAATTACCAGATTTAAGGGCATAGCGCTGTTTTCCTATAATGTCCTGTTGGAACGACCGACTTACACAGCAACATTTCTTCGACTATTGAATCCTTAGCACTTCATTTTTTTCAATGTTGAAATCAATTGCTGTGCATCTCAACTTTTGTACTCCATTTTAACCAACTTTGAGCCTTGCTGTCATTGATATAAATTCGGATCACATTTCAAGAGCAATAATGTATAGGATGATCCAAGCCCCCACAGGAAAACAGCTTGCATGTAAAAATTGGCAGATCGAAGCGCCGTTCCGCATGATTCAGAATAACTTGGATCCGAATGTGGCGGAAAACCCAGATGAATTGGTGGTCTACGGCGGTAAGGGTAAAGCCGCCCGGAACTGGGACTGTTTTGATGCCATTTTGAAAACACTGCAACGGCTGGAAACGGATGAAACATTACTGGTCCAATCCGGGAAGCCGGTGGGTGTAATTCGCACCCACACCTCCGCGCCACGAGTTCTGATCGCCAATTCCAACCTTGTTCCGGAATGGGCCAACTGGAACCATTTTAACGAATTGGACCAAAAGGGGTTGATGATGTACGGGCAGATGACCGCCGGTTCTTGGATCTACATCGGCACCCAAGGGATCCTGCAGGGGACTTACGAAACATTCGCGGCCGCAGCAAAACAGCATTACAACAGTGATCTTACAGGAAGAATTGTCCTTACAGCCGGATTGGGCGGGATGGGTGGCGCACAACCCCTGGCCGTAACCATGAATAATGGGGTGACTATATGTATTGAAGTTGACCCTCAGAGGATTCAACGCCGTTTAGAGACAAAATATTTAGATGTAGCTTCAAAATCGCTGACTGAAGCCTTAACGCTTGCCCGGGATGCTGCAGCCAATGAAAAGCCTTTGTCCATTGGCTTAGTAGGAAATGCAGCGGATATAGTACCGAAAATCGCTGCAATGGGCATTGAGCCGGATTTGGTGACGGATCAAACCTCTGCTCATGATGAATTGGACGGCTATGTACCCAACGGCATGTCCTTCGAGGAAGCGTTGGAATTAAGAAAGAATGATCCTGATAAATATATCAGTGAAAGTTTTCGCGCTATGGCTGAACACTGTCAAGGCATGTTGGATCTGCAAAAAAATGGTTCTATCGTCTTTGATTACGGGAATAACCTACGGGGACAGGCCAAGAAGGCTGGTGTGGTCAATGCTTTTGATTTTCCTGGATTTGTTCCGGCTTACGTTCGTCCGTTGTTTTGCGATGGTCGAGGACCCTTTCGCTGGGTGGCCCTTTCAGGTGATCCAGAAGATATTTACAAGACCGATGACAAGATACTGGAAATGTTCCCCGATGATGATACGCAAACCCGTTGGATTCGGATGGCCCGGCGCAAGGTTCAGTTCCAGGGCTTGCCTGCGCGTATCTGTTGGCTGGATTATAACCAGCGATCCAGGTTTGGAGTGGAATTGAATCGAATGGTAGCCAAGGGAGAATTATCAGCTCCCATCGTTATCGGACGGGATCATTTGGATAGCGGCTCTGTGGCGTCGCCTTACCGAGAAACAGAAGCCATGAAAGACGGATCTGATGCCGTGGCTGACTGGCCGCTGCTGAATGCCCTGGCCAACACAGCTAGCGGCGCGACCTGGGTATCCATCCACCACGGTGGGGGAGTGGGGATGGGACTCGCCATTCACGCCGGGCAGGTCATTTGTGTCGATGGCACAAAGGAAATGGAAAAACGGATCCGGAGCGTCCTCATCACGGATCCTGGAACAGGCCTGTTCCGTCATGCAGATGCTGGATATGAACGGGCTATTGAAAATGCCAATAAATGGGATGTTGATATCCCGATGATGAATAAATGATCCTTGACAACATAGGAAATTTATCCTTTTTTAATCCTGAAACAGGGACAGTTGAGACCCAGGAAAATACAAAACTATTCATCAATAATGGCTTGATATCCAGTGCAAGTGATGGAGCGGTCATTGACTGTGGTGGAGCTCTTGTAACACCCGGATTTGTGGACCCCCATACTCATCCCGTGTTTTTAGATGGGCGGGAAGAAGAATTTGGCCAACGCCTGGCTGGAGTAACCTATGCAGAGGTCGCCGCCCAGGGCGGGGGGATAGTGGCCAGCGTCAACGGTGTGCGTAATGCCTCCAAAGATGAACTGGTAGAGCGCGTTTCGAAGCGCATGGATCGCTTTCTTAAACTGGGTACCACTACCGTAGAATGCAAATCCGGATATGGTTTAGATACAGAATCAGAATTGAAGTCACTTCAAGTTATACATGAAGTGAATGAAGGTCATGATATTGACATGGTCCCCACTTTTTTAGGTGCCCATGCATTTCCACCGGAATTTGCGGATGCCCATGAGGGCTATGTGGACTTACTTTGCGGGGAAATGATCCCGGCGGTGGCAGAGCAGGGGATCGCCGTTTTTTGTGATGTGTTTTGTGAAAATGGATACTTCAGTGTGGATCAGTCCCGGCGTATCCTGGATTCTGCCAAAAAGCATGGTCTGTTACTGCGGCTCCATGCGGATGAGTTTGAAGATTTCGGTGCGGCAAAACTGGCGACGGAAGTGGGCGCTGTATCCGCTGACCACCTGATGGCCGTAAGCAATAGGGGACTGGAGCAAATGGCGGGCCATAACGTTATGGCCACATTGCTACCTGGCACCACTTTCTCCTTGGGGAAAAACACCTATGCTCCGGCTCGTCGGATCCTGGACATGGGCATTGATCTGGCCCTGGCCACGGACTTTAACCCCGGCAGCTGTCACATTCAGTCCATGCCCTTTATCATTTTGCTTGCTTGCCTGTATATAGGTATGACCGTTCCAGAAGCGTTTGCCGCGGCAACGTATTTTTCCGCCAAAGCACTACATATGGAGCATAAGGTCGGTTCCATTGCCAACGGTTTGCAGGCGGATCTGATCATTTGGAATGCCAATAAGATTGTGGAAATTCCCTACCGTGCAACTGATTTAGAGTACAAAATGATTATTAAGAATGGAAAAGTGATCGACCCCTTAGGTATGGATACTTAAACTGGTGTCTGATGTAAATTCCTGATCATTAAATAATGATAATTAAGGAGAATAAGATGCATAAAGTAATAATAGCAACTATGTTTATTTTTACTGGATTACCAGCACAAGTGGATTTTGATACACAGATCCAACCTCTTTTTGATAGCAATTGTGCCAATAATTACTGCCATGGTGCCAACGCCGGCGGACTCGACCTGACCACTGGCAACAGTTATAACCAATTGGTGGATGTAGAATCGCATGGGTATGCACCGGCTTTACGAGTGGCAAGTGGAGACCCAGTCAGTTCCGTCCTTTATGATAAGATATCCGGTGGCGGTAACTTCGGCCAGCAAATGCCTCCATATCCTCAGCCTCCGCTGTCGGATGCTAATATTGCTTTGGTGGAAACATGGATCATGGAATTATCCGCAACGGAACCCACCACTCCGGATTTGGTAATAAACGAATTCTTGGCTTCAAGCGACCAATGTTGTCCTGACGGTAATGGGGAAATGGAAGATTTTATAGAAATTTACAACCCCGGAACAACGGCAGTGGATATCGGTGGTTTATGGATTACAGACAATCTGGATGATCCAAGTGACTGGGAGCAGATTCCAGTATCTGATTCAACCATCCCCATTACCATCATAGTGGCCGGTGGACATATTGTTATCTGGGCCGATGAGGATCAAAACACCCAAGGAATATTACACACCAGTGGGTTCAAATTAAGCTCCGGTGGCGAAGAGATCGGCTTGATATACATTTCCGGGACCGATACAGTGTTTGTTGATTCGTTAACATTTGGTAGTCAAACGACTGATATTTCCTACGGTCGTTATCCAGATGGGTCGGATACCTGGCAGCAAATGAATCCTACCCCCGACATGGTCAATGTCGGCGATTTGAATATAGACCAGGATCCATTACCTTTGGGATTTCGCGTGTACCAGAACTACCCCAACCCATTCAATCCCATCACCACCATCCAGTACGATTTACGGGGAAACGGACTTGTCAATATTACCATCTACGATATGCTTGGAAGAAAAGTAAAAACATTGGTTAATACAAACCAAGATGCTGGCTATAAATCAGTGATTTGGAACGCCACCAACGAGCAGGGCAATCCTGTTAGTGCAGGAGTGTATGTGTATCAGCTGCGGGCGCAAAACTTCATTCAAACCCGTAAAATGGTTTTATTAAAATAGATGAAATTTATCCTATTTATTTCTTTTTCTTTACATTTACAATTGCTGGCCCAATGGTACCCGGTCAATTCCAACACGGTGGAACATTTAAACAACATTTTCTTTCTGGATGGTCTTACCGGTTATTGTGTTGGAGGTGGTGATATGTGGGGAGCACCTGAAGGTAATGGAGTGATCCTTAAAACAAATGACGGTGGTGAAAATTGGACTGAACTTTATTTGCTTGACAATTTGACATTAGAGCATATCGTTGCTTTTGCCAACGAAGTGCATTGTTATGGAAGAAGCAATGGTATGAATGTATCGGTTGTTTCAACAGACAGTGGGGCTAGCTGGCAAATGGATACGCTAAGTTATTCCCCGTGGAAGGTAAAGGTTCTTAACAATGATATTTATTTTATAGATCTTTGGGGTGGGGATGAGACTTTAAGAAGAAAGTCAGGTGATTCTTTGATTGTGCTCACAAATAATGGAACAAACATTCAGGTTTTATTGGAACTCTATGATATACACGGCAGCAATATCTTTTATGTGGCGCCCAACCCTACTTTTGGGAATGTATATAAATCCACAGATGCAGGTATGAGCTGGAATCCATTGAATAGCCCCGCTCCTGCACATGGAAATGCTTATGGTAATGCAATCAAAAGCATTGGCGATACAACCGTTATAAAAACAAATTATCCGAGTATAGTAGTATATACTTTTAACAATGGTACCGATTGGTTTACAAATTATGGTCCTTGGGCAAGATCTGTAATCCTGGATAATTTTTTTATTTATGGAATTCTTTCAGGCGGAAATCAAGTTTTAGTTACTACTGATTTAGGAAGTACATGGCCATGGCAAGTCCAAGACAGTAGTATTGTTGGAATGCGAAACATATATTTTTATAATAACAACATAGGTTTTGTTGTTGGTGAAAACGGTGCGATCTATAAAACCACCAATGGCGGCTTCGGAACAGTGGGCATTAAAAATAATGAGATTGTGCCGAATACAGTTGATGTGTACAAACCCTATCCCAATCCATTCAACCCCATTACAACTCTAAAGTATGCATTGCCTGAAAATAGTCATGTAAAACTCACTGTATATGATTTATCGGGTAGAGTCGTTACTGAACTGATGAACAAAAACCTCACCGCAGGAACGCATCACACGATTTGGGATGGAAAGACGAGTAACGGAAGCCAGGTTGCATCCGGTGTTTATATTTATAAACTCACGGCAAGATCGAATAAAACGAAGCAAGTATTTACCCAATCCAATAAGATGGTGTTGTTGAAATAGGAAATGAATAGGGGTGGCTGTTTGTTGCCGTTGCCCCATTTTCTTGCTTTTTATTCCTTTTTGGTCTTTTTCGATCTAAAAAGAATACACCGTTCCTCCGTTTATTAATAAATTCTTGTTAATAGACTATTTAAAAGTTAAAAGGCAATCTAAAAACTATGTATTTGGTTGCGAGGAAAGAGTAATTTGAAATTGGCTGGAAGTGGAGGCGAAGTTTACGTCGGGCAAATAGAAATTCTTTACTCCCGTAGATTATTAGATTACCGGCTTAAAAAAAGGATGTTCAGACACCACCCGCAATATGGTGAGATAAAGTGAAAATAAACCTTGTAAAAAAGAATTAAAATCACTACACTGACTATAGAACATCAAAACCTATAGAACATCAAAACTTTCAATTAGGATTTTTGAGTTGACCGCATTAAGGAAAAACAGTGAAAATGTTTAGCAAGGTTTTACCCCATTCACTGTGCTGGTGGCGGGTAAAACTGGAGGACAACCCACTCCTCCCGCAGTGCTGCGGGAAGGGAGCGCAAGTTTCAAGGGGTTCTACCAAAACGGAGAGCTGGTAACAACATCGTCATTTACAAAAAGGAGATAACCCATGAGTGAAATAAAATCAATTCTACTTAGCACCTTAACAGCAGGCATGTTATTCGCCCAAACTTCCCAATGGCAACTTGCCGATGGAACCGAGGGGAGAGCTATCTATGATATTGAGTTTTATGAAAGTGACCGCGATACACTTTATGCGATCAGTCGGCCCGCACTTTTAATGAGCACGGACAGGGGGGCAAGCTGGGATAGCATTAGCATTTCCAATTACACATGGGGGTATCCAAAGATAGGAATTGACCCGTTTGATTCAAAAAGAATCTTACGAAGTCATATTATATTATTACAAATCGATAATTTTGTCACTGAGGTATTAATGAGTGAAGATGGTGGTATCAATTGGGAGTCAATATTTGTTAGTTCGATTCAATCGTACGGCTCGCACGACTCACCAATCATCGAAAATGACCCTGGCGATCCTCATACTGTATATATTAATGTATCTCCAAATATATTGTATCGGAGTTCAGATTATGGCCATACTTGGAATAGTATTCCCTCGCCAGATATAGAGATCGGAGCTACTAGTGCATTAGCCATTGCGCCTTCCAATAATGACATTATTTATACCGGCTGTTTTAATCTTAACACATACAATAATGAAATTTATAAAAGTACCGATCGCAGCCAAACCTGGGATCAAATACCATTTCCATCCATTTACGGAGAGTTTATATTTATAGCCGTCCACCCTGAAAATCCCGATATACTTTATGTTGCGATAAGTTCAGGAGAAGATCGGGGGGTATATAAATCAAATGATGGCGGGGAACACTGGGCCCAAAAGAATAACGGACTAGAAGCTCTGGATAGAGTTGAGTGGATAGAAACGATTGTGACTCATCCAAAAGAGCCAGAGACCCTCTACCTTGGAGTAGCCCGTGCCCCCTCCGATGATAACCCTATTCTTTATCGATCAATCGATGGAGCGGAGAGTTGGATAACCGCCGGATTGCTCGGTACCCATGGGCGGCGTGTCCAAACGCTTGCGATTGATACATTGAATAACCGCATGTATGCGGGAACAAATCGAGGGATTTATGTCCATGACTTTGAACTTAACATTGATGATAACGATGTGCAATTACCGCAAACATTTTCACTGGAGCAGAATTATCCAAACCCATTTAATGCGGCCACGACCATCCCCTACACTTTGTTGGAAGCATCGTTGGTGAATCTGACACTCTACGATATTTCAGGGCGGCGGGTAAAAACATTAATTGATGATACCGTGCCGGCAGGGATATACAAGACAGAATTGGACGCCGAAAACCTGCCCAGCGGACTCTATATTTATCGACTTAAGATCGGTACGGAAGCGCTGATGCGTAAAGCGATACTGATGAAATAACCATGACAAAAAGGAGACAATCATGAAAACGATCCAAACACTCATTACAACTGTATGTATACTAACCACACCGCTGTTATTCGCCCAAACTTCCCAATGGCAACTTGCCGATGGAACCGAGGGGAGAGCTGTCTATGATATTGAGTTTTATGAAAGCGACCGCGATACACTTTATGCGACCAGTTATCATGCACTTTTAATAAGCACAGACAGGGGGGCAAGCTGGGATAGCGTTACATCGGTCCCAGCCGCCGGTGCAGTGATAGAAATTGACCCGTTTGATTCAAAAAGAATCTTATTAAGTCATACTACATTATTACCACCATTTTTCGAGGATTTTGGCACTGAGGTATTAATGACTGAAGATGGTGGTATCAATTGGGAGTCAATATTTCTGGGCGAACATTACGTGATTGATTACCCAATCATCGAAAATGATCCCGGCGATCCTCATACTGTATATATTGATGTAACTCCAAATAGATTTTATCGAAGTTCGGATTATGGCCATACTTGGGATAGTATCCCCTCGCCAGATATAGAGTTCCCAGGGCGGGACGAACCAGGGTACGGACGGATTTATTCATTAACCATTGCACCCTCCAATAATAACATTATTTATACCAGCTATTTTAATCTTGCCACGTATCTTAATAATATTTATAAAAGTACCGATCGCGGCCAAACCTGGGCTCAAGTTCCACTTCCATCCATTTTCACATATATGACTATAGCCGTCCACCCTGAAAATCCCGATATAGTGTATTTTTCGGTAGGAGCTTGGGGTGTATATAAATCGAATGATGGCGGGGAAAACTGGGCCCAAAAGAATAACGGAATCGAAGCTCTGGTTGGATTAAATTGGATAAATACGATTGCGATTCATCCAAAAGAGCCAGAGACCCTCTACCTTGGAGTAAGTAGTTCCGTCGCCAATGGGTATAATCCCATTCTTTATCGATCGGTCGATGGAGCGGAGAGTTGGATACCCTTTAACGCCGGATTGCTCGATACGATCGATAGCAACAGATCTGTCAACACGCTTGCTATTGATACATTGAATCATCGCATCTATGCGGGAACAAATCGAGGGATTTATGTCCGTGACTTTGAACTTAACATTGATGATAACGATGTGCAATTACCGCAAACATTTTCACTGGAGCAGAATTATCCAAACCCATTTAATGCGGTCACAACCATCCCCTACACTTTGTTGGAAGCATCGTTGGTGAATCTGACACTCTACGATATTTCAGGGCGGCGGGTAAAAACACTAATTGATGATACCGTACCGGCAGGGATATACAAGACAGAATTGAGCGCCGAAAACCTGCCCAGCGGCATCTATATTTATCGACTTAAGATTGGTACGGAAGCAATTATGCGTAAAGCGATACTGATGAAATAAGGAAATACTTCCGATATATCTTCCCCCTGGCTGACGCGCCCGCCGCAAAACTAAGCTAAAACTTGATCAAGAACATAATGGTGGCGGTGACAATGGTATTGGCAAAATTCACCCCATTGTTATCGAGCCATTTCCAACCCCTACGGTGGTTGGTCTTTCGTTTGCAGTGTATTCGTTTCTCCGTTTCATTGCCGCAGGTTTGGCAGCGGAAAATGGCTTGGATGCTGGCTCCCAATAGGGAATCCACAACGCTGCCGCCAAACCCGATAGTAGTGATCAGCAGCATAGGGCTAGGGTCATCCAGCCAGGCGTAGCCCGTCAATGCGATGACGGCGGCGCCTAAAGCAGATCCACCAAAACCTAACAAACTAACTCCACCAGAAGTACCGCAGGGTATTGGTTGCAATTTTAGGATATGGCGCGGTCGGCGGCGGCTGAAAAAACCAATCTCCGTTGCCCAGGTATCTGCAGTGGCTGCTGCGATTACACCCAGGTAGAGGACATAAGCAAAATCAAACGGTCTGAAAAAATTTACGATAGCAATCACCACCGGCAGTGTACCATTGGCCAATACCTGCACAATGTCCCGATTGGCACCTTTTTGGGTTGATTTCGTGAACTTTTTTCCCAGTGTGGACAGAATAGATGATAAAATAAAAAACGTCAATATGGGTAAGCACCACTGGATTCCACCGCTACCAAAAATAAAGATGCCCATGATGTATGCACCGGCCGCTCCACTTGGGGTAAGGGCGCGGTGGCGGTAGGCTCCGTAAAGAACGAGAGCTGAAACGATGGTCCAAGTCAAGAACAGAGGTAGTGTGCTGTGGGTGTAATTGGTAAGGTAGAGCTCGTAGCCCACCGCGGTGACCAGGGGCACAGATAGGTTATCGGAGCCCTGGCTGCTGAGGGTTTCCGCCAGGGCGACCAACAGACCGATAAAGATGGCGCAACCGATCAATATTTCGATCGGTAGAAAGAAGGCTGCGCCAAAGAGCCAGGCAAAAGTGTCTGTTCCTACATAAATGATCAGAGCCGAAGCGAAAAACATGGCAGTACTACCTTGGATGGACTTCTCATCATGCCACAATTTGAATTTTAAGGGATGGCTTACCCGTTCGCCAGTAAAGGCCGCAGCCGTATCCGCAATGGTCATGGTCAGTAAGGCCAGAATCAGGGTGATGGGTTTGGTCCAAAAAAAAGCGACCAAAATCAGAAACGCCACCGGGAAGTAAACCGTGCCGTATGTTGTCCGTTGCGAAGCGTGCAGGCTTTTGAAAGCCTTGAAGTGTTGGGCCAAGCCATTGCCTATGATGAACACCACCGCCAGGGCCATGGGTGGCAAATTGGAACTAAAAATGAAAGGGCAGCAGCAGGCCATAAGGCCCACGATCACGTGCATCAGTTTGCGGTTGACTTCCGGAGGCCATCGGAGTTTGGATCGGAATAGTTCCGACAGGCCGATGAGCAGCAGAATAGCCGAGAAAAATACACCAAAGTTTAACCATTCATTCTTGAATAGTTGTAATGCTGGAAGAACCATACAAAAATTTACACAGTCTGCAGGAATATGTGCATTTTAAGTTAATTATGTTGTAGACTCATTATTATTTAAACCTATCGTATGATATTAGAGTTAATGGGTACACATGAATATATTATTGATCAGCGCAATGAATCGATCCTGATCTACGTGAATGGAGCGCTCGTACCTCGTAGCACTGCCAGCGTATCTGTTTTCGATAGCGGTTTTCTACTGGGCGACGGTGTGTGGGAAGGTCTACGCTATCATAATAAACAGCTAATCCACAAAGACGCTCATTTCAGTCGACTATATGAAAGCGCCGCAGCCATCGGCTTGGATATTGGTCATACCGCGGATGAACTGGAAAGGATTATTTTAGATACCCTAGAAGCCAATGGAATGGAAACGGATATTCACCTGCGCTTGATCGTATCCCGGGGACTCAAACTGACGCCCTACCAACACCCCAAAGTTAATATAGGTGGGCCAACTATCGTGATCATCCCGGAACACAAGGTGGCCAGTCCGAATATGCAAAAACAGGGCATTCGAATAGGGACAGTCAGCACCCGTAGGGGGACGGCCGATGTGCAGAATCCCAAATGGAATACCTTGAGTAAACTGAATTGTATTTTGGCTTGTATCGAAGCGGACCGTTTGGGTTACGATGAAGGCTTGATGTTGGATATCCGCGGCTATGTGGCCACTTGTAATTCTACCAACTTTTTTATAGTCAGAGAAGGAGAAGTATGGACCTCTACTGGGGACCATTGCTTGAACGGCGTCACCCGAAGAAGTATCATTCGTCTCTGCAACGCAAATGGAATTCCTGTTTTTGAGCGTGATTTTCATGTGAAAGATTGCCATACAGCTAACGAAGCGTTTGTTACTGGCACCTTTGCCGGGGTACTGCCGGTAGTGGCGATCGATGGCCACGAACTTTCGTCTGGTAAAAGAGGCCCCAGGACTAAACGGCTCCAGGAGCTTTATCGGCATCATATAGAAACTCTGTACCCGGCCCATGGCTAAACGTATTGCCATGTGGTCTGGCCCTAGAAGTATTTCCACGGCCTTGATGCGCTCTTTTGAGAACCGCCCCGATACGTTCGTTTCCGATGAACCCTTCTACGGCTATTTCTTATATTCTTCCGGTATTAAGCACCCGGGACGAGACGAAATTTTGGCTTCTATGACCTGTGATTATATTAAAGTAATGGATGAGATAATAGGATCTATACCAAATAATAAAAAAATATGGTATCAAAAGCATATGGCTCATCATCTGCCAATGGAGTTGGAATTTGGTTGGGTCGATCAACTTCAGAATTGTTTTCTTATTCGGGATCCGAAAGAGGTAATTCTGTCTTATAGGAAGACCTTTATCAGCGTAGACATTAAACTCCTGGGTTATGCCAGGCAGCTGGAACTTTTTCAATATTTGACAGATGAAAAGGGTCTGGAACCACCGGTGGTTGATGCCCGGGATATACTCGAAAATCCTCGTGGTGTTCTGGATAAACTGTGCCAAGCACTGGCGATTCCTTTTATGGATGAAATGTTGTCCTGGCCGGCTGGTCCCCGGGAAACAGATGGAATATGGGCCAAATACTGGTACCGCAATGTGGAGGAGTCCACCGGTTTCCAAGCCTATGTGAAAGAGAACAAAAAATTACCCCCGGAACTGACCAAGTTTTATACCGAATGTCGCGTATATTATGATATCCTCCACCAGTATAGGATTTATTGATTATGGCAAAAAAAATTGACTCCAAGGTGGTGGGCCTGGATGTGGGACTGCTGATCGGTCGCTTTTTCATGGATACGGAAGATCTACATTACGGTTACTGGCCCAATGACAAGACGGCCACGGCCCAGAATTTTGCCGCTGCCCAGGAGCGCCACACCCAACTAATGATTGACCATATCCCAAAAGGGGTAAAGACTATTTTGGACGTCGGCAGCGGGTCTGGAAACTTGGCGAAGAAACTCTTAAAAATGGGTTACCGGGTTGATTGCGTACTGCCCAGTGCATTCCTGGCGGAGAATATTCACAAGATACTTAGTTCAGAGTCCACCGTCTATGTGTGCGGTTTTGAGGACCTGGAAACGGATAAGAATTATGATCTGATCTTATTCAGCGAAAGCTTTCAATATGTAAAATTGGATCATTCCATTGACAAAATCGTGGACATGCTCCCCGATGGTGGCACTCTGATGATCTGTGATTTCTTCCAGCAGGACGTGCACAACAAAAGTCTCTTGGGAGGTGGGCATAAGTGGACCAGTTTTGAAGCAAAAATAACTACTGTCCCTCTGCAAAAAGTAATCGATGTCGATATTACCGCGGAGACGGCACCGACACTTGATCTACTGGATAAGTTTCTGACCGAGGTATTTGTCCCCATCGCAACAATGTCTGTGAAATATATGGTCAGTAATTACCCGACACTCACAAGATTATTAAAATGGAAATACCGCAAACGAATCAACAAGATTAAGCGGGTCTATTTTACAGGCCAGCTCAACGGTGCGGATTTTATCAAATACAAGACCTACCGTTTACTCATATATCAAAAATAGCCTAATGGCAATCGCCTTGGCACTGGACTTCATACAAAAAAGTTGAGTTAAAGTTAAGCAACATGGTGTAATTCTCCATATTCAACAGGTGTCCTGATCTATAGCGGGGGCATCTGGTTAGATGAGGCATAGAATGAAGACAAAGCTTTCGTAATAAACCAAATCCGACAACTATCCACGGTGGGGAGTTACTTATAACTATATTACCGAAGTTGATAGTACTGATTAATAATTGTTTTATTATTATATTTTTTCCTGTAAAATTGCGTAGTGCTGCAGTATAGATGTTTTAATTTTCAGGTTAGAAGGTGTTTCAACCCGGTTTCTTGGTTTTAAATAGATATGCAGATTGTTTTTAGTAATTTAAAGAGGTAACATCAATGGTAAAAGGTAAAGTGAAGTGGTTTAATGAAAAGAAAGGATTCGGTTTTATAACTTCCGATATGGATGAAAAGGATGTTTTCGTTCACTTTTCTGCTTTAAATGGCGATGGATTCAAAAGCTTAAAAGAAGGAGACGAAGTTGAATTTGACGTAATCTCCGGACCAAAAGGCGACCAGGCTTCCAACGTCACCAAGCTGAGCTAATTTTAATTAGACACACTTCCAAAAAGACCTCGCCCTGCGTGGGGTTTTTATTTATATAAATGTGGATCGGTAATGGGTAATATTTGATATAACGAGAAGGAGATATAACAAGAAAAGGAGACGGATCTTGAAAATTGGAACCTACGCACAAGGTACCCCATCATGGGTCGATCTTGGGGCGAGCGATCAAGTGGCTGCGAAGAAATTTTATTCGAGCATTTTTGGTTGGACCTATCACATCAAGGATTCGGCTGGAAATGGTTCGATGATTCTGTCGATGGCGATGAAAGATGGCTCCTACGTGGCCGGTATATATACACAACGTTCCGCTGAGGCAGAGAAGGGAATCCCGCCCTACTGGATGAGCCTACATAACTGTCGATGACATCAATGCAACCTCGCCCCGCGTGTCGGGATTGGATGGCAAAGTATTTGCAGAACCCTTTGACGCCTTCCAGTTGTTCAAAATGTCAGTGATAGCGGATCCGACCGGTGGTATGGTTTTTATCTGTCAGCTCAAGGAACACATCGGAGCTGGGGTCAAATCCGAACATGGCGCACTCGCTTGGTCAGAACTTCTCACGCCCGATCCAAAAACCGCTGCTGGCTTTTTCGCCGATCTTTTGGACGTCAACCTCGAATCCAGATCAATGGGTGATGTTGACGAGTACATGGTGATTACTGTTGGGACTGAATCTGTAGGGGGCATCATGGAGATGCCGAAGCACTTAGTCGAGCAGAAGGTGCCACCCCATTGGGAACCGTTCTTTCAAGTTGATAACGTTGACGATGCTGTTGGCATAATCGAAGGGGCGGGTAGCAAAATTCTTTCGGCTCCCAACACGATAGAAGGTGTTGGAAGGTTTATGGTGGCTCAAGACCCACAGGGGGCAGCATTTGGATTGATCACTCCTTGGTTATAAACTTACATAGTAAATTTTTTAGCATAATTTTTACGATATACTTGGAGAGAAATGTGACCATTGATTAATGAGGCGTACATAGACGGCGACTAATCATTATGGTGTTATGCTTGGTTCAGGTATCTACCTTTAACAGATTCAAACAAAGAAGATGTTTATAATGCTTTTTTTACAAACAGCAGGAAAAACAATGAGAACAATAGTTTACGCTATTATACTTACCATCAGTTTTGGTGTGCCTCAAGATAACTCAGCTCCACAGGTGCCTGGATGGGGTATATACATTGGTGGAGGACTGGTTGGAGTTTGGGATGTAGAGCAAGATACAGATGTTAAAATGCACTCAACTCTCCCCAATTTTGGAATAAGCAAAGGATTACTGCTTGAAGATACTCCAATTATTGTTGGTCTCGGTATTCATAAGCGTGGTTTCGCCTCTGGCACTCAATATGATGTGGATTATGAAGTGATTATGAATTATCTTGATTTTTGGGTCACTATTGTTAAGCCAGTAGATCAGGTAAATCAGGATTTTCTAAATATTGGCGTATTAATTGGAACATATGTAAATGGATCAGTTACAGCCCATGAAGAGAATGTGGAAGTAAAAGTAGACTTGGATGAAGGTCCTGATGGTTTAGACCTTGCTCTTATGATCGGTATTGGTTTACCACTAACAGTAATCGATAATGGTTTTGCATTGATGTGTGGCGGTTATCTGGGTTTTGCTGATCACGATGGTTTTAAGTTTAATGGACTGTATCTGAATTTGGGATATAACTTCAATTAATTGACAATCGCCTAATTCAATATAACTCCGCCGTGTGCGAGTGTTGTATTGATATCTTATCTAGCTACTAGACCCATCCAGGTTTGTAACGGTACCTGGCAGATCAAACCGCAGTTCAATTGCACTTAATCATGCAACGGTTTTTACATCATTCTGTTTTTCTCAAAGGGAATGTATCCATCAAATAACTATTGGCATAGACAGGTAAATCACCGCTGTTTTACAACCGCCAAAGGCTGCATTCATCTTTAGGATACCGGACACCTATTGAATATGGAGAATTACACCATGTTGCTTAACTTTGACTCGACTTTTTTGACTAAGTCCAAATAAAATGTTACTCGATGGATTTTAAAGGCGACCTTATCGTAGCGGTTGGATATGTATATGGCGATTTATACGCCTACGTAGCCCGTGGATATAGATAGTGAGCAAAAACAAGAAACGCAAAATACCTCGGTGGTATAAGTGTAATCAAATAACTTACGACCAGGATCCATTGAAAATAGAAGGAGAAAAGCATGTCAAAAGAAACGATGATTGCAATGAGTTTATTAATTTTTCAAAACGCCCTTGCAGAAGTAACTCCGGCACCATACCACATGTTAGATTTAGATATTGTTTCGCCGGTATTTGACGGTGATCATACAGATACCATCGACCATACGATGGTTTATTCTGTCAATGTCGGTGAGAACAATGCACCCTACTTACATCTGTTTTTTGGTGCAACGAACTTGGGGAATAACAGCTATGTGAAGATCACGTCTTCATTGGATGGAGCGGAACAGCGGATGGGGGAAAACGGACGAGAGGCTGCGCGGACGACGTATAATTGGGGGACGCAGGCCGAGAAGCTGCTGAACTTGTATGCGGAAATTTTGTCATGACCGATGACCGCTTGCGGCGAGAAGCCCAATTCCACGACCGCACTTTTGCCGGCCAGACCCGCGCCCGCGCCAGCAAATTCTACGCGGTTGCCGCCGGGGCCAAACGCCACTATCACGCGCTGATCGACGTCGACTGCGTGGGCAAAAAGGTCTTGGAATATGGGTGTGGCAAGGGGAGCCACGCCTTTGCGTTAGCCCGCGCTGGCGCGGAGGTTGTCGGCATTGACATCTCGGCCGAGGGCATCCGGCAGGCCTCAGCACGAGCGCACGCCGAGGGCTTAGGCAACAGGCTTTCCTTTGAAGTAATGAACGCCGAAGCACTATCATTTTCCAAGGACCACTTCGACCTCGTTTGCGGCAGCGGTATCCTCCACCACCTCGACCTCGGCGCGGCCTGCGGCGAACTCGTTCGCGTCCTCAAGCCCACCGGCCGCGCTGCATTTTTCGAGCCGTTGGGGCACAATGTGCTCATCAATCTTTACCGTAAACTGACGCCGGCGATGCGCTCGGCAGACGAACACCCCTTGTTGGAACGTGACCTCGCCACCCTATCCGAGTACTTTCACCAAGCGCATTTTAGTTATCATGTTTTCTTCGCCCTCGCGGCCGTTCCCTTTCGGTTGCTGCCCGGGTTTACGCATCTGCTCGGCTTGTTGGAGGGCATCGACGACGTGGTGTTGCGTATTCCCCGCGTCCAAAATCAGGCTTGGATGGTAGTCGCCCAACTAGAAAACCCCAAGAAGTTCTAGCGCAGCGAGTGGATCAGATCGGGCCGCGAGTGAATCGCCCGTTGTTTGTGGCAGCAGGACGATGTAGCGGGCATTATCAATAAGATGGATGAGTACACCCAAGCATACCCCGATTCCCCGATTGAAGAGCACAGTCTATCGGTGCTGGCATCCTATAAACTGTATTTAGCCGGGAATGTAAACCTGAATGAGGCTCTGGAGCATATTGATGATATTAAGCTCAACTATCCCACCACCGAGTTAGAGCCCAAACTTTTGTTTGAAGAAGCGCAGGTCCATGAGAAACTGCAGGGGAGTGCAAAAATGATGGCCGGTGCACAACGCCAACGACTACCCGTAAAAGCAAAAGCGGCGTACACAACATTGGCTGAAAAGTACCCGGATACCCCCCTGGGGATGCTGGCGGCCATCATGGTGAGAAAACAAGCCAGAGAAAGTGCAGAAGAAATCATACCGAGTGCTTATGCGTTACATCCGGCGTACCCCAACCCCTTCAACCCAACCACGACCATTCGTTATGGTTTACCGGAAAGCAGTGATGTGTCCGTGATTGTGTATGATATCACCGGCCGGGAGATCATACAGCTGGTAGATTCAAGGGTTCCAGCCGGAGACCGCCGGGTGGTCTGGAATGGAAGAGATCGGCACGGAAACCCGGTGGCCAGTGGACTTTACATTTATCGTCTGGTGGCAAAGTCGAATGAAACGAAGCAAGTATTTACCCAATCCAATAAGATGGTCTTGATGAAATAGCCTATTTTGGCTCCATTCCCGTCATGGCTAAAACAATATTGGTACTGCCAATGAAGGCTTTGCGCTGGGCCAGGATGGCTTTGATATGATAATAAAGTGTCAGCATATAAAATAGATGAAACCACCATTCGCTGACCTTTCCTAGAAAATAAGCTCCATCCAGAATGACCGCTGTCATTCGTGGCGACGTATAAATAACCTTTTTTTGTAATTTCCCCAGTTAGACAATAATGCAAATGTACTATTTTGATCATAGCGCAACTACACCCCTACATCCGCGAGTAAAGGACCTTATGCGTAATGTGGCAGAACACCATTACGGCAACCCCTCCAGTATCCATTCAGGAGGACAAAAAGCCCGAAGGGTGGTCGAAAAAGCACGGGAACAAATGGCTGGTTACAATCAGGAAAAATCGTTACGGACTGGTCAGCTTTACGTTTCCAGGTTGCAGCACACCGTTTGTTCCAAGGCCACGGGGTACATTCCTAATACTGTGTTATTTATCGTGTGGTTGGCTACCTTCCGGACAGTACTTGTCACTTTTGGCGATCGAGGTCCATAACGTATTGGTGTCTTATGTCTATTATTACGTAATACTATTTCCTTTCTGCTGCCATTCCTCTGGAGTAAATGTTTGCATACTAAAAGCGTGAATCTCTTTTTTGATCATATCTGCCAGGGCTTGATATACCAATCTATGTCGCTCTAACAGAGTCAACCCTTTGAAGTGGGGCGATACAATGACGGAGCTCAAATGCGCCCCATCATCAAAATTCTGATGATTAATGTGTTTACCAGTATCATCTCTGATCTCTATGTGCAGCGGTGCCAATGTGGTGTCCAGTCGAGATTCAATTTTTTTATATAATGACATAATTAACTATTCACAGTGAACGTTAATTTAATGGTGGAAGCACACTTTGATGAATTCAAATTGACGTATCAGGGTATTGCTTAGATGGAACGTAAGTGTACCGCTATTGATCGCTCCGGTGAACAAAATAATATAAGGTAATTGTTCCCCGTAAAACGGATATGAATGACGTTTTAAACGCAATATTTTTTCACATTTGATTATTCTGTTGATTTAGGAAATGTAAACCCTGATGAGTAATCTGAAGTCGTATCTTGAGATGATATGGTTTTAGTTCGATATGGTATCGATCAAATCATAAATCGACAAGCAAAGCGATATTTCAAACCTGACTAGTTATTTCCTCTTCACTAAATTGCCACTGACATTTGGAGCACCACCACGGTTTCCCAAAATAGGTTTCACTATTTTCATTCAATTGCATAGTCGTTGCACATTTTGGGCAATCCCGCTCTGTGCCTGCTAAAGGCCATTTATAATCAGGACGAAATTTGATCGCTGGGTCATAAATAGAAAAATCATCCATATCTAAAATTAAACTATTTCCACAACACAATAACAGACTAAAACTGTTACTCATTAATCACTCCTTGATTCCCTCCTTGGACAAGAAGGAGAGGAGGACAAGTTAATTCATTGGAATTCACGTATAAGACAGCGAATTTCCGTGTTGAAAATGACCAATTCACTACAGTTATTACGACATAATACATTTGTTTTGACCGCGGTTGTAACACTTTTTTCTGCATGTGCATACTACAATACATTTTACAATGCTGAACAATACTACGAAAAAGGGGAAAAATTACGGCTGGAAAAAACTGGCGAATCACTTCCTCCGATGGCTCTAGATGCTTACGGCAAAGTCGCGGAGAAATGCCAGTATGTCCTTGATAAATATCCGAATTCACGCTATTACCCTGAAGCATTATTCTTAAAAGGTAAAGCTCATTTTCACCGCAAGGAATTTCGAATTGCTGAAATCGTTTTCAATCAATATTTAGAACAATTTAAATTAGATCAACTGGAAGTTGAATACTGGTTGGCCTTATGTAAATGGAAATTAGGCAAACCCCAGCCTGCACTGGAAGACCTTATGGGGATTACCGATGTAACCAATGATCAGAGTTTTCTTTCAAAAGTTTATTTGGGTATTGCGGAAATTCATTTAGAAAACAAAGATTCTGAAGCTGCAATGGAAAACCTGGAATTAGCAGCCGAAACAAATAGGGAACGCGATGAACGGGGTCAAATTTACTATCGGATGGCTGATCTGGCTTATAGTAACCAGGATTATACTCGTGCCTTAGGGGCTTACCAGAAATTGATTAAGAATACGTCTTCCAAAAAAATAAAAGAAGAAGCCACTCTGCTAATTGTCCGTATTAATCGACAAATGGGGAATTGGGATAAAGTCCAGGACTTGATCAAAACCATGCTTGTAGATGAAATGTATATGTCCATTCATGGTGACCTGGAGCTGGAGTTGGTAAAACTCTACCAAATGAATAATCAAAATGAAGAAGCAGTGAGCAGATTGGAAAGCATCAAAGAGGAATACAAAGATACAAAAACTTCAGCAGAAGCATATTATATCCATGGCGAAATTGAATTGTATCAGAACAGGAATTTAGATAAAGCCCAAGAATATTTTGGCCAAGTGACGCGCGAATTTGGACAATCACCTTTCACAAAAACGGCGAATCTACACAATAAAGAGATCACTGAATATCAACAATCTCTACTGGACATTGCTCAATTGGAAGAACAGTTAATTGCAATTGTCTCGGAGTTGGATTCTGTAGGTAATGATTCGATCATTGCTTTTAGAAATGATGAAATGTCTTCCTTAACAAACTCCATAGCTGGGCACTTATATGTCCTTGGTGAATTGGAAGCGTTCCATTTTAAACGACCCGATAGTGCCCAAATATTTTTTCAGCAAATTATTGACGAAATTCCAGAATCAAACGAATACCCCAAAGCACTATTTACTATGTATTATTTAAATAACCTGTTGGGAGATACGGTCAAAGCTAATTATTTCAGTGAAATGATTTTAGCTGATAAACCAATGTCAGAATATGCAGATTATCTACGTAAGGAATTAGAATTGCCTGTGGATTCAGATTCGCCGCAAGCACTTTTGCGACGGGGAGAAATGGAATGGTTAATAAATCCAGACGTGGCACTAAAGTTGTATAAGGGTATATTAAAATTAGATTTAACAAGTGAAACCTCTGCCCGTGCAGCCTATTTTTTGGCGTTCAATTATGATTACACTTTTTACGAACCTGATAGTGCATTAAAATATTATACTTGGCTACATAAGTATCACGGGAATTCTGAACAAACCCAGGCCAGTAAGATTCGTTATGATACTTTGAAGCAATTGCAAACCATAACGAAAAGTGATACCCTTGATAATTGAAGTAGCAGAAATAAATCATAATAAGCAATTAGCAACGGGTATATGGCAGATGTCCATGTTTGCGCCACAAGTTTCGGCACTGTATTTAGGTCCTGGACAATTTATTAATCTAATTACAAATGATAATTGGGAACATCCACTGCGCAGACCCATGAGTATTGCTGCTGTAAAGGGTGAACAAATAGAGATTATTTACAAGATATTTGGAGATGTAACAAAACAATGTTCCAGAAAAAAAAGAGGCGACACACTCAATATTTTAGGGCCATTGGGAAACTTTTTTACGGATTGGAAAGATCGTAAAGAGAATGCCATTTTGATTGGCGGCGGGGTGGGTTTGGCACCCATTTTAAACTTATACAATTCCTGCCCCGCGGCGACTTTGATAATTGGGGCGCGCAGTGGGAGTGAACATTTTTTGGTTCACAAACCACAAAATAAAGTATTCTTAACATCCGATGATGGCAGTGTAGGTATTTCCGGAAATGTACTGGCAGCCTTAAGGGAACTGGAAATCAATCATAATACGATGCTCTTCGCTTGCGGCCCAGAACCAATGCTGAAAGCTGTTCAGAAGTTTGCTATACAAAACAATGTTCGAGCGCAAATATCAGTGGAAAGCTATATGGGGTGTGGCGTGGGACTCTGCCAGGGATGCGTTATTCTGCGCAGTGCGGGTCCAAACGCAAAACATACTTATCATGAAAAATATTCTTTGGTATGTCTAGATGGTCCTGTTTATACCAGTGATGAGATCATAATTGACTGATTTATCTATTCAAATTGGGTCTGTAGTATTTAAAACGCCGATCTTTGTGGCGTCGGGAACATTTGGTTATGGTAAAGAAAATCCTGAACTAGTGGATGTAAGTCACTTAGGAGCTATTGTAACCAAATCCATCACTTTAAATCCACGGGAAGGAAATCCTCCACCGAGAATTGTCGAAACACCATCCGGAATGATTAACTCAATCGGTCTAGCAAATATTGGAGTCGACAGATATATCAAAGAAATGATTCCCGTCTACAATGATATCGGAAGTCCGATTATTATGAACATTGCCGGTTCATCGGTCGCTGAATATATTGCAGTAATGCAAAAAGTAGAAGCTGTAAGCTCCAATATTGTTGGATACGAGATTAACATATCTTGCCCCAATGTAAAAGAAGGTGGGTTGGAATTTGGCGTTGATTGCAATATGACGGAATATTTGACTACCGAATTACGTAAGTTAACAAAACGTTTATTGATTATGAAATTAAGTCCAAATGTGACCGATATAGCAGCAATTGCAAGATCTGCCGAAGTCGGTGGTGCTGATGCCCTTGCAGCAATCAACACTGTAGTCGGTATGAGTATAGATCATAGCACCAGAAAGACGAATATTTATACAACTTACGGTGGGCTTTCTGGTCCGGCCATAAAACCGATCGGTATAGCCTGTGTGCATAAAGTATTTAATGCGGTAGAAATCCCCATTATTGGTATTGGCGGAATTGTGGATGTTGCTGATGTGGTTGAATATTTATTAGCTGGTGCAAGAGCAATCCAGATCGGTACGGCAAATTACAGAGATCCCTGCATCGGTGAAATAATTACCAATAAACTCCGCAAATATCTGCAAGAAAAACACACACCTTTAAATGAATTGATTGGAAATGTTACACTTTATGATTAACTATATATTAATTACCGCTTTGATGTTCGTCTCGTGTTCAAGTTCACCGCGTTATCGGACCGGTACTCCAGGAAATAACAAACCCAAGATTCCTTTGGTTACAAAAAGTAATCATCCCAAAGTGATGAAAGGGATTAGCTCCTTTTATGCTGATGATTTTCATGGTAAACTCACAGCAAACGGGGAAATTTATGATATGTATGGTCTAACGGCAGCCCATAAAACTCTACCATTGAATTCGGTTGTGCGTGTAACGAATACGGAAAACAATAAGGCGGTCATCTTGCGTATCAATGACCGGGGACCGTTCATTCCTGGGCGAATATTGGATTGTTCCTATGGCGCAGCGGTAAAATTGGGGTTTGTTAATCAGGGGACAGCAAAGGTAAAAATAGAAGTAATTGAATTTGGCGATAATCAATATATGAAGCATAAATCATAGAATGTCAAGATACTACATGGCCATCAATCCCCGGGGTGGATTAAAAAAAGGTCTTGGTATTTTGAAACAAGTGCAACCTGTATTCGAAGAAGCTAGGGCAGAACTCACCATTTTGGAAACCCAATACGCCGGTCATGCAAGAAATATGGCTCGGACAGTAGCAATTAAAGGGTATGATGGATTTTGTGCTATTGGCGGAGATGGTACCATGCACGAAGTAATCAATGGTTTAATGAATCGAGACGATGGAAAAAAACTACCCATAGGACTTATCACAGGAGGGACTGGAAATTCACTTATGCATGATATGGATTGCTTGGATCCAGTAAATGCTGCCAAACGTATCGTAACGAACCGTAAGCGTCCATTAGATTTAGTTAAAGTCAATGCGAAGGGCGAGACATATTATGCTTTTAATATTGTTGGCTGGGGAATGCCGACAGATATTATTCGTATTTCCGAAAAAATACACTGGCTGGGCCGACAACGCTACAATATCGCATCGCTCATCGAGATCATTGCGTTTCGTGAACGGTTGGCCATTTTAGTCATAGAGGGGCGACGCTGCTTAGGGGATTTCGGATTTATTTTGGGCTGTAATACCATCCATACCGGCCGGGGAATGAAAATGGCACCCCTGGCCCAGATCAACGATGGTTATATCGACCTAGTGGTCGTTTACAAGGCGAGTCGTTTCAAACTTTTGAAAATGTTCCCGAAAGTCTTTTCTGGGAAACATATAGCTGATCCGATTGTGGAGTATTACCAAGTGAAATCGTTTTCTGTAATTCCAAAAGAGGAAGATGTTTTAAACATTGATGGTGAAATAATTGGCAGTACTCCCATTGACATTGAAATGCTTCCGGAGGCAGTTGATATCCTAGTTTAAAATGAAATTAAACGAATCATTAAATTTTCAATGAGTATAAAAAATAATGGTAGAACTCTGGTGAATGCCATTGGTATTCCCAGCATTTTAATATTCACCTGGCTTGGTGGCATATATTTTACCATTTTTATTGCTGGTATCATTATGTTGGCATTACATGAGTTCTATGGATTGTATCGGTCAAATGGAATTTTTCCCTCATATATACTCGGACTGATTGGAACGGGATTTTTTATTTGGTTCTATTACTATGAACCATATCTGAATATGCTGGGTTTTATACAACTATTGTCTATCTTCATAATCCTGTTATTGACCATTGCACTGTTCTCAAACAAAGTAAATCCGATTGGAAATGCAGCTTATACGATAATTGGTATTGCCTATATTCCCCTCTTGCTGGGTTCTCTGATTGCTATTCGCCAATTTGACCAAACGTATAGTACTTACTTCACATTTGCTCTATTCATTTCCATTTGGGTGTGTGATTCTATTGCTTTCTGTGCCGGGTTAAAGTGGGGTGCCAAAAAAATATTTCACCGGGTCAGCCCCAATAAAACTTGGATAGGATCCATAATTGGTTTTGTAAGCACTATCATTTTTTTTGGAATATTATATTATTTTGATTTGCCATCGGTGGATTTTTCTCTGGAGGGTGTAATTGTCCTTTCAATAATTTCAGGTGTGTTTGGTCAACTGGGTGATTTTGTCGAATCACTTCTGAAACGATCTGCTGATGTGAAAGATTCTGGTAAAATATTACTCGGTCATGGGGGAGTTTTAGATCGTTTTGATTCCTTGGTTTTTGCCGCACCTTTGACCTATTTTTACTTACTCTTTTAAAAACATTATTAATCATTAGATGGAACTACAACGAATCCTAGCTACTGACTGCGGGAGTACAACTACCAAAGCCATTTTAATCGAAAAGACAGATAATGGATTTCGCTTACGAGTGCGTGGTGAAGCTCCGACAACTGTTGAAGCTCCTTTTGAAGATGTGACAAAAGGTGTTTTAAATGCGGTAATGGAAGTGGAAGAACTGGCCAATCGTAAATTATTAGATGACGACAAGATTATCACTCCTATAAACGGTCATGACGGTGTAGATATTTATATCTCTACAAGTTCAGCCGGAGGCGGACTACAAATGATGGTTGCCGGAGTGGTCAAAGAAATGACCGGCGAGTCTGCTGAACGTGCTGCACTGGGTGCCGGTTCGATCGTGATGGATGTGCTGGCATCAAATGATGGTCGTAAACCCCATGAAAAGATCACACGCATTCGCCAATTACGTCCAGATATGATCTTATTGTCAGGTGGTATTAATGGTGGAACCACAAAACACGTTCTGGAATTGGCGGAAATATTGGCTGCGGCCAATCCAAAACCTCGATTGGGTCAAAATTATAAACTTCCAGTTATCTTCGCTGGCAACAATAAAGCAACAGAAAAAATTTCGGAAACATTAGGTGGAATTACTGATCTTGATATTACCGAAAATATTCGCCCCGTTTTAGAACAAGAAAACTTGAAACCTTCCCGTGATAAGATCCATGATTTGTTCATGGAGCATGTGATGCAGCAAGCCCCTGGTTATAAGAAATTAATGTCGTGGACTGATGCGCCGATCATGCCGACCCCCGGTGCTGTGGGCGCATTAATCGAAATGGTCGCGGAGCAAGAAAATATTTCTGTAGTAGGTGTGGATATCGGTGGCGCAACCACCGATATCTTTTCTGTATTCCAGAAACAATTCAACCGAACCGTGAGTGCAAATTTAGGAATGAGTTATTCTATTTGTAATGTCCTGGCCGAAGCGACTCTACCCAATGTGCTACGCTGGGTACCGTTTAATATTGATGAAAAGGAATTGACAAATCGGATCGGAAATAAGATGATCCGACCGACAACTGTTCCACAAATTCTTGAAGAATTGATCATTGAACAAGCCATCGCTAGGGAAGCATTGAGACTCTCATTCATTCAGCATAAGGCATTTGCAGTAAACCTGAAAGGTGTCCAAAAAGAAAGAACGATTTCTGATGCGTTTGAGCAATCTGAATCCGGTGAATCATTGGTCAATATGATGGAACTGGATCTCTTGGTTGGTTCCGGCGGTGTTCTTTCCCATGCTCCCCGCCGCGAACAATCTGCACGCATGCTCATTGATTCATTTTTACCAGAGGGAATCACTCAATTAGCGGTGGATTCCATTTTTATGATGCCCCAATTAGGTGTCATGGCTAATATTGAAAAAGAAGAACTTGGGGAAGCTGCGCGCGTGGCTGCTCTGGAAGTCTTTGAAAAAGATTGTTTGATCCGTCTAGGAACGTGTATCGCCCCAGTGGGTGATTCAAAACCGGAATCCACAATTCTGACTGCAGAGTTGACTATGCCAAGTGGGAGTATTGAGTCCCATACACTACGGGCGGGAGAATTGGTGATGATCACGGCTCCTTATACACCAATCCAGGCGAAATTGACTCCGAGTAAGGGTATGGATATTGGTGCCGGTAAAAATGAATCGATCATGTCTACAATCTTTGGTGGAGTGGTGGGGATTATCCTTGATGGCCGGGGGAGACCATTGCATATTCCGACTGATTCACAGCAACGAATTGCTGCTCTTTCCAAATGGTCCAAAGCTGTCAATGAATATCCCGATTTAACGGTGTAAGATGGCTCACGCGTATACTCCAGGTTTAAAAGTACTTCATAAAACGAAGATTAACAAGGAACGCCGTCTTCCTCTGAAAGGAATAGTGATAGTGGAGAAAGGTGCAACGGTATCTCCAGACGATATTGTTGCAAAGACTGATCTTCCCGGGAATGTGCAAATGGTCAATGTAGCGAATAGTTTGAACATTGATGCCCAGGATATCCGTGAAGCCATGCAGGTTAAAGAGGGGGCACAGGTCACTCAAGGCCAGCAGATCGCTGAAGTAAAAGGTCTTTTTGGTTTATTCAAATCCAAAGTGGAATCACCCGTTGATGGTACAGTGGAAGTGATTTCGGATAGTACTGGCCAGGTTGTATTACGTGAACCGCCGATCCCCGTAGCAATAGATGCATACATAAGCGGGCAGATTCAGGATGTATTTCCTGAAGAAGGTGTGGTCATCGAATCAAAAGGTGTCTTTATCCAGGGGATTTTTGGAATTGGTGGTGAGAGCCGGGGTAACATTGTGGTCGTGACGGATGACAGGGAAGGAGAGATCACGGAAAATGTGATTACCAGTGATTTGGAAGGAAAGATCATTGTGGGTGGTTCTTTCATTAGTCTGGCAGCTTATAAAAAAGCGATCCAAATGCAGGTGGCCGGTGTTGTTGTGGGCGGATTTAATTATTTTGACCTGGAAGATATTTTGGGCTATAAATTGGGTGTGGCTATCACTGGATCAGAGGATATGGTATCATCTTTGATCGTCACTGAGGGGTACGGAAAGATCCGGATGGGGCATCGGACTTTCGAATTATTGAAAAAACATGGCGGGAAATTTGCATCTATAAACGGCGCAACACAAATTCGTGCTGGCGTGATTCGACCGGAAATCGTGATTCCTTTATCTCAAGATCAACCAAGGGGTAATAAGCAAGATGCAGATACATCCACAGGTATTCAGGAAGGAAGACTGGTACGTGTGATCAGGGCACCCCATTTCGGACGAATGGGAAGAGTTGTAGAATTACCACCTGAACTCCGTCAAATGGAATCAGAAACGATGGTGCGCGTAGCAATCGTTGAAATTGATGGAAAAAATTGCGAAATTCCAAGGTCAAATTTGGAAATGTTAGAAACAAATTAATTTAGATGCAGTCATAACATCGGTAAAATATCATATGCTATCGGAAAATGATAAACAGTTTGTTGAGCGTATTGCCAGGCGGATTCAACAGTCAGGCTTTATCACACCGGCTGTTTTGTTTTTAGAAATGGGAAAACCATTAGCCCTATTAGGTAGTCATGCGATGGTGTTTTTTGGGCCCATAATCAATGCATTTCTAAAAACGGACGGTTATTATAGAGCAGCAGAGCTATTTGAAGAACCCGACTCTGTAGAGTTTCTCTTATCCGAAATAGAACGATTAGATAGTGAAGAAAAAAAAGAACTGGGAGCCACCATTGAACGATAGACAGTTTTGGTTGGTTTTAGGCGGTGTGATCACGGCATTTATCATCTTTTGGTTTGCTGGCCATCCTTATTTCAATCATGATCGGGTCGTGATGTTTATTGCGATTATTGGAATGGCTGCAACAATTTTATTTAATATACGCAAGGCCGAACGCAGCGAAGAATTCTATCTGCGTCCTATTCCCGGACTGAAAGCAGTGGAAGAAGCAGTGGGTCGATCGACTGAAATGGGTAAACCAGTCCTTTACGTGCCTGGGATTATGGACATGGACCAAGTGGAGACAGTGGCTGGTGTGATCGTGTTAGGGCATGTAGCCAAAATGACAGCTCGTTACGAGACTTCCTTGAATGTCCCTGTTTCGCGTTCCATTGTGATGAAAGCGGCGCGGGAAGCTTGTCGAGAATCTTATATGATAGAGGGCCATCCGGATATGTTTCACGAAGATATGGTACATTATCTTACGGATGACCAGTTTGCTTACGCTGCCGGTGTGAACGGAGTTATGATCAGAGAAAAACCGGCGGCTTGTCTGTATATGGGTAAATTTTACGCAGAATCATTAATTCTAGCGGAAACCGGCAACTCCATTGGTGCGATCCAGATTGCCGGGACCGCTTCCCAGGCCCAGATCCCTTTCTTTGTCACTGCTTGCGACTACACACTCATTGGCGAAGAATTTTTTGCAGCTAGTGCCTATCTATCTGGTAAACCGGAACTTGTGGGTGCTGTCAGAGGACAGGATATGATCAAAATTGCTATGATAACACTTATATTATTTTCAATTATTGTTCGATTCCTTTATGAATCGTGGGGTATCGGATTCGATATCGTGAACGTTTTGACAGTCCAATAAGAAATCATTGTGATCTGGAAAAGACAAATACCAATTTTAATTGTAACCCTGGTCGGTGCTATAACGCTCTTTGGCTGGTTCATCGAGGAGCCCTATATTGAATCATTTGTGAATGATGATGCAACGCAATGGTATGATATTTTAGCCAGTTTCGCCATCATTTTGGGGGGTCTTAATTTGATGAAACTCCAACTGCAGAAAGTGGCAAAAAAACGTAAAGGATGGCCTTATAGCGTGGTGGCTATATTTGGCTTTATATTTGCGTTAACCGCGGGATTCATTATAAAAGGTGTTGATGGATCAGTTGCGCAATGGGGGGCCCATGTAACCACACAAGGAACATTGTTCAAATGGATGTTTGATTACATGTTTGCGCCCATGTCAGCCACTATGTTTTCATTACTCGCATTTTTTGTTGCGTCGGCGTCTTTCCGTGCTTTTCGTATTCGCAATTTTGAAGCCACGCTGCTATTAGTTGCCGGTATTATTATCATGATTGGCCGTGTACCTCTTGGTAGTGTTATATCGTCATGGTTTGTGATGTATCTACTGATACTCATTGTAGGAATTGGAGTGAATACTTGGAAGAAAAATAGAATGATAACATTTGTGACCGTGCTCATCGGAATCATCGGTGTATCTATTGCTGGGATGATGATGGGCTGGCCCTTAGATAAGCCCGGTCTATTTTATCTTCCGATCCTTCAAGAATGGATCTATTATTATCCAAATGTAGCCGGTGCCAGATCCATCATGATCGGTGTTGGATTAGGTATTTTTGCTACATCGATCCGATATATCCTTGGCATTGAAAAATCGTATATCGGGGAATAAATATGAATAGAATTCAAGATATACTTTTAAGCATGGGCAAGATTGACAGACGCTGGGTTTTCTTGGTCATTGCTGTCGTTGTGTTCATTCCCATTTTAAAACCAATTGGTTTACCAATCCGCGCTACTAACACAACAAAAATCGTGTACGACGCCATTGAGAATCTACCGGCCAATTCAAACGTATTGGTCTCTGTGGAATATAGTCCCAGTACGAAACCCGAAAACCACCCAATGACCATAAGCATTTTGAGACACTTATTCAGAAATGATCATAAGGTTTTCGTAACTTGCTTGTGGCCGGATGGTCAGTTTATGGCCCAAGAAGCGTTGGATCAAGTTGCAGTGGGGGAATTCAACAAGGTGTATGGTGAAGATTATGTTTTCTTGGGCTTCCGTCCCGGAAATGAAGCTGTGATCAAAGGGATTGTCAGCAATATCCGTAAATTGTATACGGTTGATGTGTACCAAACAAAAGTTGATTCCATACCGTTAATGGCAGGAGTAAACAAATTCAGTGATTTTGTATTTCTGTTCTCTTCATCAGCAGGTTTCCCTGGCACTGTTGAATGGGTTCAATATGCTGCCGATCCCACGGGTATTCCTATGAGTTCAGGGGTCACATCTATTCAAGTGAATGAGGTGATGCCCTATGTACAATCCGGACAAATGCAAGGTGTATTGGCTGGCATGCCCGGTGCTGCCGAATATGAAGCGCTCATTGGCAAAGAAGGCTTTGCTACTAGTGGCATGGATGCCCAATCCGTAGCCCATCTGGTTATCGTTTTATTTATTATATTAGGGAATCTTTCCTTTTTTATTGAACGCCAACGAACGAAGAAATATTAAGGATTGAAATAATGGATTCTACATTACTTGGCGGATGGGTTGCAGTATTTTTGACTTTAGGGATTTTTTCATATCTATATAAAGATAATCCCTTTTACAAGATGGCAGAACACTTATTCGTTGGTATTTCAGCTGGTTATTGGATATCGATCTTTTTCTGGACTCAAATTCAACCAAATCTTTTTGGGCGCCTTTGGCCAGCTTCAAAATACAGCGACTCATTTTGGTATTCGATTTACAATGGGTTAAGTTTTATATCAACAACTGTTTTTCCCAGCGGTGGGATCGACAAAGGACATGATATACACTTGATATATATTATTCCTTTGACCTTGGGTTTGATGATGCTCTTAAGTATCATCCCGAAGATTAACTGGTTTGCTCGTTGGGGTATTGCTTATACGGTTGGAATGGCTGCCGGACTACGCGCATATGGCTATTTGAATTCGAATGTCATTGGCCAAATCAAAGGAACTGCCTCGAGCTTAAGTGATCCTTCACTACCATTTTTTAGTCTCACATCCCCATCAATTTTTAACAGTATTGTAATTCTCGTTGGAACCATTACAGGTTTGATCTATTTTTATTTTTCTAAGGAACACAAAGGGGCACTGGGAAAAGCCTCTCGACTAGGTATCTACTTTCTGATGATCAGTTTTGGAGCATCTTTTGGATTTGCTGTGATGGGCCGTATTTCATTATTGATTGGTCGATTTATTGATTTAATTAAATTTTCAAGTAGTGACTTTAATTTTGCAACAATCTGGATTCTCGCTGCGATGATCATTTTGTTAGGTATTCATGCTTATCAAGATCGTGATAAGAGTACACCGGCGAGGGAAGATGCCGCATGATCATCTGATAGCTGTTCAAGATTTAGTTATTCGATATAACATATCAGGAAACCTGGTGCCCGTTGTGAACCAGGTTTCTTTTTATATTGAACAAAATGAAATTGTTGCTCTGGTGGGGGAATCTGGATGTGGTAAGACTCAAATCGCTTTATCCTTAGCTGGATTACTATCAAAAAATGCAATTGTGCAACAGAAGTCAAAAAACGATCCTAAAACAGCGATGATTTTCCAGGACCCATTAAACGCACTCAATCCGGTCATGAAAGTTGGTAAACAAATACTTGAAGGGTTCAAAGCGAAGGAAAAAAGAAACCGGGAAAACGTGGTTAAACTGTTAGGCCAGGTTGGAATTGATGAGCCGTACAAGAGGTATGATCAATATCCGCATGAATTTTCCGGAGGAATGCGTCAACGGGCACTGATCGCCATGGCTTTGGCACAAGAACCAGATTTATTGATTGCTGATGAACCCACTACAGCGTTGGATGTGACTATTCAAGCTCAGATTATTGATTTACTTAAAGAACTTAACAATCGAAATGGATTGAGTATTTTGTTCATTTCTCATGATCTATCATTAGTGAAATCCTTCGCGCATCGAACATTGGTGATGTATGCCGGACGCATTGTTGAATCTGCAAAAACAGAACCGCTTTTTAATTTTCCTAAACATCCCTACACAAAGGCGCTTTTAGACGTAGCCAGCCTATCAAAAAAGAATGGTTCATTTATTACTATTGACGGTTCTGTAGCGGATCCGCTGGTGGATTCATCCGGTTGCCCATTTTATCCGCGCTGCAATGTAGCAGAAGTAGAATGTCGTAGTGTACTCCCTAGTTTTATTATAGAAAATAATCATTCCTGGCTTTGTATTCATGATTGATGATTACTAGAGTAGTAAATCACTGGTAGAGTGATGTAATTTCGCCAGCTCAATTTTTCGCTGAAAATTCATCTTTAAATTAATAAATAATTAACCAGTTAAATAATGGATCTATTAAAGGAATTAGGTATTTCCAAAAATAATTTTGGTGCATGTATTGGCGGCGTAGGATGGTTAGAATCGACAGATTTAAATAAACTTGATTCAGTAAACCCATCAATCGGAGAAACAATTGCTTCAATCTATCAGGCTACTGAACATGATTATGAGCAAGTTGTTTCTGCAGCTGAAAAATCCTTTCATAAGTGGAAAAAAGTACCCGCTCCTGTTCGCGGTCAATTGGTTCGTGAAATAGGTACTGCTTTGAGAGCTAAAAAAGATGCACTGGGCAGCCTAATATCGTTGGAAATGGGTAAGATCAAACAGGAGGGCGATGGGGAAGTTCAGGAAATGATCGATATCGCTGATTTTGCCGTAGGCCAATCCCGAATGCTTTACGGTAAAACTATGCATTCCGAACGTCAGGATCACCGCATGTATGAACAGTGGCATCCATTAGGCAATGTGGGTGTGATTACTGCGTTTAATTTTCCGGTAGCCGTATGGGCCTGGAATGCCTGTTTAGCCGCTATTTGTGGAAATATAACTATTTGGAAGCCGTCATCATCAACACCACTCTGTGCTGTGGCTGTTCAAAATATTGTCAATGATGTTCTTAAAAAGCATGGTCATCGGGGAATTTTTAACACGGTGATTGGACAGGGGTCGGTTCTAGGAGAACGTCTGTTGAAAGATAAACGCATACAGCTAGTCTCATTCACGGGCTCCACAAAAATGGGTCGCCATGTCTCTACGACAGTGACAGAACGTTTTGGGAAGACCATTCTTGAATTAGGTGGTAATAACGCCATAATTGTGGATGAAACTGCCGATATGGATATGGTCATTCCTTCTATCGCATTTGGAGCTGTGGGTACTGCTGGTCAGCGCTGCACCAGTACCCGACGTACATTAGTACAGGAATCCAGATATGATGAATTAGTAAAGCGATTAGTCAATGCCTATGAGCAAGTAAAAATAGGGGATCCTTTAGCACCAGACACACACATGGGACCGTTGGTAAACAGAAACGCTGTTGCTGATTTTAAAAATGCCTTATCAAGAGTCTGGGATGCTGGTGGCGAAATTCTTTTTGGTGGCAGAACACTCACGGGGAATTTTGTCCAGCCAACGATTATTAAAGCCGAAAATTATTGGGACATTGTTCAGGAAGAAACATTTGCACCGATTCTTTACATCATAACCTACAAGACATTGAATGAAGCAATTGATTTGCACAATGACGTGCCCCAAGGACTTTCTTCAGCCATGTTTACTACCAATATTTCTCATGCAGAAAGATTTCTTTCATCCGTTGGTAGTGACTGCGGTATTGCCAATATCAATATCGGCACCTCTGGCGCCGAAATTGGTGGTGCGTTTGGGGGCGAAAAGGAAACGGGAGGTGGTAGAGAATCAGGTTCTGACTCCTGGAAACAATATATGCGTCGCCAGACAAATACGATTAATTGGAGTAATGAATTACCTCTAGCACAAGAAATTAAATTTGATCTAACCGTATAGGAGAATTCATGTCGATAGCACCAACTGAAGTACGCAGTACCATTGCCAAATACATGCTCGCGGATGGCATGGAGTTAGTAATTGACCTGAAAAAAAGCCATGGGTCCTGGATTGTTGATGCGCGGGACGGACAGGAATATTTAGATCTTTTTTCCATGTTTGCTTCGATGCCCATCGGATATAACCATCCGTATATGCTGGCAAACAAAGACCGTCTGATTCCTGCCACAATAAATAAGGTTTCTAATTCTGATGTGTATTCGATAGAAATGGCAGAATTTGTAAACACTGTTGCAGAGATTGCTCAACCGCACTATTTACCCAATACATTTTATGTTGATGGCGGGGCTTTAGCCGTTGAAAATGCATTGAAGGTAGCATTTGATTGGAAAGTGAGAAAGAACATTGCAGCCAAAAAAGGAGAAAAGGGCAGTAAGGTAATCCATTTTAAGGACTGTTTCCACGGGCGCTCTGGTTATACAATGTCTTTAACTGATTCTCACGATCCCCGGAAAACCATGTATTACCCCAAATTTGAATGGCCGCGCATTTCCAATCCAAAAATGACCTTCCCACTGGATGTAGCAGCTGTTGCTGCCGCAGAAAAAAAATCCATCTCTGAAATAAAAGTTACCCTGGCAGCCCATTCCGATGACATTGCGGCTTTAATTATCGAGCCGATACAAGGCGAAGGAGGCGATAATCATTTTCGTTGTGGATTTTTTCAGATCCTTCGTGATTTAGCGGATGAACATGAATTTTTACTCATTTATGATGAAATCCAGACTGGTGTGGGCATCACCGGAAAGATGTGGGCGCATCAACATTTCAATAAAAGTGGATGTCAGTGTGACTGTCCAGAAATTGTCAATACACTCCCGGACATAATATCATTTGGTAAAAAAACACAGATTTGCGGAATTTTTGTTTCTGACCGAGTTAATGATGTTGACAAGAATGTGTTTCACGAGTCCAGTCGTTTAAATTCTACCTGGGGTGGAAACATAGTTGATATGGTACGTTTTTCAATGTATTTAAATGTTATCCGTGAGGAAAAGTTGATCGATCATGCAGCTAAGAGTGGTTTATATATTTTGAAGAAACTCAATAAACTCCAGGAACAATATAGTGATTTTGTATCTAATGTACGAGGCCGCGGACTTTTCTGTGCGTTCGATCTACCCAATGGCAAGGTACGAGATAAACTGCTAACAAACATTGCTGCTGAAGGAGCTTTAATGTTGGGCTCTGGCACGCACACCATACGTTTTCGACCCCATTTAAATATTTCCCAGAAGGAAATTGATACTGGTTTTGAAATGATTCAATCCGCCATTCAAAAATTGTGAAATCAAGACGAGAGTCAGGAATTTTATATATTGTTGCAACACCCATAGGCAATCTCAAGGATATTACTTACCGTGCTATTGAAATACTCCATGACGTTAACTTGATCGCTGCCGAAGATACCCGCCATTCAAAAAAATTATTATCACACTATAAAGTCAAGACACCAACGATCAGTTATTTTGAACATAATCGTTTTTCCAAAATACCTGCGATTATTAAAACACTAAAGTCGGGGTCTAATGTGGCGGTCATAACGGATGCCGGTACACCGGGAATCAGCGATCCGGCCTATAGACTGGTTCGAGCGGCAATTGATGAACATATAAAAGTAGAATCCATCCCTGGAAGTTCCGCTTTTTTAACTGCTTTAGTGTCTTCCGGTTTACCCACAGACAGATTTCTATTTGAAGGATTTATGCCATCCAAAAAGGGTCGCATACACAGGTTAAAAACCATTAAGGATGCGCAGGCTACGATTGTTTTTTATGAAAGTCCTCGTCGTATCGTCAAAACATTAAAAGATATTTTGGATATTATCGGTGACCGGCCAGCAGTATTGGCACGGGAATTAACAAAATTACATGAAGAAATTATTCGTGGAACTGTTTCCGATATATTGTTGTATTTTTCACAACAATCTCCTCGGGGAGAATGTGTATTAATGATCGGTAAAGATGATCCTAATGTCTATTTTGAATAAACCGCGATTCATTACATTTGAAGGAATAGATGGTGCTGGAAAAACAACCCAGGCTAAACTGTTGAAGGCTAGGCTTAATGATGAAGGTTGCAAGACAATTTTAGTGCGTGAACCAGGCGGAACGCGCATATCGGAAGCCATTAGGGAAATTCTATTGACAAAGGGATTGGATGAAATAGAGGATCGCACCGAAACGCTGCTCATGACCGCCAGCCGAGCACAATTAACTGAAGAAGTGATCATACCCAATCTTAACAAAGGGTATTGGGTCATTGCTGACCGTTTTGCTGATTCAACATTGGCATATCAGGGTGGAGGTAGACAGTTAGACCTTGAATGGCTTATTCAATTAAATGATTTTTCCACTGCCGGGCTGCAACCGGATTTGAGCGTTTTTATTGATATTTTTCCTGAAGAAGGAAAACGCCGGCGAGGCGTGAAAAATCTTGATCGGATAGAAAAAACAGGATTGAAGTTTCAACAGAACGTGCGAAAAATTTACCGCGAACTAACCAAACGTTTTTTTGGTCGATTTTTTGTAGTAGATGGTCACGAAACTATTGCAGAAATCCAACGTAATGTGTGGAATGAAATAACCAGGAGATTTTTAGTGTAATGAATTACATGAAAATTAAAAAAGGATTTTATGTAAGCCTGGTGCTTACCGGGCTTCTATTAATAATTATCGGTGCTACCAAGTCTGATGTATATCGTAGTATTGCTCGTTCCCAGCGCATTTTCAATGAGGTCTACAAACAATTAATCATTAATTATGCTGATGAATTGAACACAGATTCTTTTACTAAATCCAGCATCAACAATATGTTGTCCGATCTGGATCCTTATACTAATTATTTAGAATTTGAAGAACGGGATGCATTGGATCTTTTAACACATGGAAAATATGGGGGAATAGGTATTCAATTGGGCGAACGTAATGAAAAACTAATCGTGATTTCACCGATGGAAAATTCACCGGCAAAAAATGCAGGAATTTTGAGTGGTGATATCATTATTCGTATTGATGAAGAAGAAACGTCAGAAATGAACCTAAATGATGCTGCCCAAAAAATTAGGGGAGATACAGGTACGATTGTTGTTCTCACTGTTCAACGCCCAGGAGTAGAGGAAGCAATAGATTTCCGTTTAACCCGGTCTGATATAATTGTGCAGGATGTGATGTTTGCCGAAATGATCGATCAAAATACTGGCTATATCGTTCTAACTCGTTTTTCAACAAATGCTCCACAGGAAATGAAAGACGCTTTGGAAACTTTAATTGATCAAGATATAAGTCACTTGATACTCGATTTGCGAAATAATCCCGGGGGGCTACTGGCATCAGCAATCGCTATCCTCGATATGATGGTGGCTAAAGGAGAACAATTGCTTTGGACCAAAGGCCGCAATAAAGAATCAAACCGCAACTTTATTTCCAAAGAAAAACCGATTTTAAGCAATGATATCAATTTGATTGTCTTGATTAATGAAGGCAGTGCATCTGCAAGTGAAATTGTTGCAGGTGCTATACAAGATCTGGACCGTGGTGTAGTCATTGGTAAGCGCTCATTTGGCAAAGGTTTGGTCCAATCTGTGTATCCGATTGATCAAAAACGATCGTTAAAAGTAACCACAGCAAAATATTTCATTCCGAGTGGACGATTAATACAGAATCCAGATTATCTCAAAGAAAGTGTAGTTAATCAGCCAGAAACTTTGGCTTTGGATACAGTATTTACCACAAAATCAGGGCGTGTCGTTAAAGGTGGCGGAGGGATATATCCTGATTATATTGTAGAGACAAATAAAATTGGGCCGTTGGTGCAAGAATGCTGGTTAAAAAGTTACTTCTTCACTTTTGCCCATGAAAATAAAAATGATTTTGCTTCATTTGAGGAAGTATTGATGGATGATACCATTATGGAGCGTTTCATTGATTACTTGAAAACTCAAGATCTGGACGTAAAAATAGATGGTCAACCCCAATATGAAAAAGCCAGAGAGAAATTGACAGCTCAACTTCCAGAAAGCAGTGATTTAAATGGCGCATTTGGGATTATTGACAAGTTCATCAGCCAGAAAAAAGTTGATCTTTTTTCAGAAGAATACGATGAATTAGCCAGAGGTTTATTTACTAATTATGCGCAAATATTTGAAATTGATAAAGGTAAGATACGATACAATATTAAATATGATGAGCATATTTCGAAAGCCATAGAGCTGTTCAATGACCAAATCGTATTCAATGAAACATTTTTATCCGAAACTGCAAATTAATTCTATAGATAAATCTTTTCTATTTTTGTCTCTAAATGGCATTAAATTTCGGGGTTTAACTCCGCAAGTTTAAGGGGCGATTAGCTCAGATGGTTAGAGTGCTTGCTTGACATGCAAGAGGCCACTGGTTCAAGTCCAGTATCGCCCACAATTATAATTGCAAATATTAGTGCTGAACAGTATAAAATTACTACAACCATCGAGGATGTAATTCCTCAAGTGCTTCCGTACATTCTTTTTCCAGTCTAATTGTTTTCCCATAAAATTTAATGAGCAATATTTTTATAACATTACCCGACAAATCCACAAAGACCTTCGCCAGTGGTGTCACTCCGCAAGCGATCGCTGAAGGTATCGGCGGTCGATTGACTAAAGATGCAATAGCATCAAAAGTAAATGATGAAATGGTTGATTTATCTATTAATATTGTTAGTGATGCAAATGTTGAAATTTTGACCGGTGACTCTCCTGAAGGTCATAAAGTTTTGCTGCATAGCACAGCACACTTAATGGCTCAGGCAATAAAACAGTTGTACCCGCAGGCCAAAATCACAATTGGACCGACAATAGATAATCGCTTCTACTATGATATTGATATAGCAGAACCATTTTCTGATAAAGACCTGAAAAAAATTGAAGATAGGATGAGGGAGATTGTCAAAAGTAATTATCCCATTTTCCGTTCAGAAATAACACGGAAAGATGCGATCAACATATTCAAGGATTTAGGCGAGGATTATAAGGTCGAAATTATAGAGCAGATCGATAGTCATGACAAAATTTCTGTTTACCAACAAAATGAATTTATTGATCTATGTCGGGGGCCGCATGTCACATCAACCGGTAAGATAAAATATTTTAAACTGTTAGGTACATCCGGTGCCTATTGGCGTGGAGATGAAAATAATCGCATGCTACAGCGTATTTACGGTACCACCTTCAGTACTAAAAAAGGGTTAGATGACTATCTATATTTTCTCGAAAAAGCCAAAGACCAAGATCATCGCAAATTAGGTAAGGAACTTAATCTTTTCTTTTTTCACCAGCTTTCACCGGCTTGCCCGTTTTTTACTGCTAAAGGTGCTGTAGTCTATAATAATTTGGTCTCATATATAAGCAAATTGTATAAAAAATACGGCTATGATGAAGTCATCAGCCCGCAAATTTTTGACATGGCACTGTGGAAGCAATCAGGTCATTATGACATGTTTATTGATAATATGTATAGTATGGAAGTTGGTGATCGGAAATTTGGCTTGAAACCCATGAACTGTCCCGGTCATACATTAATTTACAGCCATACACTTCATTCCTATCGTGACCTACCTATTCGGTTGGCAGATTTTGGTCGACTGCACAGGTATGAAAAAGCAGGTGTCATTTCAGGATTAACTCGAGTGCGCAGCATGACCCAGGATGATGCCCATATTTTTTGTACAATGGATCAAATTGGTACCGAAATTAGCAGCTTGTTCGCAATGATCAATGAAGTGTTTGCTACATTTGATTTTACTGATATTACTGTAGCGCTCAGTACCAGACCGGAAAAAGCACTTGGTGATATAAATCGCTGGAATCAGGCAGAAGAATCACTGCAGCGTATTTTAGAGAAATCTGATTTCGATTATAGTGTTGCTAAAGGGGAGGGGGCTTTTTATGGACCCAAGATCGATTTTCATGTGCGGGATGCCTTACACCGCAACCATCAATTGGCAACGATACAATTGGATTTTGTTTTACCGGAAAGATTTAAATTGAAATATATTGCTCAAGATGGTTCAGAGTTGCGTCCAATCATGATCCACCGCGCTATTTTAGGCTCAATGGAGCGATTTTTTGGTGTTTATTTGGAGCATTGCGGTGGAGATTTTCCACTATGGCTGGCACCGGTTCAGATCGCTATTCTACCCATTTCAGATAAAGTCATGAATTATGCTGGCAGTATCAGTAAACAGTTGAATCAACTGGGTTTTCGGGTCCAGCTAAATAGAAAAGCAGATAAAATAGGCGCTAAAATCCGTCAAGCTGAGTTGGATAAGATCAATATCATGCTAATTGTCGGTGAGAAAGAAATGGAGGCAAAGACTGTCTCTGTTCGGCGTCGGTATGAAGGGGATTTAGGTCCTATGATATTACCGGATTTGCTAAAGAACATCAATGCAGAATTGGTGTAAAGGAGAACATAATCGGTAGAAACAATAAAATTAACGTAAATGAAAATATTCAATCGACAGAAGTGATGCTTATTTCAGCCACTGGTGAACAATTAGGAATTGTATCCTTTGATGAGGCGCTGAATAAAGCACAAGAAAATGGCCTTGACCTGGTTGAAGTTGCGCCGAATGCAACACCACCGGTTTGCAAGATTTTGAATTATGGTAAACTGAAATACGAGGCAAAGAAAAAGCAACAAATCAGTAAAAAGAAACAGCATATTATCAAAATCAAAGAGATAAGAGTCCGGCCCGCTATCGGCGAAAATGATCTTGAAACAAAAATGAACCTAGGCAGAAAATTTTTACGTGATGGATGTAAACTGAAAGTTACCATAATGTTACGTGGCCGGGAAATGAACCGTGCGCACGAATTAAGTGAAACAACAATAATAAAAATATCAGAAAAATTAGCAGATATTGCTAAGCCCGAAACGCAACCAGAATTAAATGGGAATCGAATGTCGCTTGTTTACGCAGCTACCTAGGAGAAACAAATGCCTAAGATGAAAACACGTCGAAGTGCTGCAAAACGGTTCAAATTAACTGGAACCGGACGTATTCGACGTAACAAAGCAAACCATAGCCATATGCTCATCAGGCGGAACAAAAGTGCAAAACGTAAAATGCGCAAAGCAGGATTCGTCGACAGCGCTGAAGAAAAGCGTGTCCGAAAGATGCTTGGAATTTAAAGGAGTGTAAGATGCCCAGAGCAAATAGTTCTGTGCCCAGGCACAGACGTCACCGCAAGGTAGTGAAGCAGGCCAAAGGTTACTATGGTGCCCGGAGCCGCAATTTCAAATCTGCAAAAGAAGCAGTCATGAAAGCGGGATTGTATGCATACCGAGATCGTCGACAAAAAAGGCGATTTTTTCGCGGACTTTGGATCACGCGTATCAATGCAGCGGCACGGCAACATGGAATGTCGTACTCTGCTTTAATCGCCGGTTTGAAAGATAGCGGTATAGAATTGGATCGTAAAATCCTCGCTGATATGGCCATGAATCATCCCGAAGCATTCGCTGAAATAATCAAAACTGTCCAAAACTAAAAATGACTTTTCTTGAGTCAATAGAGTCGGTTCGTAATTCTTTTCGAACCGACCTTGGCTCTTGTCCGGTCGCAGAAAGGGCAGTAGAATCACTACGCATAAAATATTTCGGCCGTAAAGGATTGCTTGCTGACCTATATAATCAACTGGGGGAATTTTCAAAAGCAAAAAAGCCAAAATACGGTCAAAAATTAAATGAGCTGAAGCGGGAACTCCAAAAGCAGTTCGATGAAAAGGTAGAAATTGTCAGTTTGAAGAACAAAACTGAAAATGCTGCAATACCTGATTTATCTTTACCGGGAATTCCATTTACATCAGGATCCATTCATCCATTACAACAAACAATGGATGAAATAAAATCAATCCTTACCGCAGTGGGGTTTAAAATAGAATATGGTCCTGAAATTGACGATGATTATCACAATTTTGAAGCATTAAATATTCCTAAACACCATCCGGCGCGGGATATGCAAGATACATTCTTTATAACGGACACGATGGTTTTGCGCACCCATACGTCCAATGTCCAGATTCATTTAATGGAAACAAAGGAGCCACCCCTGCGATTTGTTGTACCTGGGAGGGTCTACCGTAACGAAGCTGTGAGTTATAAAAGTTACTGTCTATTCCATCAAATTGAAGGCTTATACGTGGATAAATATGTATCCATGGCCGATCTCAAGGGTGTTTTGGAATATTTTGTCAAAATGTTTTTTGATAAAGAGTCCAAAATGAGATTCCGTCCCAGTTATTTCCCGTTTACCGAACCTAGTGCTGAATTAGATATTTGGGATAAACAACGGGGTAAATGGATGGAAATTCTAGGCTGTGGGATGGTGGATCCGAATGTATTTGATCAAGTGGGCTATGATTCAAATATCTGGCATGGCTATGCTTTCGGGATGGGTATAGAACGGTTGACCATGCTGAAATATGAAATTGAGGATATTCGCCTGTTTTATCAGAATGACATTAGATTTTTGGAGCAGTTCTAATGCGCATTTGTATGAACTGGCTAAAAAAATACGTTTTAATACGGGAATCAAAACAAGAGCTAAGTGATATGCTGACCATGCTAGGTGTGGAAACTCATGTGCCGGCAGAAAGCAATTTCAGTGATGTTGTCATTGGGAAGGTCATTGATGTAAAAAAGCATCCCCATGCAGATCAGTTAAACCTTTGTGTGGTATCAGATGGAAAAGATGAATTTCAAGTTATTTGCGGAGCTCCAAATGTACAGGTCGGGCAGAAGGTTCCGTTTGCAAAAATTGGAGCTCAATTGGGTGCAGATATAAGAATAAAAAAAATAAAAATAAGAGGCTCCGTCAGTTTTGGTATGATCTGTTCTGAACGTGAATTGGATTTATCGGATGATCATCATGGCATTATGGTGTTAAATGAGGATGCTGAAATTGGTAAAGATTTTAATCAGTATTTGTTGAAGAATCAGGATTACCTTGAAGTTGATTTAACCCCAAATCGAACTGATTGTATGTCGCATTACGGTATTGCTCGAGAAATTTCTCTAAAAACAGGACGGAGACTCAAACCGATTGACTGCACTGCCAGGAAATTTAAATCTAATGTAGTTAAATCGATGATTTCGGTGCAAATAGAGGACAAACATGCATGTCCGCGCTATATGGCGGGTGTTGTGAAAAGTATCACTCTTGGACCTTCGCCGGTGTGGATGCAATCTGCGTTGAAATCGGCTGGACAGCGTAGCATAAATAACATTGTTGATATTTCAAATTATGTACTTATGGAGATGGGACATCCTACTCATATATTTGATTACAATTCTTTGCCATCTAAAACTATACTGATACGCAAAGCCAAAAAAGGTGAACAAATAGTTACTCTTGATGAGAAAAAGCGAATGCTTACGACTGAACTATTAATTACTGATGGCGAAGAACCCATCGCCTTGGCTGGGATAATGGGGGGGGTGAGCTCGGCGGTGACAAAGGCAACCAAGGATGTATTGATTGAAAGTGCCTACTTCGATCCCATAACTGTTCGCCGGGATTCCAAAACCCTTGGACTTTCAACAGAAGCATCTAAACGATTTGAACGCGGCGCCGACCCAGAAGGAGCCATAAATGCTTTTTGGCGGGTAGTTGAATTATTAGAACAAATTGCAGGTGGCGAATGGGTGCCCGGTGTCATTGATGCTTGTCCATTAAAAATTACGGTCAAAAAGATCAAATTAACCCGCAAGAAAATAGATATCCTTGCGGGGACAAAAATGACGAATACATTTATTGAAAATTGTTTATTTGCCTTGAATATCCGTTATGTAAAAAAAGGTATGGCCTGGATTTGCACACCTCCGTCATATCGACCTGATCTTGAACGGGAAACTGATCTTATCGAAGAATTATGCAGGTTATTCGGATATGACAAAATTAATGCTAGTTTTCAATACAGCGGAATTTATGAGATTAGTGAGATTGATCCGGAAAAACTGTTGTCTGCGATTACAAGAGAAATGAAAGGCCTGGGTTTTAACCAGTGTATCATAAATTCATTAACCGATGAAAAAACAGCTTCCTTATCAAAAGTAAAAGCGATCTCTACGATGAATCCATTAAGTAATAAAATGTCTAGCTTGCGGACGTCATTATATCCTGGGTTGCTAACTATTTTAAATCACAACATTCACAATCATAACCAACATGTCCGGCTGTATGAAATCGGAAAAATATATCATAAAAGTAAAACATATATAGAAAAACTGCAGTTGGTAGCTATTGTACACGGTCAATTAATTGCTAATCATGCTCATGGAAAAAGTGTAGACCATTCCTTTTATTCAATCAAGGGATTGATTACCGGACTAATAAATCGGTTAAAGCTTACGGGAATCACCTTTTCCACCGCTGTCCATGATAATTTTGAATATGGAGTTGATATTCTTTCGCACAAAAAGATTGTTGGCCATTGTGGTCAATTAAGAAGTGAACTGCTAATTACCTTGGGTATAGATACGGAAATGGTATTTGGTTTTCATTTGGATTTAGAACTAATCTTTGCATTGTTGCAAAAACATTATCATTACCAGCAAGTGCATTTGTATCCCAAAGTAGAACGCGACATCAATCTTGTATTTAATCGTGTCTATGAAGCGGGAGATATTGTAAAATCCATTGAAAAGTTGAAGAATGACTTTTTGATCTCAATACAAATCAAGAATATATATAATCACAAATCGCTGGGAAAAAACAATAAAAGCATCACGTTCAATCTTACGTTTCAAAGCCCTATAAAAACACTTGAAGAAGTGGAGATAAGTAATGTAATAAATGATATTACAGCTGTTATTGAAAAAGATTTTGGTGCTAAATTGCGGGACTAATAATAATGCAGGACATATCGATATGGACAATAAAAGCAATTTAGCCAGGGTGGATATTTTTGGTCATGAATACACCGTTAAAGCGCCAACCGACTCTACTTATATCAAAAGTATCGCCGAATTTGTTGATACAAAAATGAAAGAAGTTCAAAATAATATGCCTAATGAACATTCTACTGAGCGAATTGCTATTCTTGCAGCAATGAATATTTCAGATGAATTATTATCATCCAGAAATGATCAGGATTCGTTTTCTTCTGAAATAGAAAATAAAATTCAATTGATGATAGAAATCATCGATGAGAATCTATAGATTGTAATCTCGATCTACTGTGGCTGAACCGTTGATATTATCCGGAAAACCCATCAGCCAAGTAGTTTATAATTCTTTACAGAATAAGATTAAAGCCTTGAAAGATAGGGACTGTACGCCCGGTTTGGCTGCTGTCCTAGTTGGCAAAAATCCAGCCTCTCATATTTACGTACGTAATAAAACGAAGTGTTTTAGTCAAATGGGACTTTATTCTGAAACGTTTTGCATTCCAGAAAAAACAACTGAAAATGAATTATTGTCACTCATTCAAGAATTAAACGAAGATGAACACTTTCACGGTATCCTAGTGCAAATGCCGCTGCCAAAACACATTGATGAGACTAATGTTTTTTCCGCCATTGATCCTTACAAGGATGTTGATGGTTTCCACCCCATCAATCTGGGTTTACTAGCCGCTGGCAAACCACGCTTTGTCCCGTGCACGCCCAAGGGAATTATGCGAATATTAGCGCATCATAAATTGGATCCTTCCGGACAACATGTTGTCGTTCTGGGCCGCAGCAATATCGTTGGTCGCCCCGTTTCGATTCTAACCAGCTTGAAAGCATCTTTCGCCAATGCCACAACCACAATATGTCATTCTGGGACGAGGAATCTATCGATGTTTACGACTCAGGCCGATATTTTAATTGCGGCACTGGGTGTACCAGAATATATAAAAGCTAAACACGTCAAAGCGGGCAGTATTGTCATTGATGTGGGTATCAACAGGGTAGAGGATCATTCCGCAAGAGGCTACCATGTAGTAGGCGATGTGGCTTTTAATGAGGTACAAGATAAAGTATCAGCCATAACTCCAGTGCCTGGAGGTGTTGGCCCAATGACCATTGCTATGCTTGTAGAAAATACCGTTGAAGCTGCAGAACGTTCTCTAACATCATAAGTTTTCTGGGGTTTAAATTTATATGACATATGCGCCCGTAGTTCAATGGATAGAATAAAGGATTCCGGTTCCTTAGATAGAGGTTCGACTCCTCTCGGGCGTACTGATTTATATCTTACCACTATGTAATCACAAGCAATTGTTTTTTACAATAAATTTGGTTATGGAATTTGTTGCGATTATCTCGACTATAGATAATAAACATAATGCTCAAACTATAGCCGACCATTTGATATCTAACCATTTAGCGGCTTGCGTTACTATTTTACCTGCTATTGAATCGGTGTTTTTCTGGAACAACCGTCAGTGCCATGAAAAAGAGATATTGTTATTAATCAAATCTACAGTTCAAAAAGAACAGGAAATAATCAACGTATTACAGGAAATCCACCCTTATGATATTCCTGAAATTATATCACTCCCGATCCGCAAAGGATCAAAGAAATATCTGGATTGGATTGCACAATATGTTTCAGCAGGAGATTAATGCAGATTAAGACACGATTACGCTTTTCGACTTATTTTAGTCTGTTGATTTTCATTGGTGCTTTTGGATTCTACTTACTAGGTGAAAACTGGACTGTCCTAGAAAGCATTTACATGACCATTATTACCCTGTCAACAGTTGGATTTGGTGAAACACAGCCTCTAACCGATACTGGTAAGATTTGGGCGATCATTGTCATTCTTTTTGGCGTTACCGGTGTTGCATATCTGTTTTCAGAATTTAGTAAAGAATTATTTCGTTTAGATCTTTATCGGAGAAAGAAAATGTTAAAAAAAGTGAAAAAATTTCAAGAGCATTATATTATTTGCGGTTATGGCAGAATGGGTGCTGTTATCACCAAAGAATTGCATGAAAAAGGAGTGCCGATTGTCATTATTGATAATGATCCTAAAAAGATCAGGCGCATTGACGAAAAAGGATTGTTGTTCGTTGAGGGGGATGCTACATTGGAAAAAACTCTGATTGAGGCAGGAACAAAGAGAGCAAAGGGTATTGTGGTTGTACTTAATACTGATCAGGACAATTTATTTGTTAGTATGTCAATTAGAGCGTTGAATAGTGAAGCATTTTTAGTGTCCCGCTGTAGTGTGAATGATGCCGAGTCTAAGTTGCGTCGGGTCGGGGTCAATAAAATTGTGAATCCTTATGTGGTCGGTGGCCATAAGATGTCGGAATTGCTGTTAAATCCGGCTATCGAAGATAGTGTCATGATCAAAACTCCTAAGCAAGGTTCCATCGAATTTGGCATTGATGAGATCAAATTAAGCGAATTGAGACAATTTGATGGTAAAATGATCAAGGACAGCCGTTTAAGGGAAGAATACGGACTGCTAATCGTAGGTGTGATTGATATAAATGGAAATGTAGATATAAATCCACCATCTGAAAGAGTGCTACAGATTGATCATATAATCATGGTAATCGGGGAAAAGGATAACTTGGAGAGATTTAAATTGTTCATTCAAAAATGACGTATAATATATATTATGTATAATTATGTAGTAAATATATTTTTATTTTAGCACGAAATTAACCAGTCTCCCGGGTACATATATCTCTTTTATAATATTTTGTTCTTCTATATAACTTCTTATTTTATAGTTATTTTTAACATTTATTAAAACTTCTTCTTTAGAAATATCTGCAGCAACTTCAATCGTTGCACGTAAGTTACCATTGATTTGTATTGCGATTGTGATCATGCTTTCCTTGGCTAAATCCTCATCAAAAGCTGGCCAGAGTTCATAAGCAATCGAATGATTTTCACCGGTTCTTCGCCACAGTTCTTCTGCCAAATGCGGAGTAAACGGAGCTAATATTTTTATAAACATTTTTAAAATATTTCGATTAATTCTTTTCAATGATGAGAAATGATTCATAAAGATCATCATTTGTGAAATGGCCGTATTGAAGTGCAGAGTCTCAATATCATTACCAACTTTTCTTATAGTTTGATGCATCAACTTAACTGTTTCATTATCAGGTTCATCATCTGTTACACTTTCGCTTAATAAATTATCCAAACATATTTTATCCCATAATTTATCTAAAAATCTGGAACAGCCTTGCAATCCCTTAGTTTGCCATGGTTTGGATTTGTCCAACGGACCCATAAACATTTCGTATAAACGCATCGTATCAGCGCCATATTCGGTAACAACTTCATCCGGATTGATGACATTACCCCTGGATTTACTCATTTTAGACCCGTCTTGGCCAAGAATCATACCTTGATTGAACAATCTCTGAAATGGTTCCCGTGTAGATACATATCCAAGATCATACAGAACATGGTGCCAAAAACGGGCATATAAAAGGTGTAACACCGCATGCTCTGCCCCACCCACATAAAAATCTACGGGCATCCAGTATGATTCCTTTTCCTGATCCCAAGCAGCTTTATCATTGTGGGCATCAAGGTAGCGTAAATAATACCAACAAGAACCAGCCCATTGTGGCATGGTATTGGTTTCTCTCAAACCTACCAGTGCTCCATTTGCGTCCTTTACTTCCACCCATTCCGGTACATTTGCCAAAGGAGATTCACCATTTCCCGATGGTTCAAAATTTTCAATATCGGGTAACTCCAGGGGTAATTCAGATTCATGCAATGGTTTAACCTGATCTCCATAATGGATAACTGGAATCGGTTCACCCCAATAACGCTGGCGAGAAAAAAGCCAATCACGAAGTTTGTACTGAACAGTGCCCGCACCTCTTCCATGCTCTTCCAACCAAGCAATAATTTTCTTTTTAGCTGCATCAATCTCTAAACCGTTTAAGAAATCACTGTTAATGACTAGACCCGTACCTAAAAATGCCTCTCCATCAAAATCTGACGATGGTTTTACAGTGCGGATAATGGGTAGATCATATTTCCGAGCAAAGTCCCAGTCCCGCTGGTCTTGCCCTGGTACAGCCATGATTGCTCCTGTTCCGTAGCTCATTAATACGTAATCCGCAACCCAAATAGGTATTTCTTGATCATTTATGGGATTGATAGCGTAACTGCCGGTAAACACACCAGTTTTGTCCTTATTCAGCTCCCCCCGTTCCAGATCTGATTTGCGGCTCGCTCTTTCTTGATACTCTTGGACTGCTTTTTTTTGCTCTGGTATGGTCAGCGAGGCAATCAATGGATTTTCTGGAGCCAGAACCATGTATGTGGCACCGAATATTGTATCAGGTCGGGTGGTAAATACCGTAATATATTCTTCCCTACCGGATATCGTAAAATTAATATTTGCACCCTCCGAACGGCCAATCCAGTTGCGCTGGAGTTCTTTCACATTATGCGGCCAGTCCAGGTCATCCAAACCTTTCAAAAGGGATTCGGCATAATTAGTTATCTTCAGCATCCATTGGCGCATAGGAACGCGTAATACTGGATGACTGCCAATATCAGATTTGCCGTTCACAACCTCTTCATTGGCTAATACTGCTCTCAGCTCCGGGCACCAATTAACTGGAACTTCCGCTTCATAAGCTAACCCTTGTTTATACAATTGTAAAAAAATCCATTGCGTCCATCGTACATATCCTGTATCTGTTGTATTTATTTCCCTGTCCCAATCATACGAGAAACCAAGCATTTTAATCTGGCGCCGAAAATTTTCAACATTCTTCTTAGTGGTAATGCGCGGATGCGTACCAGTCTTAATTGCATACTGTTCTGCCGGTAATCCAAATGCATCCCAACCCATAGGATGCAAAACATTAAAACCCTGCATACGTTTATAGCGAGCTAATATATCAGTAGCAATATATCCAAGCGGATGACCAACATGTAAACCGGAACCAGATGGATACGGAAACATATCCAGAACATAGAACTTTTCCTTTTTCTGGTCTTCAGTAACTTTAAAGGTTTTGTTCTTTTCCCAATATTTCTGCCATTTTAATTCAATTTCTTGATGATTATAATTCATGATTATAAGTCGGAGTTTTCAACACTGAATGTGGGATATATTTTTCCATTATTCACGTTTTGGGGTAAACCTTCGACCTTCCGGACAAAGAATATCAGGACGCGCTATACCTTCGTTCATATGTCGGGGTGAAAGGATTCGAACCTTCGACCTCGTCGTCCCGAACGACGCGCGCTAACCGGACTGCGCTACACCCCGAAAACGATCGTGAATTTAACTTTATTATAATGGTGGGTAAATGGGTAATTATTTAGATGATATATTTGATTATAATAAAACCGCCGATTAGCAACACAGTAAACACAATCGTTAATAAATTGAAATATTTATCTATAAATGCTCTTATGGCTTCGCCGTACTTCCATATTAGACCAGCGACCAAAAAAAACCGGGCTGAACGACTGATTGCTGAAGCAATGATGAACATGGATAGATTGATGTCAAATGCTCCGGCACTAATCGTAAAAATTTTATACGGGATCGGTGTAAAGCCGGCTGTGAAAATGATCGCATAACCATACATTTCGTATTGGTGCTGAATTTGGGTAAAAATATGCTCAGTAAAACCGGGAATATTATTAAAAAAGAAATGCGCAAGTTCAGAAAAATGATCTCCATTCCACCATAGATAATACCCGATTCCATATCCAAATAAGCCGCCTATAATGCTGGCCACGCTGCAATAAAAAGCAAAGGAAAATGAACGCTTTCTCATCCCCAGTGCCAAGGCGATCAGTAGTACATCTGGTGGAATAGGAAAGAATGAGGACTCTGCAAAAGCCAGTATGAACAATGCCGCTGTACCAAACGGCGTATCTGCCCAGTGCAACACCCAATCGTACAATTTTTTAATCATTTTCATATCCAGAAAAAACTTATAAACCACATTTTTATGAATTTATAGGTATCCTTCATATGTTTCATTGCCGATGGTTGATCGTTATAAATAGCCGGAATACTAATATGTTCCACACGCTGACCAATGATTGATGATTTTATTAGAAATTCACTTTCAAAATGGAAGCCATTTTCAATACAGTTAATTTGATCAAAAATTCCAACATGGAATGAACGATAACCACATTGCGAATCTTTTATCACCTGCCCGGAGCGAACTGAAATCAACAAACTGGTAATGAAATTTGAACATTGCCGCAAAAATGGCATTACCCTACGTTGGGTGCGATAACCAATCAGTATCTTTCCATCGGGTATCTGACTGAATTGATCGATCAGTTCAAGCGGGTGCTGAAGATCTATATCAATTGTTATCGCTGATGATCCATTATTATCTTTGATCCATCTTAAGGCTGTCTTTATTGCCGCTCCTTTTCCACGGTTTACTGCATGATGTAGAACGTGCATATTATTTTTTTTCAGAATATCCACAGTTTCATCGGTGCTGCCATCATTCACAAAAACGAATTTTTTTAACAATTTTGAATCAACATTTGCTATAAATGTTCGAATGTATTTCTCACCATTGTAAACGGGTACGATTATAAACGTACTGGACATTTAATCAGAAATAACAGCGATAGCGGACATAATTTTGCGCTGTGTATTAAATTCGACTGGCTTATTCAACAACCTACCGGAAACTACCAGAGCACTATAACCGCCACCGTCAAAATTGATAGCTTCAACGCAATTCAAATCGTCCATTAAGATAGCTAATTCATTTAAGTCTACACCCCGACTATCTGGCTGCCGACCATCTACTACGAGAAAAATATATTTCCCTTTTTTAGTGTAACCAGTAGCAGATCGAGGATGCACTTCAGGGATTTTAGTCCAAAAGAAAGCTTCTTCTTCATCGGTTACGTATTTTTTACTATTTTGGATTAAGATAGGTCCTGCTTGAAACCCGTCTTTTACATCCCAGAAAGCAGCTTGTTTAAAGTCTAGTACGGAGATGGGCACCTCGGGAGCATTCGGAGCCGGTTTTGACCATTGAAAAAGTGAATCATTTCGTCCTGCTATCCAAGCTATATCCATATTACCATTATTATGGAACCCAATTGCACCGCGAGTTACCATATATCGCTTTTTTCTCTTGAGCAAAAAATGTAGAGGTCGGGAAATCATTTTATTATTATCCATTAACAATCCTACATGTTCTGTCAGATGCTTTTGCATAAGAAAATAGCCGCCATTTATTACAATATGGGCATTAATTCTTTCAGCAATTTCACTGAGTGTTTCGCGCATATCATTATCATTTGCAACAACAATTTCTGTGTGTAGTTGTAATTGCTTATTATCAACTTCAACATACCAAGCATTGATTGGAATTTGGAAGTTACGACCTGAAAACACGTGAATTCCGGTAGGTAAATCAACAAATTCACTAGTGATATTCTTCCAACTCATGGGGATACTCTTGTAAGTACGGATTTCTGCACATGAGTAGAAAATTACAGGTAAAGTCAGAAAAAAATGTAATCTCTTATTCATTGACTAATGACAGGAAAACTAGCGGTATCCAAAATTGTATATGTTTCCTGATCAAGTATAACTGCTTGCCATCCTCTCACTTGATAAGCCATGATTCTCTTGTTTATCCATGAATGCCAATGCCATTGAAAAACCTATTTCCATTGGTATACTGTCCATGAATTGATTATTGTAATACCATTCATAGACAATGGTCTTTTTCCCTGTAGAATTTACAATACCTGTGTAATAATAGATACGCTTTAGCCTAATTCGGAAATGAAGAAGAAATATTTACTGGTTTACATGAACTATCGATTACAAATTCAGCAAAGATCATTTTATTAATAATACTATGATTAAAAATCCAAATAATAACCGTTCTAAATATCTATAGAATTGCGAGGAGTTTTTGTAATTCGAGTTCTGGCCAATCAGTAAAATTGAAGTGATCTAAATTTCACTGAATATCTAAAAGCAGAATATACATCCCCGATCCGCGAGGTTTTTCGTAAGTAGGCTAGAACTAGCAATAAACTATATACGGTGTTCTACGCAGTTTTTTATTCAGTCATTTTATCAATTAATGCAATTCCTTTTTCTAATGACTCGTCTTTTTCTATTGAATTTTGTCTTACGTAATTTCTTGGTATATATTTTTCTCTAGGTGTTCCATCAATATGATAAAGCCTTTGCCAGATTAATTTATAACCAAAATTTTGATTATTAAATTTATAATCAAAATCAGAACCCGCTAATCTCTTCATTTCTGTACCTACTATTGTAGCTCTTTTCATTCCGTCAAATCCAACAGCAATTCCTTCACCCATACTTCCTGTCCATTTTCCCACAAGTATTATTACAGGTTTGGTATATTGTTTGCCTCTAGGGCTTACAAGTTCAAACCAACTTCTAATTATTTTAGGTTGGTTATCAAATTCTTGAATGTATAAATGTTTTTGATATGGCATTTCTTTATCAATAAACCTGCTCATAATTCCTTTAGCGACATATGTGTTTCCTCCGTTATTGGTATTTCTTAAATCAATAATCAGTCCTTTAGTTTTAGATAAACTATCAAGCGAAGTATCAAATTCTCTAATTAGTTGATTGTTTCCTAGAGAATTATTAATTCTGATAACTCCAATATTCTTTTCTGTTTTTATTGTTAATAGGCTTTGCTCATTTTTATATTTCAAGGCATCTAAATCAAATTTGATGTTTTCTCCAGTTTTCAATTTTAAAGTCAAAATTCTAGGTTCACTATACTTTCCGGAAATGATTTTATTTGCAATCCAATTTCTGACTTCAAGTACAGTTTTATCATTACAGAATGTTGGAAAGTTATCAATTTTATTATTGAAGTTTACCTCGTTAAATTTTAATACTTCAGCCCCTAAAATGTTTGTTTCTAAATTCTTAATTTGAGTTTTCCATACATTTTTTATGATAACTTTTTCTCTTTCGATTTCAACATAAATTGGTGCTGATAAACGATATGATTCTCTAATATTTGTTGAAAGTGATATATGACTGTCGTAAAATTCATTTAATAAATATTCAAAAAGCAGGATTACTTCTGATTTAGTTTTTATGTCATCAATTTTTTTTGAGTATTTTTCTTTGATACATAGAATATCAACTTTCTTGTCTTCTAAATATGCATATTGGCTTTCTATATTTTGAATAATATCATTTAAATCTTGTTGGATTTTGGTTTTGTCAATTTCATTACTTTGTGATTTTGCACAAGAGATATTGAAAAAAATAATCAATATTAAAAACAGGTTTTTCATTTAGTTATTTTGTTTGTTTCAAATTGCGTAGAACGACCCGTGTATGAATCGTAGCGGATTAAAAATACTAAAGTTTCCGTTTACCACAAGGCAAGGGTCAAGTTAGAGCATGTAAACGTTTAAAAGAATATAGTAAACAATGCACTGGCCCCAAACATTAATCAAAATAACTATTCCGCTTACAGAATTCAGATATGGATAAAGATTAATAATACGCTAACTAATTCTTAATCAAATTATGATAGTTAGTGCAATAATTCAGAAAAAGTTTCATTATATGTGGCCCAAAGGAATTCAAATTTTTGTTGTTAATATTTTTTCTTTTGAAAAAATCTGTTGTAGCCTCAAGGTGGGGTTGAAAACCCCAAATGGGTCTATCTTGTGCCCAAATACCTTCAATTTCCACCATATCACTGCGAGCGACAATATCAAAGCCGGGAGGGCATACAGTAACCCCCTCTATATGTGAATACGCCATATTTTCAGTGGTTTCATCTCCCCATAATGTATTTCTTGATAAAGTTACTTTCCTGATACCACTTTTTAATTCTCCATTCCATAATTTCTCAACTTTCCCGCCGTAAATGTGTGCCAGCAATTGATGTCCATAACATAAACCCAGGGCGGGAATATTTTTGTTTGCCGCTGCTCGTATTAAATCTATTATTTCATTTTGCCAACTGTTATGATCGTGGATAGATGCCAAGCTCCCCAAAATGATTAGACCAGCACAACCACGAATCAAACGATTATTCATTGAAGATGTGCCAAAAAGTGCCGGACAATGAACCGTCACCGGTAAATGAGAGTGTACTGAAATATTATTGATAGCCTGCAATTCTGGTCGTTCTAGCGATGGATCGATGATCATTATATTTCTATTATTCATAATAGAAAGTAAAAAGCCTTTCTGTTAATTGAAAGGCTTCGAATGTCGGAGCGACAGGATTTTAACTTGCGACCACCCTCAATAAAGGTGATGTTATTGATTTTAAATGTTTGCGCCATACGTTCAATGATCTACTTTCAGCGGAAGGCATGGGAGAATTTGATCGCTCAAAATTGCTGGGACATTCCGCTGTAAGGACGAACCAGTCTTATACCCATTTTGATGTTGAACGTCTGCGTAAAATCATATATAGAATTGGTTAATAATGTGTGTATTTATATTTATAAATTGTGACCGATTTGTGACAACTTTAGCCGTAGAATACGATATTTTAACGTATTTAGCCGTATAAACATGAAATATAAAACTAAACATGAAATATAAAACGCACCAAATTTAGGTGATTTTTTCGTCAGAAAATTGGGGTTTCCGACGGTGTCGGAGCGACAGGATTTGAACCTGCGACCCCCTCAACCCCATTGAGGTGCGCTACCGGGCTGCGCTACGCTCCGTAATATTAATTTTTATGCAGATAATCTAATAAGGATTCCAGTTCCTGTTTCAATTTCGTCAGTACTTTATTTTTCGCATCATCTTTACTCTTTAAGTTGACACTATATTCATCTTCAAATGAATCCCTATTTTCAATAATTTCCCTAGCTCCTTTAATTGTATGCTTGCGATTATACAATAAATCCTTGATGTGCAGTATAATATCAATATCTTTTTGACTATATGTTCGATTACCAGCCCTATTTTTTGATGGCGACAACTGTTTAAACTCCGTTTCCCAATAACGCAGCACATAGGGCTTCAATTCAGTTAAGTCACTTACTTCGCTGATTGAATAGTATAGTTTCTTAATATGTTTAGCATCAGTTTTCAATTTATCTCAACTTAAAGCAATACTTTAAATTAGTTAAACTCAAATATTTGAGCAAGGGAAATGAACACAGAGATTAAGCAGTATATGCTTTATACAATTCAGATAATAGTACCGGTGTTTTCTCGATTAATTCTTTTGGTTCAACAATGGCAACACGCAATTGAGTTTTTCCATTATCAGAATTTTTATAAAAGCCACCCATTGGCGCCAACAGCAGTGTATAATCCTTTCCTTGGATGTTCACCTTTCCTTTGGCTGCACAATAATGAACAAAATCTCTGGCGTCAAAGGCATCAGAACAGATATGTTTAAAATCAATTATAAAATAAATAGCTGCTTCAGGTTTGGTTATGATCAGTCCCGGAACAGCTTCCAATATATTGATTCTTAAGGGCAAAATCAGGGATCGGTAATAATTTCTTTGTTCTTCATACCATTGATTTAGTGCTTCATGCGTTTCATGAGCAAGGACTCCAAATATTTCTTGTCCAATTGTATTAGCGCAAAGATTTGCTGTGTATTCTGAAACGGTTTTTTGATAAAATTGCAGATTATCGGTCACAAGTCCACCGATTCTTAATCCGCAGGCATTCCATACTTTTGAGGTGGACTCAATACTGATACGCGAACCGAAAATTCCGGGTACCTCATTTTCTTTAATACACCAGATACTGGATGAACCATGATCATTGTAATATAGTTGTCGGTACGCTTCATCACTGACCAACCACATACCATATTTCACACATAATCTTGCAATTTCATTCAATTGTGATTGTTTTAATAATTGTCCTGTGGGGTTGTCAGCAGGAATCACCAATAAGGCTGATGGATTTTCATCAATTATAGTTCTTTCAATGGTTTCTAAATCCAGTGCGGCAAAATTTCCTTCGCTATCAATATGTCGGTTGACTGTCAAAGTTTGAATAGAAATACGTTTTCCAAAATCGATATAATTTGTATAAACCGGATCAAGAAGTAACAAAGGTCGTGCGGAATTTGGACCGCAAACACCTAGCATCATCAATTCCATCGCCTGTGAACCACCATCTGTAATCAAACAATGAAGAGCCTTAGTATCAGCACCTTCACAACCGATAATGTTTAATAATGCTGCCAGCGCTTCATCTGTACCCATGCTGGGAGTATATTTCACCACTCCATCCTTTAAACGGGCAGTCCCTAATTCATGCATTCGTTGTTGCATCGCAGGATGCATCGGCAAAGACACATTACCAATGGCCAAATTTACAACTTGGACTGATTCTTTGTCAGGACGCTGAGCAAAAGTAATTTGTGCCTGCCGTATTGCCGAAGGTTGACGATTCAAGTAATGATCTGAAATTTGGGGTGACATTTATATTCTTTAATATGTTGAAATCAAATTATTCTGAATAATAACAGTGGAAAATGCTATTTAGACACTTTCACCGTTTTATCATTTCATTTGTTCTTGTTTTAGAAACGCCGTTTTTTAAACGGTTTTCTATTGCCCCGTTTACCATCATTGCGAAAATGCTTGGATGGCTTAACATAACCATCTGGTTTGGGTAACAACGATTTTCGACTAAAATCCAATCGCCCCTGATCATCAATTTTTATCAGTTTTACTTTTATTCGGTCTCCAGATTTTACCACATCTTCCACTTTTTCAGTCCGTTTCCAATCCAGTTCGGAAATGTGCACCAACCCTTCTCGGCCTGGTGCAAATTCAACAAATGCCCCAAATGTCATCAATCTAGAAACAATCGCATCAAATTCCTGGCCAACTTCTGGTTCCATTGTAATGGCTTTGATCAACTCAATTGCATCATTGCATTTCGCTGCGTCCGGATTAGCGACTGTAACCATACCATCATTTTCAACGTTGATTTCACATTCTGTGTCTTCAATGATTTTCTTAATATTTTTACCACTTGGTCCAATTAAGGCCCCAATTTTTTCCGGATTGATCTGCAATGAGACAATTCGAGGCGCATATTTCGACAATTCGTTCGGTTCGGGCTGAGCTGCATTCATGATATTTATAATGTGCAACCGTCCTTCTTTAGCCTGACCCAACGCTTCCGCCAGCAATTTAAAAGAAATACCTGCAATTTTCAGATCCAATTGGATAGCAGTAATACCGTTGATTGTTCCGGCTACTTTAAAATCCATATCGCCATAATGATCTTCAGCTCCGGAGATATCACTTAGTATTGCATATTGATCATCCTCAAGTACCAGACCCATGGCAATACCAGATACATGGCGTTTTGTAGGTATCCCGGCGTTCATCAAGACTAAAGAACCTCCGCAAACGGATGCCATTGATGAGGATCCGTTCGATTCAAGTATTTCAGATACAATTCGAATTGTGTAGGGGAAATCATCATAATTGGGCAAAACGGTCTTTAGGGAACGTTCTGCCAGGTTGCCATGGCCAATTTCACGTCGACCAGTAAAGCCAATTCTGCCCACCTCGCCGACGCTGTATGGTGGAAAATTGTAATGGAGATAATAATTTTTCTTATAATCCTCACCCATTGTATCGATGATTTGCTCATCACTTTTTGCCCCCAAGGTTAACACAGCCAATGCTTGCGTCTCACCACGGGTAAAGAGCACGGAACCATGGACTCGGGGTAAAAAGCTTGGTTTAATCGAAATATCTCTTATCGTGTCAGTTTTCCGTCCATCAGAACGTACACCATCCGTTACTATTTGTTTTCTAAAGGCTGTTTTGAAAAGTGAATCGATATGATTTTTGATGAATAAGTCCAATTCAGGATATCTTTCATACAGAGCTTCTTGCGTTTCATTGTATAAGTCCTCAGTGGCTTTTTCTCGTTCTAATTTGTCTGCTGTTTTGATGATTACGTTAATTTTATCCTGAACCAGGGTTTCAATATTTTTTTCCAGTTCTTTGTTTTCATCTTCTTCAGGAACGGGACGCTTTTGAATGGTTAATTCCTCAACAAAGGCATTTTGTAAATCGATGATTCTGACGATCATTTCATGGGCTGTTTTTAGAGCAGAAACGAGTTCTTCCTCACTTATCTCATCTGCTTCACCTTCTACCATTACAATTGTTTCGAAATTGCCGGAAACGATTAATTCCATCCTGGAGTTTTCCATTTGACTATTTGTCGGATTTATAACGAACTTACCGTCGATTTGGCCAACGCGGACAGTCGCAATAGGACCGTTCCATGGAATATCGGAGATCATCAAAGCTGTAGAAGCACCGATTCCGGCGAGCACATCTGGTGGATTTTCACCATCGCTGCTTAAAGCCGTAATAATCACTTGTGTCTCAAATTTAAAAGATTTTGGAAATAATGGTCGGATTGGTCGATCTGTAAGCCGACTGGTTAATATTTCTTTTTCAGAGGGACGTGCTTCACGTTTAAAAAATCCACCTGGAATTTTCCCCGCAGCGTAATGACGTTCTCTGTAGTCTACTTGTAAAGGGAAAAAATCCACATCTTCACGTACTGTCTTAGCAGCATTTACTGCGCACAATATGGTCGTCTCACCATACGTTACAAGGACAGACCCGGCTGATTGGCGGGCAACCTGTCCAGTTTCGATCTTTAATGTATTTCCACAAAGATCTATTTTTTTCTCTAACATTCGCTTTACTTATCCTCTTATTTTCAAATCATATACCAACTTCACGTATCCTTCAAGATTTCTGTGACGCAGGTATTTCATTAGTTTCTTTCGTTTTGATACTAGCATGATCAATCCCCGGCGGGAATGATGATCTTTTTTGTGTTGCTTAGCATGTTCCGTTAGTTCTTTAATACGCTTTGTCAGCAAAGCAATTTGTGCTTCAGGTGAACCAGTATCGGAATCATGCTTACCAAATTCCTTTAGAATCTCTTTTTTTTCATCTTTTGTTACAGTCATTTTACTCCTATGAATATTTTTTCATTAGTTGCATTGAATAGTTTTTATCTTTTTTCAACTGCTGAATTAAATCTTCAGCATTATCAAATTTTATTTCATCTCTTATTCGCTCGAGAAATTCGATATCTATCTCGCTACCGTATATATCATTCAACTCTGAAGAAAAAAAATGTATTTCCGCAACAAAATCTTTTTCATTAAAAGTAGGTCGAACACCCAAGTTACACATTCCATACAATGATTTACTATTAATCTTTCCTCGGCAAAAATATACTCCCATTTTAGGTAATAGCTGATTTTTTTCGATTGGGACAAAATTTGCAGTTGGAAAAGACAAGTCTTTACCGCGGCCGGTTCCTCGAACGACTTGCGCTCTAAATCCGTATACCCATCCCAACTCAAACGATGCCCGTCGCACAAAACCTTCCTGCAGTAACTTGCGGATATGAGTACTGGAAAGAATTATTTCTTTATCTTTAACCGGAGGTATCACTTCACAAGTAAACTTTTTATCCAAACAATATTCCATAAGGAATTGTGGCGATCCTTTCCGATCATGACCAAAATGATGATCATGCCCAACGATCAAATGAATGGGATGAAAATATTTCTCAATTATTTCTGTCATAAATGCTTCCGCAGTTGTTCGGGAAAATTCTCTGGTGAAACGAATAATCAATAATTTTTTTACTCCGATTTTCTCTAATATTTCTATCTTTTTTTCGATGGACATTAATAAGGGTAATTTTCTATCTTTATCTAATACATGACGGGGATGTTGATCAAAAGTGATCACCGCCGATACAATATTTAGTGATTCAGCTTGGGAAACTACTTTTTTTATAATTTCCTGGTGTCCACGGTGCAACCCATCAAAAGATCCAATCGTGATCACGGATGAACGTATTTCTGGTATATCCGTTACAGATCTTAATATCTCCATTTGCTTTGCGAGTCCACTATTCTGATCCAGTTATTGACATTATAATCTTCTACGGCTATACGTGTTTACCCAACTAAATGGCCGACTGTACCAAAATTTTTAATGATATCAATACTCAATGTTCTTATATAGGTGCCTTTGGAGCAGGGAAGTATAATCGTCACATATGACATATCGAGTTGATCCTGACTGATGGTAGAAATAACAATTTTTTGTAGTTTTCAAACGATATCTATGTTTTTACGGACCAATGTGTATAAACGTGTCCTATGCACTTTTGTGCTGAATACTTCGGCAGTATCAGGTATTGCTCACCTAAAAATGAATTTATTGTAACTTCTTTTACGTCTTTGATGTGCGGATTTATTTGCATTGTAGCTGTTTGTTGCCCAGCAGAATCAAGAGTGTCAATGGATTCCTTAACATAAGTTTGGCCGTGCCCCATAACTTTTAAGCCAAACACCTTCTGTAATTGGATCCAATTTTCTTTTCATGACCAACTTTTTCTCCAAAAAAATTGATCGCACCATACTTATCTACATCAACAGCACTCCGCCCTGCCGGCTTGCATTTATTCAACATCATTATTTATTAGTGTTTTTTAGTTTATTCAATAATTTGATCATTTTTTCTTCCTGAATCAAAGAATCATCATTATAAAAAATGAGTTTTGGAGTATACTTTATTTTTATCTTCTGACCTAGGTATTTACGAAAAGCCTTGGCCTTCTCGTTAATTGCACTATCGAGATCTTCTTGCGGAATTTTTCTGTTTAATACACTATAAAATACTTTGGCCTGGCGCAAGTCAGGAGAAACTTCTACCCTGATAAATGTAATAAAACCAATGGCAGATAAATCAATTGACTTGACTGCAGTCTCGCCAATGATCTCCAAAATTTGATGACTGACGCGGTCGGTTCGATTGTAAGGCTTTATATTCGTCAAGCGTATTCAAGTTTCCTCTTAATTTCTTGGATATCATATATATTGATTTGATCATCAATTTGAAATTTCTGGAAGCCCTCGATACCAATTCCACACTCCATCCCTTCTTTAACTTCTTTAATGTCATCCTTAAATCGTTTGAGTGAATTGACCGCACCCTCATGGATAACTGCTTTGGCTCTTATAACACGGGCATTCGATCCCCGGATAATGAAACCATCATCCACCCTGCAACCAGCTATGAATCCTATTTTTGGGATCTTGAATGTTTCTAAAACAACTGCTGTACCCAGAATATTTTCTACTTTTTCCGGCTCTAACAACCCTTCCAATGCCAATTTAACATCTTCCATGACGTTGTATATAACAGAATAAGATCGTATTTCAACACCTTCCTGATTTGCTAATAATTTTGCATTGGAACTCACTTGAACTTGAAATCCAATAACAACCGCATTTGAAGCAGCGGCTAGTAACACGTCAGATTCAGTGACCATTCCTACAGCTTTGTGTAGTACTTGTACACCTACTTCTTCATGCTGAATTTTTCCCAGTAATTCTGCTAACGTTTCAATTGAGCCATCTACGTCCCCTTTAATGATCAAAGAAAGCATTTTGATAGAACCATCCTTAATCATCGCAGACATGGCATCGAGAGATTGTGTAGACACCTTCTTTTGTTCGATCTCCCGACGCAACCGTTGTCGTTCTGACGCAATGCGTTTGAGATCTTTTTCGTTTTTAAATACAGCAAAGATATCTGCTGCTTGTGGAACTTTTTCAAAACCCAACACTTGCACCGCTTCTGAAGGGCCGGCAGTGTCTACCCGCTGTCCTCTATCATTCAGCAGTGCTCTGACTTTTCCGGAATAGTTACTGCAAATGAACGAATCGGATAAATTTAATGTTCCTTTCTGTATTAGCACTGTGGCAATGGGGCCATGACCTTTGTCGAGCTTAGAATCTATAATAGTTCCTCGTGCTTCTGTGTCGAAATTAGCTTTGAGTTCGAGTACTTCTGCCTCAAGCAAAATTGCACTCATCAGCTCTTCAATCCCTTCCCCTGTTTTGGCCGAAACAGGAACCGCTTGAATTTTTCCACCCCAATCTTCAACTAATACTTTGTGTTCCGATAATTCCCGTTTAACTCGTTCGAGATCAGAGTCTTTTAAATCTATTTTATTTATCGCCACAATGATGGAGGCTTCGGCTGCTTTTGCATGGTCAATTGCTTCAATGGTCTGGGGCATTACGCCGTCATTAATAGCGACCACGATAATGACAATATCAGTAATTTGGGCTCCTCTGGCGCGCATCGCAGTAAATGCTTCATGACCTGGTGTATCTAAAAACGTAATTTCTTTCTTATCTTCTAGAACAACTTTATAAGCACCAATGTGCTGTGTAATACCTCCGGATTCACCCGCAACCACATTCGTATTTCTTATGTAATCCAATAATGATGTTTTGCCGTGATTTACATGTCCCATAATTGTCACCACTGGTGAGCGATCTTTGGAGTTTTTGATATCTTCTTCCGTTTCCGCAAAGGTAAATAGTTCCTCGCCAATATCTGTAATTTTTTCAGGTGTGTAACCGTACAATTCAGCCAACAATTCAATTACATCCCAATCCAATCTTTGGTTTATGGTGACTAGTTTACCCAAACTCAAGCACTCTTGAATGACTTCACTTGGATTTACAGCAAAAATTTTACTTAATTCATCGACATTTGAAAACTCAGCAATCTTTATCGTTTGCCGTTCAACTTCTAAAATTTTCTCTTCTGTAATGACTTTTCTATCTTTCTTGTGCTGTCTCTTCTTAGTTTTTGTATCAATTTTAGAAAGTGTGTGTTTGACCGCATCTTTTACACTTTTATGGACTTTATTCTCTTTATTGGCAATCTCTTTCTTTACAGCCTTAAGTGGTTGCCTAATTTGTGATTCAATCTCTGATAAATCAATTTTTCTTAATTTTTGCCTTTTCGGTTTGGCTGGTTTATTCTTTTGCGTTTTGCTTTTCTTTTCTTCTTCCTCATCTCTTTTTTGTGCAGCCTCTTTCTGTTTACGTTTCGTATCTTCTACAGCCTTTAATTTTTCTTCTGTTTCTAACTTACGCTGTTCAGTGATCGACAGAATGATGAGTTTCTTTTTAGACTTTTGCTGTTTAACAATTCGAGAATGGTGAATCTCCCTTCGCACTTGTTCTTTACGGTATCGATCTACGTTTTCTTTGTCCTTGGAAAATTCTGTTTCAATTAAGTTCAATGTATCTTCATCAACCGGGGACATGTGACTGGATACCGCAATGCCTTCCCTTTTAAGAAAGGTTAAAATTTCTGTGTGCGAAATATTCAGTTCCTTAGCAACCTGAAATATGCGACGCTTAGCCATTATTTGGCGTCCACAGCTCTAATCTCTGTTGATAACTCGATTGTTTGTGCCTCACCCTGCTCAACTGTACTGTTTTCACCTTTTTCATTGATGATTTCTTCGATAAGATTGCCTTCTTTTTCAACTACTTCATCTATTATTAATGGTTCACTTTTAGTAATTTTTTTATCTTTATTTATAATATCATTTATATCAATTTCATTGGTCACTTCTTCGATCGTTCTTTCAATGAAATTTTGCACTACTTCAAAACAGTTTTCAAGTGATTTTTCATCAATGCCATCAACCGTTAAAATCAGTTCCTCGTCAGCATTCAACAAATCGGAAACAATATTTATTCCAATTTTAGCTAGTTTTTTTGAATGGTCAGCCGAAAAGTCGGGGATATCTACCAGCCGCGTTGCCTGATCTTCATGTTGTCTGTTGTATTCTTTTTTCCCAAATGCATCAATTTTAAAGCCGGTTACTTTTGATGCCAGATTAATATTCATTCCGCCTCGTCCAATTGCAAATTCCAGTTCATCATCATTGAATAAAGCAACGCAGTATTTACGATCATCATCGATGTATAGATCAATGGGCTTTGCGGGAGAAAGGGCTCGAGAAATGAGTACTTCCGCTTGGTCACTGTGATTGATGATATCGATCTTCTCATTATTCAATTCTCTCACTACGGCTTGGATACGACTGCCGCGCATTCCAACACATGCTCCAACGGGATCGACACGTCTATCCTGTGATTTAACAATTATTTTTGCTCGTTCTCCCGGTTGTCGTGCAATGGAAATGAGCTCGATAATTCCGTCATCTATTTCCGGCACTTCCATTTCGAATAATTTATATAGAAAATGATTATCACTTCTGGATATCACTACTTCCGGGCCGCGGGAAGTAACCTCGACTGATTTGACTACTGCTCTCAACGTATCCCCACGACGGTAACGCTCCGAAGATATTTGATCGCTTTTTGGCATTCGTAATTCAGCTTGTTCAATATTTACAAAGATATTATCACGTTGAACTTGGTGTACAACACCGATAACGATTTCTCCGATCCGTTGTGCATAATTTTCGTAAATATAATGTTTTTCAACATCCTGCAGACGTAGACTAAAAAATTGTTTAGCTGTGTTGATCAATCGTCGGCCAAAAATTTTGGGATCAATAACTTCAACAAAAACATCGCCAACGTTGAATTTTTCATCGGGCATTGCTTGCTGAGCATCGCCTAACAGAATTTCTAAAACAGGGTCTTGCAATTCTTCAACTATTTCTTTTTCAGCATAAATTTCTATTTCGCCTTTGTCAATATTGACAATAACGCTGCAATTGGAATTATCGCCGCGTTCTTTCTCAATGATGTATAAAAATAACTGTTCGATGATACTGCCAAGTTCGGAGCGTTCAAGGTTCTTTTCTCGTGCGATTTCGGAGAACACATCGATTAATTCTTTATTTATCACTTTATCCTCACGTTTTATTGAATTGAATTACTACTTGAGCTTGTCGGATTTCATCAATTTTCAGCTCAAAATTTCTCGCATGGCTGTTTTTTAAAAAAAGCGTTCCCTGATTTAATCCGATCAATTCGGCTTTTGTGTGATGGCGGTTGCTATTTTTTTATATTCTATAGCAAGCAATCTTCCAATATTTTTTCTGAATTGAAAATTTCTGGTTAAAGGAGTTGTAACACCTAATGAAGTTACTTCCAGGGTAACTCCATCGGGGTAAAATGCATCTAATACCTCATAATCCTGAATGGATTTTGAAATCATTGATGTATCCTCCGAGTAAATCATTTTTTCACTATCTATAAAACAGCGTATGACTGCCTTGTAAATATCTTCCTTAATATCCATCAAATAGAATCCTTCCGGTAGGAGATTTTCAATTTTTGTTTTTAGTTCATCCATATCCATACATGCGAAAAGTGGGCACGCAACCCACTTTCCAAGGTATAAATCTACGATTTTTGGTATATCCTTTACAAGACTATTGTGTCTCTTTACCGACAGCGTATAAGCGACCAATCATTTCTTCTGCGCGTTGTTTGTATGGTGTTCGATTTTCGTACTTATTTGCGATGGCAGTAACTAACAGTTCCGCATCATCATACCTCCCCAATGCAAAATAATAATCTGCTAATTCTAAACGAATACGATCTTTTTCTTCATCAGTGCGACCTTTAGCAATGGCTTTTTCATAGGTTGCAATTGCTGATAAAGAATTCTTGTTAAAACGTTCTATCTCAGCTTGAATGAGGAAGGCACTTGTATAATAATCGTTAACAGGATCATCCAGAAAATCATGTATATAAGTGGTAGCAGTCAGATAATCTTGCAGTTGATAATAATGTTTACCCAGAATAAATAATGCTTTTTGAGCACTTTCTGTGCCTGAATAATCTGCAACCAGTAACTCTAATTGTAGTAGAGCATTTTCTTGATCGTTCTTGCCCATATTGAACATAGCTATGCTAAATGCACGGTCAGCATCGATCATTTTAGACATTTGGTTTTGGTTCAGAAAGTAAATAAAAAAGACAACTACCACCACACCAACAGCTACTTTCAGAATAGTAGATTGGTTCTGTCCATAGAAAGTTTTTGCGGAATAAATACCCTTTAAAAACGCATCTTTTTGCAATTCTTTTTTAGTAATTCTTTTTCTAGCCTGTAACAATTTGGTTAATTACTTTCTTTTATGTTAGTATTAGTGACCTTGTGCCCACAAGAGGATTCGAACCTCTGACACCAGGTTTAGGAAACCTGTGCTCTATCCTGCTGAGCTATGTGGGCAATTACGGTGACGAAATTACGAAGTTTATCGAGAAAAATGGATAAAAACGATTATAAGAACCCTTTGAATAAAACCTTATCATATCGGCCTTTTTCTATTTATGGACTATTGCTTTTTCTGTTAAGTGTCTTATGATTTTATAGGCGCATTTTCTTGCTTTTTTGCCTTTTTGGTTTTTTCCGAACTAAAAGGACACACCTTTCTTCCGTTTATTAATCAATTCTTATTAATAGACTATTTAAAAGGAAATCTTAAAACCATGTATTTGGTTGTAAGGAAAGAGTAATTTAAGGTTGGCTGGAAGTGGAGGCGAAGTTTACGTCGGGCAAATAGAAATTCTTTACTCCCGTAGATTATTAGATTATCGGCTTAAAAAAAGGATGTTCAGAAACCACCCGCAATATGGTGAAATAAAGTGAAAATAGACCTTGTAGAAAAAAATTAAAATCACTATACTGACTATAGGACATCAAAGTTTTAAATTAGGATTCTTGAATTGACCGCATTAAGAAAAGACAGTGAAAATGTTTAGCAAGGTTTTACCCCATTCACTGTGCTGGTGGCGGGTAAAACTGGAGGAACAACCCAGTCCTCCCGCAGTACTGCGGGAAGGGGGCGCAAGTTTCAAGGGGTTCTACCAAAGCGGGGAGCTGGTAACAATATCGTCATTTACAAAAAGGAGATAACCCATGAGTGAAATAAAATCAATTCTACTTAGCACCTTAACAGCAGGCATGTTATTCGCCCAAACTTCCCAATGGCAACTTGCCGATGGAACCGAGGGGAGAGCTATCTATGATATTGAGTTTTATGAAAGTGACCGCGATACACTTTATGCGATCAGTCGGCCCGCACTTTTAATGAGCACGGACAGGGGGGCAAGCTGGGATAGCATTAGCATTTCCAATTACACATGGGGGTATCCAAAGATAGGAATTGACCCGTTTGATTCAAAAAGAATCTTACGAAGTCATATTATATTATTACAAATCGATAATTTTGTCACTGAGGTATTAATGAGTGAAGATGGTGGTATCAATTGGGAGTCAATATTTGTTAGTTCGATTCAATCGTACGGCTCGCACGACTCACCAATCATCGAAAATGACCCTGGCGATCCTCATACTGTATATATTAATGTATCTCCAAATATATTGTATCGGAGTTCAGATTATGGCCATACTTGGAATAGTATTCCCTCGCCAGATATAGAGATCGGAGCTACTAGTGCATTAGCCATTGCGCCTTCCAATAATGACATTATTTATACCGGCTGTTTTAATCTTAACACATACAATAATGAAATTTATAAAAGTACCGATCGCAGCCAAACCTGGGATCAAATACCATTTCCATCCATTTACGGAGAGTTTATATTTATAGCCGTCCACCCTGAAAATCCCGATATACTTTATGTTGCGATAAGTTCAGGAGAAGATCGGGGGGTATATAAATCAAATGATGGCGGGGAAAACTGGGCCCAAAAGAATTAACGGACTAGAAGCTCTGGATGGAGTTGAGTGGATAGAAACGATTGTGACTCATCCAAAAGAGCCAGAGACCCTCTACCTTGGAGTAGCCCGTGCCCCCTCCGATGATAACCCTATTCTTTATCGATCAATCGATGGAGCGGAGAGTTGGATAACCGCCGGATTGCTCGGTACCCATGGGCGGCGTGTCCAAACGCTTGCGATTGATACATTGAATAACCGCATGTATGCGGGAACAAATCGAGGGATTTATGTCCATGACTTTGAACTTAACATTGATGATAACGATGTGCAATTACCACAGAAATTTTTACTGGCCAGTAATTACCCCAACCCCTTCAACCCAACCACGACCATTCGTTACGGTTTACCGGAAAGCAGTGATGTGTCTGTGATTGTGTATGACATCACTGGCCGGGAGGTCATACAGCTGGTGGATTCAAGGGTTCCAGCCGGAAACCGCCGGGTGGTCTGGAATGGAAGAGATCGGCACGGAAACCCGGTGGCCAGTGGACTTTACATTTATCGCCTGGTGGCAAAATCGAATAAAACGAAGCAAATATTTACCCAATCCAATAAAATGGTGTTGATGAAATAGGAAATACATTAGAGGGGCTGTTTGTTGCCGTTACCCCGTTTTCAAAAGCGACGCGCATCCATAAATTAAAGAGTGTAAACATCATGCGGGTATTATTAGGGTTCTTCTGGACCCATTAATAAAATCCGATGACTAAAGTCTGATTATATCTACCTTGTTCTGTTAAGTAGGCAGTGGTCGTTGTGGGGTTGGAAACTCAACTAATTGCACAACCTTGCCCCAATCTACGATGGCGTTTATTTTGTATAGTATTAGAGAAACTCCGCTGGGTTTTCTACTGTGGCTTGATTCTATGTCTGAAAAATTTAATTGACTCATCTCCTACCCTTTTGTAGAAAATTATATAAGTTATTCAGATACTAGATCCCGGTTCATCAATTCAAGTACTGCTTTAAGTGGATCTTTTTCTTTATAAAGAATTTCGTAAACGGCCATAGAAATAGGCATTTCAATGTTATACTTTTTGCAAAGTTTGTGTACGGCTGCTGCTGTTTTTACTCCTTCTGCAACCATATCCATTCCAGATAATATTTCATTTAATTTTTTCCCCTTACCAATCTCTTCGCCAACAAACCTATTTCTACTGTGACGACTGGAGCATGTTACATATAGATCACCGATTCCACTTAAACCGGAAAAGGTTGAGGCCTTTGCGCCCATTTTAATGCCCAATTGAGTTATTTCGGCCAACCCTCTTGTTAATAACGCTGCTTTTGTATTATCTCCAAATCCAATACCTTCAGCAATACCCGTAGCAATCGCAATTACATTCTTCAAAGATCCACCAATTTCCACACCTTTGATATCTTTATTCGTGTAGACTCGTAAAACATTAGATGAAAACAATTTCTGAACATATACCGATGATTCATGATTAACCGAAGCAGAAACTAAAGTCGTAGGATAACTTTTGATCACTTCTTCGGCATGACTTGGACCGTATAAAGAAACGATTCGATTAGAATCAATGCTCGTTTGGTTAACGATGACTTCACTCATAGTTAGTAAAGTTGCGTGCTCTATCCCTTTGGCAGTATTGACAATAACCATTTGATTGTTAGAGTACGATTTTGTCATTTCTGCTATTTCACGAATAGCGTGGGATGGAACAGAAAAAACAATACAATTTGAATGTTGAATACATATTTTTATGTTGCTTTCAAAAACAATTTTTGGATGAAAATAAAAATCATTAAGATTGGGATGTGCTCTTGTTCTTCTTACTTTATCGATGAAACTTGATTTATAATGCCAGACTGTAATCTGATAATTGTTTTTTATAGCCAGTGATTGAGCAAGTGCACTGCCCCAGGTCCCACAACCTAGAATTGAAATCTTATCCATTTAATTAATTTGGATACATGGACTCTATCATAGTAGACCAATTTTCATTAATCTGTTTGCGGCGAATCTTTAGTGTGGGTGTTAATTCACCTTTTTCGATGGTAAAATCTCGCGGTAGAATTGAGAATTTCTTGATTTGTTCAGGGTTTGAGAATTTCTTGTTTAACGCATTAACTCTTGCTTCAATTTCAGTATGGATATTCTCACCCTTTGTAAAATCTGTAAGTTTGTGTCCCATTTCATTCAATAGTGCTAATTGTTTAGCAGGGTCATTGGGAATTGAACGAGTTTTCACACCAATTTTATCTCTTAAAATGACACTCAAATCCAATGTAAATAAGGCAGTACAATATTTCCGACCATCACCCACTAAAAAACATTGCGAAACAACAGGTATAGTTTTCATGGTTTCCTCTATTACAAGAGGAGCGATATTTTTACCCCCCTGAACTGACATAGATCTCTTTCTTGCGACCCGTAATCCTAAGGTAACCATCTGCATCGATCGCGCCAATATCTCCCGTATGAAGCCATCCATCCACGAGTGTTTCATTGGTTGCTTCTTGGTTGTTGTAATATCCCTTCATGACATGGTTACCCCTAATTAGGATTTCGTCTGCGTCTGAAATTTTGACTTCTGTATTATCTAACGGGATACCAACAGTCCCAATCTTGTTGTGACCAGAAAAATTCATCGTCGCAACAGCAGAGTTTTCAGTCATGCCATATCCTTCATAAAGTGGAATTCTAAGAGATTGAAATAGTTTAAGTATGTCCGGATTAATCGGTGCTGCACCTGATCCAGCATAACGTACATTAGAGAAACCTGTGGCATTTTTCAATTTCTTTTTGAGTATCGATGATAATAGAGGGGTCTTTAGTCCAATTCTTATTATTGCATTACTATTTATAGCGGATTTTAGATTTGAATAAATTTTCTCATATATGCGCGGAACTCCAACAAACAAATGTGGCTTTACCTCCTTGGCATAGTCGACAATGTTTAATGGATTATCCACAACGTGCATATGCAGTGCCCTATTAACACTAAAATGATTGTCGACAAGTTGACCAAACACATGCGCCAAGGGCAGCCAAGAAACATATCTTGCTCCCTGTTGAAAAGGGAGGATATCTATCAGTTTTTCTACCTCAAAGCTCCAATTACCATGCATTAGCTCAACACCTTTGGGGCTTCCAGTAGTGCCAGATGTATAGATCAATGAAGCTGTGTCGGTCTCTTTTATTTTTTCAATACGTGAGACTATTTGACCTTGATCAATTTCTTTTCCCAGATCAATAAAATCTTTCCAGGTCATAATTTTATCATGATCGTGGCTGTCATAAGTAATGTTATCCATCATGATGATAGATTCAACATTTTTTAGTTTTTCAAGTAGTGATCCGATTCGATGGATAGGCATTTTATCTTGTTCATCATTGTCATTGGGATTGTTACCAACAAAAACAATTTTTGATTCGGAATTCGTTACAATCCAGTCAACTTCATGAGAAGAACAAGTGTGATAAACACTCACAGCGACTCCACCAATCATTAATGTGGCGGCATATGCACAAAACCATTCTTTACGGTTATAACTATAAATTGCAATCTTATCGTTTTTATCGATACCTATTGCAATGAGCGATTTGGCTATTTGAAATGTATATTCCCCGTATTCTGACCAAGAATTCGTTAGCCAAATTCCATTGGAATCCTTAAAGGATAATGCTGGTTCTTCCGGGTATAGCGTGATGTTTTGAAGAATTTTTTTTGGTGTTATCATATTATTCTGTACATTTTGTTGAAAAGAATATATATTTAATAATAAGCTTTATACAAATCTAAGCACTTGACTAAAGATGGAATATTCTAATAATTTAATTAAGGTATAAATGATATCTGCCGGGGTGGCGGAATTGGTAGACGCGTTGGTCTCAAAAACCAATGAGGTATTCCTCGTGCCGGTTCGAATCCGGCCCTCGGCACTTTAATTTTTTTTCTTGCATCGTTTTATTTAAACTTTTACTTTAAATATGAAGGTGCTGGTTTGGTACCTTTGGTATGTGGAAGAGGTAGATTTTCAATTAGCACCGAGATCTTTGTGAAATCTACCCCATTGTTTATTTTGATTTATTAATTCCTTCAATATATCCGCCTAATTTGGGTAAGGAATTAATACTATCTACCAACTGTTTTACTGCGACTAATTCTTTAAGTTTATTTTCACTTTCCAGTAAGCAATCCAAGGACGATGAACTTAGTCAAAAAAGTTGAGTCAAAGTTAAGCAACATGGTGTAATTCTCCATATTCAATCGGTGTCCGGTATCCTAAAGCTGAATGCAGCCTTTGGTGGTTGTAAAACACCTCTATGTATTCAACTATGTCTTGTGGTGCTTCTTGTCTGGTTTCATACTTATTCTGGTAGATCAGCTCGGTCTTTAAGGTCTTAAAGAAGGATTCGGCCATTGCATTGTCATAACAATTCCCTTTTCCACTCATACTCTGTCTAATCTGGTGCTCTGAAAGAAGTCTTTGAAAGGCATGACTGGCATATTGACTCCCCCGATCAGAATGAAAGATGACCGCTCCAGCCGGTCTTCTTTTGTTGAGTGCTCTTTCCATGGCCTGTATGACTAAAGACTGGGTCAGGCGCTGATTGACTGCCCAGCCAATAATCTCTCTGTTATAGGTGTCCATCACTTGAGCGAAATACAGCCAACCTTCATCCGTATGAATGTAAGTAATATCTCCAACCCAGAGTTTATCCGGACCATCCACGCCAAAGCATTGACCCACTAGATCCGGGGCAACCGGTAGCCGGTGAGTGGAATCAGTCGTGGCTTTAAACTGCCGCTGGGTTTTCGCCACGAGTCCATTGGCTCTCATCAGCCTGGCCACTCTCGCTTGAGAACAGGATAGGGACTGTCTGTTTAAGACCGGGGTGATCCTCGGACTCCCGTAAACACACTGATTCAGCCAATACACATCCTTGATCTTCTCCAGTAGAAACTCGTTCTCGTGCGCCCTCTTGCCCTGACTGCCTTTTCTCCACCGGTAATACCCCGCAGCGGTCACACCAAGCATGAGGCAGAAGGTCTGAACCTTGTGGGTCTGCTTATGCTGATCGATAAACTCAAACTTCATCTGCTTGTCTGTGAAACTATGCCCATGGCTTTTTTTAAAATGTCTCGCTCTTCCTTGACCAACTCCAGGTCTCGCTTTAACCGACGTACTTCCGCTTCATGTTCCATCACTTTACCATTACCCGGGAAACAGTTCCTGGAATCTGCTAAAAAGAGACGCTTCCATTTGTGGAGCGTATTTTGACCGACCCCAATATCTCTGGACACTTTGGCTACACTTTGATGCTTTTCCAATATCAACTTCAGGGCTGATACTTTAAAATCACGATCATAGGTCTTTCTTATTCTTTTGTTTTCCATTTCGATTCCTTTCCACTTTCGCATATTAATGGGTGCTTAACTTCATATGGACTTTTTTGACTAAGTCCATTTTGATATTCCCCTTGCATAACAATAAACTGCGAATATAAAGATTTATCCTTTATTTTTTTTGCTCTGGAAAAACTTCGTCCGATATGGTATTTAACTCTGTTTCCAATAAGGTTAGTTTTTGCTGAATTTCAGAAAGTGACTGAGTTGTTTTACGTCGCTGCTGTAATAAATCATCTTCGAGGTCAGTAACATCAATTTCAACATCATTTAATCGCTTGCTAATTTCACGGTTCAATTCATCAATATTAATTTGTAGCTCATCAATCTTATATGATAACGATTCAGCAGTTGCGTAAACTAATTTCGTGTTTTCTTTGATGCCTTGTTTGGCTTTTTGGAGATGCTTGCCACGGCCAATAAATTGTAAATCCAACGTACGCAATTCTTCTCGGAATTCATTTTGAACCACATCAACATGATCTTTGTCATTGCGGTTCAGTTCATCCATACGTTTGATCATTTCACTAGACATGTATTGAAAATATCCACCACCCAAAACCACAATGATTAGGATACCAAAAACTATTTTGTCTTTCACAGTCATTTTTTACCTCAAATATCAATTACTTAATGATCCAAGCCTCTTTTCAAATGCACTTATTTCTATTTTATCTTCAGAGGTTCCCGTTCGCTCTGATTCACTAACATCTTCATTTATTACATTCTTTTCCGCTTTATTAGGATTCATCATTTTGTCCTTCAAGGAAGTATTTTCATTAAAGTCCCTTAATAATGAATCAACTTCATTATTAACATCATCAAATGTATTTGTAAAACGGTTAAGAAGAAAATTCATTACTGTCTATCCATACTTTTCAATCAATCCATTTATTGAATTTTAAGTATTTCTCTTATTATGAAGATACTAGAAACATAATAAATGATGCTTAATGTTTAAAATCAAAGCACTTGAAATTGATAAACAGTACCCATAAATATCAAATGCTATTTTTTTATTGATTGATCATCCACAACATCTATATTAACCCCGAAATAGAGTGCTATTTTCCAATATCAAAGTAATGAACAGCACCCAATCCTAAAACCTGCATTACAGGAATATTATCCTGATCGATAAATTTCGCTGCTGGCAAATAAGCCAATTCTGAATGGATTGCGATTTTTGTCCCCCTAGCATAACCTTTATAACAAAATTGAAGACTGCTGCAGCTACTGCCGTAGCTGTAGCAATTATCTTAGTATTATTTTCTGCAGTCATCGGTGGTTGTCTTGAGCGGTTAGAGACGCAATGATGAAAATAAAAAAGCAACGATATAATTCATTTAGTTATAATACCACTTTCAAAATATCTACGACTGTGTATTAAAAACTCAAGTATAAAATTAAAATAAATAGATTATTTGATTACAGTGCCAATTCGATTAAACCGCGGTAACCATGTATTTAAATCCAGAGACATGTATGCAACTAAGGCTTCACCCAAAATATGGTCTTCCGGTACGAAACCCCAAAAACGAGAGTCCAGACTGTTATCCCGGTTGTCACCCATCGCCCAGTAATAATTCTGCTCAACAATATATTCAACCAAGTCCGTAATTGGTATATTATCAAAATATAATTCTCCCTTAGGCATGTTTTCTGACCAGGGATTCAGTAATCTACCTTTTGGGTAATAATCATCAAAAACTGTAAAGGACTCTTTCCGGCGATAAAGATCTGTTGGATCAACCATTGTGAACACATATTCATCATTTCCATTTTTTAGTGTTAATTCGTGACCATCTAAAAGCATTAACTGCATCACTAATAATGCATTCTCCGGAAGAATTGGAATTCGATCTCCTCGTTCAGGAATCCGAATCTTCTTTAAGTTATCTTTATTCCCCAAACCCATAAAAATATTTTGACCAACATGATTCTTACGTGATAAGGGGAGTATAAAACGTCCGTGCTCCGGTAAAGGGAAGTCAATACCGTTGACAAAGACACTACGGTCAATTATCTCAAGCGAATCGCCGGGTAAAGCAATACAGCGCTTTACATATTTTAAATGTGGATCACGGGGATATTTAAAAATGATCACATCTCCCTGTTCAGGTTGTCTGAACTTTGGAAACCGATAATAAGGTATTGTCATTCCTAGATCTGTATACGGTATTCCGATCCAGTCTGGTGTACGCATCCCGTAGACAAAGCGGTTACCTACCAAAAAATCACCGATCATAATCGTTTTTTCCATACTGCCCGTGGGAACTATATACGCTTCCACTAAAGTAACTTTTAATAGTAAAGCGATCAGTATAATCATAAATATTGAACGGCTTTCTTTCAATAACTTATCTTTATTCATTCTCTAAATTATACATGTTCAGCATTGAAAAAATATTTATTCAAGTGCTATCCCTTTAAAATGTTTCATGATCGGGCCACCTTTGACTATGGAAATTGAATAAGCGTCCAAACGAATATCTTTTTGAATTTTTTGATCAGCAATATACTTTTCAATTGCATTATTTAAGCGGTTAAGTTTATGCGCATCAACTCTTTCCACTATATCTCCCATCGTTTTTCCTGCAGCGGTTTTCACCTCGATAAAAATGATCTCGGTTTCATTTTCGGCTACAATATCAATCTCTCCGTAGGGCGCACAATGTACATTTAACGCATTGATAGTATTCCCTTTGCTATATAAATCCATTGCTGCAAGTCGTTCGCCCCACTGACCTAACTTCCCATTATCCTTTAACCACTTGATGGATGGTAAATTTTCTTTTACACGACTAAAAGAACGCCGATGGACAATAGATGCTTTTTCATCTTCCAGAGTTTGAATATGCATTTTGGTACCATATCCCTTATTTGCTGCAAAACTGTATTCTGGGAAAATAATATCATACTGTTTCATTATTGCATCCCGGGTGACTTTAGCTATTATGGAAGCAGCGCTGATGCTAGGGACCAATTCATCGCCACGGACAATACCCTCACTTGGAATCAGCTGATTAGGTAGGGCATAGCCATCGATCAATGCTTTATCAGGTATATGGTGTAGATTGCCAAGAGCTTTATACATTGCTTTATGTGTTGCTACCAGGATATTTGTATGATCGATCTCATCTCGATTAACAATACCAATGCCAACACTATATGCGTGGTCAAATATATACTGATATAACTCCGCACGCTTTTTGGGAGAGATTTTTTTTGAATCCGTCAACCCGCTTAATCCTTGATCTGCAGGTAGAATAACCGCCGCAGCAACCACAGGCCCGGCTAGTGGTCCCCGGCCCGCTTCATCTACTCCTGCTATAAATTCCATCTCACTTTTTTAAATTTCTTCCCATCTGACTTTAACCATAAAGCCCGATGTAAATCTGTGCGGTGAATATCAATATTATTTGATTCAAGTCGATTGATAACATCTAGTGAGGGATGACTAAACTTGTTTTTCCAACCGACAGAAATTATAGCAATGTTCGGCGCAATGTGTGATAAGAAAGCTGATGTTGTGCTTGTGACTGAACCATGGTGGGCAACTTTTAATACATCCGCGCTTAATAAATCCTTGTAAGGAAGCAACAAGTCATCCCCTTCATGTTCCAGATCTCCGGTAAATAAAATGCTGGTTTCACCGTAGACCAATTTAAATACAATACTGGCATTATTTACATTGTATTGTGATACCGCAACAAGAGAATCGGGGGCAAAAATTTGTGCATATAGATTTGGGGATAATTTTTTTATTTCTCCCTGTTTAGGCCGAATGACCGTAGTACCTTTCTCCGCGGCAGTACTTAAAATTGTTGAATATGCCAATGAAGAATACGGAATAAATGAATCCCATAATGTATCTACTCTAACATTTTCAAGGACCGTAACCACTCCGCCAATGTGATCACTGTGGGGATGGCTCATCACAATCCAGTTTATTTTATTAATACCAAAATAATCGAGAGCAGGAATGATAACTTTCTGACCGTAATCTTCATGTAGATTACGCTGACCAGCATCAACCAACATTACCTTTTGATCAGGTAAAATAAGCAAAGCAGCATCACCCTGCCCCACATCTAAAAACACCACTTGCAATTCATTTTTGTTCACTACCCAGCTCCATAGCAAAACGTTTATTAAGATCAACGAACAAATTATGCCGTATTTCAATTTTTCTTTGTGGCTGATCAGTATCACAATAAGCACTGATGTATAATAGATCACCACCTGTGACCAAGAGAAATATGAATCAAAAGATGCAAATGATACGGACGAAAAATAATTTGTTAAATATGTAATGATTTGCGCTAGGCTCCAAGCTGCATTTCCTAGTAATGAACCGATCATTGGTAGCCAAAACAATAACAAGATCAGAAAACCAACACCGACAAGTAGCCCGATCAACGGTACTATAATTACATTTGCGATTAATGAAATGATGGGGATTTTCCCAAAAACATGTGCGGTCAAAGGAAGTGTACCCAATTGGGCCGCAAAGGAAACAAGAAAGAGTCCCCAAATGAATTTTAAGCCCTTGTTTTGGATTGTACTTACTTTCAGCTGTTGAGGTAAGATTTTTTCAAACCAGTTATAAAAAAATATGATTGAAATAACAGCAACAAAACTTAATTGAAAACCCATGTCATAAATATCAGTAGGTCGAACACATAAAATTACAAAGGCAGCACAAGAAATTATATTCCATATATTTCTCTGGCGATTCACAACTGGAGCTAATACATAGAGCCCGGCCATGACTGCTGCCCTGATCACACTTGCTTTGCCTCCTGTGAGTATAACAAAGAACCCCAAACCAATGATAATAACTATCCTGTCAATCCCCCAGGGTAGTCGGAACATATTTTTTATCATAAGTAATAAAAATAAAACATATCCGACATGTAGGCCGGATACAGCCAGGACATGAATAACACCTGTTTTGGCAAACGCGTCGTGAATTTCCGCTCCCACATCGCTCTTATCACCAAGTATTAATGCACTTAACAATCCTCTTGAAATTTCAGGAGTATAAATTCTAAATATTTTTCTGATGTTATTTCTAAAATCAAATATTTTTCTACTTAAAGACCAGCTGTTATTTTGTGCAATTTCTATTTGACTTGGTTGCTCCGGAAATATCCAGCCATAAATATTTTTCCTGTTATTATATGATTGGAAATCAAATTCACCCGGATTCCTTGCAGCATCAATGATTTGAAATTCACCACGGCCGATTAAAGTATCACCGAGTTCAACCTGCAATTCGTTTTCAGAGTAAAACCATACTCCAATCCCTCTGTATCGATGTAATATTATTAAATATTTAAACCCTTTTGCTGTTGTGCCGATGGCTTTTACATCTCCCACAAAAAGAACTGATTGGTCATGCAATTCAAGTGCCAGTTTCCGTTTCATGTTCTGGTCATTTACTTCCGATTGCATTATAAAGCAACCCAAGGCAACAATAGAAAAAAGCAGTCCGATAATCAGCTTAATTTTATGCTTATACATTGCGAATACGGCGCCAATGATGCCGATGGGGATTTGTATAAATAGTAGTGGTAGTTTACCGCCAATTAATATACCAGCTATCAATGCCATTGAAATAAATATCATTGGCGACTTTTTATAATTCTCCGCAAACATCAGCTATTTTAAAAGATTTCTAAAAGCCATTTGATTGTCATCATACTGTCATGTAATATTGGTTTTAATTAATCTGCAAATCAAGGCAACTTGAAATCGAGATCAATATGAATGAAATTACTGCAACTTTAACTCATTGGACTGAAATATTTAGCGGTTGGATATCTCTACCTTTAACGATCATTCTTATCGGTACAGGGCTGTTTGTTACTCTATCATTGAGATTTATCCAATTACGCAAATTATCCCACAGCTTTGAAGTTGTTTCGGGCAAATATGACAATCCGGAAGATGAAGGCGATGTAACACACTTTCAAGCTCTTTCAGCTGCGCTTTCGGCAACAATTGGTATTGGCAATATTGCCGGTGTTGCTTTGGCTCTGCGGTTGGGTGGTCCTGGAGCCTTGTTCTGGATGTGGGTGACAGCTTTATTTGGTATGGCGTTGAAATATGCTGAATGTACCCTCTCCCATCGCTATCGTATCCTCCATGAAGATGGTTCTGCATCCGGTGGACCGATGTATTACATCGAGAAAGGTCTTGGCCCACGATGGAAACCACTAGCGGTATTCTTTGCTACTTGTGCCGTAATTTGCTCTTTCTGTACTGGTAATATGAATCAGGCCAATACGATCGCACAGACTTTTTTAGCCTACAATGTGCCGATTTGGGCCTCAGGAGCTTTTATCGCTTTTCTGGTAGGCCTGGTCATCATTGGGGGTATCAAACGCATTGCGGCGGTAGCAAGCCGCTTAGTACCCACGATGGCTGTACTATATATTGTGGGCGCTTTGTGTATACTTTTGACACATGTCGAAAATATCGGCCCTAGTATTTTGAGCATATTTAAGGAAGCTTTTTCTTTAAAAGCCGGTTGGGGTGGTCTGTTAACGGTCATTATGTGGGGTGTACGCCGCGGTTTGTATTCAAATGAAGCGGGGCAGGGATCAGCCCCAATCGCCCATGCAGCGGCAAAAACAAAAGAATCTGCTCGGGAAGGTGCTGTGGCTTTAATGGGTCCATTCATCGATACCATCATTGTTTGCACGATGACCGGCTTGGCTATTCTTTCGACCGGTGTACTGCATTCCACTGATCTTACCGGCGCCCAATTGACCAGAGAAGCATTTAGATCCGGTTTTGTCTTTGCTCCTGAAGTTGGCAGTTTTATAGTAAATGTTGCTGTATTGCTATTTGCTTACACAACGATGGTGGCGTGGAGCTATTACGGCGATCGCTCCATTGAATACTTGGTTGGTCCCCAGGCAATTATACCCTATCGTTGGGCCTACGTATTTTTCAATTTTATGGGTGCTATACTGCCCTTGGCGTTCGTTTGGAACTTTGGCGATATTGCGTTAAGTCTGATGACAATTCCGAATTTGATCGGAGTTATTTTCTTAACCGCTACTTTGAAAAAGATAACAACCGAGTATTTTGCCAAAGATTCTGTTCCTTTCAGACCCTGATTAGCTTGTGGAATTTGAACACATTCTTGATGTAGCCGAACATTCGGCCAAAGTAGCTGCAGAAATAATTATAGCCGCAGCTGACCAACCAAAAACCACTGACTATAAAGGTAGAACGGATTTAGTGACCCAAACTGATCAGGAAGCTGAACTTATAATTTGCAAAACAATCAACGAACACTTTCCTGATCATGGCATCCTGGCTGAAGAGACCGGTGTTTATCGGCCAGAGTCTGATTTTCAATGGATCATTGACCCAATTGACGGCACGACAAATTTTGTCCATAATTATCCTTCTTTTGCAGTATCGATCGGTATCCACAATAAACACAAACCAATTGTTGGTTGCATCATTGAATTGCCGGCTAATAATGTTTACAAATCCGTGAAGGACAGAGGAGCCTATTGCAACGATGATAAGCTTTCTGTATCCAGTGTTGACAATTTGGAACAGTCACTTCTGGTAACTGGTTTCGGATATAAACATGGTCAATTATGGGAAAAAAATATGCACCTGTTTAAACATTTTACGCAGTTAAGCCAGGGGGTGCGGAGGCTGGGTGCTGCATCTGTTGATCTGTGCCATATTGCCAGTGGAAAGATCGACGGCTTTTGGGAATATGATTTACAACCTTGGGATACAGCAGCCGGTGTACTCATTGCCAATGAAGCCGGCGGTAAAATAACAAAGATGGATGGTGCAGATTTTTCCGTTTTTGACGATGAGATCGTGGCCTCAAATGGACTGCTCCATGCTGTACTAATGGAAAATATGATATTTAACTGAACCGTTTCCGATCCAGTTTTACTACCTCATTGAACTGAAATTTACCATCGTTTGTAACCCGGCCAATTGTTGTTGAGGGAACGCCTATGGTAATACATATGCGTTCAAATTCCATCAGATCTTTTTCATCAATCGTGACGAGCACAAGGCCTTGTGTTTCACCAAACAACAATTCATCCTGTCTTAATTTTCGCGATAAATGAATTCTGGCACCGATATCTTTCGCCGCCGCTGAAAGTGATTGCATCAGGGCTATGGACATGCCACCATTCGATACGTTTACTGCAGATTTAATCAGACCAGTTTGAATTCCCTGTAACACAACTTCCTGAAGTCGTGATTCCATTCCCTGGTCAATTGTAGGCACATTTGTATTTATTTGATTTTTAAAATGCTTTTGATAATAACTACCGTTCATTTCTCCACGGTGACTGCCCAACATCGTAATAAAATTATTATTATTATTGAATGCTGTGGAACATATCTGATCATCCTTCACTACTGCTCCAAGTATACACAATTCCAGTCTGGGAATGGAGTTCTTGTTGAAAGTAATAAGCGTCTTCATAAGCTCCAGTTTAAACACCTGGCACGCTTCCGTAACAGCCGAGTGCATTTCCTGAGTGGTCCATAGATCGTCATTCATTATCAGTTCACCGCTATGATATATTGTGACGATTCCGAATGGCTTGTACCCTTTACAGATTAACTGTCTGGCTGCATTCGCAATCAATATCCTGCTGCCAGTTTTTATATTTTTGTCAAAAAGATGTGCATTGTCTGGTGTACTGACTGCAATGGGAGTGTTGGGTAGTATTACTGTTGAAAGATTAGTATATTTTTTTGGTTTAAAATAGTTTATCTTGCATTGATTTATCTTCTGCCACAAGCCCAGAACACGGTTGGAATAATTCTTCAATTCTTTAGTGGGTTTTACTGCAGAATCATTGGGGGTAAGATTTACAACGGGATTTAGGGAAGCAGTTGGCAGTGCTATGATTTTAAACATACTTACAGGTAAATGTGCTTTTGTCTTATTCCGAACAAAAAAGGATATGAACTGAGCAGTTTTCAACGATCCGATATCGGTATAGTTAACATTATATTGCTTGCAGTTGCGTTTTAATTTTTTTGCATTAGCGGATGTACATACGACCAACGCGCCGCTTATCTTTTTATCGGAAATGATCGCAATACGCTTCAGAGCTGGCAATCGAATGTCAACACCAAATTTATTTCCCAGCAGGTTTAAGATATTTTCCCCTAGTAAACCACGATCAACTACTTTAACAACTTTACAATCAATGAATACATTTTGTGCTAATAATTTGTATATAATTCGGGAATTGTGAATAAATATCAATTGTTCATTCCCTACGAGAGCTTGGGTCATTTTAATATAATTCGGGAGCGTACCAATTGATATTTTTGAAAGTGGACTGTTATAATGAAGCTGCGGTTTTACCCCATGGATATGAAATGGTAGATTTGATTCGGAAACATGGAGAGAATTTTTACTTTTAATACCCACGATCAAAGCAGTCGATTGATTTAGAAATAACACTGGAGGATCTTTTGACGTAATGTTTTTCAACTGGGGATTGGGACTCTTTAAATAAGATGAATAATTAAAATGTTTCACCAACAATAACTCAACTGCAGATAGTGTTCGGCCAATGCGGGATTGCACTTGCTGTGGGTCAATTTTGTATTGATCAAAAGACTTTAACACTGTTGTATACACTAGTGCTTGCTTAATTATACGCCCGTCCGTCCCGTTAATGGATATTCAGCGCTTCTAAAACGTTACAGATCACATCCCAGCGGTGTCCCTTTCTAAGTAAGAAGTTTAATAATCGCTGACGATCCTTTTGGGACAACGATTGGTCTTTTTCAATTTTTCTTTTGGCAATCAATCTCTCCACCAATCCTGCCTCGGGATATTCTGTATAAGCATTTTTCAGGAGTTTTTTCATAAGTTTATTGTTCAATTGGTGTGATTGCAATTCCCTGCGCAAAGCTATAGGCCCCAGTAAACGTGAATGAATTTTATCATTGATAAACGCACTAGCGAAGACTTTATCATTTAGATACTTCTTGTTGATTAAATCATTTATAACTACTGCAATCGTATCGGTGCTGTATCCCTTTTGCTGTAAACGTATTTTGATCTCCGCCTCGCTGCGCATGCGATATTTTAGTAATGATAAACTTGTTTGGTACGCCTGGGGGATTGCTTCTTGGTATAATAACTCGTTGCGGCGATCATCATCAATGGCAAATCCAACTTCCAGATTTGCAGAAATAAAAACGTCCTCGGAGAGCTCGAAGACGCTGGCATCATCCAATGTGATACAGTACACAGTTCTTTTTTTACCTTTGCGTACTATAGAATTGATGTTATGATTCAGATTTTTTCTCCCTCGATTCCAAACCGACAAACGCCTTTACAGCCGCGACAACTTCATTTAAAACGTTTTCGTTTTCCTGTAGATACATTTTAGCATTTTCCCGACCCTGACCGATCTTTTCGTCGTTGAAAGAATACCAAGATCCTGTTTTTTGAATGATCTCGCCTTCAACAGCTAAATCGATAATATCACCTACATAGGAAATACCCGTACCGAACATAATATCAAACTCGGTGGATTTAAATGGCGGCGCTACTTTGTTTTTCACCACTTTTACACGGACCCTGGAACCAGTATTATCCGCACCTTCTTTGATGGTAGTAACACGTCGAATCTCCATGCGGACTGAAGAATAGAATTTCAGAGCTCTACCACCGGTAGTTACTTCAGGATTGCCATAAGGAATACCAATTTTTTCTCTGATCTGATTAATGAAAATAACTGCTGTTTCCGTTTTTTTGACGGTGCCAGTCAATTTACGAAGTGCCTGAGACATGAGCCGGGCATGTAAACCCATAAATGAATCACCCATTTCACCATCTAACTCAGCTTTTGGCACCAAGGCAGCTACGGAATCGATCACAACCACATCAAGGGCATTACTGCGGATAAGCGTATCCACAATGTCCAGAGCTTGTTCACCAAACGACGGTTGAGATACAATAAGTTCTGTGGTATTCACGCCTAGTTTCTTCATGTATTCCGTGTCCAAAGCATGTTCCATATCAATATAAGCAGCCAGACCACCGGCTTTCTGCGCTTCGGCAACAATATGCAGTGCAAGCGTTGTTTTACCAGAAGATTCAGGACCGTAGATCTCAGTCACCCGACCTTTGGGTAAACCACCGACCCCTAGGGCAATGTCTAAAGATAGACACCCTGTAGAGATCGTATTTTCTCTGACATTCATTGCTTGACTCTCTAATTGTACAAATAACTCTTCTCCCCGATATTGTTTTTCAATTTGGGCTTTTGCTAATTCCAATGCTTTAGCTCGTTTTTTATCCATGCTTAAAAAATCTCCATTATAATATATTATTTTAAAAAGTGTGTACCTAAAATAGTATATACTGAACCTTTTAAAAAGAGTTGACTACTCATGAAGTGAATTTTATTGACATTGAGTTTTATTGGTTCATATTTGTAATTCAAAAAGTCCTTGATTCGGGGTGTCTTCTTTTGGGGATATTTTATTCGGGCAAGTGTTAAATGCGGGATGTGTTCTTGTTCCTGTATCGGATAACCCAATGGTTCCATTGCTTTGTTAATTCTATGTGCAAACCTTTGCAATTCTTCAACTGCACCAGCGCAACCTAGCCATAAAATACGCGGTCGTTCCGGTTTAGGAAAACACCCGGTGCCCGCAATAAATAAATTCATCGCTGTAACTTTTTTTACTTTATCTGCTAAGAGTGAATTGATGATTTTGACATCATCTTCAGGAGTATCGCCAATGAATTTTAGAGTCAGGTGCAGATTTCCACTAGGGATCCATCTGATCTCCCTGCTATGTGCATTAATAGTTGGTTGTAATTTTTTTTGCAGTGGTATAATAGCCGGTGGTACAGGTATTGATATAAATGTGCGCAACAATCGCTTATTCATTTTAGACAGTACCTGCGTACCATATTTAATGCCGCCTGGCAACTTATATCCTTATTAATCTTTCTGTCTTTTAAAAATCGAAATTCCTTGACTATGGTACAGTGGTCATCTGCCAAGGAAATATAGGTCAAGCCCACCGGTTTTTCTTCAGTGCCACCCTTAGGACCGGCAATCCCGGTCACCGCAAGACCCAGGTCCGCATTGAGCATTTTACGCACATTTTTGGCCATTTCAACAGCAGTTTGCGGACTAACTGCACCAAAGTCACCCAACGTTTTTTGTTGAACATGTAATGATCTAATTTTTACATTGTTACTGTAAGAGACAACACCACCTACATAATAATCGGAACTACCGGAAACATTGGTGAGTTTATGACTGATCAATCCGCCTGTACAGGATTCCGCAGTAGCAATGGATAGCGCTTGCCTTTTTAAAAGTGTTGCAACAACTTCTTCCAGTGATTCCTCATCGTACCCATAAATAAATTCTTTGACAAATTTGTTGATCACCACCATTGTTTTATCGATCAGTGTTTGATCCTGACCCAGCAAACAAATGTCCACACCAGTAAATTTAGGTAAGAATGCGATGTTGAGTCCTTTCGGAGTTTTATCCACTATATCCGCCAATTTTTCCGCTAAAGTAGATTCCATGATACCGGTGGTGCGGATGGTCTTTAAAATAATTGCTCTACCGTTTTTTTCTTTTATGAATGGCAATATTGTTGAATCCATCATGCCTTTCATTTCACTGGGCACACCAGGTAGGGCGAAGATGTGTTGATCTTTATGCTGGAAATGCAGTCCGCGAGCCGAGCCCAGAGCATTGGGAATTATAGCTCCATGCTGCGGACGGAGGGCTTGGTTATGGTTGATTCTCTGTAATTTGAGACTGCGTTCCTCGAATCTTCGTTCTAATAATTTCCAATATTCCTCATCAAAAACTGGTGTATCACCGATAAAATCATAAAGTACCTGTGCTGTAACATCATCATGTGTGGGTCCCAGTCCGCCGGTAATAATGATAATTGGATACTTCGATGGTATTGATCCGAGCGCATCCAAAATATCTGCACCGCTATCGCTGATCGTCCTGTGCCAACTTACACGACCGCCATAGGCAATGACCTGTTGGCCGATCCATGCAGCATTGGTATTAACGGTATTACCGATCAACAATTCATTACCGATGCTTATCAATGCGATATTCACGATACAAACAAGTAAAGATTTAGCATTATACAAGTCAGTACACCCGCAACCACATCATCCATCATGACGCCCCAACCTCCAGGCATTTTTTCCAGCAAATTGAGTGGTGGTGGTTTCAAAATATCCAGTACTCTGAATAAAGCAAAGGCTGCAACCCCGTAACCAAGTGTGTGTGGGATCCCTACCAGCGCCAACCATTGTCCGGCCAGCTCATCAATCACAATTTCCGATGGGTCATTATTATTTTTCATTCTTCTTACGATTGTTTCGGATGTCACGACACCCAACACGACAACCACAGCGATAATGATTAAGAAAAATATTGGTGTTAGATCATTCAATAAAAAATACCAGACCAACACCGCCAACGCACTGCACCAAGTTCCCGGTGCAAAAGGAATCCTGCCGAGATTGAATACAGTTGCAATCCAGTGAGATATGGAACTCATTAATATGAATTAAGAAAGAAACTGCCGCAGTGAAGATCGGTTATTGTACAAATAGCTGAAGCCAGTATATACAGTAAAAATGGTTGCAAGCAAGGCTAGCAGATAAATGAGATTATAATTTTCGATCATCCTAACATAATTGTATAAAAAATAAAGAGGCTTTGAAGAAATACCAAGATAAATCAGAATACTTACAATGATAACCACTTGAACGGTTGTTTTGGTTTTGGCAATGTTACTGGTAATTAAGGTTAAACCTTTGTTTTTCATGACTACCCGTAGCCCGGTCACAAACATATCGCGGAAAATTATTGAAGCAACCATCCAGTACGGGATAACATCCAGTACAGCAAAAGAAATTAAGGCTGATGATACCAGAATTTTATCTGCCAGTGGATCCAGGAAGCGACCGTGATCGGTGATTTCATTATTCCTGCGCGCGTAATAGCCGTCGAATGCGTCAGTGATCGATGCTACAATAAATGTACCCAAAGCCCATAATTTTGCATAAGGGTGGTCATAAAAAAGTAAAATAATGAATACTGGAGTTAACGCAATCCGCAAAAGGGTGAGGATATTGGGTAGGTTAAGTGTCATAATGATATCCGGTCTTCAATCGCTCTTACCAGTGTTGCTTCATCAATATATTCCAAATTACTACCAACAGGTAAGCCACGGGCTAGTCTACTGGATTTTACACCTTTTTCTTTTAGAAGTTTACTTATGTACAGCGCGGTCGCTTCCCCTTCAACATTGGGATTTGTGGCCAAAATAACTTCCATATTGTCATTGACCCGGTCCAACAGACTGTTTATTCGTAGATCGTCTGGACCTACCCCATCCATTGGTGAAAGGGCCCCGCCCAATACGTGGTATTTGCCCCGAAAACTATTTGTTTTCTCAAAAGTATAAATATCATTTGGCTCTTCAACAATGCACAGTACATCACTCTGGCGACGGGTATCCGTACAAATTGCACAGGGATCATCTTCCGTAATACCGCCGCATAAAGCACATTGCTGAATGATTTGTTTTACGTCCATCGTTGCCTGGGCAAGTTTAACAGCAAATTTGTTATCAGATTTCAATATATGAAACGCCATGCGTTGCGCCGTTTTCCTACCAATACCGGGAAAACGAGCAAACACCTTAATTAATTGCTCAAGTGATGGCGGGATAGAACCCATTCACATTCCCTTTAGGATTAAATCGCCGAACATCTTCCCTGTAGTACATTCATACTAGTTTTTATTAAAGCCTGCACTTTTTTAAACGCTTTATTGATCGTTAAAATCAGACCTTCCTCCATAATGTCCGTATCCTCCTGAAGTGCTTTATCCGACTGTTCAATGGTAATTAGTTCAACATTTCCAACTTTTTGTACCGTTTCGTGACCAGTAGTTGATGTTTCAATAATGATCCGATCCAATTCTTTTTTAATATTGGCAACCTTGGATTGCATTAGATGTGCCTGCTTCAACATTTTTGAACTATACCTTTGTTGAACATTTGGACTTATTACCTTAAAATTTCTCCATCAAATAATTCGATTACTTTTTTGACCACAGGGTCGCTGTTAATATTCTCTACCGATATGTCGGGAATTTCATGTTTAATATCTTCTTCAACATCCTCATTAATATGGAATATCATACTTACTGTTTCGTGAAATACATCAGCAAACGTGTCTTCGATGAGTGTTCGATTACGTTCTAGACGACCCTGGCTAAATTTAGGCTGATCAAAAATTGCAACATCCAACCGTCTATTATTTAGGTCAATGGGTAAAGTATGCTCCAAAACCATGGATACGGACGTTTTTATTTTTGCAATCTTATTGATCACCTGCAGCCAATCTCTCTTAATTAGCTCAAGATTAAACTGGCTTCGTTGATTTTCACTGGGCTTTTCAATAGGCTTTGGAGTTGATTCTACTGATGTTTTATTATCAGAAATTTTTAGTTCAATAGTTTTTTTTTCTTTAGGGGACTTTACAGCAGGAGGATAATTGACTTTAATCGTTTGTGTCGACACCGGATTCTCATTTTGCGGAGTGCCCATTTGGTTTAAAAGATCATCAATTTTAACAGATTTATCCATTTCCAGCAGCTTCAATAAACCCATTTCAAAAAAGATTTGGGGTTGAGCCACGCGGTGAATATTCGTTTCCAGTTTACTGAATTCTTCTGCAACACGCATTAGATCACGACGATCCCATTTTGTGCTCGCATCCATATATCGTGTCTGTAATTCTGTATTCACCTCGAGAGTTTTTGCTCCGCCTGTAACTGTAGCAATTAGCATATTGCGGATGTGTTGATTCAAGCCATTTATGACATCTTCTAATGGTGCTCCTTGGTCGCGAATCTTTTTTATCACGACAAGGAGTTCATCTCCATTTTTTGTGTTGATCGCAGATGTTAAGGAAAAATATATCTCGAAGGGGATAATACCGAGAATTAGTGTTATTTCATCAAATATGATTTTGTCACCAGCGAATGCTATGATTTGGTCCAATAGGCTTAAGCCGTCTCTCATACTACCGTCTGCTTTGCGGCTAATAGCGGTTACTGATTCATCATCGAAGGATATTTTTTCCTCATCCAAAATATGTTTTATATGCTCACTTATAGCCCTGGAGTTGATGCGGTTGAAATCAAACCGCTGGCAGCGAGAAATAATCGTTGCCGGCATCTTGTGAATATCTGTCGTACATAGAATAAACTTCCCGTGGGCGGGCGGTTCTTCCAATGTTCTCAATAGAGCATTGAATGCCGGGTTAGTCAACATGTGCGCTTCATCGATGATATACACCTTGAATTTGCCATTCATGGGTGAAAATTTGATATTTTCTCGCAAATGACGAATTTCATCGATACCACGATTTGATGCGCCGTCGATTTCCAAGACATCGATATTCCGGCTATTCGTGATCTCTTGACAGTTAGAACAGGAATTGCATGGCTCATGATCAACAGGTTGTGTACAGTTAAGACCTTTGGCCATCAGCCTGGCCATTGTTGTTTTTCCAACACCGCGGGGGCCGGTAAACACATAAGCCTGGGCGATACGGTCTTTTTTAAAGGCGTTAATTAATGTTTGAGTGATATGATCCTGCCCCATAACATCCGCGAATGTTTGGGGGCGCCACTTTAATGATAATACCTGATATGCCATATTTTCTATAGAATTGGTCGTGCACCATAGTTTGACTTATTTGGACATTGCTTCAAAACAACAGTTAGCTCCATTTCAGATATCCGGCGGAACATGGCTGCGGCACCTACCGCTGCTCCCTTCCGGTCCTGACGGGATTCAATGCGCGTCCAGTTCGGCGGGTTGAAACTTCGACACCACTTGCTACAGATCAGCAACTCAACTTAAGCCGCACTATGGCAATTGACCCTGCTGTAGCGGGTTGCAGGTTACAGGGCACCGCTACCTCCCCATCTAGCACGACCACATTTTCAAAATACTTGCGCTTTAATGGTTCCTTTATTTTTGTGGAGCCGAGGAGGTTCGAACTCCCGACCTCAGCATTGCGAACGCTGCGCTCTCCCAACTGAGCTACGACCCCGTTACAATAGATTTTAAATTTAGGTGCGAATTACGACGTCAAGCAAACTGACATTCGTAAAAAGAATACCACTTAATTTAGGAAACATTTTATTCTTTCTATTCTTTCGTTTGAATAAACCTAATCGTTTCTTTTTGGCTATTTCCACCTTTGTCGGTTCATCCATTACTGTCGGTTTTCAGAATTGATAAGATCAATTATCTCACCATCTTTCGGAAACCTGTCCAGTTTCCTTTTGGAAAAAATTAGTTTATTATTCAGGGTAATTTCAAAAACTCCACCACCGGACGGGACCAGCATAAGTTCTTGAATGTTGGTCCCATATTTTTCTAATACTGTTCCAGTCAAACTGACCGCTTTTGGTAAGTAGTTTCAAACGTTACAATACTCAATTTTAATATTCATTTTTTCCTCTAATAATAACTAAACCAAACAACCGCAAAGATCATCATTCCTCCGGCTAAAAACAGCAATAAAATTGCTGCCTTCTTAAATGTGCGTGCACTGGCATCATAACGATACACGGTTTTTTCATCCTCTTCAATAGTGACCTTGCTCATTAATAGATATATATAGTTTCAATGATGCTCTGTTATACCGCAGCCAATTCGCTTGTAACGTGTCCGCCTTATAGAACTGCTGAAAGTTACAGATAATATTAGTACCTTTACTTACTGCAGAACCCACCCGGTAATCCAACACTATATTCAATAACGGATTACCGAAATCAAAGGGGTTGACGTTATTATTACGCTGGTGATGAGTTGCTGCAAGACTAAAATAGGTTTCGTAATAAACCTCTTATATGAGTTTTTCATCCAATTAAATTTAGCTTATTTGCAGAATTCATCAAGTACACTAATTCTCATTCTATTGAGTTAATGTTTCGTACACTAGTGAAATTATTGAGTCAAACTTAACGCCAGTAGCAGCGGACATGGATACGGCACACATCCGACTGTTGGATACACCCCGGGCTGTAGCGGGATATTCAGGAAAGGCGTTCGCACAATTTTGGGATGCACTGGAGACCATTTCCGGGTAAAAAATGCCCTTATCTCCGGCAGTACCACAGCACCCATCATAAGCAGCGGTGATAACGTTTTTCGCCATGGATTTCACAACTTCTGTAAACTTTTCCTGATGCTGCATTTTTTGACCGGAGCATGTTTGATGGATCAATATGGTCTCCCGTAATTTATTATATTGCGCCAGGAGTTGTTTCCGCTCGTAAAGGAAGTCAGTGAGGTCGACAAATTGCAGTAAATCATAATTGGTATTTTTCATATCATGCAAATTTTTAATGTGATAGCTACAGGGAGACATATCTATTAATATTGGCAATTCACCATGATTACTTAAAGTAAATAATTGATCGATCGTGTGTTGGACCATCCGTTGGTGAGCCCGGTCATACCCTTTAGAGGCGAAGGGCATACCGCAGCACATGGTTGTAATCGTTTGTGGTATTGACAAGGCAACCGATAGCGGTTCTGCAATAGCCATTAAATCTGAAATCAATGATCGGTTGTTATCGGAGCGAAACATACGATGGATACACGATGGAAAATATATAAACGGCTCACCGCAGCCAGATGTAAATGTGTTTATTTTAGTGTTGATTGTGGGTAAAGAAAATTTTCCAGGAGATTGAGATGAATGGTCAGCATTTTGAACGGTTTTAATAAAAAATTGCATTCCTTCTTGGCCAATAAAATGACTGATGTGGGCACCAATTTTAAATATGCGTTGAACTAATGAAAAATATCGGGCTGAAAAGCTTGCAATCAGTTCTGATAACAGGGAATGCTGTCCACTTCTTCGTACTTTAATGTAGGCTCCAGTATCAATGTTGACGGGGCATTGAACTGCACAAAGTCCATCGGTGGCACAGGTGTGCATACCGGCGTAAGTAAAATCACGGGTCAATTCATCGATTTCTACGGGAGTCCGCTCTGGGTATTGAATTTCTCTAGCGATTACAATCCGTTGCCGCGGAGTCAAGGTCACATCTCGTGAGGGGCAGACCGATTCACAAAATCCACATTCTACGCAAAGGTCCACTGATGAAGCAACCAGAGGCATCGGTTTTAGATTCTGAAGATGTGTTTTTACATTATCATTGAGCAGTACACCGGGATTGAGAATATGATTGGGATCAGCCAAGGATTTGATCTGCCACATCATTTCATAGAGAACTCCCCCCCATTCTGTTTGTACAAATGGCGCCATATTTCGCCCCGTGCCGTGTTCGGCTTTCAGGGAGCCGTTGAAGCGCCTCACAGTGATATCCACCAGATCCTTCATCATACCATCCAGTTGGGTTGTGCCATTGGCATGATTCAAGTCGATGGATGCAGTGAAATGTAAATTACCATCTTTAGCATGACCGAAAACAACCGCATCGGGGTAATTCCATGTGCGAAACACGGCATGCAATTCATCCACTACTTGGGGTAAATGATGGGGATCAACACAAATATCCTCAGTAATTACGCTGGTACCGGAAACCCGCATGGCGCCCACAGTTGGATACAGTCCTTTTCTCAGTTTCCATAATCGTTCACGTATAACAGCATCAGCGCTAAAGGGAGCTACAATCTGCCCCCCCACTTTTTCTATTTCGGATTCAGCGGTCTTGACCATTCGGCTTAATGTTTCAATATTAGCACTTGCAAATTCACACAGCAAGCCGGCATTTCCCGGTGCAAGAATAGTCGCATCAAATGGTCGGTAATCAAGATACTTAACCGTCTGCAAAGAGGAGTGATCCATCACTTCCAAAGCGATAGCGCCATTCTCGCTTAAACACTGGACAGCAGCACAGGCGGAAATCATCGAATCAAAAATAACCAAGCCCGTAGATTTGTAAGGAGGATCTGGAATGGTATTGAGCACAACTTCGGAAATAAATGCCAAGGTCCCTTCCGACCCCACCAACAAGTGGGCAAACACATCCAACGGATGTTCATAATCAATCAATGCGTTCAGCCCGTAACCGAGGGTATTTTTGATCCGGTATTTATGCCGGATTTTCTCATTTAGTGTCGGATTATTTTTTAGCTGTTTCTGGCAAGATTTAATGCCCTGAACTAGTGGATACTGTTCTACAACGAACTTCTGGTAATCTGCCCGGCGAGCGGTGTCGTATATCTTGCCATCGGGAACGATGAAGCGGATACTACGCATAGTGTGATAAGTATTATTTTCAACACCGCAAGCCATACCTGAAGAATTGTTGGCTACGATACCTCCGATCATGCAGGAATCGATTGATGCCGGATCAGGTCCGATTTTACGATTGTAAGATGCTAAATATGAATTGGCATGGGCACCGATCACACCGGGCTGGAGGCCGATTGCTTGGCCTTGATCCAGTATTTTCCACTGTTTCCAGTCCCTAACCGTCTCTGCAATATAGCCCGGACCAATCGATTGCCCAGATAGTGATGTCCCAGCGGTACGGAACGTAATGGGTGTTTTGGTATCATTGCTATGGTGCAACAGGGCAATCACATCTGCTTCATTACGGGGGCGCACTACACCTATCGGTACTACGCGATATATACTGGCGTCATGGGCGTAGGCCAGGCGGTCAATAAGGCGGGTATGAATCAGGTCACTGAGGACATTATTAGAAAAATCACTCATTTGGCCAACAGCGGTCACGGATGATTTGAGGGACTACGACCGTTTTCTGGTTTTTATAATCGAAGGTAACGATATGAAAAATACCCGTACAAACCGGGTGGTCTGAATCCTTTAAAAATATTGCACCTAAATAATCGAAACTTTTTGTTCCCACGCGGTTAATGCGGTGGAAAATATCCAGCGCGGCCGGATGGCTGACCTGGTGAATATATTGAATTTTCATACCCCCTAATATCATACTGGGATTCTGATCTCGACGGACCTCACCAAAACCCAACGAAGTGTAATAATCCACCCGAGCTGTTTCCATATAGGTTAAATACCTGATATGGTTCAGGTGTCCTAGGGCATCCATGTCCGCCCATCTGGTGAGCACAGTAATTTTGTGATCAAAGTCGTTGCGGGTTAATTTACGGTATTCATTCATACTACGGTGCGGAGAGGAAGGGATTTGAACCCCCGATACTCAAAGAGTATACCGCATTTCGAGTGCGGCGCATTCAGCCAGGCTCTGCCACCTCTCCGTGGCAAAAATTACGACTTTCTTTGCAAATGAAAAAACTTTTGTATCAGGGTCAGGGATTGATCTTGAAGAATACCGCCATGCACGGCGATCTTATTGCCCAGACGGGGGTCGCCACACAGTTGATACAATGATCCACAGCAGCCCATTGTTTCATCATAACAACCAAATACGACCATTTTTAGGCGGGACATAACAATAGCTCCGGCACACATGGGACAGGGTTCTTTGGTAACATATAACACGCAAGTATCCAGCCGCCAAGCCTGCAGAGTATTAGCTGCAGCTGTTAGGGCAATGATTTCAGCATGGGCGGTGGGGTCCCGTAAGGTTTCCCGCTGGTTATACCCCCGGCCAATGACCGTATCATCTTGCACCACGACCGCCCCAATGGGAATTTCATCATTTAAAAAAGCGTTATGGGCCTGTTGCAGCGCATGCTTCATCCAACGCTCGTGTTTTTTTATTCTAGACAACGGATTTATCGTTTCTTACGGTTCGACTGAAGGAAGTCAAGGTAGCTGTGTTTCTCAAACCGTTCATTACACTTTGGATGTGGTTCACACTAGCGGTGCAATCGCTTATGGAATCATTACAGAGGTTCATGGTAATGTCTAAATGGTTGAAATGGTAGATATGTTGGAGGCACGGGTACGGAACGAACACCTTCACGTTCCCTCCAATGGTACTGGTGATATGATATTGACCGGACTCTCGAACTACGGTTGAGAAACACTACTTTCCTACACTTCAAGAGTAAGGAATCAAGTGTTCGTTTGTCAACATCTTTATGAATCGACTGTTTCTTTTTTGTGTTGATGCTTCCATGAGAATTGACCCATTTCTCAGAAGATCAATCATCGCAATTCGTTTCCGTTGGGTTGAAGTCAAGGACAAACTGCCCACACTATCCACGCCACTTTACCGAGAACGGTCATTCGGACACATAATAAGGGTGGATTAAAGCACAAAATGGTGTGAATTCGGGTGGTGTATGCGATGGCATAATTGCTCCGTACTTGATATCAGTGTAAAAATTACAGATGAACATAATTAAGAATTGTTAACCTAGCCTAAACTGAATGGTGAAAAAGGTCCGGTACGGCTAGAGGCCACTGCAAACGTAAAGCAAAGCGCGGTTGTGTCCTAGGCGCCAGCTCTCCCATGACTCTGGTAAGCGGATCTGACGGCCGGTAGTGAGGCGAACGTTCTGGGGATCCTGGGGCATATCTTTAAAGGCTCCGTCCTGTTTGTGGACAGTTTGCCACTGAATAAATCGTACAATAGGGCTGATGGTATAAACCGTCCGTTCAGAATGTGGACATCCAAGTTGAAAAGAGTTTATGCCGGCCAATGCTGCGGCCACTGCGTGGATGGTTACGGGTTGTGCTAACGACCAATTCTCCGCCAGGAGAGCGACTACCTTTCCCCCTAAGCTGTGCCCCACCAACCACAGGGAGTCTAGATGAGGTTGGGTTGCAAACAGTTGAGTTAGTGTCCCCTGAAGAAACGCCGCTGACTTCTTGGGGCAGGCATTCCAGTCGTAACGGAAGAACCACACCGGAACCCCTTGCTGCCCTAGTTCTTTTAGAGGTGCTACCCATTCCCAGCCCTTGGTGGACCAATTACTTGGGTAGAAACCATGAACGGCGATAATACCGTAGCTTGAATCGGTTTCAGCGATTCCACCCAACCGGTGTAACCCCAGCGCTCGTTTAATAATATATTCATCGTATTCGGCTTTGGCGGCGGACAACCTAGACAAATCCAGGTCAACATGGTGCCGGGGAGCACAGCTGCAGATGAACAAACTAATAAGAATGAAGCCAGGATGCACGTGACAAGTTACATTAAGGCAAGTATACGCCGCCCATACAGGCTGCTAAATAGACGGTTGGCAAGGCGTAACACTGTGGTAAAGACATTGGGTTAGGTGGCACGGACGTGTCCACAATTTAACAGTTATCCATGGGGACTCAGGAGCATAATGGCGATATTAACTAACTTTTTTCAAGTACAGTCATGCAGCACCTGGTGGCTGATGCCGGTTTACTCAATTGTGAACGTTTTTGTCTTCTTTGCTATTTGGTAAGTAAACTTAAATTTAACAATCGTCTAGCTGAAGGCTCACTAGTACGACACTGTAATCAACAGAATTGTATTAAATAATAGTTTAGAATTTGTATAGTGAGAAATGTGCAACCTATGTTTTATACTTTTCCCATAAATGTTAGATTAATGTAAGAATTGAAAGATAACCAGTTAATATTGATTTTGATCAATTGCCGATAAACAGCTTTAGCGGAATACTATTCAATCAAACGGGCGGCAGCGGTTCATCATTACTTCCGGGGACGGTACTGAGATAATGGCAGCGGCCAACTAGGGGGCGCGATAAAAAGCTGTTTACATTTCCAGAATTTTTTGTTGGCTTTACAAGAAAGCTAACGATAGATCCATCTTTCTATTCGGTTATATTTTCAGGGCAGATTACCTACTATCAAAAGTATAAACGGGGGGTGTACCCTTTTAGGTCGAAAAAGACCAAAAAAGTACAAAAAGCGAGAAAACGGGGTGACTGCAACAAACAGCCCCCCCCCCCCGCTTCATTTCCTATTTCACAAACACCAATTTTTGTGAGTACACTCTTTTTGGGGTTGCCGGGTTGAGGGCGTTCAGGCGCGCGGCAACATCTCCGCGCTCTCGCATAGCAGCACGTCGCCTTCGCCGCGTAGTTCGTTCACCCGGCCGTAGAGCGTTGCGCCAATTGCTATGTTCGCTTTCCGAGCGATGAAGTCGTCGGCCTCGAGCCGGAAGAATCCTGATGGCCTGGCATGGAAAGCGATGCCGGCGCGGGCCAAGATGCCTCCGAACGGGCGGACACCTTTGATAAACTCTGGACGCAGCAACACCGGAAAGGCGTCCAACGCGATGCGAATAGCGGCTAGCTCCACCACCTGGCACTCCTTGTGCTCCCCGGTGTACAGCGCGACGAAACGGTAGGTCGACCGCCCTTAAAATCAGTTCGATTTTTTTCGAACGCACACCGCCAGTTGGAAAATGGGGTGCTTTTCGCCAACACTCGCCAGCCAATTTTCCAACTGGCGGTGAGGGCGGGATTCGAACCCGCGGTACGGAGACCGTCGTTCTCGGCATCATACGCGCGTTTCCTAGCGTAGCTAACGATCAACACCAGCACGACCGTCGCCAACATGACGAAATCGAGTATGAACCACACATCGCCGGAATCGTACACGGACTGGATGACGAAGTGCACCCCAATCACGAACGAAATCAGGATCAGCAACATGCCAATCACACGCTTTACATTTTCCATCGTTCCTTATCTCCTTGAACTTTTTAGTCTGACCTCACTCCCCGTTAGCCGATCAATGCCACGGCAACGTCCCTTAACGAGCCGCCCAAATACAGGTCTTTGTTTAACTCTTATCATGAGCAATGCATGACCTTAATTATTATTAAGGATAAAATACAAGATTAATTAAGCGCTCCTGCATATTACATACCTACCCGCAAGAAGCGTAAGAATGATAAGTATCAAACTAGATAAAAAACAACACAAGACATATTTGAATACATAGAGGTGTTTTACAACCGCCAAAGGCTACATTCAGCTTTAGGATACTGGACACCTACTTGAATATGGAAAAATACACCATGTTGCTTAACTTTGACTCAACTTTTTTAACTAAGTCCACTTGTTTAGGTTATGTTTAGGTATTATAATAAGGTCATGAAGAAGAAGTCAAGTATTAAGCTAAGCGAACCAACCAAACGCGAAGCAGAAATACTCCACTTTACGAGATAATATCGTCGCGAGAATGGTTACTCTCCTTCAATGGTGAAAATTGCCGATAATTTTGGTATTTCTGTGCCAAGGGCACACCAGCATATCTATTCCGTACAACATAAAAATTTACAGAGAAAAGATCGAATTAAACTCGTCCCCGCCAATCATACAATGAAGCCCTTTTACGAAACTAATGTCGTCATTCAAGGTAAGGTGGTTGGCGTTTTAAGAAAAGAAATTTGATAAAATTAATATTATGTCTTTAGTCACAATTAATGAAGCATCACGATGGGCGACTAATTATCTCGATAAAGAGGTAACGCCAACAAATATTTCCTACCTTGTGCAGTATGGCAAGGTAAAAAAATGTGGAGAAAATGGTCCCACCCTAGTCGATTTAAATGATTTAAAAAAATATTACGAATCTTGGCGAGGTAAAAGAGAGGTCAATTGGAAAAAGAAACTTGGGGATGATTTGAATTGGTCGCTTTCTTTTGATCATTTGAGAGAGAAGGACACAACAAAGCATGTTCACCGATTACACCCATACAAGGGGAAATTTATTCCTCAACTTGTTCAATATTTTATTGACGACCACACAGACGATTTCAAAACTGATGTTTACTTTAAGCCGGGTGATATTGTTTTAGATCCGTTTTCAGGTTCGGGTACAACCTTAGTGCAAGCAAACGAAATAGGTACTCACTCAATTGGGATTGATGTGTCGCATTTCAACTGCATGATTAGTAATGTAAAACTTTATGCATACGATTTTAATTCCCTCAAGCAAGAGATAGATTACATTAAAAGTGCAATCATAAGCTACGAATACGACAATAGTATTGTTGCCTTTGAGCAAGAAATTTTACAGGAGATGTATAAGTTTAATAACGAATATTTTCCAAGTCCAGACTTTAAGTATCAGTTACAACAAAGGAAAATTGATGAAAATAAGCACGCAGAAGAAAAGGAAAGGGCATTTTTGAAAATTTACAGTCAATTAGTTAAAAAGTATGGCGTTGAGTTGAAGCAGGCTAAAGCTGATAGTTTTCTTGATAAATGGTATTGCCAAAATGTGAGAAAGGAGATTGATTTTGCGTTTGATCTTATTAGAGAAATTAAGGATAGTCCCAACAAAAAAGCGTTAGCTGTGATTCTTAGCCGTACAATTCGCTCGTGTCGAGCAACAACACATTCTGATCTTGCCACGCTCAAGGAACCGCAACTAACTACTTACTACTGTTGGAAGCATAAGAAAATCTGTAAACCTCTTTATTTCATAAAGTATTGGTTTGATAGATATGCAAACGATACACTTTCACGACTGCGAGAATTTGACCGCCTGCGAGCACCGGCACATTTTACTGTATTACCAGCGGATTCTCGCACTGTTGATATTGCTTTGGAGATAAGGAAGCGAAACAAAGCATTTCATGAATTATTGGAAAAGAAAAAAATCCGTGGCATATTTACTTCACCACCGTATGTTGGACAAATTGACTATCACGAGCAGCATGCTTACGCTTATGATCTCTTTGGCTTCGACAGAAAGGATAACTTAGAGATTGGCCCCCTTTACAAAGGTCAAGGATTAGAGGCACGCCGCTCTTATGTTGAGGGGATTGCTGATGTCTTAAATAATTGCAAGCAGTATTTACAAAATGACTCCGATATTTTTCTTGTGGCAAACGATAAATATAACCTGTATCCTGAAATTGCGGAGAAATCAGAAATGAAAATCATAAATCAGTTTAAGCGACCAGTATTAAACAGAACAGAACGGGATCGAAATCCGTATTCCGAAATAATTTTTCATTTTAAATCAGAATAATCCTATGGCTCTATCTAAAGAACAAGTTAAAGACATTGAGGATACACTTAAAGCGAGTATCCGAAACAAATTTAAAAATCATAACCCAGAGCCGGCTTCTATGCCGTTCCATACTCGTTTGCTTGGTAAAGATCGCTTGGCACTTTATTCATTTATTCATTCTCTGAACACAAATTTTGGCACAACTATCTTTGAACCGGTCGCACTTGCTCTTGCTCAAAAGAACTTTAAACTCGCTGTTTCACAAGTAAAGGTAGGAAATGAGATAAGTGGTGAGGCGCAAACAGAAATTCAGCGGATTATAGACGGACTCACCACAGCGACAGCATCACCAAACAAACCAGAGGAAATTGAAAAGATACGGAAAGTTGCAAAAATGGGCGAAATGGTAAAAGTAAAGCCAACCAAGATTGATCTCATGTTTGAATCTAATAGAGGCGAATATTTTTTGTTTGATATAAAAACAGCTAAACCAAACGCCGGCGGTTTCAAAGAATTTAAACGAACCCTGCTTGAATGGGTCGCGGTAATGTTGGCAGATAAACCCGAGGCAAAAATAAATACCCTGATTGCTATTCCATACAATCCTTACGAACCCGAACCATATAACCGCTGGACAATGCGTGGTATGTTAGATTTGGAAAATGAACTTAAAGTAGCCAATGAGTTTTGGAATTTTCTCGGTGGCAAAAATACGTACAAACATTTACTTGATTGTTTTGAACGAGTAGGTATTGAGCTTAGCGATGAAATTAATAGCTACTTCAAACGTTTTAATAGAAAGTAATGTTTTAATGAAATGGCAAAAACAAAGCCAGAGGGAAGCGCGAGGGGCACTCCGCCCCGACGTTTAGTGGTAGTGCTCCAAAAGCGGCTTGTGCCAAACTAACGAATGGCACAAGTAAATCATATTGTGCTTGCTCCAACCCTCCCGCGCGCGCCGTGCGCGTGCAAGCGATTACTCCCTTATTTCTCTATTTCCAAAAGTAATAAATTAATCAACTCTAAGAAGTTTTGTCTGTATGATTTTTTTTGTTTGGAATTTTTACAAACCTCTGCAATTTCCGTTTTTAGTTTTTTTAATTTTTTCTTTCTCACTCTTTTTACTATTGACCGCTTTTTATCCTCTGTATAGTTGTCCCAATTTTTAGATTCTTCTTCGCTTAAATTATCTTTATCGATTGTAAGCGGTGACCAACGATAAAAGAATTTCAAAATAATCTGAATGGTTTCATCTCTTTGCGAAATTTCTAGAGTTCTCGTCTTTTCAGAAAGTATTTTATCCACATCTTCTTTGCTTTCTTTGACAGAGTGAGGATCTAGCACTCTCACTCGAAAAATAGAAAAATTAGGTTCTTTTTCTAACGCTTGTTTGATTCCACTTGAAAAAAACAACATCAAAAAAGCAGTAAATAGGGCTGGGTCTACACTTGGGAAAATGCCACTTATTACGTTTGTTAAATTTTTATCATAGCTTTCTCCTTCTTTCTTTTTAAATATGCGATCCCATGACCATTTATAAAACTCATCCAAAGTAATCCTATTATCTTTGTTGGTGACTGTTATCTTCCACTCTGGGGGAAAATGATGTTTCCAAATTTTATGATTTAATGGTACATCATTTATTTCATCAAAAAAGGTAGGGTAAAAATTTGCGAAGAGTCCAGTTATATAGTGCCGATGTTTGTCTTTCTCTTTTTCATCTTCAATCTCGTCTAGTTGCTTTTCTTTTTCTTCAACGTGTTTTTTGAATACTACAAATAGTTGATCCGCACCATGTACATATTTAAGTAATACCTTAATTATTGCTTGAAAAAATTCTTCACCAAAGTAATGCCAATTCGAAAAATATCCCGTTTCCGAATGTGTGACATCGCCTTTTAACCAAAGTTGTTTTTCTTTCCAAAATAATTCGTTCCACTTAAAAACTTTTCGCAAAATTTTATTTTCTATTGAAAAAGGATCCCGTTTTTCAATGTTATTTGTGTAATATTGCGCAAGTTGAACAGCTAAATCAAATTCCCCACACTTTACAGTGCCATCAATATGGGATATAAAAATGTCCGTAAAGTCCCTTTCGTTAGTTTCCGACTTTTCAGACCAAAAAGAATTCCAAGCCCGCTTCATTTTTTCGGCTTTTGTTTTGTTTCTATATCTAAATATTTTTATTTTTGAAAAGTTTAATTTTTTCAAAAAAGACTTTTCAAATTTTGATTTATCACCTTCGGAAAACCCTAATACTTTCTTGAATAGCAACCAGAAGAAGATGATCAAAACAACCGCCACAACAATTACGAATATTTTTGCAAGATTAGAAATACTTGTGCCAGTAAAGAACGCAAAAAAGATGATCCCTGCCATTGATCCCCAGAAAAATTTTTTTGCTCCTAAGACCTCTTCAATCAAAACCATTTTTTCAAATTCGCTCCTTGTCTCTTTATTTTTTGAGTTTAAAATATCTGTCAAAAAGACAATTGCGAATGGGATAAAAATTGCCAAAACTCCCAGAATGATGTTTTGGAAAAGTGACGGATCAAAATTTTTTAATAATTGATCTATCCAAGAAAATGCACCGTATAACATATCCACTATTTTTATTAATCCTTCTGGCATAATTTTATTTTCCTGATTTTCTGCGGTTACATTCTTTGCATAACATTTGGCAATTTTCTGAAACAGTTTTTCCGCCCTCGTGCCAGGGTGTTATATGATCGGCTTCCATTTCAGAAATATCCCAGCGTTTTTTATCCTTACATAATGGACAAATGCCTTTTTGCCGTTCATAAGTTTCTCGCTTTATTTTGTCATTAAACGCTCGGATATTTAAAAATCTTTCATTTCGAGTCAAAACATACGGATAAATGCCAGACTTTTTCGTTACATCTTCATCTAACATCAATTTTTTGATTTCGGCTTCTAGTTTGTCAACATTTAATTTCTTGTTTTTAAATTCATTGTATAGTTCGCCCCACTGAACATTCTTCATCTCTTTGCGGTAATTCGTGAAATTCTCTCTCACCCATGCGATTACATTTTGGAGGTAATTCCATAACTCGTCGGCATTCAGATCGTGCTGATGTTTAGCCATATAGTCTTCGATTCTACTGTTGTTTATCCATGAAAGCGTGGTCTCCAAATACTCCTGCCGGATTGGCTTACCACTTATCAATTGTCCGCCATCGTTTGCTAACAAATATGCAGCGCAGTTTGTTTTGCTAAATTTCAATTTAGCGTCAGATAGCCATGGTCCTGTATAGACAGCGTTTCGTATTTCTTGGTCTGTCAATTTTTCACCAGCGATATTGATAATTCTAAACCAGTCTAGCCGTTCTTTATCCGTACCCTCGCAGAAGTAAATCATCAATTCATAATCCATTATCTGGTCTTGTTCTTCTTTAGTGAGATTGTGGAAGTAACGATCGTTGAGAGAAAAGTCGCCGTTGACGTATTGACCGATACTAATCGTGCGTTGCTGACCGTCTAGCATTTCATAGTTATCGTCTTCTTTGACCATCCAATACATCACATTAAGTGGAAAACTTTGTTTAACGGTCTCAATCACAGCGTCACGCTGCTTATCTTTATAGACAAACTCACGTTGATACTTTGGACGAATATCAAGCATGCCACCATAAGCAACCACACCTTCTTCGGCACTGTCTATGTAGCCATTAACCACCTCACGGACTTTAATTTTTTGTAGTTCAATTTTCATGTTATTTTTTGTATTTTATTACTATTCTATCGTATAGTCTTTTGTATGTCCCGTCTTTATTTGCAAGATAAAAACGCGGTCCACCTGGAGTATATGAACCCTTTTCCGCAATTTCAGACATTGGTTTTCCAAGAGTCTTACTTGATCCAATGATTTCAAATTGTTCTGGGTTGTATTTATCTAAAAAAGAAATTGGTACACCCATAGCACCATCGTAATCTGCTGGAATATCTGACACCTTACTAACTTCAATTGCATCATAATTATGATATTTTGTATATTCTTTTGGTGAGTATTTCTTATAAAATGTTAGAAACTCGTGTCTCTTTTTCACATCAAGGTTCGTGAACCAGCCGACATTCCCAAATTTTTTTATCGTCTCGTCAGGTTGCTTAAATTTTTTCACACGCTCATAACCAGACCATATCTTATTTTCTCTTATTAACCTAAAAATCTCTAAATAAGTTCTTGCATTATCATTGCCGATAATTAAAAAGTCTTTTTTGCAATCAATTAATTGCGCAACATACTCACGAAATAATGAAAACGGCGGATTTGTTACGATCACATCAGATTCTTTTAATAACTTTACACACTCGTCACTACGGAAGTCACCGTTATCTTTGAGAGGGCTAGCTACATTAGTGTCACTCCTTAACAGACATTCAACATCTTGCAAGCTGATTGCTCCGTCCGAGTTCAGATCCTTCACTTCGTTAATTACAATCTTAAACGGCTCTTTTCCTTCTGGTTTTAACCCCTCAACCTCAAACAATGGCAACTGACCACCAACAATCGGTGACTTGATATAACTGGTGGTGATGAGTTTTTTCAATCCAAGTGCATTAAAGTTAGAAGCAAAATATTTAAAAAAATTACTCTCAAAAGGATCATCACAATTGCAATATACCACCTTATTATTAAATTGTTTTTTGTAGTGTTTTAACTCTTTTTCAATATCAGAAATTAGCGTATAAAATTCATCATTCTTAGCTTTGGCTGCTTTATTCAAATTTGTATTTAGAGGTTTGGCACTCATGACTACTTCTGTATTAAATGATCCACCCCAACACCAAGCGCTTTGGCAATTTTTGAAAGAGTATCAATGGTTGGGTTCTAGTTTCCACCTGATTCGATTTTAATGATTGTATTCTATCATAGTCTCTTGGAGAGATGATCTTGAGAAATGCCGAGCTTTTGTCGGTATTTTCTGATATGGGTTGCTATTGTTGATTTTTTGCTTGCAAACATTGTAATAAACTACTGTACTTAAATAAAGTATGTTTAAGATTGTCTAATTTATTACTATACTAGCAAAAGATAATCAAAAAGTAAATATGAAGCGTCGAAAATGGAGTGGTAAGGAATTTTTTAGTTTTGGTTCGCGACCAGAGGGAGCGCGAGGGGCACAGAATTGGCGGAGAGGGCGGGATTCGAACCCGCGGTACGGAAAAACCGTACACGCGCTTTCCAAGCGCGCTCCTTCAGCCACTCGGACACCTCTCCCAAAGGTCATTTAAGCAGTTTAGATTGCTCCACAACAGATTTGCCCGGTTCATTCTCCGTTTCTGTCTCTGGTTTTTCTGCAATAGTGTGTTCTTCTGCCCCCTCTCTCGCCCCTGCATCAGACTTTTCTACTGCAATTTTTTCTCCTGTCATACCTCTTTCCACCTTATTTTCAGTAGTCAGCTCTTGCGCCTGCGGTTTATCGGCAGGTGATTCATTAGCCTTTTTAGTAACTTTATCGTTACTAACTGTTTCATCTGTTTGTGCAACCTGTCCTTTAACTGCTGATTCCAGGTCAGGAAGATTCATGTCCAATGCCTGGGTTTCATCTTCCAGCCGTCTAATTGCATCATCCAGGTTTTCGCCGTCTTGCAGACCGATCATCTGCTCATTAAAGCGCCAATATCCCACTTTATCCGATGGTACGCTTTTTACATATTTAATAAATATTCGCTTCTTTTCTTTCTTTTTTTTGGACTTATCTGCAAATGATGTTCCTTTTGCCATATTGCTCTCCTTCAATTCTTATTCAATATAAGTCGGCGAATTTACCGCACTGCACACACTCCTTCAACGGAAGATTGCCCTCGCTTATGGTCGAGTAACTCCCTATCTCACTCACTGGTAGGTATTGAAATCAATCTCGTATAGAAATTGACAAGAGGTCGTTCTTGACTCACATGCAACACGGATAAACAGTCGCGGGGAGCGAACGGGAAGGCTCAAACCCGTTAAGTTCGCTTATATCCACTCATTGTAAGCGGGGAGTTATACTATTTTCTGGCTCTTACTCTTGCTGGCGGCCAGTTTGCGCATATCGATCACAGAATCCGTTTCATCAACAATTTCAATACCGAGCAATGTTTCGATGGCATCTTCCAAAGTGATGATCCCGACAAACTGGTTGAATTCATCCTTAACCACAAATAAATGTTCTCGCCGACGCACAAACTCGTCTAGAATCGACCTCACCGAATCAGATTCGGTGACCTCATGGACCGGGTTCGATAGTGCATTAATGGTCACCTCAACCTTATCTTCCGCTTTACTTTTCAGTAGATCGTAACGCCGTATCAGTCCAGTGATGTCATCCAGGTCCTGGCCGTATACCGGTATGCGGGAAAAAATGATATTTTGGTGCTCATCCAGTGCTTTGCCAACTGTCAGATCCCTCTGGAGTGCAAAAACCACGGATCGGGGTGTCAATACTCCCTCAGCAGAAATATTATCCAAGCGTAGGATATTTTCAATAATGGTACTTTCATCCTCTTCAATGGTACCTTCATCCTCTCCTAGTTCCGCCATAGCGATTACATCTTCCTTGGTTACCTTGTCGATATTCCCCTCCGGTTTCAGCCAATTGGACAGGATTTCGAGGAATATCACGAAGGGAAACATCAGCGCAATCATGGCTTGGGTCGTATATGCAGTGAAAGGCCCCAATCGTTTCCAGTAGTGCGCACCGATAGTCTTGGGGATAATCTCCGAAAATATAAGGATCGATAATGTAAGTAGCCCAGACATAATTGCAACCCACTTACTACCCAGTAGATCGTAGGCCACCACCCCGACGCCAGCGGCCCCAACCGTATTGGCAATGGTATTTAAAGATAAGATTGCTGCCAGAGGTCGATTAATATTTTCTTTAAGCTCTTCGAGGATTCTACCGGCACGGTGTCCATCCCGAACCAATACACTGATGTGAGTATGATTCATGGAGAGCAATACAGATTCCAACAGGGAGCAGAAGAAAGAAACACCCAATGCCAAAGAAAAATACAAAACGAGTGTTGACATATAAGTGGAATTTAAACCGAAACAGATTCAATCTGCAAACGCATTTGGCGAAAATAATAATACCAAAGCCAATATAATAGAAACATCATTACAGCCCCGGTGATTTGTATCCCATTAAATAGAATACCATTCACCGATTAGAACCGGATTATTTGCATTCGGTTAAGTATACTATAAAAATCATTACTACTGCTCACAACAATAAAAAATTACCGCTGTTGTTATGCGGCTGCAGGATTAGAGGACTTTTGGGCTAAATGATATTTCAAACCAAATGGCAGATAAACTATAGCAAAATGCAATAAAGCAGCAAACTCCATTCCAATCAAATGTTCCGGAAAATCACCAATAATAAACGGATTGTTCACAATGGGTGGTTCACAAATGTACATATAATTGGATTCCAGCAGCCAATTGATGCCGCCGACCAACGGAATGAGTAGCTGGGAATAAAGGAATATCCGCCACCATGAACCGGGCCGTGGAGCCAAGCCCAAATACATCGTACAAAATAACGCGGATAAAATTATTCCACCGTGTGAAATATAATATTCTATAAATAGTAGTCCATCTCTACCTTGAGTGAACTGCGGGGTGACTAAAGCATGAAATGCACCTGGAATACCCCAAAAATACAGGCATTCGTATAACCACTGTCGGCGAAAAAACATGATAATCCCCGATATGATCGATGCAAGCCCACATATATGCAGGGGTAAGTTGTTGTGAATGGTCCAACCGACTAGGTAATCTACATAGAACTGTACGGTTATTGTGCGTGTAATCAACACTACACCGATCACTTTAGCCAATATTTCGATCTGATTTCGCTGTAGGTATTTGGATACAATGAGGATCGCGCTGACGATCACCGTAACCCAAATGAGTGATTGCCACCACAGCGCAGAAAGGGGCTCAAGTATTTCATTCACCTGCACCATATTAGATAATTAAAAAACTCTGATTGTATACGTAACAGTTATTAGAGTTTGCCATCGTTGATTCTTACTTATCGCTATAATACATATTTGGATATGAAAAAATCAAATGCAGAGTGCACAAAAAATAAAAACACATACATGACTGTGTGGTTAATATCATAACCACTGATCTCATATTAATGCAATTTCGAGAATGGAAAAGCACACTTTCTTGATTACAGGTTACGAATTTGACTTCTTGACTGGCTGCTTTTCTCCTTCCAACACATTTTTAGACGTTACGTCTTCTTCAGTGCGCTGAACCGCATGACTCGGTACTGTCCAGATTTGGCCAGATATATCTTTTATTTTATAGCGTGTCGGGAAATGAATGATGTCAGTGACAATGCACTTTGTACCGGCGGTAATTCTACCGCTAACCTCATTATGATCTTTCAGCAAAACTACAGATGCTCCCCGGGTCATATTTCCATGAGCAGCTGATGGTTTAAAATATAGTTTTTCCATAATCAATTCTCAAAATGTGGTTTTTTCAATAGTATGAGCTTCAACGTCTTCTCTGTAGAAATAAATTGGTCTTAATTTTTTATCTGAAACTAATTGGAGTTGATCAGTTCTGTGGGATGAACCAGGTTGGCTGAAATTACCATAACCTAATACAGCCTCAGCGCGAATAGAATCGCCAAATTCAATCACTGCTATATAAGTATCCCCACCTATGAGAATTTCCTTATGATCTGCATCTGGATAATAGTAGGATGTACGAAACACTCCGTAAGGGTCCCCTGGCGCCCCATTCGCCGGCAGATCCAAACTGTCTCGCCGTAAACGGAATACTTCGCCCCAAGCGACGTTTAGACGACCATATTTCTCTTGCACTTCCTGGGCTGCGTTGAGTAACCGCTGCAGGGCCATGGTTCTATTCCGCAGACCATCCGGCAGTTGGGTTGGACTCTGTTCTTTCCATGAGAGAGCAAAATCCTCCGGAAAATTCATTTTATCAACCCAGTGTTTGAACAGCACACTTCCGCGGCTGGCATTATCCGTAGTGCGGTCCCAGCGTTGTAATACATGTGCAGCGTCAGTGATCTCCTGATTCCTGGTGGTAGCAGCTGCATCCAACAGGTCATCCAGTATTCGATCAGCCAGCTCCATGCGGGTGGAAAATTTATATGCTACCAGTTCCTCAAAAGTGATGGAAGCATCTTTGGCCAACATTTTTGCCGAACGCTGGGCCCGAAAACCCATCTCCCGGGGTGCCATATAATCTGGATATAAATCTGCATCAAGTTCTTTCGGAAATGTAGTGGTCCAGGGCGGGTCGTTGGCGTTCTGCAACCAGCCGCTTTCCGGATTTAAAACTTTAGGTAGTTCATCATAAGTGTGTATCTCATTCCAGAGTGTGGCGGAGGTATTCCCTGATACGACATCGGACCAATTGTAATCTCCTGTCGGACGTTTTGGTGTTCGACCACCGAAAAAATGCATAATGTTTCCTGATTTATCAGCATACATAACAGTGAATAAGGGAGTTTGTAGATTTTGTAAACTGGCCTCAAACTGTATCAGATTGGTTGCAGTGGCCATTTCCCAACGTTCTTCAAGAATTTGTTTTATATCTAATCCTGCTAAACGTAAAGCCAATGCAGTATTATCATCCTCAAATACAACGGGTCCGTGTATAGATTGTTTTACGATCAATGTCTCTGATTCAAATCCGGAATCTGTTTTTATTCGTAATGCAATTGAATCAATGACAAACGGTTTCTTTATGCCATCAAACATGTAACCCTCTCCAGCAAGCGTTAATTCGTAGATATCCGCTCCATCAATAGTATTGACCGTGTGGGTATAACCAAGGTATTCGTTAAACATGATCCCTATGGCCGGAAATCCAACCAGACTGGCCCCGTAAATATTGCTATTTGGCAAATTGAAGTGCCCTTCAAACCAGGTAAAATAATCACCCCAAGGCAGATGAGGATTCACCACTAGCATCGAATTACCTGATGCGGATCTTGCAGGCGCAATAGCCCAGGCATTGGAACCCTTCATCTCCTGCCTGTTGCTGATATCCTCTTCAAGTTCATCCCTATTGAACACAAAATCATAAATAATAACCCGTTGAGTATGCGCCATGATATCAGTTAACGATACCGGCAAGACCACTTCCAGTTGATCATTGATCCGTGCGGGATATTTGGTTGAATAATCATTCACTCCCTGGACAAATTCTTCTAACATGGAGCGGTAGGGCTCATTTTGGGCTGCAGCCCATCGTTCTGCTCGCTGAGGAACGCCATGAATCCACATCCATTGATCTCCCTCTATATATTCAGACCCCCAATATTCAGCTGCCTGACCTCGAGCCTGGCCATAAAGCCGCAATAAAAGATCACCATGGGCATGGGCCTGAGCCCAACCGTAAGCATAGAATAAATCGTCTGTATTTTGAGCATAAATGTGGGGAATACCATATTCATCCCACAATATTTCCACATCCTTGGATAACTGTACACAGGACACAAAGAATAATGTTAAGATTATAAAGGTTTTGTACATAATCATAATAAAGTAATTAAAAATGTGTTGTTAAAAAATAATTACGTTTTTTTCTTTTCATTGTCTGCTTTAAATGGACATTCGAAAATTTTTTTAGTTCCTTTAACTACATTTTGCAGAAAATCATCTAATGTTTTTAAGAAGGTTTCACCGGTATCAATCAATAATTTGTCCACTTCCTGCAGATTTGTTTTGATATCTTTGTGCATGTTTTTCAAAATAGTAACTCCAATAATGCCCAAGTCATGTGCCACTCACCGGTGCAAATTAACACTGTTTTTTTGAAAAACGCATTATACTCTTTTGCACTGACAGCAAGGACAAATATGCGTTCCCCGGCCGGCTACACGTATTTTTCTAATCGTTGCATTACAGCGTTCACATAACTCTCCGGAACGATCGAATACCTTTAATTGATCCCGATAAGACCCGGGTACACCATCCTTGAAAGAAAAATTGATAAACGTGGTCCCGTTAAAACGTATAGCTTTTTCAAGTATAACTTTAATAGATTTATGTAACATATTTATTTTATGTATAGAAACTGTATTAGATATAGACAGGGGATGGATTCGTGCCAACCATAGCACCTCATCTACATATATGTTGCCAAGGCCGGCAATAAAATGCTGATCCAACAGTAATGCTTTTATTTGTCGTTTTCTTGTATGTAAGTTATTCTTTAGCCATTCGTTGGTGAATTCCACAGCTAATGGTTCCATTCCGTGTTTGCAGTCAAAATCCAGCCAATCAGCGTACCAGTATATGCGACCAAACTTACGCTGATCTTGAAAGATCAGAAATAGATCGTCCAATTCAAAATAACCGGTGACATATTTAGGGTCCGGAACTGCTTGAGACGGATACAATTTTCCGGTCATGCGTAGGTGCACGGGAACAAAGCCATTACTTAATTTGATAATGATGTATTTCGCCCGGCGAAATACATCGGCGACTTGGTGGTTAACTATATTATCACGGAGATGGGTTAGGCTGCAGTTTCCTAACACTTTCGGCCAGATAGAAGTGAAATTTTTAATGCGCCGATCCTTAAGAACCGGCTGTAAATACCTGACCACCGTTTCTACTTCAGGAAGTTCAGGCATATGAATTAATCAGAATGAATATCGCCTGAGGTACCGTTGATATTTTTTCATACACCTCACTACCGGACACTATGATCATTGTGGAAATAGGCTATAGGGAGTTTGGTAATTCAATCCAGCACGAATGGCTAGACCTATGAACCTATTGGAGTAATGCATCTTTTTCGATATAGATTAGACATTACACCACAAGCAAAGCGGTCACCAACATCATGAGTGTTATACTGCGATAATTTAAGTGTAATCTGGTTCAATGGTATAAAATCTTTAAAATTTCCTAACAAAATTATTGCATTCTGACAAGTAATTCTATTGTTTTAGGATACTAATTCATCAACACCATCTGGTGGCTTTGGAAAATACCGTGTTCGATTCATTTGATGTTGCGGTTACCTGGAAAAAATACACCCCGCTGAAAACTGTTTGTAGTAATGAACATAAAATAAGGGATGGTTTTTAAAAAATCTTCCCTTGCTTCCGTTGATTTATATTTACAACAATGAAAGCGAATATCTGTGCAAGTTTCTTGTGAATTAATTATTATTCTGATCAATAAAGCGTACAACGTTGAAAAATAATAAACTGGGTATCTTTATATATGCACCATTTTCCAGTTGGATAATATAATAATTCCCGTTTGGTAAGGTATATTCCCCCACCACTATTCCGGATATATCTGTTAATTCTTCCCAGGTATATTGTTCGCGGCCACTGATCGATGTAGGTAGATTATGGTGAATATCAGCAACACTGAAATAAATAAGTTTCCCGTCATAAAGGGGATAATCCTGGGGGACGATCTTGACACTATTCGGGAGCAGTTGGTCAGAAATATATCCGGATGTACAGCTACAGCCGATAAATAATAAGAGTAAAAGTAAAAATAATTGAATGTATATCTTCACCGAATGTAATATAGTATATAAGTTAATATTCTTCCGATGGAAAATTTGCGAAGGCTACTTTTCTACTCAATAACAATTTGAAAGATGAAATCGATATGTTAACAGTGAGTGCCCGGGGCCGGACTCGAACCGGCACGGCATTACTGCCAATGAATTTTAAGTCCATAGTGTCTACCTTATTCCACCACCCGGGCAAATGGAGGCGTCGATCGGATTCGAACCGATGACTGACAGTTTTGCAAACTGCTCCCTTAGACCACTTGGGTACGACGCCAATTCAGTTAAAATTTGGTAAAAAAAGCTCGAAAAATTTAATTCTCTTTATTAGATAAAACGGAAGAATAATGCATGGACCGCTGAAATGGCCACTTCCATATCCTTTATAGCATAGCCAGATACTGCAACAATAACTGCACAGATATGGATAGAAATCCGATGATCAAAATACTATATAGACATTTTATGTGTTTTCCCCATGTAAACCCTGTGGAGTGATTTATCTTTACTCTAGTTACATCATGGATTTGATCAAATTAAACATGTATCAGCAGGTCCGTGATTTTGCGGTACCTCCTGTGGTACTGGATGAGATATTCGCCGATGATAGCGATACTTGGAATTTCCATTAAGTGCTTGGGCATCAAAAGTGTTCCGGTTGCACCCAAGGCTTCCTAAAGGGCAATGATGATCACCTCCGCACCCATCCCATCCGTGCAAGCCATAATCTACCATTGCATCTCTGAATATCGCTTCCATGATCGATATGACCTCTTTCCAAAGCTTGCAGCTCAACTCAGCACTTGCTTTTGTTCTGTCACCGAAAACACCAGTGTCTGAATATTTTGTGAAATCGAGATGTAAATTGTTTCAATCCACTTCACTTAAATTGGACGCAGGGATGCTGTTGAGTCGGACCGTGTTCAGGCGTCTATGCAAAACAATTGAGATAGTGAAACTGCCGGCCCTTGACCTGTAAAGAACAATTGGTCATCCCCTCCATCCATACTTTATCTATTGAAATGGTCCGAGCTGAATTTATGTTTTCTGTTACATTATATATGGGCATCCCTTTTGAATTGAACTCGATTCCATTAATTCAAAGGACCTTGCATTATTTTTACCTTTTACAGGCCAGTTTTTTCCTGGGCTTTTATCAATGCTTCTTCTTTTTTTGTGTTTGTAACTGATTTCAAAGGATTTTGCCAAATTTAATAGATGATCCGATCCAGTTTGACCAAAAATGAATTGAATAAAGAACAAAATTAAGAGGCTTTTTTCATCATCGTATTAAAAGAATTTTTTGTGCAGTAACAATATTATTGGACCGCATTCTGCAGAAATAAGTTCCAGAAGAAACATTCATTCCCAGATCATTCTTTCCATCCCATATTACAGAGAATTTTCCCGGTGAATGTATCATATTAATTAATGATCGTGTCTGTTTTCCATTAATATCAATTATATCTATAGCAATAGATTGCTGAACTTGTATTTCATATGGAATAATTGTTCTGGGATTAAATGGATTAGGATAATTATTAGATAATGAAAATTTATGTATGTTACCAGCATTCTCTTGAATAGACATTGATGTACTGTCCACATATTTATAGACGGTTCGACCAACCGCATATCCTAACCAAGGATGTAAGAATCGGATCCGATTCACATTCTGACCAAAAGTTGCTTCAGTCCATGTCCATCCTCCATCTTCTGTTATTAGGGTAGGTCGATGATTGATGTAGCTTCCCATCCAACCTTTTGCTGGTGTAACAAACCCTATAGCAAGGGAGGAATACACTTGGGACTCACTTGAACCAGCAAACATAAATGGAAATCCGAACCAATTCATACCGCCGTCAATGGTCTTAAGAAAATACTCCGTTGTTGCTGGTGTATATGGTTTTTTTTGAATGGAAACGTAACCGATCGATTCAGTAGGAAAAGATATCTTCCATCCCCACTCCTGAGCTCTGTCACCTTGATAAATAGTCTCCCATGAATCACCGGCATTTTCAGTGTATAAGATTAGCATTTTACAAGAATCTCTGTTGGCATCCGACCCTCCGATCATGATGCCGTGATCCACATCCCAAAAATATAGATCAATCAGCATTCCAACAGAATCACTCATATTAAATGATTCCCACGTATTTCCCCCATTAAAACTTCTTATAAAAAATGCTGGACCAAACACACGTCCACAAGCATAAACTGTCGAAGAATCCACAACATATATTCCACATATTCCTTTTGGGATATCGCCACTTATGGCTGAAGAATCTACAACATTCCAAGTTAATCCTTTATTTTCAGTTCGATAAAGTACATTTCCCAAAGTATCCGCCTTCAAATTTCCTGCGACTCCATTCATGTCATCAGAAAAGCCAATGCATCTAAAATATGCGGTAGAATCATTTAATTGCTCCAACCATGTTATTCCACCATCGGATGTATGAAAGATCTGGCCCGAACGAGTGACCAGCCAGCCGGTAGTATCATCTCGGAAATAAATATCATCATGTTTTTTCAATTCAGATGGTGCTTCAGGTGCGTTGGGAAGAGCGTACCAAAGCGTATCCTGTCCGAAATAGCAAGACATGCTTGACATAAAAATGATCAGTTTGACCATTTTAACAATATCACTGCTGTATTTTGAACTTTTCATCTATTGAAAATCGAACAAGATACGTACTCGACTGAATTTGCTAGCATTATAAGAAATATTATGTTGGCCTGGTGACCAAATATTTTTGGTCAAAACAGCAATTCCTTTTCCTAATACGTTTAAAATAGCTATAGTTACATGAGATTCATTTGGCAAATAAAATGGAATTATTAATGAAGGATTGAATGGCTTTGGAAATGCTTTACCAATTGATATCTTATTTGATATTTCGTCATTGTTATTTGATAAGATATCTTCACAACCGATCTCATAAGCTCTTATATTTTCATTATTATTTCCTGCATGTCTGCATTGTGAATTAATAGCTAAAGAATAATCTCCACTATCGGGTTCACAGAATAAAGGCTGTACTTCAATATTGGTTGTATCAAAGTCAATGTTTTCATTATTGTTAGTTACTATTCCGTCTTCACCAAAAAGAACGTTAGAATATTCGATCTCGATATAATTAAAAGATTCCCATGGTGTGAACATCACCTCTTGAGGTGAATTATTCCATAAAATTGAATTCTGAATCGGAATATTTGAATTACTAAAAGCGAAAATGGCACTTCCGCCATAATTATAACTATCTCCATCTCCATCCGAATCAGCTAAATATCCTAGACCTCCCCGTAACGTGAAACCATTCAATATGGACGTGCCATCTTCATTGGATTCAAAAAGTGCACAGCTGGTGATTTCATCGCCTTCAATATTGGTTAAATCAGTATACGTTGAATCATCATACAGTAAATAGAGGAACGAGACCATGATATCTTTACCCTCAAAATCAATATTCTCGAAATAGGTCCCCGGAGTAACTAGCATCGTATCTCCTGAAGGCGCAGCATTGAGCCCACCCTGGATCATCGATACCGAATCGGGATCCTGGGTGGAATTTTATCAGGTTGATCAAACAGATCGTTGCAAAAAAACAAAATCAACAGCCACCCTCATTCTAACCCCATACTTTTCAGGAAAGCCTCGGAGTTTGGCTCCCGGCCCAAAAATGCTTTTACTAATTCCAGAGGCTCCTCTGTACCTCCTTTCTCCAGTATTACTTTGCGGTACCGCATCCCTTCGTTAGCATCCATGATCCCTTTTGCTTCAAAAACAGAGAACATATCCTGGGCATAAACCTCAGACCATTTGTAACCGTAATATGCAGCGCCATAACCATTTAAGTGACCAAATGCCGCTTCCATGTGGGTCCCTTCCTGGTAGGGGTAAAGTGTGATTTCATTTTGCAGCTGTGTAACGACATCAGTGGTGCTCTTTTCACCATCAGGGTCAAAGCCGTCATGTAGTGTAAAATCCAATACTGCATAAAAGACCTGTTGCAGGGCCTTGGTTCCGGAGTTCACATTCTTGGCGGCGATCATCTTATCCAACAGTGTATCGGAGATGACATCGCCGGTCTTGTAGTGTTTGGCAAATAAGGATAGCGATTCTTTTTGCCACACCCAGTTTTCCAGCATTTGGGAGGGTGCCTCAACGAAATCCCGGGCTACGGATGTACCAGCATGGCTCATCAGCGGTGCCTTAGTCAATACTCCATGGACCAGGTGCCCAAATTCATGAAAATAGGTCTCGACTTCATCATGTGAAAGTAGTGAAGGTTGGAATTCTGTTGGTGTAGGAAAATTACAGACCAGAGCGGTGGTTGGCTTTTGGTATCCATCGGCCGTCATTTTACCCATGGTGACGGAAAAAGCAGCAGCGTGACCATATTTATTGGCTCGGGGAAACATATCCAAGTAAAAGCGGCCGATAAGTGCATCATTTTCATTATCAAACACTTCAAACATCTGAACATCGTGATGCCAAACAGATGGGTTCTTAACTTTCTTAAAGGTTACATTAAATAGGCGTTGGTAAATGGTGAACAATCCTGCTGTTACATTATTGAATTCAAAATACTGGCGTACTTCTTCAGGGTCCAGGGAATATTTTTCTTTCAGTAGCAGATTCTCGTAATAACTTGACTCCCAGACGTTGATCATTTGGGCATCTCTGCCGGTTCGTTCCCGTTTCAACACCAGCATTTCAGCAATATCCTGTTCGGCTTTGGATCGCAATTTGGCTTTGAGATTATTTTCAAAAGCCCACACAGTTTGCGTATTTTTTGCCATACGATCTTCCGTGCGATACGCGGCATAAGTATCATAGCCCAACACATCCACTAATTCCCGACGTTTACGAATCAGATCGTTTAAAACCGTTAAATTTGTATTTGCGGCTCGGTTGTTGAATTTAAATTTAAGTTCCTTGCGCATTGCTTCCGATTCAGCTAATTCCATAAAGGGGACATAGGACGGATATGACATATCGATGGCGTAAATCCCGTCCTTCCAGAGGCGCTCCCGTTTGTAATTCTCGGGTAATCCTCTTATCTCTTCGGTGCTAACAAATAACGTGTCTTGGTATTCTGTAATATTTTTGTTGAATGACAACCCAATATCCGTCAGTTCATTGAAAATTTGTTTTACTTTTTCACGTTTTTCTTTTGGTAGACCGAAACCGCTGCGCTTATAATCAAGCAATGTTTCATCAAGGTATTTTTTCTTATAGCCACTCAGCTGCTGTGCTTCTTTAGACTTGGAATAGGCAATTACAGCATTGTATAGATCCTCATTCAAGGCCAGGGCAGTCATATATTTCTGAATTCTGCGACTGGATTCCTGTCCCTCATCCCGAATGGCTTTATCTGTATGGGTCGAACCCATCAAGTAACCCGGACTCCATACAGCTTCAATCGCAGCACCAATATCATCTATGGGCACTATGGTATTAGAGAACGTGCGCTCTGGATCTGGGATAGCCAGAATTTCGCTCAGTATCTGGTCGGAAAATTCCAGAGCATATTTTGTAGCTCTATCAATGTGTCCCTGGCGCAATCGGGCAAAATCGTGCACACCGTTAAATTCCACTACCAAGGGATTCATGGCCGGGCGGCGGACCTGGGAATTATCTTGAATCAGGACAACCAAAACCACTGCTATGGCAATGACGACGACGGTAAGTATATTGCGGTTCATTTTTCTACTTCCTTATTCTTTAATCTGATATAATGTTTTTAACCGAAAACATGACTGTTATTGTAGAGCGATAGTAAGAGCAAAAGATGAAAAATCCAACTACCAGATTTGGATTGGGCAACTATAAATGCAATGTCTAATACAATTATGAACAATATAACGTTTTTCCGTATAAGAGAAGATATGAATTTAGGCAACTATATATTACATTAACCCAAGAGCTAAAATATCATTGTTTTTTATTGTTCTTATTTCTTTTAATATTACTTTCTATCTGCGACTTGTCTACTCTTGAAATACGTTGCATCATTTCATCAAATTCCATATCGACCTTTAAAGGCTTTTCATTTTTAGTCTTCTTTTTCATGATCACATTTCCATATTAATTTTTTTCAGATAATTTTTTCATCTAATCTATTTTTTGGTTACTGAATTACGCATAACGGTTCGTATAAGAATAGTAGCGGATTTTTGAAACGCTTACTTTTCGGTTTAATACTGACCTTAAATTTATAAATTAAATTTTCGTTTAAGTACTAAAACCACTATTTTTTATATACGTTGTTGTGTTTTCGTACTTTATTTTTCCGTTCTGTTGATAGCGTTTGCAAAGACATACTCTTTTGCAATTTTTGGATAGTGCAATGGCTTAAGCGAATTGCAAACGTGTATGGCTTTAGGGAGGTATTTGTATCTGTTCTATATTCAAACATCAGTTTGTTTTATATTGAAACATTCTGTATCTTTGTAGCGTAAACGAAGGAAAAAACAGGTATGAAAACAAAATTATCACAAAAGCAGATTGGTCAGAGAATAACTGAGCTCCGTAAGATTAAGGGATTGTCTCAAGAAGATTTGGCAAAGAGTGTTAATATTTCTCGTCCATCTTTGGCTCAAATTGAATTAGGAAACAGGAGTGTTAATATTCTTGAATTACAACAGTTGTCAATGGAATTAGGATTTTCATTAGATGATTTTATGTCTAAGGATTTTGAGATTCATCAAGAAATTAATGATGAAAATGAAAAAAGCACTAACATAGTTGAAGAACGTATTGCTGTGCCTAATTTAAAAGTTGATAAGTTCAAAAATGTATTATTATACATTTTTGAAAAATGTGCAGGAAAGCCAAATGTAGGAGAAACAGTTCTTTATAAGTTGTTGTATTTTTCTGATTTCAACTATTACGAGTTATATGAAGAACATTTAACTGGTGCAAAGTATAGAAAATTACCATTTGGTCCTGTTCCACAAAAATTAAATACAATCATCAATCAAATGATTGAGGGGGGAACATTGAAACGGGTTAAAACTGAATATCACGGTTATCCCCAAACTCGTTATTTACCTTTAGAAAAAGCAGATTTAGAAGAGTTGAAAGCAAGTGAAACGGAAATTCTTGATAGAGTCATTGAACAGATGAGTGATTGGTCTGCGGCTGCAATAAGTAATTATTCTCACAAAGATTTACCTTGGTTAGCTTCAAAAGAGGGAGAAGAAATAAATTATGAATTAGCTTTTTATAGAGATGCTCCTTACTCTGTAAGAAATTATGGAGATGAAATTGAACAAGAATGATTTTTGAGGAATTAACAGAATTTAAAAGAGATTTAAAAAAACTCTTAAAAAAATATAGAACGCTAAAGAACGATTTAGAGGTTGTAAAAAAGGTGTTAGAATTTTCTCCTACAGAAAGACCTCCGTTCAGTTTTCATATTGACAGTTTAGGTTTGGAAACTTGTGTGATAAAAGTGAAAAAAATTGCTTGTAGAGCGTTAAAAGGGAGAGGAGTAAATTCAGGTTTACGTTTAATATATGCTCATTTTCAAGAAGAAGATAAAATAATATTTATTGAGATTTACCATAAGAATGATAAAGAAAATGAAGATAGGCAAAGAATTATAGACAATTTTAATTAGGGATTATGGAATTAAAGATAAAAGAAAATCACGCAGGAACTATGATTCTGAATGATGGAACAAAAGTGAATTACGGAACAATTAGAGTTACTCAGAATATGAGTAAACTAATTTATTATACAGGTAAAGGTCTAAGAGAAATATATAAGCCCGATATGTCTGACGAAGAAAAACAAAAAGCAGAAGAATTGAAAAAGCAAGATGAGAAAATGCTGATGAAATCAGGGCATATTGCTGAAATCCTTCTTTCAGAAATTAAAGAGTTAAATTAAAAGTAATAGTAAAATGGCAAAAGGTAAAAATCAATATGTTGTACCGACCAAAGATGGTTGGGGCGTAAGAAGTGAAGGAAGTAGTAAACTAACTGCTAAAACAGACACAAAAGCAGAAGCATTAAAAATAGGAACAGGCATTGCTAAAAATCAACAATCAGAATTAACCATACTAAAAAAGGATGGAAAAATTCAAAACAAAAATAGTTTTGGGAATGACCCAAACCCACCTAAAGATAAAAAGCACTAATTATGATAGATATAAGTAAACAATCAGTAAAAGTTGATTGTCCTGGGTGTAATCGCTCAATAAGTGTTACACTTAAGCAAGTTGCAAATGAGGCTTTAATTAAGTGTAATTGCTGACAAGAAATTCAATTGAAAGATAGCAATGGTACTAACAAAAAAGCCATAAAAGACGTGAATAAATCTTTTAAAGACCTTGAAAGAACATTGAAGAATTTTGGTAAATAATTACTCAATCTCAATTTTGTCAGTTTCTTTCATTAGTCTGTCCGTTTGAGAAAGAGCCACTATAATTTTTTGATAATGTAAAATATCATCAAATTCTAAGGTTCTTTCTTTACGGTCTTTGAGCCATTTTTGAGCAGGCTGGTAGCCACCAATGAAAAACTCCCAAGCGACTAATGGAATATTATCAAAATATTGTTCTTCATTTATCCAAATTCTTCCGAGTTGATTCTTCTCATCAAACAATTCCCAATCTTTAATTCCAATTTTAGTCGTAATGGTATTATCTCCATCTTGTGGGTAGCTTGTAATATAATCTTCCACTTTTGAAGATTCCAATAAATGAATTTGGCGAATTTCTCCACCTAATTTAACCAGTTGCCAAAAGGTTGCTTGGTCTTTTGGATAAGGTACTCTTGGAAAATCTATTTTTAGAAACTCTTTGTATTTCTCACGATAAGTAGGCGAGTGCAAAACAGCATAGATATAATCTAAAATATCAATTGGAGCAAAAGTATTTTCCGTTACCTCTTTTTCGTTGGTAAATGTTAAACCTAAATTTTCTGCTATTTCCTTTATGCGTTCAGGATTTAGGTTTGGTTTCCTTTCTGCTGTTTCTTCAATGGTTTTTTGTTCGTTTTTTTCGGGATAAAGATATAGAGGAAAATAACTTCCAGAACCATATCTGCCTGCAGTGCCTGTCAAATTAAATTCACCAATGAGTTTTGTAATGAAAATATATCGCCAATCTCCAACACATTGTCTTGCTATTACCAAACCCACGTTCTCTCCTTTTAAGAAGTGCTGCATTACTTCTGTTCTTGGATAGCAGTGAAATCCTTTTGATTTTCCTGTAAAAAATGTCCATCTATCATCAAAAGGGCGATAAGATAACTTGGTAAAACTACCTTTGTCAGGGTAATGATGTTCTAAATCTTTTTTTGCGAAATTTACTTGCCAATCTCTAACATCTTTCCCTAACTTAAATGTTGTACGAGCAGTTTCATCATCTAAACTAAGAAAAGTTTCTATCGTTGTTTTTACTTTTTCTCTTTTGGAATGAATAGTGAAATTGTCTCTTGCTGTAACAATTCCTACATTATTTAGTGGGAAAAATTCTGAAATTGAAAATCCTTTGTCATAGTTTTTCTGAGCTTCAAAATCCTTTTGCACCATAAAATACATTGGAGCTACATTAGGCAACTTTTTGAATTTAATTGATTTTACAGAGTTGTCATTCAAAAAATCATATTTAAAGTCACGTTTACCATATAAATCAAGATGAAAGACTCTGCCTAAATCATTTGGTTTTTTCTTTCCTGTTTTAATAAATAAATTGATAGAAACACCTTGCTGAATATCAAATACATTTACGTCAACTGAACCATCTGGAGCCGTTTCTTTTTTCTTGCTGTTGCCGTGTAAATCTATGGTGTAGATTTTATCATAGGTTTTAAGCAAGTTCCAACGCATACCTCTAAAAGTAGGATTGTCTAAATAACCGTGTGGATTGATAAAAGCTAAAACACCACTTCCGTTTTTTTCAATAAAATACTGACCGTAACGCAAGAACTTTACATAGTCGTCATTGATCCATTTTGGGTTACGCTCTTTAAGTTTTTCTTTTCCGCCGGGCTCTTTTTTGTAGTCTTGCATTAAATCCATAATCCAATCACCTTTATTGGCACTTTCACCACTATAAGGAGGATTTCCAATAATGCACATTACAGGTGTATCGCGTTTAATATGGTTGGCTTCATTGGCTTCTGTGCTAAACCAATTGGCAAATAAAGTTCCTGTGTCTGGGTGGTATTCTTCTAAACTGTTGGTTAAGTAAACTCTTGTTCTTTGATTTGTTGTGGCTTTAAACCCTGTTTCTTTTAGCAATAAATCCAATTGCAAATGCGCCATTGCATAACTTGCCATTAGCAACTCAAAACCATTTAAACGTGGGAGTAAATTATTTTCAACATAACTACTCCAAATCCCTTCTTGTCCTTTAAATTTCTTGTTTACGTGTTTTATTACTTCTGCTAAAAAAGTTCCAGTTCCTGTTGCGGGGTCAAGTATTTGTACTTTGTGTACTTCTTCTTCAATTTGTTTGTAGCCTGATGAAGAACGCTTGTCAGGAGTTTGCGTATTAAGTTTGATTTTTGTTTTTGAGGTGTCCGCCAAACCTTGTGGTAAATCAAATTCTGTTTTTAGAATATCATCCACTGCACGAACAATGAAATTGACCACTGGTGCAGGTGTATACCAAACTCCTCTGGCTTTTCTTAATTTGGGGTCATATTCACTCAAAAAAGTTTCGTAAAAATGGATGATTGGGTCTTCCATTTTTGTAGTCTTTCCATAATTCTTTAGAATTTCTTCAACATTACAGGCTAAAAATATTTCTGTTAGGTTATCTACAATCCATTTAATTCGGTCGTCAATATCGGGTCCTGCTATGTAGCCAAATAGTTTTCTTAAAAACGGATTCGATTTAGGAATTAATTCAGCTGCTTCTTGCCGGCTAAAAGTATCTAAAGTTGGATCGTGCAAACGAGCTGCAAACATTCCGTAAGCAATAGTTTGCGCATAAACGTCTGCAAATCCTTTGGGTGTAATATCGTGAATCAAAATGCTTTTGAAAGCAGTCATTTGCTCTTTAAGCGTACTGTCTTCTTGGTTGTCCTCATCACTGGTCAAAGCCTTTTCAATAACATCAGCAAGAAGGCGGGCTTTGCCCGCCATCATTTCTGCCAATTTTTTAGAACTCTTTATATTTTGCCCAATGTGTGTACAAAAGTCTTTGATAAGATTTTCAAACGTTGCGAAATTTTGAGGTAGAGCAATAATTCCTTTTTCGGTTATTTTTGCAATGGCAATTTTGGTGATAAATTCTCCATCATTGTATAAATGAAAATCAATGTAATCTGTAAAAATTAGATTATCTAATGATGCTTTGTATCGGTCAAATTGTTCTTTGTTTACTGATTTCTTTTTTCCTTCAAGGTCTTTATCTCCAATGTCCTTTGCCTCAATAAATCCAACTGGAATATCTTTTTTAGTCAAGATGTAGTCAGGTGCACCGCAAGATTGTCTTTTCGGTTCGTTGGTTGCTCTGATTTCAGGCACTAAACTTTCAATAAGCTGCTGTAAGTCTCCTCTAAAAGTATGTTCGGTTGCATTTCCGAGTTTGTATCGTTGGTTTATGTTGTCAATATATTGTTCTAATGTCATATTCAATTTCTCATTATTCTTGGTGAGCGTTGGCAAGGAACTGCTCTTTTGGTTTTTGTGCGGTTGCATTTGTATCGGCAAAAACCAAATGTACTATTTGTGCGGTTGCTTTTTCGGTATGAAACACAACGGTTTCGGCTATGATTTCGTTGTGGAATCAACCACAGGATTATTCCGCTGAGAAATCAGCCATTGATTAATACTTTTATTTTGGTGTGGCACAAAACCACAATGAATTATAGCCATTGTTCTGTACAGTTAATTTATTTTTGCCATTGGAACAGCACAAATCTTTTTTGTTATCAAACTTGATATGTAATAAAGAAATTGTTTACTGCAAGTTTCCATCGTTTCATTAAATACCGCTTGATACTCTCCAGTCAAAAAATCTTTATATAGTGTCGGTCTATATCTTGTTACACATCCTATATAGTACATAAGAGCCACATAATAAACAATCGGTTTATATTTGTTCGGTTGGAGATTTAAATAGTATCTATAACCAGATCTTGTCAGAATAACTGACATTCCTATTTCATTTACTTCTTTTTGTAAAATTTTATATCTGTTTTTCCAACTTGAATCAGAATTATTCGTGTAATTAATTTTATTCTTTGATCGATAAGTTAAATATTTTCCATCGTCTGAAATTAATTCAAGTTTAGCATTTAAAATTCCAGATCTAAACTTTTCGCACTTCATTAGGTTTGAATTTTTCTTTTCAAATTTTAACTCATAAATTAGGTGTGTTCTTCTATTTTCATTGGTCAGTATGTTAATCTCCACTGGTAAAAATTTTCGTTTAGCAGTTCCCAACTTACCAATATTAAAACTCATTTCGTGAATTTCTGGTATTTCAGATATCATTTCATTGATATCAATGTATTCTCCTGCTGTTACAGGTGAGTTTATAAGTTCAGCGAATTTTGCAAAGATATTAACACTTTCATCACTACTAGTCCCAATTTTAAGTCTTCTTTTTTCATTTGATTGTAGAACTAAACCGTGATGCTCCATAGAGACTTCTAAATCAACTCCAGAATTTAATAAAAAAACTTTAATGAGATTCAATGTTGAATAATAAACCAAAGTTCCTTTTGTTGGCATTTTTGCTCTTTCAGCACTATTCTGAAAATTTTCTGCTAACTCTAAAAAATATAAACTTTTTTCTAGTCTTTTTGACTTACCAGTAGTTCTTTGAATTTTTCGAATTTCGTTATTCAACCAAGTATTTAAAAAGTTCCAAGGATTGGATGTAAGCATAAATGGAGCACCAGGTTCAATAGGGAAAGGGAAATATTTTACACTACTGTAATTTCTTTTGGCTAATTCATATTGTGTTCTTGGAGGCATAAAATATATTTCGGTTTAATTGTACACAACGGTTTGTATATGGTGCGTATCCCGCAGGGTATGCACTATATACCTTGTTAGCATCTGTTATTTTAATATTTCGTATCCAAGTTTATTCCATTTAATTAGGTCTGCCATAGTTTTTTGTCCATCAATTAGGTTCGCCAATTCTTCATAGGTCTTGTTATCTTCATCAAACTCTTTCAAGTGAATGAAGCGTCTGTGATTTGCTCCTACGCCACTAAAGGCAATTGGGAAGAACCTATGCCACTGAATGTTAGACCTTGGCATCGTAAACATCCAACCACTTGGTTTTGGAAATAACTTATTAAAGCTGTCAAAGGCATTCGGAATTTCTTCTACTGGAATTCCTGTGTTTTCAGAAATGTAGTTGTATTCTTCATCTCTCAAATCTGTCAAAATAAAACCACCCATAACATACGTGAAAAATTGCCAAAAGACAGGGTAACGATGGAAATACGGCTCTTTTACCAAAACTTCGAGTCCACTCTTTATCGTTTGGGGAATGCTCAAGTAATCTAAACTCTCTGAGAATTTATCTTCCCAAAATGTCTCTTTATGGTTCCTTAAGAGGTGTTCAGTACAAACTTTTAATATGGTCAACCTAGCCATATGCTCAATGTAGAGAGCAATTTGTAAAGGGAAATTTTCTGCCTTGTAAAAGAGGGATTTGAAGCAATCACTTGATAATTCTTCTATTTCATCATCATATTCACCTGATTCAAGCTCATAACATATTTTGGCAGTGATGTTTTTATATTTAATGAATGTTTCAAAAAGCTGCTTAATTCGTCTAACAGGGCTACTTGAGAAAAATGACCCACTATTAATCTTAAAAAAATAGTCGTCAAGATTTTTAAATCCTTGATTGTCTGGATTTTCTTTTTTTAAAGTCTTTATTCGTTTTAAGAGCTTTCGTTCAAGTAAATAAGCGAACCTTAAAGTTTCAATTTCTTTTTCTTCTGCTGGCTGGTGAAGAAACTTATCTAAACATTCATTTGTCTTTGATAAATCTGAGTTATCGATAAGCTCAATGGATAATTCATCCGCTTTTCTTTTAAAATAGTCAATTGAGTTTATTGGTTTCTTTATTATGAATAAGCCGTTATCCATTTTGAGGTATACCAACCATCCTTTCACTTTGAAAATCTCACTAAAACCCCAATTCCCTGATTTAATTTCAACGAGCTTTCGAGTTACATTTTCACTGTCGAAGTCCGTGAAAATGATATCTAATTCGAGGATTTCTTCGGTTTCTCGATGAATTATAGATTTCTCTACAAATAGTCCACCACTTTGAAAATAAGCGCAGATATAATCTTCGTAGTCTTTCTCGATTGGATTACTTTCTAATGTAATTGCTGTGCTCATTTCTAATAGATGCTAACGTTTAGTATATGGCAAGTAGGGCAGTAGAAAGCGATGAACTTTCGGTTTTGCACTGAGCCAAATTGTTGTATTTTGTTTTTAAATTTTTCATTTCTTAAAAGTCAAACGTGAGTTCACGAACACCACTTTAAAATAATAAAAACCAGTGAGCTAAATCAACGATTTGGTGATATTGGTTAATTGCACTGAACTTTCGTAAACCACCAAACGCCCTATTGGCTATATACAGTGTTGGCACACGTTTTATTTTATTTCAATTATTCCTTTCAAAAAATCATTCAAATCAGCCGTTTCGTTAATATCAGTTTTAGTTCCGATATTTAATAATAATGGTTGGTTATTTATCGTCCCATAAACAATGATTCTGTATGAAATTCCATCAGGATTTTTCATTTTAAATTTCTATCCTGTCAATTCAGAACCATATGATTCTACATTTATTTCAATCTGTTTTTTGGTTGTCTTTTGATTTGCCAATTATCCGATAAATTGACTTGGGACAGTCTTTAATATTTCTTCGTTTAGATAAAGCCATTGGATTGAAAATCCGTCACAATCTAATAATTCGTATTCCGATTTTGCCTGACAATTTTCAGGAACTGCAATTTTCATATGAGCGTAATTCAACGAGTCAATTTGCTTTTTCGTTTGTCCGAATGAGTTAATGGATAATGTGATAAATGCTATAATAATAATTCTTTTCATATTCAGTTTGATTTTTTAATGTGTGCCAACGGTTTGGCTATGAAAATGTAGGCGATTTCGAAGCATAATTTTTCAACTTACGATGAAGTTCAAACAGGCTACAGACCTTGATGTTACTACTATAACGCCTATTTTTTATAGCCTTTGTTATGGGCTTTACTTATTTTGAAATGAAGTCTTCCACTTTAAAAGTAAATATGTACTCGTTAATTGTTTCCTGAATTTTTAACGGCAAAAGAACTTTTACTTCTTTTCCTATATATTTCTGCGTCAACGTATTTAATTCTTCTTGCGTAGAGGCTCTATTTGGAAACATTGGTTTTGTTCTCCATCCACCATATTGTCCGCTTACATAATAAATATTATCAGTTGGAACAATCATATCATCAATGTTTGCATTTTTCACAATTACAGTTGGCGGTTGTGAATTGCTTCTGTCAATATATTTTACACCAGAGTGCATTACTCTTCCACTTGAACCATTTTGGTCAACATAAACTGCTTCGTCCCAAATAATTTTTATTGAATGGTCTGTCTTATTTTTCAAGGTAAATCCGAATTGAGTAGAAAGTGGAAGCCAAACTATTTTAATCATATCATCTTCGTAACTATACTTTGTCTTTCCTTCTTCTTCGAAGTTTACTATTTTCGATTCTCCATATCGTTCTTTTGCATTTTCAGGTCGTTCAACTTCTTGAAGTCCTACGTTGTAAAATCCCTGATAAGTCATACAACTTGTAAGCATTGTTGCAATAATTGCTGTGTAAATAATTTTTTTCATTTTAATCTCCTTTTAAATTTTTAATTTATCTAATGATTTATTTTATGTACTTGGTACTCTTTTTAGTATTGCCCATAATAACGTTTGCTATATACAGTGTTAGCCCTCGTTTTATTGTTTTTCTTCATTCTTTTGGATATGCTCTCCAGGTATAGCTTTTATGGACTATTTTCCATGAACCTTCATATTTTAGAAGGAGGAAATAGTCTGTGAAAATTCTCCAATTTGGTATTACGATTTCAGCTTTGGCAATTGCTGCATCTTTTTCGTAATCTATTGAAATAATTCTTCCGATTCGATTATTCTTTTCTCCAGCTTTTATTTTACTCACATAATCTTTCCCACTCCAAACTCTTAAACTGTCCTCTTTAGTTACTGAATATAGATTGAAATCTGGATGAAAAGCTTTTCTTAGTCTATTAGGTTCTCCATTTGCCGTTCCTTCTATATAATTCATAAGCGTTTCTGAAATCTGGTTAATTTCTGATTGACTATTTTCGGTCTGAGCATTCACAATCAGACATTTACAGAGAACTAATGCAATAATTACAGCTTTTACTGGTTTCATATTTATTATCTTATTATTTTTCTCAATGAGAGCTAACGTATTTGTGTAAGCGTCAGTAACGGGAAAATGCACGAGTATTCTCCGCTGATGCAACTAATTTAATAAAAAGGCTCGAATTTTCGATTAGGAAATTCAACCGTTATTGCGTTTACACGGTGTTGCCCACTGTGCTTATATTTCATTCAGTTCCTTTCTCATTAACTTGATTATGTCATCTTTGATACTTTGAGTAACTTTTGCATCTATTTCAAGTTTCTTTTGTTGTTGACTAATCTTTGTTTGGTTACCAGCCATCGGTAGCTTTGGTAAATCAGACATCATTTTGGCTGACTGTTCCATTAATTTATCGTAAGAGCATTCGAATAAGTCAAGTTTTTCAAGTATTTCATCACTCGCAATTAATCTAATAGTATTTGTCTCTTGTTTAAGTTTCGTCAATTCCGCAGATGAATCGAAAGTCAATTTTTGGATTTTCTTTGACATAACGGTAACTGCCATATTTTCTTTTTTCTTATTCCCTTGTGTCGCTGGGTTTAAATAATTCTTATTGAATTCGTCCAATATTGACATTAATTCCGGTTGATTTTTCAAAGTCGCTTCATTTGTAAACTTGTCTAATAGCTTGAAAAACCCCAAGTATTGTTCCTTTTTACTTTCATATTGATAACGTCTTTTACTAATGTCTAACTGATGTTCCTTCTTTATTGATTCAGTTTCTTCCATTAGCCTTTTATTCGTTTGAATTAAGGCTTTTCTTTTCGCTCGTTCTTGAAAATAGGTTCCTAAAACTCCGATAACGGCTCCGATAACGGCAAAGACTAAATAGATTATATATGGTTTTAAAAAATCAAACATCTATTTCCATTGATTATTTTTCGCATTGTGGGCAACGTTTAGTATATGGCAAGTAGGGCAGTAGAAAGCGATAAACTTTCGAGTTTGTACTGAGCCAAACGTTGTATTTTGATTTTATATTTTTCATTCTTAAAAGCCAAATCAACGATTTGGCGGTGTTTGTAAATAACACTGAACTTTCGTAAACCACCAAACGCCCTATTTGCTATATACAGTATTAGCCCTCGTTTTATTGTTTTTCTTCATTCTTTGGATATGCTCTCCAGGTATAGCTTTTACTGGTTTCATATTTTATAGTTTTACACTTTCTTATTTGAAAAAATAAACAATAGAATATAGCATAAAATAAAAACGACTGTATCGGCAAGCTGCAGAGCGAGAGACGAGGTTCGAACTCGCGACATCCACCTTGGCAAGGTGGTGCTCTACCCACTGAGCTACTCTCGCATGATTTCAGGGCGGGAAGTTACAGTCTCAAGAGAATTTATTCAATCGTATTTTGGCAGGTATTCATATAGATGCTGCCTCCGGTTCAGTACCACGAAGCTCATAATAAAGAAGACAATATCCCTGATAATGATGTCTAAACCTAGCTTTTCGCTGTCTGTGCTTAACTTGAAACAACCGCAGGTAATGTCAATCCCTCGGAGCATGGCCTGAGATACGGCTAATATAAATACCAACATCATTACCATACTGATTACCACCGCTCCATCCACTAATAACCCGCCTAATATACAAAGGCCGGTGATCAATTCCATCCAAGGCAACACGATTGCCATGATATTCTCCAAACCGAACGGTAGCACCTGGTAATAGCCCACCTGCTTGGCAAATTCAGCTGGGTAGGCGATTTTGTCCCAACTGGCATAGATGAACATCACACCCAGCACGATCCGAAACAGCAACACAATCCCATTTTGAATATTCTGTTTCATTCTATTGGATAACCAGCATCATTCCATTCCTGCCAGCCGCCTTTAAACACAAATAACTGAGTAAACCCTTCATCGTAAAGGTCAAAGGCCAATGTTTCACTGGAGCCACACTCATCATCATTGCAGTAGATCACAATCGGGTCGCTGCGGATCTGAGCCGAATCAAGCTTGAACATTAAATCCATATAAGACCCGCTTTTCCAAGCTCTGGGTATATGACCTTCAACAAAATATTCATCCCCCCGGGCATCCACAAATATCACTCCCTGCTCGTACAATTGGCGAGCCTGTGCCAGTGTGACGGCTACCGGTTCACCGGCTGCATAAGTAATACTTTCGGTAACGGCCATTTCCTTTGCAAAAATGGGAATACCGTTTGCTCGTAACAAGTTGACAGCGAAACCGATAATCAGCGATAGAATAGTCAACACCACCACTTGATTCAAGGGTACGCGCAACATGGATTTAATTTATGTTGATCTTTTTGCGGATGGGTTTATTTCTAGGAGCAACGATCTGATCAGATGCATTTATTTTTTTCCCTCGCAGCTGGGTGCACGTTACCAATGTTTGATCCACAAAAGCCATCATTGTTTCATCCTCACCCACTTGGGCTGACAAGGCGATGCTTCGATATTTTGTGGTATTCACACTGGTATGCAATATCTCCTCATACTTGGCCAGCTGCTCCCGATAGTCTACAATCAGTTGCAAGACATTGGGTTTATCAGCGTAGGACTCTTCCAATATCTGGTCTGGACTCTTTTCTTTTAATCTATCCAAACGCTTTTTGATTGATTCCACCTTTTCTTCTGCTACAGATATATCCGTAACTGGTTTGCGACTATCCTTCATATCCACCTCTATCAGAGATAAATATTTACCTTGTACCCCGCTGCCATAAACATACGGACCATTTTCAGCTTGTTTTTGAACCGGTCGGGAGCGCTTAGTTGCGCGGCTGTTGAAGATATAATCCGCATCTGGGAATTGGTCCGCTAATTTCATGAAGTCCCCGGTTTTTACATTGGCCAGAAGAACTACATAATCAACTTGTTTGCGAAGCTCCTGGATAACAGCATTTCCAGTCTCTTTAAATGGCCTCTTGTTTACATTTTTTATATGCTCAGGGATGGTATTTGTTACTCCAGTCACCCCGATAGTAATACCGTTCCGCTCTACAATACGGTACGGTTCAAAAAGCAATTCATCATTGAGATCGGTTAGGTTTGCGGAAATGAAAGGGATCGTTGTCTCTTCCTGTAGCGAATGTACAAATTCAATTCCTGCAGCCAGATCGTAACCACCGATATTGATGGCATCACAGCCGATAGTTGTATATCCGTTCAACAACGCTTGTGCCTGGAGTTTATCTGCAGGCAAATTTTTATCCACTAAAACAGGTGATGCAAAGAACATATCCCCTGCATCCAGAATAATGGGTTCAAGCTCAGCTTCCTTGCGGTAATTATTAACAAACACCGACTTTCTGGACAGACCGCCCAGAGGATTCTTTTTTCAGCCGCAGGGGTCCAACTGACCCCGGACATTAGCTGTCACTAACAAAGCGATTTTACCACCACTCGTTGGTTCTCCGCATCCTGTTAAGCCATTGATGAAAAGAATTACGCTTATGATATTTATTATTTTCACAGCTCTGAATTTATTGTATTATTTTTTTCTGCCAAACCTCAATCTTAACCGCCGCTCATTTTGGCATTATACCCTTCTGCATTCAAAATATTAATGATCAATTCACGATGATTACCCTGGATTAAAATTGCTCCATCCTTAACCGAACCACCTGCACTACATTTACTTTTCAGCATTTTACTGACCTGTTGCAGATCTTCCACTGTGCCAACAAATCCTTTTACCAATGTGACCACCCGACCACCACCAAGCCGCTGTCGACAGACTCGCAGTTGCTGTTCCTCACGGCTCAGACTTTGTTGGCACTCTTGCTTTTCATTCGGGAGATTTCCGGCGGTAGAATAAACGATACAATTATTAGATCTCATTATTGCACCACTGCGATCTTAAACGTTTGCACATAATCGTCAACTAAGAACTGCAGAAAATATATACCGGTTGAAAAATTTGACATGTCTATTGCGATATTGTGTAAACCAGCAGCAAACAACCCTTTGTTATAGGTGTGTACTTTTCTGCCAGTAATATCCACTATATTTACTTGGAGTAATACCTGGTCCTTTAATTCAAGTTGAATTTGCGTAGAACCATTAAAGGGATTGGGGAAAGGTGGTTTTATATTTATTAAGTGTGGATGAAACGTTGCTCCGATATGAACAATTTCCAGTGGCCGGAAATCCAATACCCGGGGTGCATGATCCGATGAATGATAACTATCCAACGCATCCAATCCATATTCAGCCAGTGCCGTCGAATCCATTGTCAGGGTGTGCAAAACAAAATGGTTGGCAGTATCCAGGATGCTGTCAGTGTAGAGAATATAATCCAGCTTCCCCGGACTGTATGAACTATTATCCGAGCGCCAAGTATAGCCCATGCGTTTGTGGGAATGACGAGAAAAAAGATCAGTGATTGCGGTACCGTCCCAATCCAGAGCGAAATCACTGCCAAATTGGTCTTCGTCCAGAATATCTCCTGTAGTCAATGTAGTGAGTTGCTGTCGATCGCCCACCAGGTTAAAATCACCGACATGGACAAAAGGGGTATTCGCAGCCAACGTAAATGGACCATCATTGTTTTCCCGCCAGCCGCGCCAGACAGATACAAATTCATCCACATCGTTTTGGCGGCTTTCATCATTTTCACAGCAAGCCAAGTGCGAGTTGAAAATTAACAAATTTGTACCAAGGTCAGCGGTTGTGTTAAGCAGCGCCACCATGGTACGCTCCGACATGGTTACAACATCCTGGGCAATGATTGGGTATTTGGAAACGATGATATTATCTCTGAACTGATTGCTGAGGTACCATTGCTCATCTGGAAACCAGTCATTAAATAAACTTTGAAGTTGGTTGGAATTCGAGTAGATTTCCTGCAGTGCAACAATGTCCGGGTTCAAGGCCTGGTAGATGCGTTTGAAGTAGTTTTCATTAGCAGGATCCGTGATGCTGGAATTCCATACATTATGACTCACCAAGCGCAGATCTGTATCTTCCCCCTTATTAAACGATATCGGAACGGCCGGGGCAATAGTGTCCGTGCCAATCGCAAAGAACACACCGCCGTATTCACTGGGCAATTTATCGCTGTTTGCACTGCCCGCAGCAAGAATAACCTGTCCTTGTTCCAGTGTTTGTGTATTATCCATAGTCACTATATAACTACTTCTGGAAATACAAATCTCAAATTCATCAGCAGTAATAGTTGGAGCCATGCGTAGAGTCAAGTTTTGCTGATCAATTGCAATCATGTCTAACATAATATAATAAACTCCTGAACGATCTCCAAACGCCCAATCTAGTTCCGCACCGATGCCGTATATTGGATGACCCGTAGTAGAATCATTGTCCATGTCAATCAATAAATGGATATCATTCCATTTCTGTAGCAAAAATTCACCATCGTAAAAATTAAAATAGATAAACAGAAATTCATTATCGTAAGTAATCTTGATATTTGCGAAATCCACCTGCCCACCATCGCCCTGGATATCAGTATAGGATACAGGCACATTATTCCAATCATGAAATAAACCATCGATCGTAATTGGGTGGCCGGCAAGTAGAATGGATACCCAATATACCGCAAAAGCTGTAGCTGTTTTCCGAACTGTAGAGAGATATTTTTTTTGAGAGTTCACGGTGTCAAATTTATAGTGAGAAATGTACAGTTGTTCACAGTGTTTTCAATGTAATTGTAGTTCTATCCGTTCAGCCCGCTAGCAAGGAAAGCTAAACAAAGTCAATATTCAACTATCTACACTAAAATTCAAATTTTACGCCATCCGCACTTTCATAAAATGGAGAATAAAATAAAACATAAAAAATACCAAATATCGATAACATCAAGTATACTTTTTAGTTGGTGAGTATAAAAATCTGCTGCTCACTACTCAGGACCTGGAACATCGCTTTAGAGTATTTTCGTTCATGATCAGTAAATTTATGTTGAATGAAAATTGTGGTAGTCAAAAAAATGAAATAACGAACCCAATTACTATCCTCAATTAACACCAATCAGGGCTCTAGTTTCATTTTTAATGATTAAATATTCCCAGTCCATGACCTCAACCGTAGCAAAATCAGGAATCTCCAATGCTTGTACTTCGCTTGTTGGGTTTAATCTTACCTTTGACTTATTAATTAAAATATTGACCGGCATATCAAACCCACTGATTACACTGGACCATTTGTAATAGAAATTCCCAGCTTTTTGTACATATTCTAAGGTAGGAACCCTGCGGTCAAATAAGTATTGTTCAAAAAATTTAGTCAAATTGATCTCCGTTTTTTCCGAAAAGTAGTCCCGTACATCTTCGGTGCAAACCACACTCTTGGCGTGATCCAAAGCGAACCCTTTCAAAGTGGAGAAAAATAGTTCATCGTTATTAATCACATTGCGCAAAGTATGGATGATCCAAGCTCCTTTATTGTAGGCATCACTGAAACCCCAATAATTTTGGTTTCGCGGACCAACAATAGCTTTACGATTGCCAATGCTCCTTCTTTTTTGTATTAGATAATCAATACTCATTTGATAACCCAATAAAAATTCTACGTAGAGAACCTCAGAATAGGTACCAAAGCCCTCATGAATCCATATGTCAGCGGGATCGCAGGCAGTGATGCTGTTTCCCCACCATTCGTGGGCGGTTTCGTGGAGCGTAATATAATCGATGAAACCATAAATATTTCTTGATTTGGATTTATCATAGATCCGGAATTGGTTTCCATAGGTTACTGCAGTCTGATGCTCCATCCCCAAATAGGGTGCCTGCACGAGTTTGTAGCCATCGTCCCACCATTGGTAAGGCCCAAAATAATGTTCCAATACCCTTATTATTGTGCGAGCTTCTTTGAAATGTTCTCGAGCCACATCCTTATTGTAATCTAGTACATAGAAAGTTGCTTTCTGGACCAAGCCCATTGAATGAATAGTATCATTAATAACTACATAGTGTCCGATATTGACAGATACATTGTAATTATTAATTGGATTATGTACAAACCACCGATATTCAGTTCTGCCATTTTGTAAATCCCGCGTTTCTTTCAACTGCCCACTGGAAATACATATCAGTTCCGAAGGTACAGTAATATTGATGGCCATGCTGTTTGGTTCATCAGCAATATGATCTTTGCAAGGCCACCAGTGGCTGGCCCCCAAGCCTTCACTGGTCACAGCTATAAAGGGTCGGCCAGCTTTATCTGTCGCCCATACAAAACCGTCATCCCAGGGCGGCCGGGGGGCGACCCGTGGGGTGCCATTATAATATACAGTAAATGAAAATTTTGTCCCTGCTGAAATTTCCGGAAATTCGACAACTACGGCGTCAGCTTTCCGATCATAATCCAACTCGCTGCCGTTGTATTCAATACGGTCTATGGTCATTTCCTTGCGTAAATCTACCTGCAATTTAGTAAAATCACTTACCGCTAGAGCTGTGATAGTATTGTAACCAGCGATAGTTTTCTGATCAATATCAATATTTAGATTCAAGTCATAATGATCCACGTTATAGCATGTCCGTTCCTTGGATAAACTCCCAATTAAACGGTTGCGCTCTGTTAATTCCGGATAGGCATCGGCTTCTGCGGGATTTATCAAACGGTTTTCAACAGAACGAGGAACCTTTTTAATAAGCTTCAATTGTGCACAATTGAGTGAAATGAAGGAGATAAAAACTAAACAAAATAAACGAAACATAATTTTTTAAAGTGGAGCCGATCAGGATCGAACTGACGACCTCCTGAATGCCATTCAGGCGCTCTCCCAACTGAGCTACGGCCCCAAGCTTTCTATTCAAAAGTGGCAGTAATTTAATCCGTTACCCGAATATGAAAATCCGCTTTTTTTAAACGCTCCACAATGACTTTACCCAATGCAACTGCTGGGGTAATAACGCCAAAATGTTGCGGTATTTTGTTCTTGTCCAATGCTAAACATAGTGCCACTTCGACTATCATTTTGGAGGTACTGCCGTAGCCGGGATCATTATTATCTGATATAGAAACTTCCAAGCGTCGCTCCAGCTCTTCATCCTCGCCGATAATGAGGACTTTAAAATAGCCATTGTCTCTTTCTTCCCGTGTAGGTCCTTCTCCGGGTTTCGGTAACAACCAATTATGAATAAATTTACGTGTTATTGATACCGACATAAACGTAATAAATAAACCAATACCCAAAGTAAGCAATGATCCATAGAGTCTGCCGCTTATACCCCTCCCCACAACCAGCCCCTCATCATACATAAAATTACGACCGTATTTATAACGCAGCAGGTCATTAGTCCGGAATACGACTCGGGAGTTAAAACGAGCCATGATAAACGGCGCAGTGAATCGTTCGATACGATGATCGTACCAGACAAAATTTTGGATTCGTTGATAAGGCATTGTTTTGGTACTATCTGCACACAAGACATAGGGATTGGTTTGGATAAAGCGTTTCCCTTTATCTTTTCCATCCTTTATTAAGTTGCTCATACTAGCGGTAGTCCCGCCGCTGAATTTGCCTTTGATAGCTAATACAAACAGTTTAACATTGGCAAGAGGCGCTCCAAATTTTTCAATCGCTTTTTCCTGAAGCAGTAAACAGCCAATATCAGACGGGATGGAATCATATCCGCACGAATGGACAATTTTAACTTTATTGGTTTTGGCTTGTTTATGAAAAGAATCGATCGATTCTTTGAAAAAGGGCAGTTCTCCAGTCAGGTCACAGTAGTCCGTTTTTGTTTCTACACAGGCCCCAACCAAGGCCTTGCCATATAAAGCATATGGACCGACAGTACTGATCATTACCTCAGTTCGAACAGTAATTTCCTGGAGCGACACGACATCAAAACTGTCCCCGACTAAACATTCCACTGTTTCTGCTAACTGCAAATTCTGTTTAATGGTTTGCAGTTTATCAATGTTTCTGCCGGCGATCGCCCAGCGGATATTGTTTTTATAATTTTGATGTAAATATTCCGTTACCAATTGGCCAGTGTAGCCTGTTGAACCCCAAACAATGATCTGAAAATCTCTAAACATTATTTATAATGGTATTTTAGCCAATAGGTTCAACATCATTTCCTTGTTCAAACGTCCGGTGTTCACATTCCGCGGACTGGGATGATATGCACCCATCAATCGTATCCCCCCGGGCAGCTCATAAGCGACATCATGTCCAAATGGATATTCGTTCATTTTAAATTCGTGTAATTGGCGAAAATATCTTAAACATCCATCAAACGCTATCTTACCCAGAGCCAAAATTACCTTCACATTTTTTAGCAATTTTAGTTCCCGTGCAAAAAAGATAGAACAGTTTTGCAATTCAGCGGCAGTTGGTTTATCTTGTGGGGGGACGCACTTTAAAACCGGTGTCATAAATGTATTGTACAATTGCAAACCATCATCCACAGCATCAGAAGTAGGTTGGTTTGCCAGACCAGCCTCAAATAAACACCGTACAAGAAAATCCGCAGACTTGTCTCCGGTAAAAACCCGGGCAGTTCTATTGCCACCGTGGGCGGCAGGTGCCAGACCAACCAACAACAGTTCCGCGTGCGGATCACCGTAACCAGGGACTGGCCGACCCCAATAAGTCCAATCCTGAAACTGTTTACGTTTTTCCCGGGCGACTTTGGTTCGAAATTCAACAATCCGTGGACAGCGTGTACAACCTACCACTTGACGATATAATTGTGAAATAAAATTCGAACCTTGTAGTAGCGGATGATCCTTCGTTGTGGGGTGCTTGCCATTCATAATTGATTATTCTACAGTTGTCGAGCGGAGATTTTAAAACCAATCAACATGTATCGGTAGTGCTTTGTTTCCGTTATTAAGAAAATTAAATTTCCCGGCTGAAATTGGCTTTCAAAACTATAATTTTAATTGGAATACTATGGCGTTAATGACATCAATACGTGAACGTATGCACGTTGCCCTTTGGACATTACTTATCCTTTTCTTATTAAGCATGGGCGTCGGTGGTCTTGTCGGTGGCGTTAACATCATCGATCTTATTTTCGGTCGGATAAATCCATCTGAAGCAATCGGTGTTGTAAACGGTGAAGTAATCAATCCGGATGATTTCATTCGAGCAGTTAACATCCGCGTAGACCAATATCGCAACAGTGGCCAGGAACCTAATGAACGGTTGCTGCACAAAATTCGTAATGAAGTTTGGGATAATTACATTAATGATATTTTAATATATCAACAGATTGATGAGATGGGTCTTATCGCATCGAATGAAGAAGTTGTTTTCCATTTGAAGAATTATCCCCCACCCTTTTTAGTGCAAGATCCAACATTTCAAACTGAAGGTGTATTTGATCAAGAAAAATATTTACAGGCTGTAAACAATCCGGCTGGGAACGAATGGGTTGAGATTGAACGGTTTATGAAAGAGACCTATATCCCCAATACAAAACTTCAACAGCAAATTGCTTCCAGTGTGGTCATTACACAAAATGAAGTAAAGAATTCTTACATCAAAGAAAATATCGATTATTCCGTGGAAGGAATTCACGTCCTGGGTCGAAGTTTAAAAGAGGATCTGCCCGAACCAACCACGAGCGAATTGCACCAATATTATGAACAACATATCGATGAATTTTCAGCTGAGAAAACGCGCAATATTCGTTATGTGAATTGGGCCAAAATACCAGCTCAACGTGATACAAATCGCGCATTGCTTGAAGCACAGGAGTTAATAAATAAAGCTCGTTCCGGTTTAGATTTTGCTGTATTGGCCGATCAATTTACCGAAGATCCTGGAAACCAGATTACACCTGATTCAACTCGGGGTGGTCGATTAGGTTGGTTTGGGAAAAAACAAATGCAACCTCCCTTTGAAGAAGCGGCATTTGCTGCCGATCCCGGTGAAATCGTGGGCCCGGTTTTAACCCGTTTTGGCTACCATATAATAAAAATTCATGATAGACGAAACAGGGATGATAAAGTAGAAGTTGATGCATCCCATATTTTAATAAGTATCAATATAGGCTTGGAAACCCGGGAACAAATCCGTCGAGCAGCCACTCGCTTTAGTTATGATGCCAAGGATTATGGCTTTGATGCTGCGTTGGACACCCACAATGTTGAAGCAAAATCAGCAACCAAATTAACCGTCATGTCTGTGGATATTCCTTTAATCGGATATCTGCGTGATGCAGTTCAATTTGCTTTCGATGATCTGATTGTCATCAATGCTGTCTCTGACCGGTTAGAAAATGACGACCATTTTGTAGTTGTCACACTGGATTCCATCATCCCCGCCGGGCCAAAACCATTTGCAGAAGTAAAAGTAACTATTTCTAGAAAATTAATAGCAGACCGGCAAAAACAAGCAACAAAAGAACTGGCCGAAGAAGTGCGCAGCCTGGTAAATGATGGGCTTAGCTTTGTTGATATTGTATCTGATGACAACCGTTTGGAACACCTAACCAAGGACACGAAAAAATTAGCACGTGGATTTAATTCAATAGGCCGCAGCAATCTAATCGTTGGTGCCTTGATGGAAACTGATATCGGTAGTGTCATCGGTCCCCTGGAAACAGCCCAAGGATACGCTATCATAAAATTAATTTCGGTGAGTCCATTTGATTCCACTGACTTTGCCAGTAAATCTCCAGAGATTTACAATACATTACTAACTTCAGTCCAGCAGGAAACGGTTGCAAATTGGATAGCGGATTTAAAAGAGTCGGCCGAAATAATGGACAATAGAAAATATTATTACTGATTCTGCTTTGACTCATTACGTATGGCTGTAGGAAATTTTCCTGAAAGCTATTTTTCCTTTACATAGATTTCATGTCTTATCAAACGATCAAACTAACTGTTAAATCGGCAATTGCTTCAGTAACGTTGCACCGCCCAGAAGTCCGCAACGCCATGAATGCGAACATGATCCAGGAAATCACAGACGTCTTTAATGGACTCGATCAAAATCAAGATGTTCGCGTCATTGTAATTAGTGGTACCGGTGCATCGTTTTCAACCGGAATGGACCTGCACTCGATGAAAGCATATGGTCAAATGAGCCGTGATGAAAATATAGCAGCTAGTAAAAATCTACAGGACATGTATACTGCGGTTGATCAGTGTTCTAAAGCCGTCATCGGTAAAATTCATGGGCACGCATTCGGCGGAGGCTTTGGTTTATGCACTGTTTGTGATATTGTGATTGCCGATACGGATACTCTATTCTCATTGAGCGAAGTGTTGATCGGCCTTATACCGGCTGTCATCGGCCCATACGTAGAAAAAAAAATTGGTCATTCCCATTTTCGAGCTTTGGGTATTTCCGGCCAGCGTTTCGATAGCCAGACCGCTGCGCAAATTGGTTTGATCCATTATGCCGTAAAGGGCCAAGAACTGGATGAAAAAACCTCTGCAATCATAAACCAGTTATTGCAGGCCGGATCCCAAGCTATCGCGCGCTTCAAAAATTTTTGTCGGGATATGAATAAAGCAAATTCTGCGGAATTACTGGCTGACCAGCGTGCCAGCGCTGAAGGTCAAGAAGGATTAACCGCATTTTTAGAAAAAAGACCACCATCATGGGTGAAGTGATATGAGGTCGCGTCCGACTGCTGTCCGGGTTGTAGAAGTTGGCCCTCGCGATGGTCTGCAAAGTATTACCCCTACTGTACCCACAAAAACAAAAGTCCAATTCATTAATGCACTATCAAAAGCCAAAATTCCGGAAATTGAGGTTACAAGCTTTGTATCCCCAAAATGGGTTCCCCAGCTGTCCGATGCCATGGAGGTGTCGGCAACTATCGATCATGATCCGCATACTATATATACGGCCTTAGTACCCAATCTTGAAGGATTTCATCGGGCCTTATCCACAGGATATTCCTCCATCACTGTTTTTACTGCGGCCAGTAACACATTTTCACAGAAAAATATCAATTGTAATATTGATGAAAGTCTTGAACGGATCAGGGCTATTAGTCGAGAGGTTGGAAATAATAACCTCCGCTTCCGGGCCTATATTTCTACCGTTTGGTATTGTCCTTACGACGGCTTTATGGATATTGAAAACACAATTATTATCATTCAAGCTTTAGTTGATATGGGTGTGCAAGAAATTTCCCTCGGAGATACGGTTGGGAAAGCCTCGACATCAGATGTAAGCTATGCATTGGATCTGATCCTGGAAAAATTTGACCGTGGCCTATTTGCCTTGCATTTCCATGATACTTATAATCATGCACTGGAAAATATTAAAGTTGGTTTGGATTACGGTATCGCTACTTTCGATGCCAGTGCGGGCGGGATCGGTGGCTGTCCCTATGCCCCGGGAGCTATGGGCAATGTAAGTACAAACGCAGTGGTTGATTTATGTAACCAATTGAAAATTGTCACCGGAATTAATGAGTCGAAACTCCGGGAAGCGGCAGCGATCATACAACCGTATTTGCATTCACCGTGAGTATTCTTCAAACAAAAATAGATCCCACTTCTGAACGATTTAAGAAACGCTATGAATACCATCGTTCACTGGCGAATGATCTTGCTGAATTATTACACCACATTTCAAAAATGGGTTCAGAAAAAAGGGTCGAAAAACACCACAAACGGGGTAAACTGACAGCTCGCGAACGAATCAACCTGTTAAAGGATAAGGATTCTTTCTTTCTGGAATTCTCTGCGATAGCTGCCCATAAAGTATATGATGACCATGTCCCAGCAGCTGGTATAATTACGGGTCTTATCCGGATTCACGGCCGACAGTGTATCGTTGTTGCCAATGATGCGACTGTAAAGGGCGGAACATATTATCCACTAACCGTAAAGAAACATTTACGGGCCCAGGAAATCGCGTTGGAGAACCATCTCCCCTGCATTTATTTAGTGGACAGCGGTGGTGCATTCCTACCGAAACAAGATGAGGTCTTTCCCGATCGAGATCACTTTGGGCGGATCTTTTATAACCAAGCGAAAATGAGCGCTGCTGAAATACCTCAAATCGCCTCTGTTATGGGTTCCTGCACAGCTGGTGGAGCTTATGTCCCGGCTATGAGCGATGAAGCGATTATTGTCAATAAGACAGGTACCATCTTTCTAGGTGGACCCCCATTAGTTAAGGCCGCTATCGGTCAGGATGCCACTGCGGAAGAATTAGGCGGCGCAAAGATGCATACGCGCATCAGCGGTGTGGCGGATCACTTTGCCGAAAACGATGCGGAGGCGCTTGCTGTTTGTAGAAATATCATCGCTCATCTACCCAATAAAAATCATACTAGTCCGCCTATGTTTAATGGACCCAAATATGATATCGATGAAATATTTGGCATTCTGACCAAGAACCATCGTATCACATTCGAGGTACGGGAGATCATCGCCCGCATTGTGGATAGTGCTGAATTCCAGGAATTCAAAGCGGATTATGGAAAAACCCTGGTGACAGGTTTTTCAAAAATTCATGGATTACCATTGGGCATCATTGCTAATAACGGTGTATTATTCAGCGAAACGTCCTTAAAAGGAGCTCATTTTGTTGAATTATGCTGTCAACGTAAGCTACCCCTTTTGTTTCTGCAAAATATTACCGGTTTTATGGTGGGCACAAATGCTGAACAAGGTGGTATTGCTAAAGATGGTGCGAAACTAGTTCAGGCTGTAGCCACTGCAAATGTCCCAAAAATTACAATAATTATCGGAGGTAGCTTTGGCGCTGGAAATTATGCCATGGCTGGTCGCGCCTATCAACCGCGGTTCCTGTGGATGTGGCCCAATGCCCGTATTTCTGTTATGGGTGGCAACCAGGCTGCAGACGTATTGGCGACTGTAAAAAAGGATCAAATGAAAACAGAAAACAAAGAAATGACAAAGGAACAATGGGATGAACTCCGTAAACCGATCCTGGAAAAATATGAACAGGAAGGCCATCCTTACTACGCCAGTGCGCGGTTGTGGGATGACGGGGTCATTTCCCCTATTGATACACGAAGGTTCCTTGCTGAAGCGTTAAAAGCCGTTACCAATGCGTCCATACCCGATCACAATTTTCCTGTCTTCAGGATGTGATTCTTTTTTTAACCAGTGTGCGCAACTAAGATAAAACTCTATGTCCTAACTTTATCCGCTATGATGATCTGGGGATTATCCTGGACCAACGCGAAAATATTAGGTCTTTACGGAGAAGCACCCTTAATGATGTTCTGGCGTTTTGTTTTTGCGACCATTTCATTCGCACCGATTGTATTTTGGTCAGGTCACCGCTTTAGGATTAACAGCAATGCACTGCAATTTGTTGTCCTGAACGCTGTATTCATGACATTATACAACTATTTTTATTTCAAGGGTACCCAAATAGGACTGGCCGGAGCGGGTGGTGTATTGGTCACAACCTTTAATCCGATCAATACAATCATTTTAATGGCACTCTTTTTTAAGGCTACACTTTATCGTAAAGATTTTACAGGTTTACTTTTGGGTTTCATTGGTGGTGGCATGATCATGAACATTTGGAAGATGGACATGGATTTACTATTTCAAAGCGGAAATGTCCATTTTCTCTTGGCCTCATTATCTTGGGCCGCAGTAACGATTATCACCTCAAGATCAAAGCAGTCCATCCAATTTATTCCCTATAGCTTCTGGTGTTTTACCTTATCCTCCTGCTTCAGCTTTATCTTTGCTTATGACCAACAGCTACTGTCCATTTTTGATTTCGATGGGATATTCTGGTTGAATATGATCCTATTGGCCACTGGGTCCATGGCTTTTGGTACATCGATTTATTTTTTAGCTTCAACCCGTTTGGGACCGCAAAAAGCCAGCGCGTTCATTTTTACCGTTCCAGTCACATCGTTGTTTTTCGCAACGGTGTTTTTAAACGAAAAATTGACGCTACCCATGATTATTGGTAGCGTATTGGCAATGATTGCAGTGTATTTGATCAATAAAGAATAATGAGTTCCCCACGACAGGTTTGGAGTAAACAAAATGCAGAGTGGTACGTGACTAATTATGGTGATCATATATCCAACGCGTTGACCATCCAGCATGCTCATTTGCAAGAAAATGATATTTTACTGGATATTGGCTGTGGCAGCGGAACGGCCTGCAGGCAAGCTGCAAAACTTATCACAAACGGCACGATCATTGGGGTTGACCCTACTCCGTCAATGATTCGCTATGCTAAGGATCTGACTAACGATGCAGTCATACAATTCATGGCCGGAAGCGCCGAGAATATCCCATTGGATGACCATTCTGTGACCGTATGCACAGCCATCAATTCATTACACCATTGGCATAATTATCAAAAAGGATTTCAGGAGATCAAACGTGTTTTAACACCCACAGGCTGCTTGATTATCAGTGACGAAATTGTAATAGATGATTCTTGTGGGCATGGAGCGGGACCGTTATCTAAACCAGATAAAGTAATAAATGAACTCCGCATCGCAGGATTTAACAATATGAAATTAGAGCTGATCGAAAAAGATGGTGAAGGAATCTATTTATTTCTTGCAAAGAATACTAAAAATATTTTTCTACGACCTTTTTAATCATCTGCGGCGGACGTTTTGCGCGACCTGCTTTATCAGTAAAACTATGAATGGTGAACCCGCTGACCAGCATTTTTTCATCTGCATTGCGGTATACTGCGTAATCAATGCGCAACCGGGCACGAGGCATGTCCTTTATCTTTGTCCGCACGATAATTTCATCCTCAAAGCGAGCTCCGATCCGATAATCGCATTGCACACTCACCACTGGTAGAAAAAATCCCCAATCCTCAATGTCTTTTACTGCAACCCCGATCTCTCTCAGCAGTTCAGTACGGGCCTGTTCAAAATATTCAAGATAGCGGGTATAGTAGACCACACCCATCTGATCTACATCTTTATAATAAACTTTGGTATGGTAGTCGTAGTTAATCACTTGGTTTCGGTAAAGACACCCATTTTGTCGTAGCGGGCAATACGGTTCTCCAGAAACATATCTTTATTGATTTCAGATAAAGCCTCTAAATGAAATAAAATTGATTTTTTGACCAACTCAATTGTATCCTGTGGATTGCGGTGCGCGCCACCCAGGGGCTCCTTAATCACTTGATCACAAATTCCCATTGCTTCCAAATCCTCAGGAATCACTTTCATGGCGTCTGCCGCTTTATCGGCTAAAGCTGCATCTCGCCACAGAATCGAAGCGCATCCTTCCGGACTGATCACGGAATACCACGTATTTTCCAGCATAATCATACGATCACAGATACCGATACCTAAGGCTCCACCACTGGCACCTTCGCCGATCACTATCGCGAGTATCGATGTCTTCAGCTTCGATAATTCTTTCAGATTATTTGCGATTGCTTCACCCTGGCCCCGCTCTTCAGCACCCAACCCTGGATAAGCCCCAGGTGTATCAATCAACGAAACGATAGGGATATCATATTTTTCGGCCAATTTTGCCAATCGCAATGCTTTGCGATAACCTTCAGGACGCATCATTCCAAAATTACGGAACAGGTTATCATTTGTATTCCGGCCCTTTTGCTGACCCATAAACATAATGGTATTGCCATCTACGCGGCCGAAACCACCAACCAACGCCGGATCATCAGAAAAATAACGGTCTCCATGAAGTTCGATGAAATCTGGAGCCAATTGCTGAATGTAATCCAAACTATACGGACGCTTCGGGTGCCGAGCCAGCTGTACCCGCTGCCAACGACTTAAAGCAGAAAATATTGACTGTAATATTTCTTCGCGCTTTTGCTTTAGTTCCTCAAGCTTGGCCAAGTTTGCATCTGGTTCATCGCCAGTCTCTAAGGTGATAATTTCTTCGTCGATCGACTTGAGCGGTTTTTCAAATTCTAGATAATATTGTGCCACTAGCGGTTAAATACCGTTTTTAATAAAATTTCGATATCAAATGAAAGACTTTGATTCTGGACATAGTAATGATCCAATAGACGCCTATCCTGTTCATTAAAATTAATATTTCTTATTCGTTCCAACCCAGTAAGCCCAGGCCGGCAAATTGATTTAGGGTCTTTTTCAGTGCTCATTATCAATGTGGATCCGACTAAACTCATATGGCCGGAGATAATGGCGATCAATAAAGGGAACTTGCGAATAAAACCACTATTGCTTTTGAATAAATATCCTCCAAAATGACAACTATCTTGACCCCAGAATTCCACTTTTTTTGGTAATCCGATAAGACAACGGAGAAGAAACAATGGTGAGAATATGACAACAATCGCTGATGCAATTACTGTTTCAAAAATACGTTTAGTCAGGGCATGTACACGATGAAAAAGTGTGTATTCAATATTTACAAAGAAAAAATCACCTATTTCATCTATTGATGCTTTGCCCAGTAAAATATCTTGGTGGCGAGGTACCATCCGGTAGGTTAACCGCATCTCTTTGGTATGTTCCATACATTTTAAAATTTCTTCATTGGTAAACACTGCACTTGAAAAAATCAATTCTCGGATTGCATGGGTTCGTACAATTCCCCTTAAATCTGAAAGGATACCTAAAAATGGCAGTGGCAGCTTATCATAACGAGGATAATTATCCGAAAACCCGATAATATCGAGTCCTGTGTCAAAGCGCTTTAATAAATGGTTAGCAATGCGGATGCCTTCCTGGCCAGAACCAACAATTATTGCCTTGCGGGTAAATAGAATATTATGTTTTTCCTTTATCGGCCGCAAAAAACCTTTGGACATTAAATAATGAATGAGAATACGCCATCCAGGAATGAAGATGGTTATGATTGCTGTTGCCAAAATGATCACCAAGCGGGAAAACGCATACTGCTTAAAAAAGTATGTAAAGGCCACCGCTATAAAAAATCCTACCAGCGAAGATAAAATAGCTCGGGTATATGATAATATATAGCGCGAGTAAAGCTGAAAGATTGCCCCCACTATAAGCCAGAATACAATATAAACACCAGGAACCAATCCCTTACTCACAACAATGGGTTCAAAATGATCGAAGCGGGAAGGAATGGCGATTAGGAATGCAAAGGTTACAACACATGTATCGATGATTACAGATATGATTTGAGACCGCAATTCTCCGATCTGGGTAATCAATTTGCGCAGAAAAATACCGGTACGGATCACAGTTTTGGTTAAGAAACTCTGACCTGTGGAAAAATGCTTATCTGCAAAGATCATCATGGCATTGTAAAACGCATTAATACAATCAAAAGGAGCAGATTTCGAAGACTCACCCTGATAGTGCACGATTTGAGTAGTGGGGACATAATGAATTTCAACATTCATATCCCACATCCGGCGACATATATCTAAATCTTCACCAAACATGAAAAATTGTTCATCGAACCCTCCTAATTTTTGAAATAAGTTTTTTCTCAGTAGCATGCAAGCGCCACTAATAGCATCCACGGTATGCTCCTGGTCTGGATCCAGGTAACTCAGGTTATATTTCCCGGCCCATTTGGCCTTCGGGAAAAGTTTGCTCAACCCCAGTATCTTGGGAATGGCCACGTGCAATGAAGGAAAAGAGCGTTTACAAGCTGGCTGAAATGAACCGTCCGCATTTAAAATTTTTGGGCCAACCATACCCACATGTTCGTTTTGTTCTAGATAATTAAGTAAAGTCGAAATGGTGTCTTCCTTAATCACTGTATCCGGATTCAAGATCAGTAGATAATCGCCGCGAGCTTCTGTTGCAGCCTGGTTTACCGCTTTACCAAACCCCAAATTCGTTTTGTTTGCAACTACTTTAACACTCGGATAGTGCTTACGTACAAAATCAACGGTTCCATCAAAGGAATTATTATCCATGAGAATGACATCATGATTCTGAAAATCTGAACGCAATACCGCGTCAAGAGCATGATCAACATAATTTTTTACATTATAGCTGACCATTAATACTGAAACACGAAGACCCATCTTATCTAAACTTCCCTGTTATTTTCCATAGCCGTAATCGCCATACAACAAAAATCGCCTCCCACATAATTGTTCTTGACATTTTGGATTCACCCACCGATCGATCAATGAAAATAATCGGATACTCGATCATCCGATAGCCTTTTTGCCAAGCTCTGAAATTCATTTCTATTTGAAACGAATATCCTTCTGAACGGACAGATTGCAGTTCAATGTTTTCCAGTACTTCTCTTTTCCAGCATTTGAAACCACCGGTGGCATCTTTAATAGGTAACCCCGTACCGATCTTTGAATATAAATTTGCCCCACAACTTAATATCAGCCGACTGATAGGCCAATTAACGACACTAATACCATGGATATATCGACTACCAATCACTACATCATTATCTTGTAATTTATTTATCATATCGGGAATTTCGTTGGCATCATGAGATCCATCAGCATCCATTTGGACTATAATATTATATTGTCGTTCTAATGCCCACCTAAAGCCAAAACAATATGCTGTACCTAAGCCCGCTTTTCCGGGTCGTTTTTCCAGGTATAGGTTTGAATAACGATCCTGCAATTGCTCTATGATTGTAGCCGTTCCATCCGATGAATTATCATCCACAATTAACAAATGGTAATTCTCATTCAACGAAAAAACATTCTCAATCAAATTAGCAATGTTTTTGCATTCATTATATGTTGGCGAGACAATGAGGGTTTTCATTGACCTCCCCGCATAAATGTTGCGTTGATATCTTCTGTCAATTCTGATGGTTTTATTCCGTATTCCCGTTGAATTTTATCTGTCTTCAGACCACTTTTTAAAGGTCGCCGAGCAGGTTGCTTCAATTCTTTCGTTTTAATCGGGTTGATCAAACTTTCATCCAATCCATAAACATTAGCAATAAGACGGGCAAATTCATAGCGATTTAATATATCTTTACTGCCGTAATGGAGTACGCCACTGGCATTCTGCTGCAGCAGTTCAGACAGTACCATAGCAAGGTTGACTGTGTATACCGGATTATTCCACTGATCAGTGACGATACGGACCGGATTACCTCGCCGCAATTCACCGATCAACCAATCGACGAAACTGGCTACATATTTACCACCTACGTTCCACACCACATTAGTTCTGATAATCAGCCACTCATGAGCGATTTCTTGCACTCTTTTTTCAGCGTTCAATTTTGTTTGACCATACACATTGATTGGCGCTACTGTATCATCCTCTCTGTATGGGCCGGCCTGGCCGTTAAAAACATAATCGGAAGATATAAAAACAAATTTTTTTGTAAAGTGTTTCAACAAGTTGACCGTTCCAATTACGTTTACATTATATGCTACTTCAGGATTTTGCTCACAATCATCGACATTGGTCATGGCTGCCAAGTGCAGGATTATATCCGGATCATATTTATCAAGCACTGATTGAACCTGATCCAAATTGGTTATATCAAGAATTTCATCGATGAATGGGCGACCGGTAATGCTGGTCATGATCATCTCCATACCTGTGAAATGGAGAGATTGCCCCACTTGTCCAGAAGCACCTGTAACTAATATCCTTTTCAAACAGTTATCTTATCTACATAGAATGTTTCGGCAATAATATCCAGCTGCCGCAGCATCAGATATTTATTCTCTCCTGGATTATAGATCATTGTATGAATATAATATGTGCGATCCGTTACTCCATCATAGAATACATAGGCGATGAAGGGACCTCCCTGTGGTGCTTCAATAGATTCCCATAAACCGGTAACACGCCATCCTGACCAGTGCTTGAAAAGAACCTTCTCAATATCAAATTTATACTCCGCGTAACGAATGTGCCCAAATATCCGTTGCGGGAAATCTATTGTATAATCAGCAGCTGTTGATTGATCAGCCACCACCAGTCCATCCTGCCAGTGCACCGCGATCCACCGGAATGGGTCTTCTCGGCCGATCCAGAACAAATTTGCTTCTGCACTATCCACTATAACTGTGTAGCCCCAGGGTATTTGTAGACCAAAACCATGTTTCTTGAAAACAGCAACTTCTAGTTTATGTTTGCGGGCCCGCTGAAAAAGAAATCGGCTTTGCCGTAGTTTGAATTGTTTATCAAAATAAGCATATATTTTTTCAGCTTGAATGGTAGCACTTGCAATAATTTCATCCTTTTCGGCGCCACTGATCACCAACACGGTCTGCATTTTAGCATACACATCGTTCGCCAAAATTAAATTTTCTTGTCCGGTTTTAGTTGCAAAATAAGAACGTTCCGGCAGTATTTTTTTTACCATACGCGTTCCAGGATTTGTTAGATCATCACCAATGGAAATGATGATCAAATTTGGATGGTGACGTACCTTCTTGAGAGCATCCGGTTTAACGAAGGTTATTTTATAATAGGGTTCCGGAGCAGGAGTAAATAATGTATCATTAAAAATATGGCCCAGTATATCAACTGCATCAGCCCTATCCTCTAATGCGGTAACTACAATCAATTCATCATCAGCTCCTTTAGACAATGGTTTCCCACAACCAGATAAGATGATCAGTGTTATTATGATAGTCAATTTATAGATTTGGATCAATTTTTAATCCAGAAGTGCTGTGAATTTAACATGAACTTTTCCCATAGAAAACGATTCACTATTGGGCCAGGCGAAACTGATTTCCATTACACTGTTTTGATTGCGTTGTTTGAGCCCAAGACCGATTGAATAATTAAATACTTTTTCTGCATCCACCGCCATATCTGAAAATGAATACAACTGCAAATTTTTTATCGGGTAAACCAATAGATTTATGTTGAGGATTGCAACAGCATCAGCAATGAATATATCTTCATTAAATCCACGGATTGAATTGCGGCCACCATATTTAAATTTTTGACCTACATGGATACTATCCAAAGTGCTCCAGATTCCTCTGCTCCACAACACAGTTTGCAGAGATGTACCCCCTGACAAGGGGATCAATTGTTCATATTTAAGATCAAGGCGGTAGATCAAATCCCCAGGACCAAATTCACCTATTTCCGTTTTTCCATGTATTAATGATCCCACTGTTGGCAGCCATAGATCATCCCTGAAATCACCAATATAATTGACTATAAATGTTTCTACATGATAGGGCTCAATTCCAAGGGAATCCCCGCGACTCGTTGGCGATAATCTTTCTTTACTTCCACCAAAATACCATTTTCCCCTTGAATTCAAATGAATTGAAAATGCGCCGTTAAATTTATTAAGCACATAACTTTCTACCCAGAAATCTTGGATGAATTCTACTTTGATTCCAAAGGGCAGCCCAAAAGGATATGGCTCTTCATGTATGACGTGCAAAAATTGGGATTCAGAATTTTGTCTTTTCCACACCAATTCCGATATATTTGCAGTTTGAAACGTGTTTTCCAACCGCACATCCACTTCCCCTGCTAGTTGCCAGGTCATATTGTTTTGCTGACCGGCACCTATCACGCCCGATAAATGGCTGTTGAATTGTGGATCAAAATTAATCAATGCACCAATTTTTTTCTCATCAACGATGCCGAACTTCACCTCTACAGCTTTGGGAATGAACCGGTGTTTTAAATACAAACGATCAATATAATTATAAACTTCATTTCTACTGATCATTTCTTTTAGGGGATCAAATATTTTAGCGAGGGTTCTGTCATTTATTACCACAGCTTCGGTAAAAGATATTTTATGAATATCCTGTGGCTCATGGAAAAATTCATATTGCATCTGCTGCTTATCAATGCCTATGAGTTTCATCCCGCCGCCAAAATACCCTTGATCAAAAATCTCCTGATTTAGCAGAACCATTAACGAATCTTTCTTTTCTATAGGTATGTTGTATTGTTCAACAATATGTTGTCCGTAGAGAATTGTGCAAATAACCAAAAAGCTATATTTAAAAATATGCACGAATTTCACCGTTTAATGTCAAGAAATTATTGTAGCGAGTGTCTCGGATATAGTTTAGGGATGTATTGATCGAGATGCCTTTCCCTATCAGCATTTGTCCCTGTAAATTTGATCGGAAAGTCGTACCAACTGCCAAACCGTCTAACGCTTCGGGTGGTAATACTTTTATGGCACTGTTTAATTGGGTTTCATACCATTCAACCCGACCCTGTATCCGTCCTTTTTTACCCAAAAATCTGATTAAATCTAAACGTACGCCAATGGCATCGGCAGCAAAATCGACGCCTTGATGTTGTCCTTTATCTTGACCATAATTAACTGCCGCAGCAATTGTCCACAGATCATAACCCCAATTAGTACCACCTGCTAACCAATAGCCCCGTAGAACCCGATCGCGCAGCTCCGAAATTGTTGAACGTGTATTCCGGTTATGCATCGATATTTTCATTTCAGAACTCAAAATACTGTTTACTGTGTGGCGGCCGTTCAAACCGGTCACCTGTTCAAATTTTATTTCTTGTCCACGATTATCTAATCCATTCATATGCCGCAATTGCCGTTGCCAAATCCGCCATAAATCATTCGCTGCATCTTTGCGATAAATAATTTCATTCTTCATGAACCAATTGGCTCGGGACATTAACGTATCTCCGATGTCAGGATTAAAAAATGTATCACCGGCTTTGATCCGGCCTTCTAAAATCGTCCTAAATTCAGAGCTGATAGAAACATTCCGCAATGATGAAACACTGGTTTTTCTGAAGTCAAAATCAAACAGTTGCAAGGCGTCAACCTTTGTCGCCGGATACCGGTCACCAGTAAAAATAGTATAAGCAATATAATCGCCCTTAGGATCAGACACATATTCATTATAATCCGGATCATATCTGTAATCTCCCAAACCGACCCCCACTGAATCATAAACTAAAGCTCTGGTTTCAGTGTAGGTTTCTTCAAGGGTGGTTTTCATATCCCAACGGAGTGGGTGCTGTGGTTTCTGAAATAATGTTCTGACTCGTGCTAAAGTAAAATTATAATCCTGGTCGTTTAGATTATCTTCCTTGATACGGCGGCGAATGGTAATTTCCAGCATCCCGCCATTGATCTGATAAGCCGCCAGATCAAAACTGCCGAAAATCCCGGAGGCTGATTTCTCCATTCCTCTACGGGTAGAGTCAGATTCAACAAAATCTGTTCGTTCACCGATACCAATTCCACCCTGCCAACTATCTTTCGCATAAGTGATCCCGACTGTCCGGTGCCAAAATTTATACTGATCTTCCTGTTCCTCATCCCGATAATCAATGTATGGATGCCAAGCACCGGGTAATAATTGAAACCTGATATCTCGTTGCAAAAATCTTCCGGTTTGTCCTTCTACTTTGTTGAATCTGGTTGCTATTAAAGGTATATATGAAATTCCTCCATCTAATGCGGTAAACAATCTGTTAAATTGTTGTTTTCCAACCGAAAAAGATGATGCAGACATAGTACCCTGACCAACAGTTTCAATCACCAGGGCTGATTCAATCTCATTATACTGCTTAACCCCCTCCGCTTCCGGATTAATGTTCCAATCCGTATAGAATAAGGCCGACCGCACTCGCTCCATTGATTGGAAACGTGCATCTTCCTGCCAGCTATTTATCTTATACTGCCAAGATATTCTATTTGAAATGGGAATACCAGGATTATTTAAACTAATGGAATATGCCAGTCCCTCATTATCGCCATCATCAACGCTGGATACGAGATTGTTATCCAGATCAGATGCGGCTGTATAGTAAGTTATTTCTGTGTTCTTTGTTATCATATGATTGCCCGATAATTCAAACACTTGCAGCCCACGGGGCTTAACTATCGTTTTCACTGGACTGTATAGATCGTCTGTATTATCACGCAAATCTGGTGGTATGAATTCATAATAAATCGCACCTGTGGGCGATATTAAACGCCGGTATTCACCCTTTTCGTTATCGTTGGAGAATGTGATCGTATACCGGGCTCCCGCAACTGTGTTTTTCGGCTGATATATATAATAATCAAAGGCATCAAGAATATAATCACCGGTTGCATCAGGAATCGCACCGGATATTTCCGCATTTTCATCTCCAACTGTCTCTAATAGATTTAATTCTTTATCGGATAAATTGATGGCCGCTCCCCTAGTTTGATCGTTCTGTCTCAACCAGGAAATAGACATCGAACTGTTTCCGCTAAATTTCCGCTTCAATTTTCCACCCGTCACATTCTGTGTATATTGAAAATCAGTATATTGATATTCAATGATGATATCAGAGTCCGAATGGATAATGTGCTTAGGAGTAAAGTACACCTCTGCTGTCGAGTAGTCGATCGTATAATCATGATTTTCACCACGGACGAGTATACTACCATCGAGCCAGACGCGTTCAGTTCCGGCTAGAATAACTATGTTTCGATTCCCAGTTTCAGAATCTAGGAAATACGGCCCCTGCTTGCCCTCGGTGCCTTTGAATTCCTTTTGCCGATATTGCCCCTTGGACCAGGAGAATAGTGCTCCACCTGACCAGTTGTGTTTATTAAAGTGACTGTTTAAACCAACTAGTCTTTTGTTACTATTTATATACTTACCATGATCAAAGTCCAGGATAATATCCCCCGCGTCCATTTGAAAACGAGGATGATTTATTTGAATGTAAATTTGGTCAATTTCTTCTAATGATTGTGTATTTCCTTCCGGTTGGATTGGTGATTGTTCATCAGATAGAATACCGCTTATCTGCATTGTTTCGCTCAACTGTCCCTGCAATTGCATACGCAACCCTCCGGTCAGTTCGGCGCCACCTAAAGGTGAAACAGAGACTGCTCTAAACACAGAACCAGTTGATAAAAGGATATCTTTTGATGGATCAGTATTATTAAATAGTATCGATTGGGGTTCCAGATCCTGTCCATTGGCCACATTAATCAGGGAATCAATATGAGGAAACAGCATATACATAGGCCCGACTACCTGCGGGATTTCGTTCAACTTTGTTGTATCTGATTGTGCCAAAGCTCGACCCATCATAAACAACAATATTATTAACCACTTAAATGGATATTGATCATTCATTCAAAGATGAGAATTCGCTGATTCGTCAGTATGATAATTTTATTGAAAAACGTGTCCGTATCCACGACGATCTCTGAATCATTAATAAAAATGAATTCTGACATTCTATCATCATTGAACTGAAGTATCGCTGTTTCGTTGATAACGACCCATTCGTTTTGAACGCGAAAAATATTGACGGGATGGTCAACCAAAACTTTATAGTGTTTGATAAGACGGCCATAGCGGTTGAACAGAATTATTTCATCAGTATCGGATAAAATAGCAATATTCCCTGATTGATCACTTGCAGCATCTATGATACTCTCGCTGTTAATGCCGTATTGATAAAATTCAATAGTTGGTCTGATACCGCCATTTAATTCCCATAATTCGCCGTACAGACGAGACAATATATATGGTTCACCGAGTGGATTAGCGATGATTAGATCTGTATAGAAAGGCTTTGGTACCGCAGCAGAAAATGATTTTGATCCAATCAAATTCAGGTTGTAATCAAAATGTACAAGGGCATGGTTGAAGCGGTCACTTACCAGCACATCCAATTTGGACACAACAATGTCTGTCGGTTCTGAAAATGATTCTAAACCCTGACCAAAACCTCCACTGCGTTTAATAATACCATTTTGATCAATCAGAAATATTTCTTTTGATTCTTGATCCAATAATACAAACCGATCATGCCCGACGGCTATAATTTGCTCCGGTGATAACTCTGCAGTGATCTGCCTTAGGGCAATTTCCCTGGCTAAATTGATTGGTTCGTAGGCGAAACAAATCACCCATAGCACCGCCAAGATAAATAGGCGTTTAAACAATAGTACTACCGCGCCCCGACATTTCATGTCGAGCAGATCGCAGTAAGCCGATTGCACCAATGGCGATCATGATAATTGAAATTAATTGCGCGCCGGTCAGGTGAAAGAGATAATGATCGTTCGTACGGATAAATTCGATACCGAAACGTTCAATTCCGGATAGAATAAGGTAGGTAAAGAATAAACTTCCGGTCACCTTTACATCCATGCGTTTGTACCATAAAAAAATAAAAATTCCTAACCCCATAATTACTTCGTATAATTGCGTAGGATGCACTTTTAGCAATCCCTGATCAAACTCGGAAAGGTCGATCCAAGGATAATAGGTTTCGAAAACATAATAAGTGGTGGGAGGTGAACCATCAGTAAACGCAACACCCCAGGGCAAATGTGTAGGAATACCAAAATCATCACCAACTAAAAAACAGCCAATCCGGCCAATGGTGTAACCCAGAATTAGCAACGGCGCGACAATATCGGCAAACAAAATCCAGGGCAGTTTTTTCTTGCGCACAAACCAAGTGACAGCCAGCAGACCACCCAGCAGACCACCCAGAAATACCAAACCGGAACCACTAAAAATCATTCCAACGGGATCAACAATTACGCGGTCAAAATTCTCGATCAAATAATACACTTTGGAACCGATAATACCCCCGAGAGCAGCAAAAAAAACGATGTCCCCTGCAATTTTTGAATCATAATTAAAGCGCTTCAGCTCTTTCGACAACAGGAAAAAACAAGAATAAAAAGCTACCACCAACATGAATCCGAAGGAATAAATTTTGAATGGTCCAATTTCGAACAGAACAGGGATCATTTTACTTTTTCTCCACAATTAGCACAATATTTATCATTCTGATTCAACTTGCCACTACAGGTGGTACAAAATTTACCCCCGCTCACAATTTGTTCTTTACGCGTACGTGAATTTTTACCAAAATAGATGAGACCGATAAAGGTTACTATAACTCCAAAAATAAGCACCGGTTCCCAAAGCAATAATGTATGCCTTCGGGGAGGATCATTATCAACCACGGGTCTTTGCGAAGTGCTACTTGAATTATCCAATCGTTCACGAAAAATCTCCATGGTTGTCTGACCGGTGAAATTTTGATAGAAACCGGAAATCGTTTTCACTGCGTTGCCCTGCAGCTGTCCTAGGTGGGCCGTTTTAAACACTAACCCATCCTGCTCCCTTTCCTCCACTGTAGCATCAATTGATAAATTGAAATCTTGGGCCATCACCGGAACTTGCACAGACAAATGAATATTATTCATCAGCCAGTTGGAACCAATCGGCCAGGAAAATGAGCGGTTTTGACTCGCATCAAACGGATTATAAAAAACAAATAGTCTAAATTGCTTTTCCTTGTGGGCAAACTGAACCAAGCTTGTGCCATTTTCATTTATTAGAGTCAAAGGTTCAACAGTACTTCTTTGACTATCGGCGCTCTGCACCAGAAACACAGAATCCGTATTTATAGGTACAATAATAGAAATGGAATGCTCCGTATCTGCAGCAGCCGTAACCGCATCCATTTCCACCATAATTCCAGCGTAATAATATTCGGGGTAGATGGTAATGTTAACATCATCTAATGCTAACTGGCAAAATAAAAACGTCCCTGATACAGTAATCAAAGAGATTATATGTTGCATTTTAACTATCACTGTTCGTAGTTAATAAAGTCAAAACTTGCAAATCATAAATCGCATGACTGTATGCAGCCACACCGAACCCTCTAAACGCATAAATAACGCCAAGGATTATCCCTGCAGCAAAGCGAATAAGGAATATATTCATGCCGAACGAATCACCATAATCGCCCACAAAATGAAATAAGGAGAAGATTGCCCCGGCTATGATGATTGCACTGATATACCGAACCATTTTGTTCCATTGAAAAATAAAACCAAGGATCTTTGCAAAACCAGTAATCAAGACCACTCGAAAAACAAATTCTTCATAAATCCCGGCTCCTAAAGATAAAACAACCTGCTCTAATATTTTGTGAGCAGTGGGCACAGAGAGCAGGCTTTGAAAAGAACCCAACGACACAAGCAGAAGTGCCGCCCAAAGAACACTTTCAATAAACATAAGCAGTAAGTACTGTCCTCTGATGGCCACGCTTTTTAGGGCTTTCTTTTGACGTAAAAAAGCGACCGTAAAACCTACCATAAATATTGCGCTAAATCCATAAGCACCATAAACACCGAACAACCCCAGAACCTGACGCATCAATACATCCGCTCCGTTGCGGAGCATGAAAATATCCTGTGAAAATAAAATAACTACTCCCAGCTCATACAAAATAAACAAGGGCAGCGAAAAAATAAAACTGTATAAAGGTGAATGCGTTTCTTGCCAATAAGTAGTTGCGTCTCTCATCAATCCTGATCGATCTGTAATACAGCTAATAACGCTGCTTGTGGTATTTCCACTTTGCCCACTTTTTTCATGCGTTTCTTGCCTTTTTTTTGTTTTTCCCATAACTTGCGTTTTCGGGTTATATCACCTCCATAACATTTTGCCGTCACATTTTTGCGTAACGCTTTCACGGTTGAACGGGAAATGATCTTTGTACCTAAAGCAGCCTGAATAGCCACTGTAAACAATTGTTGCGGAATCAGTTCTTTTAATTTCGAACACAGCGCTTGTCCCCGATGAAATGCGTTATCAGCGTGCGTAATAATGGAAAGTGCATCTACTGGTTCTCCGGCGATAAAAACATCCAATTTTTTCAAATTACCAACACGATAATCAGTGAATGAATAGTCCAACGTTGCATACCCATGGGATATTGATTTTAGTTTATCATAAAAATCGAATATGATCTCAGCTAGCGGTAATTGATAATGGAGTTGTGCTTTATCTTTTGTGAGATAGTCTATATTGATATATATCCCGCGCTTTTTTTGACAGAGCTTCATTAAGTTCCCAATAGACGCTTTGGGTGTGATGATCTCTGCGCTGACATAAGGTTCCTTAATTTCCATTATACGATTGGTCAAGGGCATATCTGCCGGTGAATTAACCTCCATTTCAATCCCATCTTTAGTCGTGACCAAATAGTTCACATTTGGAGAGGTGGTAACCAATGCCAAATTAAATTCTCGTTCCAGCCGCTCCTGAATAATCTCCATATGCAACAAACCTAAAAACCCGCACCGAAAGCCAAACCCGAGAGCCGCACTGGTCTCCGGCTCATAGACCAAAGAAGCATCATTTAAACGTAGCTTATCCAACGCCAAACGTAATTGTTCATAATCTTCACTGTCCGATGGATACAGCCCGGAAAAAACCATGGGTTTCATTTGTTTGTAGCCGGGCAATTGTTCTGCAGCCCTATTAGTTTTACTAGTCAAGGTATCGCCCGGCCTTACATCATCTACATCACGAATGCTAGCCAAAATATACCCTACATCTCCGGAGCGCAATTCATCCGCTTGCACTTTATTCAATACAAAATGCCCTACTTCACTAACATCGTATTCTTTATTATGTGCAAAAAATGCTACTCTTATACCAGGTTTTAACACACCATCAACGACGCGGACATAAGGAATTGCACCTTTATAGTTATCGTAGACCGAGTCAAATATTAGGGCTCGCAGGGGTGCATCATCGTTGTGTACGGGCGGGGGAACTTTTTCAATAATCGTTTTAATAATGCTGTCAATCCCAATGCCATCCTTAGCACTTGTTTGAATAATATCGGCACGGTTGCAACCAATAAGTTCCACTAACTGATTCATCACTTCATCCACACGGGCATTAGGCAGATCGATCTTATTGATCACCGGAATCAACACGAGCTTATTTTCAATGGCCATGTAGGTGTTACTGACCGTCTGGGCTTCAACACCTTGGGCTGCATCCACCAGCAACAATGCACCTTCGCATGCTGCCAATGAACGACTGACCTCGTAGGAAAAATCCACGTGACCAGGTGTATCGATTAAATTGAAGATATATTCATTACCGTCATCATGGTTGTAACGCATTTGAATGGGATGACTTTTAATGGTGATTCCCCGTTCCCGTTCCAGATCCATGCTGTCCAGTACCTGATCGATCATCTGCTTTTTGGAAAGAGTATGTGTTTTTTCTAAAAAACGATCAGCCAAAGTAGATTTACCGTGATCAATGTGAGCGATGATACAAAAATTGCGTATGTGGGCGGTGGACATGGTACGGAAATTACTTTTCTTTAGTCGGCACTTTTGTGAAAATAACTCTATTTAATGAGATAACGATTTGCTTTTTTATCTTTGTCGTCCTGGACCATAGACACAATGCGAATAGCTTCCATGACAGGAATATTGGCATTATCAGAATTGGAATAAAATGCATCCATTGCCTGGGCAACAATATCGATATGCCCCTTAACATTGGTTGAAATATGCTCATCAACAATTTCATAATAACGATCAATGAAATAGGGCCGCACCCAACTGTCATTTCCCACATACTGTTCGTTTACTTGGCGTTGATGATGTATTTTCATTGCGGATACTGCAGAATATGCTCCATTTACAAACGACACTTTTTCACCTTCTTCCATGCTGTACCAAAAATCTACCGGAAATCTTTCCTGGGAAAATGAAAGATTCAGAATTAAAAAGAAGAAGATAATTTTATTCATTTTTATTACTCTTTTTAATATTTACTGCCAAGTCCAAGCGATAACGAAACTTGAAAATAATTATGATCATAATTAGAAAAATCTCTGCCTTCTCCTTCAAAAGCGATCGCTTGTACATATCGTAATAGAAGTTCTGTGAATATATAGTAGTTCTGACTCACTGGTCTTCCTAAACGAACATTTCCATTAACACCAATTCCGGTTGAATTAAAAATATCCTTGAACGTTCGGTCATTATAAGTGTCATAAGAAAAAATATGATTTGTTCCTGTTATCGTTAAACCAATTCCATAACCTGTCATTTTGTCTATACTGGTAAAATATCTAATATCAACAGGATACGTTTCCTCTGATGAATATCCAACTTTGATTTTATCACCATCTGACAATTCTGACATTATTAGTTGATAAAAATCAATTTTCGAAATAAACTGTCCTCCGGAAACCTGAATATATTTGCTGTAATACAATGAAAAGTCCAACCCAAATGTGAATCCATTGTAAAACTCAAAATCATCGTCTCCCGTAACAGGCTGTAAATTTTCCGAGTGGTTAATGAAATACCCTTTATTCAGGGATAAATTGAAATTTATTTTTTCTGCCATACCATTATTTACAATAAGAATCACAAAAAAAAGAAAATATTTTCTCATATCATTCATAATTAAACACCCGGATTGTTAGTCCGCTATTAGGATTGTTAGTCCGCTATTAATGGGTTCCTCATCCACATAGATGTAAATAAAGTAAACACCTTCTACAATAGGATTCCCATTATTATCAGTATACTCCCATCCTTGTTGATAGTGTCCGTTTGGTAAATGACCTAATTCAAATGACCTGACAACTTCATTGACTCTATTTTCTATTTCGATTAAAACATTTCCACCTTCCGCAATCTTGTAAAAGAAATTTAATTTCTCGCCATGAACCGGCTCTAACACATTACTTTTACAACTCATTATAATAACCACAACTGCAAATAATAGGAGCAATATCCGTTTCATGAATTCTTTCCTCGATAATGATTCACAATGGGCATCCGCCGACCTGTCCCAAACGCTTTTTTTGTCACTCGCAGACCCGGCGCTGCTTGGCGGCGTTTATATTCATTGATCCGAATCCGCTGATATATATCCTCTACCAACGCTTTGTCATAGCCTGCCATCAATTCAGCAAGTGACCGCCGTTCTTCCACGATCATATCCACCAATGGACTGACCACATCATAATCAAAGGGATCCACTTGATCCGGAGCCAATTCGGCTGACGGTGGTTTAGAAATACAATTTCCCGGAATTCGTTCATACCCGGCTAGTTCATTAACCCGTTTTGATAACCCGTACACGTCCGTTTTGGACAGATCCGAAATCACAGCCAATCCCCCGCTCATATCGCCGTATAGTGTACAGTAACCCAACGCCAATTCCGTTTTATTCCCCGTGGACAGCACCAACCAGTGATGCTTGTTGGACAACGCCATGAGCAGATTTCCCCGGACTCGAGCTTGGATATTTTCTTCCGCAACGTTTTTATCTTGACCTTCAAAATGGGGTTTTAATGTCAATTCAAAATGATCCACCACATCATGGATAGCAATGGAGCGGTAGTCGATTCCCAGGTTTTGAGCTAATTGTTCAGCATCATCTTTGCTGTGTTCGCTGGAAAATACCGAAGGCATGGACACACCATGGACATTTTCCGCTTCCAAGGCGTCGACGGCAATACATGCCACCAATGCTGAATCAATTCCACCACTCAAACCGATGACTGCTTCCGAATGTTCTGTTTTTCTGAAATAATCTTTTACTCCCAAAACGAGTGCATGATACATTTCCCTTTCTCTATCTTTTTCGGGGAATTCAATTTTAGTGGATGATTCAGAATCTACATAAATGATTTCATCTGTAAATATTTTTCCCAGCCCTATCAAATCTCCATTTCTATTTACCGCTAGAGACTGACCATCGAAAATGAGTTCATCCTGTGCGCCCACCAAATTGCAGTAGTAAAAGGGAATTTGATTTTCGGATACTTTTCGTTTTACCAGTCCCAACCGTTCTTTTAAGCGCAGTTCATGGTACGGTGATGCCGATATGTTGACGATCAATTCCACTCCTGCAGATTGGAGTTCCTTGGATACATTTTTATCGTAACCTTCATCCCAGAGGTCTTCACATATCTCCAATCCCAACTTAATGACATTCCCAGCCATTTCAATTTCGCATATTCCCGGTTCTGTTCCGGCAGTGAAGTAACGATCTTCATCAAACACATCGTAGGTTGGTAACAATATTTTGTCGTAACGGTAAATTTGTTGTCCTGCAGCACACGCTGCTGCAGAATTGAATAAATGTTCCTCATCCTTATGAATATAACCCAATATCAATGGAACTGTCGTTTGACTGATAATACTGTATAGGACAGTCAAATTTTTATCCACAAAACCATTTTCATACATAAGGTCCGCGATAGGATAACCGGTGATGACCATTTCCGGGAACACCACCAGATCAGCGCCGTTTTCCACGGCCTCTATGTAATGGTTGAGAATAAGAGCTTTATTGGCTTCAAGAGCTCCAACGGTAGGATTGACCTGGCAGAGAGCGATCTTCATCAGAATTTCATTTCAAACATTGAATATTCACCTGTTGGTTCTGTCCATTCTAATTCAATTCTATTTACTCGAGACATGGGTGAACCCACATGAAGCCATCGTTCAAGTTCTTTCAAATTCTCTTCTGCACCTTCTGCTTCTAAATACACAGTTCCATCAGGCATATTCTTTACCCAACCCACAACATTCAGTTTACGCGCCTCCTTTCTCGTGGAATCACGAAACCACACACCTTGAACTTTACCAATTACCATAGCTTTGAAAGCTTTCAATTTATTAATGTGTTACTTTAGATGTTTTCTTTAAAAAATTGTATAACTTGATGTGGGCTATCCACATTTTCCAATCCGTCGATGTCCCAGCTGTGGAGGCCAATGATAGGTCTTTCCAACTGCATAGCATAGGCAATTTCCGATAATGTTCCGTATTTCCCACTGATAGCTACGGCTGCATCACAGTTATAAGCTAACAATGCATTACGACTGATGCCCATATTTGTGGCCAATGGAATATGGACATACTCATTCATTTCATCCAATGTCTGTCCTTTCAGTATGCCCACACAGGTTCCGCCGCCTTCATGAACCCCTTTGGACACCGCTTCCATCGCACCATTACCGCCGCCGCAATAAACGAGATATCCTTCCTGTGCAAGGAGCTTCCCCAATTCGTAGGCATCATCATAAATACCGTCAGAGATGTCCCGACCGCCAAAAACGGAAATACGTGTTTTATTGAACAAATATTTTTTCATCTTTCTATTAATAATTGCTAATAACATTTATTGTATATTTATCGGATATCAATAAACTCAGCATAAGCATTAAAATTGATGGGATTAAATTGTGATTGATTTAGTTTCATTTCAGTAACATCAACATCATTCTCTAAAATAGATAATAATAAATCCTTTTTAATAATATATAATATTTTACCATCTTCAACATATATCTCCTTTTTCTTTATACCCTTCAATTTTCCATATACTTTTCTACCATCATTTATATTGAATGTTAAATAATCAGAGGGTATTTCTATTATTTCTTTTGAATTTTTTTGACTAATATCGGGAACAGGTATTAAAACATTTACCATTTCCATTTCATGTCCAAAGGTTTGATGGATATAATCAACAATTTCATTTTCTTTATCTTCAACATAAATATCTATAGAACCATCTGGATTCATTTGATCTGCTAATGCTCCAAGGGCTCCCCCTACAGCACCAAACATAACACCTGTATTTATTTTATAGTCTGGACCTTCCCAATCAATTGTAATATTTCCAATATAACTTATTTTATTGTTACCAATAACATTAAAAAGAGTGTGCTCACGAGTAATGTTTATGAAGAAATTTTTATAACTAATTCTTGCAAAGAAATTGTCTCCTACCGGAAGTTTTGTAACAATAAAACCTATCTCGTCGGGTTGAAAAGGATATGTTCCCCACATAAACTCGTTGAATAGAATAGTTGAATTGTTCGTCACATTTTCATCATTATAATATATTTCAATTCTACCAGCTACAATTCCTTCATTATCTGTTGTATTGAGTGTTGTTAAATGACCATTAGAAACACACCCAGTCATGAACAGTATTACAAGAAGAATCGTGATGATTATTTTTTTCGTATTAAGCCTTATTATAATTTTGTTACTGTCCAAAACAATCCATTTACTACTTCAGACATTTTCTCAAAATCCAATGTATCAATTGTGTCGGATTTTTTATGATACCTGTCATTTCGATAAAAAGCAGTATCTGTAATAAGCACGGCTTTAAAACCGAAATCCCAAAAATTTAAATGGTCCGAAAAATCTATTCCTTCTAAAAGGCTTGGACCGCTGATATGATATACATTTATTTTTGATTTTCTTTTCATCAAGCGTTTCACTTTAGCACCAACAAAATGGTTTTTAAAATTAGAAACAATAGCAATAAAATTCGCTTCATCAGGGTAAAATAGTTTTAAAACTCTAATCGGATAATGTTGTGAATTTGGTCTTTCATCAAAATACCCTATCATGTCCAAACATATCATCAGTTTTATTTGAACATTTTCCTCAAAAAGAATTTTTGCGTGGATATAACTACCCATGTTCTTTGTTCTGAAATTTGGCGGTTCTTCTAGTGTGTAGGCCACCAAATCAATTCTGTACTCCAAGTTCTCAGTATTATTAGAAAGCAACCTTGCTATTTCCAATAACCCGGCGACTCCGCTTGCATTATCATCTGCCCCCGGCTGGTCATAACATACATCATAATGAGCACCGACTATAATCCTTTCTCCATCTTCAGGTCCGAATGAACAAATGATATTTTTATATTCAACATTTCCAACCAAATATGGTTGATATTTAACACGATTACTGTAGATTGAAAAAACTGAATCTATGTAATTGGCGGTTAAATTTAATAAACCAATATTAAGGTGGTACCTGTATTCAGGAGTTGAAGTTAAATATTGAACATGGGAATAAAGATTGTTAATTGACTCACTATTTTCATTTTCCTCTCCTGATATACCAGAAGTACTAATGATAAATATTAACAATAGGATCTTCATCACTTTTTATTATCCAAATATTTTTGTGCTGTAAGCTTTGTGACTACTCTTTTTCCAGTGAGTCCGGATTTTTTGCTCTTGAAATAATTGGATTTTGTTTTCTTTTGTCATGACGTAGCTAACTTAGGGTACTTAAGGCTCCAACCTCGTCAAGGTTCTCGGGAATGGAATGGTTTCCCGGATATGCTCACTGCCGGTGATCCAGGCTACGGTGCGCTCGATGCCTAGACCAAAACCGGAATGGGGCACCGAACCATAACGCCGTAGGTCCAGATACCAGCCAAAGTCCTTCATATCCAAATTATGCTCTTTAATCCTGCCCTCCAATATGGCCAGGTCGTCCTCCCGTTGTCCGCCGCCGATGATCTCACCAACCCCTTCGGGTGCCAGCATATCCACACCTAGAGCAAGTCTCTCATTTTCTGTATCCCGCTTCATGTAAAAGGCTTTGATATTTGCTGGCCACCTGTGGATCAACACCGGTTGGTCATACTGCTTGGAAATAATAGTCTCGTCCGTTCCACCAAAGTCTGTGCCATAAGTAAAATCGATGTTTTTGTTCGCCAATATCTTGGCAGCTTCATCGTATGTGATACGCGGAAATGGTAACTGAATATGCTTAAGTTTAGAAGTATCCCTCTCCAGGACATATAGTGCATCCTTACAATGCTCCAAGCACCACTGCACGATATAATTCACAAACTGCTCTGCCAAATCCATCGTTTCATCCAAATTATAATATGCCATTTCCGGTTCAACCATCCAAAATTCCGTCAAATGTCGCCGGGTTTTGGACTTTTCCGCTCGAAAAGTGGGACCGAAACAATAAACCTTGCCTAAAGCCGCCGCAGCGGCTTCGGAATAGAGCTGACCACTTTGAGTAAGGTAAGCTGACCGCTCAAAATATTCTACGGTAAAGAGGTTTGATGTCCCTTCACAAGCGTTGGTGGTAAAAATAGGTGTGTCTACTAGAGTAAAATCGTTGTTATCAAAAAAATCACGGCAGGCTTTGATCACCTGGTGGCGGACTTTCAGAATGGCATTCTGGCGTTGGGAACGGATCCACAGATGACGATGATCCATTAAAAAAGATGTCCCGTGCTCCTTGGGTGAGATAGGATATTCTGCCGCCACATTGAGGACCTCAATATGAGTTACACCAATTTCAAAACCACCTACGGATCTGGGTTCCGCTTTTACCATCCCAGTCACCGAAACGGAGGATTCTTGGGTCAAGATCTGTTCCAAGTTAAAAATGGAATCATCCACTTCCCCTTTCACTACCACGCATTGGGTCATACCGCTGCCGTCTCTGAGGATCAGGAACCACACCTTGCCAATGGATCGTTTATTATACACCCATCCGTTGAGGGTTACGATTTGACCAACGTTGTCCTTCAGATGTTTGATCGTTTTATTACTCATTTTAATTTTTCTACCAAGATGTCAAAATATCATTTAAAATGTCTTCTGCAATTTTTTCGACTGCCACTTTAGTGGCAAATTCACGGGGATCACCGATCTCATCGATATCATCCCCATCGATGAGACCATCACCATCATTGTCGATCCCATCAGCGCTGATGTCCCCACTTAAACCATAGGCACCCCAACTGGTGTACTGCTTGTCCAGCAACACCTCATCCTTGGCCACATCGACCCATTCCAGTTTCAAGCTCACGGTAAACCGGTATTCCGTCACCGCTTCTGCTTTACTGAACGTATAAGGACCGTCAAGCACCTTCAAGATGGTGCCATTTAGCACTGAATCGGCTCGTTTTTCGTCTGTCATGTGTAAAATATTCTCTTTGGTGAATTTGGCGACTAATTCGTTCGTTATCGTCTCCGCTATCGCAAATTCGGCTGTTTGGTTTTCCACCAGCGGAATGGCGATACTTTTAATGTGCGGCGGTATAGAACCGGCCATAGAGTAGAACATGCAGGACTGCGTAGTTAAGATGAGTAGTAACAAGTAGAGCGGAAACTGATAGAGTAGTAACCGGTAACTGGTTATTAGTGATTTTGTGAGTGATATCTTATAAAATAATTTTGGATATTTTTTCATATCAATCAACAATAAAATAAAATCCTAAACTGTAAACGGAAAAAGATTTACCATTTTTCAAAAAAAATAAATTTACTTCCGGCTGAATAAATAAATTTTTGCCAATGGAAGAACCTAAAACAATCGATGGTTCAGAAATTTCTAATTCCCTATCTAGATCAAAAATTCCACAAATACCGGATTCAAATTTTAAGTAATTATATTTATACCCAGCATATAGTCTTTTATTACCAACCATAATCATTGGATAAAAACCAATAACTGGTTTTGATTCTATATCTAAGGCCCAACGAGATACTGCAAAATCTAACGTTACATAAATTGGTTTCTTAATGATACTCCATTTTACATCTACAATTGATAAACCAAGTAAAAATGGAATTCCCATAAATCTAATCCCAGCATCCACATTATTAAATAAATGCCGTCGAATGTAAAATTCCGAAGTAGGATTTGTATTACTACTTTCATCTAATCTCTGCATAAAGCCAACTCCAAAAAGCTTTTTATCTTTTTCCAATACTTCCGGCGTTTGGAAGGTAGTTAGTGACATGCATGACATATGGAAGATGGAAAAAGTGAAAAGAATAATAAGATGAGACTGTGGATTTTTAATCATTTTCTATGCAATTTTCCTTGTTAATAACTCCATATCCCCAATCTACAGTACAACTATCAAAATATATTTTTACCCTGTCTATGTCATTATTTACAAATTGGGCTGCCGGAAATTTTAATCCATATTTTAAGTAACTTAAACCCAAATGTTGTTCCCAAATATTTCCTGAAAGATAAACATAGGCGGTATCATTTTTAATTTCTGCATCAATGAATTCTTTTTTTAATTTTTCATAATACTCTTCTTCTCTGGTATAATCAGCATAATAATACGAAGAAGCCCTACTTAATGGATTATGTAATCGTTTCCTCTCATGAACAATTTGACCCCTTCCATTAAATAATACTTTATATACTGCGTCAATCGGTTCTTCTTGGGAAACCTTAAATGGTAAATAGATTATCTCATATCCAAAAATCCATTTTCCACTTTTCATTAAATCAACTTTTTCTTCAAACGTATAACCATCTCTATATTTTAACGAAGAAGGTCCCCAGAACGGAACTTGAATTTCCATTAATTCTTCGTTAACAATTTGAGATAAGAGTATCGTTACAATAATGGAAGCTGAAATGATTATTCTTTTCATTTACCTATCATTCTTTCTGTTGGACTGTTTGATCTTCCGGCCCAGATCATATTGGTCAATCTTCCGATATAATGTCCGTTCACTCATTCCCAATGATTTCGCAGCCGCACGACGGTTATTATTAAAATTCTGGAGGGTTCGGGAAATAGCTTCTTTTTCCAGTTCTTCCAGATTCATATTGCCGATTGCTTCATTTTTTATATGATATTCATTATCATCATTTATCTGCATATCCAATGGTAGATGGTTTATATCACCTTCATTAAAAATCGGGACTGATGATATTGGTGCATTTCCCTGTCCTACCATTCCTTTGATTGTTTCAACATCCTGACGGAGTAATAAAAGCTGACGCAATATCAACTCCCGCTCGGCCTGTTCCGGCGATTGCTGAACAAGTACAGGTAGGTTCTGGTTCACGCTGGTATTCTGGGATAAACCCAGCTTATGTTCTACCATCTCAACTGTGATCCTCGCGCTTCTTTCCATGACCAAAATGCTTTCCACGAAGTTCTTCAACTCCCTGATGTTCCCTGGCCAGTCATACTGTTTCATTCTCCGAATTCCTTCTGGCATGAATCCTTTGTAAGGCATATCATTGCTACGTGTGAATTCCAATGCGAACCGCTCCACCAACAAAGACAAATCATCAATCCGTTGGCGCAATGGTGGTACATTAATTGTGACGGTCTTTAATCGAAAATAGAGATCCTGTCGAAACTTTCCCTTCTGGACCAATTCACCCAGATCCTTATTAGTGGCCGCGATGATCCGCACATCTGTCTTACGAGACTGGGAATCACCCACCCGCATAATTTCACCGGACTCCAGTACTCGCAATAATTTCACTTGAGTCCCCAAGGGCGTTTCACCAATTTCATCTAAAAAAATACTTCCTTTATTGGCTGTTTCAAAATAGCCTTTGCGGTCACCACCGGCACTTGTGAATGCTCCTTTTTTATGGCCAAATAATTCACTTTCTATGATACCTTCCGGGATAGCACCACAATTGACGGTCACTAGTGCTGATTGTGCCCGTTTGCTGAATTTGTGGAGACCCTTAGCCACCATTTCCTTGCCGGTTCCCGATTCTCCTGTGATCAACACGGAAATATCCACCGGTGCCACCTGGGCCATCATTTCCAAAACTTGATCGACGGCATTGGAATTGCCAACGATGCCGGATGTTTTCTGTAACCGATCAATTTCAATCATGATTTACCTCCGGATTGTACACATTCCACATACTAATTATGATCGTATTTAGATCAGAATTCTTCGCCTCCCAACCCAATATCTCACCTGCTTGTTTTGATGTGGCGATTAGTTCTGCCGGGTCGCCTGGCCGCCGGTTAGTAATGGAATGGACGATTTCTTTTCCGGTTACATTTATTACTTCCGCGAGCACATCTTTTACTGAATAGCCTTCTCCTGTGGCTATATTTACAATAAGGGAATCGTTTTCTTGTAAATAATTCAATGCCTTTACATGAGCCGATGCTAAGTCATTCACATGAATATAATCCCGAACACCGGTACCGTCCTTTGTTTTGTAATCATCGCCAAATACTTTCATCGAACTTCTCTGACCACCGGCCACTTCCATAACGATGGGCAATAGGTTTTGGGGACTTTTTTCCAAGCCGCGGATCCTTCCCTGCACATCATAACCAGCCGCGTTGAAATAACGCAGAGCGGCATATTTTAATCCTTTTAATTGTCGGTACCATTCCAGTTGTTGTTCAATGATCAATTTAGTAAATCCATAATAATTGATGGGTTGTAGAGGATGGTTCTCATCAACGGGTAGATACTCCGGAAAACCGTACACAGCGGCTGTAGATGAAAAGACAAAGGTGTTCACTCCATATTTCATCATGGCATTCAAAAGATTAGTTGTACCATTGAAATTATTTCGTGAATATTTCTCCGGGTTGACCATGGATTCTGCTGCCGCTTTAAATGCTGCCAAATGTACTACAGCATCAATTTTCTTGGATAAGACTTGATCCAACATTGTTTCATCAAGAGTGCTGCCTACAATAAAATCAGCTTGGTCATGGATATTTTCTTCACAACCCATTGACATATCATCCAGGATAACAACTGTATGGTCCGCTGCGATGAGGTCTAATACAACATGAGCACCAATATAACCTGCGCCTCCAGTAACCAGAATTTTCATCAGAATACTAGTTCCAGTCCTTTTTCTATTCTATTGATTGTATCCCGCAGCTGAGCGGCTTTTTCAAACTCCAGATTTTTGGCAGCTTCCAACATTTCCTGACGCATGATCTCTACCGCCATCTGTTTATCTAATTCATCAAAGTCCTGACCTTTACGCTTGATTTTTGTGTCGTACTGCTTTTCGGGGATGTTGTCCGCGACTGCAGTAGTTTGCAAAATATTATCAACAGATTTATAGATGGTTGTTGGTGTGATATCATGCATCTTGTTGAATGTTTCCTGGATCTTCCGGCGGCGTTTGGTTTCCTTAATCAAAAAACGCATTGCATCAGTCAATTTATCCCCGTATAAGATCACTTCTCCCCCTTTGTGACGGGCCGCCCGACCAGCCACCTGCATCAGTGCACTGCGGGAGCGTAGAAACCCCTCTTTGTCAGCATTCAACACAGCCACCAAGGATACTTCCGGAAGATCCAATCCTTCCCGTAACAGATTGATCCCCACCAAGACATCAAATTCACCCAGCCGTAAATCACGTAAAATTTGCACACGTTCTAATGTATCAATATCACTGTGAAGGTAGCGCACCCTCAAATTCAATCCCCGTAAATATTCGGTCAAGTCTTCCGCCATCCGTTTGGTTATGGTCGTAACCAACACACGCTCATTTTTCTTTGCTCTATATCTAATCTCGCCAATAAGGTCATCGATCTGCCCCAATGATTCTCTAACATCCACTACGGGATCCAGAAGTCCTGTAGGTCGAATAACTTGCTCTATGATCACCCCATCGCACATTTCTAGCTCCCGATCAGCGGGTGTAGCAGATACAAAAACTATCTGATTTTGCAATTCCAAAAATTCTTCAATCTTTAATGGGCGATTATCCAAAGCGCTGGGTAATCGGAAACCATGCTCCACCAATGCCGTCTTTCGACCACGGTCCCCATTATACATGCCCTGGAGCTGGGGCAAGGTCACGTGGGATTCATCAATGATAGTCAAAAAATTATCTGGGAAAAAATCAATAAGAGTGAAGGGCCGCTCACCTTCTTGTCGCCCCGCAAAATAACGAGAATAATTTTCAATACCAGAACAGTAGCCGATCTCCACGATCATTTCCAGATCAAAGTTGGTGCGCTGCTCCAACCGCTGAGCTTCCAGCAGTTTTGCATCGGACCGGAAAAATTCCAGACGGTCATGGAGTTCCCGTCGAATCTCCTTCACAATCCGCTTGATCATTTTTTGATCCGTAACAAAATGCTTTCCGGGATAAATGAAATCAGCGTCCATTTCCTTGATAATTTTTCCAGTCAACGGTTGAAAACGGGTTATCTTTTCTATTACTGTTCCAAATAATTCGATCCTTATACCGTTATCTTCATATGCCAGATAAACTTCAATAACATCGCCATGGACACGAAACGTACTTCGAACAAATGTTGTATCATTGCGAGCATAGTGAATATTAACAAGGTTTTTTAAAAATGCTTTTCGGTTCAGCTGGTCACCACATTGTAAATGAATAACCTTATCTTTGTAGTCTTCTGGCGAACCTAAACCATAAATGCAGGAAACTGAACTGACCACAATCACATCTTCCCGTTCCATCAAAGCACTGGTAGTCTTCAACCGCAGTTTATCGATTTCTTCATTAATGGACATGTCTTTTTCAATGAATGTATCGGTCACAGGCAGATAGGCCTCCGGCTGGTAGTAATCATAATAACTGATGAAATATTCCACAGCATTTTCCGGAAATAATTGCTTAAACTCGCCATAAAGCTGAGCCGCCAGGGTTTTATTGTGGGAAATGATCAATGTGGGACGCTGGACCTCCTCAATGACTTTGGCCATGGTAAAGGTCTTTCCGCTACCGGTGACTCCCAGTAAGGTTTGATATGGATCCCCCCGGTTCAACCCCTCCGCCAAACCGGCGATGGCCTGAGGCTGATCCCCTTGTGGTGTAAATTCAGAATGAACTTTAAACTCTGCCATAACGGCAAAATTACCTCTACTAAATAATACAAAACAATGGCAGATAGTTGAATATTCTATTTAAGTAAAGGGAACTATCCCTTTAACTAGCCAAACATTCTGAATACAAAATTTTTTTCCTTGCAATTAAGAAGAACCTCCCAGTCGTTTTTTGCTTGTGGGATTTTGTTGATTGACAAACTTTTCTGGCCGAGTTTTTCTATGTATAAAGTGGGGACAAAATAGAAATTGATTTCCGTGTCTCCGTTGCTCCTAGTGCTTTCTACTCCGACAACAATATCGGATGTCTTAGTATTCTGGGTATAAGCTTTCACGCCAGATTTGTAGGTTCGGTCTACGCCGCCCCTTTCACCTCCCTTGAAGGAAATCGATTTTCTTTGGCCCAACAGTTTTTACTCGAACCCTGATTATGTCCCGCGTGGATTTCTCCACTACAATGTCGTAAGTGGAGTGCGGAAGATCCACACGGGAAGCGTTGTATCCCCGCTCAAGCAAGGCCTCCAGCAATCTACTTTCGTTGGCAAAACCCTTTGCGGAAGCTAACTTGCCTTTTGTCGGTCTATCAGGCGTATCACTCATTTTCTCAATATGAGAACATAATCATCGTTTATCCGTTCCTTGCGAGGAACTTTGATAAAGTGATTGATTACGGCTGAAATAAAATGACATTCAATTTCGTATCCCATTTTCGGCACTTCTGAACAGAGGTAACGCCAAGTCTCAAATTTAGTCCCCCGGATAAGATTGTTTCCCACAACAAGAACATAAGCAGCCCCTGGTCTCAACACTCTGTAAACCTCTTTGAGGTTAGCGAACATATCCCATAAATACTTGGTGGCTATGTATGCTCGGCGAGGGTCGGTCTTATATATCTTGGCGATTACCGAATCCGCTTCTTTACACCCCGTTTCGTGCAATTCGGAATAGTCCTTTGCCCTAACAACTTCCGTGCCAACGTGACGTTTTTTGAGAGGCTGCAAAGACCCATTCTCAAAGCCCAGCCAGTAAATCTCTAATTGATGGGTTCTAGGGTAATCAACGGCGTTCGCATAGGGAGGTGAAGTCAAGGCCAAGTCAATGCTTCCATCCCTTACAATCGGCATTTCCCTAGCGTCGGCGTTGTCAGGGATAAAAACGTCCCCCGATGGGTTTAACGCGGACAACGCCCGCATATTTTCCACTTGAGTATCCGCCCGTTTGATAAACAAGTTTATTGCCATGTTTGGCAACACTTTTTTTCCAAGGCTCTTTCTCACAACCGTCCGTGTACAGTTGTTATCGGCCTCGGACGTTTGCCGGATAACAGAAGAAAAACAAACAAGGAAAAAGTCTTTTATCTTTTGAGATGTATCTGTTTTTTTAATCTCGGTTTTGATATGAGCAAGCTCTTTGAAAATATAAGGCTTGAACCAGTTGTCCCGATAGGGGAATTCGGGTACTCCGTCAAAATGAGATGGTTCCGAATAACCCTCTACTCGCTCACGGATAGATCGCCAAGACAAGGTTAGCTCATCACTAGGCAAAACAGTGGTCTTAACGGTGGTGAGAAAGCGAGAAAAAGGGTCAACATCTACTCCTATGCTGTGCCTACCCAGCAATGAAGCTTCAAGGTTCGCCGTGCCGCTTCCCATGAAAGGGTCAAGCAGCATATCTCCCCTTTCTGAATACCGTTGAATAATCCATCTGGGGAGTTCGGGGAAAAACTTAGCCGGGTATTTATGTATTCCGTGCGTCAATACCCTCTGATCTCGGCTTATGAATAGAAACTTGTCGCCGCTTTTTATCGGCAAAGAGACAGGAATATCTCCCTCTACTCTAAAGGGTTTATCGGAATGTTTTCTTTTCCACGGGTCAAAAAGTTTTTGGGTAATCTCGCTTACTTTATCAATATCAATGGAGGACATCGGTTAGTTCCTTGTAAGTTAGTCTTTTCCCCTTCATTCCCCCCGCAACATTCTTAATCTGCTCTATGGTTGGTTTCTGCCTTGCGTTATGCCTTCCCGCAAACTCATCGGCATATCTTTGTAAATGTTTTTCAGAAAGCCTGTGATAAGTGCCGATGTAGCCCCTCTTGAGCATAGACCAGAAGGACTCCATCCCGTTGGTATGAATCTTGCCGTCAACATATTCCCCTACGCTGTGTTTTACGGTCTTGTGGTCATACTCAACGGCAATAGGATTATAACCCTGTGATCGATCGTCCGTGTAAACCGTGGTTCCCTCCGCTACATGGCTACCTATGAAGCCTGAAAGGGTTTTGCCTTTAGTGTCCGGTGCTACTTTCACCCTGACCTTTTTGCTCTCCCTTTCCTTTACACCGAGAACGGCAACCTTGCTTTTGGTTCCCCGCCCATCATGCTTTTTCTTGTTTTCGTGCTTGTTTCTCTCAAGTCCACCGATATAAGCTTCATCCGCTTCCACGGGATTTTCAAAGAGACCTGAACTCTGTTCTATTGCTCCCCGTATCTTATGAGCCAGCAGCCAAGCGTGAGATTGTTTTATCCCTAAATCACTTGCCAGCTTCTGGCTTGAAATTCCCTTGAGCGAGGTTGAAAACAGGTAAATAGTCATGAGCCATTTATGGAGCGGAACATGAGACCGCCACATGATGGAACCGTTCCTGATACTGAAGTGTTTACGGCAGTCTTTACAACGATAAGGCATTGGCTTACGATTCTTTGTTTCCACCGTCCGCAGGCTCCCGCAGTGAGGGCAATAACGCCCTGTCTTTCCCCACCGCTCATTTTCAAAGAAATTCTCGGCTGCGGATTCATCGGGAACCATCTGTAAGAACTGATAAAGATTGATTTTTTTCTCTCTTTGGCTTTACCATTTTGACCTTCTTAGATAGTATAATGTTATCATGTAAAAGTCAAGGGTTTTTGGCTAATTAAAGGGATAATTCCCTAAGTAAAATATGAACTTTAATCGTATTATTAAGTGATGATAAAATATCTAATAATTGTATTTTCCTGTATGCTAATAGTTCAACCTGCATTGTATGGTCAAGATTTTGTAATAACAGTTTGGTCGTATGAATACGAATCTGATTATGATGAAATTCCTCTTGAAGTAAAGGAATTCAAACAATTATTTTTACATACTTAGTGATATTCATCCACCTTATGATTTTTCCTTATTTTCCTTAATAAAATTGGATACTGATGGAAATTTATTATGGAGAAAAATATTTAACTTCGGGGATAGTCATAATTATATAGGTGATTTTGAAATAATTGATGAAAATAATTTCTTAATGACTTATTATAGCAGTGATACACTTGCATGTACTGTTATCTTAACTGACTCTATCGGTGACCCAATTTGGACAAATTATTATTTAACACCAGAATACAGTACTTATCAAGGCGCCCACGCATTGGATATTTTTATTGAAAATGAAAATAACATATATTTAACAGGAAGTAGAGCAGATAGCGTTTTCTTATTTAAAATTAATAACAATGGTGACCTTCAGTGGAGCCAAATTTATCAAAATTTCAATAATTATAAATTCTCTGGTGAGAGATTAGAAGTTCTTTCAAATAGGAAAATTGTAATTGGAGTAATTTTTAGAACTGGATTGTATGATTCTTTTAAAATGGCAGGATTATACTTATTGGATAGTACTGTTACTCTTGAAAATGTAATTATATATACTGATTCATCAGCGAAACATCGAATTTTTGATATGGATGTTTCAAATTCCGATCAAATATTTTTAGCTGGAACTGGATCCAATCAACCAAATGCTGAAGATGGATTTCTCATATCTTTAGATCCTAATGGAAACCTAGCATGGGTTCAACACTATGGTGGAAATCATTTTGATGATATTAAGGACATTAATATAAACGGATACAATCATATCGTTGCTTGTGGAAATATCGATAGTTGGGGCTATGAATCATTCGATAACATTTGGGCTTTTAAAACTGATTATAGCGGAAATCTTCTGTGGAACTATGTAAAAGAATCAGAAAATATTCAAAGATTAATTTCAATTATACCTATAAACGATTCTGATTACCTTATTGTTGGATACAGTTTAAGTAACTCTATATATGATAATTCTAAAATTATTGCTGAGAGACTTCATGAAGTTCAAATGTCGAATTTTGAAGAACCTTCAATTGTAGATCAATTCAAAATAAATAGTATTTATCCAAATCCGTTTAATCCTTCAACTAATATTTCATTTACAAATCCTACCAATTCAAATGTAAAAATCAATATATATGATTTAAAAGGTAAGCACATAAAAACACTACTGAATGAAAATTTACAAGAGGGTAACCATTTGTTTCGCTGGAACGTTGAAAATTTGGCAAGCGGAGTTTATTTTATATACATTGAAAGTGATGAATTCATAGACAGTAAAAAAATTGTTCTGTTGAAATAATAAGAAGGATACTCAATGAGAACACAAATATTCATTCTCATTTCACTATTAATTTTAACCGCCTGTGAGCCAAACCAATTTGCTGACAAGATTTATTATAACGGCAATATCTGGACAGGAAACGCCAACCGCCCCAATGCGCGCTTTATTGCCGTGAAAGGCGATCGAATTATAGCTGTCGGGAACAACCACAAAACTTTTCAGAGATCAGACACAAAAATGATTGATCTCGATCGACATTTTGTGGTTCCAGGTTTTATTGATAACCATACCCACTTTATGAGCGGCGGATTTCAGCTTATGAGCATCAACTTGCGGGATGTATCCAGCAAAAATGACTTTATCAATCGCGTGAAAGAATATGTTCAAACCATATCAGACGGTCAATGGGTCCAAGGCGGTGATTGGGACCACGAAATGTGGGGTGGTGAATTACCATCCAAAGAATGGATTGATCCCTTCACAGCGGATATACCTATCTTTCTTGGCCGGCTCGATGGCCATATGGCTCTGGCAAATTCAAAAGCGCTGGAGTTAGCAGGTGTTTCAAAAGATACACCAGACCCACCTGGTGGAGTAATTAGTCGAGATAAAAATGGTAAACCAACAGGGATCTTGCGTGATAAAGCAATCGAACTCATTGCTACGGTCATCCCCAGCCCTACTGATGAAGATATGAACGCAGCATTAATCAAAGCGATGGAATACGCTGCTGAACTCGGTGTTACCCAAGTTCATGATATGTGCTCCTGGGAGGACCTTGAAACTTATATGCGTAATAAGGATAAACTTTCCCTGCGCATCTACGCAATCCCCTGGTATACGAACTGGAAAAAATTGATCGATCATAATACGCAAAATGGTCCCGGGGATGATATGCTGCGCTGGAACGGTACGAAAGCTATGCTAGATGGTTCCCTGGGCTCCCGTACCGCCTGGATGCACAAACCTTATAAAGATGATTCCAGTACAAAAGGACTACTGGTAGCAACTGATACTGTGGAATTCAGAAAGATTCTGCGGGAAGTGGACAAAGCCGGTATTCAGTTCGCCGTCCACGCCATCGGAACGCGGGCTAATGAATGGATATTGGATGAATTTATAGCAATTGAGGATGAACATGGCTACCGCGACCGCCGTCCACGTGTAGAACATGCCCAGCATTTAACTCCCCAGGACATGAAACGCTTCAGCGCAAATGGTGTTATCGCATCCATGCAGCCGGCTCATCTATTTGATGATGCATCCTGGGCATTCAAGCGAGTAGAAGACGATGTGTTGGTTGGAACCTATATTTTTCGTTCGCTCATCGATGATGGTGCCAAACTAACATTTGGGTCTGACTGGACTGTAACTTCATTGGATCCATTGATGGGCATTTATACAGCTGTTACACGCCGGTCTCGTGATGGAAAAAATCCTGACGGCTGGTATCCTGATGAAAAGATCACTGTTGAGGAAGCGCTGAAATGTTATACGTACAACAGTGCATACGCCGGATTTCAAGAAGATAAACTGGGTACGCTGGAAACGGGAAAATTGGCGGATTTTGTGGTGTTATCCAAGGACCTGCGGGTGATCAATCCTGATGATATTTTAAATACAAAAGTGGTCCGGACGGTGGTGGGCGGCAAAGATGTGTATATTCAGCCGGATAACAATGACCGTACTTGGCATTGACCTCGTTTGTCATTCTGAATCCCAATTCATCGTGATGAAGAATCTCATGCAATTTATTTAAACTACGCTTGAGATCCTTCCCCGCCTAAAGGCGAATCAAATTCCGTTCTTCCCACAGAAACCGTTTCTCCCACCTCATCAATTAAAACATGCAATGTTTGCCCAATAAGCACTCGGTTTTTTCAGCTGCAATCTCAGCTTGCAAGTCCAATATGATCCCCTTCCGCCCATCCTTCACTTCCGGAGGCACACCATCTTCAAGACTGGCGGAGAGAATATTCTCTTCTTCAGAATAGGTGAATACACCCAGACAATCAAAACGTATTTCTTTCATACCATTTTCCCCAAATCGTATCCCTTCCTCAACGATCCCATCGATGGGTCGGCTTTTCTGAAGACCACGCATGAAGGGAATACTACAGAATGAACAGCCATTATCGCAGCCTTCAGCAATCTTTATATATGCATAATGATTCGGGGTCATGAGTGAGCGGAAAAATAGTGGATCATCCTGATTGTATTCTTTGCCCGTGATGAAGGCTGTAATATCCCGACGGTTGTTGTTACCGAAGATGCGGTCGATCTACGGGATCTCTTTTTCCAATTCATAAGGATACCCTTCAGCCAGACAACCAGTAACCACCAATTGTTCAATAGCTCCAGACCTTTTTAATTTGGCAGCTTGCAGGATAAAATCCACAGATTCTTCCCGGGCTATATCCAAAAATCCGCAAGTATTCACGACTACTGTGTCAACATGCTCCGGTGTATCGGTAACCTCAATGTCGTTTACCTTGAATTCGCCCCCTAAGTATCTCCGAACCTACCAGGGCTTTAGCGTACCCGAGGCAATCATATGTAGTTTATGTTTGGCCACCATTTATCCCTAAAAGTGAATGAATATATTCCTGCGGTCTAAACATATCCAGATCTTCCAATTCTTCTCCGATACCGATAAAACGAACTGGAACATCCAATTCCTTTTTTAGTGCAAAGACGATACCACCTCGGGCGGTGCCATCCATTTTGGTTAATATCGCACCATCGAGTTTGATACTTTTCGCAAATTCTTGCGCTTGAAGAAATGAGTTTTGACCCAGATTCGCATCGATCGTTATAAGTGAGATTAAATGATAAGCATCAAATCTATTGTTGATAACACGGGTCATCTTTGCCAACTCGTTCATCAAATTTTTATATGTGTGCAAACGACCGGCTGTATCAACGATCACAAGATCACTTTTTTCCGCACTCGCCGCCTGCAACCCATCAAATAATACTGCCGCAGGATCTTTAGATTTTTCATTGTAAATCAATCTCATATCTAGACATCGGCACCATTGTTGCAGTTGATCAATAGCCGCAGCTCTGTAGGTATCTGCAGCTATGAGCAGCGCTGGTTTGCCTAATTGTTTATAATAATGAGCAAGTTTTGCAGTTGTTGTTGTTTTGCCAGTACCATTGACACCTACTACCAATAAAACTGATGGCGACGGGAGTTCCAAGTCGTTTTCATTAGCCAATGTTTTCGCCATATAAACTGCAACCTCCTCAAGAAAATTATTTTTGGAATAATTCTGTACGATATTCATAATATCATCTACAGTATTCAAGCTCATATCTGCAGACAAAAGTGTTTCTTCTAGTCTATCTATAGATTCTGGGGAAACATGATCTTCAACTAAATATCTGAACGCACCGGCGACCCGTTTTCTTGATTCTCGTAGAGCATAGAATAATTTGTCGATGAAGACCATACGCTAATGTGTTTTTGATATATTGAGAAATATACGGATGTACTTTATAAAACTAACAATCAATAATACAGATGCAATATAGAGAGTTGCATCAGGAAGCCAATTCAAAGGTTCGATTGAATAAATATGCAGAACAATGGCACAGGCAGTGATACCGGCTGCCCATTTCCCGTACCAATTAGAGGATAAAATGAATTGGTGTTGGATTAAAAAATATATCGCCGGTGATGCAATTGCTACATAACGCACCAAGAAGAACCAATAAAACCATATTGGGAATATCCCCTCCATCACCAAATAAGATGTCACTGCGAGAATAACAATAAAATCAGCTATCGGGTCTAGCCATTGGCCAAAATGGGTGACTTCGTTTGCCCTTCGGGCAAAGTAACCATCTAAAGCATCGGAAAGAACAGCGATTATGATCAAAATAAACGCTATATTCCAATATTGATTTTGTAGAGAATTAATGATCGGAATGGCCATAATCGCCCGCAATAGACTGATAATATTAGCAACGGTTAAAATCCGATTCGGATCTGCTAATTGTGTCTTTATCTTATTCAAAAGGTGATTTTTTTATTGTTGGCATAGCCAGTGTTGTATGATCTAAATCGAGTATCTGGTCACAAAAAGAATGGATGAAATGATGATCATGAGAAATTATGATAAAATGCTTGTTGTGCAGGTACAGTTGTAAGTAATGAGATAAATTTATGATTTGATCACGACCCAGTCCAAAAATCGGTTCATCAAGCACCAGCAGATCATATTCACAATTCAGTAGCAAAATTATCAATGTAAACCGCAGTGTTACCCACGAAATATCCAAGGCAGTTTTATCTTTTATATGATCCCATTCAATTTGACTTCGTTTTAAATGTTTTATTACATGGTTGATTTTATGCCGGTCAAATTTTTCAGCTTTAACTAACTGGTTAACAAACGAACCCAATGAATCTGCGCCGATCATTTTTTCGGGAAACTGTTCCACATACGCGGTTGAAACGAAAGATTCATCTTTAAAGACAGACAACCTGCCAGAATCTATCTGCTCAACCCCGATCAGCAGTTTTGCGAATGTAGTCTTTCCGCAACCATTGGATCCGGAAATACCCAAAGATCGGAAATGATTAATTTCAAGATTCATTTTATCAAAAATCGGTAACTCATCATTGTAAGCAAAAGTGACATTGCTGCAATTAATGCTGATCGTGCCCGGAGAGATTAATTTATTAAACGTTGGCAATGGATTGATTGACTCGCTCCATCTCTGCATGGAAGACAATGTCAATTCCCATTGGGTATCCCCGTAATTCAGGTCATTCATATCACTTGTGAACCACAAGACGATCACATCCGTTTTTTCCACTTTTTCTTTGATCTGATGGATTATGTTTTCTTTCGTGCGATCATTCAAGAACGACAAACCATCATCTATCAATACACAATTTGGATTAACACTAAACGCTGTGGATAAATTCAAACTTTCCTTTTCGCCACCACTTAAAGTTGCCGGATGGCGGTGCAATGAGGATTTAAAAATAAGTTCCTTTTCTATCTCTTTGATCTTTGTTTCAATTACATGCGCATTATCTGTTGCAGATTCAAGGGAAAAAGCCAATTCGCCGGCAATGGTAGAACTGACAATTTGAGTATCAGGATTTTGATAAACTTTTTGAATATTGTTCGGTTTATTCAGTAAATATAAATCAAAATTCTCCACACCTTGTTTCCTACCCAGAATTTGATCAATTAAGGTTGATTTTCCAACACCACTTTCACCATATATCACATGCAGTCCTTTGTCAAAAGCGAATGTGCTCTCAAAATCAAACCGAGGGAATTTTAAGTCAAACTGCAATGAATTAGTCACGAATTATGCCCCTGACTACTCTTGTGGCCGACCCCAAATTACTATGAATTACTTCTGTTGCCGCATAACTGCATTGTAAGAAAAAATCAGGATCAGACAATAGACGATCCAGTATTTGCTGAAGTTCTACACTACTTTTTATCTCAAACCCACCGCCGGATTTAATCAGTGCACCGGGTGCATGAAATTTCTTGTTTTTTGGTCCAAAGATCACCGGTAATCGAGAGATAGCTGGTTCCATGGTATTGTGGACACCCGTTGAAAAACCGCCGCCAATATAAGCAATTTGTCCCTCCCAGTATAACTGCGATAATATCCCTACGACATCTACTAGTACTACTTTTGATGAGGGTAAGTCGATTGTCTTTTTACCCATTCGTTCACAAGAAAAACCACGCTGGGTAAAGATTGTTTCTGCTCTGGATATATGGTTATCATCCGGATCATGGGGCACCCAAGCCAATGTAACATCTGCATACTTCTTTAAAATGTTAACCAGCCCATCAATAATAATTGCCTCGTCCTCTTCATGGATACTGCCGGCAATTATACGTTTATCACGCTCCAGAACAGTTTCCGTATGAACAGTTGTGAACGTATCTGCTTTTTCTTTTACCTGGTCATAACGGGGATTACCCAACACTCGCAAAATTGGTTGTTTGTTCCTTCTTATCAATTTTTGAACCTGCACATGATCCGCTTCGTCAACAGTGTAAATGGTATCAAAGTATGAATAAACACTTCTGTAAAAATTTCTTACTAAAGAACATAATTTTGTTGTTCCTGGTACAAACCTGGCGGCAAAAAGAGTCGTATTCACTTTCCGTTTGTTTGCGCTCCAGATCAAATTTGGCCAAATATCATAAGCTGCAAATATTAGTTTCCGGGGTTGAACCAGACTCAACGCTCTATTCACCGACCAGATAAAATCAAAAGGTAAATATATTTTACAATCAATTTTTTCATCGTGTACATTAGTGTAGCCGGAAGGTGAAAAAAAACTGACCACAATCTTTGCATTGGGCTCTATTTCTTTTATTCCGGCCAATACCGGCTGTACCTGTTTATATTCACCCAATGATGCAGCATGAAACCAATAGGTAAAATCATCGGGTTCAATGGTTGCGCTAAACTGTTTCAATGCTCCTATGGAATTAAATCTACCGCAGAACCCGATTCTGATTTTCTTATTGAATAAACTGCTGATAGCCGCTAAAATTGTCAATAAAGGCAACAATAATAGATTATATATTGACTGATAAATAATTCTCATGGTTTTGAACATATCTTATCAATCGCATTATTAACATGACTATCTAAAATAGAATCAAGGCAATATTGCTTAGCCCGATAACAAGTTTGTCTACCATTTTGTGAACAGGGTCGACACCATAGGTCCGTATTTTCTAGTGTAATTGATTGAGGCAAAAAGGTACCCCCACCCGTTTCCACTGCTGTAGGGCCCATAATCATCACAGCCGGAACACCTAAGGCTTCGGCAGCATGGACCAGCCCCGTGTCACTACCAAAAGCCAGTTTAGCTCCATTAATGATCGCCAGCGATTGGCGCAAATCTGTTTTCCCTCTTAAATTGATCACGCTCTGGCTGTCAATTTCGATATGATCACATATCTTATCCGTTGCAGAGCCAAGAATCACTAACCCATCACTATATTTTTGAAAATGCTTTGAAATAACAGTTCTATATCTCCTTGGTGACCACAACTTTGTTTCCCATGCCGCGCCGGGAATTACAGCGATATAAGAACCGTTAATATCATTTTGATGTAGAAATTCTTTTGCATTAAATGCCTCTTGGGGGGTTACATACAAACTTGAACCAGGTATATGGTCAAATTTTTTAACAATATTTTTTAGACAATTGTGGTATAATTTCCGTTGATTAATATCTTTCGGAAAATCGTTTTTATGCAGTTGAAACAGTTTAAATCTCTGCCAGCGCGGTTTTTTATAAACCACTAATTTGTATCCGGAAATATTTCCGCGCAGCAACTTTGAACGCAGTGAATCATGTAGATCAATGATTAAATCATAGTCTGTGTTTAGCTGCACTCCCAACCTTTTAATTATACCAATAGGAGCGGTTTTGTCAATTGTAATTATGCGATCAATTAGTGGGTGTTTTTCCAATAACGGAGCGAAAGTAGTAAGGGTCATAAAATCGATGCGCGCGTTGGGAAAATTTCGACGTAAAGTTGCAACAGGGGATGTTGTCAATACGATATCACCAATAGAACTGAAGCGCAGGACCAGGATGGCCCGAGGAGAATTCACGTTACGCAATTCGCTGAGCGTTGAGAGCTACAAGGTCTGTCAAAGAGTCCTTATATACAGAATCAGGGTAATGGCTGATGCATTCCAAAGCCCTCGCGCTGAAATCGTTAATCTTTTGTTCAGCATATTGTACTCCTCCAGTTTCATGAATAATAGATTTTAACTGCTGAACATCTTCCGGCGATTTATGTTTTATCCGCAATATTTTCTTGATCGTTCTTCCCGTCGTTTTTGGCGCATTGCCATAGCTATAAATCAACGGCAGAGTGATCATGTTCTTTTTTAAATCTGCGGCAACGTTTTTACCAATTGCTGATTCTTTACCAATAAGGTCAAAAAGATCATCCTTGATTTGGAACGCCATGCCAAAGTTTTTGCCATAACCAGCCAAGTTTTCACTGTCCTCATTGCGCCCGGAAGCAGTCATAACGCCTAAAGCGCAACTGGTAGATAACAAAGAAGCCGTTTTCTGATAAATCATATCGTAGTAAATATCTTCTGTCATGGATTTTGATATGCTTTGTTGAATTTGCAGAATTTCACCAGCACTCAACTTTTCTGCAGTTTTGGATAATAGTTCCAGAGCTTTATAATCTTTTATTTTGATCAGATTAATCAGCACCTTACTTAACAAAAAATCACCCATTAATATGGATACTTTATTTTTCCATATTCTGTTGATAGGTAAAAATCCTCTTCTCTTATCCGCATCATCTACAACGTCATCATGAATTAATGTCGCGACATGTAAGAGTTCAATCATCGCCGCTGCCTGAAAACTTTGTAATGTGGGTTTTCCGGTTAAACGGGCTGCTAATATCGTAAGGATGGGACGGATATGCTTCCCATGATGACGCAGTAAATATTTACCCATGGTGGACACCAATCTTACTTCTGAATGAAATGCTTCTTTGAACTCGCGCTCAAATAACTTTAGATCATCAAATATCGGAGCGGTTATTTTTTTTAGTGTACGCATCTCTTCTTTCATCTGATATTTCCCTCTATTTGCGCCTATTACTGAGCATCCAACTTACTCCGATACTCAACTCATACAAAAGCATTAGCGGCAAACACATCAATAATAGACTGACGGGATCTGGTGGCGTAATAAATGCAGAAAAAAATAATATCACAATAATTGCTTGTCGACGATAATGGCGCATAAATGCCGGCGTTAATAAACCAATTTTTGATAAAATTAAGACAAAAACCGGCAGCTGGAAGATGATGCCGCTGCCCAGCAAAAGCCATGTTATAAAATTGAAATAGTAGTTGATCGAATAATTATTTTGAATATCAGCTATACCGAGTGATGAAAAAAATTGGAGTGAGAATGGAATAATTATTTTGTAGGCAAACACTACACCAAGGATAAACGCCAGATAACTGAAAACAATTAAAAGAACTAAAAATTTTCTTTCCTGATCATAGAGTCCCGGAGAAATAAATTTTCCCAACTGAAATGTTATAAACGGCAACGCCAATACAAAACCACCGCCAATAGCCAGCCCCCACTTGATCATAAACATCCCCTGCACGGTTAAAACTTGGAGATTCATCGGTGATGAGATCGTGTTCGTTGGTGCAATAAGCAATGAAATTAGTTCATCTATGAAAAAAAAAGTGACGCATCCACCAACAACAACCAGCAAAACAGATTTGAACAATCGCCAACGCAGTTCTTCCAAATGATCAAGAAAAGACATTTCCCTTGTATCATTCATTATTTAATAGATCGGCACAAATTTGATAAGGCGATTCTTCAATTGTATCGATTGATTTAGTTTTATTAGATAGTTGTGCCAACTTCTCTGATGTCCAAAATTTAAGCAACAATTTTTTTTGGACCAATCCGAGCACACGATTGCGATGACGATCTAATTTTTTTTCATCTAACAGCCCATTTGCTTTCATGCCATCGTAATAATTTAAAATACCAGAATATAGTTTATCAATTCCTTTACCTGTACTAGCAATAGTGGAATAAACAGGCGTTTTTAGTTCTCTTTTATCGTTAAAACGCAGCGTATTTTCCAATAAATGTACGATTCTATTTGCACCATCACGGTCGGATTTATTGATGACAAAAATATCTCCAATTTCGATCAGACCCGCTTTCATCAGTTGGATTTCATCTCCGAATTCCGGAACCAAAACCACAATCGTAATATCAACTGCTTGGGCGACGTCATGTTCTCCCTGGCCGACCCCAACAGTCTCATAAATAACAATATCTTTACCACTTGCGGCTAACACATCTCCAAAATCCTGGGCTTTCAGAGCTAATCCGCCTAGTGCTCCATGTGCTCCCACGCTGCGTATAAAAACATTTTCCTCCCATAGATATCTATTCATTCGCACCCTGTCACCTAGCATGGCACCACCGGTAAACGGACTTGTTGGGTCGACAGCGATAACACCTACTGATTGGTTTTGTTCGATAATTTTGTTGATAAGTTTATCGGTGATGGAGCTTTTTCCCGCACCTGGAGGTCCCGTTATCCCGACCCGAATTGCAGCCGTTGTATAATTGTACAATGCATTGAAAAATTCTTCAGGTAGATCATTTTCAAATTCGATGCGACTGATCACTTTTGCAAGAACACGGTGATCGTTGGCACGAATACCATCTAAAATTGTATCACTCATGAAGAACGCTATCGTTTAGGTTAAATGTACAGCAATAAGCAGAATAGTCGAATATGGTCAAATTCTGACCTTGTTTTTAATCAGATTTGTTTCTGCTAACATAGATAATATACGTGAATCGACTTCTCTGGAAGTTCCAGACATATAGGTTATATCCTGACGGTTGGGTAGATTTGATATATTTACTACAGCTGCATACAGTTTACTGAGAATGGGGACAGATTGTAGAAGATTTAAATTATTCATGATCAAAAGTACAGGTTTTTCACAGGTTTTCAAATCGTGAAATGGTCAAAACTTTATTGGGATTTCCAATACTAAACGATAAATTTCCACCCTAATTTGTATCAATGATAGGAGCAATTTTTTATGGATAGACATCCTCAACAGATAAAAAGGGAACGACAAGATAAAAAACGACGTGCGAAAAACGTTTCCGATATGTCTCGCTTACGATCAGCGGTCAAAAATGTTTTAAACACCGACTCGAAAGATGAAGCTAATAAATACTATGCAAATGCTGTAAGTGTTATTGATAAAGCAGTGAGTAAAGGTTTGATCAAGAGAAATACTGCTGCCCGTCGTAAGTCCCGGATTACAAAACACTTAAACTCACTTCCCTAACGAATAATACCGATAATAATAAAACCCCCTCAAGGTCAGGGGGGGGGTATAGCTTAAAAAAATACCTCAACCATCAGAGATTTGATAGTTGGGTGCTTCTTTGACGATACGCACTTCATGGGGGTGGTTCTCTTTAATACCGGCCGCTGTAATCTGCAAGAAGTTCGCATTTTCTCTGAACCGTTTCAAATTTTCGGCACCGCAATAACCCATCGCAGCGCGCAGTCCACCCATAAGTTGATGAATAGTATTGCGGACGGCACCGCGAAAGGGGACAATCCCTTCAATCCCTTCAGGTACCAACTTCGTAGCGTCAGCTCCTTCCTGAAAGTAGCGATCTCCACTCCCCTCTTTCATGGCTCCCATAGAGCCCATCCCACGGTAAGCTTTATATTGTCGACCTTCATATAAAATCGTTTCACCAGGACTTTCATCCATACCGGCAAACAGTGAACCTACCATCACAGAATCGGCGCCTACTGCCATTGCTTTGGCAATATCACCGCTGTAGCGCAAACCACCATCAGCGATGATTGGGATACCACTTTTTCGAGCAATGTCAACACAATCCATAATTGCCGTCAATTGCGGCACACCGACCCCGGCAATCACCCGAGTGGTACAACTGGCTCCCGCTCCAATACCAATTTTGACACAATCAACTCCGGCATCAATTAACGCGTTTGTTCCAGCACCTGTAGCAACATTTCCAGCGATCAAATCCACTGAATTACCTAATTTATTTTTGATAGCTTTTACAGTATCCATGACCCCTTTTGAGTGTCCGTGGGCTGTATCAATTACAATGACATCAACACCCGCAGCAGCCAACGCTTCAGCACGTTCTTTGCCATCAGCACTAACTCCAATAGCTGCCCCAACACAGAGACGGCCATTGTTATCTGTACATGCATTTGGGAAATCTTCCTTTTTTTGAATGTCCTTAACAGTAATCAACCCGGCCAGTTTACCCTTTTTATCAACAACCAATAACTTTTCAATGCGGTGCTTTTGTAGAATTTTTTTTGCTTTTTCCAATGTGGTGCCGACCGGAACAGTTACCAAATTTTTTTTAGTCATTCGATCAGCGACTTTTAAGCTCAAATCCATTTCAAAACGAATGTCACGGTTAGTAAGAATCCCCACCAGTTTGTCACCATCTATAACTGGTAAACCACTAATACGATAATCCGCCATCATTTCTTTGGCTTCTCGAATGGTTTTATCCTCCTCCATTGTTATCGGATCACGGATCATGCCGCTTTCAGAACGTTTAACGCGATCGACCATAGCAACCTGATCTGCAATACTTAAATTTTTATGGATTACACCCAGAGCTCCTTCTCTAGCCAAGACAATTGCCATCCTGCTCTCTGTTACGGTATCCATTGCTGCACTTGTAATCGGGATATTTAATGTAATATTTTTTGTCAAACGCGTTGTGATATCTACGTCTTTGGGGAGCACAGTTGAATACTGCGGAACCAGCAGGACATCATCAAACGTTAATCCATAATCAAAAGGCGGGCGGTTCTCCACATTCACTCCAAATCGATTAATTCTTCCAATATATTTACAATTTTACGACCACGAATCAGGCGAGTAATAACCTCTATATCAGCATATAGCGGGTGATCCCCTTCAGTAAATTTTACATATTTTTTTAATACATTCATTAATTTCGTAGTCCCAATACCCGGTTTTAAACCCTTATGGAACTTAACAATAGCAGAAGTGGAAACATATAATTCGATAGCCAATATACGTGTAACATTTTCTATAATGTTCAAACATTTTCGGCCCGACCAAGGTGCCATGCTCACTATATCCTCCTGGCCGGCAGAAGTAGATATAGAATCTACAGCAGCTGGATGTGCTAGCGTTTTATTTTCCGAGGCCAATGCTGCGGCTGTAACCTGCCCCATCATAAAGCCCGATTCCAAACCGGGATCAGACGCTACAAACATTGGGATTTTCCCATCAATACCTTTCATAAGATAATGTATACGCCTTTCGGATATAGCACCTATTTCAGCCATGGAAATTGCTAATATATCTATAGCCTGGGCCACAACCTCGGCATGAAAATGGCCGCTGGTGCGAACTTCATTTTCAGAAAAGATTAATGGATTATCGCTTACACTATTCATCTCATTTTCAATTAATTCTTTCGCAGATCTGTAGATTTCCCTGCTAGCGCCGTGAATATGCGGGATACATCGAAAACTGTATGGATCCTGAACCTTATCACAATTTTGATGCGAGTCAACGATGGCGCTTTCTTTCAATACATTCCACACATTCATTGCACTTTGCTGCTGGCCTTTATGTTTCTTTAATTGGTGTATCTTACGTTGAAAAACAGCACGACTGGCCAAGCTGGCCTCTACTGACACAGCGCCGATAATATCGGCTACCTTCAGAATATTTTCTGCCGACACTATATTCTTTACTCCCAGAGCAGTTGAAACCTGTGTACCATTGACCATTGCCAACCCTTCTTTGGCTCCTAATATTAGCGGCTGTAACCCGACTTCTTTTAACGCCACCATCGCCGACATTGTACGATCCTGAAATTGGACATTACCTTCACCAATTAACCCTAATGTCAAGTGCGCCAGAGGTGCCAAGTCGCCACTGGCACCCACCGAGCCCTGCTTGGGGATAATTGGCAAAATATCATGATTAATAAAATGCACCAGTTGGTTCGCTAAGGCCAGTCTAATACCACTAAACCCTTTGGCAAAGGTCATCAGTTTGAGGATCATGATTAAACGGGTTATGCCCGCATCAAAAGGTCCGCCAACACCGGCAGCGTGGCTTCGTACCAAATTTAATTGCAGTTTTCTCTGATCTTTTTCTGAAATAGACACCTGACTCAATTTGCCTAAACCGGTATTCACGCCATACATCTTTTCGCCGGTATTGAGTAGATGGTTCAGGTTTTCATTGGAGCGGGTGATATTTTTGCGCGCTGTAGGAGTTAATCGCACCTTCCCAGCTTCATTGGTAAAGGGCTGCAGATCTTCAGCCCCAATGAAAGTTGTCGATATAGATAGGGTACCCATTGGATAATTTAGACTTTTTAATAGATTGTAACAAATTAGAACATGGTTAAATAGATTCTAACTGTTGCAGAATAGACATTTGCATGAATTTATCATCGTGAATTTTCATTGCTCATGATTAGAAAATCCTTACTCATCTAATCGTCGTTCAATCAAAAGACAAGCTCACTGATATGTTCAAATGTCTGCATACGTACCGGGATTGTATCACTGAATGCAGGGCCATATCGTTTTTGTACGATCCGTTCATCCATTACGATGAATATACCTTCGTCTTCTACTGTCCTGATCAGTCTACCAAAACCTTGACGAAATCGAATCACAGCTTCAGGTACACTGAATTCCATGAAGGAGTTGCTACCCTGTTGGTCCAGCAAATTGCTGTAGGCCTTAACCAGCGGATCACTGGGCACACTGAACGGCAATTTGCAGATGATAAGAATTTCGAGGAGATCCCGCGGTAGATCTACCCCTTCCCAAAATGCATTGGTTCCAATCAATATGCCGTTACGTGTTCTATGTAACCCGCGTAGGAGTGCATAGCGTGATGATCCTGATATTTGTGCAAAAAGTGGTAGCTTACGGCCTCGAGGTTTTTTAAGTAATTGCATATATACCTGATGCAATGAATTCCTTGATGTAAATAATGCCATAATGCGTTTTTCATATTTGCGGTGACATGTATAAATCAAATCAGCTACCAACTCTGGATTTTGACCGTTTTTTCCACTATATTGATAATATTTTACTTGATCCTCATAATAAAACGGGCTATGAAACTCGGCTGTGTGGACCAATTCACTATCTATCAAACTCATTCCAGTTCTATTCAGGATGTATTCAAAACTTTCTTCCACACGCAATGTTGCTGAAGTTAGAATGCATTGATTTACTGAGTTAAAAAATGTGTCCGCTAGTGTATCAGATATATCAATCGGAGCGCCGTTCATAGATACATGCAATATTTTTTCTCCCGTTCGAGCCTGCTTAAACTGACCTTGCTGCCAATATATCCAGCCGTTTTGAGCATCATGAGTGAGGATTGCGATATCCTTTTGCAGAGTTGCAATTGCTTCTGCACCATTTTCGAAAAGAAGCTGTAGTTCACCAAAATCGCCGTGATCAACAACAATGATGTCTAACTGATCCAAAATATTTTTTAATGTATAATCTACTTCTGATAGCGATAATTCGAACTCCTGAATCTGATGCATAATACTTCCGTACCCAGCATTTAGATTTTGAATAATATTGTGCTGAGAATAAAAAATTTCTGGTTTAAAAATTTTGGACAAGTTCCTGGTCAGTTCATCAAACAGTGTTTGCCCGTAATTCCTGGCGTTTTTGCAGCTTGGCGCAAGTGGTTTATAATGTAGTTTTAATTCAGCATGATGATCTGCTAATTGTTCCATTTGAATGGTCCAGCGTTTTGATCCCGATATAGATGGATCGATGATATCCAATATTGAATTTATCTTCATCATATTGATCTGTATACTCAATTGTTCGTAAGCTGTATCAACTAAGTTGTGGGCCTCATCGATAATCACTGTTTCAAACGGAGGTAGTAAACCTGGATTGTTCAAGTTTGAAATAAGCAATGCATGATTAATGATAATTATTTGCGATTCCCGCACTGCCTGGCGAACAGGACCAAAATAACACCCATTGTGTGCGGAACAGAAGGTTGTTGTACAAAAACCAGGTTCACTTTGTATCATTTCTGCTATGCGATAAGGCCTTGTTCCCCAAAATCCCGCACATTCTGACAAATCTCCGGTTTCTGTCATTTGCAACCAGGGAAATAGGGGCAATATTGATTCAATTTCATCAGAATTCAATTTCTCTGCCGCATCAGCAATCAGCCGACTGAGACGGGTCAAGCAAATGTAATTATTTCTCCCTTTTAATATAATAGTGTGAAAGGGCACATCCAATGCCTGGGCCAGTAGAGGTAAATCTTTGTTGAAAAGCTGGTCTTGTAAGTGTTTTGTATGGCAAGAAATGATTACAGGAAACTCATTTTCCGGATCAAAGGCTTTTTGTAGAGCCGGGAATAGATAGGCCATGGATTTACCCAAACCTGTTCCGGCTTCTATAGCACAATAACTTTGCTCAGTGTTTAACATTGATTGCACGAATGCACAGTATTCTTGTTGAGTAATACGGTGTTCAAATGTAGTCAGTGAATTGCTCAATCGACCGAATTTCCCAAAAACATCTTGGGCGGTTAACCCTTTAAAATCACTTTTGCCATTGGCAGTAAACATATGCCTGTAAATCGGTTTTTTGATTTTACTTTGCACCAATCCACTTTTAATTTTTCCAGCTAGTTTTAACTCATTTGCAATATTGATGAACAACTGTTTGTTATTAACCGTAACAGATTTAGCAAGCGCAATGATTTTTGAAAATACCTCAAGGGGATAACTGGCCGCTTCATGAACCAAATGTTGGAAAATAATCCCAGTATTTTCCGTATCTGTTTCGGCCCGGTGGGACCCCACAGCTGATAAATTAAAGAATTCAGAAACAGATCCTAAACTATGTGTAGGATGGAAATATAAAAAAATTCGCGCCAGTAGTAGCGTATCATAAAGCGGACGGTCTATAAATTCTTTATTATAGCGGTCACAAAGATGCTTTAAAAAATTACAGTCAAAAGCGATATTGTGAGCGACGAGTGGTAAGTCTTCCAGGAAATCTAAAAAATGATCTACGATATTTCTTTCAACGGGTGCGTCTGAAACCATGGCATTGGAAATACCGGTTATCTCAGTGATTAGAGAATCGATCGGACGTTCGGGATTGACCAGGTGGACAAATCGATCAACTGCAGTTCCGTCTTCAAATTTTATTGCGGCTATTTCAATGATCCGATCATTTTCCGGGCTTAAACCAGTGGTTTCAAAATCAAAAGCGATATATGTTGCAAGGTCAAATTTGCTCAGTAGTTCTTTTGAGCTAATCATACACCTGCAAACACGCGGGCAACGTCAATGAGTAATGATGGCTTTTTGCGTACCGCTATTGAGAATAACTTCATCAACGTGCGTTCACTCTCCGGTATGGCTGCAACAGCCACAGCAATACGGTTGAAATCTTCATCATCGAAACGATACAAACTTTCTTTTATTTTGTAAAAACGTTCGTGATTTTTGCCACCGATCTTGCGCCATGTTTTTTCGTACGATTGTAGATTTTTTTTTGACGTACCACCATTTTTTAACGCTGCAATCGCCGCTTCAGCGGCCAATAATCCGCTGTGCATCCCCGGTATTATACCGCCGCCGGTTAACGGGTTACACGTGTGGGCAGCATCGCCAACCAACATGATACCATTACCGACCAATTCTGTCATCGTTTTAGCCACCGGTATAGCACCAACAACCGTTGTTAATACAGATGCGTACGGATATTTTTCTTCTAAGAATTCATCTAAATATTTTTTAGAAGATTTTCCTTCTTTTGCGAAATAACCGGAAATTCCCAAACCGATATTTGCTGTATGGGGACCTTTTGGAAATATCCATAAATAACCTCCGGGAGCACGTCTGTTGGATAAATAAAAATCAAACATATTCTCTTGGCATTCAATACCGGTGACAGTTTTCTGGATACCGCTCTCGATATCTTTTAATCTTAAAACGGTCTTGAATCCGGCCCATCGTCCGACCCTGCTTTCTACACCATCAGCGCCGACTACAATTCTGGATCGTTTTTCAAAACGCTCACCGATATGAGTACCTTTCACTCCGACAACTTTATCATCTTCAATAATTAAACCGTCGACATAGGCTTTGGTAACAATTTGCGCTCCATCAGCGGCTGCATATTGCGCCAGATCATAATCAAAAATCCGCCGATCGAGTATATATCCTTTTTCTGACAGATCAAATTCTATCTCCGTATCATCCGGAGCAATCAAACGAATACGATCAATCGTACTCGCTAACCAGCGAGGATTAAGATCAACAAAAAAGCGTACACCGGCATCACTAACGGCTTCTCCGCAACGGACCGGCATACCAATGTCGCGATCTTTTTCTAATAGCAATACGGATAATCCACCCTGTGCTGCAATGCGGGCAAATGTGGAACCAGCCGGCCCACCGCCAACGACTATACAATCAAATTCTTTTTGTCCCTGCCACATATTAGGCAGTCACAGCTGTAAGTGATTTTTTCGGCTCAATTTGACGCAATACATCAATGGGGCAAACGTACACACATAAATCACAATCAATGCAAACATTGTGATCAATGACGATATCCGCTTCTTTTACTTCAATGCAATCAACGGGGCACACCCCAACACAACAACCACAATAATCACATTTATTTTCTACTATTTCAATCATGATCCACGGAAAATGTCGGATAAATAATATTGTACCGGAAATAATGGTAAGTTCGCAATGTAAAAAATAATAATAAGATCGGGATCAAAAGCCAGGGCAGTCGCGCAGAAATAAAAACAATAAAAATAAATAGAGGATAAACCCTTATGCGCTGAATATGGCGTTGATGTATAGGAAAAAAGATCGCAACCAAAAGAAAGGGAGCATAAACAGCTGCAGCAGTACTGATCACCGGATCATCAAAGATCACTCCTAATGCTGAGCTGGCTAAAGTCAGGATAAAACAAAGAACAATATACATTTTGCCCGGGCCATACCCTTGTTCCGGTATTTCATCGACATTGATCTGAAACATCAGCAAAAGTGAAATATAGGAAAGCAGATATGGAAAAAAATACTTAAACGCGGTCAGCATCTCTCCATTAAACAAATTTAACCATCCCCAACCAGTTAAGAACAAACCCAGCGCAAAAAAAGCGTGCTGCAAAAAACTGGAAACTTTCAGATCGATATTTTCGAATTTAAAATCACTTCGTTTGAATAAAAACGTGGTCAGAAATGTTACAGCCAGCATTATCAATAAACCAGTTTCGGTTAGGGACGTGTCCCAAAAAATATAGCGGTTTAAAGTTTGCTGTTGTGCACTTGTGCCGGATGTAATCATGATCCAGACAGCGAACCAATTCAACGGTTTGAGTGTCATAAAACGATCCATCTTTTGAGACCATTCTGCCATTGTCCTGTACCGATTTGACTTTTCGGGAAACAGATGCGTAACGATCATTGGATCAAGTTAACCCCAAAAATTACATTTAATAGTTCATTCAAAATGATAAAACCCACCACGCTGGCGGCAATACCCATAAGAATAATTATAATTTCATTGGAGATAATGGAAGTTTTCATTCCAATCTTGAGTTCATTATTAAAATTGTCAACACCCCACGCTTTTAAAATAAAAATTGCTGTTAACATACCGCCGACTGGGAGCATATATTTCGAAGATAGATCATCCATAAAGTCAAAGAATGACATGCCTAAAAATTCTGTAATGTTGATTCCTCCACCTATGGAAAAGGAGCAGAAGACACCGACAACCGTAATGACGATTCCAAATTGAATCGTTGCTCTTTTTCTGGACCAGCCTTTCTGATCAATAAAATATGCGGTCACTACTTCCAAAATCGATATAGCGGAAGTGAGAGCAGCCATAAACAATAGTACAAAAAATGAAGTGCCCCAAATAATACCGCCGGTCAGTTGCGGAAAAACGGATGGTAGAATAAAGAATATAAGCCCTGGACCACCGGCTGGATCCGCATTCATAGCAAAAACTGTAGTAAAGATCGCAATACCAGCAAGCATAGCAATAGCCGTATCCAAGACAATCACCCACAATGCTGAATTCAACAGATTCTGTTTACGATGCAAATAACTGCCATACGTAATCATGGTGCCCATTCCCAAGCTGAGGGTGAAGAATGAATGCCCTAGAGCCAAAACAATACTAGATGCCGTCAGATCCTCAAATTTGGGCTTAAAGAGAAATGCCAGACCATCGATACCATTGGGCAATGTTAATCCTCGAATTGCCAACACAATCAGCAGAATGATGATCAACGGCATCATGATCTTAGACCAACGTTCAATCCCATTTTTCACACCTTTTACGATCACAAAAATACAAATTGCCATAAAAACCATCTGATAAAAGATAGGACTCCACCGCGACGAAATAAATCCATTATATAATTCTTCTGCTGCAGTTGAATTATTTGCAAGGGCACCAAACCCACCCGATAAAGATAAGATTATATATTTAAGGATCCATCCACCGACGACACCATAAAAAGACAATATTACAAACGCAGAAGCAACACCAAGAAACCCCACCCATTTCCATTGACGTTTCGGTGCCAATGTTTCAAACGCTCCAACGGGACTCAATTGCGTTTTTCGACCAATTACAAATTCTGCGATAATAATTGACATACCTACAACCAAAATACAGATCAAATAGACGATTGTGAACGCGGCACCACCATTTTGCCCAGCCATGTGCGGATATTTCCAGATATTACCGAGTCCTACCGCTGATCCGGCAGCTGCCAAGATAAATCCAAATTTTGATCCCCAATTTTCTCTATTTTTATTCATTAGACTCATTCGTTTCTGTTAATTCAATATTTTCTGACATAACATTGTCAAATTGAGTTAAGTGTGCATCTATCACTGCATCAATTATACCGTAGACATAAAAGAACACCGCCCACCAGGTATATTTATTACGCTTTTCCAAATAGCGTCTTTTGGGTAGTTCATAATTTCCTGTTTCAAAATTTTTATATATATCGCCATTTAATTGCCAAAGATATACTGATACTGCTTCCAGAGAAACAATTAATGCACTTTTCAGCCATTTACCATTATACACTTGTCCTGCACCAGGAAAAATAGCACTGTAAAGTGCAGCTTTTCCCGATGATTTTTCCGCTAATGAATCGACATCTTGTGGGAAAATACATGCAGTGCATATCAATATTCTGATGAGTGTTTTCATTTATTAAGTAGGGCAACACATTCCATTTCAACATCAGCACCGCCTGGTAAAGCAGTAACCTCCACCAATGATCTGGCTGGCGCGGCACCATCTGTGAACCATTGATTAAACACTTCGTTCACTTCCGCATAACGATTCATATCTGTCAAGAAAATGGTAAATTTGACAACATTTTCAAGTTTTGAGTCGGCGGCTATCAAAATTTGTTCCAAGTTATTAAAAACCTGATTTACTCTGTCTTTAAAGGTTCCAGAAACAATCTTCCCGATTTCCTGATTTACCGGCACTTGGCCAGCGGTAAAAACAAACCCATTCGCTGCCACGCCTTGATTGTATGGGCCAATGGGTAGCGGTGCTTTGTCTGTTTTAATAATCGTTTTATGCATTTTACTCAACCCAAAAAACACATAGTTGCCAAACCGATATCTTCATCCATTTCCCGTTTACCGTCCGTATCGATTTTCCGCAATACAAATTCACCTACCGCAGCGACTTCCGCTTCAAATAGATGACCGCCTTTCGTATTCAGATCGTGATCGCTGATATTTATGTGCGCATGGATGAATGGTTCATGAGCCTTTAAAATGATGTTGGCCTGAAAAGAAGTCAATTCCCAAATATCATTTAAATGATGGGTAAAATATTTTTTTTCTTCAAGATTAAATGCACCTAATTCAATATTTCTGATCGCACCAATACCGGATATTTGTCCGTTTCTCACAGCATGATCTTTGCAAAACTGTGTTAAAGTGGCCATAATCTTTTCAGTCTGTTGAACATGAATTATGTATCTGTCTTTGTCTTGTACGTACTGCATCCTACCCTATTAAAGCATCTTGAATAATTTTTTTAGCGTATTTCAAGGCATCGTGAAACCTCATCTTATCTTTTCCACCGGCTGTTGCCAGATGGGCTCTTCCTCCACCACCACCGCCCATAGCAGAGCCGATCGCACGAGCTAAATCCGTAGCGATAATTCCGGCATCGATTAAATCCTTGGTGACCACCACAACAATCTCCGGTTTCTCACCAGCTGCAGAACCCAATACACCGATTCCGGAATCAAGAGTACTCAGTAATTCATCACCAAATGACTTAAGGGTATCCATATTTGCACTCCCCACATCATGAATAACAATCGCAGATTCATTGATTCTACTTGCATTTTTTAAAATCGTTTTCACATCGAAGGATGAAGACGTTTTCTGTTGCAGCTTGAGTTGTTTTTCTAGTTCCTTTTTCTTCTGTAGCAGCTGATTAACCCGGTTAGTTAGATCCTTAGTGGAACTGGTCAGCATCGACTGCAGTGCAGCTAAAATCTTTGCTTGTTCCTGGATATGCTCCAAAACCTGCGATCCGGTTAAGGCAATAATCCGACGGACACCAGACGCTAGCGAGGATTCTTCAATAACTTTAAAAAATCCGATATCACCTGTACGCTCTACATGGGTTCCCCCGCATAATTCCATCGAAAAATCACCGATGGATAATACCCGTACTTTCTCACCGTATTTTTCACCAAACATAGCGAGGGCGCCCTCTTTTTTCGCTTCATCATAATCTTTCAGCGCAGTGTTGACCGGAGTATTGTTTAAAATTTCATTATTGACAATCCGCTCAATTTCATGAATTTCCTCAGGATTGATTTTTTCATTGTGAGTCAGGTCGAAACGTAAATAATCCGGGTGCACAAGCGAACCAGCTTGATTTACATGGTTACCCAAAACAAGTTTCAGGGCTTTATGCAAGAGATGGGTAGCGGTATGATTTCTCTTTATATTTGATCTGCGCAATTTGTCTACCTGACAGAACACCGTTTCATTAACGTTGTGAGGGTTGAAATCACCAGTGCAAAAATGGACAAATGATTCATGATCCTTTTGGACATCATTCACTGCAAGATCGATACCGGAGTTTTGTATGGTACCGATATCGGCAATCTGTCCGCCCGATTCAGCATAGAAAGGTGTTTCATTTAGGATCAAGAGCAATGTGCCGTTATCTTCCGCATAACGCTTAATACTTGCCTTAGTGCTGTGGGTCTGGTAGCCCAAAAATGTTGAGTCGCTGCCTGCGCTTACGATTATCCAATTAAAATTTTTCATTTCGGGTTTGAATTTACTAGCGTCTTTGGCCCTTTTCCGCTGGAAATCCATTTCTCGATTGAATCCATCCAGATCAACTTTCAAATTCATTTCACGGGCCATCAGTTGCGTCAGATCAATAGGAAAGCCATAGGTGTCATATAGCTTAAATGCGTCTGCGCCATTGATTGTATCGCCGACAAGACCATTGAGTATTTTTTCAAAATGAACAATACCTCTATCCAGCATTTCATTAAAAGATTTTTCTTCAATCTGGATCACTTTCTTAATATGTTCGCGCTTATCAATCAACTCAGGAAATACTGTACCCATTATTGTAGAAATTGTCTCTACCAATTTATAAATAAATGGTTCATGACTATCAAGCATTCTGCCGAAACGAGCGGCACGGCGCAGAATCCTGCGTAACACATACCCGCGACCTTCATTGGCTGGTAGCACTCCATCAGCTATGGCAAATGAAAGCATTCGAACATGGTCTGCGATCACCTGGAACGGTATTTGATTATCCCTATTCTTTTTACCGGTTAACTCTTCGGTTTTCTGAATAATAGGTGTGAAAAGATCCGTTTCATAATTGCTTATTTTCCCCTGCAATATTGCCACGATTCGTTCCAGACCGGCGCCGGTGTCAACATGTTTCGCCGGCAAGTCTACTAATGAGCCATCCTCCTGACGATTATTTTGAATGAAAACCAGATTCCATAATTCCCAGTAATCTTTGGTAGTGTTTACTCCTTTTGCTGATTGTTTACTGAGATCAGCGCCAGTGTAATAATGAATTTCTGAGCAGGACCCACAGGGGCCGGTTGTACCCATTTCCCAAAAATTGTCTTTTGTGCCAAACTGTAATACCCGTGACGGATCAATATCCGTTACCTGTGGCCATAACTCATATGCTTCCCTATCCGCTTCGTACACTGTAGCCCATAGTCGATCCTTGTCCAATCCCCAAACGTCAGTAAATAATTCCCAGGCCCAGGCGATGGCTTCAGCTTTATAATAATCTCCGAATGACCAATTGCCTAACATTTCAAAAAAGGTGTGGTGCAATGAATCTAAACCGACCTCTTCAAGATCATTGTGCTTGCCGCTGACACGAATGCATTTTTGACTGTTAACTACTCGGGGATGCCGGGCTGATTGTTCATCCAGAAAAATGGGTTTAAACTGGTTCATTCCAGCATTGGTAAACAACAGCGTTGGGTCATTATAAGGAATGACCGGAGAACTGCGTATAAATTCATGGTCTTTATGTTGGAAAAACTCGATGAACGTTGAGCGTATTTCTTCTGCTTTCACCAGATCGAGAAGGTAGTTTCTATGGTGGTTAAATTAATCATTTCATTGATTCCGTCAACATCTCCGTCACCGTCTATATCACGAAAAGAACGCTCATATCTGTAATTGAGCATTAATCCTGAACCAATTGTAATCCCTAGGCGATAACCCATAATTGTACTCTCGGAATACTCAAATTTAAACGGATTGGGTACATTGTGCTGTTGGTAGAACAATTGGGCACTTTGCAAGCGATTGATACTTTTGGTCAGGGTCAACGATGCTTGAAATGATTGATTTTCATTGGTGTGGTAATCACCCTGAAGGTCATCCCAAATTTGGCCGACAAGATTTTGATAACCAATACCTGCATCTAGGAAGGATCCGATTTGAAACCCCATCCGTGAGTAATATCCTTTTTGATCACCGTACCGGCCCAACTTGGATTCTTTGGTGATGACGAAAGTACTGTCATTGTTGGTTAAAAACGTGGCCCGCTGTAAATCGTATGTTCGATCCCAGTAACTGAATTCAAATTGACCTCTGGGAATCATTCTGTATTCAATAGTAAACCTAGCTGGACCAAAATGTGCGGTAATCCCCAAAGGCACTAACCCCAACCCCAGATTGACTTTTGCTCTGGTAGCGGGATGGATAGTTTTACCGACTAACTTGGCGGCCTGCACATAAACTAAAATGGACATATTATCCTGGACAAACAACGGACAGCCCACATCCAATGCGATACCCATTACGGGGTCTAAATCGGTATTCATATTTAATGGAGCTGGGTTTATGTTTATAAACTGATCCGGTAAAGAATCGTAATAGGATTCAGCACTAAAATCTTGGCCTACGGCTGCGCCCAAAGTATCCCAAAAAGCATGGATAGCATTTAAATTATGAACATCCGGAAATCCATCCCCATCACGGTCAAATTCTGCTGGATGATTATCGGCCAACCCATCACCATCAGAATCCAACCAATATTCCATATCAAAGGGAAAGTCATCAACCAGGTTTGGCCGACCATCTTCATCCACATCTTTTAATCCTAAATACTGGCTACGATCTAACACGATTGTAACCGCTGTCGGGACAGGAAATAATTTAGGCAACTTATAGCGCACCCCGGCAATACCTACATTCTGCTTAAAATCATTAACAAAACCTGACAAACGGCCATGAGTAGTATTGTATCGTATATCCATTCCGATATTTCTGATTTCAGGATATTGCACCGCATTGGAATAACCACTGACTAAAATTCCATAACCCAGGTCCACCCTATTCAGAGCACCGATTTTAAAGTAGAGGATATCCGTTTTATGGCCGTAACTCAAATAATATACCTTATCTAACACTGAATTTTTTCCTGCAGTGAAAGAAGAAAAATCCCAATGCTCACTATAAAAATTACCGTCCTGATCAAAATATAACACCAAATCCCAGGCAACGTCGAACCGCCAAAGTGGCGTCACTGGCCGCAGTGCAACCTGGTTCCATAATTTGCCATCAATGGTAACCGTACCTATTGACCCGGTTGTACGGCCTTGACCGACAACGTACGAAATGGTTAACATTAATAATATGTATCTCGATCTCATGCGCAAGAATTAATTGAAACGGAAATTACCTTTACCCTTCTTCTCCATCCAACCCTAATCTATGCATAATTTGGACTGTTGATATCCAAAATGAACAGAACACAATTGTGAAAGTTGATCAGAAACAAAATGGTTGAACCGAATGAACGTATTGGAGCATGAGAAATCGATGCCATTCTTGATCGTGAAAATCCTCTTTAATTTTTTTAAGTCCTACCCGAAACTGGTGGAATTCTCCGTATTGGTTATTACCAACATCAACGATTGAAGATAGGACAGTATTTTGGACACTATTCTTGCTATGGTGGAAACTGAAATTAAAAACAGAAAAGAAATAAAAAGGGTCAGAAATCTGCCCTTTCTAATATTTATTTCAACAGAACAACTTTACCGGATTGAAACTGATCTGCCATTTCCAATGAATAAATATAAACCCCAGAACTGAGTTTTTGGCCAGTATCATCAGTTGCATCCCAAACAATTGATTGTTCTCCGGCTTCATGAATACCATCGAACAGTGATCTGACTAGCCTGCCCTGCAGATTATAAATAGAGAACTTTATGGAAGCGGTTTGAGGTAAACTAAATCGGAAGGTCGTAGTCGGGTTAAATGGATTGGGATAAGCAGCGTGTAATTCAATAGCATGCGGCCAATTATCATCGTTTACATTCTCAGAAATTGATAACTCCTGGTTGAGGATCAAATGGATATCATCCACAAACCAGCCAATGTATTCTTCACTGTTATCTGAAGTGAAGAGTAAACGAATATAAAGTTCATCTTCATTTAAAAAATTATTCAGATCCACGTAGCGTTGTTCGATTATACCTAATCCGTTTACGATTAACATGGTTTGCCAATTTCCACTTTCACCTTGCTTAATCTGCACAAAACCAAAATCTCCTGCAGCAATTATTTCCCAGGACATAAAGGTTAAGTACGCATGGTCAAAATGGATCAAGTCTAAGGGTTCGATGAGATCACAAGAGTCATTTGAATTCGGTTCGTACACCGCAAACGGAGCATTAGTTAAGCCATATCCCAGATCAGAATTAATATACTGTCTGCCCCAGGTTCCCAGATTCCAGCGGTCCAATTTCAAGGTATCTTCAAAATCTCCCAGCACATAATCATCAGTAACAAAGAATGAATTCATTTCTGACTCAATCTGGTTGCCCATACTGGAGGCATCAGTAACCAATGCCCAATAATTAATCTCTGTACCCAGTTCCAAGTCGCTGTAGATCAGTGTCCCAAAAAAAATGCCACTGGATGGTCCATCAATTTCAATGCATTGCTGTGTGTAAATTTGACCATCCCCCAGGTCCCATCTCAATTCTACTGAATCGATACCAAAGTTGTCTGTAGCTTCCACATATACATCAAGTTCACCGTTTGGATAAAATTGGTCATCCAGCTCAGATATTGAATTAACAATAGGCACAACTTGATCAGGACCTAGGTTAAAAGAATAAGTTGAATATGGTGCGCCGTAGGGCTTTGTTACCCGTTGTCCATCCGTTGTTTCCATACTGACATAATAATGCAGAACACCAACGTTACCTGCGGGAGCAATGTTACCTATATAGCTGGTACTATCGTTGGTAGCAACAGCAGCCGCCGAGTCGGTGATGGTGTTATCCAACCCCCAATAAATCATGATCGTACTGTAATCAATATCATAATGATCACTCTCCTCAACCGTGAGAGACAACGGAATATCGGACTGAATATCCTCCGTATCACCTAAAAGCGTAAAGTGTATCTCACCGTAAAAGGGGAAGCTCATGACAAAAAAACCATTACCACTAAAATCTGTAGAATAAATCAATCCGTTAGCGGTATATGGATAGGTGCCCCAATTACCTCTGAATAACCCTTCCTGTCCGGGATAAAAATCATAATAACCCACTTCTTGAGGATTCGCGGGATCGCTCATATCAACCACACGGGTACCGTAGACATAATACGATATATACAACAGATCGTCTTTCCAAAATACATTATGGACGGACTTGGACTCTGCCTGGGGTTCATCTGGATACCAGGTGGCCAAATGATTAATATTGTTAAAATCCTGGATATCAACAATATTGATGTAACCACCTACGATTTCATCAGCCATTATTGCGTACTTTGAATTTCCGCTGACCCACACAGCATGTGCACCGTAAGTACTGTAATTGTATTCAACCATGGTCACCGGGTTGGTTTTTTCGGAAACATCCACAATGAATAAGGAACCCCCGTAGAGAGCACACCCATATAGTGTATCGTTTTTAACATATCCATCATGAAAATAAGCTGTTTCCCATGAACCCACCTCTACAGGATTTTCCGGGTCCGCAAGATCAAGTATACGGAATCCACTTCCATGTCCAAAAATATAGGCGTAGCCATCTGCAATAAAGATGTTATGGGCGGTTAAAATACCTGTGTATGCATTTACTTTTACGGGGTTAAAGGGATCGGAAAGATCGATAATATCCACGCCTCCGTTGCTTTCATTGGTTACATAACAATAATGTTCGTGAACCTTGAGGTCCCGCCAGCCGGAAAGAGCGCCTGGGATAAATCCGACTTCAACCGGTTCGTGAGGATCCGTAGAAATATCCACGATTGAAGTGCCATCATATCTACCAACCAGGGCAAATTCATGGCCATCGGGACTCGTATACCCCCAGACATCACTGCAATAATCAAAGGGAATATGACCCACAGGACGAATATTATCCAGCTCATATCCTTGACTAAAGACAAACCCCAAGGAAGTGATAATTAGGAAAGTATAGTGTTTCATATCTAGTTTAACAACTTAAAAATAATACAATTGAGAATGAAAGTTACTATTTTTCTGATACATATATACATTTTTTGTTATTTTTTACACAGGAAAGATATAAAGCCTGAACAAAATGCTCAATAAGAAAACGATTGCTTTAATTTTTTTACTCACTTTTACTCCCGGGCAGGAAAAAGCGTTGATTTCAAATGTGAACATTGATCTCAAGCAAAACGGTTTATTTCTATTGCTGAATTCCACAACCGCATTAAAGATGGAAAACATAACCGGCTGGGTAAAGGATGGATGGTTTTATCTGACTATTCACAATGCTTGGGGAGATACAATAAACATAGAATCCATTCCGATTGCCTACCCTATTCTGGATGTGCAACTGACCAATCAACCGGAATCCACACAACTTGCTATTCAGTTCAAGGGGCAAATAGACAATTATGAACTCTATCTGACCAATGATGATCAGACCCTTTTAGTAGCACTCTATTATCCCTTTGAAGTGGTTGTTGCAATGATTGAGGCAGAAAACGCTGAGCAGGGCCGTTCCACCTATAGCCTGCAGCAGCGAGCAATCAATGTGGCTTATCTGACCGGAGTTGCCCTGACTTTCAGCGGCATCATCGCCAGGGATGGTAATGATTCCGGCAAAACGGAAATGGTGCTGGGTTTGATTATTCTTGGCCTATCATATTTTATCGATAAAACCATCTATCCTTGAACCGCGCGACAGGTGTAACCACATTATACTATTTTAAATGTAGTTTATTTAATAATTCAAGGGACGAGTTATACACTTTATATTGTACAAGAAATGTATTGATAAAAGTGAAAAATTATAAGCCGAGTTTGTTATTTTTTCCAGTGTTCATTCTTCCTTTTCAAGGCGTTTATCCAACTCACCATTTTGATCCAATGCCCATAAATTTTCATAACCACCAATGGGTGCATCATTGATGATGATTTGGGGGACAGTCATCCTCCCTGTTATCGTTTCCAGTTCCTCGCGGGACATGCCGATCTCTTCAATATTGATCTCTTCATAGGTGACCTGTTTGCTGTCCAGCAGTCTTTTAGCATTTCGACAATATGGGCACCAATTTGTTGTATATATTTTTATACTCATTTGATCAATAATACTTTTTGAATTTGATTGAAATTCAATGTTTTCATAACAACAAAATAAGTCCCGGATGCGACACTTTGTCCAAATCTGTTTGTCCCGTTCCATCGTATAGTATGAATACCGGCATTCTTTTGTTCATGGAGCAAAACAGCCACTTCCCTGCCGAGAATATCATAAACAGTCATTTTCACATCTGAAGCAATTGGCAATTGGTAACGAACGGTTGTCACAGGATTAAAGGGATTGGGATAGGCCGGCAATAATTGAAAACCAGTGGGCAGGTTTTCTTCTTCAGTTCCCAAAGGTGCCACATAATTTGCTGGAGCTTCTGTGGTAAAACGGATTGCTCGTTCATTGGAGAGTTCAGCTGCTCCTGGTGCATAACCATTATTAAACACATACTGAATACCTTCATTCTTGTTGTGCGCCTCAATACCCACCGTGGCATAATTTTTTTCAGCGTCAATATCGGCAATTTCCAAATAATGGAACTCAATAACACCGTCGCCGGATGCCGTGGGTAGAACTGTTGGATCGTATAAATGGATAGCGAAGGTTTCTTCTGTAGCTTCATCATAACCGTTCAATGCCCGCGACCATTCGATGATGAAGCGGCCATTGTCCTGGTCGTACTTGGTGAATACACTGATGGAATCGTTATTGATCACTTCCAGATCATCCCAGAATGGAGCCAATAATGCTTTCGGCCCCATTGCCATAGGAATGGTGTAATTATAGAAATAATCGATAGCGCACAATTCAAAGGAAGTCCAGCCATTGGAACTGATGGTCATTTCGCTATATGTCCGGCCAAAATATCGAAAATCGAAGGGCAATCCAATGTTGACGTGGCCATCATCGTCCAACTTGTATTCCGTACTACTACTGCCGCCGTGCTCAGGGTCTAATTCTACCCACTCAAATGTTGGAGCTTGAACGTAATTTACATCTGTGTCATCGTAAGCCCAATAGCCATACCAGGTATTTGGGATTGGATCTAGTGTCGTTTGCGATGGAATAGTCAGCACATAATCACTTTGATAAATGGTGATAGTATCCTGATAAATTAACACATTGACAGTAAGATCACTGCCGATTGATACATCACCTATACTCCCAGTATGATCATTCAATGTCACCATGTTGCTTGAGAATGGATATACAGCGAAAATTAATGAATCATCTGCGTATAAAAAACTGATTGAATTACTTAAGTCTGTAATGATACAGTGCAGATTATCGAAGGAACCGGAAGTATAATTATGATACATCAATTCTGGAGTAAAATTTGTATTTGGTTCCAGGTTTTCGGTTCCAATATCGATTTCCAATTGAGGTCTTACTACTGGTATAGCTAGATTGGAACTCCATGAGCTTGTTTCGGCAACTATATTTAATTTTATATAATCACTATCCTTTGCATTGACCCGTACAGAAATAGGGGTTGTGATTAAAGCAGTATCGCCCGTTCCCAAAGCAGGGATAAGAAAGTCAGATGATATGATCTGGCAATTTTCTGAATAATCCATGTTTACAGTACAATTAATACTTGCGGTCGGGCTGCAGAGATTTTTTATTATCGGAAAAACATCCACTAAATCACCTACTTCAATGATGCCATTATTGTTACCGTCATTAAATTCATAGCCAATCAATGCCAGGCAAACATCTGTGTCGCTTATATCTAATTCAAAATGCCCTTGAATAAATTTATTCTTATTCACGTAAACATCAACACTAGTTAGAGTGCCAACTTTTATCGATCCTATAATTTTTCCATTACTATCCGTATTACCTTTAAATAATATGGTATCATTACCCATTATCGATACAATCCCATCTTGCACTGCATTGCCATTTGGGTCAGTAACTACTATTTCTACATATCCATCCCTCAATGAAAGATCAGTAGCTTCAATGGACAACTCCTGCGGTGCAGTCAAATGCATTGCGATAGACGGATCCCCCAAAATATTATAAACATGAAAGTAACGTTCCTGAGCCTCGCCCGATCCGTTCAGGTTGGGAAATTCATGGGTCAGTCCTACAAGTCCGGCATGCAAAGCCGGAGCCAGCTCAACGATACCATCATCCAACATGGCATCAAACGTATAAGCATTGATCACATTGTTGTACTTGGTACTTGTATAAAGGTCTGACGGCCCCACAATGGCCACACCACCTGTAGGGTTTGCAGGTGTTCCGGCCCGCACCAGAGCTTCGCCCAAGCACGGATCCACATTGTTGGCAAAGTCATTGGCGTTACAAACAAAACTGGTGAATACCGGTGTCTTCGAGCCGTTGTTGAGTCCAGACACATCATTTACGTGGAATCTGGGATAGTGCCAACCGTTTGCATCCCCCCAGCCACGATAATTAACCACACCAACTCCAGCATTGATGTAATGCTGGATTAAAGCAGGGCCCTGTTGTGGTGGTGTTGGCGGATAAAAAACTGTATCCACCTGAGTGTACCCCGCATCTAATAATAAGTCTCTTACCCAATAAGATGTCCATTTTGGAGTAATAGGGATGGGGGGCGTATCACTGTAATTCCCGGCTACAACCAGAGCCTTATCCAGCCAATCAGTGTCTGTGGCAAGTGGTTCACGGTGATATTGGATGGTCTTTTGGATCATGACTAGCAAATCCTGAAAAGCATCGATAGAATAGCGTCCGATAAATACATCCGGTATGAAGTCATCCCCCAGTAAATGGGTATATTTTTGATCAGTTACATCATGCTGGGAACCATAGTAGAAAGACGGCATGACAAAAGCACCATCCACATCGCCAATTAAGAGGACGTATTCCAGCATAGGATCGTTATCCAGCATTTCTGCGATCGCACCCTTTACCTCCTCAGCGGTAGCACCCGTTTCAGATAAAGTTTTGACATAAACATTAAACCCCTGGGACATTTTAAATATAACCAATTCTCCCAAATATGTCTCCACATTATCGGGAGTAATAATCAAATACGAACCCCGCTGTGGATTCAGATGACTCAATGGAATGTCGTACGCAGCCGCGATATAATGCTGAAACGCCATGGGGATCGGGCCATTCAACATCGCTGCTCTTTCCAAACCACGAAAACTGGGCTGGATGCCGAGCAATAAAGAAAATGGTAGAATAATTATTGTTTTAAGAATATGCATTTGCGAATAATGTCCTTTCTATTTCCTGATAGTCGAATAAAATATATACCCGAACTCAGGGATGTAGTATACTGGTTTTGGAGGTCAAACCGCCATGTATGTCGCTGAGGATTTATTTTGGCTAACGTTTCTCTATATATTTCCTGACCCAGTAAGTTATACACTGTAATGTTTATAGGGTCGCGCCAGTTTTCGAAATAGATGGCGATCGATCCAGTGGATGGATTCGGGTAAGCTGAACTGACTGATCCAAGCTGAATAGGGTTGAAATCACTTTCCGCCTGGACCACTAATGCTTCCACATGCGCGTGAAACAACTTCATTTCCGCTACGTCCCATCCTCGATAAGCAACGGTCTGGTCGCGGCCAAATATCAATCGCACCATAATCGAGTCAAAGTCAGTTGAATCGAATACAGAAATAATGTCATTGATGGTGGATCCCCAGTGCTGATCCTTAAACGTTTTTTGCGCCAGGACACCGTCAGCATCCAGCAGAATCACCTGGATCGAATCATGGTCCCATTCCAATTCATATTGATGGCGGATCTCTAATACGCACTTATTGGATCCGCTCACGTCCATCCATGGTGAATCCAACTGCCAAACAGCGGGTACAGAATTACTATTGCTGTAAAGCAATGTTTTATTCGTCGTCAAACCATTTTCATCAAAGGACCAACTTCCATCCACACTGCTCCACCAACTACTGTCCACCACATTTAGATGGAGCACCTCTGCAGCGGGAAATTCCGGAAAGAACTCGCGGTCGCTTGCAATATTCACCGTCCAGGCCCAAGGCATGATCTCGTATCCTTCATCCATGACATGGATAGAAAGGTACCACTCACCTTCCGGAATGTCAAAATTCTGATAGGGATCTGCCTCACCGGAAAAAATTCCATTATCATAGCGCAATCGGACATCGGAGCAAAGGTCATTCAGCACAAATGAAATTTCATGCATGGTGGCGGGAGTCAGCAGCACATCCATTTCATACACCGCGCTATTATTAGCCGTCGCTTGAATTGTGGTCTCTATATAGCCAAACTTGCGAAATCGGAATGTATATGTGCCTGGGTTAAAAATTCGTCGGAAACGGCCAAATTCGTCTGTTTTCCGCGGTTGCAGCATCCCACCATTCTTTTCTTCGATAACCACTTCGACACCTTCAAGTGGATATCCGGCTCCATCCCTGACAACGCCCGTGATTTGCCCAGCATCTTCGTTATATCCTATGGCACGATCCAGCAAATATATCTGTGCAGGCATGAGGCGATCGATCGTATCTTCGACCTCAGAACTGTCGGGCTGGATATTTACACCGCATTCGATCAAGTACTGAAAACAACCGGTGGCAGTATAAAACCAGTCATGGGCTTTCCCACTCCGGCTGGTGCTGTATAGTGATTCATAAGTTGTTACCCCACTTTGTTTTTCGATGAGGCTGGCAATTTGATTGCCGATGGTTATCATTTCCTCTATGTCCGGTGGATATTTTGTATTTTCCCATTGCCAGGATGTGAATACCTTTTCTGATATAGCTCCGGATCGAGAACTGTGCCAGGCGATTGAAAATAAAAAATCATTTTCTAATGCAAGATCACGTATGGCAACAATCTCCGGTTCAGACCATGGTGCGGTCCCTCTGTAGTAATCGTAGTGGGCTCCATAGTGAGTGAGATCTGGTTCCAGAAATGTATCCCCGAAAACCCAGTTAAAATCGTAGTTTCGATTCAGATCCACACCATCAATGTCGTCACCAATGCCTGGATCATAGTTAAATATCCCATTTGGAAATGGTCCAGTTGGACTAAAATCGGTTTTATTCTTGCGATAAGTCACATCCAGCCCGGCATGGACCACGTTCAGTCCTTCCGGATTGTGCGTAGGGACAATCCATATCTCCAGATTCTGTCGAAGTATAGACACATGGTAAGCGTCTGCTGGCGGCGGGTCCAGTAGGTAATAAATTAATTCAATCACTGCTTCTACTCCTAAAACTTCTTCAGCATGACATTGACCTAAAAATAATACTCTTGCTTCATCCTCTTTAGTAGATGCATTATCCGATATTTTCACTGCTTTTATGGGTAAATTTTCTCGAGCAGAAAAACCAATGGTCTCTAAGTGAAAAAGATCGTCATAAACCGCCATCTGATCCAGAGAATCCAATAGATTATAGATTTCCGGCAATGTATGGTAGCGGGAATCCAGAACCTGGCCTTTAAGGAGGCTTACAAACAAGATTGTAATGATTTTGGCTGTTGTTCCTACGACAAGCATAGCTTAATGTGTTACTTTAAATAAATGAACTTACCATTAATTATATCATCATTTGATTTAATAGAATAAAGATAAATTCCGCTGGGAAGAGCGCGCTGTAAAATATCTTTTCCATTCCAATGGATCTGGAATGAGCCTGGGCGATCTGGAAGCAGCGTTTGTTGATATATCTGCCGCCCCAATACATTGGTGATCGTAAATTTGACCGGTTCCAATTCAGCAATGGTCACATCTAGGGCCACAAGATCGTTAAACGGATTTGGATACGCTGCAGAGACGGTGAATGTACCAGGAATCAATTCATCATCTACGTTATTGAATACAATATCCAGACTTTGAGCATAAAGGTTATACACATTAGCCTTACCAGAGCTGCGCATATCTATCCAATGGAGCAACCACACCGGATCAGAAGGATTATTCCAATGCAAATTAACAAATTGTGGTGCAGACTGATCCCGGTATTCGCTTGCAATTACCATTCCCTCTTCTTGAAGTAGTAGTCCGTTTTCGTCTACAACTTGAATATAGATATCCAACCCCTCGAAATTTGTCGAATCCTCTTGGACGCTTTGCCCGTTTTCCCAAGCCACAATAAAACGATCTCCGCCATCATAAGCTAAAGCGGGTGCACCTTGATCTGACGCTTCCTGGCAGATCGGGATATTTTCGCCGATCAATTCTAACGAGTTTAAATTCAGAAATCGACCAGTAAGATTAAAGTCCGTTCCGTTTTCAAAATCTTCCCAAACGATCAAGGCCCTGCTATCCCCCCGTGCTAAGGCGATATTAGATTGGTCATTGTCGGCTGATGTTACCGCAATTGATGGTGATAGAGACAAGGTGCCATCCTGGTTAATTTCATTTAAATAAATATCCTTACTGAAGTTATGTAACTCTTCCCAAACAACAAGCGCCGCTGATCCATTCGACTGTTCTAATAACTTTAAATTTTCAGGAGATCCGGTATCAGCCAATACAAAACCATCCGATGTGCCAGTGGTTGCTATATCTCCACTTTCTGTTAAAAAATTATATTTCAATAAACCACCTCCGTCTACTACCCAAATAATCAAAATATTCCCATTTTCCATGACCATCACTGCCTCCACGTAATTATCATCATCAAGGCTATTAACGATACAGACACCACCATTTGTTAACAATTCTTCACCGTTCTGATTGAAAACCTGCATAAAAATCTCATACACGTGGAGATTTCTAAATTCCGACCAAAACACGCAAACATTATTTCCCATCGGTAGGGGTAAAATTTGTACTCGCACTTGTTCAGTACCTTCATAAACAACAATGCCCGAATCTCCCCAAAGGGGATTGAAATTGGTATCGTATCGATTTAATCGAATTAATCTATGCCCGGTGGGGTTATAAAAATTTGCTGTAAGCAAGTGGTCGTTTTGAAAAGCACTAGTTGGTTCATTGTACAGAGGTACAATCGCTATTTCGTATCCGGCTAATTGGGTGCCATTTATGTAAGATGGATGCGGACCAGATTCTGTAATTTTCCCACCGAATAATTTTTTATTATTGCGACTATCGACCCAATTAATTAGAACTTCCTCCATTATACCGCCGGTATAAAATGAGGATACATAAGCCACGTCACCATCCAGACCCAACATTGCTACTAACCCATTATCAGGAAACTGTGTCGCTCCAGATTGGATCAACTGTGTTTGTAAATCGATACTTCCGAATTCCTCGCTGGCAAAGATAACATAAGCACCATCGACGCCATCATAAACAGATACCGGCATTGATTGATGACCATCTGCATTGGAAACAACAAGCGGCTCAGCATTCGCTAAGGACCCATCGTTCAGTATTTTCTGATACATGATATCCGCATGGCGGTAAATCCCCCGCTCCCAGAAGATATGAGTGCCGCCAGTGGCATCAACCACGAACCGGGAATGATGGTCATCTCCAAAACTATCTAAGTTCACCCCATCTTGATCCCATACTCTGACTCCACCCTTGGTGATCTTTTGATAATAATGGTTCCCCTTGACGGCACCACTACGAAAATCTATCCATTGCACAATCACATCCCCCACAGCATTTCGTTTGACTCGGGGAGTTTCCTTTTCGGAGTTGAAAGTTGACAGTACCTGTGGATCAGAGAATACCAACCCGTCACTGGTAAGAAAATTGAAATAGATTTCCGATGATGTTGTCTCAGACTGCCAAATGACAAATGAAGTATCATTGCTCATATAGGTCGTGCGCGGAAAGTTCTCCAATGCACTCGTCACAGCAACTGGCAATCCATCTTCTGCGAATACCTTGGTCATGTCCATATTTATTTTTTGACTATAAATATCAATTCCGGCGCCGCTCCGACTATCGGCCCAAATTAGTGTCGCCTGACCGCTTCCAGCGTATTCCAAACTCTTTGCACCCTGGGTCCCATTCATTTCAATGACAGCTACACCTGACCCAGGCGACACAATATCATGATCAGCAGAAACATGTGTACCATAAATATCATCATGCAACAGATTTCGGTTATCCTGCCAGGTAACAAATACGCCACCGGCACTATCGGTACACATATTGATAGTCAAATGGCGACCATCCACCCGCGCCAATGCCGCTCCTCCCTCATCCATGAGGATATATCCATTCTCGTCTACGTGCTGAATATAAATGTCGCCTTCCTCATCAAAACGGTAATCCACCCAGGCAATGAAGGCACCACCGTTTCCATCAGTAATAGCTATGGGATCTTCCTGCCGTCCAGGAAGATGGGTCACGGCAGTTCCTTCTGCTCCCCAAAGGAAATTCCCATTTTGATCCACTTTTTGGGCAAAAACATTCCGGGCTGCGTAGCGTGTATCAGACCAAACAAAAATGGCCGTTCCATTATCTCCGGGGCACACCGTCCGCTGCCATTCTATATGCACTCCCTGGCGAATGGGGAGTCCGTTATCCTGCCAATTGATTCCTTGGGGAAAAATGATCGCTAATAATCCAATAATCAGAATTACTTTGTTCATCGTGGTCCTCTATTTAATAATTTCTAATATCTGTAATCCTTCTCGGGTGGCAGCGAAAAGAGCACCATTCGCGAATTCTGCGTGATATACATATCCGATATCATGGATACCCTTTGCCTCCACACCGCGAGGTTCTTGGGCTTCAAAGAGGGCTAGTCCATTACTGGCACACGAAACGGCCAATTGCTCGCTTTTTACAGCTACATGTGTGGCAAAGAGGTCTTCGGCAAATTGGATCTTATATTCCCATTGTGCCGAAAGACCAGTGGATAATTTAAAGACGCCACCATCTTCACAGGCAATATAGAATTCTCCACCATTTTTCATGGTTACGGAACGAGCATTTCCAGCCAGGTCAATATAATAACTGCTGGTGATGGATACCTCTTCATTATTCATGGATACTTCTTTATGAAATGCTTCGATTCCCAATTGACCCAGGGTTAACACAATTTCGTTCTCATAAATATCAATCCCGTTGGGGTTACCCATACTGGGGATCTCTGCGCCGGCAACATTGAGCCACTGTCCTCCAAAACTGGAATCATATTCAAAAGTGCTTATCTTCAGACCGTCATCATTGTCAGCTGCATAAACGGTAAATGAATGTACGCTATTGGTCACAACACGCAATTCCTTTGTTTGTTCACTGGAGAACTGGCCTGCGACTAAAACAGAATTACTTTTGCTTAGATCAATGCGGATGGGCCGTTCATTGCTCTCCAATACAAACAGTTGTTGGATGGCAGGTTCATATTCTACTTGGGAGATATCTTTGCTCACACCCAGTTCCCCTAATGATCTTGACCAGATCAATATCGGCAATGTGATGGTTGAAATATCGTACAACTGAACCCCAGCTTGACCGGCAGCCACGAACACGGAATCCCCAGTAATGAACACATCTCTGCAATAGCCTTTCGTATCCACATGGGCAATTTTATTTAATCTCCAAATGTCCTCTGTATTGGGTTCCAAACATCCAAAAAAAGTGGAAATTATTGGTAGTAAAATCAAAAACTTCATTTTAATAAAACCACTTTTTGCGCTTTGGTAAACCATTCACTATCTTCCATGGATTTGGCAGTCATTTTAATAATATACAGCCCGGAAGACGAGGGCTTACCTAATTCATTTTTGGACTTAGTCAAAAAAGTTGAGTCAAAGTTAAGCAACATGGTGAAATTCTCCATATTCAATAGGTGTCCGGTATCCTAAAACTGAATTCAGCCTTTGGCGGTTGTAAAACACCTTTATGTATTCAAACATGTCTTGTGGTGTTTCTTGTCTGGTTAGATACGTATTCTGATAGATCAGCTCGGTCTTTTAGGTCTTAAAGAAGGATTCGGCCATTGCATTGTCATAACAATCCCCTTTCCCACTCATATTCTGTCTAATCTGGTTTTCCCAAAGAAGTCTCCTAAGAGCATCACTGGCTGAATTAGCTGCCATTTCCATTGAAAATTTACTTCATAGTCCGATCATTTACCACAAGGAATGGAATGCCCGGTGCACCTCCTTTAAATGTTCCTTATCCAAATGGGTGTAGATCCGGGTCGTGGAAATATCTGTGTAGCCTAAGATTCGCCAATAATAAGAGCATACCGTTCGGCTAGTGGGCCTGATACGTATATTGCGTGTTGGGGGGGGGGTACAAAAAATAGTTTTCTAATTAAAATTGGACGAAATGCTCGATTTTTATCCAATACATTCTCTATAAATATTAATAACGGTCATAAATCATATCCCACTCAAGGGTAATCCAGACCAGAACTTGGTCAAATGATTTGAATTCAGAGACCCATTTATATTGTGAATTTGTGTTTCGGCCGCGATATCGAAGAGCTGCCTGTAGCCTTAGATTTTCCAACAGATCGATCTGTCCCCACATCTCCCACTTCACTTCTACATGACTGCGACCACTGTGGAGGGGATCATGTGCCGCTTCTGCCGCATATTGGCGCAGGTCCCTACGCCATGAAATGCCAACCTCATCTAACAACCCTATTCTCTGGCTGTAATTAAAGGGGATATACCATTCAAAGTGTGTGTACGCGCGGTCCAAGTTGCTAGCTTTGGCTGTTCTACCAAAAGTGATATTATCTGCCACACCGTATTTCCCTTCAATTGCTATAGTCCCGATCCGCCGGATCTTTTTGCTAACTTTCAAAGAGGTGGTTACAATATCCAGATCAAACTCGGTAAAAGGCCTGTCAAAATACCGCTGGGTATAACTAACAAATCCTGTCGCCCATAGACGGGTCTGTAATGGATGGGAGATAAGGATCCGCTGTTCCCGATCGGTAAAATTGCAGGATGCCGTCTGATCAACCAAAATATCCCTGTCGGTATAATGGCGGATGTAATAGCTATCTAAATGGCGGAGAGAATATTCCAACTTACGATAGGAACCCCAACGGTAGCGCGCCTTCAGGTTTCCGCTCCAATAACGACGGTTATCGTTTTGCGAATAATTGGATACGTTCCATTTGGCAAATAGATGAATCTGCTTTTTTCTTTTATCCAATTGGATCTTCTTTACTCCGCTCATTGAAAAACGGGCGTAATGGGAATCAAAGGTATCAGCGCCACCCATGATGGAGTTATCCAAGGCTACATTCTTTTTTTCTTCTTTGGATAAACGTAGGACATTGTTGTCATATCCATTGGTTAACCCTATAGTCCATTTTATGGGTGAGTGCAAATAATTCATCCAACTTTGTCCAAGAATAAATGAAAATGAAAATATGATCAAGACTCTCATCAAAATGTGAAACCTATAGAAAATTGGGTTAAAACCCTATCAAGGTTTTTGTTTTGTATATTAAACCGATCTTTTGTTTTAAAATATGGATATTTTATCCCATCTTTTAGGATGGGGATAAAAATTATAGAAAAAAGGGAAACTATCCCAATTTGCACATTTCCAAGGGTGGTTGTACGTAACATAACCAAACTCATTTATATTCCTGGAACCGCGCCAATACACGTTTATTCTTATCCACTAATTCCATAGAAATGACCTGCTTTCCTTTGGGGAGCTGGATCTCACAAGTGCGCCATTTTCCAGGGACAGATTCAGGCATATCCATGATAGATGAGACCGATGAACGTTCCGTATTCATAAAATAGGTCCCCAGCACTTTTTGGCCGCTTTTCACCCGGATCCGATATTGGTCCTCATCCCCCATTTTGGAATCAAAGATCAGCCGGGACAGGATCTGCAGTGTTTTTGGTCCGATTATTTCAACCTGCAGCGGACGGCCGTTGACCATTTCATAATAAGACACTTCCTTCCCATCCACCTGAACTATGCGGTTGGATTGATAAACCATGGGCTGGAGTTCTCTTTTTCCTTTTACAGTGGTCTCAAAATCCTTTTTGATAACCCGCAGTAATACCGGATATTTTTGATCCTCGTCTCTGGCGAAAGTCAGGGTGTGCTCCCCCTTGCCGATATTGATGAAATAATTTCCGGAATAGGTATAATAATGGTTGGGGTGCTGGACCGACCGAATGGACTTCTGAACCTTGTATTTATGGTGGACCTTGATTGGCTCTTCATTATCAATCACGATACTGTAAGCGAACGACTGGTTTTTCTTCGTACGTTTGGGAGATGGATACCGTGTAATGAATTCGATTCGAGTTGGGCCCTTGACCTGGTATACTACCGGTTCTTCAGCCAACACTGTATATATCCGGCGCTTACCCCCCACGTTCAGAATCTCTTTTTCTACTCCACCAAATGCAGGTTTGAGCAATTCTGCAGAATGCAAAGACGAAACAATGAGTATAAGAATTGCGATCCTATAAAATACTATCCGGTTCATTTTCCAGCATTCGTTGTTTAATTTGCTGATGACTCTTCCACCCCACACCAAATACAGTTACAGCCACGATCAAAAAACAAACCAGTGTGATGGGCAGATCGTATGTTTCTATGGCGTATAATGTCCCCTTCCCGATTTCGGGAGTGGGGATCGGCGCGAAGGCCATGCCTAGTTCTTCGGTGAGACTTTGAATATTCAGCACATGGATCAAGGGCATATTCCGCTTGACCAATTTCACCACGACCCCTTCGATTCCACCACTGCGGGCGATCATTTCAATGTTCTGCCGGTAGATCACACCCGGCGGGAGCAAGCGCAAATTGAAACTGGTGCCCAAACTGGCAACACCACCACCAACATTCACAACCGCTTTATAATTTACATTGCCAAGATGATCCATCCTTTTTTGGATATTATCCATCAATCCAATACCGGTGATCAACGGAATTCCATGTTTGCTAATATTTTCCCGGATTAATTCCCTGCCTTTCGGGCTCAATAACCGGCCCTGGTCATTCCGACCGCCAATGGAAGCAGCAATGGACCGGGTTGTAATGAACCCGTGCTCGAACAATAATTTTTCCATATCCAGCCAGGTCATGTCAGGATCATTGGCACCCCATTGCGATGCTCCAATAGATGTTATGATGGTGGGTTGAATACCCATGGCAGCACAGGCAATGAGCAATGCCATATTGGCGCCCGGCATGGAACCAGTGAGCATGACCGCCACCGTGTCATTATGTTCACATCCAGCTTTGGCCAATAGTTCGACCATTGCAGCGGCAAAATTGGGGTCCAACGTAGTGAGCTTTGCATCCAGATCCCCTTCGTCTGTGGTAATCAAGCTGAACTGGGTGCCCACTAGCCCCGTTTCGTTGGGGTCATTCTCAATGTCAACGAACACCCCTTTTTCCATGCGCACTTCTCTGAGCATGGCCATGGCTGCCTCCATTTGCTTTGCGGCCCTGATTTTCGTTTCATAGGTCCCAGAAACAATCACTTCCCTTGAAAAAAAAGCAAGGGTATACGCTAACACGGACACCACCGCCATCATGATCAAAGACGACGTTTTTTGGATCACAGGAATGAATGCTTTATCCGGCATCCAATTGTCCTCCAGATAGGAGCATCACCAGCAATTTAACTAGCACGGCCGTCACTAATACCACGGAGATGGTGCGTACAACGCCTTGCCTGTCCATCCAACTGGCAATGAGTCCGGGAATGATATTTCCGATGACTGCGGTCGAAAATTCGTCCATGGGCGAGAAAAATAGATTGCGGGACATGTATCCAATCATAAACCCAAGTAATAAGGTCAACACCAAGCGCCGTTTACCATAAATGAACAGAACCTTGCTCAATAATTTGATAATACCAATCACAATGACAGCAGCCAGGAAGGTCATCAACACCTGATCCGGGCGGTGCAGGTATAAGGCAATATACCCGGGAACAATGACACCGCCGGCAGTCACACCCAATGTTTCTGACAGGATTAAGCTGAAAGCGATCCCTAGGCCGATGGTGATCTCAACCATCGGTACGATACGCCAACAAAGTGTCGATCAACTCCTGCCCAAAGCCTACTTGGTTGCCCATGGCAAATAGGAGTGAATCCTTCGGTAGTAATTGGAATTGCTCTATCGAGGAAGCCACCTTTTCTGTGTCGGCAATAATGGTTGAATGTGTCTGGGGTGAATGATATTCCACGTGCTTGACCATGGAATCCACTTTCTGCCCGCGCAGGATACTCCTATCCGGCTTGATGTCTTCGTATATCAATTGCAATAATTGGCGGGTGCGGCTGCGCCGATTTACCCGACAGTTCAAATAGATACAAGTCGCTCCCGCCACAGGATAACGACGTCCCACAAAGTTCCAAGTTTGCAACGTGGATACCGGATCATTTGCTGCCATGGAATTCACAAATAAAATTGGTCCATTACCAAACTCTAGTCTATGGACGACCAGTGCACCTAGATCAGGTTGCACGGTTTTCATCCCTTGCATCGCCAGGTCACGATCCACGCCGGCGGCAACACATACATCCAGGGCCACCGCTACATTTTGTGGATGTTCCAGGTAGGTAAAATCATTAAGGTCTTTAGCGGTGACTGTTGATTCATCACAGGTCATCAAGGTTGTATTGCGATCATTCGCAATGGGATGGAGCGTAGCGGCCATTTCCTGTTCCCCAATGATCATTTTTCCATCAGTTGGTATTGTGTTGGCTAATGACCTGCGCAAGTCTTGGAGGGTGGGACCCATTTCTTCCAGATGATCTGGACGAGCATTGGTAATAACACCAATATGTGCTTTTATCATCTGTTGTTCAGACAGCCACTGGTACTGAGGTTGGACTGCCATGCATTCCATAACTACAGCATCTGGTTTCTCTTTGGCAAAGAAACGCATCAAACGCACTTGTTCACCGATTGAAGCAGATCGCAAACGGTGGATAATCCGATCTTTACCCTGATCGTCGATAATGCGGGGGGCGGTGCCGGTGGTTTTTGCAAACGTTCGCAAACCGCCGGCACGGAGGCCGGCAGCAATGAGCCGGGTTACACTTGATTTACCACGGGTACCATTCACATGGATCCGGAGCGGTATCCGGACGCGGTTTTTTAGATGAAAATGCTTTTCAAGAAGTCCAATTATAATGAGGATGATGGTCAGCACACCCAATATATAAATTGGTGTTAATACGTGCATGATTTATCCCCAATTGATCAATTAATTATGATCTGAAACACCATTATAATCATGTCTTGAAGATTGATGCTCCCATCGCTATTCATATCAGCTATATAGGGATTCAGATCACCTGTGTTCCCACCTCGAATGTGATCCACCAGCACCAGTATATCCATCACATTCAGCTCGCCATCATAGTTCACGTCACCGCGCATGCGGATAGTAGAACCACGTGTAGTGATCAATAAGGCTGTTTCATTTTGTAAGGTCATGGCTGCTGATGGATATTGATTGTTGAATGTGTACTGCAAGCCTTTTGAAGCAGTGGCATCTTCAATGCCAATTGTGGAATAGGCCCCATGTATAATCCCCGACCAAGTTGATGTATTATTAAATGTGTGGTACTGAATTAATATATCACCATCGCCAGTGGGTGATAAATAGTGTTCGGGATCACGCAGGATGGCCTGAAATGTCTCCTCACTATTGTTAGTATAAGTCCGCATTCTCGACCATTGTACGATGAATTGATGATGTTCCGCATCATAGTATGTAAAGACATGCCCCTGCCCCTGGGTGGTGGTTAGATCATCCCAGAATGCAGCAATCATTGGTGAAGGGCCTCCAGGACCAGGAATCGGGTAGTTCCTAAATGATCCCATAGTGGTTTGCCTCATCGCAATCCAACCATTAGAACAAATCGTGATCGTATTAACCATTTGACCGTAAAATCGAAAGGTGAACGGCAACTCAATGGAATGAACATAATTGCCGTAATCTCCATCTCCGCCATCGGTAATAGGTGTTTGCGTCCCACTCCCACCGTATTGAGTGTCAATCTCTATCCAGTCGTACAATGGGGCAGCGGTATAGGACACATCTCCATTATCATAGATATAATAACCATATTCATCCGGTCCCAGGGGATCCGTTTCGGTGACAGTTCCTAATTGCAAAACGAAGACCTTTGTTACGTTGACACCATTTTCGCTAGTAATATTCAAAAATAAATTGACCATAGTACCCGACAATGTGTTTTCGTGAACGGTTACTGTAAAATGCTCGATACTGGGGGTATCTTGATCGGGATAGATCGTACCCCACGTACTGCTTGCATCAATGATTTCCAGGCCGGGTGCACTGGAGTTCAGAGCTGCCGTTACATTGTTGGCTTCGATGGATCCCGTATTGGCCAACCAAAATTTCAGATCAGCCGTTTCACCGGGATCCAAAACACCATCACCATCATCTATCACATCCAGGTTGACAATATCCAAAAAGGATCCTACGGTGTTAAGTAGCAGCATTCCTTCAAATTCATTAGCATCTTCGTCCACTATATTCAACCGCAACCTAATATACTGTCCCTCCAGAACACCGTTAGCTATTTGAATCACGAAGGTCTCATTTGGAACAGCGGTTGCATTGCTATCTATATTGCCATAATTCACTGCATTTGCATTCGGGTCTACGGTTACATTACTGCTCAAGGCGGTGATAACGCCACTAACGTTGCTGGCGACAAACGTACCGTAATTATGCACTGGAATGGTTAACTCGATCACTTCACCGCTGTTGACCAAACCGTCACCATTCCCGTTGGACGGCGGCGTTGCATCATCATCAAGAACAGTTTGATCGGCAATGATATTCAAATTGTGGTCAGGTTCGGTGATTTGTATCTCGCCTTGATGCGGTATAAAATTCTTTGCGGTGGCAGTGATACTCATAACTCCGGCCGTGGAGAAATCGATCGGTAAGTTCACATATCCAGTGGCGTCAGTATATCCAGATTCGAATACTTCATCTGATCCTTTCAAAATAGTCACAAACACACCCGACAGGTCATTGCCATCACTATCGGCTACATGTACATCCATGAAATTTGTACCGCGGGGTATGGTATTGGCATAGGTCACGTCAAAATCTTGCGGAATAGCTGTCCACATCATCAATGCGGGGTCACCCATTAAATTATTCCAATGGGAAAAAATAGTGACATTGTTGTTGGGATTGCTTGGGTAGGTCTGGAGCAAGGATAGTTTTGCCCTGGCCAGCGCCGCCGAGGGCGTTTCCAACCCATCCACGAATACACCATAATAAAAACCCATGTCCAAAATATTATTGAACAACGTATGGGTACCCAACGTTGCGGTTCCAATAGCTGCGACACCGCCTTTTGGTAGTGCCGGTGTGCCGGCGCGTATGAATGCTTCACTCATGCTGGTACCACCTTCAAAGGAACCGGTCCCGCAGGTAATCACTGTTGCCACGCATAATTTAAAACCATTGTTCAATCCATTTAAATCAGAACTACCGAATCCGCTCATTCCTAACCAACCCCGATAATTAAAGAATGTGACACCCTCGTCCAAATTATCGACCATTTGACTAGCGAAGGGAGAACTGTACACAGTCCGTACATCATCATAGCCGCCATTGACCTCCATATACTGACGCACTGCTTCGTTTGTTATCACGGTGGAAATTCCCGAGGAAGTGGTGGGATCACCAACCAAACAGGCCCGAGTGAACCAATTCTCACCCATGTAGGGGTCTGTTTCGTATTGAATCGTTTTATTTACAATGGTTATCAGTTCAATTATGGAATCAAACGAAATCCGTCCGATCAAAACCTCCGGAAAAAGGTCGGCCCCTTGAAACAGTGTATAGGGAAGGTCGCCTTCCCCATGATAATTGCTGTGAGTTTCGAAATAGGTGGGGATTACATAAGAGCCGTTGACATCACCCACCAACGCCACATATTCCGGTGGATCGGTCCAGGTTTCGTAGGCGTTTTGAATATAGTCTCTGATGTCTGCATTCGATGATCCGGTGGTGCTTGTTGACACAGTATGCACAACGTATCCGGCCTTGTGTCGCCACTCAAACAGTTCATTTAAAGTAGGCATCAGATTCGACGGATCACTCGGTAAAACGTATAAAATGGATGGTTTTTGATATTCTTCAGCCAGTCTATCGCGCTGGTAATTCACCACGACAGATTCGAATAATCGCTCAAATACCCGGGAGCGTTTCAGGGGACGATTACTATTGGTTGCCACAGTTCCAGTCTCTACTAATTCGATCTCCGCTGTAGTCATCACCTCTAACCGCCGGTCAACTGGATGATATTGAAAGGGTGTAAATGAAACAGTGACTAGTTCGAGGTCCCGGAATATTGCCGGTTGCGAAACAACTGCCATTTGCTCCGGATAAGGACTATCATCGGTATATACATCTATATTTCGTTTAAATGCCACCCCAGCATCCTCGTCCACCGGCGCCCAGGATTGCCAGGGCAGAAGCTCAACATTATCAACCATTTCGGAAGTGATGACGTTGACATTGGCCCGGTAAGATTTTCCCGGTTCGACAGCATAGAATGTGGTGATCGTTGGTAATTCCGGTGTACCCTCTGCTGCAGTGTGCCTGGCTGCCGCTATTTTCAGTCGTTGAAACGTTTGACTATTCAGCGTAACATTTTCAATCTCATAATTGGGGATATTGAAGGTGAGCACCGCTTCGCCAAATGTCGCAGATTTGAGGGAAAATCCGGTAGCCTGACTCTGTTCAGCCACAGCCATACTGCCCATTAGCCAAATTGCTATTAACCCAATAGTGCTACTATTTACTTTTTTCATGGGACCATCCTGTTAATTAACGTTTAATGAAATTTGCTCTATCCAATGTGCAAATCTGCCGCCCGCAAAGAATACAATCAGCGCACCAAACACTAAATAAGGGGTAAAAGGTAATGGTCTGTTACTATCAAAACCACGAAAAATTGAAATACCAATCCAAACAATTAACCCCAGGCCGGCAGCAAAAAATAGGGTCAGCAACAACCGCACGGGGCCTAGCCAAGCACCCAAGATAAATCCCAATTGCACATCACCCCAACCCAAGCCCTGACGTTTCGTAAACAAATATGTCAAACCCATCATCAATACTGGGACTGCCGTACCGGTCATACCGCCCCATAAGGCAGTCTCCCAATTCAAAACACCGGTTACCAACTCCAAAGTGATGATAACCAGAGCGGCAAATAGGAGTGATAAAGGTACCATCATGATCTGCATATCGATCCAGGCCAGGACTATTAAAATTGAGCATAAAACGGCAGTCAACGTCCCTTGCAGCAGGGGGAATAAACTAAAACAAACACCCCATAATATTCCGGTCAGTATTTCAACAGCAGGATACTGTAGTGAGATCGTTCTGCCACAAACAGCACATTTACCCCTTTGTAGAATAAAAGAAAAAATGGGGATATTTCGATAAAATGGAATCGGTGTTTCACAATGGGGACAATAGGACCGGCGCTGAATGATAGATTGTTCTTTGGGTAGACGATAAATTAACACATTCAGAAAACTGCCTACAACAGTGCCCAATACAAAAGCCGGTATAAATACCAACCAATCCATCACAATCCCTGGTGCAATGCAGAACCCAGATAAAATACGGGTAAATATGTAATGATGACCATGATCGCGATTACCAATCCTACCATCAAGATCAATAACGGTTCAATTAAAGAGGTCATACGCTCGGCCAGGGCATTGACTTGTTTGTAATAATAATCCGCCGCATTGTCTAGCAGTGAATCCAGTTCGCCTGTTTCTTCACCGGTGGAAACCAGCTGCAGCATGATCGCGGGAAACCGCGTAGTTTTACGTAGCGCAGTGCTGATATTAAATCCATCTCGAATATAGTCCGTTGCTTCATTAATCGCTGATTCATACACGCGGTTCTCAACGATTTTACTTATCAGGCGCATGGATTCAATTACCGGCACACCCGATCCGATCAGGATGCCTGAAGTTTTAGAAAACTTATTAAAGATAGACTGTTCAACCAAATTTCCGAAAATGGGACTATTCAATTTAAATGTATCGATAACGTATCCCCCACGCTTCGTTTTGGATACGAGCCACAGCGTAAATATAAATCCGATACTGGTAATGAATATTAGACCAAAATTGGCACTGACCCATTCACTGACAGACACCATAAGGCGCGTAGCTGCAGGGAGGTTGGCGCCCAATTGGGCATATACATCAGAAAATTTTGGTATAATATAAATGAACATACCGGCCATCATGGCAAACAAAAATAGGACCATAAAAATTGGATAGGTCATAGCTGAACGGACCTTCCGACGGACATCATTGAGATTTTCCAAGTAGGTCGCCAATTGTTCAAGAATTGCATTGAGATTACCACTCATTTCACCAGCTTTGGTCAGTGCAACATAGAGGTTACTGAATACCCCAGGATGTTTCTGCATTGATTCAGAAAGCGATAGTCCTTTCCGGATATTTTCACTCACATTTGTCAGTACTTTCTTAAAACGGGTGTGTTTTTCTTCAGCAGATAGACCCTGAATCGATCGTTCCAAGGTAAGCCCTGCCGTGTACATGGTCGCTAACTGCCGGGTAAAAAAGACAAGATTGCTGAGTGGTATTCGATTTTTGAATCGTGCGATGGATAAATTGATTTCATCTATAAAGGGCCCGATAAAATCCCAACTTGTGTCTACTTCCTGGAGGTTAACGATGATCTGATTATTCGCGGTGAGCTTCTGCATAGCAGAATCAAGATTATCAGCCCGGATATCGCCCTCCCGACGAGTACCGGCATCATCCTTGATCAAGTAAGAAAATACAGGCACTAAAAATCTTCTACAGTTGAACGCAACACTTCGTAAATAGTTGTTCTACCCGCACACATTTTCCGAATACCGCTCTCCCGCAGAGTGACCATTCCTGCTTCCAGGGCTTGCTGACGGATCACATCTTCATTGGCATTTTCAAAAACCAACCCCCTGATCGTCCGGGTCATCAAGATTAGTTCAAAAATCCCCGTACGACCATGGTAACCGGTTTGGCGGCATTTGTTGCACCCTTTTCCTTTGAAGAGCTGACTACCATTCAATCGTTGCTTATCCAGACCAATCAAATCCAGTTCTTCTGTAGTTGGGTTATACGCTACCTTACAATTCTCACAGATTATGCGTACTAACCGCTGAGCCATTACCAGGTTCAAACAGGAACCCACTAAAAATGGCTTAACGCCAATATCCAGTAAACGGGTGATTGTTGAAGCTGCGTCATTGGCATGTACAGTAGAAAATACCAAGTGACCGGTAAGAGAAAATTTTACGGCAATATCTGCTGTTTCTTCATCACGGATCTCACCGATGAGCAGTATATCGGGGTCTTGCCGCAGGATCGAGCGCAAGGAAGCACCAAAAGAAAGACCGATCCCTTCTTGAGTTTGAACCTGGCTGATACCATTTAACTGGTATTCTACAGGATCTTCCACTGTAATAATATTGGTCCCTTCACTCTTGATCACTTTCAACGATGCGTATAAACTTGTGGATTTACCGCTACCGGTTGGTCCGGATACCACCACCATGCCATAGGGCTGAGCGATAACCCGTTTAAAGATTTGGTACATATCTTGTTCAAAACCCAAGCTCTGAAGGTTAAAGGAAAAACCGGATTTATCCAGCAGACGTAATACCACTTTTTCACCAAAGATCGTCGGAAGGACTGAGACCCGCACATCAATATCCCGATTGGATGCTTTAATGGTGAAGCGACCGTCCTGCGGTAATCGTCGTTCAGCTATATTCAATTTCGAAAGGATCTTTATGCGCGTAACTAATCCGCTTAATGATGTTGAGGGAGGGGTCATGATTATCTGCAACACTCCGTCAATCCTGATCCGCACGTTCACATTTTTTTGTTGGGGTTCAATATGAACGTCCGTAGCCCGCTCCTTGATCGCTTCCTGGAGGATCAGGTTGACCAGTTTGACAATAGGTGCATCTTCTATTGAAACTTTGTCCGGGGACAGATCGACTTCTTCGGCATCATCTTCTTCACCGGTGATCACTTTGATTCCCTCAAATACTTCTTCCACTTCACCGGACTGTCTGATCCTACCGTAGATTTCATCCATTGCACGCTGCAAAGTCGCACCACCAGCAACCAACACATTGGGTGTCAGGTTTGTCAATCGCTTTAGGTTGTCTACGGCCACTAGATCTTCCGGGTCTTCCATGGCCACTTGGATCGAGGAATCAGATTTACCCAAAGCCAAGACATTGTGTTCTCGAGCAAAATCTTCCGGTACCATTTTGACTATTTCCTGATCGGCATTGAATAATTGCTCTTCGTCCGCTTTCTGGTAGCCCAGCTGCAGGGCGGTGACCGCGACTAAGTCATCTTCAGTAATTACTCCATTGTTAAAAAGAATCGCACCCAGTTTCTCACCGGATTTTTGCTGCTCGGCTAAGGCGGTATTTAATTGACGTTCATCGATCTTTTTTAAATGGATCAAAATCGCGCCCATTTTAGAAAATTGCGGATTGAACTCTCCCATTGGTTCCCCTTATGGTGGTGGAAGTAGAGTTCGAACAAACAAGATATCAAAGGGATCACTGTTGATCTCCTGTTGTATGAGTAAAGCTGCAGTGATACTTGAAGTGTAGTCCTGATATTGCGGTGGATCAGTGTCTACAATCCATTCACATATACTCTGATAATATTCCACGTACCAGGTCACCTGCCCATTTTCATCAGTTATACCCTCATCATTCGGAATTGGGAAAATAGGCCAGTAAATACCGGTCGCACCTGGAGCTTCCAATGCCACAGGAGCTTCCGATATGGCATTGCCGTAATAATCTCTAAGTGTACCGGTAATCAGTATTGTGACCGGTGAACCCACTATAGTGAAATCCACATAAGATGTGGATCCACTTAATCGCAATTCGCCAGGAACAAAGACCATAAAGGTTTCGCCTTCATCTTGATTGATCCGGGCAGAAACTGTATCGCCGTTAGCACCAAAGGTTAAAGCGGTCACGTAGGCGCTCCTCCCGGTTGCCTCACTAGAATAAAAAATTTCTGTGTAAGCTATGCCGGGATCAGAATCACCATCTAAATTTGTATTGCCGGTAAAACTGACCCCTATAATATCCGCTTCGATCACAGCAGTATCTCCGGGAAATCGTGGAACTGGAGTCATGGTCCAATATACATAGGTCGTGTCTTCTACCGGGTTATACCATCGGTCATGAACCAGAGCTGCTGCTTGGGTACGATAGAGTCCACCACCAATATTTCCTGTGCCATCAGGATGATAGCTTAGATGAATACTGAAGGGTGGTCCTGTGGCAATGATGACCGGGATTGCCGTTGCGGATATTTCTTCCCCTTCATAAACCAACACAGCCGTGACCCGTACGGGACCCGGTGCAATGCCACTGTTTAACGCCACACAGGCTTCGCCATTCGCTGAATAGACCGAATCAATCATTCCCAAATTATTCAGGTTCGCTCCTGATGGAATATTGGGTCCTAGCGTAAATGTAACCTTATAAGGGGTCTGCACCAATACACCATCCTCATCAAATATGCGGGCACAGATATCCGTAGACTCCACATCATCACCACCGACAACCGTAATTTCACCGGGAAAACTGGAAGGGATTTCCATATAAGCTGGAATTCCTGAAGACGTTTCCAAAATCGTGATCTGCACCGAATCGGTAATGATCCCAAATACTGGATGCTGAAAGCGGACCACGATGGTAGAAACGCCAATATCATTGGAATTACCTGTATCGGAAAAGTCTACTTGAGTAACACCCAACGAATCGGTTATCTGGCTCAATTCACTCAACTGACCATTGTTGCTTTCAAAATACAGTTCTACGTTCGATATTGGACTGCCGTACCTTAGGGATCTAATATTGCTAGACAACGCTGCTTTCGTGACACCACCGTCCAGTATGATGGCATTTGTATTGGTGGTTAGATTCAGCTGATACGGCCAGAGTTTCACCTGACTTGTATCATAAACATTAAATCGGATCGTTTCCGTTTTTTCAAAATCAACACTGTCTTTGGAAAAAAGAGCAGTAACCTCCACACCTTCATATGTGGGTGTGGTAGGATTATCATAAGCGGAAACATTGCCATCGCTAAACTTGACTATGACCAAGCCGTCATTATCTGTGATGGGAGTTTGAATATCAAAAGAACCGATATCAGAACCGGATACTTTGGCTGAGAATGTAATTATTTCCTCTTTCTGGGGCTGAAGCTGCTTCAGAGAATCCAGCAACTGCAATTCTGCGGTAATGTATGTTGTTACATGGGGACCCTTGATATCCTCACCAACAGATACAGCATTGTTATACTCATCAAATCCATAGGCCTGGGCGATTAAGTTTATTTTGTAATCCCCGATTATTAATACAGGCTCATCATCTTCTATCTCATCTATCGGCATACGATCATCACAATTGAAGATCAATAGCGTAAGCATTAGTGTGTACCCAATTTTGTTTTTTGCTATATTAATTGACATTACTGCCTCCTTTCCTTGTTTCCGCAGCCGATTATTCTTTAACATCTTTATCGCTCTCTTCCAATTCTTCGCTCTCTTCCAATTCTTCTGTTTCTTGCGAATCAAAAATCGAATTTTCTAATTCAATCATCTGATCATTTTTCAATATCCCAGCCACACCTTCTTCCAACACGGATGGTGTGATCTGAATAATTAAATCTGTTTTCTTTTCGACAATATCACTGCTGGTAAATAATTTTTTACCTAAGAGTGGCAGTTTATTCAAAAAAGGTACTTTGTATTCAGTATCCTGGAGATCGCGGCTGATCAAACCGCCGATCACAATTGTTTCCCCATTCTTGACACGGATTGTCGTGGATGAGATACGTTTCTTAGTGCGAGGTATATTTTTAGAGGGTCCAATAAATTCAAAAATTGAGGACACTTCCGGCATCACATTTACCGTAATATCACCATCGATGTTTACTTTCGGTAGTACATGGAGTTTGATGCCCACTTCTTCTTTCTCTACCTGCACCTGTCCACCGACACCACCGGAGCTCAAGATATACGGCACAACATCAAGCATTTCGATATAGGCTTTGCGGCCATTCATGGTGACCAGTTTGGAATCGGCCAGAATGTTCGCCTTATTGTTTTTAATTAAAAAGTCCAGAGTGACGTCAAATGCCGTCATCTGGCGGCTGAATTGTGTGGGCAGTAGATTGTCCTCATTAAGGCGATTGAAGATCATTCCTTCCGGGAGTAATTCAAAGGGCTGAGTGCTGTATTGCTCGACCACGCCTGTACCAGTCAGATTTGGTTGCTGGGCCAAGCCCGGCACCACACTACCTGCACCGGTTAAACCAGTCGGGGGGATACCACTTTCCGCAATAATATTGGTGTAATGGGCCAATTTTGACCAATCAATTCCCAGGTCCTCTTCCACATCAACTGCGATTTCAATCAAACGCACTTCCAGCATAACCTGGGTAGAAGGCTGGTCAATCTTGCGGATCACCTCCTCGATTTCAGCGATTTTTTTGGGCGATGCATTGACCAAGAGTTTGTTACCAGAAGTATCAACCTGGATTTGATCGGTTAAGTCCTGGAGGAGCATTTTTACTTCTCCGGCATCGGCGTACTTCAGTTCAATGACCCGGGCGGTAATACCGACCTCCTCCAATAATTTTTTCCGTTCGGCGACCAGAAATGAGTTGCCCACCACTTCATAACTCAGCCCCACCGCTCGCACTATCAGGTTGATGGCCTGTTCTATAGGCACATCGTCCAGGTGAATGGAAATTTTGTCTTGCTGATGAACATTGGGGTCCGTTACAATATTGTACCCACTTTCCTTGGCCAGGATTGATAGAATACTGGGTAAATATGCATCTTCGGCATGGATGGAAATCAAAGTCGGATTTAACGATTCCCGGGCGGATATAGTACCGGGATCATCCTGGGCTAATAGACCGACACCAAATAAGAACAAAATGGCTAAAATAAGTGGTTTCTGCATGTCAATACTCGTCTCTTGAATTATTTTTTAATGTTACCTCTTCCTCTTGGATTAATCCGGTAACAAAAAAATGGTATTCGTCATTCCCTTTAACGATCACAACTTCATCCGCGTTGATCCACACAACTTCTCCACCAGCCACGGAATCGCCGACAACGACTGTAAAATTTTCACCCATGTATTGAATACCGGCGTATCTGTTATTGATCCCATCGATCACATAGGTCACCCGCAGTTTATTTTTATCGCGGTAACGCAACATGCGGCCTTGGGCATCGGTCAGATACAATACATTGGTCAGCCGCAGCGGTTCTTTTTCAATGGCAAACTGAAAGGAATTCCGACCCTTCAGACGCTCTTCCAGGAAATCAATAACACCTTCCAATTGTTTATCTGCTCCAAACTGTACATTTTCGGCTCGGGTTCTGGCCTGTTTCCAATGATTGTTGATGGGAAACAGTTTAAATCCCGCAGCGGCAATCGAGACGATGCTGATTAAAACCAGAATAACCCATATTGTTTTTTCACGGCTGTTGCTCATATGACCCTTGCTTTCGATTTGACCAACGTCAAGGTAGCCAATTGGATATCGACCACCTGCTTTAATAATTCTTCCTCTTTAGAAGAGCGTTTAACACGCTCGATACCGTTTTTGATATTGAATTCATTAATGGTGATCAACCGCGGCGATCGCTCAATTTCAGCCATGAATTTGCCTAACTGTTCATAGGTACACATAACGGTCAATTCATAAGGTACTCGGATATAATTCTCATTCCCTTTTTCTACCCTGGGTTTGGGCTTGACCTTCAATAATGTAATCTCCAATTCGTCCAAGATTTGAGTCAGGTTTTTCAAGAAGGGAATGGAAGCATCATCAGCCAGAGAGTCTTCTTTAGACAAAGCCAAGTTCTCATCAAACAGTGTATACACCTGGTCCAGTTTATTGGCCAGGATCTGGGCACTGATCAGTTGCTCGTTCAATTCCTGTTGCTCTAATTCCAGAGCTTGTAGATCGAGAAGTTTGTCACCAATGATCCAGCTTTGACTCAACCAAAACAGGAGTGAAAATACGAAAAGAACAACGGTGATCAATCCATTTCTGAATTTCATCTATTTTCCTTTTTTTAACCAGTGGCAACTGCCAATTTTGCTTCAATTTCAAATTCAACAAATTTCTGTCCGCGAATCTCCCGCAGTAAGCCCTGGTTAAAACGAATTTCTGAAAAATTATCAGCCAAGTCTCGGTTGCGTTTTAATTTATTGATGTAATCATGGATAATATCAAAATCTTTGCGGTCATAGTAAACCACCGCCACACCGCTAATGATAATCTTGTTCTTCTTGTACTTCATGGACGTGATCGCCATATCATCCGGGGTCATTTCTCCAATTAGCTGTAAATTTTTTGCCCACAGGATCCGATTCTGCTCCAGATCGGCCAGGGATAGGATATCATCTTTGGATAGGTTCTTTCCCTCAGTCCGCAAGGCACTGATCTGCTCTTTAACATCCTCAATCTCAACCATTTTTTGAGCGATCAACCGCGAATAATCAACACCAATCCACCAGGTGGTAATATTGAGATATAGTAAGACGGCTGTAATCAATCCAAACAAGGTCCAACGGCTACGCTCCCGCCATTGATCCCTGCGGATCGCTTTACTTTCAAACTGATTGAGGTTGATGGAAATGAATCGTTTCAAGCGTCAAACCCTCCCCCCCGCAGAGCCAGACCGACAGCCACAGAATATTGCGCTGGCATATACACCGCTTCACTGCTGTAGCCATCTAATTTCGCCATGGGATTGAATATACTGACTTCAAGATTCAATTTAGTCTTGATAAGTTCAGCTAAACCGATGGTTCCAGAGCCACCGCCAGTGAGATATATATGGGTAAAAAAGCTCTGGTTTGTAGTTTTGGCATAATAGCGTAAGGAGCGGCGAATATCTTCTATAAAATTATCAAATACCGTCTGTTCAGCGATACCAATGCCGCTATCCTGTTGTGAATCAAGTTGCGCAAAACTCTGCACCCCATCCTTAAGCAATTGATCCTGGGCCGTCACATAATCTTTATCCAATTTTTTGGACAAGGATTTTACAAAATCATGCACACCCATAGGCAGAACACGGGTAAAAAAGGTATTTTGTCGCCCCCAAACGATTAACGCGCTGGAAACCGCTCCGATATCCAACAGTACCACGGCACCTTCATCAGGTAAATCATCGGTATAATTGTAGACATTCATGACGGCAATGGGATCTGCATCAATCACCCCAGGTTTGAAGCCAATCTCTTTTAATAGATCAACATGGTGCGTGGAAATTTTCTTTGTGCAGGCCACCAGGGCAATGTCAATTTTGTCCACCTGTATGGGGTTCGATCCAACTATTTGAAAATCGATCACAGCATCCGACCCATCCATGGGAATATGTTTTCGGGCTTCAAAGGTCATGGACGAGACTAATTCCGCTTCGGGCATGTCCATGGTGGTAATCTGCTTCACACTGACGTGGTTGTTGTTCAGACCCGTCACCAGGTTTTTTACTCGTTTGGGGTTGATCTTCATTTCCTGCATCAATTCACGGGTAGCCATGACCCAGTGTACGGTAGAGATCTGTTCTGGATCAAAGGTTTTATGGGGCTCAGGTACCAACCTCAAGCCATGGTTGACCAGCTTATAGTGATCCTTTGATTTATCCAGCACCACTGCTTTGATATACTGCCTGCCGATGTCCAATCCAAGTATCATTGTGGATTGTCTTGCGTCAGTTTCACCGGAACTTCACCGTAGGAGCGTATCATGAAATCCGATGAACCATCAACATTTTTCGCTTCCGGAAAATACGGTGGTGGGGAGAAATCAAAAAAATTGTAATCGTAGTAATACCTCTTGTCATAACCAATGCCAGGGGAAATGGGGTATGGGCCGGGGTTATTGCGTTTCATATAGCCGCGTTTAGTTTGAGCCATGCTCCCCCACAAAATCACAGCACCGCGGATATCGCTTCCAGTGAATTGATCAGTCAAAGAATTGGGATTGCGCCGCGGTCCACGGCCGTCACCTAATGAGGAAGTGGGGTTCTCAAAATTTGGAACGGATACATCGACACTGGTATTGGAAACAGTGTTCTGCCAATAATGGGCAACAAAGGAATCCGCCATAGCCAACAGAGCCCCATTAATAATGATGTCCTCGCCGTAGGTACTGTTACGGGCACCATTGGCCATGGTGTTGGCAATGATAATATTGGCGCCGGAAATTAACCCTAACCGGTTGGGGGAGCCATACGGCACTTCGCCTGTTTCTTCATTCGAATCTTCATAAATAATGTCATCCATGAGCCAAATATTATTCCATACCCGGTCCCAGATCGATGGATTGTCACTGCGCCGATATTCAGTAAATTGATCGGTTACAACGGTAAATTTGCCATCGACAATCCCCTTAACGCGTACTTGCCCGTTGCGAACATAAATAACACTGGGTTCGGAATTATAATAAGGAGTTGGGGGAGTGACGTAATCGGCTTCATTGGTCGGTTCGGTAAAATCAAAATGGTGAAATCCGCTGGAATTGCATTGAGCTATACCATCGTTGGGATGATTATGGTAATAGGCAAATGCATTAAATGGGATCGAATTATCAATCGAAGCGATGAAGGACAGGGTCACTTCCTCATTGTCAACAAACTGATTTTGAAAAGACTGTTCTATATAATTTACCCCGAATACAGCTCCGCTTAGGTTAGTGGAAATATCCACAATCACACCCAACCAAATCTTCAGGGAATCTGGGTCAGTAGCCGTCACGGCAATGGTATCGCCCACACTATATTCCTCCAAAACGTTATCCAAAATATTGTTCCCATCAAAATCATGATTATCGATGTATATCGTATCTGCAAGATACAGACCGCTAAGGGTATCCCACGCTGCATTAAAACTAATGCTTTCCTCATCAAGGTCCGCAGCCTCCGTACTGGTATCCCATCTAAAATTGGTAGGGGGTGGACCCTCTGCGCCAATGGGCGGGATTTGATAAGCCCATTGTTTCATGGTAAAGCCACCACTATGAAATTCGATATCGGTCATGATTAGTGTATCCTGCCCGAAATGCCGCCAGAGGTAATCGTCCGCTGTAAAGGTATAAGTGGCATTAACTTTGGCCCGTTCGACTGCGTCATGGGGTGGCCATTTAATGACTTCTGCTGAGTCGTTGACATCGCCCCAATGCTCTGGTTCGCAACCGAAGTAAGTGATCCCATTAGCGGCAGTGACATCTGCGTTAGAAAAATCTGGACAGCCAGATGAACTCATCCTCATATGCCCATTTGTATGCACCAGGCCATAAAGCGTATCACCTCGACCAAAAGATACATAGCTCCCAAGTCCAGGACCGCCGCCGGGTTCTTCGGATCCGGTAAAATACATATAATTAGCCAAATTATCCGGGACCATGTTCAGCTCAACTTGCCGGGCAATGGTCACTTGCTCACCCAAGGTATTTTTAAATGAAGATTCACCAAAACCGGAGGCGTAAAATATCGTTATTCCGTCATCCTCCAGGGAATAGGTCGAGCAGTAGACATCCCGATAGGTGCCCATATCACTAAATGGTACACCGTCAGGCACCAGCAGTACCGGATCTGTGATTCTTTCCAGAACTGGTAGTCCTTCAATATTAATGCCTGTTTCCGCAAGGTACAGAGCTTTTGCTTCTTCAAAACGATATTTTTGCAGTACCGCCGCGGACATAGAATACTTCAGATAGCTATTCGATATGAACAAGCTGATGAAGATAAAAATCATCGCTGTCGGTGTGATGGTACCTCTGACAAACATCTTCATAATCGGGGTCCTTTACCTTCCATTTGGGATGTTAAACTAATGTATTTATTCGGCATAAATACCCGCCGCTTGAATTCCATAATTTCCAATTGCCTACCACCAGGGGCAACTGTTGTTTCGATTGCAAGTCCCATAATGATCTCCCAGGTGGACTGGGCAAAGTTCTGTTGATTGGAGCTGATTACCGGCTCCTCGGTTGCTATAAATGAGTGTAAGGAAATATGGCGCTGGTTGTTGTTACGGAAGCGGCCTTTTTTGGGGAGTTCCAGCGTTCCATTTAACGGATAATCATAATTAATAAGTATGCCTGCCGATGCATTAGCGGTAATGGTCGTGTTAATTTGATTTCCGTATGTATCAAAACGGGCAAGCTTAATACGGGCAAAACCACCCTGGGTGTCCATATCGATGAAACGTGCCAAACTGATTTCTTTTATTGTCTCCCGCATGACCGTATTACCATAGGTACGCAGGTCCCGCAAGACCGCGTCTTGCTGATAATGATAGGTTAAGGTCCGGAACCCCAAGGCCAAACCGATGACCATAACCCCTGAGATAACAATGGTTGTGACCATCTCAATCATCGTTATACCGGAGAACCATTTGTTGGTATTGATACGCATCACTTAGGGAACTCCATCATGACCATTTCCATATCCGCCCGTTTGATATATTTGTTGCGCGGCGTAGAAAAATCCTGCCATTCGATCCATGCATGGAGTAGGTACCGATTAATAGAACTCGCCGAATCGGTATAGACCGGTGTAATATGATCGTAATAAATAATCGCCGGAACGGAGATATCGGTGTTGGCATCACCAATGAGATACACCGTCTCGCCTAAAAAATCTCCTGCTTTTTCCGTAATGGTCAAATTTCCATCGGCGATGCGGCCTTTCATATACTCTATAAATCCGATCAATTGATCCACGGCCCGTTCCTTAATAGCCAACGCCTGCAATTCACCTCGAGCGTGAGCAGCGCTCATGAGTAGGCCCAAAGCCGCAATGCTAACAATCACCACACCGACCAGGACTTCAATAAAGGAGAAACCAGTTGTCAAACGGCATTTCATGCGAGAACGTTCGCGCTAAATAATTTTGGATTGTCAGCGATCTGCGCAGCCATACTACGCTCAATTTTCCCTTGCGATACCAGTCGCTGCAGATCCTGGTCCAGAGTCTGCATACCATCCACACCTCCGGCCTGCATCACGGAATCAATCTGATAAATGCGGTCTTCCCGAATCAGGTTGCGAATGGCCGTATTGGCAATCATCACCTCACAGGCTGCTACCCGGCCATTATCATCTTTGGTGGGAATTAATTTTTGGGCGATTACCGCCTCCAGGCTCTCAGACATCATGGAACGGATCTGCCCTTTTTGACTGGCGGGAAAAATATCAATGATACGATCAACAGCCTTCACCGCACTAGAGGTGTGGAGTGTGGACAGAACCAGATGTCCCGTTTCAGCTGCTGTCAATGCTAATGATATGGTTTCCAAATCCCGCATTTCACCCACCAGGATCACATCGGGATCTTCCCGCAAAGCGGCCCGTAGCGCATTAGCAAAACTATGGGTCGACGCACCCAATTCCCGCTGATTGATGAGGCAATACTTGGAATAATGAAAATATTCCACCGGATCCTCAATAGTGATGATGTGGCATTCCTTATTTCGGTTGATACGATCTACCATGGCAGCCAGCGTCGTACTTTTGCCAGAACCCGTTGGTCCCGTGAGCAAAATAAGCCCGCGGTTTTTTAAGGATAACTGCCTCAATATCGGAGGAAGACCCAGTTCTTCAAAATTCTTGGGTACTTCAGGAATTGCCCGAAATACACAGGATATGCCCCGAATCTGGTTGAAAAAATTAACCCGAAAGCGACCTTTACCATCGATACGGTAGGAAAAATCAATTTCCTTGTCCTGATAAAAGGTATTAATCTGATCCTCATTCATGACTTGGGGCATGACCACAGCCATTTTTGCATTGCTTATCGCCTCCATATTCAGCGGTTTCATGGTCCCGTTGATACGCACCATAGGAATGGAACCCGTAGCCAAATGTAGATCTGAGGCGTCGTTATCCAAGGCGTAGATCAATAGTTCGTCAATCTCCATTGATTATTCTGTTTCTTCACTAGAACCATAACCCAAGTATTTACCCCGTGGCCGATCGTAGGTGACCACGTTTCCCGCTCCCCCTTGCATCTCCTCGGTGCTCTCGGCGCTGATCTGACCACCTTCATCACTTAAAGAGAGTTCAAAGGTCCATTTCAATTTTGTAGAACGATCGACTTGCAACTGTCCACTCCGCTCCAGTTCTTCTACATCACCGGGCCATTCGCCATAGGTCTGATAGTACATCTTTGCGGCATTTTCAATGTTGCTGATAACGGACTTTGCTTCCGAGGCGTATGCACTTTGTACGTATTCTAAATAGGTGGGGATCGCAACGGCTGCCAGAATAGCAACGATGACCACCACAATCATGATCTCGATCAAGGTAAAGCCATCCTGCAACCGCTTATTACATACCTTCATTTTTTTACTCCACACTGTTAGTCTAATAAAAAAGTCAGTGTTCATTATCAATGATAGATGTTATCAATTAGATACAATGACTCTTTTTCAATTAATCTTACCGAATTGTTGTTTATCTTAATTTATACAATAAAGTAAGTATGAAAAATGGTAAATTTTTAAATAAATTCGTTTAAAATTTATCTTTATCCAGGTTTATTTGCTTAAATTCTTTTCTTTACTTTATTAGTAAATATAACCAAAGATTTGATCAATGAATGTCGTCATTCTCAAGGAATATCTCATCGGTGAAAATCGGGTAGCGGCCATCCCCGCTACGATCAAGGAAATGGTAAAAAAAGACAAGACCGTTCTGGTGGAATCAGGGGCCGGCACAGGGTCATTCATCAGTGATGAAAAATACATAGCAGCTGGTGCAAAAATTATACCAGACCGCCCGAAACTATTAGATCGAGCCGACCTGATCCTAAAAGTAACAGCGGCAACTGTGGAAGAAATTGTAGCTTTTAAGAGTGGCAGCGCCTATGTTTCGTTTTTTCAAACCACAACACAACTCCACCAGGTCAAGAAATTGCAGGAAAAGAATATCACTGCTTTTTCTATGCACTTGTTACCCCGAACCACCTTGGCCCAGAGCATGGATGCACTGAGTTCCCAAAGTAATATTGCTGGCTATAGGGCGGTGTTGATAGGGGCAACTCACTTGAGGGTGTATATGCCATTATTAATGACCGCTGCCGGAACAATCCCTCCGGCCAAGGTGCTGGTGTTGGGTGCGGGAGTTGCCGGACTGCACGCCATTGCCACAGCCAAGCGTCTGGGGGGCCAGGTGGAAGCATTTGATGTCCGGCCGGACGTGCAAGAGCAGGTAACAAGCCTAGGCGCCAAATTCATCAAAGTTGAAACCGATGCCGATGAAGGTATTGGTGCCGGCGGCTATGCAAAAGAAACATCGGCAGATTACAAACAGCGGCAACAGCAACTAATCCGCGAACACATTGCAAAATCGGACCTAGTGGTCACTACGGCACTGATTCCAGGCAAAAAGGCACCGATTCTGATACCAGAATCCATGGTCAACGAGATGAAGCCCGGAGCTGTGATAATGGATTTAGCCGCGGAAAATGGCGGGAATTGTGAATGTACAGAACCAGGAAAAGTGATCACCCATCAGAAGGTGATCGTGGATGGCACCTTGAACTTAGCTGGGTCCATGTCGATCCATGCTTCCCAACTCTATGCGAAAAATATCATTTCATTTGTGCAACACCTCTGCCCGAAAGGTAAACTAAATCTAAATTTGGATGATGAGATCATTTCCAGTGCACTTTTTACACATAACGGTGAAATTACCCATGGTGCCACCCGTGAGGCACTCCAGAACTTATAAGGATTACCACTAATGGAAATCAATATTTTAACTGTACTCATTTTGGCGGTCTTTGTCGGGTTTGAAATCATTACCAAAGTACCCCCCACACTCCATACACCGCTAATGTCCGGATCGAATGCCATTTCCGGCATTGCGATTGTCGGAGCCATCATTGCCACCAAGGTCGGTGGGGAACTGAGCACCTGGCTGGGACTCATTGCCGTTATCTTCGCTACCATTAATGTGGTAGGCGGGTTTATGGTTACGAACCGGATGTTAAAAATGTTCAAACGAAAATAGACGGCGATCATGGAATTTTCATCCAGCGCATACGTCCTGGCAGCGATCCTCTTCATCCTGGGCATCAAACGGTTAAGCTCTCCGAAAACGGCTCTCAGCGGAAACACCATTGCAGCCGTCGGGATGCTGATTGCCATCGTGGCCACACTGGTTACTTACGACCTGCTGGATTTCCGGATCATCTTTATCGGGATGATCATTGGTACTATAATTGGTGCATATTTCGCCATCAAAGTGGAAATGACCCAGATACCGCAAATGGTTGCTGTTTTCAATGGCTTTGGTGGCGGTGCATCCGCATTGGTTTCTGCGGCTGAATATTGGAATCCGGCCAATCCTTCCCTATTCAACTCTGCGACCATTGTCATCAGTGTGCTTGTAGGGACTTTGACATTTACAGGTAGTTTTATCGCTTTCGGCAAACTCCAGGGATTCATCAGCGGGAGACCCATTGTTTACCCCGGCCAGCAAATATTGAACGCTCTGATCGCCCTATGCTTAATTTTCGTGGGTGTTTATACAGTGGTTGGCGGCGAGACGGAACCTTATTTTTATGGCCTGGTCGCTTTGGCGGCACTGATCGGAATCACTCTGACCATACCCATCGGTGGCGCAGATATGCCCGTGGTTATATCGTTGTTGAATTCCTATTCCGGTGTAGCCGCTACCGCCACCGGGTTTGTGTTGATGAATAACAGCTTGATCATCGCTGGTGCACTAGTGGGTGCTTCTGGGTTGATTCTTACCAATATCATGTGTAAAGGCATGAACCGTTCCCTGCCCAATGTGATTTTTGGTGCTGTAGGTTTGGAGCAGGAAACAAGTGGCATAGATAACGGCAAACAAATGGCTGTGAAGAGCGCTTCTACGGAAGAAGCTGCCATGATCTTGGACGCCGCAGAAAAGATCATCGTGGTGCCGGGTTACGGTCTGGCCGTGGCCCAGGCCCAGCACGCAGTGCGGGAAGTGGCGGACTTTCTGGAGGCCCAGGGGAAAAATGTGCTCTACGCCATCCATCCCGTTGCCGGACGGATGCCCGGACACATGAACGTCTTGCTGGCGGAAGCGAATATCCCCTACGAAAAACTGAAAGACCTGGAGGCGATCAACCCGGAATTTGAGAATTGTGATGTGGCCATCGTTCTGGGCGCCAATGACGTGGTCAACCCGGCAGCCCGACATGATAACACTAGCCCCATCTATGGTATGCCGATCTTGGATGTGGATAAGTCGAAAACTGTGATAGTGAATAAGCGTACCATGAATCCAGGATTTGCCGGCATCCAAAATGAGTTATTCGGTTTTGAAAACACGCTTATGGTGTTTGGGGATGCCAAAACCATGCTTATTGATCTGCTCAAAGACCTGAAGGAGTTTTGAAAAATCTTTATTGCAACCACGCCAATACCCTCCCTGTTAAATAAGAGGGAATAATTGTGAAGGGATATATGGATTCATTAAATATCAGCGGGGAACATTTTTGTACAAACAACAGTTGAATGGGAAAAACTTGGATGACTTATGTTAAAATTCTTACCCTTATTCACGTTAGTAGGAGCAATGCTAATGTCGGCTGAAGAAGAGACTATCGTTCTCGGAGCAGGATGTTTCTGGTGTGTGGAAGCCGTATACGAACGCATCGATGGTGTAATTGACGTTGAAGCCGGTTATGCCAATGGACATACGGAGAATCCCACATACAAGGCGGTATGCTCTGGCTCAACTGGTTATGCAGAAGTAGCGAAAGTAACCTTTGATACTGAACAAATGACCGTTAATGAAGTCCTTGATGTATTTTGGTCTGCCCATGATCCCACGACCATCAATCGTCAGGGCGCCGATGTTGGGACCCAATACCGATCAGGAATCTATTATATGAATGAGACGCAAAAAGATATGGCTCAAATGTCACTGAAAAACGCCCAAACTAACTATGAAGATAAGATCGTAACGGAAATACTACCTCTTGAAAAATATACGGTTGCTGAGGACTATCATCAGAATTATTACAACAATAATAAGAATGCCCCCTATTGCTCCTTTGTGATCGCACCCAAATTGAAAAAACTCAAACTAGAGTAGACTTTATTGATCACGAGGGCTTTTGACAATCATCGGCCCTTTTCCTCGTCGCGGGAGGATATCCTTTCGTATTACCCCTGGACCTCCTCATTGGGGGTTCCTGTCTCTTTGGGGATGGAAGGATTAACATAATATGCCCGCTTTTTAAACACCCGGCGGTTCGTGCCATCGTATTGGAATGAAAGTTTATCAGCGAACAACGCCCATTTTCGGATAGAACGGGTCATTTGCGTAAAAGCATCGTATTTGATCTGTCGGATATTTTTAGGAAATGACTTGATCATATTCCCATTGGCATTGTAGGTGTAGTCGTTGCCGCTGCCATCGGTGTTCTTTACTTTATTCGTCCCGCTTATATAATCATACGTTCTATTGTTCTGGGTGAGAATATTCCCATTGGGATCGTAGGTCATCGTCAAATCTACAAGGGCATTATCATTGTGTACTGCCGCTGTCAACTGACCCAGATCATCGTAGCTATAGTTAGTGGTATAATCATAAAATATAGTTCGGGCACAGCGAGAATCTTGTTGAGGTATCGCAGCGGGAGGGACTGTTGCCGCGAGTGGCGGTGAGCGACAATGAGGCGGCTGTCGGACGAGAGTCCGACTGGGTCCAGGAAGCTCTGATTGAAGGCTACGGTGGCGCCGTAGAGCAGAAAAGTCACCGAGATCGACAGCCAACAACCAATGCTGCGGACGCGGTGGACCAGACTGACGGCGAGGCTCGAGAAAAGACTCACTCGTCGCGCCCTTCACCTTCACTGGCTGAGTGCTGCTGACCCCCGACGCTCGAGAGCCTGTTCCCTGCGACCAACAAGAGCAGAGGCGGCACGGCGATCCACAACATGACCGCTGAGATATGAGTCCACCATGGTATCGACTTGGCGTCTTGAAGGATGCCAAGGGACATCTGCGCCACGTGATAGGTCGGGAGGAACCTGGCGGTGACCTGCAGGAACTCCGGCAGCACCTGGAGGGGGAACCAGAGCCCACTCAGAACAGCCATCGGCAGAAAGAAGAGATTCGCCAGGGCCGAGGCCCCCTTGCCGGAGAGTATTCCGAAGGTCAGGCCGAGTGCCGCGAAAGGAATCGCGGTGAAGAGGCTTGTGAGCAGCAAAGCGATCCATCGCCAGGGTGCTAGATCGACCTTGCCGATCGTAGCCGCCAGCAGCATGATCATGGAGGAGCTGAGAACCGTAAAGACCAAGGCCATTGCGATTCGCCCAACGAGAAGCAAGGCTGGCTTGGCGGGAGACGCCGTCAACAGGTCCACCCAGCCGGAAGTACGCTCCTGGGCGAGGGTGACGCCGATGCCGAACAGGCCTGGAGCCATGGCGGCGAAAACAACGTAGGTAGCCAACAAGTAGGACGGCCCGGTGCCGCGCGCCGCTCCGGACATCACGAGCCCGAACAGGACATAGAAGCCCACTGGGAGGAGAATCGTCGGGATCGAGAACGACGGTGCGCGAAACGCCTTCGTGACTTCGGCGCGCACAACCTGCAGAATCTGCCTATTCATTGAAACCTGTATCCTGGGGGCAATTCACCGCCGCGGCTCCCGCTTTTCGTTCTTGTCGGAAAGCAGGCGGTCGATGATGGTCTCCAAGGAGGGCTGGGTCACCTCCAGCTCCCTCACCTGTGGATCACTGGCCAGCAACTCACGCACCAGCTCGTCGCTCCTCTCCGTCAGTATTTCGAGCTTTCGTCCCACACCGGCAGTCCGCTTCGCGGCTGGGAGGTCTGCGACAGCAGATGGAGCAAGCGAGGTGACACATACCACCTTGGAGAGGGAGAAGGCTGACCGGAAGCTCGACACCTCGCCATCAGCGACTACCCCGCCCTCATGCAGAACAACCACCCGGCTGGCTAGCGCCTCGACCTCCGTCATCTGGTGAGTTACGAGAAGCACCGTCTTCCCTTGTTCCCGCATCTCCTCGACGACCTTCCAGAACTGCCGTTTTGAGGCGGTGTCCATGTACGTCGTCGGCTCATCCAGGATAATGAGCTTCGGGCTTCCGCAGAGGGCGAGGGCCAACTGGACGCGACGTTTCTGCCCACCCGACAACCGGCCGTACCGACGCTTCTCTATGTCATCCAGTCCCGCGATCTCCACGACGAAGCTCGCAGGATATGGATCCGCGTAGAAGCTCGAGAACAACGCCAGCAGCTCCGAGCTCGTCAGGGCCTCGGGCGGGTCGACGTCCTGCAGCATCACACCCATCTCGAGCCTGGACTCCATGGAACCAGCCGCATGCCCGAGTACTCTGATCTCCCCGGCGTCCAGCTTCTGGAGCCCAACGATACTCCTGATGAGCGTCGTCTTGCCGGCACCGTTTGGGCCGAGGAGTGCAACGACCTGGCCGGCGCCAACTTCCAGGTCTATGCCGTCGAGCGCACAGATATCACCGTATCGTTTCGAAGCTGCGCGGATCGCGATTGCGGTCATTGAGTCGCTCATTCGCTGTGCTGAGGGACGACTGCGTCAGCCACCCGCGGTTTATCAATTGCCCGCCCTGAATAAGGCTCATAACGCTCCAATATCTCCTCATCACGAGAAGGAATCTTTTCGTATTGCTCCTGAACCTCTTCATTGGAGGTTTCTCTCTGCGGATTAACATAATATGCCCGCTTTTTATACACCCGCCGGTTCGTGCCATCGTATTGGAATGACAGTTTATCAGCGAACAACGCCCATTTTTGGATAGAACGGGTCATTTGCGTAAAAGCATCGTATTTGATCTGTCGGATATTTTTAGGAAATGCCCTGGTCATATTCCCACTATTGCGAATTGATAGTGGAATCCATATTTATGGATAAGTTATCTTGAAATCCATGGCCCTTAAGTCCTCCAAGGTCAACTCGTACTCCTTTAATACCGTATTGGCCTCAAATAATAAGTGTACTGAATCGCACGGCACCTGCATGTTAAGATCATAGTTATTCCCATCTATGAAATATCTAACTATTTTTTCTGAGCTATTGTTCAATCTATTCTCTATACACCAATTATATGGACGATAATCGTAACTCTCGCCTGGATATAATAGCCTACCAAGGAATCCACAGACAAAAATCGTACTATCCCCACTGTGAGTGACACCAGGGCTAATACGTGCAGAAATAATAGTATCGCTGGAGTTATTGATAATAGCAATAGAGTAATGACAATCTTCTCCCTCTTTCTCACATTGAAAAGCAGATAGTATGATCCAAACTGTGAGTAACGTTAGTATTCTTCTTCCCATAATTGAATGATCCTTAATTCAGTTGTTATCTATTGTTACATCGATATGCGTTATAAAACCCGATCCAAGGGAAACCAATATAATCGTACCATGTGGCACGTACAGCAATTTTATAAAGGGACATACGATGGCTACTATTCCGATAATCTACATAATTGAACCGCCGTCCATTGTGATATCTTAGCGTTCCAAACTCCATCTATGAAAGGATTCTTATCAAAATTCCCACCATTGCGAATTGATAGTGGAATTCATATTTATGGATAAGTTATCGCGAAATCCATGGCCCTTAGATCTGGACTTAGTCAAAAAAGTCCATATGAAGTTAAGCACCCATTAATATGCGAAAGTGGAAAGGAATCGAAATGGAAAACAAAAGAATAAGAAAGACCTATGATCGTGATTTTAAAGTATCAGCCCTGAAGTTGATATTGGAAAAGCATCAAAGTGTAGCCAAAGTGTCCAGATATCTTGGGGTCAGTCAAAATACGCTCCACAAATGGAAGCGTCTCTTTTTAGCAGATTCAAGGAACTGTTTCCCGGGTAATGGTAAAGTGATGGAACATGAAGCGGAAGTACGTCGGTTAAAGCGAGACCTGGAGTTGGTGCCGGAAGAGCGAGACATTTTAAAAAAAGCCATGGGCATATTTTTACAGACAAGCAAATGAAGTTTGAGTTTATCGATCAGCATAAGCAGACCTATCCGGTTGAGAGTATGTGCCTCATGTTTGGTGTGACTGCTGCGGGGTATTACCGGTGGAGAAAAAGTAGTCAGGGCAAGAGAGCGCACGAGAACGAGTTTCTACTGGAGAAGATCAAGGATGTGTATTGGATGAATCAATGTGTTTACGGAAGTCCGAGGATCACCCCGGTCTTAAACAGACAGTCCCTATCCTGTTCTCAAGCGAGAGTGGCCAGGCTGATGAGAGCCAATGGACTCGTGGCGAAAACCCAGCGGCAGTTTAAAGCCACGACTGATTCCACTCACCGGCTACCGGTTGCCCCGGATCTAGTGGGTCAATGCTTTGGCGTGGATGGTCCGGATAAACTCTGGGTTGGAGATATTACTTACATTCATACGGATGAAGGTTGGCTGTATTTCGCTCAAGTGATGGACACCTATAACAGAGAGATTATTGGCTGGGCAGTCAATCAGCGCCTGACCCAGTCTTTAGTCATACAGGCCATGGAAAGAGCACTCAACAAAAGAAGACCGGCTGGAGCGGTCATCTTTCATTCTGATCGGGGGAGTCAATATGCCAGTCATGCCTTTCAAAGACTTCTTTCAGAGCACCAGATTAGACAGAGTATGAGTGGAAAAGGGAATTGTTATGACAATGCAATGGCCGAATCCTTCTTTAAGACCTTAAAGACCGAGCTGATCTATCAGAATACGTATCTAACCAGACAAGAAACACCACAAGACATGTTTGAATACATAGAGGTGTTTTACAACCGCCAAAGGTTGAATTCAGTTTTAGGATACCGGACACCTATTGAATATGGAGAATTTCACCATGTTGCTTAACTTTGACTCAACTTTTTTGACTAAGTTCAATTTTATGCGCATAATTGATAAATAACTCTGTTTATATTTACAAGTATACATTATCATTTTTTTACAATCAATATAACTTATGATTATTTTGGCCGGATGACAAGTAAAACCACCACTGATGGAGGGCATTGGGAATACGAAATGACGCTCTACCTCCACGGTGAGAATGACTATCCGTTGGTGGAGTATTCCAAAGGAACCCATTCGGAGGAAAGTAGCCAGACGTATATCTACGGCACCACGGGGTTGATCGCCACCCATCGGGACAGTGCCACTTACACCATCATCAAAAACCACCTGGGTAGTACCAGGCTGGTGATGGATGAGGATTGGGAGGTGGTAAGCTGGTATGACTATGCGCCCTTTGGTAAAATCACCAGAAGCGGAACAGGCACACAGTTAAATTACCACTGCACCGGGCAGGAAAGAGAACGGTGAAGTGGGCTTGATGAACTACCGGGCGCGAATGTATGATCCGGATTTGGGACGGTTTTATGCCATGGATCCGGCCGGGCAGTTTAGTTCGCCGTACCTCTATGTGGGGAATAATCCCCTTATTATGGTGGATCCGGATGGGGAATGGGTTTTCTTAATTGGGGCAGCCCTAAACGTAGCAATGAACTGGAAGAATATTTATCAAAACGGCAGCATTCATTGGGGAAAATTAGCAGGGTTTGCTACCGATCTGTCGCCTCATGGACTCCGTGCTTGAGCCGATCCCTGTAATCAACCGTCTCGCCGCCATCATCATGGTTACCGGCCGTAAGGCATGAACGCAGCCCGCATCATCTGGCCACCCTGGCCGTACAGCGCCGGTTTCTGCATCACCGACGACACGGATGCGGCCGATCTGAGAAGCGTTCAACTCGTATATGATCTGCTCTCCTCTGTCGGTTTGGTATGTACGAAGACAGTGTGGCCGTTTCGTCCGACCGAGCCATGCGGCATTCCCTCCACTCCACCGTCCACTCTACGCGGGGTCACACTGGAGGAGAAGGAGTACATGAACTACTGCACGGTGCTCGCGGAACGGGGTCACGAAATCGCTCTTCACGGAGCTTCGGCCGGGAACAACCGACGCGGACGGACGATCGCCGCCTTTGACATCCTCGAACGTACTTTTGGGAACGCCGGGACCTATATCTGTCACTCGAAGAATGCAGACAATATCTATTGGGAAACCAAGGTTGCACCGAACCGTCTATTGCGTCGGGCTTTGAAACTCTACACACGATACGGCTCATTCGGCGACGAGGAAGGCAGTCCCTACTTCTGGGGTGACGTCTGCCATGAAAAGGTGAGGTGGATTCGTCTCTTTCGAACGAGGGAGACGAATACGCTCAAGGTCAATCCATCCATGCCGTATCGTGAAGCGGGAAAACCGTTTGTGAGGGGATGGTTCAGTGCCACTAAGCGTAGCTTTCACGATTGCACGACACAGCTCGCCCTGGACCGGCTCTGTGGGGACAACGGTCTGACCGTGCTCTACCAGTACATGCATCGCTATGCCGATCTCGAGAAGGCCTGTGTCGATGGGAAGTTCGTCGCCGATGCGGAACGGCTCGCCGCCGACCCCCGGATCCTTGTCGATACAACGGCACACATGATGGAACGCCTCCAGATGATACGGGTGCTCTTCTCCGTGATTTACGGAGAAGACCTTTACCTATTTAATACCAATGACCTCGGCGTTGATGAGCTTCAGATCACGATTCCGGACAAGGTCGAGATTCTCGGCGACTTCCCCGACATCAAGAGGAGAGGATCGATGATTCGCATCAAACACCTTCCGGCCAGGAAATCCGTGCGAATACCACTCAACATGGAGGTAGCGGTGGAAGGAGGCCGATGGAGTCGGCTCAATGCCGGTGGAAGAGGAAAGATCATCATTGACAGCGGACAACTCATCATCAATCTTGGAGAGCGTCCTTGGCGGACAGAAGAGGATCTGATCACGCCCGGCAGCTTCCGGTTTGCTGCGGGGACGGACAGGGACGATGGCGGCAGCCTCCCCCTCGCCGGAGCGATCGAGCTTCATCGGCTGTTTTTTGCGCAGACCGGAGTCATCGCGCGTGAGATGGCCCGTGGAAATCGACAGCTCACTACTGAGCAGTACCTGAGAGACGAGTCCCGTCCGCTGGAAGATCATCAACTGTGGTAAATCGCAGGTGCAGCAATGAATTCGGCGTGTACCACACCCAGATGCCTTCTCGGCAACCGGAAGTGTCCTCGCCGTTGGTGGCCGAGTCGGACAGGGGATCACCAAAAACATCGTGGAAGATTTTTGTATATGCGTCCATTGTTTTTCGAGAGTTTTTCCAGAAACATACTAACGATTGCAGGAAGGATGATCCATGGTGGGGGAACCAGATATGATATCTATTGCATAAGGAGCAATATTATTTAAGATATATTCGTTCAGTGCGGCCGTGAATCGCAGTAGCGAGCACGTAAGGTGTGGAATGAATATGTTGCGCAATCTCTTCCAGATGTAACGAATCGTTTCCGTTCTGACCAAAAATTAATACTTCAGCACCAATCATTAATTCATCGTCACCCAAGTCGATCATAAATTGATCCATACACACCCGGCCGGCAATTAGGTAAGGTTTGCCGTTACAAACAACATAGCCCCCATCATACCAAGGTCTGGGAAAGCCATCGGCGAAGCCCGTTTGCACCACACCGATCGTCGTATCTCTTTCCGCGGACCAAACTCCCCCATAAGATACCTTTGTACCTGCTTTGACGCGCCGGATGCTGACAATTGGACCCCGAAATTCCATCACCGGTTTAATATTCAGATCAGTTGGTACCTCATCCGATGGAAATGCGCCGTATAATAACATACCCACGCGAACTATATCAAATGTGGATTCAGACAGGTTCAGAAAAGAGCCACTGTTTGAAAAATGTCGATATGTAAAATCCAGTTCTAATTCATCCGCACGGGACAAAATGCGTTCGAACTGTTCCAATTGCCAATGAGCATAACCCAGATCGCCTTCATCAGCAGTAGCATAATGACTGTAGATTCCCGTACAGCTCAAGTGCGGTGCAACTTTCAGCGCGTTAAATACAGGACAGACATCTGCAGACGATACACCCAACCTACTCATTCCCGTATCCACTTTCAAATGGAACTCAGGGCAGGTGTTTGTGCGTTTGTGAAACGACTTCAAAAGTTCAATATCATTCGGACTGGAAACGTTCAGGATAATATTTTCTGTCACTGCTTTTTCTAGAAAGTCTTGTTCCATACAAGAAAAGACCATAATGTTTCCTTTTATGCCCGCAGTCCGTAATTCCAATGCTTCAGCAATCGTAAAAACAGCAAAGAAAGTACAACCTGCTTTTTCCAGGGTTTGGGCACATTGCACAGCACCATGCCCATAGCCATCGGCTTTCACGACTGCCATGATGGTCCTTCCGTTTAATTGCTCCTGGATAAGTTGGAAGTTGTGGCTCAGATGGTCAAGATGGATATAGGCTTTCGGGCCAAACATAATGCGTTGTACGTTAACAGCCTTTATACGTCTCGATCAAAAATTTTTGCAAAGTGGCAACGTTCGGGAATATGTGTGTAGCACAGGCCATGATCCAGCCACTTAAATCCACAATGTTTAATGCACACACTAAATACAGTGGCTTTCCTGCAAAATAGGCCATCGTTACTTCGCCATGGGTGCCGCCACCCTTCAGGACGGCTTCATTCCATAAACAAACAATATAATCAGAATTGTTCATTACGTTATCCAGGTCCAAATCAATCGCCTTGCGCACAAAGTCAACAAATCTATCCGGATCTGTGATTTTCCAATCGCGATATTGGTGGGCTTTATGATCATGAACTAACGAACGTGATGATTGTAACGGATCAATGACGTCATGATTAAGTTCAGTTTTTAACCAAAGTGTCATTTTCTCTCGCCAAAAAGCACCTTCATCGGCGGCTTGTTCCATGGCGCCGCTTAAATAAGCGATCATTGCTTCATTTTCCACTTCAGTATAAGGCTGTTCAAAATGATGAGCAGCACGATCCACAGCCCGGGAATAACGGCATTGAGCATGTCGAACCGGTTAAGAAACAACAATGAGTGCAATCCGGCGACAATCATACCTAAAGGCAGATATTTAAATACTTCGTGTAGGGTAATGGGGAAAAAATCAAGTTCAAAAGCAATACCACTGATGAAAAAAATTATCACCAGAAATACGAGTACTGCTGAAATAAATATAGTGATCTGCTGTGTAAGCATCGATAAAAAGATAATAAAATTGCCGTATAGCAGAGTAAAAAACAGTCCATAGATTATTATATAAATACTGTTTTTGAGTGTCACGATTCCTGGGAAAATTACACTGTAAATTCCCAACCCGATTATTTGCATACACAGTACTTCAAGTGCAGAACTGAATAATAATCCCATTATGATCGTTGATTTTTGTACGGGGGTTAGAGTCATTGGTACCAATGCTTTTTCATGAATCCGCAAGTCAAAGAAATCTCGATAAAGCAAAGGAGTAATAAGCAGTGCACCCAAAAACAGAATCAACCCCGGCAGAGCCCAAAGCTCATACGGTTGCTCGTTAATGCTTTGGACAATGATATTTTTTATGCCCAGAACAGTACTTATGAAGAGTAAACTGGGAACCATTAAGGCGATGGCTATAGTTGCCAGCAAACGATTACAGATCAGCCACCAACAGCGTAGAAAAAATGCGGTCAACCGTCTATCCCCTTTAGTGCAAAGAAAGAATCCAGTAAATCTTTCAATGTCAGTTGACTGATGGATAGATCTTTCATCATGGATCCGGCAGACACATTCAATATTTCAAAGAATGTTTTCCGGGATCGTCCATAAAATTTAAATATATTTCCTACCTTGGCGGGATTGACAATTGATTTGACCTGAGATAATTTTGCAAATAGTTCATCAGTCAATTCTTCAAATTCGATGGAGAATTGAAGATATTCCAACGTATTCCGCAGCAACATATCCAAACTACCTTCCAAAAGTATTTTCCCCTCATGAATGACAATGATCCGATCGTTGGCTGCTTCCACTTCCGACAAATAGTAGCTGGCATAGACCACTGTCTTGTGACCCTTGAGTTTCCGGATCAAGTTCCAGGTTAAATGCCGCGCGGTCGTATCCATAAAAGCTGTGGGTTCATCCATAACGAGAATGGACGGATCATGCGCCAGTGCGCGAACGATCATAGCTTTTTTCTGGATTCCCTTTGGCACCTTTTGGGCCATGACATACAAATATTCATTTAAGTCCAATGCAACGCTGTATCGTTGAATGAGGGTTTGAATTTTAGCTTTTGGTATACCGTACAGTAACGCATCAAACATGATATTTTGTTCGATGGACAACCAGGGATCTAGATCCAGATCATGAGGGACAAATCCAACTGTTGACCGAGTTTCCTGGCGGCGTTTATTCGTATCTAAACCATGGAGATAAACCGCACCGTAATTGGGATTCTCCAACCCGGCAATGACGCACAACAATGTTGATTTGCCAGCGTCGTCATCGCCCACAACAGCTACGAGTGATCCCTTTTCCACTCCAAAATTCATATTAGCCAGAACCGTTTTGTCCCCGGCCAGTTTACCTACTTTTTTTAGGGTGATGCTTGCTTCCATTAGTGGGCCTCAAACCAGGATTGTCCTACTCCGTGATCGACAATCACGGGGATATTCAATTTTAACGCTCCTTCCATTTCAGTAATCACCATATCTTTCAATGCTTCGTATTCGGTTTTGGGTGTTTCGAATAACAATTCATCATGGATTTGGAGCACCATCTTTGACTCCATCTTCTCCTGTTGAATATGTTTGTGAATACGGATCATAGCCAGTTTGATCATCTCAGCTGCTGTACCCTGGATCGGCATATTAATAGCCATTCGTTTTGCAGCTTCACGATGCAAATGATTATCACTATCGATGTTCCAAACTGGGCGTCGGCGACCTAACAGTGTTTCCACAAATTGATCTTTTTCCGCTTTGGCGATCGTATCATCAATATAATTTGAGATCCCAGAATAGCGGGCAAAATAACGATCGATGATCTGTTGTGCCTCTGACCGGGGAATACCCAACTCCTGACTCATCCGAAAAGGTCCGGCACCGTACATGATACCAAAATTCACAATTTTAGCCACACGCCGCATTTCCGGCAGTACATCTTTAAGGGGCACACCGTAAATATCACTGGCCGTGCGGGCGTGAATATCTTCGCCATTGTTAAACGCCGCTTGCAATCCTTTGTCATCACTCAAATGGGCCATGATCCGTAATTCGATCTGGGAGTAATCCGCCGAAAAAATCACCACATCCTTTTCCTGAGGTATAAATGCTTTGCGAATTTCACGACCTTCAGCCGTGCGGATAGGAATATTTTGGAAATTCGGATGACTGGAAGATAATCTGCCGGTGGCGGCTATAGTTTGACTGAATGAACTGTGAATCCGGCGAGTATGGGGATTGATATGCATAGGAATTAAATCCAGATATGTATTTTTCAGTTTATTCAATTTACGGTATTCAAGAATCAATCCCGGGAGCGGATGTTCATCTCGAAGCCGTACCAATACATTTTCGGCGGTCGACCGTTTCTTGATTTGGGGTAATTTTAATTCGTCAAATAAAATATTGGATAGTTGCTGGGTAGAATTGATATTAAAATCTCTACCGGCATGTTGTACAATCTCCTGACTGAGGTGTGCCAGCTTTTTACCAAATTCTAAAGATTTATTCCGAAGCTGCTTCTCATCTACATATACACCATTATATTCCATATCCACTAATACCTGCACCAGGGGTAATTCCACCTGTTCATAAAATTCAGTTAATGAATTTTCAGCTAATTTATCCTTGAATATATTCGTCAACTGTAATGATATATCCGCATCTTCGGCAGCATAAAATGCAATCTGATCCAGAGCCACATCACTCATGGATATCTGCTGTTTGCCCTTGCCGATCAACTCTTCAATCGGCACCATGGGATAGTTCAAATACTCCAAACTCAAGTTATCTAACTTGTAGGATCGACTTTCCGGTTTAATCAAATGGGCAGCAAGCATCGAATCAAATCCAATCCCATCTATTTGAATGCCATGGTTTCGCATCACCAATGCATCAAATTTGATATTTTGCCCGGTCTTAAGCAGATTTGTATCTTCCAGAAGCGGTTTGACCATCTCCAGAACTGTTTGCAAATCATCTTTGCCGAAATGATTCTGCGTTTTCTTTGCGTATTGGATTGGGATATATACACCTGTATCCGGCGCACTGGAAAAGCTCATACCCACAATGGTCGTATCCAGAGGTGTGACCGAATCCGTTTCCAGATCGAAAGAAATGAGTTCAGCCTTTGCCAACTTTTTTAAGGATGACTTTAAATCAGCTATATTCATGAGTGTATTGTAAGACTTTTTAACCTTGGTTTCCTTCGATCCATGTCCATTGTCAAAATCATCTATCTGACTTAATAAAGCATTGAACTCTAACTCCATAAACAGTTCAGTCAGCGCTTCCTTATCAAATCCTTTCCGTTCCATATCCGCAATAGTACAGTCCAGATTTAAATCGGTGACGATCGTGACCAATTCCTTGCTCAGTATAGCCTTGTCAACGCCATTCAGTAGTCCGTCCCGCACTCGTTTATTCTTTACCTGTTCGGCACCTTTTAGCGTTTCTTCCAGTGATCCATACTGGCCAATCAATTGTGCTGCCGTTTTCTGACCAACACCCATTACCCCGGGAATGTTGTCAGATGCATCACCCATCAGGGCTAAAAAATCGATCATCTTATCCGGCGGCACGCCCCATTTCTCCCGCACTCCGGAAGGATCAATGATATTCACTGCAGTTGATCTGGCAATTGGCGCATACAGCGAAATATGGTCATTGACCAATTGTGCAAAATCCTTATCACTGCTGAAAATGAATACATCATACCCGGCTTCCGCGCCTTGCATTGCCAGTGTCCCGATTACATCATCAGCCTCATACCCAGCAGAACTGATATTGGGAATACTTAATGCTTCCAAACATCTCCATAAATGTGCCAACTGGTCCTGTAATTCCTGAGGCATTTCATCTCGATTGGCTTTGTATTCTGGATATTTTTTATGTCGAAATGTCTGTTCCTTTCTATCAAAAGCCGCCGCTAGGTAATCGGGCTGTTCCTGCCGAATCAGTCGAAATACTGAATTTATAAATCCGAACAGTGCGCTAGTATGCTGGCCGGAACGGGTGATCAGGGGATTTCGAATCATGGCGTAATGCGCCCGGAAAAGCAAAACATATCCATCGATCAAAAAGAATCGCTTGCGCTGGAATTTTTTAGGGGTCATATAAGGATGAAATTAATAATAAACCTCTCTTAAAACATCGAATGAATAGAAATTTTCTTTTGTAATTAATAATACAATTTATTGAAAAGATCATGAAGTCGTATTCTATTGCTAGCAGCAAAAAAGTAGAGCTGGTTGCTGAACGCGCAGCTTATAATGGAGCGGTGTGTCACGTTATTTTGGATGAAGCACTTTTTTTCCATATCGAACCCATTGCGAATCTTACTCACCGATTGATCGTATTTAATACAATCGCAGACCATACTGCACCTGTTTTCTGGGTCTATTGCCGCCAGATCAGTGCGATGGTGTAAAAACAAACTACTGTATTAAAAATGCAAATAAACGAAGCATGGGTAATGATCAAAACCGGATATTCCGATGATGAAGATAAGGATCATGAATTGCATATCTGATCTGGCGTTATTTCTATCAAACAGGTCACTTAAACAGCAGAAAATGATCCGCTATTCAATGCCGGTAAGGCGGTTTCGGATTATCTAAAATATTACAATAGCGGTCAACTGTACCCCTGAGCCAGCTCAACCAATACACCCCCGGTGCTTTTGGGGTGGATAAAGGTCACTAAAAATCCTTCTGCGCCAACTTTAGGCTCAGCATAGATTACATCAATACCTTGATCTTTCAATTCTCCGATTGCTTCCTTGACATCCTCTACTTCAAGGCAGATATGATGTACCCCGGCTCCCCGCTTTTCGATAAAGTTCGCGATGGTAGAATCTTGATCCAGGGCTTCTAATAATTCTATTTTCCCCCTACCAGTATTATAGATATCAGTGATCACTTTTTCCGTTTCCACCGTTTCTGTCCCTGAATGACCCAACCCTAATACATATTTCCAGAACGGCGCATTCTCATTTAATGACTTGACAGCAATACCGATATGTTCTATTCCTTTGATTTTCATTTATTTCACCCCTGGATACTCTGAATTTAATTCTATGCCCAAACCGCTTCCATCAGAAATGACCACACCTCCATCTTTTTACATAAAATTATTCCAAGATAGGAGTCGTGGGGATCGCTGGATACGCCACGGGATTATATGCAATGGACATCATAGTGAATAAATCTAATTTCATGGCGAACAATTAACGAAAATTCGCTGGTCGTTTTTCAACAAAAGCTGTAAGCCCTTCACGTGTCTCATCAGTTTCGAACAAGTCTGCAAAAGCATTCACTTCCACTTCAAGCCCCGCCTCGATGGACATACCAAAGCTGGAATAGATACACGACAAAGCCCGCGCAACGGCATTTGGTTCATTCATCAGGATCTGGTGACCAATTTTTTTACATCTATCCAGGAGTTCATCCAAAGGGACGACCTTATTCACCAAACCAATACGGAATGCTTCATTAGCAGCTATCTGGCCACCAGTGGTAATCAATTCATTGGCGATTCCCACACCGATGATCTTAGGCAAGCGTTGGGTTCCACCCCAACCTGGGATCAATCCCAAGTGGACTTCCGGTTGACCAAATATGGCATTTTCGCTAGCAACTCGTATATGGCAGGCCAGTGCGATCTCACAACCACCGCCCAAGGCAAACCCGTTCACGGCGGCAATAACTGGTTTGGGAGATGTTTCAATAGTTCGCGTCATTTTCTGGCCGGCTTCTCCAAATTTTTTTGCTTGTGCAGAATTCATTTGCTGCATGGCGTTGATATCCGCACCGGCTACAAAAGCCTTCTTTCCTGCTCCAGTAATAATAAGAACACCAACATCTTGATGGTCAATCATTTCCTGAACGGACCTATCCAATGCATTGATCACACCCAAGTTCATTGCATTTAATGCTTCCGGTCTATTCACGGTAATAGTACCTATGTTGGCACCGATCTCTGTAATTACATATTCCATATTTATTTCCAGAAAGTGCGGCTGAAAATCACCATTACTGTAAATATTTCCAAACGACCTAGGAGCATGCAGAAGCACAACATCCATTTACCGAATGCAGGCAATAACGCGTAGTTGTCTGTGGGCCCGAACTGGCCCAGCCCCGGCCCGACATTACCAATGGCCGACGCGGCTGCACCGATAGCAGATTGCACATCGATATTCATGGTGGTGAGAATCAATGCGGTAAGAGAAAAAATAGATATATAGAATAAAAAGAATCCCAAAGTGTTCCGAATTATATCTTCAGAGATAAACTTACCGCCGATGCGGATGGGAATGATCGCTTTCAGGTGCAGCATACGGCGGGTTTCTTTTGCTGCATATTTGAACAGTAGCATCAAGCGGACGATTTTCAACCCACCACCGGTTGAGCCACCCATCCCACCGATGAACATCATAAACAGTATCATGAATTGGGCAAAATAGGTCCACTTTTCATAGTCCGCAGATGCATACCCCGTTGTTGTTAAAATAGATACAGTTTGAAAAAGTGATTCCCGAAATGAATACTCTGACCAGGAATTATCTCCGCTAGAAATACTAATAAAAATGAGTATTGCTGCAACGAGGATGATGCCCAAATAAGTAAGAAATTCCTTTTCTTTTAAATAACCCTTTATATTGCCGGTTATTGCATGAAAATGAAGAGTAAAGTTGATCCCAGCTAAAAACATGAAAAAGATAATGATATAATGAACGACAGCGCTGTTATAATGGCCGATACTGGCATTTTTAATTGAAAAACCACCCGTGGGCATTGTTGTAAATGAGTGACAGACAGCGTCGTACCAAGGCATACCGCTCATACCCAACAGAATGATCTGGGCGGCAGTGATACCAAGATATACCATCCACAGCAGTTTAGCTGTTTCCCGCACCCGGGGTCGAATTTTATCAGCCACCGGACCAGGCACTTCCGCTTTGAAGAGCTGCACCCCGCCCACACCCAATAAGGGTAGGATCGCTATATAAAAAACAATAATACCCATACCTCCGATCCATTGGATGAAGGATCGCCAAAGAAGTGTAGCATGGGGTAGACTTTCAATACCATGGGGCAAATGGGGCAATGTCACAGAATTGCCTAAAATAGATGATCCTGTCGTGGTCACCCCGGACATAGATTCAAAGAATGCATCGGTGAAATTGGGGATCATCCCGGACAGATAAAACGGCAATGATCCTACCAAAGCAGCGGTGATCCATGAAAACGTCACAATCGCAAAACCGTCCCTGTTGTTCAGTTTTCTGTTTTTCCTGGTCAGCAACCAAACGGGGATTCCTATAATCAGACAGATTAGCATTGACCACAGAAACCCCTGTAGATCAACTTCATTATAGCCATAGGCTAGGATTATCGGTATAACCATAGCTAATCCCAGTATGATCAGCAACGCACTTAAAATATTTAAAATCGTACGAAAATTCATCCGGCTCGAAAGAGCTTACGCACTGAATGGAATGCAGCCTGTTTGGCAAACACCAATGCTGTATCTTCAGCCGTTAAGCGGGAATCTCCCCGGGCGATACTCAAATGACCATGATGATTAATCACCCCCACGATACTTTCTTTGGGGAACGATAATTCAGATAATTTCATTTGGGTCACTTGGCTGTAGGCTTCCGGTTGTAATTCCAAAACATCAACATCAATTTCTTCAAACGTAAAAACAGCTGTATCTGAAATATCACTGCGAATTTTGCGCAGAATTGTATTGACCGTAGACATATTCTTACTCAACACCGGACCGATCCCCAACTCTTGTATGATGGGCAAAAACTGGGTGTTGCTTACATGAATAATAGCCTGTTTCACGCCAAAATGATGGGCTAGCATTCCAGATAAGATGTTGGTTTGTTCATTTTCAGTCACTGCTACAAAACTATCTATTTCCTGAACATTTTCCGATTTTAAAAATTCCATATCTGTGCCATCAGCATTGATGACCATAATATTATCCATATGGTTGGCGATAGATCCCGCTTTTTCTCTGTTCTCATCCACCAGCCTGATACTCATATCTTCCTGCAGTTCCTGGGCTAAGGAACGCCCGATCTTGCTGCCGCCAATGATCATAACACGCCGGGTTGATTCGACCGATTTCCCCAGCAGAGTTGTTAACTGATCGACATTTTCCGTACGTAATATAAAATAGGCGATATCCCCCGCAGCAAAAATAAAATCTGACCAGGGTACCAGGGTCTCTCCATTACGTAACACAGCAATGACACCGAATTTATAATCATCAACTTGTTCACAGATATCCCACACGCTTTGCCCAACAATTTTGGTGCAATCGTTACCTAACAGAAAACCTAACATTTGCAGTCGGCCATCTTCAAAATCCATTACCTGGTTAGCATAGGGATAACGGACCAAGCGACTGATCTCCTGACAAGCTTCCCGTTCTGGGTGGATGACCAGATCCACACCAAATTTCGATGGTATAATGATCGAATCCCGGTCACTATATTGTTGATTGCGTAAGCGGGCAATGATTTGCTTTGCCCCCAATTCATGGGCTTGTTGTGCTGCGATCAGGTTTACTTCATCGACCCTGGTCAAACAGAGCACATAATCCGCTTCTTCAACTTTTGCTTGGTGAAGTGTTTTCGGGCTAGCCCCGTTACCTTCCACATCAATGGCATCGATATTTTCAGAGATACGGATACACTTTTCAGGATTAATATCAACGGCGGTGATATCATGACCGTCCTCACTTAAAGCTTTGGCAACGTGATAACCTACTTCACCGACGCCAATTATAACGATTTTCATCAGGCTGTTTCTTTCAGTCCCAAGGGAGAATGTATAGTGTTCATATTATAAAAAAAAGACATTTCGTTCATTCCTGTTGACGGGTGATTTCCGCACCGATAGCACTCAATTTCTTTTCAATGCGTTCATAGCCACGATCCAAGTGATAGACACGGCTGACCTCTGTTTTACCTGCGGCTAGTAATCCTCCGATGATCAGGGCAGCACTGGCCCGAATATCCGTCGACATAACATGTGCTCCATTCAGTCCTGGCTGACCTTGAACTGTTGCCATGTTCTCTTTTAAGGTAATTCTGGCACCCAAACGGTTTAATTCCAAAATATGTGCAAACCGGTCGTGGTATACAGTATCTGTTACACGTGATGTCCCCCTGGCAATGCACATTAAAGCGATCCATTGGGCTTGCAGATCAGTGGGAAAACAGGGAAACACATCCGTTGAAACGTCAACCGCCCGCAGGTATTCAGCCTGCTCGATTGTAATGCTGTTTTCCGATACGGAAATATTGGCACCAGACTTTTTTAGTAGCTCCAGGATACATTCCAAATGATTGACATGTACATTTTGCAGCTTAATTTTTCCCAGAGCCGCACCAGCAATTAAGAATGTTCCGGCTTCAATCCGGTCGGGGATTACAGTAATATCTACTGGGGATAATTGCGCTACACCTGCAATCCGCAAGGTTGTAGTTCCCAGCCCGGTAATATCGGCACCCATCGTATTTAGCATTTCCGCCAACTGGGTTATCTCCGGTTCCAGGGCAGCATTTTTGATGGTTGTAATCCCATCTGCCAATACAGCGGCCATCAGCAAATTCCCAGTCGCTCCTACCGATGAATGATCAAACTCTATTTCCGCTCCCTTTAGAGATTTGCCACGGGCTAGAATGTAACCCCCTTCAAGTTCGATGGTGGCGCCCAGCGCTTCCATGCCCTTAAGATGATAGTCTACCGGCCGTGGTCCCCAGGCACAACCCCCAGGCAGAGACACTTTTACTGCACCAAAACGGCCCAACAGGGGACCCAATACGTAAAAAGATGCCCGCATTGTCTTAACTAATTCATAAGGCGCTTCCAGGTTTTTTACCGTACCGCCATTAATCTTCATCACACCATTTTTAAAATCAACTTTAGCACCGAGTATCCTTAACAACCGCATCATGGTTCGGGTATCCATCAGGTTGGGAACAGAGCGTATGGTTGTTTCCCCTTCGGTCAGCAAGGCAGCAACCATTATAGGTAGCACTGCATTTTTTGAACCGCTAATCACCACCTTGCCATTGAGGGATCGTTGGCCCCGGATAACAATCTTATCCACGGGCGCCGGCTAACATGCTTTGAGCAGAATCCACGGCATCAGCGACAACATCGACGCCGCTAAAAAGCTGCGCAATGGCCTGCACTTGCCCTTCGGGTGTTAAATAGAACGCTTGGGCGACTGTACGCTGATCCTGCTGCATTTTAGAGATCATAAGATGGTGATCAGCCATGGCTGCGATCTGAGGTAAGTGCGTCACACAAATTAATTGTTTTTCTTTCGCCAAGGCTTGCAAGGTTACACCGACCTTTTCAGCGGCTACACCCGAAACGCCGGAGTCGATCTCATCGAAAAATAATGTATCCACAGGATCAACTTTCTGAAAAATTGTTTTGATCGCCAGCATGATCCTGGAAACTTCTCCGCCGGAGGCAACAGCAGTTAATGGTTTTACCTCTTCACCGGGATTGGCACTCAAATAGAACTCAATCTTATCGTAGCCTTTGGTTGTATATTTAATTGGTTTTCCATCAATTTCAATGTCGGATGTTTCATCTAGGACAGCTGCAACACGTACTTTAAATACTGCTCTGGGTATGTCCAATGAAACTAATTCATTTACAATTTTTTGACAAAGTTCCGGTATATTTTTTTTTCGTTCATCATGCAAAAAGATTGCGGTCTTTTTATATCGTTCGCGCAACGCGACAATTTCATTGTCCAAGGTGCTAATTTCATCATTCAGTGTTGACAATGAATTCAGTTCCGCTGAGATAGCTTGTTTATATTCCAGCACAGCGGCAATGGAGCCGCCATATTTTCTTTTAAGTCCCTCAATTTTCTGGAGACGTTCTTCTACGCGGTTCAATTTTTTATCATCATAATCTACAACATCTGCATACCGACGCAAGCCCTCTGATGCATCCAACACTGATTTTAAAGCCTCCGTTAGTGATTGGGAATGGTTCTCTAAACGCTGATCGATCCGGGTCAACTTTTCCAGCTCGGTAGCACTTTCGACAAGTTGGTTGTACTGGGACTGTTCATTTTCAGTCAATCGATCATTTAATTCTCGGGCTGTGGTTATCAGCTTTTCAGCGTGCTTTAACTGTTTGAATTCCCGACTCAACTCATCATCTTCATTTTCCTTTGGTTGGATCAATTCAATTTCCTGGAGTTGGAAAGATAGCAATTTTTTTTGGTCAACAACCTGGGTCTGTTGTCCTCTTAATAGTCGATTTTTCTGTTTAGCGGCGATTAAATCAGCATAGGTTTGCTCCAGCTCGGTTACCCTGTCAGATAATTGTGCATAAGTATCTAAAAAATCAACATGTGCTGCTTGTTGCATGATGAACTGTTGTTCGTGCTGACCGTGAAAATCGGCGATCAACTTTACTTGTTCATTATAGTCGGAAAGGGGCACTGGGGCATCATTCAAGAATGAACGACTGCGACCCGATTTACCAATAATCTTGCGACAAATCAGTTCCGTACCCCCCTGTTCGGTCACCACTTCAATAACTGCTCTTTCCGCACTGCTGCGTACATCGGTTTTTTTCCCATTTCCACCCAAAGCAGCCTGAATAGCGGAAACGAATATCGATTTACCGCTTCCCGTTTCTCCAGTGATGACCGTCAACCCCTTTTTAATCTTTAGGTTTAGGTCCTTAAAGATCGCATAATCTTTGATCGTAATCTGTTTAATCATGATCGTTTTTTGGTGCGGAAATATACGGCAGTATTCACTATGCATACGCCTATCATATCAATGACCACATCAAAAAAACTTGTACAGCGGCCGGGAGTGAATAACTGCCAAATTTCATCTATACAGGCAAATAAGAATAAACCAGCAAGTAACGATCGGGAAAACTTATCGAAACTTTTGTAAGCCAGAAAACCCAAGATACCGTATTCGATTATATGCATCAATTCATTCGGAGCAAGGATTACTATGCGGGGTAGATCAGGGCCGGGGATGCTGGATACGGCCAGAATTGCAAACAGATAGGCGCCCAACAGTAACCTATAGCGTTTTTTATTCAAAGGGTTGGATAGTTCGTGGTAATTCTGCTAAGAGGTCGGATGCAATCAGACCGCGCAAACCTTGCTTAGCGGTTAAACTATCTGCCACCAATCCATGGAGATATACGCCGATTTGGGAAACTATAAATGGTGATGTAATTTGGGCTGATAATGTGCCCAGCATTCCGGCCAGTACATCGCCCATTCCAGCGGTGGCCATACCTGGATTTCCGGTGGTATTGATGACTGCTGCTTGTTGATAATAGGTGATAGTTGGCGCATTTTTCAGCACCAGCACACCCGGGCAGGTAGACATGAAATCAACAATCTTTTTCGGAAATCCGGTAGATAGTTCCCATGATTCTATTTGCAACATACGACAAAATTCACCCTCGTGAGGAGTAAGTATAAACGGTGCGTTAATGTGACTGAACAGACCTGTATCCGCAGTAAATATCCGCAATGCATCCGCATCGATCACCATGGGTTTTTGGCATGCGGTAACTACACGTCGCACAAAATTGAGCGTTGGTCCCACCTGCCCCAGACCCGGACCAATCACCAAGGCATCGCACCAATCCAATTTTTCAGCCACAGTATCAAAACTATCTTCTACAAAATAACCAGTTCCCGCGTCGGGGCAATTTAAGGTCATACCCTCGATGATGGTTTGTTCATAAATATCGGCGATACTTTCTGGTGCTGCTGTAATGGTCAACCCGGCGCCAGACCGCAACGCACCATAGGTGCTTAATACAGCAGCTCCGGTCATACCTCGGGAGCCGGCGATGATGAGCACCTTACCCTGCCGGTATTTGTGAGTATCTGCTTTCACTTCCGTCAAATAACTGGCAATGTTAGCTTTTTCAACCGTGGACCAGCACCAACCCTGAAGCTGGTCAATTATATCCGGAAAACCAATATCAGCCACTTTAATTTTGCCGGCCAGTTCCGGACCTTGCTTCAGATGTAGCCCCAATTTCGAATAACCCATGGTAACAGTTATATGGGCATGTACAGCAAGGTCTGCAGCATACCCGCTATTGCTATTCAGACCGGTGGGACAATCTACAGCCAGCACGGGGCAGGTTTGTGTACTGATCCAGGATGTCCAGCGGGCGATGGGATCTAGCAAATCTCCCTCAGCTCCGGTACCCAATATGGCGTCAATGATTAACTGGAACTGCGTGGCTTCTGGCAACAGTGGTGTATACTGGACGGCCAAACCGATGGCTATACACTTATCATGAAAATGTTGAGCTGCACCTTTTATATCCTTTTCTGCAGCAAGAGCAAACAAAGCAACATTATATTCCTGAAGTTCAACTGCAGCGGCAAAACCGTCGCCACCGTTATTGCCTTTTCCGCAGATGATGGCTATTTTCGATTCATGGAGCCCAGTTAACATTTTTTTTGCTTCTTTGGCAAGCGCTTTACCGGCTGCCGCCATCAGTACTGTTTCGGGAATACCGTGATCCACCATAGCGATCTTATCCAGTGTTGCCGCTTGTGCTGTGGTCAGGATACGCACCTTAAGTCACCAGGGCAACTGCAATTGCTGTCTGATTAGTATGAGCAATGGACACGCGACTGTTTAAATTAGCAATTTTACTACCGTGAAGTAAAACTCGGGGAGCACCGTTTTGGGTAGCAAGAATTTCCATATCCTGCCAGCCGATTGTTGAATCTACTCCAGAAACTATTAGCGCCTTTTTGATGGCCTCCTTAGCTGCAAAACGACCGGCAAAATGAATGGACGGATCCACCATACGATTGCAGTATTCTATTTCTTTGGGGGTAAAGATTTTGGCTATAAAGCGGTCCGGATGAGCAGTGATCAATTTCCGAATCCGTGAAATTTCGACAATATCCGTACCAATCAACGCATCACGCAGCATTGAGTTTTTTTACAATAGTTACAATTTCATGAATATCATCTACATCCCAGTCGGCTCCGGATTTGATGGTACCAGATGTATCGCCATAACGGGCAAAAATAGTTTTCATACCTAGATTCTTGGCTCCAGTCACATCCCGTTCCGGCCAGTCGCCAACCATCAGAGTATGTTTAGCCCCAACATTCATTTTCTTTAAAGCCATTTTGAAGGGGATTGGTGATGGTTTGCGAGCGTTGGTGTCATCGAATGCCAAAACAACATCGAACATATGATATAAATTAAGGTAATACAGACGCAGCCATGCTTCCCGGATGGGCGCATCCGATACTACAGCCAGCTTGAGACCCATTTTTATTAAATCGATCAACGTATTTTTTACATTTGGATACACTTGTAGATTGGCTTCCCGAGCGCGGCGGTAGGCCACAATTCCAGCCGCCAGATACTTATAATCGACATATCCCAACGTTTCGGTTAGAAATTCATCAAAGATCTGTTGATTCTCCCACCCCCGTTCTTCATACATAGCAATGATGCGGTGGTAGGCAGCAGCATCATCAATCGCTAAACCGGCCTCCGCCATGCTGCTCAAAGCGGCTTTGATGGCAACCTCTTTCATTTTCATGAAGTCCAACAACGTATTATCGAGGTCAAATATCACCGCGTAAATCATATTACAAAATTACACGAAGTAGTGGTTATAGAAAATTACTTCTGGTATTTTTCAGGATTGCGTATACTGTCGATTTCGTATTCAGCACTTTCCCGCCATTCCTGGTCGTTGCGGGCTTTTTCCAGGGCATTTTCCGCTGCCTGTTTATTCCCTTTACCACCGCACCACTCGGCAACACCCAACTCCAGCCAACCACCGCCAAAACTCGATTTCAGATCTGTACACTTTCGGGCAGCATTTTTAGCGTTTTCACAATCACCGGTTATATTGTAAACTTCAGCTAATAGATACCAAGACAAATGTTTTGAATCATCCAATTCTGTCGCCTGTTTCAAATTCTGAATCGCTGCTTCATAATTTTTCAGTTCGGAATATATGATACCCAGACTGTAAAACCCTTTGGCGTATTGGGGATTTACTTCCTTAGCGGTATTCAAAATACTGATGGCCTGGTTATAATCTTCCCGTTCGATGTAAATATCACCCATAACGCCGTAAGCCTTATCGTACTCGGGGTTGATTTCAACAGCGGATTGCAAGGAAGTTAACGCACCTTCATCATCGCCAATGGACCTTTGCGACGATGCCATCGCATAATAACCTTTATAGAACGTAGGTTTAATGTCCAGCGCTTTACGATAATGTTCGATAGCCAGGTTTTTATCACCCATTTTGGATTGAATCTTGCCGATCCAATAATGGGCCTGGTAAAATGACTCATCAATTTCCAGCACGTCCTGGTACGCCTTGAGAGCTCCCTCCAGGTTCTTCTGGCGGTAGTTGGTATCTCCTTCAGTGAATTTATATTTAGCCGCGTTAGCAATAGCGGTCCTGGCATCCTCGTGCTGGGGATTGATGGCCAATGCATCCTTAAAATAGTTAATTGCCGCTGAAATATCCCTTTCTCTATACTTCACTGAACCCATCCTATATGCTGCTTCCGCGAAAAAGGGAAATTTCTCCAAAACTATCTGATAGGATTCCAGCGCTTTAGCGTAATTACCGTTATTCAGGTTCCGCTGACCATCCACCATCAAGGTGTTGATCTCATTCAGACGATCAAACTCATCGCGGTATTCCTCGTTTTCTGGGTCCGTACCGATCGCTTTGCGGATGAATTCTTGAGTTTTATCCATATCTCCCATCCGCAGGTATACATTTGAAAGCGTGATCATCGCCGGAGCATATGTAGAATCCATCATAATGGCTTGACCCAACACATCTTTGGCTCCGGTCAAATCCCCTTGCGCCAACAAGGTTTGACCTTGTTGCAGTAGTTCATCCGGTGTTTGACCAACGATGACTGCCAATATAGCCGTAAGTAACGCTGTTTTTTTCATTTTATCCTCTAAAGATTTTTATTTGTGCCGAAGGCCGGACTCGAACCGGCACGAGGCTTCCCCCACTGCCCCCTCAAGACAGCGTGTCTACCAGTTCCACCACTTCGGCTGGTGTATTATTCAATATCATTCAATTCTTGTGTCGCAGGAAGGGAAAGGTCCAATACACTTTCCTCAGCTTCTTGCTTAAGCAACGATTCCGACGTGACTTCGCTAGGAGTGCTAAACAGGCCAATGGACATGGCCAAGACCATAAACCCAGCTGCCAAATAGACAGTAAATTTACTCAATATCGTTGCTGTACCGCGGCCGCCAAAGATTGCATTAGATACTCCACCACCAATAGCGCTGGATAAACCTCCGCCCTGACTGGCCTGCATCAAGATAACGGCAACCAGCAATAAACAAATAATTGTATGCATTGAAATTAAAAATCCAACCAATTTAATGTTCCTTTATATATCGTTCTGTTAAGTGAATAATTGCCACGAATTCTTCCGGGTCCAAACTTGCTCCACCGATCAAAAAGCCATCCACTTCTGAGATAGATAATAACTCATCAACATTATTGCTATTGACCGAGCCACCGTATAAAACGGGGACATCAATAGCACCCATAGATAGTAGTTGGGCTTGCACCGCTGCGTGAGCCTCTGTAATCTGACTGTTATCAGCTCGTTTACCGGTATTGATGGCCCAAACTGGTTCATAAGCAATGGTCATCGTAGACATTTCTTCCGCAGAAATGTCCTCTAAACCAGCGGACAATTGCTGTTGCAAGATAGAGTAAGTTTCCCCACTCTCGCGCTGCCTCAGTGTTTCCCCAATGCACATAATCGGCTGTAAACCATACGCTAAAGCTTTTTTAATCTTTAGATGTACATGTTTATCGGTTTCACCGAACAAACATCTTCGTTCAGAATGTCCGATAATAACCCAAGTTACACCGGTCGTTTTCAGCATGCGAGCAGAGATTTGACCAGTGTAAGCCCCATCGTGGTTCCAGTGCATGTCCTGGGCTCCCAGTTCATAGGGGGTATCAGCAAGTAAACCGTTCATGTAAAAGAGCGCCAAAAAAGACGGGCAAAATATAACTTTTGACTTGGGAATATTCAAAAGCAAATAATTGAATCTATTGAGAAAGTCTCCGCTTTCATCCACAGATTTGTTCATCTTCCAGTTGGCGACGATAATAATCGATTTGTTCAAGTTATCTCCAATGCGTTAAAGGCAGGTAATGTTTTCCCGCTGAGTAATTCTAATGATGCTCCACCGCCTGTGGATACATGGGTTACACCATTATAGAGGCCGAATTGTCGGATAGCTGCAGCCGTATCGCCACCCCCCACAATAGTGGTTTTATTCTTTGCGGTAATTGCAACCATCGTTTCCGCTACAGCTCGGGATCCTGCGGCATAATCCTCATTCTCGAACACACCCATAGGACCATTCCACAGGATGGTTTCGGACTGCAAAAGTATTTGTTGGAATTTCTTGATCGTTTCCGGCCCGATATCCAAACCCATCATTTCTACCGGCAACGTTGCTCGGGTGAATGTACCCGATGCAGGACTGGTGGGGGTAGCGCCACACACAAAATCAACCGGGAGTAGTAAATTTGATTTCTGCCAGTGGCCCCTTTGTAAAATCTCTTTAGCTGTCGCGACTAACCGATCATCCACCAGTGAGTTGCCGACCTCTCGGCCACTGGCTTTAAGGAACGTAAATGACATCCCGCCCCCAATGAGAATATGATCGGCCAACCCAGTGAAGTGCTGGATCAGGGACAATTTTGAATCAATTTTGGCACCCCCCAGTACCAAAGTCACGGGCCGGGCCGGGTGTTCGAAAGCTGATTTTAAATACATTAATTCCTTTTCCATTAAGAAGCCTATCCCCTTCTGGTTAAAAAAATCAACGATGCTCACATTGGAAGCATGTGCCCGGTGTGCTGTACCAAAAGCATCATTTATGTACACCTGTCCATGGCGGGCCAGGTCTTCAGCAAAATGGCTGTCATTTTCTGTTTCGCCATTATGGAAGCGCAGGTTCTCAAGTAAATGTACGTCACCATGACCGATTCCGATAGATGTGTTGCGTGCGTCAGAACTGACACAGTCTGATGAAAATTTTATTGGCATTTCTAAAAGATCGGCCAAGGTTTCTCCAACTGGCATCAGACTGTATTTTTCATTTACGATACCCCCGGGCCGGCCCAAGTGTGACATCAATACGATCCCGGCACCCTGTTTCAAACAGTGCTGGATGGTTGGTAAGATTGCTCGCAATCGAAAATCATCCGTCACCCGGCCATTTTGCACCGGTACATTAAAATCAACACGCATCAAAACACGTTTGGCTTTCAGATCAAGGGAGAGCAGTCTTTTAATCATCAAACTTCAACAACAACAGGTGTGGAGACAGTCAGTGCAACGATCCGAGCCGCACCGGCTGTTTTCAGAGTAACCGCACAGGCGGAAATTGTTGAGCCGGTTGTGATCACATCATCAACCAAGGCAATGGCTTGACCTTCCACAGGATTTACTACGGTAAATGCTGTTAGCATATTTTTCTGCCGCTCTGCTTTTTTCAGAGTAGTCTGTGATATTGTATATTTATTTTTTTTGAGGATGTTATTATGTACCGGCACCGACCATACTTCGGCGATGCCTTTCGCGATCCAAGCTGCTTGATTGTACCCCCGCTCCCGATACTTAACGCGATGCAGCGGTACGGCCGAAATGATGTCAATTGGCCCCAACAGCTGTTGATTGATGACTTGTCCTAAAAGCTGGCCTAGCGTTCGCCCCAATTTAGCCATATCATTGTATTTTAATGAATGAATTAGATTGACCAGCCCCTTTTCATAGTACCAACCAGCATAGGCCGCATCGATCCCGGAGTGAACGATCAAATGAGACAGCCGGTTTTCCTTGGGTACCGGATTGAAGCCTGCAAGACAAGCCTGGCAGACAACAGCAGTATGATGTTGCAGCAGCACCCGACAAATAAAGCAAGTGTGAGGATAGATTTGATCTAATAATAAATGATATATGTTTTTCAGCAGCTGCACATCCACAGAAATTATTATCATTTCGGTGTTCAATTCACAAAAAATGGGTTAATTTTTTAACAATATAAATATGCCAAAATTTACACCAGTTGATAAAAATACCATGCCGGGATTGATCTTGAATCGGATTCATGAGATCATGTTGATCGCCAGTCCCTATGATTCCTTTGTCCTGGAAAAAGATGGTGGTTTGACAGAACAGATTCTCTATCAATATACGGGAATGAACTTAGGGTACGCACCGCGGATTTGGCGGGCCGAAACAGCGGCAACCGCGCTGAACAGGCTCAAGAATCAACAAATCGACCTGGTGCTGGTCATGATGCGTATAGCGGATATGGATCCGGTGTCCATCGCCACCCAAATTAAAAAGATGAACCCAGATCTGCCCATCGTGCTCTTGGCTTTTGACGAGTCAGAAATCAAACAACTACCGGAAAATTTCAAGGATACGGCTTTTGATCATGTCTTTATCTGGTCTGGGAACGCCAACGTTTTCCTGGCCATCGTAAAGCAGTTGGAAGATAAAATGAATATTGAACGGGATGTGCGTATTGGCGGTGTACGCTGCATCATTGTGATCGAAGACCGGCCGCGCTTTTATTCCACCATTCTCCCCCTAGTCTACAAGGAAATTACCGCTAATATAAGACGATTGATGGATTCCAGCCTAACGGATACGGAACGGCTCTTGCACATGCGTGTCCGGCCCAAAATCTTATTGTGCACCACTTTTGAGGAAGCCCAGGACTATTTTCAAAAGTACCAGAATCATACCTTAGGTATCATTTCTGATATTCGCTTCCCCCGCAACGGGATTCACAACCCGGATGCTGGCAAGGAGTTTGTCCGCTGGGCACGAAAAATGGACCCTTCCATTCCCATTTTACTTCAGTCGACCTACGAGATCAATGCGCAGCTAGCCAAGGATCTACATGTGAATTTTGTACATAAATATTCCAAAACACTGCTCAATGAACTGCGCAAGTTCATTGTCACAAATTTTGGTTTTGGAGATTTCATCTTCAAAATGCCCAACGACGAAGTAGTGGCTCAGGCCAAAGATCTTCTGGAACTAAAAAATGCACTGGAAACAGTTTCCCAGAAATCGCTAGGCTATCACGCCACTAGCAATCATTTCTCCAACTGGCTGGCCGCTCGGGGAGAAATGTTCCTGGCCTCTAAAATCCGCCGCATAAAATATAAAGAATTTGAGGATAAGGATGATCACCGGCGATTACTGGTACAGCTGGTTGCGGACACAATAGCGATGAAGAAACAATCCGCTGTAGCCGAAAATAGCACGGATCATTTTGATGTAAACAAGAATTTTATTCGACTTTGCAGCGGCTCCATTGGTGGTAAAGCTCGCGGATTGGCCTTTTCCAACTCGCTTCTGGATAATCGGAAACTGGCAGAGGAATTTCCTCGTGTCCGGATTCGGGTACCCCAGGCATTCGTGATCGCTACATCTGAGTTTGATCGCTTCATGAACGATAATGACTTATGGGAACGAGCCCTGGCCACAAAGTCTAATCAGCGGATTGACTTACTATTTCAAAAAGCAGAATTGTCTCCAGCCATCAAAAAATCCCTGAAGGCGATAATTGATAAGATCCCTTATCCATTGGCTGTGAGGTCTTCCAGTTTGTTGGAAGATTCTCAATACCAACCCCTGGCGGGGATGTATGCTACCTATATGCTGCCAAACCATGACAAACGCAAAACAGTCCGTTTTCAACAGTTGTGTACCGCCATAAAAAAAGTGTACGCCAGTATGTTTCATAAAGAAGCCATGTCCATGATCAATTCCTCGATCCATACGATCGAAGAGGAAAAGATGGCGGTGATCATCATGGAATTGGTTGGGCAGGAATTCGATTCCCGTTATTACCCCACGATTAGCGGCGCAGTTCAAAGTTTCAATTATTACCCCGTTTCTTACATGGCCCGGGAAGAGGGTGTTGCCTTCATTGCCTTGGGTCTCGGTCGCACCGTCGCCGAGGGTGAAAAATCACTACGCTTTTCCCCTAGATACCCAGCGATTCTACCCCAGTACTACTCAATTAAGACGACCCTTAATAATTCGCAGAATTCCTTTTATGCATTGAACCTCAACAAAGAACCCGCGGATCTTTTGAATGGGGAAACGAATAACTTGGACAAGTATGATCTGCGAGTGGCGGAGGATGATAAGGTCCTATCCTGGGCGGCCAGCGTGGTGAGTAATGAAGACAATCTACTGCGCCATTCTTTAAAACATAAAGGCCCCCGGGTAATCACCTTTGCACCAATACTGAAATTCGGATTATTTCCGCTGGCAGATATATTGAATAAATTCATTCAATTGGGCAAGCAGGCCCTGGGCTGTGAGGTTGAGATCGAGTTTGCCGTAAATCTATATAAAGATGGTCGACCGCCGGAATTTTGCCTGCTGCAGATCAAGCCCATGGTCCTGGTCATTGCGGAAGAAACCAGCCATGATCTGGACCTGTCGCCAGACAATGTGGTCTGTCGCAGCTCCCTCACATTGGGCAATGGTCAGTTTAAGGATATTCGCGATATTATCATGGTCGTCACCGATTCCTTCGATGCCGCCAACAGCAAGCATATTGCCGCTGATATCGAACTTTTAAATAAAAGCATCAAGAAAAATACGCCCTATATTCTGATCGGGCCCGGCCGTTGGGGTACAGCCGATCCCTGGCTGGGCATCCCAGTTAAATGGCAGCAGATCAGCGGCGCTCGGGTCATCATTGAGGTGGGACTACCGGAATACCCAGTGGACCCATCATTTGGGAGCCACTTTTTTCACAATGTCACTTCCATGCGCCTAGGTTATTTTACTGTGAACCACAAAATAAAAACTGATGTATTTGACGAAGAATGGTTTAACAGCTTACAGGTGAAAAAAAAGATGAAATACAGCAAATGGCTGCAGTCTGTCAAACCCTTACCCGTTCTGATTGATGGGCAAACCGGTATTGGACATATATTAAAGCCGCAACCAGAAAAAATCGAATTAATGGATGAACACGAAACCTCGGGGATTTAAATCTATACAACGCCCTGATCGAGCATGGCATCGGCTACCTTAATGAAGCCGGCCACATTTGCCCCTCTCACATAATTAATAAATGTCCCTTCCGTGCCGTAGGTCACACATGACTCGTGGATTTGGCGCATGATATTATGGAGTTTCTTATCCACTTCTTGGCGACTCCAGCTAATGCGCATACTGTTCTGGCTCATTTCCAAACCGGAGGTGGAAACTCCACCAGCATTGGCAGCCTTTCCCGGACCAAAAAGTATCTTTGCGTCTAAAAATACATCAACAGCTTCCGGTGCGGAAGGCATGTTTGCCCCTTCGGAAACGCAGGTGCAGCCGTTATTGACCAGTGTTTTTGCTTCAGCTTCACTGATTTCGTTTTGGGTTGCGGACGGTAGGGCCACGTCGCAGGGTAAAGACCAGGGCCGCTGACCATCCAAGTACGCACATTTATATTGTTCAGCATATTCCTTGATCCGGCCCCGTTTTACATTTTTCAGTTCCATAATGTAAGCCAATTTATTGATATCGATCCCGTCAGGATCATGAATAGTACCGCTGGAATCTGACATGGTGACCACCTTACCGCCCAATTCATTTACCTTTTCCACGCTGTATTGAGCCACGTTGCCAGAGCCGGAAATAGCCACGGTCTTGCCGTCAAATGATTCATTACGGGTGGCCAGCATTTCCTTGGCAAAATAGACATTTCCGTAGCCAGTGGCTTCCGGGCGAATGAGGCTGCCACCCCAACCCAACCCTTTACCGGTGAGAACACCGGTGAATTCATTGCGGATACGTTTGAACTGGCCGAAAAGGAAACCGATCTCGCGACCACCGACACCAATATCGCCTGCGGGCACGTCCGTATCGGGGCCAATATGGCGATATAGTTCGGTCATGAAAGACTGACAGAAACTCATCACTTCATTATCGGATTTTCCCTTGGGGTCAAAATCGGAACCGCCCTTACCCCCGCCCATGGGCAGTGTAGTAAGACTGTTCTTGAAAACTTGCTCAAAACCCAGAAATTTTAAAATACTCAAATTCACCGATGGATGAAAGCGCAACCCACCTTTGTAAGGTCCGAGGGCCGAATTGAATTCGACCCGGAAGCCACGGTTCACTTCCACATCGCCGCGATCATTACGCCAAGGAACGCGGAACATGATGACCCGCTCTGGTTCAATGATGCGATCCAATATCCTAGCGTACAAATATTGAGGGTTATCCTGGATATAGTCCCAGAGGCTGTTGACCACTTCTTCCACAGCCTGGTGAAATTCGCTCTCACCTTGGTTGCGGACGACGACGCCGTCCATGAAGTCCTGCACTGATGAATACATTATAGCACTCCGTAATAATGGTTTAATAAAACAAATCAAATTACGGTACTGGACATATTCACAACCAATGATTTCCCGTCATTTGCCTTTGTTTTCCATCGGGGAAATTCTAATTTCGTAAGCTTTATTTCTGGCGGAGTAGCTCAGTTGGTTAGAGCAGCGGAATCATAATCCGCGTGTCGGGGGTTCAAGTCCCTCCTCCGCTACGAAACTCCATGGATTACAATTGCTTGTGGTTTGCTAAAGCCTATAATATCAAGCTCGTTCCTGGTAATAACATGCAATAGGAACCCTCCTGTTCCACTAACTTTTTCAAGTTTATTTTCCTTATATCAGAGGGTGTATGCCGTATTCCCAGTAGCCCACTCAAGTTAAATTCCCAGCGGATGGGTGTAAAAGCATTCATAAAGTTGTTTATATACTGCATATTTCCCCGCTTCTAAAATGCAGAGGCCTAACTATGGACTGGGTGGTGATGTAACTATTATTAAACGGAATTAACAATCCCTGATTTCAGGTCATTCTTTATGATGTGATAGTGAATTAGGGTTATTAGATTGAAAGTGAGTTCAATCGTTGAAAGTGACTTTTTGCATCATTTTAGCATCCAGTAAATCCTGCAAATTGGAGTAGTATATTACGATATGTTCAATCTCTTTTTTGGGTATATTCTATAATAAAATCTGTTTTACTTTATCTCAATTTTTCTTATTTCCATTGAGTTTTATCCAGCGCTGTTCATAGGAGGAAGTCACCTCTTACCAGGCAGCTGCCAGCGGTAGATAGGAATACTGAACTTTCAAACCAGCTCCAGACTACCTCAAACACGTCCCATCATTCTAGTCGAGCACAGGGCTCGCCCCATAGATTGATCAACCCTACATCCGGATCAGAATAACATCGTAATCTCATTAGACCATCGCCGTCAAAAGGAGTATTCCATGCTTGCGAGGGTAGGAAACGCTCCAACCCGCCAAACAGATCGGTGTAGTGGAAACGATTATTTGTGTAATAATTACAAACGTTACCGAATCTTGAATAGAATTCATCACACACTACGCTGTCCAAATTAAAATGTACTTCACCAGTGCCTTCGAATGGATTGCCACCATTACCCTGAAATGACCATTGCGTGCTCAACTCCTGCCCCACATAGTACAACCTTTCCCAAACGCTGCCGCTATCCCTTTCCGCTAAATAGAACACCCAATCGCCATCTTGATACGTGTAACTAACGCCCACAAACATCGTATTGTATCGGTGGTCGGTCGAAGGGGTGTATTCTCTCCATTCCAGTTTACGACAGTCCTTTTCCGCTATTGTGGTATCTTTAGTGGCTTCCATGTGGGCATAAGCAGGTTCGGGTGAGAATCCCATAGACAATGTATACCACCATTGTGCGCCCACAGGTGCCCATTCTGGTTCTGGTTCTGGTAAGGTTTGGTGCATTTCTTCTTCACCACAGCCAGTAATCGATAAAATAATTACCGCTATTATTGTTAATTTTTTCATTACTCTAGTTTAAAGATTTTGAACTATTTCATCCAATGCGTATTCTCCGTGCTCTGTTTTGCGCCAGATTGCGATTTGTACGGCAGACGAATGGAAAAATGAAATGGTTTTCCTGAGCATCATCTAGTTATTAGCACGACTTCAATTGATTGAATGTCACCGTTTCGAACGGCAGGGTCCAAGTTATTTAAATGGTTTTATCTGCCATGACCAGATTCGACATTAAGGATTGTCAGTCCCGTAAGAATCAGGGCTGATAAAACAATGTGAATTATGAACCACCGCCAACCATACAACAACTTGGTAGTGCTTCATAAGCAGCCTGATCGGCCTTGGTGTCGTTGGCAGAATAACCCAATGCAGCAATAGCATTCTCAATGGTAGTTAAGTCGATCATTCCGGCCTTGAATTCCACATGACCCATCTTTGTTTTCGGATCTACATCAAACGCAATTACACCATCCAAAGCCTTTACACCTTTTTCAATAGTATCTTCACACATTCCGCATTGCATGGATGCTAAAGAAATATCTGACTTGGATGTATTATCGCTACAGGCGGCCAATATCAAAGTGCAAATTATAATAAGCACATGTTTCATTTTGAAACTCCTTTCTCGTTATTATTAAAATGAATTTTTCTTCTTGTCAAAAATTAAAAATGTTATGAGATTGATAATTAAATTGAAATTCCACACCAAATTTTATTACACCTTTACCCAAATAACAATGAGTATGTTCTTCAATAGTTTCAGTGAGTTTAAACAAATCTTATTCAATCTGTTTTTGATGGTGATTGTTTTCATAATAGTCTTTTTAATGTTTATGGCGATATCCTTTTTTAACCATAATGAAATTCACCGGCCATGCGGCGATAAATCCTGCAGTCAACGCCAGGATCATACCTACCCAGAGAATAGGCGCCAATAAATCGGCTTGCATGAATCCCGGTGTATAAATCTCCACCAGAACTTCTGCTGTTTCCATGAAAAGGATGCTAAACCCTTCCACAATAAGCACTTGTTTGAATGCATTACCAAAAGAATAGCCGTGTTTCAATAAAGGCCTCATACCCAGAATAAGTCCGAAAATAAACCCCAGGGTAACGGCCAGCGCGATAGCAGGCACCACTGCCAATCCAAGGTACATGGCAATCAACATTCCAAAGATTTCTCCCAGGCCACAACCCATCAGACAATGCAGCGTGGCACTGGTAGCTAATCGTGCATCCGAAATGTCCGCACCTCCATGATTATGGCCGCGATGATGCTCATGCTGGTCATGATAGTGAATGTGATGACGGTTGGTATCAGAAACCATAATTGTACTTCAAATTTACTTCCCCTTTTTTACCTTTGCATCTTTTTCTTTCATCCATGAATACAAAATTGGAACAACAAACGTTGTCATTATTGCAAACACCATTCCGCCAAATGAAGGGATGGCCATCGGAACCATAACATCAGCCCCTCGACCCGTGGACATGAGCACCGGAATGAGTGCTAACATGGTTGTGGCTGCTGTCATCATGGCCGGACGAATTCGTCGCTTGCCGGCATATACAACCGCCTCCCGAATTTCATCGATGGTAGCCGGATTTTGTTCTCGGAAACGTTGATCAAGATACGTACTGATGATCACACCATTGTCACTGGCGATTCCGAATAAAGCAAGGAAACCCACCCAAACAGCCACACTTAAATTGACCGGATGTATTTGGAAAAGAGTCCGCATATTTTCACCAAAAATACTGAAATTTAAAAACCACTCCTGTCCATAAAGCCATAACATCACAAACCCACCGGCCCATGCTACAAAAATCCCACTAAAAACAATCAATGAGGTGAACACCTTTTTAAATTGAAAATGGAGAATTAGAAAAATGATGGCCAATGCAAGTGGCAAAACAATTGCCAGTTTATTAGCTGCTCTGACTTGATTTTCATAGGCGCCGGCAAATGTAAAACTCACTCCGGAAGGTACAATTAATGACCCCTGATCAATGAGTTCATTTAAAACCGATTGGGCTTCTTCCACCACATCCACTTCGGCCCAGCCAGCCAATTTGTCAAATAAAACATACCCCACCAAGAATGAATCTTCACTTTTAATAACTTGAGGGCCACGGACATAATTGATTGATGCTAACTGACCTAAGGGTATCTGTACCCCATCGTTTCCCGGGATTAATATTCGCGCCAGTGACTCCAAATCACTTCTATAATCCCGCATATACCTGACGCGCACCGGATAACGTTCTCGCCCTTCCAAAGTAGTTGTAACCGGTATTCCACCAAGAGCTACTTCTATGGTATGTTGAACTTTTTGCAAAGGAATAGCAAACCGTGCGATTGCCCTCCGGTCAATGTCAATTTCTATATAAGGTTTCCCCACAATCCGATCGGCAAATACCGCCTCACTCTTTACACCGGGAACGGTTTTTAAACGTTGCTCCAATTCCATTGCAAAAGTTTCAATCGTGGATAAATCAGGGCCTTTAACCTTTATACCCATCGGTGCCCTCATACCACTCTGCAACATGACAAGTCGAGCGGAAATGGGTTGTAATTTCGGGGCAGATGTGGTCCCGGGGATCTGAGCTACTTTCACTAATTCATCCCAAATATCATTAGCTGTGTGGATGTGATCGCGCCATAACCGCACGGGATTCCCATTGGTATTCACACCATATTCCGGTTTATACGCCACGATAGACTCCACCATATTCAACGGGGCCGGATCCAATGGTGAATCTACACGACCAATCTTCCCCACCACTGATTCCACTTCCGGTACGGAATACAATGCTTTATCCAGCGTCTGCAGAACATCTATGGTTTCTTCCAGCCCCGCATGGGGCATAGTGGTTGGCATATAGAGAAAAGACCCTTCATCCAGCGGCGGCATAAATTCTTTTCCCAACCCCGGAAACGCATGATTGGCAGCAACGTACAAACGGGATGAACGGACGAATTCTGGCATCCAGCTAAAAAATGAGTTAAAACCCAACCAAACTACCACACCGAACACAGTAACAAAGGTAGGTAAAGCAAGCACTTTTCCTTTATTGTCCAGGGCCCACCGCAGCATTCCCGGATACACCTTTGTGAACCATGTAATCCCACCCATGATAAACGTAATTAAAGTGCCCGTAAAAATGAAATTCAGAAAAACCCCCTTTTCCAATCCAAGTGGCGACCAGGTGGAGGATAAAATTACAACGACTATCAATACTACTAACCAATTCCCCAGCCGAGGAATTCGTTTAAAAACGGCGCCATCAACATGGTTTTGTTTTGTACCCCTGCCCATTACAAGATGTACCAGCGCCGGCAATATGGTTAATGCAATAATAATAGATGAAACAAGGGCAAATGTCTTGGTATAGGCCAAGGGCTTAAAGAGTTTCCCCTCCGCCCCAGCCATGGTGAACACCGGAAGAAAGCTGATCACCGTGGTGGATACAGCCGTCAATACGGCACTGCCTACTTCTGCAACAGCGCGATAGATTACTTCTTTTGACCACTTCTTTGTTATCTTAATATGCCGCAAAATATTTTCTGTCACCACAATTCCCATATCCACGATGGTACCGATGGCTATGGCAATACCGGACAGTGCCACAATATTCGCATCCACCCTAAACAGTTTCATCCCGATAAACACCATCATGACTGTTAACGGTAACATACCAGAGATGAGCATGGATGTCCGGAAATGCATGACCATGATAAGAATCACAATCAACGTGATAAGGATTTCATTTCGCAAAGCATGGTTTAATGTGTCCAATGTTTCATGAATGAGCCCAGTTCGGTCATAAAATGGAATAATGGTCACTTGATTTTCCGTACCATCTGCTAACATTTTCTTTGGCAATCCCGGAGCGATTTCTCGGATTTTCTTTTTCACATTTTGGATTGTCTCAAGGGGATTTTCACCATAACGGGCCACCACAACGCCGCCAACCGCTTCAGCTCCTTCTTTATCCAACACCCCACGACGCGATGCTGGTCCCATAGTAACATGAGCAATATCCTTTATATATATGGGTATATTGTTATTGGACTCTACCATCGTGTTTTCAATATCATCTAAAGATTTTATAACACCTAGCCCCCTTACTATATATTCTACACGGTTGACTTCAATCGTTCCAGCACCCACATCAAGATTTGACTGACGAACCGCATCGAATACATCGATTAACTGGATACCGTATTCTCGCATGGTGCCAGGGTCAACGTCAATTTGATATTCCTTTACAAAACCGCCGATGGAAGACACTTCAGACACACCTTCAGCTGTTTGTAACGCATAGCGGACTGTCCAATCCTGGATGCTACGCAATTCTTCCAGATCCCAGCCACCGATTGGATTCCCATCTTTGTCCCTACCTTCAAGCGTATACCAAAAGACTTGACCCAAAGCGGTTGCGTCAGGGCCAAGCTTAGGCGACACACCTATGGGTATAGTTCCCGATGGGAGCGAATTGAGTTTTTCCAAAATGCGAGATCTTGCCCAATAAAAATCCACCGATTCATTAAAAATGATATAAATTGTAGAAAAACCAAATGAGGAATATGACCGGATGGTCGTCACATCAGGCATCCCCAACAAAGCAGTAGTCAGTGGATAGGTAATTTGATCTTCGATATCCTGGGGACTTCGCCCAGCCCATTTTGAAAAAACAATTTGCTGGTTTTCACCGATATCCGGTATAGCATCTACCGGTACTGGGTCTCTGGGCAGCCCACCCAGTGCCCAGTTGAAGGGTGCCACCATGATACCCCATACCACTATGGTAATGAGGAGGATGCCAACAATTAATTTATTCTCAAGAAAATAATTAATAGTTTTATTTAACATTTTCCACTCAATGCTTGTGATGCATAGGTTGTTATCGGTTAACTTCCCTGTTCGGATTCATCATACTGGGTTTAGCAGCAATTTGCATCGCGCTATCAATTTTGAAATTACCCTTGACCACAATACGTTCCCCTTCACGGAGACCGCTTTTAACGATATAATAATTTCCGGCCCGGGGCCCCAATAAAACTTCACGGCTTGCAAATGTTCGCTCAGCAGTTTGTACATACACAATTGCACGGCGTCCTGTCCGCAATACGGCGCTGACTGGTACCAGAAGTGGGTTATTATCAGTACATCCCTGGGTAAATTTCAACGATTCGACCGCTTCCAGTTCCATCTCGCAAATTGAACATCTACCTGTGTGGTTTGATCGTTCTCCCAGATGCATGGGGCATACCCATTTACCGACCAGATCCCCGCTGTATACTATTCCGTCGTTTGAAATGTCTACCTTCACATTACCGTTGGTGAACATTCCGGGCTTCAGCAAACCGGATCTGTTGTCCACATTCACACGGACACGAGCTGTTCGTGTTTTTTCATTCAGAAAGGGGTCAATAAAAGCAACAGATCCGGTAAATTCATGTCCCGGTAGGGCTTTAGTGGTAAAGGTGACCCGCTGCCCAATCCGTATCATGGTTAAATCTGATTCATACACATCCAGCAGCACCCACACCCTTTCCAAACCAACTACATCAAATAATTTTGAACCGGTTTTTACGTATTGTCCCGCTACAGCACTCTTGGCAGTCACCACACCCGAAATGGGACTGGTGATCGTAATTTTATCCACAGATGTATTTCGTTTTTCAATCTCGTTGATTTGATCATCTGTCAATCCCAACAGCTGTAATTTGTGCCGACTCGCCTGGGGTATCAAATCAAGCTGACTTCCTTGAAAAGATAAACCCTGTAACTTGATCCCTTGTAAAAATTCTTCCTGGGCAGAATACAATTCCGGGCTGTACAGCTCTACCAAAGGGTCGCCTTTTATCACGGATACACCGGTAAAATCCACAAATAGTCGCTCAATTCTCCCGGGAAACCATGCGGTAATGGATTTTATCCGCGTCTCATCAAAATCTACTTTGCCAGAAATGGGAATATCAGCAATGGCCTTACCTCTTTTTATGGGAGCAGTTTCCACAGCAGCCAGAACCTGTGCATCTGCGGATAAAGTAATTTCATTCACATTTACCGTACCAGACTCATTCGCTACCGGGATCAGATCCATGAAACAGATCGGGCATTTTCCGGATTCCGGTAGATTCACACTGGGATGCATAGAACAAGTCCAGGTGCTTACATTTTCGTCCATTTTGGATGTTCCATGATCGGTTTCTGAATCTGCTGGTAATCCTATCCACAGTCCAACCAGGAATGCAAGGACTGCTACTCCCCAAGCCACTCCGCTGATATTCGAAAACTTTTCGATGAAATTTTTCATGTTCTATTCTCCTTCTTCCGAGCCCATGTAGGACTTCAATAGAGCTTTTTGTTTTAAATAATCCACTACTGCTTCTTCATATTCCAAGTTGAATTGAAGTAACTGCCGTTGGGCATCAATAAAAGTGATCAGGTCGGCTTTGCCCGATATGTAAGCTTTTTGAGATGCACTAAGCGCTTCGTTACTTTTCGGGATAAGGTTCAGTTTGTACAATTCGACCCTTCGTTTCGCATCATCCAACTTGTGGAAAATAGCCTCTACTTCTTCTTTTATCCTGTTTTGCTGACTAATCCAGTACTGTTCCGCCGCATTTTTTCTATACCTGGCAGCAGACACCTGCTTGGCTGTTTTTCCGAACCAGATGGGAAGGTTCAAAGACATTTTTACCACAAGGGGATCTTTACCACTATTAGTCACTGGAATTCCATCTATTGCCTTCGTGCCGGTAAGGATGTAGTCCAATCCCAGTCCAAGGTCAGGCCAGTAATTCAACTTTGCTCGCTTCAATGCATAGTCATTCATCCGTATCATGTGGTCTGAACCATTCAGGGCATGGTTATTATTTAAAATCTTCTGCATCAAATATTCATTTGAATCATTTATGTATTCTACTTGCAGTGTATCCGGTAGAATGGCGTCTTCTATTGCATGATCATTCAATAGTGTTCTGAATGCTTGCAGCAGTGGCTGTTTTTTCGCCCGAAGTGATTCTAGGTCATGCCGCAATTTTAAAAGTTCGATCTGTGTTTTAATCAAATCCGAATATCCAACTTGAGCTGTTTCATACTTTGTTTGGATAACCTTTTCCCAGTATTCCAACAAATGGACATTCTGCCTTTTGATGTCGATAGCTTTCTGGAGGAAAACCATTTCATAATACAGTGATTTTATTTTTGCAATTATGGATGCCTTAACTTGTAAATAGTCCTGTTCCCGGGCATGGGCATAAAATGCTTTTGACAGTCCGACAGTCCTTAATTTCCCGATCATGGGGAAGGACTGCATCAGGCCTATTCGATATTCCTGAGGCCCGACAGCCGTTTCTACATTTTCTACGTAGAATCCGGTGCTTACCATTGGATTTGGCAACTTTTTTGCTACGGATACATCCGCAAGTGATGCCTGCCAGCGATGGTAAGCCACCTGCACATCGGGGTTCTGGGATAATCCCAGTTCTATATAATGATTTAGGGCATCTTGGCTGGATGCGTTTGCTATGATGAATGCAGCTATGAAAACAATTCTCATCTTTAATCAGATTACTCCTGTTAATGAATAAAATCAGACTTCGCCCGGGTGGACGAATCCGTTGTACGAACGAATGTTCGTTGTTGATATCAGGAATATCTAAATACGGAGGGGGGTCAGGAATGAGACCGGAAGTGATTCCGAAAGACTCTGAGTAATTTCAGAGTAAATAACATCCCGATGGGGACATGGCAAAACTACATTGATCAGTGCACTTGAGCAAACATCATTAAGCTGGGATACTTGAGCTTTTGGGCCATTGATGAGTAACAAGATAACCGACTTTTCACAGGAAGTCATTTGCATAGGGCACTGCACTTGGGCCTCTTTTGTACAACAACTCATTTCTATTTGATGACAGCATGGCATATCACACACTTTTAATGAGAACAAAGGCGCAGCGAATGAGCACGCTACAAATATAATTAACCCGATTGATATACTCTTTTTCACCATATACGTGATTTTAACTGGATAATTCTATTTAAGTTCCAAATGATTTAATAATATTAATGATTTGCTTGAATTGTTCACCGGAGGCTTTTCCTTGCAGTTCAAAAAGGACAGTTTCTACGCTGGTGATCTGACCTCCCGCCCTGCGGATCTTTTCCAAGCCAATTTCTTTGTTGTGTTCCAGTCGTGTGGATGTGGCATCAGCCACCACTTCTACATTATAATTCTTTTCCAACAGATCCATGGATGTCTGGTAAACACAAATGTGTGTTTCGATCCCGGCCAACACAACATTTTCCGGTGCAATTTCTATTAATCTGGTATTGAATTGATCATTTCTACTGCAGGAAAAAACATATTTGGTAATGGGCGTTAAACCATGTAAATGTTCACTGACCTCTTCCACTGTTTTTCCCAACTTATCTGGTAATTGCTCCATCCAGATAATAGGAATATTCAATATACGTGCACCGTTGATGAGCATTCCAATATTCTTAAAAAGCGCATTGGCATTATGCATGATCCGTGCCAGTTTTCCCTGGACGTCAATGATCGTTAAAACAGTATTTGTTGCATTAAGCATTTAAAATAGTTCCTTAATACCAGTTATAACAAATTCATAATCCATAATGTAAGGAGCTCCTTCAAAAGGATTGCTTCTTATTTCAACAATCGAAATTGCGATATAAGGTGATCGATGATGCGCTATATAACCTAAAACTTGAACGGCTATAGGCAATCTATTTTTGTCTCTTTCTTCATACTGTTTTTTATATATAATCTCTTTTGAGCCGCATTCCCTTACAAGTTTGATTTCAATATTGTATACATTCTTTTTACTATAAACAGTTTTTTCCGTCCATAATTCAATATGATAAGCATCATTTAAATATTTTCCTGCTAAAATTGGAAATGGATAAAAATCATATTCACGAGGAACAATATAATATTTATTTAATTTTGAAAAAATTTCATCACGTTTCATTTCATAAAAGCATTCTAAAGTACATTCTATTGCATAATGATTTGAGTCACTAAGTCCTACTCGATATGATTCTGTAATTAAAGTATCATTATAAAAATCAAGAATGTTCAATTTATAGAAATCAAAGTCACTCCCCCCTGAATCCTCCCGTTGAATCCAGGCGAAAGAGAAATCTTTCGACCATCCAATTGGATATACTCTATTTTGTTCAGAATTTCTCCTCCATTCTGAAAAATCAGGTTGATCATAAGGTATAGGTTTTGGAATTATTATTGGATCACTTGTAAAATTTTTTTGTGAAAAAATACCACTAGTCAGCACAACTATAATAATAAGCAATCTTCTGTTCAACATATATGAACCTCCACTATTTTTTCCCACTGTTCTACATCCGGTCCTGTTTTCATGGCTGTGATCTTATCCATTGTATAGGAATTTCGCACTGCCAAGTTACGAATGATGTATTCTCTTCGTTTCCGTTCCATTTGTTTATAGATCAGATTGATATGAGGCAGAAATTCATATGGAGCGGGATCTGGTATTCCGTTTACGATCTGTTTATTCAATTCTGATAATTCCAATGATCTTTTTAATTTAATGAAAATAGTTTCCCAGATATTGTTTGTATGATTTAGGCCGTGGCTAGTGACGAATAATGGTTCTACACTTTGAGCTATGTGCGTGATTAATTCAACTAATTCGTCCTTTTCCAGATCGGCGGGAGAATAGAGTGTTACGTGAGGGAGGAAAACCGGTGCTTGGTATGCTGACGCCAATTCATTGATCAGATTTTGAAGATATGTTCCATCCTTTTCAATAGGAGTGAGCCAAAGGGAGATCATTTATTTATTGCTCCAGTCAGCACTGTATTGTTTAAACATTTCCTGCATTTTTTCCACTTCTTTTAAGCCCTTACGGTTCTTCTTTCTCAGAATGTTGGTTCGACGTTCGTCCAAGCTATCATATATTTTAACCACTGACCGGCCCCGCAAGGGATCAATATCAGCCATCTCCAGCACTGCCGCAAACTGGTCTGCTGATCCGCGACGAATGATCTGTTCCGCACATACCCAGCGCACATTGCGATTCTTATCCATCAAATGTTCAGCAAAAAAATCATTTAGATCTGGATGATCTTCATGATAGCTCGCAATCGAGGAAAAAATTGAAGAACGTAAATTGTAAGGTGCATTACCATAAATGGACAACTCTTTAAGTTTATTTAAATTCTCGTCCGTTTTTTCCATTGTTAATATGTTCAGAGCGGTGGAGCGGATCGTCTCGCCATGAGAATTTTGGGCCATTGACCAGTCAAATTGTTCCCGTGCAATATCCAAATCAACGTCAATCAACGCTGACAAAGAAGCACTGATCAGGTAATCGTTCGTTTCCGTTTTCAAACTATTGGTTAAAAATGAAATCACATCATCTGTTTCATATGCAGCCAGGGCATTGATGATCACCCGTTTTACACGATCATCCTGACCTGTATAGTTGGCTAAAAGTTCTACTTCACCATTTCGGGGGGTCAATTTTTCATAGGCTTTCACCACTTCCCTGCGCACAAACCAGTAAGGGTCGGTGGACAATGAAGATATTAGGGCTTCATGAATCTTTTTTGTGGAACGCCCTTTGCCAATTTCCCGAGCGGCCCACACACGGTCGTTGGGTGCCGGGGCCTGCCGTAACTGGTATAATAATTCATTTGTCTTCTTTTTAAAGATCAGATTTTTCGGGATTTGATTTCCTTCATCCACAATCACCATTAGCGGATCTGCATTGGTCGGAAACGTATAAGTATCTTCTTCCTGTTCAAAAAATATTTCATGTCGCTGTACACTCCCGTCATCAATGACAACCGTCATGGGTAGTTTGAATAAAGATGTTTCAGTGACATTCTGGGTTTGTTTTAGATGCAAGGTGACCAATTGGCTACGGCGATTGTATGAGTATCTAGCGGTAATTTCCGGTAGACCGGGCTTATAGACCCATTGTTCAAAAAACCAGTCCAAATTCTTTCCGGTAGTTACTTCGAATGTCTTTTTTAGATCTGTGGTCTCCACATTATTCGCAGCGTTGGTTCGGGTATAGTATTTTAATCCCCTAAAAAAAGCTGCATCACCCAAATAACGGCGGACCATATTCAAAATGACGGAACCTTTAGCATAAATATTAGCATCAAAGAGTTCGATGGAGTTATAATAATACGGTTGAACAGTCGGCCGCCGATAGGACCGATCAGCTCGTATTGTTGAACCTAAATTCTTCAGCCGTTCGTATTCCGCTTCTTCATGACCCACTGCATGTTCTATCCACAGCAATGCCAGGTAGGAGGCAAAGCCTTCATTAAGCCACACATTCGACCAATTCCTGGTCGTGAGGTAGTCACCGTACCACTGGTGAGCTAATTCATGGGCTACCAGGCCATCGCTACTATGAATAGGTCGTACATTCTCTTCGTGCATCGTGCGATCTGTTTGGTGTGTATTAGTCACATTTTCCATCCCACCCCACATAAAATCCTCTATAATGATCTGATCATATTTTTCATATGGATAGGGAACACCGGTGATATCACTGAAAAATTCCATCATCACCGGTGTTCTACCGAATGAGCGCAAGGCAGCTGCGCGATCGTGGTGCTGGTATACCCAATAATTGACCGGTATTCTATTCCATGCATCTTCAATCTGTTTATAGTCACCCACTGCAACGGACAACAAATAACTTACATTAGGAATATTCTCCCGCCAGTGAAAGGTACGCTGATTGCCTTTATCCACAACTGAAACCAGTTCTCCATTGGAAATTGCCGTCAATGGTTTATCTACAGTGATTCGACATTCCCAAGTCATCCGATCATTGGGATAGTCATGGAGAGGTACCCAAAAATGATTGTCCATATCTTCACCCTGAGTCCAGCCTTGCAGCTGCTTATCTGGATATTCTTCATCTGGCCGGACAAAATAAAACCCAATTGTGGGATTAACATGATAATAGATTTCAACAGTAACTGTATCTTCCCACCCGTAGGCTTGATCCAGATCTATCCAGACCTTATCAGTATGTTGTTGGAATTCTAAATTTTCCCCATCTTTCACTACACGTTCTATGGACATGCGCTCGGCATCAATAGAAATCTGTCGACAGTCGCTGGCAAAGGGCATAAATGTATGACGAACACTACCGAAAATATGACCATCAGGGATGTTAACCTCAATATTGACGGACATATGCAGCATGTCTTTTTCCCGATCAGGTGTTGAGTGAAAGGGTCTGTCACGGGCAGCCAGAAATGCTGTACACAACAACACAAATGGTAAAAATCTGTTCATATCTATCTCAATTAGTTAAAAACTGTTGGAGAATATATTCTAAAATAAATGTATAAAAATTAGTATAGAGGAACAACAATCACTATCCAAGGTACCTGAGTTACAATACCTTCATTCACTGAATTGCAGAATTGATCCGCGAACTGACTTCGTTTTCTATTTCTCAGGATTAACAGATCAACATCTGCCGCCATTTTCACGAGCTTTTTTAAGGATCGCTTGGGTGAATTTCTCACTGCTATAGAATAGTTCATCTGAATTAGCGGTTGCCACGACCCGTCCGACCACTTTGTATTCCTGCTCAATATCTTCTTCTGAAAAGTAGAGGTCCACATCTTGGGTCGAAGGATAAGACTCACCTATGTAATTGATGGTCGCGCAGCCCAGCATTAAAAAACATAATAAACCGATAAGGTGTTTTATGATAGAACCTCCCATTTGTTTAACATAATCATCCCGTGAAAATTATTTCTATAAATTTAACGATTACGGTATGTATCTTGTTAAGTTTTAATACAAAAGAGCCCCGCTAAAAAGCGGAGCTCTTTGGCATTAGGTGTATACCTAAACTTATTTCATCAACACCAGCTTTTTAACCGCATTAAAGCTAGCGCTCTGAATCTGGTATATATACATACCGGAGGGTAGTGGTTTACCAAACTGATCCGTGCCATTCCAGCGTATGGATTTATAGCCGGGTTTCATAGTGCCATTTACCGGTGTGGCTACCTGCTGGCCCAGAACGTTGTAAATCATCAGCCTGATGTGGCTTTCTTCGGGTACATCAAAGCGAATGGTCGTCACCGGGTTAAAGGGATTCGGATAGTTCTGGTGCAGAGCGAACTCATCCGGTACCCCCAGCTCATCCTCAACACCAAGAACATCACCAGCATCGAAGGTAATCATGTAGGGGCCACCTGTAGCAAATGTTTCATTAACACCATCGCTGGCAAAGACTTGCCACCCGAATGTGTGCACCACACCGAGGCCCAGAGCATTTAGCGAATCAATGAAAGCGACAACTTCAGTTAAGGGCTGATCATAGAATGTTTCAGCACCAGTACCTTCACAGAATATTTCAATAGGAAATAGACCTTCCCACGTAACACATATTTCGTATTCCACAGGAGTTCCGTTTGGATCCGCTGACTCCGACCACTCAAAGCGCTGGTTCGTGTTCAGATTATCTTCAGTGATTGTAACGGTGTCGCCATCTGTTGGAGACAGGAGTGTAAAATCCCCTGGAGGCGCGTTAAAAAGTGCCCCACAAGCCTCGTTAGATGCTCCGGTCTCTACATACACCGTATCCCCACCAGTGCCCAAGCGCCTTAAAGAAGCAGTCACCACATAGCAGGCCGAATCCAACGTTGCGGTTTCATCAACAAAATGAGTTGATTCCAGAGCACTCGCAAGCAACATGTCATCCCGGTAAACATTGTACAACACATCCGGTATCGGAGGTGGCGGTACCGCTTCATAAACATCAAGAACATAGTCGCCTGAACTACTGTTATCATATCCATCTACGATAATATGGTAGGTTCCTGCTGGAATGGAATCTGGAGGTATTTCCAAGTATGACGTGTACAGCTGACCATGATCAGCCGTACAATAATAATCATTACAATCTACGACATCATTGGTATCTCCATTGGCGTATACATAGACTTTCGTATCATAATATGATTGACACAAGTCTACGATCAATGGGTATTCAAGGTCTTCGGTGAGGGTCAGCTCATAAACAACGTCTGGAGCTCCAGTAGCTGTAGAAGGACACACTTCATTATAATCATCTGTAAAACCAACCGTTGATCCTTCCTCATAAAAGGGTAAGGAACCAATGACAAAAGGATTAGAGATACTATCGCCTTGCACTCGGGCGAAGTGTGGTTCTGGTGGGCTTTCAACCTGGGCACCTAACGCTGCTTTGCGTTGATCGATTCCTTGCTTACGTTCTTGTGACAGCTCCTTTTCCCAAGGTTCTACGGGGTGCGGGTATTCGTTCACCCTGGAAGCGGTCCCACCGCCAATACCAGTCCAAAATAAAGTAACATCTTCAAGTGTTGCAGTACCCGTCAAGTTTGTGGGACCCGGTAGAGTGGCCACTGAAATATTGTCTACAGCAACGCTATAAGCCCAATTGCTGCCAAGATCATCATACCAAAAATAAAGTCGAACATGCTCAACACCGGCCAAATTAGACAGATCGACGGATACCGTCTGCCAATCATTATTTTCCGGCAACGAGCCCAAATTCAGCCACGTATCCCAGCCAATCCAAGCCCATAATTCCAATGTTTGGTTTCCACTGCCATTAAAGTAGTCAAACATTAACGTGGCATGGTCCGCGTCGCCCAAATTAAAAAAGGGCGTCATCAACCTGGATTGCGACGAAACGCCTTGACCAGCAGCGTCGTCATTAATGTATGCAAAATAGCCGCCATTGTCCGGGATCGGTGATAAAGGGGAGCTCGCCGACGCTGAGTCGCCAATACCCCAACCATTATCAACAAATGTTACCACATCCCAGTTGCCATAGGTAGTATCTTCAAAATCGACCGCTAGCTCTGCCATCGTCACATCATCGACCAACCCGGCGCCCGCTGCAGCCCAGTAGGAGGCAATGCTTTCCCCTTCATCATACACCGCGGTGACATAATAGTAATACAGAATAAAATTATCTACGTCTGTATCAACGTATGACAGGGACATCGTATTGGCAATCAGTTCGAACCCGCTGAAATCTCCAACTTCAAAACCGTTTAAGAGATTCTGATCAGTACGATAAACGTTGTAGCCAACCAGGTCCCGAGAAGCATTGTCCGGAATGTTAATGGTCAACGCTGCTGTGCCGGTCTCATAGTCATAGGCCTTACGGGGGTTGCGCGGGTCGATCCGTGCCCGTTCAGTGCGATTCATAGAGATCGTATTGGTCTCCATAATCCGCTCACCGCCGGAGGGTTCGCTCCAGCTTAAAGCAATCTGGTCATTCACGAAGCTTTCCGCCATTAGGTCTTGAACCCCGGGCCTTGATTCTAAATACCCGGTGACTGAAATATCATCGATCGCAACACCAAAACCCGATACCACCGAGCCGTCCGCATCAAACAACACAATTATCTCCACCCCATAACTTGTACCGACAAAGGGGGTAAGATCCGCGGTAACCTCTACCCAGCCATCAGAAAAACCGCTTATGAAATCGGCAGGGTTAGTGACACCATCCCCATTCACATCCAAATAATAGTAGGTTGTGCTATCGATCTCCGGCCGGTTTGCTAAAAGGGTAATATCATCATAGTTATTCTCGGTCCAGTAATTCATTTTCAGGGTTATATCAGCGGAGACCACGCTGGATAAGTCCATATCAGAGTCCGGAAGGTTGAACCACCAGGAAAATTCGTTATTTACATATCCGGTAGGTGAACAGACCATCATACTGCTCCCAGAGTACGGGGCAACATCAACACTGTCGGACCCTTGAACAAACGTAAAACCATTACTCACTTCAAAGGGATTTGTACCACCGGTAAAAGTCCAGCCCAGGTCATCGTCGATTTCAAAGCTGGTTTCATATACGGTTGAACTCACGGAACCTATAGGAAATAAGTCAACGTTTTGTTCAAGACTATCGCCTTCTTCTATCACTAAAGTAAAATGAGCATCCAGGTAACCGGCAGCGGAAACGGCAAGCACGTGCTGGCCCGGGTTCGCACCATAAAGACCAAAGGCGCCGTTTGCATCCGTAACACCCGTCACACCACTAAATTCAATAGTAGCACCGTTGATTGCTAGGTCTGTTTCATTATCAGTAACCGTGCCAGACACATAGGTGTTCGGTAGTGTATACGTTCGAATATTATCCAGATTTAAATAAGCAAAACTGCCACCGGAAGCTGGACTAAAATCAAATTCAATCTGCATGGGGCCAGTGCCGTTCAATACAATGGTATAGTTATCATAGCTTGTGCCCGGCGTGATGGTCCCCAGTGTATCTTTGGTACCATCACTGTTTACCTGGACCACATTGAGAGGCTGTGAATTAAAAGCACTATATACATCCATGGACACGCCAGTGGGCTCGGTCACCGTAAAGCTGGGAGTGGTCAATTGTTCGCTGGCGGAATAACTGTTGGAAGAACCCAGATATGCCACCATGTTACCACTGCCATCCACACCAAAGTCATCATGGTACCAGGTCCGTTGGTATTCCGGAATGGAGGTGGCGTCGCCATTGCCGTCAAGAATGGTCCAGCCAACCATGGGCAGGTCTGTATAGGAGCCCGTAGGGGGATCAAAATCTTCAAAGAACACCGCGTCCACACCGTACCCAGATAGGGCAATGGTATCGGTCGGCATCGTAGTATCATTGGTGGCAAAGATCAACATGCCGGTATAATCTTGTGCTGCAGTCGGGGCAAAAGACACGTCAATGGCGGCCGTATCTCCAGTTGCAATGGATAAAGAAGTAACCGCGGTGCTAAAGCCAGTACCGCTGACGGCTATTGCTGATAGCTCTAAATTGGCGCCGCCGGTGTTGGTAATCAACACCGAACCGGTTGTAGTAGAACCCAATACATTACCGGCAAAGTCAATGGCACTACCCAAAGCCGTATATATAGGATAATTAGGTGGGGTATTTTCATAAACATCAAGAACATAGTCGCCTGAACTACTACTACCATATCCATCTACGATAATATGGTAGGTTCCCGCTGGAATGGAATCTGGATGTATTTCCAAGTATGACGTCCAGAGCTGACCATGAGAAGCCGTGCAATAATCATCACTACAAGCCACGGGGTCGCTGGTGTTTCCGTCAGCATACACATAGACTTTCGTATCATAATATGATTCACACAAGTCTATAATCAATGGATATCCAAGGTTTTCATCCAGAGTCAGCTCATAAACAACGTCTGGAGCTCCGGCAGTTGTAGCAGTACACGCTTCATTATAATCATGTGTAAAACCAACCGTTGATGCTTCTACATGAAAGGGTAAGGAATCAATGACAAAAGGGTTGGAGATACTATCGCCTTGGGCCCGGAAGAAGTGTGGCTCTGATGGGATTTCATCGAAGACTCCCAGCTCATTTTTTGTTACGGCCTCGCCAGTTAAAGAGCGCCTGTAATTTTCTGCGATCCGCTCATCAACCTGCCCGGTGCCCGGTTTACCCTGGGTCTGGTTACCTTTTTGTTCATTAGCAGTATATACAACACTACTAAACAAAACGAATAGGGTTAACAAATAACGGCTTGTTTGTAACATAATGCCTCCTTGTATTTATTGGTTCAAATTGTAAAACCAGCGGTGTGAGAAATGCCTTTCTCGCACCCTATCCTTATTTCAAATATCCGGTAATCTACCCTACTCATTTACTAATAATCAAGGGTTTCGTTGCTGTGCAATTATTATGAATTTCCCCCCTCCAATATAAGGCACTTCTTATTTTATTATTTCCACTCCCCGGGAACCAATACAGGCAATGAACCGGCCTGTGGATTCCACCTCCCAGCCAAAGAAAGATAAAAATCCATGGGCCAGAGCCACCCCGGAAAAGCTCAACCCGGTATCCAACCGTCCATCCGGGAGTATCACCAGGTCATACAACAGCTGCCAGGCGGCGTATACACCCCCAGCTTTCAGTAGGAAAACCGTTAACGGAGCAAACTTGTTCTTCAGATCAACCCCGATTGAAATCTATAAAAATATGAAACCAGCTGTGAAAAATTACTTTCTTTTCTTATCCCACAACTTTTTGATGGCCAGAGCGCCACCGGCCGCAGCCAACAACCCCAGTCCACCGATGGGGCCCTGAGGCGGGTCATCGGGAAAGCCGGGTTGGGCACTGATAATGGTGACCAAGGGGAATAGCATTACAACCAATCTTGTGAGTGTATCTTTCATAATATAGCTTCCTCCTGTTACTTGATGAAGGTGATCTTCTGGTTAAAGGTTTTATCTCCAGCCTTGAACTGCACTATGTACAGTCCGGAGGAAATGTTCTGGGGGTGCCACTGCACCGTGTGGGTGCCCGGTTTGTAGGGGGCATCCACCAGGGTTGCCACCCACCGACCCTTGATGTCGTATACCCGCAGCAACGTATTGTTATATGTCTCTACCGGGGGGATGTCAAATGAAATTGTGGCACTGGGGTTAAAGGGGTTCGGATAGATCGGGTGCAGAGCAAATTCTTTGGGTAGAGTGGATTCGTCTTCCGCTGACAATGCACTGTAGGCCACCGTTAAGGTAAAGTGGCTATCGCCGAGCTGTGGATAAATATTTACCCCACCTGAACCGTCCGCTGAAAAGCTGCCCTTCGCCACCGTGGTAATGATGATCGCGTCTTGATCTGGGTCCAACAGGTCATAGGTATCACTGGTGATATTGTCTGTCAGGGTCAACCCCACCATAGTCTTTGGCAAATTGGATAGGTCCCAGGTCAGGGTTACATCATTTTCCGCGGTTACAAAGTTAGTATCCCCCTCCACCATCAGATACATGACGTCAAAAGGGATGACGATAGCATCCTCTATCACATAGGGCAAATTGTTAATCGCCAGGCTCTTGCCGTCTGCATAAGCAATCCCCACTACCCGTTCGCTGGATGTGAGTGGCAGCAGTTTATAGGCATCGCCATTGTCTATACCTGCCATCCCATTATCCATAAAGGATACATAAGCCTGATCGCTGTAAGCGCCCGCTGTAATGGTAAAACTCATACTGCCGGTACTGCTGTCATGCATGGTTTTATAGAATGTGCCAGTGGTGGAAGATCTGTCTGCTTCTTGAATAGTGATTGAACCACTACCGCCATTCCCTTGTACCCAGAAACCCTGAAAGGGGGCAATGAGACCATTGCTTAAGTCACCCGTGATCCCATTCCAGCTAATATAATCTGCTATTGCGTTATCCCATACGTAAACAGTTGCAGATACATTGGTTTGGGTGACGCTATCCCAAACGATGGTTGATGCATAGGGGTTGCCGGCCAATTCCCAGGCACTATCAGCGATGGAACCGACACTGGGAACAGTAATGCTACCGCTGTTTTCCGTACCGCTGACGCTCAAGGTCACCGGCAGGTCATCAGTCCCATCAAAATCCGTATCGGCAAACACATAGACCAAAAACCCCTGTCCGGCGGTCAGAGTATCGCCACTAGCACTAATGTCTGTCAGCGCTGACCAGCCGGTATCGGAATAGGTCCATACATTGGCTGGCCCAGATGTAAGATCACCTCCGGTCATGCCTTGGGTCCAGAGTTCAGCCAACAGGTCGCCGTATATGGGCCCCGACACCGGGCTTGACATCATCCGGAAACCGGAAGAATCAGAAATGACCACAGACAGTGCAGCAACTTTCACATTATCCAGGTTTAAAAAGGTAGTACTGCTACCGGAATCCGGACTGAAATCAAATTCAATCTGCATGGTGCCCGTGTCGTTCAATACAATGCTATAGTTATTATAGCTTGTGCCCGCCGTTATGGTCCCCAGTGTATCTTTGGTACCATCACTGTTGACCTGGATCACATTGAGAGGGGCTGGAACAAAAGCACTATTTACATCCATTGACACTGCAGCGGGTTCGGTCACCGTAAAGCTGGGAGTGATCAATTGTTCGCTGGCTTCACGACTGTTGCTCCCGCCTATAAATGCCACCATGTTACCACTGTTATTCACACCCCAGGTACGATGGTACCAAGTCCGTTGGTATTGCGGAATGGAGTCGGCGTCGCCATTGCCGTCAACAATAGTCCAGCCATCCATGGGCAGATTCGTCAAGGAGCCCATAGGGGGATCAAAATCTTCAAAGAACACCGCGTCCACGCCGTACCCAGATAGGGGAATGGTGGCGGTCAGCATCGTGCTATCATTGGTGCTAAAGGTCAACATGCTGGTATAATCTTGTGCTATGGTCGGGGCAAAAGAAACCGCAAGGGCGGCCGTATCCCAAGTTGCAATGGATAAAGAATCAACCGTGGTGCTAAAGCCAGTACCGCTGACGGTAACCGCAGAAATCTTCAAGGTGTCGCCACCGGTGTTGGTAATCCACACCGAATCGGTTGGGGTGGAACCCAATACATTACCGGCAAAGTCAATAGCACTGCCCAGAGCCCGATATACTGGATCGGGAGGCACTGTAGCAACTTTCACATTATCCAGGTTTAAAGAGTTAGAAGCGCTACCAGAATCCGGACTGAAATCAAATTCAATCTGCATGGTGCCCGTGTCATTCAATACCAAGCCATAATTATCATACCAGCCGCCCGGCGTTATGGTCCCCAGTGTATCTCTGGTACTATCACTGTTTACCTGGATCACATTGAGGGGGTGTGGATAATTATAATGCCTGCTTACATCCATGAACACTGCAGCGGGTTCGGTCACCGTAAAGCTGGGGGTGATTAATTGTTCGCTGGCAGAATAACTGTTGCGACTGCCTATATATACTGTCATGTTACCACTGTTATCCACACCCCAGTTACGATGGTACCAAGTTCGGTAGCGTTGCGGAATGGAGGTGGCGTCGCCATTGCCGTCAACAATGGTCCAGCCGTCCATGGGCAGTTCCGTATAGGAGCCCGTATAGGGCTCAAAATCTTCAAAGAACACCGCGTCCACACCGTACCCAGATAGGGCAATGGTGTCGGTTAGCATCGTGCTATCATTGGTGCTAAAGGTCAACATGCTGGTATAATCTTGTGCTGCGATCGGGGCAAAAGAAACCGCAAGGGCTGCCGTATCCCAAGTTGCAATGGATAAAGAATCAACCGCAGTGCTAAAGCCAGTACCGCTGACTGTAACCGCAGATATCTCCAAGGTGTCGCCGCCGGTGTTTCTAATCCACACCGAATCGGTTGTGGTGGAACCCAATACATTACCGAAAAAGTCAATGGGGCCGCCCAGAGCCGTATATACTGGATCGGGAGGCAGTTCAGCAACGGATACATCATCAATATACCATCTATCGGCATAGTATCCAGATATATAATGAAATCCAATCATTACCGATGACGATCCGGCGTATGCTGACAGATTCACAATCCGCTCATACCAACTCCAATCTGCTTCACCAGGTAAGGGGATGCCGCTGTCGACAACCGTCCAGGTTGCGCCGCTGTCTGTGCTTACGGAAATATCATGCACGCCGTTGATACCAGCTGAATAAACAACTCTATTCCACCAAGTGAACCTGGGTGCCGTTGCGCTGGAAAGATCAAGTTCAGGGGTCTTTAACCAACTGTCTTGGTTCCAAATGTCGTTGTCGTGATATGCACAGTGCCCAGTGCTACTGCCGCTATCTGCATCAGTGGTACTATTACTTTGCCAGCCATTGCTTCCCGTATACGTTTCTGTCCATCCGGTTGGCGGCATCGTATCTGCATCAAAACCCTCAAAAAAATATGTTGTTCTATTTACATCTGTTCTCTGCCTGTTGGTGGCGATGGATTGGCCAATTAACCCCACCTCCTCAAGCTCTATCCGCTCATTTTTTGTTACGGCCTTGCCAGTTAAATAGCGCCTGTAATTTTCTGCGATCCGTTCATCAACCTGGCCATAGCCCGGTTCACCTTGAGCTTGGTCACTTTTTTGTGCATCAGCAGTATATACAACACTACTAAACAAGACGAATAGGGTTAACAAATAACGGCTTGTCTGTAGCATAATTCCTCTTTAGTGTTTGTGGGTTCAAATTGTAAAACCAGCGGTGTGAGAAATGCCTTTCTCGCACCCTATCCTTATTTCAAATATCCGGTAATCTACCCTACTCATTTACTAATAATCAAGGGTTTCGTTGCTGTGCAATTGTTATGAATTTCCCCCCTCCAATATAAGGCACCGCTTATTTTATAATTTCCACTCCCCGGGAACCAATACAGGCAATGAACCGGCCTGTGGATTCCACCTCCCAGCCAAAGAAAGATAAAAATCCATGGGCCAGAGCCACCCCGGAAAAGCTCAACCAGGTATCCAATCGTCCATCCGGGAGTACCCCCAGTCATACAACAGTTGCCAGGCGGCGTATACACCCCCGGCTTTCAGCAGGAAAACCGTTAACGGAGCAAACTTGTTCTTCAGATTGACCACGATTGAAATCTATAAAAATCTGAAACCAGCTGTGAAAAATTACTTTCTTTTCTTATCCCACAACTTTTTGATGGCCAGGGCGCCACCGGCAGCAGCCAACAATCCCAGTCCGCCGATGGGGCCCTGAGGCGGGTCATCGGGAAAGCCGGGTTGGGCACTGATAATGGTGACCAAGGGGAATAGCATTACAGCCAATCTTGTGAGTGTATCTTTCATAATATAGCCTCTTCCTGTTACTTGATGAAGGTGATCTTCTGGTTAAAGGTTTTATCTCCAGCCTTGAACTGCACTATGTACAGTCCGGAGGAAATGTTCTGGGGGTGCCACTGCACCGTGTGGGTGCCCGGTTTGTAGGGAGCATCCACCAGGGTTGCCACCCACCGACCCTTGATGTCGTATACCCGCAGCAACGTATTGTTATATGTCTCTACCGGGGGGATGTCAAATGAAATTGTGGCGCTGGGGTTAAAGGGGTTCGGATAGATCCGGTGCAGAGCAAATTCTTTGGGTAGAGTGGATTCGTCTTCCGCTGACAATGCACTGTAGGCCACCGTTAAGGTAAAGTGGCTATCGCCGAGCTGTGGGTAAATATTTACCCCACCTGAACCGTCCGCTGAAAAGCTGCCCTTCGCCACCGGGGTAATGAAGATCGCGTCTTGCTCTGGGTTCAACAGATCATAGGTATCACTGGTGATATTGTCTGTCAGGGTCAACCCCACCACAGTCTCTGGCAAATTGGATAGGTCCCAGGTCAGGGTTACCTCATGTTCCGCGGTTACAAAGTTAGTATCCCCCTCCACCGTCAAATACATGACGTCAAAAGGGATGACGATAGCATCATCCATCATATAGGGTAAATTGTTAATCGCCAGGCTCTTGCCGTCTGCATAAGCAATCCCCACTACCCGTTCGCTGGATGTGAGTGGCAGCAGTTTATAGGCATCGCCATTGTCTATACCTGCCATCCCATTATCCATAAAGGATACATAAGCCTGATCGCTGTAAGCGCCCGCTGTAATGGTAAAACTCATACTGCCGGTACTGCTGTCATGCATGGTTTTATAGAATGTGCCAGCGGTGGAAGATGTATCTGCTTCTTGAATAATGATTGAACCATCACCACCATCCCCTTGAACCCAGAAACCCTGAAAGGGGGCAATGAGACCATTGCTTAAGCTACCCGTGGTCCCGTTCCAGCTAATATAATCTGCTATTGCGTTATTCCAGACGTAAGCAGTTGCAGACACATTGGTTTGGGTGACGCTATCCCAAACGATGGTCGATGCATAGGGGTTGCCGGCCAGCTCCCAGTCACCATCAGCGATGGAACCGGTACTGGGGACAGTGATGCTGCCGCTGTTCTCCGTACCGCTGATGCCCAAGGTCACCGGCAAGTCATCAGTCCCATCAAAATCCGTATCGGCAAACACATAGACCAAAAACCCCTGTCCGGCGGTCAGAGTATCGCCACTAGAACTAATGTCTGTTAGCGCTGACCAGCCGGTATCGGAATAGGTCCATACATTTGCTGGCCCGGATGTAAGATCACCTCCGGTCATGCCTTGGGTCCAGAGTTCAGCCAACAGGTCGCCGTATATGGGCCCCGACACTGGGCTTGACATCATCCGGAAACCGGAAGAGTCAGAAATGGTAACCGCAGGCAGGGCAATAACTTTCACATTATCCAGGTTTAAATAGGTAAAATTGCCACCAGAATCTGGACTGAAATCAAATTCAATCTGCATGGTGCCCGTGTCGTTCAATACAATGGTATAGTTATTATAGCTTGTGCCCGGCGTTATGGTCCCCAGTGTATCTTTGGTACCATCACTGTTTACCTGGATCACATTGAGGGGGCGTTGGCTACCTCCCCTATCTACATCCATGGATACTGCAGAGGGTCCGGTCACCGTAAAGCTGGGGGTAACTAATTGTTCGCTGGCATAATAACTGTTGTTAGAACCTATATATGCCACCATGTTACCACTGCCATCCACACCTTTGTCATCATGGTACCAAGTCCGTTGGTATTGCGGAATGGAGTCGGCGTCGCCATTGCCGTCAACAATGGTCCAACCAGCCATGGGCAGGTCAGTATAAGAGCCCGTATAGGGATCAAAATCTTCAAAAAGATATGTTGTTGTTCTATTTACATCTGTTCTCTGCCTGCGGGTGGCGATGGATTGGCCAATTAACCCCACCTCTTCAAGCTCGATCAGTTCATTTTTTGTTATGGCCTCGCCAGTTAAATAGTGCCTGTAATTTTCTGCTATCCGCTCATCAACCTGGCCGTAGCCCGGTTTACCCTGGGCCTGGTTACCTTTTTGTGCATTAGCAGTATATACAACACTACTAAACAAAACGAATAGGGTTAACAAATAACGGCTTGTCTGTAGCATAATTCCTCTTTAGTGTTTGTGGGTTCAAATTGTAAAACCGGCGAGGAATGCTTTTCTCTCGCCCTACCTTATTTCAAATGTTTGGTAATCTACCCTACTTGTTTACTAATAATCAAGGGTTTTGTTGCTGTGCAATTGTTATGAATTTCCCCCCTCCAATATAAGGCACCGCTTATTTTATAATTTCCACTCCCCGGGAACCAATACAGGCAATGAACCGGCCTGTGGATTCCACCTCCCAGCCAAAGAAAGATAAAAATCCATGGGCCAGAGCCACTCCGGAAAAGCTCAACCAAGTATCCAACCGTCCATCCGGGAGTACCCCCAGTCATACAACAGCTGCCAGGCGGCGTATACACCCCCAGCTTTCAGCAGGAAAACCGTTAACGGAGCAAACTTGTTCTTCAGATTAACCCCGATTGAAATCTATAAAAATCTGAAACCAGCTGTGAAAAATTACTTTCTTTTCTTATCCCACAACTTTTTGATGGCCAGGGCGCCACCGGCCGCAGCCAACAACCCCAGTCCACCGATGGGACCCTGAGGCGGGTCATCGGGAAAGCCGGGTTGGGCACTGATAATGGTGACCAAGGGGAATAGCATTACAGCCAATCTTGTGAGTGTATCTTTCATAATATAACTTCCGGTTACTTGATGAAGGTGATCTTCTGGTTAAAGGTTTTATCTCCAGCCTTGAACTGCACTATGTACAGTCCGGAGGAAATGTTCTGTGGGCGCCACTGCACTGTGTGGGTGCCCGGTTTGTAGGGGGCATCCACCAGGGTTGCCACCCGCCGACCCTTGATGTCGTATACCCGCAGCAACGTATTGTTATATGTCTCTACCGGGGGGATGTCAAATGAAATTGTGGCGCTGGGGTTAAAGGGGTTCGGATAGATCCGGTGCAGAGCAAATTCTTTGGGTAGAGTGGATTCGTCTTCCGCTGACAATGCACTGTAGGCCACCGTTAAGGTAAAGTGGCTATCGCCGAGCTGTGGATAAATATTTACCCCACCTGAACCGTCCGCTAAAAAGCTGCCCTTCGCCACCGGGGTAATGATGATCGCGTCTTGCTCTGGGTTCAACAGGTCATAGGTATCACTGGTGATATTGTCTGTCAGGGTCAACCCCACCACAGTCTCCGGCAAATTGGATAGGTCCCAGGTCAGGGTTACCTCATGTTCCGCGGTCACAAAGTGATTGTTCTCATCCACCGTCAAATACATGACGTCAAGGGGAATGGCCAAGGCATCATCCATCACATAGGGCAAATTGTTAATCGCCAGGCTCTGACCATCTGCATAAGCAATCCCCACTACCCGTTCACTCACGGTGAGTGGCAACAGTTTATAGGCATCCGCATTGTCCATACCTGCCATCCCATTATTCGTAAAGGACACATAAGCCTGATCGCTGTAAGCGTCCGCTGTAATGGTAAAACTCATACTGCCGGTACTGCTGTCATGCATGGTTTTATAGAATGTGCCAGCGGTGGAAGATGTATCTGCTATTAATATGGTGATGGAACCACTACCGCCATTCCCTTGTACCCAGAAACCCTGAAAGGGGGCAATGAGGCCATTGCTTAAGTCACCCGTGATCCCGTTCCAGCTAATATAATCTGCTATTGCGTTATTCCATACGTAAGCAGTTGCAGACACATTGGTTTGGGTGACGCTATCCCAAACGATGGTTGATGCATAGGGGTTGCCGGCCAGCTCCCAGGCATCATCAGCGATGGAACCGGTACTGGGGACAGTAATGCTGCCGCTGTTTTCCGTACCGCTGATGCTCAAGGTCACCGGCAAGTCATCAGTCCCATCAAAATCCGTATCGGCAAACACATAGACCAAAAACCCCTGCCCGGCGGTCAGAGTATCGCCACTCGGACTAATGTCTGTCAGCGCTGACCAGCTGGTATCGGAATAGGTCCATACATTCGCCAGATCAGATGTAATATCACCTCCGGTCATGCCCTGGGTCCAGAGTTCATCCAACAGGTCGCCGTATATCGGCCCCGACACCGGGCTTGACATCATCCGGAAACCGGAAGAGCCGGAAATAGTAACCGCAGGCAGTGCAATAACGGACACATCATCAATATGCCATTCATCGGCATGGGTTCCAGTATAATGAAATCCAATCATTACCGATGACGATCCGGCATATGTTGGCAGATCCACCATCCGCTCATACCAATTATTATTTACTTCACCGGGTAGGGGGATGCCGCTGTCGACAACCGTCCAGGTTATGCCGTTGTCTGTGCTTACGGAAACATCATGCACGCCGTTGATAAAAGATGAAAAATCAATTCTATTCCACCAAATTAACCTGGGTGCCATTGCGCTGGAAAGATCAAATTCAGGGGTCTTTAACCAACTGTCTTGGGCCCCAGTGTCGTCGTTGTGATATGCACAGCGCCCAGCACTACTGCCGCTATCTGCATCAGTGGTACTATTACTTTGCCAGCCATTGCTTCCTGTTTGCGTTTTTGTCCATCCGGTTGGCGGCATCATGTCTGCATCAAAACCCTCAAAGAGCACAGCGTCCACGCCATACCCAGATAGGGCAATGGTGTCGGTTAGCATCGTGCTATCATTGGTGCTAAAGGTCAACATGCCGGTATAATCTTGTTCTATGGTCGGGGCAAAAGAAACCGCAATGGCTGCCGTATCCCCAGCAATGGATAAAGAAGTAACCGCGGTGCTAAAGCCAGTACCGCTGACCGTAACCGCAGAGATATCCAAGGTGTCGCCGCCGGCGTTGGTAATCCACACCGAATCGGTTGTGGTGGAACCCAACACATTATCGGCGAAGTCAATGGCGTTGCTCAGAGCCGTATATATTGGATCAGTAGGCAGTGCAGCAACTTTCACATTATCCAGATTTAAATAGGCAAAACTGCCACCGGAATCTGGACTGAAATCAAATTCAATCTGCATGGTGCCCGTGTCGTTCAATACAAAGCTATAGTTATCATAACTTGTGCCCGGCGTTATGGTCCCCAGTGTATCTCTGGTACTATCACTGTTTACCTGGATCACATTCAAGGGCTGTTGATTATTATCCCTATCTACATCCATGTACACACCAGAGGGCTCGGTCACCGTAAAGCTGGGGGTAGTCAATTGCTCGCTGGCAGAATAACTGTTGGTAAAGCCTATATATGCCACCATGTTACCACTGTTATCCACACCGTCAAAATCATGGTACCAGGTTCGCCAGCGTTGCGGAATGGAGTCGGCGTCGCCATTACCGTCAACAATGGTCCAGCCAGCCATGGGCAGATCCGTAACGGAGCCCGTATAGGGATCAAAATCTTCAAAGAACACAGCGTCCACGCCATACCCAGACAGGGCAATGGTGTCGGTCAGCATCGTGGTATCGTTGGTGGCAAAGGTCAACATGCCGGTATAATCTTGTTCTATGGTCGGGGCAAAAGAAACGTCAATGGCGGCCGTATCTCCAACTGCAATGGATAAAGAATCAACCGTAGTGCTGAAGTCAGTATCGCTGACGGTAACCGCAAAGATATCCAAGGTGTCGCCACCGGTGTTGGTAATCAACACCGAACCGGTTGTAGTGGAACCCAACAAATGACCGAAAAAGTCAATGGCACTACCCAAAGCCGTATATATAGGATAATTAGGTGGTATATCTTCATAAACATCAAGAACATAGGTGCCTGAACTAGTACTGCCATATCCATCTACGATAATATGGTAAGTTCCCGCTGGAATGGAATCTGGATGTATTTCCAAGTATGACGTCCAGCTCTGACCATGAGAAGCCGTACAGAAATCATCATTACAAGCCACGAGGTCGCTGGTGTTTCCATCAGCGTACACATAGACTTTCGTATCATAATATGATTCACACAAGTCTATAATCAATGGATATCCAAGGTCTGCAGCCAAAGTCAGTTCATAAACAACATCCGGAGCTCCGGCAGTTGTAGCAGTACACGCTTCATTATAATCATGTGTAAAACCAACCGTTGATGATGAATCATGAAAGGGTAAGGAATCAATGACAAAAGGGTTGGAGATACTATCGCCTTGGGCCCGGAAGAAGTGTGGCTCTGATGGGCTTTCATCGAAGACTCCCAGCTCATTTTTTGTTACGGCCTCGCCAGTTAAAGAGCGCCTGTAATTTTCTGCTATCCGCTCATCAACCCGCCCGGTGCCCGGTTTACCCTGGGCTTGGTTACTTTTTTGTGCATCAGCAGTATACACAACACTACTAAACAAAACGAATAGGGTTAACAAATAACGGCTTGTCCGTGGCATAATGCCTCCTTGATATTTATTGGTTCAAATTGTAAAACCGGCGAGGAATGCTTTTCTCGCGCCCTACCTTATTTCAAATGTTTGGTAATCTACCCTACTTGTTTACTAATAATCAAGGGTTTTGTTGCTGTGCAATTGTTATGAATTTCCCCCCTCCAATATAAGGCACCGCTTATTTTATAATTTCCACTCCCCGGGAACCAATACAGGCAATGAACCGGCCTGTGGATTCCACCTCCCAGCCAAAGAAAGATAAAAATCCATGGGCCAGAGCCACCCCGGAAAAGCTCAACCCGGTATCCAACCGTCCATCCGGGAGTATCACCAGGTCATACAACAGCTGCCAGGCGGCGTATACACCCCCAGCTTTCAGTAGGAAAACCGTTAACGGAGCAAACTTGTTCTTCAGATCAACCCCGATTGAAATCTATAAAAATATGAAACCAGCTGTGAAAAATTACTTTCTTTTCTTATCCCACAACTTTTTGATGGCCAGAGCGCCACCGGCCGCAGCCAACAACCCCAGTCCACCGATGGGGCCCTGAGGCGGGTCATCGGGAAAGCCGGGTTGGGCACTGATAATGGTGACCAAGGGGAATAGCATTACAACCAATCTTGTGAGTGTATCTTTCATAATATAGCTTCCTCCTGTTACTTGATGAAGGTGATCTTCTGGTTAAAGGTTTTATCTCCAGCCTTGAACTGCACTATGTACAGTCCGGAGGAAAGGTTCTGGGGGTGCCACTGCACCGTGTGGGTGCCCGGTTTGTAGGGGGCATCCACCAGGGTTGCCACCCGCCGACCCTTGATGTCGTATACCCGCAGCAACGTATTGTTATATGTCTCTACCGGGGGGATGTCAAATGAAATTGTGGCGCTGGGGTTAAAGGGGTTCGGATAGATCCGGTGCAGAGCAAATTCTTTTGGTAAAGTGGATTCGTCTTCCGTTGACAATGCACTGTAGGCCACCGTTAAGGTAAAGTGGCTATCGCCGAGCTGTGGATAAATATTTACCCCACCTGAACCGTCCGCTGAAAAGCTGCCCTTCGCCACCGGGGTAATGATGATCGCGTCTTGCTCTGGGTTCAACAGGTCATAGGTATCACTGGTGATATTGTCTGTCAGGGTCAACCCCACCACAGTCTCTGGCAAATTGGATAGGTCCCAGGTCAGGGTTACCGGATGTTCCGCGGTTACAAAGTTAGTATCCCCCTCCACCGTCAAATACATGACGTCAAAAGGGATGGCCAGGGCATCATCCATCACATAGGGTAAATTGTTAATCGCCAGGCTCTTGCCGTCTGCATAAGCAATCCCCACTACCCGTTCGCTGGATGTGAGTGGCAGCAGTTTATAGGCATCGCCATTGTCTATACCTGCCATCCCATTATCCATAAAGGATACATAAGCCTGATCGCTGTAAGCGCCCGCTGTAATGGTAAAACTCATACTGCCGGTACTGCTGTCATGCATGGTTTTATAGAATGTGCCAGTGGTGGAAGATCTGTCTGCTTCTTGAATAGTGATTGAACCACTACCGCCATTCCCTTGAACCCAGAAACCCTGAAAGGGGGCAATGAGACCATTGCTTAAGCCACCCGTGTTGCCGTTCCAGGTAATATAATCTGCTATTGCGTTATTCCATACGTAAGCAGTTGCAGACACATTGGTTTGGGTGACGCTATCCCAAACGATGGTTGATGCATAGGGGTTGCCGGCCAATTCCCAGGCACTATCAGCGATGGAACCGACACTGGGGACAGTAATGCTGTCGCTGTTTTCCGTACCGCTGACGATCAAGGTCACCGGCAAGTCATCAGTCCCATCAAAATCCGTATCGGCAAACACATAGATCAAAAACCCCTGCCCGGCGGTCAGAGTATCGCCACTAGGAGTAATGTCTGTCAGCGCTGACCAGCCGGTATCGGAATGGGTCCATACATTTGCTGGCCCGGATGTAAGATCACCTCCGGTCATGCCTTGGGTCCAGAGTTCAGCCAACAGGTCGCCGTATATCGGCCCCGACACCGGGCTTGACATCATCCGGAAGCCGGAAGAATCAGAAATGGTAACCCCAGGCAATGCAGCAATTTTCACATTATCCAGGTCTAAATAGCAATAAGGGCCACCAGAATCTGGACTGAAATCAAATTCAATCTGCATGGTGCCAGTGTCGTTCAATCCAATGGTATAGTTATCATAGCTCAGTCGGCCCGGCGTTATGGTGCCCAGTGTATCTTTGGTACTATCACTGTTTACCTGGATCACATTGAGGGGGTGTGGAAAATTATCCCAATCTAGATCCATTGATACTACAGAGGGTCCGGTCACCGTAAAGCTGGGGGTGGTCAATTGTTCGCTAGCAGAATAATTGTTGCGACTGCCTATATATACTCTCATGTTACCACTGCTATCCACACCCAAGTCATCATGGTACCAAGTCCGTTGGTATTCCGGAAGGGAGGTGGCGTCGCCATTACCATCAACAATGGTCCAGCCCTCCATGGGCAGGTCAGTATAGAAGCCCGTAGGGGGATCAAAATCTTCAAAGAACACCGCGTCCACACCGTACCCAGATAGGGGAATGGTGTCGGTTAGCATCGTAGGATCGTTGGTGGCAAAGGTTAACATGCCGGTATAATCTTGTGCTGCGATCGGGGCAAAAGAAACCGCAATGGCGGCCGTATCCCCAACTGCAATGGATAAAGAATCAACCGCGGTGCTAAAGCCAGTACCGCTGACCGTAACCGCAGAGATATCCAAAGTGTCGACGCCGGTGTTTCTAATCAACACCGAATCGGTTGTGGTAGAACCCAACACATTATCGACGAAGTCAATGGCACTGTCCAGAGCTGTATATACTGGATCGGAAGGCAGTGTAGCAACTTTCACATTATCCAGCTTTAAATAGATAGGACCACTACCGGGAACTGGACTGAAATCAAATTCAATCTGCATGGTGCCCGTGTCGTTCAATACAATGGTATAGTTATTATAGCTTGTGCCCGGCATTATGGTGGCCAGTGTGTCTTTGGTACCATCACTGTTTACCTGGATCACATTGAAAGATTCTTGATTAAAAACACCATGATGATATACATCCATGTACACACCAGAGAGCTCGGTCACCGTAAAGCTGGGGGTGATCAATTGTTCGCTGGCAGAATAACTGTTGTTAGAGCCTATAGATGCCACCATGTTACCACTGCCATCCACACCTTCATCATCATGGTACCAAGTTCGGTAGAGTTGCGGAATGGAGTCGGCGTCGCCATTGCCGTCAACAATAGTCCAGCCGTCCATGGGCAGGTCCGTATTGGAGCCCGTATAGGGATCAAAATCTTCAAAGAATACAGCATCCACACCGTACCCAGATAGAGCAATGGTATCAGTTAGCATCGTGCTATCATTGGTGCTAAAGGTCAACATGCCGGTATAATCTTGTGCTGCGGTCGGGGCAAAAGAAACGTCAATGGCGGCCGTATCCCCAACTGCAATGGATAAAGAATCAACCGCGATGCTAAAGCCAGTACCGCTGACTGTAACCGCAGAGATATCCAAGGTGTCGCTGCCGGTGTTGGTAATCAAGACCGAATCGGTTGTGGTGGAACCCAATAAATACCTGCCAAAGTCAATGGCGCTGCCCAGAGCTGTATATACTGGATAGGGCAGTGCAGCAACTTTCACATTATCCAGGTTTAAATAGGCAAAACTGCCACCGGAATCCGGACTGAAATCAAATTCAATCTGCATGGTGCCAGTGTCGTTCAATACAAAGCTATAGTTATCATAGCTTGTGCCCGGCGTTATGGTGCCCAGTGTGTCTTTGGTACTATCACTGTTTACCTGGATCACATTGAGGGAGCGTTGGCTACCTCCCCTGCTTACATCCATGGACACTGCAGCGGGCTCAGTCACCGTAAAGCTGGGGGTGGTCAATTGTTCGCTGGCGAAATAACTGTTGTGCCTACCTATATATACTCTCATGTTACCACTGCTATCCACACCTTCGTCATCATGGTACCAAGTTCGCCAGTGTTGCGGAATGGAGGTGGCGTCGCCATTGCCGTCAACAATAGTCCAGCCGTCCATGGGCAGATCCGTATAGGAACCCGTAGGGGGATCAAAATCTTCAAAGAACACCGCGTCCACACCGTACCCAGACAGGGCAATGGTATCGGTTAGCATCGTGCTATCATTGGTGCTAAAGGTCAGCATGCTAGTATAATCTTGTGCTACGATCGGGGCAAAAGAAACCGCAATGGCTGCCGTATCTCCAACTGCAATGGATAAAGAAGTAACTGCGGTGCTAAAGCCAGTACCGCTGACCGTAACCGCAGAGATATCCAAGGTGTCGGTGCCGGTGTTGGTAATCAAGACCGAATCGGTTGTGGTGGAACCCAACAGATTATCGGCAAAGTCAATGGCGCTGTCCAAAGCCGTATATACTGGATTGGAAGGCAATGCAACAATGTATACATCATCAATATGCCATGCATCGGCATTGTTTCCAGTATAACGAAATGCAATTATTACCGATGATGATCCAGCATATGTTGGCAGATCCACAATCCGCTCATACCAATTATTATCTCCTTCATCGGATAGGGGGACGCCACTGGAGACAACCGTCCAGCTTGTACCGCTGTTTGTGCTTACCAAAACATGATGGACGCCGTTGATCGAAGATGAAAAATCAATTCTATTCCACCAAATTAACCTGGGTACCATTGTGCTGGAAAGATCAAGTTCAGGGGTCTTTAACCAACTCTCTTGGTTCCCACTGTCATTGTTGTGCCGTGCACAGCGTCCACTGCCATCCGCATCAATGTTATAACTTTGCCAGCCATTGCTTCCTGTATGCGTTTCTGTCCATCCAGTTGGCGGCATCGTGTCTGCATCAAAACCCTCAAAGAACACAGCGTCCACGCCTTCCCCAGATAGGGCAATGGTAATGGTGTCGGTCGGCACCGTAGGATCGTTGGTGGTAAAGGTCAACATGCCGGTATAATCTTGTGCTGCGCTCGGGGCAAAAGAAACCGCAATGGCTGCCGTATCCCCAACTGCAATGAATAAAGAATCAACCGCGGTGCTAAAGCCAGTACCGCTGACTGTAACCGCAGAGATATCCAAGGTGTCGCTGCCGGTGTTGGTAATCAAGACCGAATCGGTTGTGGTGGAACCCAATAAATACCTGCCAAAGTCAATGGCGCTGCCCAGAGCTGTATATACTGGATAGGGCAATGCAGCAACTTTCACATTATCCAGGTGTAAATTGGCAGTACTGCCACCGGCAGGTGGACTGAAATAAAATTCAATCTGCATGGTGCCAGTGTCGTTCAATACAAAGCTATAGTTATCATAGCTTGTGCCCGGCGTTATGATGCCCAGTGTATCTTTGGTACTATCACTGTTTACCTGGATCACATTGAGAGGAGGTTGTTGATTACCATCCCAAGATACATCCATGTACACTGCAGCGGGCAAGGTCACCGTAAAGCTGGGGGTGGTCAATTGTTCGCTGGCGGAATAACTGTTGCGACTACCCATATATACTTCCATGTTACCACTGCCATCCACACCTAGGGTATCATGGTACCAAGTCCGTTCATATTCTGGAATGGAGGTGGCGTCGCCATTGCCGTCAACAATAGTCCAGCCGTCCATGGGCAGCTCCGTATAGGAACCCGTAGGGGGATCAAAATCTTCAAAGAATATAGCGTCCACACCGTACCCAGATAGGGCAATGGTAATAGTGTCGGTCGGCACCGTAGGATCGTTGGTGGTAAAGGTTAACATGCCGGTATAATCTTGTGCTGCGATCGGGGCAAAAGAAACCGCAATGGCTGCCGTATCCCCAACTGCAATGGATAAAGAATCAACCGCGGTGCTAAAGCCAGTACCGCTGACCGTAACCGCAGAGATATCCAAAGTGTCGACGCCGGTATTGGTAATCAACACCGAATCGGTTGTGGTAGAACCCAACACATTATCGACAAAGTCAATGGCACTGCCGTTGCGTAGAGCCGTATATACTGGATCGGACAGTGCAGCAACTTTCACATTATCCAGATCTAAATAGGTAGCACTGTTATTTGATGGACTGAAATCAAATTCAATCTGCATGGTGCCCGTGTCGTTCAATACAATGCTATAGTTATCATAGCTTGTGCCCGGCGTTACGGTGCCCAGTGTATCTCTGGTACCATCACTGTTTACCTGGATCACATTCAAGGGCTGTAGGTTATTATCCCTACTTACATCCATGGACACTGCAGCGGGTTCGGTCACCGTAAAGCTAGGGGTGGTCAATTGTTCATTGGCAGAATAATTGTTCTTAAGGCCTATAAATACTCTCATGTTACCACTGCCATTCACACCAAAACGACGATCATGGAACCAGGTCCGTTCGTGTTGCGGAATAGAGTCGGCGTCGCCATTGCCGTCAACAATGGTCCAGCCAGCCATGGGCAGTCCCTTATTGAAGCGCACAGGCAGTTCCTTACTGAAGCCCACATGGGGATCAAAATCTTCAAAGAACATCGCGTCCACACCGTACCCAGATAGAGCAATGGTATCGGTTAGCATCATGCTATCATTGGTGGCAAAGGTCAACATGCCGGTATAATCTTGTGCTGCGGTCGGGGCAAAAGAAACCGCAATGGCTGCCGTATCCCCGAATGCCATGGATAAAGAATCAACCACGGTGCTAAAGCCAGGACCGCTGACCGTAACCGCAGAGATCTTCAAGGTATCGCCGCCGGTGTTTCTAATCAACAACGAATCGGTTGTGGGGGAAACCAACACATTACCGGCAAATTTAATGGCACTGCCCAGAGCCGTATATATAGGATAATCAGGTGCTTCAGCAACGGATACATCATCAATAAACCATCTATCACGACTATTTGCAACAAAATGAAATCCAATCATTACCGATGACGATCCGGCGTATGCTGGCAGAGTCACAACCCGCTCATACCACCTATTATCTAGTTCACCGGGTAGGGGGAAGCCGCTGCCGACAACTGTCCAGGTTGCGCCGCTGTCTGTGCTTACGGAAACATCATGTTGGGTCTGCTCATCGATCCAATCAAGACGTTCAAGTCTATTCCACCAAGTTAACCTGGGTGCCGTTGCGCTGGAAAGATCAAGTTCAGAGCTTATTAACCAACTGTCTTGGTCCCCAGTATCGTCGTTGTGATATGCACAGCGCCCAGCACTACTGCCGCTATCTGCATCAGTGGAACCAGTACTTCGCCAGCCATGGCTTCCTGTATGCGTTTCTGTCCATCCGGTTGGCGGCATCGTATCTGCATCAAAACCCTCAAAAAAATATGTTGTTGTTCTATTTACATCTGTTCTCTGCCTGCTGGTGGCGATGGATTGGCCAATGAGCCCCACCTCTTCAAGCTCTATCCGCTCATCAACCTGGCCGTAGCCCGGTTCACCTTGGGCTTGGTCACTTTTTTGTGCATCAGCAGTATATACAACACTACTAAACAAGACGAATAGGGTTAACAAATAACGGCTTGTCTGTAGCATAATTCCTCTTTAGTGTTTGTGGGTTCAAATTGTAAAACCGGCGAGGAATGCTTTTCTCTCGCCCTACCTTATTTCAAATGTTTGGTAATCTACCCTACTTGTTTACTAATAATCAAGGGTTTTGTTGCTGTGCAATTGTTATGAATTTCCCCCCTCCAATATAAGGCACCGCTTATTTTATAATTTCCACTCCCCGGGAACCAATACAGGCAATGAACCGGCCTGTGGATTCCACCTCCCAGCCAAAGAAAGATAAAAATCCATGGGCCAGAGCCACTCCGGAAAAGCTCAACCAAGTATCCAACCGTCCATCCGGGAGTACCCCCAGTCATACAACAGCTGCCAGGCGGCGTATACACCCCCAGCTTTCAGCAGGAAAACCGTTAACGGAGCAAACTTGTGTTTCAGATTGACCCCGATTGAAATCTATAAAAATCTGAAACCAGCTGTGAAAAATTACTTTCTTTTCTTATCCCACAACTTTTTGATGGCCAGGGCGCCACCGGCCGCGGCCAACAAACCCAGTCCGCCGATGGGGCCCTGAGGCGGGTCATCGGGAAAGCCGGGTTGGGCACTGATAATGGTGACCAAGGGGAATAGCATTACAGCCAATCTTGTGAGTTTATCTTTCATAATATAGCTTCCGGTTACTTGATGAAGGTGATCTTCTGGTTAAAGGTTTTATCTCCAGCCTTGAACTGCACTATGTACAGTCCGGAGGAAAGGTTCTGGGGGTGCCACTGCACCGTGTGGGTGCCCGGTTTGTAGGGGGCATCCACCAGGGTTGCCACCCACCGACCCTTGATGTCGTATACCCGCAGCAACGTATTGTTATATGTCTCTACCGGGGGGATGTCAAATGAAATTGTGGCGCTGGGGTTAAAGGGGTTCGGATAGATCGGGTGCAGAGCAAATTCTTTGGGTAGAGTGGATTCGTCTTCCGCTGACAATGCACTGTAGGCCACCGTTAAGGTAAAGTGGCTATCGCCGAGCTGTGGATAAATATTTACCCCACCTGAACCGTCCGCTGAAAAGCTGCCCTTCGCCACCGGGGTAATGATGATCGCGTCTTGCTCTGGGTTCAACAGGTCATAGGTATCACTGGTGATATTGTCTGTCAGGGTCAACCCCACCACAGTCTCCGGCAAATTGGATAGGTCCCAGGTCAGGGTTACCGGATGTTCCGCGGTCACAAAGTTAGTATCCCCCTCCACCATCAGATACATGACGTCAAGGGGAATGGCCAGGGCATCATCCATCATATAGGGCAAATTGTTAATCGCCAGGCTCTGACCATCTGTATAAGTGATCCCCACTACCCGTTTGCTGGGTGTGAGTGGCAACAGTTTATAGGCATCGGCATTGTCCATACCTGCCATCCCATTATTCGTAAACGACACATAAGCCTGATCGCTGTAAGCGTCCGCTGTAATGGTAAAACTCATACTGCCGGTGCTGTCATGCATGGTTTTATAGAATGTGCCAGCGGTGGAAGATGTATCTGCTATTAATATGGTGATGGAACCATCACCACCATCCCCTTGCACCCAGAAACCCTGAAAGGGGGCAATGAGACCATTGCTTAAGTCACCCGTGTTGCCGTTCCAGGTAATATAATCTGCTATTGCGTTATTCCATACGTAAGCAGTTGCAGACACATTGGTTTGGGTGACGCTATCCCAAACGATGGTCGATGCATAGGGGTTGCCGGCCAGCGCCCAGGCACTATCAGCGATGGAACCGGTACTGGGGACAGTAATGCTGCCGCTGTTTTTCGTACCGCTGATGCTCAAAGTCACCGGCAAGTCATCAGTCCCATCAAAATCCGTATCGGCAAACACATAGACCAAAAACCCCTGTCCGGCAGTCAGAGTATCGCCACTAGAAGTAATGTCTGTCAGCGCTGACCAGCCGGTATCGGAATAGGTCCATACATTCGCCAGATCAGATGTAATATCACCTCCGGTCATGCCCTGGGTCCAGAGTTCATCCAACAGGTCGCCGTATATCGGCCCCGACACCGGGCTTGACATCATCCGGAAGCCGGAAGAGTCAGAAATGGTAACCGCAGGCAGTGCAATAACGGACACATCATCAATATGCCATTCATCGGCATAGGTTCCAGTATAATGAAATCCAATCATTACCGACGACGATCCGGCATATGTTGGCAGATCCACCATCCGCTCATACCAATTATTATTTACTTCACCGGGTAGGGGGATGCCGCTGTCGACAACCGTCCAGGTTATGCCACTGTCTGTGCTTACGGAAACATCATGCACGCCGTTGATATAAAATGAAAGATCAATTCTATTCCACCAACTTAACCTGGGTGCCGTTGCGCTGGAAAGATCAAATTCAGGGGTTATTAACCAACTGTCTTGGGCCCCAGTGTCGTCGTTGTGATATGCACAGCGTCCGCTGCCATCTGCATCAGCGTCATTACTTTGCCAGCCATTGCTTCCTGTTTGCGTTTTTGTCCATCCGGTTGGCGGCATCATGTCTGCATCAAAACCCTCAAAGAACACAGCGTCCACGCCATACCCAGATAGGGCAATGGTGTCGGTTAGCATCGTGCTATCATTGGTGCTAAAGGTCAACATGCCGGTATAATCTTGTTCTATGGTCGGGGCAAAAGAAACCGCAATGGCTGCCGTATCCCCAACTGCAATGGATAAAGAATCAACCGCGGTGCTAAAGCCAGTACCGCTGACCGTAACCGCAGAGATATCCAAGGTGTCGCCACCGGTGTTGGTAATCCACACCGAATCGGTTATGGTGGAACCCAACAAATTATTGGCGAAGTCAATGGCGCTGTCCAAAGCCGTATATATAGGATAATCAGGTGGTTCAGCAACGGATACATCATCAATATGCCATTCATCGGCAAAGTTTCCAGTATAATGAAATCCAATCATTACCGATGACGATCCGGCATATGTTGACACGTCCACCATCCGCTCATACCAAGTATTATTTCCTTCACCAGATAGAGGGATGCCGCTGTCGACAACCGTCCAGGTTATGCCACTGTCTGTGCTTACGGAAACATCATGCACGCCGTTGATATAAAATGAAAGATCAATTCTATTCCACCAACTTAACCTGGGTGCCGTTGCGCTGGAAAGATCAAATTCAGGGGTTATTAACCAACTGTCTTGGTCCCCAGTGTCGTCGTTGTGATATGCACAGCGTCCGCTGCCATCTGCATCAGCGTCATTACTTTGCCAGCCATTGCTTCCTGTTTGCGTTTTTGTCCATCCGGTTGGCGGCATCATGTCTGCATCAAAACCCTCAAAGAGCACAGCGTCCACGCCATACCCAGATAGGGCAATGGTGTCGGTTAGCATCGTGCTATCATTGGTGCTAAAGGTCAACATGCCGGTATAATCTTGTTCTATGGTCGGGGCAAAAGAAACCGCAATGGCTGCCGTATCCCCAACTGCAATGGATAAAGAATCAACCGCGGTGCTAAAGCCAGTACCGCTGACGGTAACCGCAGAGATATCCAAGGTGTCGCCACCGGTGTTGGTAATCAACACCGAACCGGTTGTAGTGGAACCCAACAAATGACCGAAAAAGTCAATGGTGCTACCCAAAGCTGTATATATAGGATCAGTAGGTGGTATATCTTCATAAACATCAAGAACATAGTTGCCTGAACTACTACTACCATATCCATCTACGATAATATGGTAGGTTCCCGCGGGAATGGAATCTGGATGTATTTCCAAGTATGACGTGTAGGCCTGACCATGAGAAGCCGTGCAATCATCATCACTACAAGCCACGAGGTCGCTGGTGTTTCCAGCAGCGTATACGTAGACTTTCGTATCATAATATGATTCACACAAGTCTATAATCAATGGATATCCAAGGTCTGCAGCCAAAGTCAGTTCATAAACAACATCCGGAGCTCCGGCAGTTGTAGCAGTACACGCTTCATTATAATCATGTGTAAAACCAACCGTTGATGATGAATCATGAAAGGGTAAGGAATCAATGACAAAAGGGTTGGAGATACTATCGCCTTGGGCCCGGAAGAAGTGTGGCTCTGATGGGCTTTCATCGAAGACTCCCAGCTCATTTTTTGTTACGGCCTCGCCAGTTAAAGAGCTCCTGTAATTTTCTGCTATCCGCTCATCAACCCGCCCGGTGCCCGGTTTACCCTGGGTCTGGTTACCTTTTTGTTCATTAGCAGTATATACAACACTACTAAACAAAACGAATAGAGTTAACAAATAACGGCTTGTCCGTGGCATAATGCCTCCTTGATATTTATTGGTTCAAATTGTAAAACCGGCGAGGAATGTTCTTCTTTCTCCCGATCCCATTTCAAACTCCCGATAATCTACCCTACTTTTTTACTAATAATCAAGAGGTTTGTTGCTGTGCAATGATTATGAATTTCTCCCCTCCAATATAAGGCACCGCTTATTTTATTATTTCTGCGACCAGAGGCAACAGATATTTTTCTTCAAAAAGGAAAGAGCAATTTTTCTGTTTGGCTCTACCTGCAACCTTTTGAGAAAAGCGTTGGGGTTTTGCTTCTGAATCGGGTACTACTCAATTCCTCCACATCTTCGAAACCCCTCCTTACTATAAGGATAGGTATTCAACAAGCACAGAAACTGTTCTCACCGTCTTCTTGCTCAAGGAGGGGACCAAGGGGTGGCTAAAAACTTCATTGAACGGATTGTCATTTTAATCCGCCGGTATAATATCCTTCAGAATGATGTGATAGTCTAATCCTGTTTAATATTGACTATTGAAGATCTGCAGTGAAACAAAGTTGCGGAGTCCGGTGGACGATATAGATTTGCAGGGGGCGGATAAAGAGGATGTAAACAAGGCCGATGGCGGTCAGGCCGATGATAAACCGGCGCCAGAAAAGATAGCGGTCTGATCGCTCATGGTAGTCCATAGATACCACAATATTAACACAATCGGGTAGAAAAATACATAAGAACTATAGATGTGGACCGGGTCCCAATATTGCGGGAAATAAAGACTGGATAGGGCAAAAAACGCGATTCTAAGCGCATTTGAAAAGAATAATAAAACCAGACCGCTACCAAGGAAAAATAACCGTTTCCGCATATCTCCGGGGTAAGCAATGATAAAGCCGGCATAAAGGCCCAACAAGTCCAAGCCGTTACAACCGTTTATAATTTCCACTCCCCGGGAACCAATACAGGCAATGAACCGGCCTGTAGATTCCACCTCCCAGCCAAAGAAAGATAAAAATCCATGGGCCAGAGCCACCCCGGAAAAGATCAACCAAGTATCCAATCGTCCATCCGGGAGTACCCCCAGTCATACAACAGCTGCCAGGCGGCGTATACACCCCCAGCTTTCAGCAGGAAAACCGTTAACGGAGCAAACTTGTTCTTCAGATTAACCCCGATTGAAATTTAGAAAAATCTGAAACCAGCTGTGAAAAATTACTTTCTTTTCTTATCCCACAACTTTTTGATGGCCAGGGCGCCACCGGCAGCAGCCAACAATCCCAGTCCGCCGATGGGGCCCTGAGGCGGGTCATCGGGAAAGCCGGGTTGGGCACTGATAATGGTGACCAAGGGGAATAGCATTACAGCCAATCTTGTGAGTGTATCTTTCATAATATAGCTTCCGGTTACTTGATGAAGGTGATCTTCTGGTTAAAGGTTTTATCTCCAGCCTTGAACTGCACTATATACAGTCCGGAGGAAAGGTTCTGGGGGTGCCACTGCACTGTGTGGGTGCCCGGTTTGTAGGGAGCATCCACCAGGGTTGCCACCCGCCGACCCTTGATGTCGTATACCCGCAGCAACGTATTGTTATATGTCTCTACCGGGGGGATGTCAAATGAAATTGTGGCGCTGGGGTTAAAGGGGTTCGGATAGATCGGGTGCAGAGCAAATTCTTTGGGTAGAGTGGGTTCATCTCCCGCTGACGTACTGTACACCGTTAAGGTAAAGTGGCTATCTCCGAGCCGTGGATAAATATTTACCCCACCTGAACCGTCCACTGAAAAGCTGCCCTTCTCCACCGTGGTAATGATGATCGCGTCTTGATCTTGGTCCAACAGGTCATAGGTATCATTGGTGATATTGTCTGTCAGGGTCAACCCCACCATAGTCTTTGGCAAATTGGATAGATCCCAGGTCAGGGTCACATCATTTTCCGCGGTCACAAAGTTAGTATCCCCCTCCACCGTCAAATACATGACGTCAAAAGGGATGACGATAGCATCCTCTATCACATAGGGCAAATTGTTAATCGCCAGGCCCTGACTATCTGCATAAGCAATCCCCACTACTCGTTCACTCACGGTGAGTGGCAGCAGTTTATAGGCATCGGCATTGTCTATACCTTCCTCCCCATTATTCATAAAGGATACATAAGCCCGATCGCTGTAAGCACCCGCAGTAATGGTAAAACTCATACTGCCAGTGCTGCTGTCATGCATGGTTTTATAGAATGTACCAGCGGTGGAAGATGTATCTGCTGTTTCTATGGTGATGTAACCACCACCGCCATCCCCTTGCACCCAGAAACCCTGAAGGGGGGCAATGAGACCATTGCTTAAGTCACCCGTGGTACCGTTCCAGGTAATATAAGCTCCTCCTGCATTGTTCCATACGTAAACAGTTCGAACTACATTGGTTCGGGATACTCTATCCCAATCGATGGTCGATGCATAGGGGTTGCCGGCCAACTCCCAGGCATTATCAGCGATGGAACCGAAATTGGGGACACCGATGCTGTCGCTGTTTTCCGTACCGCTGATGCCCAAGGTCACCGGCAAGTCATCAGTCCCATCAAAATCCGTATCGGCAAACACATAGATCAAAAACCCCTGCCCGGCGGTCAGAGTATCGCCACTCGGAGTAATGTCTGTCAGTGCTGACCAGCCGGTATCGGAATGGGTCCATACATTGGCTGGCCCGGATGTAAGATCACCTCCGGTCATGCCTTGGGTCCAGAGTTCATCCAACAGGTCGCCGTATATCGGCCCCGACACCGGGCTTGACATCATCCGGAAACCGGAAAAGCCGGAAACGGTAACCCCAGGCAGTGTAGCAACTTTCACATTATCCAGGTTTAAATAGGCAGTATTACCACCGGAATCCGGACTGAAATCAAATTCAATCTGCATGGTGCCAGTACCGTTCAATCCAAAGCTATAGTTATCATGGCTTGTGTCCGGCGTTATGGTGCCCAGTGTATCTTTGGTACTATCACTGTTTACCTGGATCACATTGAGAGATTGTTGATTATTTACCCGAAATACATCCATGGACACACCAGCGGGCTCAGTCACCGTAAAGCTGGGAGTGATCAATTGTTCGCTGGCTTCACGACTGTTGCTACCGCCTATATATACTTCCATGGTACCACTGTTATCCACACCTTCATTACTATGGTACCAAGTTCGCCAGCGTTGCGGAATGGAGTCGGCGTCGCCATTACCGTCAACAATGGTCCAGCCCTCCATGGGCAGGTCCGTATAGGAGTCCGTATAGGGATCAAAATCTTCAAAGAACACCGCGTCCACACCATACCCAGATAGAGCAATGGTGTCGGTTAGCATCGTGCTATCATTGGTGCTAAAGGTCAACATGCCGGTATAATCTTGTGCTGCGCTCGGGGCAAAAGAAACCGCAATGGCGGCCGTATCCCCAACTGCAATGGATAAAGAATCAACCGCGGTGCTAAAGCCAGTACCGCTGACCATAACCGCAGAGATCTCCAAGGTGTCGACGCCGGTGTTTCTAATCAAGACCGAATCGGTTGTGGTAGAACCCAACACATTATCGATGAAGTCAATGGCGCTGTGCAAAGCTGTATATACTGGATCGGGAGGCAGTGCAGCAACTTTCACATTATCCAGGTGTAAATGGTAATAAGAACTACCGGAATCCGGACTGAAATCAAATTCAATCTGCATGGTGCCCGTGTCATTCAATACAATGGTATAGTTATCATAGCTTCTGCCCGGCGTTATGGTGCTTGTATATCTGGTACCATCATTGTTTACCTGGATCACATTGAAAGATTCTTGATTAACATAAACAAGACGTACATCCATGTACACACCAGAGAGCTCGGTCACCGTAAAGCTGGGGGTGATCAATTGTTCGTTGGCGAAAAAACTGTTGAAAACGTCCATATCTACTCTCATGTTACCACTGTTATCCACACCAAAGCCATCATGGTACCAAGTCCGTTGGTATTCCGGAATGGAGGTGGCGTCGCCATTGCCGTCAACGATGGTCCAGCCAGCCATGGGCAGGTCCGTATAGGAGCCCGTATAGGGATCAAAATCTTCAAAGAACACCGCATCCACACCGTACCCAGATAGGGCAATGGTATCGGTCGGCATCGTGGTATCGTTGGTGGCAAAGGTCAGCATGCCGGTATAATCTTGTTCTGCGGTCGGGGCAAAAGAAACGTCAATGGCGGCCGTATCCCCAACTGCAATGGATAAAGAAGTAACCGCGGTGCTAAAGCCAATATCGCTCACTGCAACCTCAGAAATCTCCAAAGTGTCGCTGCCGGTATTGGTAATCAACACCGAATCGGTTGTGGTGGAACCCAATAAATACCTGCCAAAGTCAATGGCGCTGCCGTTGCGTAGAGCCGTATATACTGGATAGGGCAATTCAGCAACTTTCACATTATCCAGGTTTAAATAGGCAAAACTGCCACCGGAATCCGGACTGAAATCAAATTCAATCTGCATGGTGCCAGTGTCGTTCAATACAAAGCTATAGTTATCATAGCTTGTGCCCGGCGTTATGGTGCCCAGTGTGTCTTTGGTACTATCACTGTTTACCTGGATCACATTGAGGGAGCGTTGGCTACCTCCCCTGCTTACATCCATGGACACTGCAGCGGGCTCAGTCACCGTAAAGCTGGGGGTGGTCAATTGTTCGCTGGCGAAATAACTGTTGTGCCTACCTATATATACTCTCATGTTACCACTGCTATCCACACCTTCGTCATCATGGTACCAAGTTCGCCAGTGTTGCGGAATGGAGGTGGCGTCGCCATTGCCGTCAACAATAGTCCAGCCGTCCATGGGCAGATCCGTATAGGAACCCGTAGGGGGATCAAAATCTTCAAAGAACACCGCGTCCACACCGTACCCAGACAGGGCAATGGTATCGGTTAGCATCGTGCTATCATTGGTGCTAAAGGTCAGCATGCTAGTATAATCTTGTGCTACGATCGGGGCAAAAGAAACCGCAATGGCTGCCGTATCTCCAACTGCAATGGATAAAGAAGTAACTGCGGTGCTAAAGCCAGTACCGCTGACCGTAACCGCAGAGATATCCAAGGTGTCGGTGCCGGTGTTGGTAATCAAGACCGAATCGGTTGTGGTGGAACCCAACAGATTATCGGCAAAGTCAATGGCGCTGTCCAAAGCCGTATATACTGGATTGGAAGGCAATGCAACAATGTATACATCATCAATATGCCATGCATCGGCATTGTTTCCAGTATAACGAAATGCAATTATTACCGATGATGATCCAGCATATGTTGGCAGATCCACAATCCGCTCATACCAATTATTATCTCCTTCATCGGATAGGGGGACGCCACTGGAGACAACCGTCCAGCTTGTACCGCTGTTTGTGCTTACCAAAACATGATGGACGCCGTTGATCGAAGATGAAAAATCAATTCTATTCCACCAAATTAACCTGGGTACCATTGTGCTGGAAAGATCAAGTTCAGGGGTCTTTAACCAACTCTCTTGGTTCCCACTGTCATTGTTGTGCCGTGCACAGCGTCCACTGCCATCCGCATCAATGTTATAACTTTGCCAGCCATTGCTTCCTGTATGCGTTTCTGTCCATCCAGTTGGCGGCATCGTGTTTGCATCAAAACCCTCAAAGAACACAGCGTCCACACCGTACCCAGATAGGGCAATGGTGTCGGTCGGCATCGTAGTATCGTTGGTGGTAAAGGTCAACATGCCGGTATAATCTTGTGCTGCGCTCGGGGCAAAAGAAACCGCAAGGGCGGCCGTATCCCCAACTGCAATGGATAAAGAATCAACCGCGATGCTAAAGCCAGTACCGCTGACTGTAACCGCAGAGATATCCAAGGTGTCGCTGCCGGTGTTGGTAATCAAGACCGAATCGGTTGTGGTGGAACCCAATAAATACCTGCCAAAGTCAATGGCGCTGCCCAGAGCTGTATATACTGGATAGGGCAATGCAGCAACTTTCACATTATCCAGGTGTAAATTGGCAGTACTGCCACCGGCAGGTGGACTGAAATCAAATTCAATCTGCATGGTGCCCGTGTCGTTCAATACAAAGCTATAGTTATCATAGCTTGTGCCCGGCGTTATGGTACCCAGTGTATCTTTGGTACCATCACTGTTTACCTGGATCACATTGAGGGAGCGTTGGCTACCTCCCCTGCGTACATCCATGGACACTGCAGCGGGCTCGGTCACCGTAAAGCTGGGGGTGATTAATTGTTCGCTAGCAGAATAATTGTTGCGACTGCCTATATATACTCTCATGTTACCACTGCTATCCACACCCAAGTCATCATGGTACCAGGTCCGTTCGAGTTGCGGAATCAAGAAGGTGACATCGCCATTGCCGTCAATAATGGTCCAGCCAGCCATGGGTAGTTCCATATAGAAGCCCTGACCCGTATAGGGATTAAAATCTTCAAAGAACATCGCGTCCACACCGTACCCAGATAGAGCAATGGTATCGGTTAGCATCGTGCTATCGTTGGTGGTAAAGGTCAACATGCCGGTATAATCTTGTTCTGCGGTCGGGGCAAAAGAAACCGCAATGGCTGCCGTATCCCCGAATGCCATAGATAAAGAAGTAACCGCGGTGCTAAAGCCAGTACCGCTGACGGTAACCGCAGAGATCTCCAAGGTGTCGGCGCCGGTGTTGATAATCAACAACGAATCGATTGTGGGGGAAACCAACACAGTACCGGCAAAATCAATGGTGCTGCCATTGCGCAGAGCCCTATATATAGGATAATCAGGTGGTTCAGCAACGGATACATCATCAATATACCAGAAATCCGCATTTTCTCCAACATAATGAAATCCAATCATTACCGATGACGATCCGGCGTATGTTGACAGGTTCACAATCCGCTCATACCAAGTATTCTTTACTTCACCGGGTAGGACGATACCGCTGCCGACAACCGTCCAGGTTACGCCGCTGTCTGTGCTTACGGAAACATCATGTTGGGTCTGGGAATCGGTCTGAGTAGGAAAATCAATTCTATTCCACCAAGTGAACTTTGGTATCGTTGCGCTGGAAAGATCAAGTTCAGGGGTTATTAACCAACTGTCTTGGGGAGGACCAAAGCCGTAGTAATATACACAGCGCCCGGCGCTATTGCCGCTATCTGCATCAGTGGAACCAGTACTTCGCCAGCCATAGTCTTCTGTATGCGTTTCTGCCCATCCGGTTGGAGGCATCATGTTTGCATCAAAACCCTCAAAAAAATATGTTGTTCTATTTACATCTGTTCTCTGCCTGCGGGTGGCGATGGATTGGCCAATTAGCCCCACCTCTTCAAGCTCTATCCGCTCATTTTTTGTTACGACCTCGCCAGTTAAAGAGCGCCTGTAATTTTCTGTTATCCGTTCATCAACCTGGCCATCGCCCGGTTCACCTTGAGCTTGGTCACTTTTTTGTGCATCAGCAGTATATACAACACTACTAAATAAAACGAATAGGGTTAACAAATAACTACTTGTCTGTAGCATAATCCCTCTTGAGTGTTTGTGGGTTCAAATTGTAAAGCCGGCGGTGCGAGGAATGCTTTTTCTCCGCCCTACCTTATTTTAAATGTCTGGTAATCTACCCTACTTGTTTACTAATAATCAAGAGTTTCGTTAGGTTCGTTGCTGTGCAATGATTATGAATTTCCCCCCTCCAATATAAGGCACCTCATTATTTTATAATTTCCACTCCCCGGGAACCAATACAGGCAATGAACCGGCCTGTGGATTCCACCTCCCAACCAAAGAAAGATAAAAATCCATGGGCCAGAGCCACCCCGGAAAAGCTCAACCCGGTATCCAATCGTCCATCCGGGAGTACCACCAGGTCATATAACAGCTGCCAGGCGGCGTATACACCCCCGGCTTTCAGCAGGAAAACCGTTAACCGAGCAAACTTGTTCTTCAGATTGACCCCGATTGAAATGTAGAAAAATCTGAAACCAGCTGTGAAAAATTACTTTCTTTTCTTATCCCACAACTTTTTGATGGCCAGGGCACCACCGGCCGCAGCCAACAACCCCAGTCCGCCGATGGGGCCCTGAGGCGGGTCATCGGGAAAGCCGGGTTGGGCACTGATAATGGTGACCAAGGGGAATAGCATTACCACCAATCTTGTGAGTGTATCTTTCATAATATAGCTTCCTCCTGTTACTTGATGAAGGTGATCTTCTGGTTAAAGGTTTTATCTCCAGCCTTGAACTGCACTATGTACAGTCCGGAGGAAAGGTTCTGGGGGTGCCACTGCACCGTGTGGGTGCCCGGTTTGTAGGGGGCATCCACCAGGGTTGCCACCCACCGACCCTTGATGTCGTATACCCGCAGCAACGTATTGTTATATGTCTCTACCGGGGGGATGTCAAATGAAATTGTGGCGCTGGGGTTAAAGGGGTTGGGATAGATCCGGTGCAGAGCAAATTCTTTGGGTAGAGTGGATTCGTCTTCCGCTGACAATGCACTGTAGGCCACCGTTAAGGTAAAGTGGCTATCGCCGAGCTGTGGATAAATATTTACCCCACCTGAACCGTCCGCTAAAAAGCTGCCCTTCGCCACCGGGGTAATGATGATCGCGTCTTGCTCTGGGTTCAACAGATCATAGGTATCACTGGTGATATTGTCTGTCAGGGTCAACCCCACCACGGTCTCCGGCAAATTGGATAGGTCCCAGGTCAGGGTTACCTCATTTTCCGCGGTCACAAAGTGATTGTTCTCATCCACCGTCAAATACATGACGTCAAGGGGAATGGCCAGGGCATCATCCATCACATAGGGCAAATTGTTAATCGCCAGGCCCTGACTATCTGCATAAGCAATCCCCACTACCCGTTCACTCACGGTGAGTGGCAACAGTTTATAGGCATCGGCATTGTCTATACCTTCCTCCCCATTATTCGTAAAGGACACATAAGCCCGATCGCTGTAAGCACCCGCTGTAATGGTAAAACTCATACTGCCAGTGCTACTGTCATGCATGGTTTTATAGAATGTGCCAGCGGTGGAAGATATATCTGCTGTTTCTATGGTGATAGAGCCACTACCGCCATCCCCTTGAACCCAGAAACCCTGAAAGGGGGCAATGAGACCATTGCTTAAGTCACCCGTGGTACCGTTCCAGGCAATATAATCTGCTATTGCGTTATTCCATACGTAAACAGTTCGAACTACATTGGTTCGAGATACTCTATCCCAAACGATGGTCGATGCATAAGGGTTGCCGGCCAACTCCCAGGCACTATCAGCGATGGCACCGGTACTGGGGACACCGATGCTACCGCTGTTCTCCGTACCGCTGATGCCCAAGGTCACCGGCAAGTCATCAATCCCATCAAAATCCGTATCGGCAAACACATAGACCAAAAACCCCTGCCCGGCGGTCAGAGTATCGCCACTAGAACTAATGTCTGTTAGCACTGACCAGCCGGTATCGGAATAGGTCCATACATTTGCTGGTCCAGATGTAAGATCACCCCCGGTCATGCCTTGGGTCCAGAGTTCAGCCAACAGGTCGCCGTATATCGGCCCCGACACCGGGCTTGACATCATCCGCAAACCGGAAGAGCCGGAAATGGTAACCTCAGGCAGTGTAGCAACTTTCACATTATCCAGGTCTAAATAACAATAAAGGCCACCGGAATCTGGACTGAAATCAAATTCAATCTGCATGGTGCCCGTGTCGTTCAATACAAAGCTATAGTTAGCATAGCTTGTGCCCGGCGTTATGGTACCCAGTGTATCTTTGGTACCATCACTGTTTACCTGGATCACATTGAGGGGGCGTTGGCTACCTCCCCTATCTACATCCATGGACACACCCGAGGGTCCGGTTACCGTAAAGCTGGGGGTAGTCAATTGCTCGCTGGCAGAATAACTGTTGTTAGAGCCTATATATACTCCCATATTACCACTGCCATTCACACCTTCGTTATCATGATACCAAGTCCGTTGGTATTGCGGAATGGAGGTGGCGTCGCTATTGCCGTCAAGAATGGTCCAGCCAGTCATGGGCAGCTCCTTACTGAAGCGCACATAGGGATCAAAATCTTCAAAAAACACAGCGTCCACACCGTACCCAGATAGAGCAATGGTAATAGTGTCGGTCGGTGTCGTGGTATCGTTGGTGGTAAAGGTCAACATGCCGGTATAATCTTGTTTTAGGGTCGGGGCAAAAGAAACCGCAATGGCTGCCGTATCCCCGAATGCCATGGATAAAGAAGTAACCGTGGTGCTAAAGCCAGTACCGCTGACTGTAACCGCAGAGATCTCCAAGGTGTCGCCACCGGTGTTGATAATTAACAACGAATCGGTTGTGGGGGAAACCAACACATTACCGGCAAATTTAATGGCGCTACCCAGAGCCGTATATATAGGATAATCAGGTGCTTCAGCAACGGATACATCATCAATATACCATTGATCATCATTGTCTGCAACATAATGAAATCCAATCATTACCGATGACGATCCGGCGTATGCTGGCAGAGTCACAACCCGCTCATACCAACGATTATCTAATTCACCGGGTAGGGCGATACCGCTGCCGACAACCGTCCAGGTTATGCCGCTGTCTGTGCTTACGGCAACATCATGTTGGGTCTGGTCAGTGATCCAAGTAATCAAATTAAGTCTATTCCACCAAGTGAACTTTGGTATCGTTGCGCTGGAAAGATCAAGTTCAGGGCTTATTAGCCAACTGTCTTGGTCAGCACTAAGCCTGTTGTGATATGCACAGCGCCCAGCGCTACTGCCGCTATCCGCATCAGCGCCATTACTTTGCCAGCCATTACTTCCTGTATGCGTTTCTGTCCATCCAGTTGGCGGCACCGTATCTGCATCAAAACCCTCAAAAAAATATGTTGTTGTTCTATTTACATCTGTTCTCTGCCTGTTGGTGGCGATGGATTGGCCAATTAGCCCCGCCTCTTCAAGCTCTATCCGTTCATTTTTTGTTATGGCCTCGCCAGTTAAATAGTGCCTGTAATTTTCTGCGATCCGTTCATCAACCTGGCCATAGCCCGGTTCACCCAGGGCTTGGTCACTTTTTTGTGCATCAGCAGTATATACAACACTACTAAATAAAACGAATAGGGTGAACAAATAACGGCTTGTCTGTAACATAATGCCTCTTTAGTGTTTGTGGGTTCAAATTGTAAAACCAGCGGTGTGAGAAATGCCTTTCTCGCACCCTATCCTTATTTCAAATATCCGGTAATCTACCCTACTTGTTTACTAATAATCAAGGGTTTCGTTGCTGTGCAATGATTATGAATTTCCCCCCTCCAATATAAGGCACCGCTTATTTTATAATTTCTATTCCCCGGGAACCAATACAGGCAATGAACCGGCCTGTGGATTCCACCTCCCAACCAAAGAAAGATAAAAATCCATGGGCCAGAACCACCCCGGAAAAGCTCAACCCGGTATCCAATCGTCCATCCGGGAATATCACCAGGTCATACAACAGCTGCCAGGTGGCGTATACACCCCCGGCTTTCAGCAGGAAAACCGTTAACGGAGCAAACTTGTTCTTCAGATCAACCCCGATTGAAATCTATAAAAATCTGAAACCAGCTGTGAAAAATTACTTTCTTTTCTTATCCCACAACTTTTTGATGGCCAGGGCGCCACCGGCCGCAGCCAACAATCCCAGTCCGCCGATGGGGCCCTGAGGCGGGTCATCGGGAAAGCCGGGTTGGGCACTGATAATGGTGACCAAGGGGAATAGCATTACAGCCAATCTTGTGAGTGTATCTTTCATAATATAGCTTCCTCCTGTTACTTGATGAAGGTGATCTTCTGGTTAAAGGTTTTATCTCCAGCCTTGAACTGCACTATGTACAGTCCGGAGGAAAAGTTCCGGGGGTGCCACTGCACCGTGTGGGTGCCCGGTTTGTAGGGGGCATCCACCAGGGTTGCCACCCACCGACCCTTGATGTCGTATACCCGCAGCAACGTATTGTTATATGTCTCTACCGGGGGGATGTCAAATGAAATTGTGGCACTGGGGTTAAAGGGGTTCGGATAGATCGGGTGCAGAGCAAATTCTTTGGGTAGAGTGGATTCGTCTTCCGCTGACAATGCACTGTAGGCCACCGTTAAGGTAAAGTGGCTATCGCCGAGCTGTGGATAAATATTTACCCCACCTGAACCGTCCGCTAAAAAGCTGCCCTTCGCCACCGGGGTAATGATGATCGCGTCTTGCTCTGGGTCCAACAGGTCATAGGTATCATTGGTGATATTGTCTGTCAGGGTCAACCCCACCACGGTCTCCGGCAAATTGGATAGGTCCCAGGTCAGGGTCACATCATTTTCCGCGGTCACAAAGTTAGTATCCCCCTCCACCGTCAAATACATGACGTCAAAAGGGATGACGATAGCATCCTCTATCACATAGGGCAAATTGTTAATCGCCAGGCCCTGACTATCTGCATAAGCAATCCCCACTACTCGTTCACTCACGGTGAGTGGCAGCAGTTTATAGGCATCGGCATTGTCCATACCTGCCACCCCATTATTCGTAAAGGATACATAAGCCTGATCGCTGTAAGCGTCCGCTGTAATGGTAAAACTCATACTGCCGGTGCTGCTGTCACGCATGGTTTTATAGAATGTGCCAGCGGTGGAAGATATGTCTGCTTCTTGAATAGTGATTGAACCACTACCGCCACTCCCTTGCACCCAGAAACCCTGAACGGGGGCAATGAGACCGTTGCTTAAGTCACCCGTGGTCCCGTTCCAGCTAATATAATCTGCTATTGCGTTATTCCATACGTAAGCAGTTGCAGACACATTGGTTTGGGTGACGCTATCCCAAACGATGGTCGATGCATAGGGGTTGCCGGCCAGCTCCCAGGCATCATCAGCGATGGCACCGGTACTGGGAACAGTAATGCTGCCGCTGTTTTCCGTACCGCTAACGCCCAAGGTCACCGGCAGGTCATCAGTCCCATCAAAATCCGTATCGGCAAACACATAGATCAAAAACCCCTGCCCGGCGGTCAGAGTATCGCCACTCGGACTAATGTCTGTCAGCGCTGACCAACCGGTATCGGCATAGGTCCATACATTCGCTGGCCCGGATGTAAGATCACCTCCGGTCATGCCTTGGGTCCAGAGTTCATCCAACAGATCGCCGTATATGGGCCCCGACACCGGGCTTGACATCATCCGGAAGCCGGAAGAGTCAGAAATGGTAACCACAGGCAGTGCAATAATTTTCACATCATCAATATACCATTCAGCGGCATAATTTCCAGTATAATGAAATCCAATCATTACCGATGACGATCCGGCGTATGCTGGCAGATCCACCATCCGCTCATACCAACGACTTCCTTCATCGGGTAGGGGGAGGCCGGTGTCGACAACCGTCCAGGTTGTGCCGCCGTCTGTGCTTACGGAAATATCATGCAGGCCGTTGATCGCATAAGCATACTCAACCTTATTCCACCAAATTAACCCGGGTGCCGTTACGCTGGAAAGATCAAATTCAGGGGTCATTAACCAACTGTCTTGGGCCAAAGTGTCGTCGTCGTGATATGCACAGCGCCCGCCGCTACTGCCGCTATCTGCATCAGTGGTACTATTACTTTGCCAGCCATTGCTTCCTGTATGCGTTTCTGTCCATCCGGTTGGCGGCATCATGTCTGCATCAAAACCCTCAAAGAATACAGCGTCCACACCGTACCCAGATAGAGCAATGGTGTCGGTCAGCATCGTGCTATCATTGGTGCTAAAGGTCAACATGCTGGTATAATCTCGTGCTGCGGTCGGGGTAAAAGAAACCGCAATGGCGGCCGTATCCCCAGTTGCAATGGATAAAGAAGTAACCGCGGTGCTAAAGCCAGTACCGCTGACGGTAACCGCAGAGATATCCAAGGTGTCGCCACCGGTGTTGATTACCAACACCGAATCGGTTATGGTGGAACCCAATACATTATCGGCGAAGTCAATGGCGCTGTCCAAAGCCGTATATATAGGATAGGGAGGCAGTGTAGCAACTTTTACATTATCCAGGTATAAATAGATACTACTGCCAGAATCCGGACTGAAATCAAATTCAATCTGCATGGTGCCCGTGTCGTTCAATACAAAGCCATAGTTAGCATAGCTTGTGCCCGGCGTTATGGTCCCCAGTGTATCTTTGGTACTATCACTGTTTACCTGGATCACATTGAGGGGGTGTGGATCATTACTGCGATATACATCCATGTACACACCAGCGGGTTCGGTCACCGTAAAACTGGGGGTAGTCAATTGTTCGCTGGCAGAATAAGTGGCACCGCCTATATATGCTTCCATGCTACCACTGTTATCCACACCTGAGCTATTATGGTACCAAGTTCGGCTGAGTTGCGGAATGGAGGTGGCGTCGCCATTACCGTCAACAATGGTCCAGCCAGTCATGGGCAGGTCAGTATAGGAGTGCGTCCAGGGATTAAAATCTTCAAAGAACACCGCGTCCACACCATACCCAGATAGGGCAAAGGTGTCGGTTAGCATCGTGCTATCATTGGTGCTAAAGGTCAACATGCTGGTATAATCTTGTTCTATGGTCGGGGCAAAAGAAACCGCAATGGCTGCCGTATCCCCAACTGCAATGGATAAAGAATCAACCGTGGTGCTAAAGCCAGTACCGCTGACGGTAACTGCAGAAATCTTCAAGGTGTCGACGCCGGTGTTTCTGTTTCTAATCAACACCGAATCGGTTGTGGTGGAACCCAACAAATGACCAAAAAAGTCAATGGGGCCGCCCAGAGCCGTATATACTGGACCAGTAGGTGGTTCAGCAACGAATACATCATCAATAAACCATTCATCGGCATCATTTCCAGTATAATGAAATCCAATCATTACCGATGACGATCCAGCATATGTTGACAGATCCACCACCCGCTCATACCAATTATTATCTTGTTCATCAGTTAGGGGGATGCCGCTGTCGACAACCGTCCAGGTTGTGCCGCTGTCTGTGCTTACGGAAACATCATGCACGCCATTGATATCAGATGAAAGATCAATTCTATTCCACCAAATTAACCTGGGTGCCGTTGCGCTGGAAAGATCAAGTTCAGGGGTTATTAACCAACTGTCTTGGTTCCCATTGTCATCATTGTGATATGCACAGCGTCCGCTGCTCCAGCCGCTATCTGCATCAACATCATAACTTCGCCAGCCATAGAGTCCTGTATGCGTTTCTGTCCATCCGGTTGGCGGCATCGTATCTGCATCAAAACCCTCAAAAAAATATGTTGTTGTTCTATTTACACCGGTTCTCTGCCTGCGGGTGGCGATGGATTGGTCAATTAACCCCACCTCCTCAAGCTCGATCCGCTCATCAACCTGGCCATAGCCCGGTTCACCCAGAGCTTGGTCACTTTTTTGTGCATCAGCAGTATATACAACACTACTAACTAAGATAAATAAACTGAATAAATAACGGCTTGTCCGTGGCATAATGCCTCCTTGCATTTGTGGGTTCAAATTGTAAAGCCGGCGGTGCGAGCAATGCTTTTTCTCCGCCCTACCTTATTTCAAATATCCAATAATCTACCCTACTTGTTTACTAATAATCAAGGGTTTTGTTGCTGTGCAATTATTATGAATTTCCCCCCTCCAATATAAGGCACCGCTTATTTTATAATTTCTATTCCCCGGGAACCCATACAGGCAATGAACCGGCCTGTGGATTCCACCTCCCAACCAAAGAAAGATAAAAATCCATGGGCCAGAACCACCCCGGAAAAGCTCAACCCGGTATCCAACCGTCCATCCGGGAGTACCCCCAGTCATACAACAGCTGCCAGGTGGCGTATACACCCCCGGCTTTCAGCAGGAAAACCGTTAACGGAGCAAACTTGTTTTTCAGATTAACCCCGATTGAAATTTAGAAAAATCTGAAACCAGCTGTGAAAAATTACTTTCTTTTCTTATCCCACAACTTTTTGATGGCCAGGGCGCCACCGGCCGCAGCCAACAATCCCAGTCCGCCGATGGGGCCCTGAGGCGGGTCATCGGGAAAGCCGGGTTGGGCACTGATAATGGTGACCAAGGGGAATAGCATTACAGCCAATCTTGTGAGTGTATCTTTCATAATATAGCCTCCGGTTACTTGATGAAGGTGATCTTCTGGTTAAAGGTTTTATCTCCAGCCTTGAACTGCACTATGTACAGTCCGGAGGAAATGTTCTGGGGGTGCCACTGCACTGTGTGGGTGCCCGGTTTGTAGGGGGCATCCACCAGGGTTGCCACCCACCGACCCTTGATGTCGTATACCCGCAGCAACGTATTGTTATATGTCTCTACCGGGGGGATGTCAAATGAAATTGTGGCGCTGGGGTTAAAGGGGTTGGGATATATCCGGTGCAGAGCAAATTCTTTGGGTAGAGTGGATTCATCTTCCGCTGACAATGCACTGTAGGCCACCGTTAAGGTAAAGTGGCTATCGCCGAGCTGTGGATAAATATTTACCCCACCTGAACCGTCCGCTGAAAAGCTGCCCTTCGCCACCGGGGTAATGATGATCGCGTCTTGCTCTGGGTTCAACAGGTCATAGGTATCACTGGTGATATTGTTTGTCAGGGTCAACCCCACCACAGTCTCCGGCAAATTGGATAGGTCCCAGGTCAGGGTTACCGGATGTTCCGCGGTCACAAAGTTAGTATCCCCCTCCACCATCAGATACATGACGTCAAAAAGGATGGCCAGGGCATCCTCCATCATATAGGGCAAATTGTTAATCGCCAGACTCTGACCATCTGCATAAGTGATCCCCACCACCCGTTCACTCACGGTGAGCGGCAGCAGTTTATAGGCATCGCCATTGTCCATACCTGCCATCCCATTATTCGTAAAGGATACATAAGCCTGATCGCTGTAAGCGTCCGCTGTAATGGTAAAACTCATACTGCCGGTACTGCTGTCATGCATGGTTTTATAGAATGTGCCAGCGGTGGAAGATGTATCTGCTGTTTCTATGGTGATAGAACCACTACCGCCATCCCCTTGAACCCAGAAACCCTGAAAGGGGGCAATGAGACCATTGCTTAAGCTACCCGTGATACCGTTCCAGCTAATATAATCTGCTATTGCGTTATTCCATACGTAAGCAGTTGCAGACACATTGGTTTGGGTGACGCTATCCCAAACGATGGTTGATGCATAGGGGTTGCCGGCCAGCTCCCAGGCATCATCAGCGATGGAACCAACACTGGGGACAGTAATGCTGTCGCTGTTCTCCGTACCACTGATGCTCAAGGTCACCGGCAGGTCATCAGTCCCATCAAAATCCGTATCGGCAAACACATAGACCAAAAACCCCTGCCCGGCGGTCAGAGTATCACCACTAGGAGTAATGTCTGTCAGCGCTGACCAGCCGGTATCGGAATAGGTCCATACATTTGCTGGCCCGGATGTAAGATCACCTCCGGTCATGCCCTGGGTCCAGAGTTCAGCCAACAGGTCGCCGTATATGGGCCCCGACACCGGGCTTGACATCATCCGGAAACCGGAAGAGTCAGAAATGGTAACCGCAGGCAGTGCAGCAACTTTCACATTATCCAGATGTAAATAGGCAGTATTACCACCGGAATCCGGACTGAAATCAAATTCAATCTGCATGGTGCCCGTGTCGTTCAATACAAAGCTATAGTTAGCATAGCTTGTGCCCGGCGTTATGGTGCCTAGTGTATCTTTGGTACCATCACTGTTTACCTGGATCACACTCAAGGGCTGTAGGTTATTATCCCTATCTAAATCTATTGACACTGCAGCGGGCTCGGTCACCGTAAAGCTGGGGGTGATCAATTGTTCGCTGGCGGAATAACTGTTGCGACTGCCTATATATGCCACCATATTACCACTGCCATCCACACCAAAGTCATCATGGAACCAAGTCCGTTGGTATTCCGGAATGGAAGTGGCGTCGCCATTGCCATCAACAATGGTCCAGCCAGCCATGGGCAGGTCCGTATAGGAGCCCGTAAGGGGATCAAAATCTTCAAAGAACACCGCGTCCACACCATACCCAGATAGGGCAATGGTGTCGGTTAGCATCGTGCTATCATTGGTGGTAAAGGTCAGCATGCCGGTATAATCTTGTGCTGCGCTCGGAGCAAAAGAAACCTTAATGGCGGCCGTATCCCCAAATGCAATGGATAAAGAAGTAACCGCGGTGCTAAAGCCAGTATCGCTGACTGTAACCGCAGAAATATCCAAGGTGTCGCCGCCGGTGTTGGTAATCAACACCGAATCGGTTGTGGTGGAACCCAACACATTACCGGTAAAGTCAATGGCGCTACCCAGAGCTGTATATTCGGAAGGCAGTGCAGCAACTTTCACATTATCTAGGTCTAAATAGGCAATATTACCACCGGAATCTGGACTGAAATCAAATTCAATCTGCATGGTGCCCGTGTCGTTCAATACAAAGCTATAGTTATCATAGCTTGTGCCCGGCATTATGGTGCCTAGTGTATCTTTGGTACCATCACTGTTTACCTGGATCACATTCAAGGACTGTAGGCTATCATCCCTACTTACATCCATGGACACTGCAGCGGGCTCGGTTACCGTAAAGCTGGGGGTGGTTAATTGTTCGCTGGCAAAATAATCGTTGCGACTGCCTATATATACTGCCATGTTACCACTGCTATCCACCCCTAGGGTATCATGGAACCAAGTTCGCCAGTATTGCGGAATGGAGTCGGCGTCGCCATTGCCGTCAACAATGGTCCAGCCAGCCATGGGCAAGTCCGTAGAGGAGCCCGTATAGGGATCAAAATCTTCAAAGAACACCGCGTCCACACCGTACCCAGATAGAGCAATGGTATCAGTTAGCATCGTGCTATCATCGGTGCTAAAGGTCAACATGCCGGTATAATCTTGTGCTGCGCTCGGGGCAAAAGAAACCGCAATGGCTGCCGTATCTCCAACTGCAATGAATAAAGAAGTAACCGCGGTGCTAAAGCCAGTACCGCTGACGGTAACCGCAGAGATATCCAAGGTGTCGGCGCCGGTGTTGGTAATCAACACCGAATCGGTTGTGGTGGAACCCAACACATTACCGGCAAAGTCAATGGTGTTGGTCGAAACCGCATACACAGGCTGATTCTGAGTATATACAACACTACTAAATAAGATGAATAGGGTGAACAAATAACTGCTTATCCGTGGCATAATGCTTTCTTGGTGTTTATTGGTTCCAATTGTACAACGGTGGTGCGAGGAATGCTCTTCTCTCGCCCCACCTTCTATTTTAAACTTTCGGTAATCTACCCTACTTGTTTACTAATAATCAAGGGTTTTGTTGCTGTGTAATTGTTATGAATTTCCCCCCTCCAATATAAGGCACCTCATTATTTTATAATTTCCACTCCCCGGGAACCAGGTCATACAACAGCTGCCAGGTGGCGTATACACCCCCGGCTTTCAGCAGGAAAACCGTTAACGGAGCAAACTTGTTTTTCAAATTAACCCCGATTGAAATCTATAAAAATCTGAAACCAGCTGTGAAAAATTACTTTCTTTTCTTATCCCACAACTTTTTGATGGCCAGGGCGCCACCGGCCGCAGCCAACAACCCCAGTCCACCGATGGGGCCCTGAGGCGGGTCATCGGGAAAGCCGGGTTGGGCACTGATAATGGTGACCAAGGGGAATAGCATTACAGGCAATCTTGTGAGTGTATCTTTCATAATATAGCCTCCGGTTACTTGATGAAGGTGATCTTCTGGTTAAAGGTTTTATCTCCAGCCTTGAACTGCACTATGTACAGTCCGGAGGAAAAGTTCTGGGGGTGCCACTGCACCGTGTGGGTGCCCGGTTTGCAGGGGGCATCCACCAGGGTTGCCACCCACCGACCCTTGATGTCGTATACCCGCAGCAACGTATTGTTATATGTCTCTACCGGGGGGATGTCAAATGAAATTGTGGCGCTGGGGTTAAAGGGGTTCGGATAGATCGGGTGCAGAGCAAATTCTTTGGGTAGAGTGGATTCGTCTTCCGCTGACAATGCACTGTAGGCCACCGTTAAGGTAAAGTGGCTATCGCCGAGCTGTGGGTAAATATTTACCCCACCTGAACCGTCCGCTGAAAAGCTGCCCTTCGCCACCGGGGTAATGATGATCGCGTCTTGCTCTGGGTTCAACAGGTCATAGGTATCACTGGTGATATTGTCTGTCAGGGTCAACCCCACCACAGTCTCTGGCAAATTGGATAGGTCCCAGGTCAGGGTTACCTCATGTTCCGCGGTCACAAAGTGACTGTTCTCATCCACCGTCAAATACATGACGTCAAGGGGAATGGCCAGGGCATCATCCATCACATAGGGTAAATTGTTAATCGCCAGGCTCTTGCCGTCTGCATAAGCAATCCCCACTACCCGTTCGCTGGATGTGAGTGGCAGCAGTTTATAGGCATCGCCATTGTCTATACCTGCCATCCCATTATCCATAAAGGATACATAAGCCTGATCGCTGTAAGCGCCCGCTGTAATGGTAAAACTCATACTGCCGGTACTGCTGTCATGCATGGTTTTATAGAATGTGCCAGTGGTGGAAGATCTGTCTGCTTCTTGAATAGTGATTGAACCACTACCGCCATTCCCTTGTACCCAGAAACCCTGAAAGGGGGCAATGAGACCATTGCTTAAGTCACCCGTGATCCCATTCCAGCTAATATAATCTGCTATTGCGTTATCCCATACGTAAACAGTTGCAGATACATTGGTTTGGGTGACGCTATCCCAAACGATGGTTGATGCATAGGGGTTGCCGGCCAATTCCCAGGCACTATCAGCGATGGCACCGACACTGGGAACAGTAATGCTGCCGCTGTTTTCCGTACCGCTGACGCTCAAGGTCACCGGCAGGTCATCAGTCCCATCAAAATCCGTATCGGCAAACACATAGACCAAAAACCCCTGTCCGGCAGTCAGAGTATTGCCACTAGAAGTAATGTCTGTCAGCGCTGACCAGCCGGTATCGGAATAGGTCCATACATTTGCTGGCCCGGATGTAAGATCACCTCCGGTCATGCCTCGGGTCCAGAGTTCATCCAACAGATCGCCGTATATGGGCCCCGACACCGGGCTTGACATCATCCGGAAGCCGGAAGAATCAGAAATGGTAACCACAAGCAGTGCAGCAATTTTTACATTATCCAGGTTTAAATAGGTAGGACCACCACCGGAATAATTCGGACTGAAATCAAATTCAATCTGCATGGTGCCCGTGTCGTTCAATCCAAAGCTATAGTTAGCATAGCTCAGTCGGCCCGGCGTTATGGCGCCCAGTGTATCTTTCGTACCATCACTGTTTACCTGGATCACATTCAAGGGCTGTTGATTATGACGCCTCTTTACATCCATATACACGCCAGCGGGTTCGGTCACCGTAAAACTGGGGGTGGTCAATTGTTCGCTGGCAGAATAACTGTTGCGATCGCCTATATATACTCTCATGTTACCACTGCCATCCACACCCAAGTCATCATGGTACCAAGTTCGCCGAAGTTGCGGAATGGAGGTGGCGTCGCCATTACCGTCAACAATGGTCCAGCCGTCCATGGGCAGGTCCGTATCGGAGCCCGTATGGGGATCAAAATCTTCAAAGAACACCGCGTCCACGCCGTACCCAGATAGGGCAATGGTGTCGGTCAGCATCGTGCTATCATTGGTGCTAAAGGTCAACATGCCGGTATAATCTTGTGCTGCGGTCGGGGCAAAAGAAACCGCAATGGCTGCCGTATCCCCAACTGCAATGGATAAAGAAGTAACCGCGGTGTTAAAGCCAGTACCGCTGACCGTAACTGAAGAAATCTTCAAGGTGTCGACGCCGGTGTTTCTGTTTCTAATCAACAACCAATCGCTTGGGGTGGAACCCAACAAATGACCGAAAAAGTCAATGGGGCCGCCCAGAGCCGTATATACTGGACCAGTAGGTGGTTCAGCAACGAATACATCATCAATATACCATATATCGGCATCATTTCCAGTATAATGAAATCCAATCATTACCGATGACGATCCGGCGTATGTTGACAGATTCACCATCCGCTCATACCAACTCCAATCTGCTTCGCCAGGTAGAGGGAGGCCGCTGGAAACAACCGTCCAGGTTGCGCCGCTGTCTGTGCTTACGGAAACATCATGTTGGGTCGTGTCAGTGATATAAGCTGAACGACCAATTCTATTCCACCAAATTAACCTGGGTGCCGTTGCGCTGGAAAGATCAAATTCAGGGGTTATTAACCAACTGTCTTGGTCCCCACTGTAGTAGTAACGAAAGTGACGAGCACAGCGTCCGCTGCCATCTGCATCAAGGTAATAACTTTGCCAGCCATAGCTTCCTGTGTGCGTTTCTGTCCATCCGGTTGGCGGCATCATGTCTGCATCAAAACCCTCAAAAAGATATGTTGTTGTTCTATTTACATCTGTTCTCTGCCTGCGGGTGGCGATGGATTGGCCAATTAGCCCCACCTCTTCAAGCTCTATCCGCTCATCAACCTGGCCATAGCCCGGTTCACCCAGGGCTTGGTTACTTTTTTGTGCATCAGCAGTATATACAACACTGCTAAACAAAACGAATAGGGTTAACAAATAACGGCTTGTCTGTAGCATAATCCCTCTTTAGTGTTTGTGGGTTCAAATTGTAAAACCGGCGGTGCGAGGAATACTTTTTCTCGCGCCCTACCTCATTTTAAATGTCTGGAAATCTACCCTACTTGTTTACTAATAATCAAGAGGAGGTTAAACAATGTATTTTCCCAATTTCTCTACCCATACCTGCATTTCATCATTTTTTCCCCGCTTTTTCATACCGTTGATAATGATTTTGCACTTTTGAACGATCATATTTATGGTTGCCAATTTTTGATCATCATTCAATGCACCGCAAGCTACCATTTTTTCCATAGCCATAACGCGAAAACGATCTAACCCCCAATGACATCGAGATAACTGATCATCATGTCCGCCATATTTCACGATCAAGGGGTCAGCTATAAACAAAACCGGATATACTGCGCAGATGCGTAGTAAAAGGTCATAATCTTCGCATACCATCAAAGTTTCATCAAATACCCCGACATCATCAAATACAGAACGATTGATCATGATAGATGAAGGGGATACGATGCACAGGGGCAAGCATTTCTCATAGATCAACCCGCCGTATTTCTGGTGTTTCTTCATGGGATTCACGCGCTGTCCATTGCGAATCCAGACCTCTTCCGTATGGCAGACCAGTTTATCAGCCCCGCAAATGGCTGCCCATTGACGTTCCAGTTTTTCTGGCAGCCATTCATCATCGGAATCCAGGAATGCGATCCATTGGCCTGATGAATTTTCAATGCCCGCATTTCGGGCAGTACTTACTCCCCGCTGTGGTTGCTTGAGGACCTTGATTCCGGAATAATTTTCCAATACAGATTGTGTTTTATCTGTTGACCCATCATCCACAACAATGATCTCTTTTGGCTGTAGAGTTTGTGCAAGAATTGAATGCAGGGCCCTCGGCAGTGTGTGCGCCCGGTTGTACGTGGGAATAATGACCGTAATTTCAGACTGGTTTCTCTGTGTCACAATAGATGCATTTATGCCCGGCTTGGATGTGAAACCCACATTCAGGGCAATCCCATTCGTCCATTTCCAAATCCGTATAAGTGTCTTCTCTTTTATTTTTTGCGGCGATCAAGGCGATCAATATGATACTGCCCATAAAAAACATAAATAGCAAGAATAAATAAACACCCATTAGAATTCCAGCATAACTCCTCCGATGGGAAAAGTGATGGACTGCCAGCTCATTTTTTTAGTCCCATCATCCAGATAGATATACGCCCAGGGGATTTTGCCGATTGAATACATTGATAATATCCCAAAATGCAACCAGGTTTATGCACCCAAAATAATAACGCTGCTGGGACAAAATATCAACCCGAATATATAGTTCATAACACTCTGTTTTCCTGGGATCATCAAAATTTACATACCATTTTCTGATCATGTCATTATATACTATTTTGAGGTATAAGAGCACCCGCCCATATACCGAAATTTAAAGCGGATCTCGTACTCATCGCTGGGTATAAACAGCGGCCAGAAATATAAGCCGGAGCCAACGTGTTGCTTTAAATTGGCGATACCAGTCAGATTCTGCATAACGGATGATTATAACCGCCAATCCAGTTAACAACATGCCGGTAATCATTATCCCCGGGGTAATATTTATTTGTTCTCGGACTCACTACTCATTACACTCACTCCCACCAGGAGTTGATGTGTTCCAATATCGCGAATATGGCCAGTTAAACTGCCATTAGCACCATATAAAATTGTGTTAAATAGCAGCAGTAAAAATGTTAAAGAGAAATGAAATTTATATTTCATCAATTTTCTATAAATAGAATTAAACGTAAAGAATCAACTGAAAAATAAATACAATCAAATTAATAAAATGTACGCTTATACAGATTACACATTTTGTGGATAATCGGATCAACCCGTATATCAGATACATACCAATGATTAGTGTCAACAATCCCATAATAAAGGGGACATGAACCGGTAATAAACCTAAATATACTGCTAACAGCACCATACCGTAGATTATCATATAAATCGTACCACTCAAAGAATTGGGAACACCACCGATCTTTCCGTAGGGAGATTGGACGATATGAAGGCAGGTTTGTCCTTCAATTTGCCAAAAAGGAGGCAACCACACCTGTTTTTTAGATAAGAAGCCCTTATAAACTCCGTAGAAATAAAATGAAAAAGCCCCACCGGTAAAAACCAGTAGGGCTCCAATCAAATAAAGTGCTTCAGACATTTTACTGCCGAAGTCTGTAGCAGCACCCTTCCATGGTATTAAGAAACTTGTCTACCTGGGTGGAAGTGAAAAACAATTCATCCATCGGTTCAAATGTATCCACATCATACATAACATCATCATATTCCCGTAAAAAATTTGATTCCAGCTTCCTGACCATATCCAGCATTACCTGTTTGGGAACACCTTTGCTACGGAGAAAATTGACTAAAATATTTAATGTACCTTTACTGGTCATGTGAAATAATGGTAATATACCAAAATCAGAATTGCACCGGAAGGTCAAGGTCCCATGATCATTGCCCCGGCCCCAGGTAAGTTCATCAGCATGTTTTTCACTGAATTCTATGATCGAATGACCGATCTTTGCCACCTCACGGTTGCATGAATAGGTCATATGATCTATGAAACGACGTTTAGTCCAGTTTGACATTATGATTTATTACTTCGAACAAATTGCAAAACCAAAGGTAGAAAGCCTATCCGAAATTTAATCATTAATTTAAGTGCGGAGTAAAGTGAAATTATTAGAGATCGCCGATTAGTGCATTACGAACCACAGGTGATAAATTTTCGCGATATTGATATTCTTTATAATCGATACTTAATGACCAATTTGAGGATATTTGAAATGTTGCCAGTTGTTTTTCATTAAAATGAAATCGAATATAATGGACTGAACTAATCTTGTCTTCTTCCTCCCGACCGCTTTCAAACTCTGCAATTACCCTTTGCTCGTCAGCTTGCATCCAGAGACGATCTCCCGCGGTTAAACCAACGAATGAATTCAACACTGGTTTGATCATACTCTCTGTTTCGATTTCGATGAATAGTGTAGCACTCAATTCACTCCCTTTGGGTAAGAGTAGGTTGTAAATATCCAATTCTTCCTGGATCTGTTCATCACGGACCATTCGCTCGGCGTGCATCATTTCCTGTATCTGGAATTTTATGGTTTTCCGGTTTTCAAACGTTAAAGTAATATTCGGGCCCAGAGAAATACGCCGGTTCATTTTATAGTCCATGACTTCTTTCCGATAGGCCCGGCGTACTTTTTCGTAAGCGATGATATTCATCAAATCATCTATCACTATGGGTTTCATTTTTTATTCCTATTGCTGGTTTAAACCGTATGCTTTGTAAAGTTGTATCACGGGATGGGTCGCCATCACCTGGCCTAAGCTGGCCTGCTTTAGTTGATGGCTGGCCAAGGAACAGTCCGAACACACCGTATCCGCATCTTTCTGCAACAGATCATTAACACACCGTTCTCCCACTTTGATAGATTCGTCAAAAAATTCCACTTTCATTCCCCAGCCGCCGTCCATTCCGCTGCAGCGATTAATCAAATTGACTTCGGTATTTGGTACCAGCCGCAACAGATCCCGACCCTTAAAACCCATCTGCTGAGCTTTTAAATGGCAGCTGACGTGATAATTCACGGTGCCGATCTCATGCTTGAAATCTGTTTTTAGGCGATTCTGTTTATGTAGGTATATTAGGTATTCTGATATATCAAAGGTATTTTCAGAAATTTTCCGGATCTTTTCGTTCAGACCCAAATAATCGGGGTATTCTTTTTTAAGGGTCAGACTGCAGGTGGGCGGGCCGGTAACTACGATCTTATACCCTTTGTCTACCCAATCGCTCAATTCTTCGATGTTAGGGTCCGCCTGTTCTTTAAAGCCATCAAAATCCCCAGGACTTAAATGGGGTGCCCCACAACATTGCTGAAATGGATAAACACATTCTACATTATTGTGCTCCAGAATGGCAACGGCAGTCTGCCCCACTTCAACATCGTGGACGTTGGTAAAACAGGTGCCGAAGATTGCCACTTTGTCGATGGGTTCAGTGACCGGGGATTTGTGTTTCTTAAACCACTGGGTGAAGGTATTCATTTGGAAGTCCGGCAAAATCCGTTTCCGATGTATACCGATTGCTTTTTCCATGACAACCCGCACCGGACCAATTCTGTTGACCACGTTAATCAGTGGCCCAAACAAAGCACCCAGTTTTCCCGTAAAATCAGTATTGGATAGAAATTTGTCGTTATTTTTGATGCCCAATTCACGGGTGCGGATGGCCTGGGCGCGCATCATTAGTTTCGGAAAATCTAATCGAAATTCATGTTCCTTTCCCGGAGTATAAGGACAAACCGGGTCGCAGAGTTTACACTGGTAGCAAAGATCTACCACCTCCCAGCGCTGGGACTCAGTTAAGTCTGAAACTTCACCACGAAATTCGACTTCCGCGCTGGCCGCCACTGCATGCTCGCCTTCAGGCAGATCCAGATAATCCTCTTTTTCGATCAGACTCCCCACCCGTCCCTCAGCCAAGGCAACCTGGCGCTTGTTTTCTCCTACCGCATCTACAGCATTGAACAGGGCCGGGAAGGAAGGACACAGGTTAAAGCAGAGCCGGCACCCGATGCAGATATCATAGACCCGATCTAATTCTGCATTCAGTGAAGTTTCATCCCAGTATTGTTGGTCGTTTATATCATAGACAGTGTGGCTGGTATCCGCGTGGTTAAGCATATAGGTAACCCAATGAGAAAATTGATAAGAATCCCGGACCAAGGGACCGGGATTCAAAGGTGTAATTAGAGTGTGTTGAGGGCTTCCTGAAACCGGCCGGCATGAGATTTCTCGGCGCGGGCCAGGGTTTCGAACCATTCGGCGATTTCATCAAAACCTTCATTACGAGCGGTCTTGGCAAAACCGGGATACATATCGGTATACTCGTAAGTTTCCCCGGCAACGGCTGCTTTTAGATTGGCTTCTGTATCGCCAATTTCCAAACCAGAAGCGGGATCGACACCACCTTGCTTTTCAATAAATTCAAGGTGACCAAAAGCATGACCAGTTTCACCATCGGCCGTATTCTTGAACACACCCGCCGCATCGGGATATCCCTCGATGTCGGCCTGGCGCGCAAAATACAGGTAGCGGCGATTAGCCTGGGATTCTCCGGCGAAAGCTGCTTTTAGGTTTTCGTATGTTTTTGTTCCTGCTAATGACATATTGACCTCCTATAGTCAAACGTTAGTGTTTATTGCAAATTCCTTCAACAATCAAAGATGAGTAGTGAACATCAAAATCGTGTTGAGTTTTCACTTTTCTAATGATTGCTGCAGGTAAGATATCCACGTCGTATAACATATTGCATCTTGTACAAAACAAATGATCATGACGCTGCAAATTACCATCATACCGAATTATATCGCCATCTTTAATGGAACGAATAGTACCATTATTTTCTAATTGGATCAAATTACGATACACAGTACTAAGGCTAATGTGTTTAATCACTTTTTTCGCTTTTTTGTACACCTGTTCCGCTGTTGGATGTGTATCAGTCGACGAAATGATCTTGAAGATGGTTTCTCTTTGTTTTGAATATCTCATTGCGCTTAGTCAAAACTATAAATAAGTAGGAATTATTCCTACCTATTTTTTTAATAATTTATATTTTATTGTATTATTTCTGCATAAATTTAGCCAATAGAACTAAACAAGTTATAAAGGAAAAAATAATGGCAGATTTTACATGTGAACACTGTGGTATGGGTGTAACCGGCCTATCTTGTATCAAGTGCGGCTCTGAACTGGTTCATGATCATATCACTACAGAAGATGGATCAGAAGTTGGTGTAGCTAAATGTCCAGATGGACACGGAAAAATTAAGTCGCCAATGTGTTGCGGTCATGATATGACCTGTAGCACGGCTGCTAGTTCAAACACTTGATCCCAATTTGGATTTCAGAATGAGGACCTGCAATATGGCTAGATAAACTGGTTGCCATCATTGAAACTCTGCAACACCGGACTACAACGCACCGCGCCGACTTGCAAGACAATGAAACCCGCACCCGCATGGCTCTGATTGACCCGTTGCTGATCGCATTGGGTTGGGACACCTCCGATCCAGCGCTGGTGATACCGGAATATGCCTCCAATGGAAGAGCAGACTATGCTTTGCTGGGGTCGGACGGAAACCCGGCAGCCTTTATTGAAGCAAAGCGCTTGGGCGAGGGTTTAAAAACGCACCGTATGCAAATGCTGAACTAATCCAACGCTTCGGGGTCGAATATGCTGGGCTAACGGATGGTAACCGTTGGGAACTGTACGAGGTATTCCAGAGAGGCACGCTGGATGACCGTCGGATTCTGGAGTTGACCATCACTGACACGCCGGCTCATCAATGCGCCTTACAATTGCTGTTGCTTTGGCGTCCTAATCTATCATCAGGACGCCCGGTGGAACCCAATCAGCCGATATTAGGCATGGCACTCACTCTTCCGCCGGCCGCAGGGACTTCATTATTGCCACCAACTCAAGCGCAAACCAATCCGACGCCACGCTCCGAAGATGGCTGGGTTACTTTATCGGAATTTACTCCGGCAACAGGTACGAAACCACCTTCTAACATGGGATTCCCGGATGGTAGTCAGTCCCCGATAACGCTATGGCGTCAATTGGAGCAACACACAGTAGTGTGGTTGTGGCACAATAATTTGTTGACTAGTACCAAAGTTCCAGTGGCCTCAAGCAACCAGCGCTATATTGTAAATGCTATGCCTCAACACCAGGAGGGGAACTCTTTTGTCCATACGATTCCTATCCCCGGAACACCTCTATTTTTGGAAGGAAACGTCAGTTCCAGGTCCGCAACAGCTAATGCGAAGAAGCTTCTCCAGCACTGCGGCGTTGATCCGGCAACAGTGTACGTGCAGGTGAGCCAATAAAACTGGTGTCCTGCAGCGAGGCAACTCTCCAGAGATGATTATGGGTATCACACTGGACCCAAAAACCGAATGCCGCATCGCTGAACTTGCGAAGCGGCTGGGCATCGTTGGCCCGACCTCCTGAACATCGCGGAAGGCAAGGAGGTGTTTTGATGGCCACCGGTAGAAGACTATGTCGAGGAGTCGATCGATCTCTGGCAGGCGCCAAAGCAGTCATTGTATAAAGTGTGGCCCTATATAGATAAGGAGATCGATCAATGAGGGCGCGGCTATATTGCCTAATTTCATTATTGACCGCTAGTCCATATCTTTACGATCAGAAGCCAACTACTAAGAACACAACGGATTGTAGGAAAGCCACATAGAGGATGAGTGCCATACCGGTGAAAATAGATGAAAGGTGCTGCACCCGATTAATTATCCATCCTAAACAGGATCAAAAAAACAAGCTTAATATCCAATGGTTATGTATAAGAAAATCATTTTGCAAAATTTTTTCATAAAAGTGATTGAAGTTTGTTAATTTTTTATTAAGTTTAGGGGTGAAGTTATTTCAGTTATTAACCGATTAAGCATTGAAGGTGCAGCAAAAAATATTAAATAATTAGATTTGCCCTATAAAAAACACCCTCCAACAAAAAACCCTGCTTCGGCAGGGTTTTTTGGTTGTTTTCAACTTATTGATTAGAAACCTTGAACCTTGGTAGATTTATTGTACAGATGCCAAACTATGTGCCAACCAAGGAGAACAAAAACGAGTACGACCAGCCAGTTTAAATCTGTCGGAATTCCGAATTTCCCGCCAGACAAAACACCCGCATGATGTTGATTGTGCATAGTCCAGATCAAAGGAACAGACATATACGTATTATGCTTAGAGCGCAGACTCGCCAACGCCACCAGATCACCATCTGGCGCCTCCCCATTCTTGATAGCCGTAATGATCTGTTTCTGTGCCGGCCAGATTCGGTACCACACATTGAAGGCCATATTGGTACCCAAGAGGGTTCCCAAATGGATGTTGAAAGATCGATAACTGAACTCGGCCCAGTCTTTCATTAGATATACAACCACACCGATCAGTACAAAACTAAGGATTGTAATCACCCGCACGTTTGCCGCCAATGAACTTTTGTACAATGCATCATAAAGGAACACACCTAGAAATGTTACTGCGATCATGACTAGCGCACTGGTTCCAAAACCGGCATCAGGATCATCAAATGTCAGACCGCCATGATAAAATATTACGAGCAATAAAATTACACCCGTAAACCATGTCCACGCGGCACCCCAGCGAAAAAAGTAGAGGGCACGGGGTAGCAGTTCCGGTACTACTTTCTGCTTGGTGGTGCCATCCATGGTCGCCGCAAAAGGACCATTGACCCAATTAAAAAAATACAATAGTCCGATCCATAATACACTGGCAATTACATGAACCCATTTGAATATTGGATGAATTAATTCCATTATTTATCCCTTTAACTTATTATAATTGTACAATTTTCACTTAAGCAAATTACAACTTGACCCTATCACTGTACAGGGTTTATCTGCCCGATGAGTCTATATGACCAGCCATACAATCAATGGTGATGACGCAATCTGCCATTGGTAAGGTCGTTTGCTTCATGATCACATACCTTCCTGACCTTAACAAAGATCCGGAACCATGGGTTGATCCAGTCTTTTATTACCCTATGTTTCTCCCCGCTGAAATGGCTGATGGTTCTGAACTATTCAAAATAGAATACGGTCACACCACCAGGGTTGGTCTGGGTATCCAAAACAACGTGGACCTCTTTTGCAAATTACTTTACAATTAACACTGGACATTTACAATCTTCTAATACTTTCAAGGGTACACTTCCTTTAAAATATTTTGCAAAGGGACTTTTAGTAGAATCTCCCATAATAATTATATGGTCATTTCCGGCTTCTGCTTTGATGATCTCTACAGGGTCCCCTACTTTATAAATATTCCGAAAACTGATACCGAAGCGGTGCATGAATTTACCGGCCCACTTGGCAGCTCGGCGATGGTTTAAACTAAAATGATCCCTTTTTCTGATCGTGATAATATCGATACCAATGTCGAACGCCTGAGCTACTCTAACGCCAAATTTCACTGCAGTCCGTGATCGCGGTGAATCATTAACCGCTAACAATATACGGTAGTTACTGGGTGAGTCAATTTGATTAACGACAAAAATTGAACTGTCTATGAACTGGATCAAATCATGGGACATACGTCGTTTCTGGCTACCCCCGATTATGGTTATATCAAATTGCCCCCGCTTTACTTCTTCCCGCAGTTGTTGAATGATACCCCCATTGCGCAAAATCAGACCTACTTCCTGTGTTTTGATCCCTTCCAACAAAATCGCACAACGGTCGTCATCTGTTTGCAATAGTTGGTTAATATTAAAGCCTTCCGCCTTTGTTTCAGAAGATATATATTCATTTTCCCCTAGAAAATTGAAGGCCCAGGCCAATACATCAACTCCTTGCCGATCCAATTGCCAGTTTTGCAAATTTTCCTGGGCCATCAGCACTTCAGCTGTGCTGAATGCGCTGATCTTTTCACCCACATAAATAATGGTCGCTTTTGCATTGAATGCTTTTGCAACCCGCATCCCAACATCCAGGGTAGGCCCTGAATATTCTTTACTTCCAACTGCAATTAAGAATTTCATGATAGTAACACCCAATAGAATTTTGAAATGATGAATAAAACTAAAATTGACATTACAAATAGCTTCCATCCTGCTTTTACGTAGTCACTGGATTTTACCAAACCACTGGAATGTATTATCATACAGGTGGGTGAAGCTACAATTGTTAAATAAGCAAACGCAGATGCTATGGAGGTCGACAGCCCTAGTATGATCGGATTACCACCCATGTCCAGAATAATGGGACCCAAGACTGCAACTGTGGCCGAGTTACTTAATAAATTGGTCAACACACTCGTGAGGACAACGGAAATAAACCAGCGCACTATATCCACATCCTGGACCACATTATTTAATCCGGTAATGGCCTGATTAGCCACCCATGCAGCCGCACCTGTCTCCTTCATTTGAATTCCCAGAGAAATTGCTGCCCCAAATAAAATAATCACGCCCCAGTTCGTATTACGATTAATATCTTTCCATTCGATTAGACCAAAAGATAAATAAAGAAAAACACCAATCAAAGCCACAATACCCAGCCCCAACAGGGGACTTAAAAAGACCCAGCCAAAAAATACAGCAATGAAAATAGCGATGGCCAGAATCTGATGACCGGTCATTTTACCCGTTTTGGCTACCTCCACTTTTAATTTCCTTACTGCAGAATCCAAACTGGTTTGATCGGGTCGAAATGTGAACCATAAAATGATTACCGCTAGCGGTATTTCCACCAATAGCATCGGATAAGCATATTGAATCCATTTTAGATAAGATAAATCACCCAACCCAAACTCGGAAATATAGCCGATCATGATTACGTTGCGTCCGCCACCGGAAGGAGTACCAATAGAACCCATGGCGCAACCATAAGCAATCGAGAATAATAATATGGTTGCCAACCGCTGAACTGTTTGTCGATCTGTACTAGTATTACGGATCAAAGTCAGAGCAACCGGCAGCATCATTGCTGCTACAGTATGTTCGCCAATGAACGATGAAAGAATGGCGGATATGGCTACAAAGCCAAAAACAATACGCCATGTTTTGTTCCCGGTCATTTTGATTATACCCAGCGCCAAGCGCTTGTCCAACCCCTGGCTGACGATAGCCACAGCCAGCATTAATGAGCCCATAATAAAAAAGACAGCATCGCTCATGAAAGAAGTGGCCACACCGTTGGGTGAATCAATACCTAGCACAACTTCCAGGATCAAAATAAGAATTGCCACAGCCGGCAAAGGAATTACTTCCCCGATTATCAAGATCAAAGCAACCACAACAATGATCAGTATACGGTGGCCATCTGGAGAGAGCGTTGCCGGCGCAGGAATATAAAAGAGCAAGAGACTAATAACAAAAGCGGCGATCAGCCACCGCTTATGGATAACCCAATATAGGATGTTGTTTAATGCTGTATTCGATAGGCCAAACATGGTTTAATTTAGAATAATGCACCAAGAATAGGAATCATTCAATTCAACTATATAGAAAATTTTTTATTAATTTAACTAATGGAAATGGTCATAAATATTAAATGATGTCACCAACGACCCAAACTGAAATTTCGTTACTGGCTAAAATACAGAACGATTTTATCGGACTGAATACCGTTTATACCTTGGCAGACGGGCGGAAAACTAAACGGGTTTATTTGGATTCCACAGCATCGACACTGATGATGGGTGCTGCCTACGATGTGCTGGAAGATTTCTATGATCATTATGCAAATTCCCATAGCTTGCTTCATTTTTCAGCCAAAATCACTACCCTTCAGTATAATTGGGCTCACCAGCGCATCCTCTCTTTCTTAGGGGCTGATCCTGAAAAATATACCTGTTTCTTCACCGGCAGCGGAACAACATCAGGTATCAATCGGATGGCGCGTGTATTGCATAATTACCGCAAAGACAAGGATATTGTCATTATCTCCATCATGGAACACCATTCCAATGATTTACCCCATCGTAAGCATGCCGCAGAGGTGATTCATATTCCTTTGCATTTCTATCCCTCCGGACAGCCGGGCGGACTAGACATAAAATCATTTGAAGAAGCGCTTAAAAATTTCCAGGATCGGGTGAATTACGTTTCTATTACTGGTATAAGTAACGTGACAGGTATTATTAATCCGATCCATGATATTGCCGAATTGGCCCATGCATACGGCGCACTGGTTTTAATTGATGGGGCGCAAACGGCGGCCCATATGCCTGTACAGATATCCGGACACAAAAATCCAGCCAGAGATATTGACGCCTTTGTTTTCTCTGGACACAAAACCTATGCCCCTGGTTCACCCGGTGTTGTTGTATGTCGAAAGGCTATTTTAAGCGCCATTGAGCCGGAAGAACTGGGTGGCGGAATGGTGCAAGATGTATTTCTGGACAACTATGTGATAAAAGATCATTTTCCAGATCGGGAAGAAGCAGGGACACCGAATATTCCCGGAGCCCTTGCCCTGGCAGCAGCGATTGAAATCTTGGATCAGGTTGGAATGGAAACTGTCGCTCACGAAGAAGATAAATTAGCAAAAAATGCTATTCAGTGTATGGAAAAAATCCCCGACGTAATAATTTATGGTGAAACAAATCAGCAACATTGTGATCGAACCGGGTCAATCTCATTCAATATCAAAGGAGTTCATCACGGTTTAACTGCTGCAGTATTGAATGATTATTTCAACATCGCCGTCCGGAATGAATGTTTTTGTGCTCAGCCCTATGTAAAAGAATTAATCTTCGAGGATATTCAGGCAGAGCTCGGTAATATCTCATCTTCAGAAATTTCATCACATAATCGATTGTTAGTTGGGATGGTACGAGCATCTTTTGGATTGTATAATAACCAGGAAGATGTTGATGCTCTGATCAGTGCATTGCGTGCAATCGTGGCCAGAAAAGAAGAATTTATTGGGTTATATCATGTGGATGATCACGGCAATTATATACACAAAACATTTAAAATGGAGGAAGAGAATAATTTTTCAATATCTAAACAATTAAGTAAATATTTTGCAAGTCAATCTACACGTTAAACAAAATTTAAGAAATGAAATCGATTATACTCTTCCGGCATGGAAAATCCGACTGGGACGCCGAATATGACACGGATCACAACCGGCCCTTGGCCCTCCGCGGCAGCAAAGCTGCTAGAAAAATGGGTTGTTTCCTGGCTGCAAAAAAGCAGGTCCCGGACTTGGTCATTTCTTCCACGGCTTTGCGGGCAAAAACTACGGTTGAACTGGCTATGGAAGCGGGTGAATGGGTTTGTCCCCTAAAGCTGGACAAAGCTATTTATGGCGGTGCGCCAGAATATCTATTGCAGTTGATCCGGCAGCAAGATGATCAACTGACGTCAATCTGCTTAGTGGGTCACGAACCGAATTTTTCCAGGTTTCTTTCCCAGACCACGGATGGCAGATACACGCGCTTTCCCACGGCATCAATGGCCAAAATCGATTTTGCCGGTGACTCCTGGAAGAATATTGATTTTGGAAGAGGAGTGTTGGATTGGATCCAACGACCAAAAGAATGGAATCACTGATCCAGTTTATTAATCCGCCTCTGGTGGTGGCCACCGCTAAAAGGTTCCGCCAACCACAAATCAACCACATGATAAATTTCATCTGCACTCATAAAGCGCGCTCCCAAAGATAAAATATTTGTATTGTTGTGCGCTCGGGTCACTCTAATTATTTCATCGGGACCAGAGTAAAACACCGCTGTCCGTACCCCCTTGATACGATTGGCTGCCATGGCTTCGCCTTGACCGGAGCCGCCGAATATGATCCCCCGGCTATTGGGATCTGCTGCCACGGCTTTAGCACAGGGAAATATAAAATCAGGGTAATCATCCTGGACATTGTACTCCAGGGCACCATGATCAATAACGTCGTGTCCGTTTTCAATTAAGTAATCACGGATTGTATTTTTGAGTTCAAAACCGGCGTGGTCGGTGGCTAGATGTATTTTCACAATAATTTTCCCAAATGTTCTCTGATTTTGGTTTCAATCTGATCGACTGTAAAACCGAATTCCTGGGCCAGATCTTTACCAGGCGCTGAGGCGCCAAAATGGTTAATGCCGATGGATAAACCGTTGGTCCCCACATATTTTTCCCAGCCCGCAGTAAGCCCTGCTTCCAGCGATATTTTCATGGCGCCGCGTCTAGGGATTAATGCATTTTTATATTCTTCAGGCTGCGTTTCAAAAATTTCCCAGCAGGGCATACTCACCACCCGAATCTTTTTATCGCCCATAGTTTTAGCCACATCCAGGGCCAGGCTCACTTCCGAGCCAGTGGCCAAGAAAACCAGTTTGGGATTTTCGCATTCTAGCACCGCGTAAGCTCCCCTGGAAACACCTTCCACCACTGCTACCATTGCTGTATCCAGGACTGGAACTCCCTGCCGGGTCATTAGCAGAGCACTGGGGGTGTTATGCTGATCCATAGCCAGGCGAAAACAGGCTGCGGTTTCTTTGGCATCCGCCGGGCGAAAAACGTTGAAATTGGGAATGGCGCGCAGGGTCATGGTGTGCTCAACAGGCTGGTGGGTAGGGCCGTCTTCCCCCACCCAGAAGGAATCGTGAGTGAACTCATGGATCACCTGGCACTGCTGAATAGCGCCCAAACGCAGGGCCGGCCGCTCGTAATCAGCAAAAACCAAAAAAGTACCCCCAAAAGGAAGTACACCACCGTGCAGGGCCATACCATTCAGGGCGGCAGCCATGGGAAATTCCCTTACCCCAAAAGCAAGGTTTCGGCCGCGGCGATTGTCCCAGGAAAAATCACCATAGACTCGGGCAAAATTACCTGTATAATTGGACGGTTCCAGATCCGCCGATCCACCCACAATCGCGGGGACTTGTTCTGCAAATTTATCCAGTGTGGCTCCGAAGGCTTTGCGCGTGGCCAGGGATACACCGGCCGCAAAATTTGGAAATTCAATATCTCCAATCTCACCTCCAACCGTGGCATTCCACATTGAACTAAAGTTTTTGTTGCGGCATGCTGAGGACACACTAGTTTTCCAGCTCGTTGCGGATTCTCTTAATTCATCAAATCGGGACTGAAAATGAGCAACGACCGCATCTGGTAAATAAAAAGGATCGCTAGGTAGACCCAACTTTTTCTTGGTGGCGTCGATCTCCTCCTGGGGCAATGGCGCACCGTGGGTCATATGATCCCCTTCCATTGTGGCTGCTCCCCGGGCCATCACGGTGGTGCCGATGATTAAGCTAGGGCGATCAACAACCTGGGCGTTTTTGATGGCTGCCCGGATTTGTCCATGGTCATGACCGTTAATTTCCTGGACATACCAACCGCAGCCGGTAAAAACTTGGGCATAATTAGTGGAATCGGTCCGCTCCATTTTCCCTGATATCTGGGCGTTATTTGAATCATAGTATACAATCAGTCGCGATAAACGCCAGTGACCGGCCATGGATGCAGAACCAATAGTAATCGGCTCCTGGAAATCACCATCCCCGGCCAGCACATAAGTATAATGATCGATCAGTTCACCGACCCGAGCCCGCAGCATAGATTCCGCTGTCGCCATCCCCACCGCCATGCCAAATCCTTGCCCCAATGGACCCGTGGTAGCTTCTACCCCGGGGGTTTCCACTTCCGGGTGACCTGGTGTCTCGCTATGTAACTGCCGAAAACGTTGAATATCATCTATATTCAGCCAACCCACTTGGGTCAGCAACGCATAGAGCAGGGCTGACTCGTGGCCGGCCGAGAGCACAAATCGGTCACGGTTGAACCATTGTGGATCATCAGGATCAAAATGCAGATATTCCATAAATAGGATCTGGGCAAAATCTGCCGAGGATAGAGGCCCGCCAGTGTGGCCGGAATTGGCCTTGCGCACTATATCCATTACCAGACCCTTAGTTACGGCGATGGAAAACTGGTTCTGTTCCTCAGATGTCCATGTAGCAAAGGTATCAATTTCCTGATAGGTTCGTATGGTTTAAATATCCTTATAAATTATAAAATTTCCGAATGGCGTGGGTCGGGTCGGAAGTCCCAAATACGGCAGAACCGACCACTATAATATCCGCTCCGGCAGCGATTACTGCTCTGGCGTTTTGCAGTTTGATGCCGCCGTCCACCTCGATCAGGACGCGATCCTGTAAGCATTTTTCCCGTAGCAGCTGTTTGATATTAGCCACCCGTTCTGTGGAACCGTCAATGTATCTCTGACCACTGAAGCCCGGTTCTACGCTCATCACCAGCACTAGGTCGATTTGATCCAAGAATGGTTCAATATCAGCCACCGGTGTTTTCGGTTTTAAGGAAAGCCCTACCACCTTCCCGGTAGGCCGGATCAAATCGATTACCGCCTGAGGATTATCCGTGGCTTCAACGTGAAAGGTGATACCGTCGGCTCCGGCGTTCGCAAATGGTTCGACCAACTTTTGCGGCTCAATCACCATCAAGTGCACATCCAGAAATTTTTTTGTTAGAGGGCGCAGTGCTTTCACCACCGGTGGACCAATGGTCAAATTAGGCACAAACTGGTTGTCCATCACATCCACGTGGATGTAGTGAGCACCGCCGGAAACACATTGCTCCAGGGCGGTTTGTAGGTTGGAAAAATCCGCTGCTAAAATAGAGGGCGCTAGTTTGAATTCCGAAGTCATTTTAAGGGACAAAACTTAACGGGTGAAATGTAGTGGTACAATGAAGAATAGAATAAACCATAAAAAAGACAATGATTCGTGGACAGATTACAAAGTCAATATCCTTGTAACTAATCGTAATTTAATGTAAAACAATTACATTAAAAATACGCACTTTTCTAAAATGCAGATTTAAGGAAATATTACCCCTATTTAGTGAAGATTTAAGAGTTGTTCAAATATCAAATTTGTACTGTTCATAATAGCAGAAATTTGCTGATGTAAAGGAAGCTATCTAATCCTTTTGAAATTCTTGAATTCACCAATTTTTTTACCTCCTAGTAATTGAGTCTCCACCCAGTGAGTCCTGCACGCTGCAATGCATCCATTCCCTCGCCGGATCCACCGGATAGAACCGCCCCAGGTCGCTGTCGTACATCCTGGCGCGGTAGTTCATTAACCCCACTTCACCGTCCCTCTCCTGACCCGTTTAGCTGTATCCCTGTGGCGCTTCTGGTGAACCTCCAAAGGGAAACTCCGCTCCTTGATCCTTGATAGATTGCCCTGGTCATATTTGTAAAATGGTTATAGTATAAATCAGTTAATCTCTTCGATTTTGATTTTTATACATTGCCATTGGCATCGTTACTATTGTCATTTTCTTCTTTATTACCCTTTTTTGGTTCTTCCAGACTCAAGCGACTATTTGAAGCACCCAATTGGATAGTATGCTGATTCGTTTTTACTGAAAAATGAGGTAAAGGGTCAAAAGTGAAGCGGCAAGATGGTACACGTGACTTCTTTATTGTACCTGATTAAAAATAGAATCGCAAACCTGCCGATATATCTATATGCGAAATATTTTCCTGTTCATCGCTGGGTAGCTTTTCGATTACAGTGATAGTACCATCACTCACTTTGTATTTACTTAGTGATCCCCCAAGAAGAGAAATTCCCAAGTTAAATGCGATATTATCACTAAACATTATATCACCGCTTACATCGTAGGCGAACCCTAAGGTACCCTGAGTTATTGTCACATCTTGAATAAAAGAAAATTCACTAAGGTAATACAAGTATCCCAAAGAAACGCTAAAATATAGGTTCGTTCTTTGATCAGGAATGGTAATTCGGCCTAAATAAGAAGGAGCAATATAGTTTATTGTGATGTCTTCTTTGAATGTCCCAGTATATAACAGACCGGTTTCAACGTCCTCTCTAGTAATATCTTCGGTTTCCTGACTGCTGCGGAACGAGACTGCCTTTGCTCCGACCCCCATATTTTCCGAAAAGAAATAACCTGCGTCGGCGCTTAGGTTATAACCCCTTTTCAACTTACGGACATGATCCCTTAAGTCGGTCGGCACATCATCGCTAATCCGGCCCAACCTGTAGGCCCAGCCTCCGTTTATGCTTGCAGTGAATTTGTAATAGTCTTCATTTTTTTTAACCGGAGCGTTAGTTCCCAGATCATTATCCTTAAAATATTGGAGGTTTTCCACCCAGAGAATATTAGCGGTAATTCTATGGCAGGGACTTAGAAAGTCCGGTGGGCGGTGGAAAATGATCTTCAACATATTACCACCGGCTTGGCGCGCCTCGGCTCTGGCTTTTTCTATAACCACTCCCCAGCCACAATTAATGGAAAAACCAGAATCATCCACTTGTACGGTACCAAGAAGTATTGCTTTCTCAGGTTGTTCTGCGCTGACGTCCAATACGATTATTTCTTGTTCTTTTTCCAGCGGAAGATAGTCAGTGAAAAGATTAGTTCGAACATGTGGTGAGCAGGCAGTGATGAAAAGTATGATCAAACCAAAAGAGATATTTTTCATAGCAATTAAATTAAGTAATTTATACTCATAGTTGCCACTATTATGGTGGACTTATTCAAAAAAGTTGTGGACTTAGTCAAAAAAGTTGAGTCAAAGTTAAGCAACATGGTGTAATTCTCCATATTCAATAGGTGTCCGGTATCCCAAGGCTGAATGCAGCCGTTGGCGGTTGTAAAACACCTCTATGTATTCAAATATGTCTTGTGTTGCTTCTTGTCTGGTTTCATATTTACTCTGGTAGATCAGCTCGGCCTTTAAGGTCTTAAAGAAGGATTCGGCTATTGCATTGTCATAACAATTCCCTTTCCCACTCATACTCTGTCTAATCTGGTGCTCTGAAAAAAGTCTTTGAAAGGCATCACTGGCGTATTGACTCCCCCGATCAGAATGAAAGATGACCGCTCCAGAAGATCTGAACCTTGTGGGTCTGCTTATGCTGATCGATAAACTCAAACTTCATCGGCTGGCCTGTGAAAATATGCCCATGGCTTTTTTTAAAATGTCTCGCTCTTCCTGCACCAACTCCAGGTCTCGCTTTAACCGCCGCATTTCCGCTTCATGTTCCAGCACTTTACCATTACCTGGGAAACCGTTCCTGGAATCTGCTAAAAAGAGACGCTTCCATTTGTGGAGCGTATTTTGACTGACCCCAAGATCTCTGCACACTTTGGCCACACGTTGATGCTTTTCCAATATCAACTTCAGGGCCGATACTTTAAAATCACGATCATAGGTCTTTCTTAATTCTTTTGTTTTCCATTTCGATTCCTTTCCACTTTCGCATATTAAGTAAGTGCTTAACTTCGTGTGGACTTTTTTGACTAAGTCCAGTTTTTTGAACCACTCTGCAAGGCATATTATCAAAAAGGAGAAATTGTCTTTCTGACGCGCTTATTTGATGAAAAAGAATTTAAAGCTATGGTCGCTAAAATTGAGGAACTGCTGACTGCAGATATGCAACCGTAATACTTACTACGGCCGGCCAAAAACAATATCCACCAAGCGCAGGACATCAGCAATGGTCAGCTCATTATCGAAGTCCACATCGGCTGCGCAAAATTCAGTTCCATCATAAGTATCATTTCCTAAAATAAGAATTAGGAGATTATATACATCAAACATATTAATAGTCTGGTCATTAGTAATATCGCCCAAAACAAATTCACCACCAGTGGTAGAAGTGGTAATATCAGCTGCGGTTGATGTGGAATCATTGGCCAGGAGTCTTGTTACGAAATGATATTGATAGGATTGGCCGCATATTAAGTCATAATCTGTAAAGGATCCCAATCCGGATGAGATCGAGGCGTGGGCCAGCCCATTGCGACGGATGTCAATCACAAAATCGGATATGGGATCACCCCCAAACAACGTGGTGGGATCGGTCCAACCCAACACCACTTCGAACCCATTGGACATGTCCATCTCCAGCTCGGTCACTGGGTTAGGATCCAAAGAATCCGCACTTCCATATAGTGCTGACCACAGACTGTCGTGCAATAAACTCGTGCCTTTATTACTACCACCGGAACTCGTACAGCCACCAGTTGTATGTATTCCAATAGACTTGCCATTGCTTTCCCTGATGACTGGGCTACCTGAATTCCCTGGTTGTGTATCTACAACATATCTTAATATTGTTCCATCTGATGAATGGAAATTGCCTACGTTGGTCTGTTGAGTTTGATTGTCTTCGTTTTGGAGTGAACCACCTGCTCCATAGCTTGGGGGCGGTCCGTCTACACCGAAACCTGTAATTCTAATTTCATCACTGGTTGTTAATGATGATGGTCTTTCTAATGCAAATGAAGCCCCTTGGGCTTCAATCGGCTGCAAATTGGTAATCGCGTTATTTTCTACATTGAAAACTAACCAATCGTTACCATAATAAAAAGGACCGTCATCTTGATACACAACATAATCACCAATTGCATACTGATCTTCAAAACCAGGATGTTGTATTGTCCCATTATTAAGTGATGGAGGAACATTAAACTCAATCGTTTGATTGGAAGCGTAACAATGCCCTGCCGATACTAATAATCCATTACTGGCAATCCAAACTGAACAACCAACCGGCACCATACGTCCAACAGCACCATGATTGGATGACACCCGGTCATCTTCTCCACAGATACTCCTTGAAAATGCCTCATCATCATTTGCCATTTCACCGACGAATAGACTATCTAACTCAAAAAATATTCCTGTATCATATTTATATACATACAGTTCGACTAACATGGTGTATCCATTAAAAAATCCAGTCGCATTATTCGACCTTGCCAGGCTTTGCGAATTAAGATCCTGTGCCGCTCCATCCAGCAAAGACGTGATCTTCACATAGCTGTTATGCCCCAGGTTTGTTGCACCAAAAAATAGACGTAAGTAGGGGGCGTCTTCCTCACCGATATTGACAGAATAAACCATCGTATGGTCAACGGTGTCTGTATCTTCACCATCAAATACCGGCGAAACAATGTCTAAATCTATCATGTGGTAGGGTATCGGAGCCGGTTGTGCAATCACATTCTGAAAAATGAGTAAACTCATGGCTATTATTGTTTCTTTGTTCATAATCTATCTCCTTTTTTTGTTTAATCTACCCTGGTGGGAGTGGACTTAGTCAAAAAAGTTGAGTCAAAGTTAAGCAACATGATGTATTTCTCCATATTCAATAGGTGTCCGGTATCCTAAAGCTGAATGCAGCCTTTGGCGGTTGTAAAACACCTCTATGTATTCAAATATGTCTTGTGTTGCTTCTTGTCTAGTTTGATACTTATTCTGGTAGATCAGCTCTGTCTTTAAGGTCTTAAAGAAGGATTCGGTCATTGCATTGTCATAACAATTCCCTTTTCCACTCATACTCTGTCTAATCTGGTGCTCTGAAAGAAGTCTCCTAAAGGCATTACTGGCATATTGACTCCCCCGATCAGAATGAAAGATGACCGCTCCAGCCGGTCTTCTCTTGTTGAGCACTCTTTCCATCGCCTGTATGACTAAAGACTGGGTCAGGCGTTGATTGACTGCCCAGCCAATAATCTCTCTGTTATAGGTGTCCATCACTTGAGCGAAATACAGCCAGCCCTCATTCGTATCAATATAAGTAATGTCTCCAACCCAGAGCTTATCCGGACCATCCACTCCAAAGCATTGACCCACTAGATCCGGGGCAACCGGTAGCCGGTGAGTTGAATCAGTCGTGGCTTTAAACTGCCGCTGGGTTTTCGCCACGAGTCCATTGGCTCTCATCAGCCTGGCCACTCTCGCTTGAGAACAGGATAGGGACTGTCTGTTTAAGACCGGGGTGATCCTCGGACTCCCGTAAACACACTGATTCAGCCAATACACATCCTTGATCTTTTCCAGTAGAAACTCGTTCTCGTGCGCCCTCTTGCTCTGACCTTGCTTTCTCTACCGGTAATAGCCCGCAGCGGTCACACCAAGCATGAGGCAGAAGGTCTGAACCTTGTGGGTCTGCTTATGCTGATCGATAAACTCAAACTTCATCGGCTTGTCTGTGAAAATATGCCCATGACTTTTTTTAAAATGTCTCGCTCTTCCTGCACCAACTCCAGGTCTCGCTTTAACCGCTGCATTTCCACTTCATATTCCAGCACTTTACCATTACCCGGGAAACCGTGCCTGGAATCTGCTAAAAAGAGACGCTTCCATTTGTGGAGCGTATTTTGACTGACCCCAATATCTCTGGACACTTTGGCCACACGTTAATGCTTTTCCAATATCAACTTCAGGGCCGATACCTTAAAATCACGATCATAGGTCTTTCTTATTCTTTTGTTTTCCATTTCGATTCCTTTCCACTTTCGCATATTAATTAGGTGCTTAACTTTGACTCAACTTTTTTGACTAAGTCCAAAGAAACTGAAATCCAAATTCCCCTTTCTTCATCTTTAATTTAAAAAAACCGCTATCAAGTGGTGTTAAGGAATTCCTGTTAATCACCATTAGGGTAAACATAAGGTAGATTTCTTGCACTTCATTAGGGATAGTAATTTCGACATATCCAGATATTGCTATATATGCGGGGTCTTCTTCCCATAAGGTATCACGAAAAACCTCGTTTGGTTGGCCGACTAAACCCCTATTAAGTTTATGTCTTCCCCTTAAAAGTCGTGTTTCCCTATTAGGAAATTCTACAGACGCCGAATCGATGACTATAGCAATCTCTTCTGTTTTGTAAACAACAGAGTTGATGGTAATCGTATCCGGATCCACGTGGTAAGGCCTATAAAACTCGAACTCTATATCAAAAGTCTCTATACTATCTACCTCTGCTCCTGAATACATCGTCCCCCATCTCACAAAGGCAGCAACTTTTGGCACCATGTGCCAGTCCTTGACAACCGCATCTTGGCCTTTGATGATCTTAAAATCCTTGGTGCGAGAGACAACACAACCGGTGACCATGACCAAGAGAAGAGTAACTAAAAGTAATCTGCATAACCGCATAAAAGCACTACCTCTTGTTTTAGTGGTTAAGATTACCATCGGCATCAAGAATAATAGCTTGGGTATAAAACATAGAGGTATCAAGCTACTTTAGTATAGAATAAAAAACGGAAATCCAAACTCCCTTCTTTTCATCCTTAATTTAAAGAAATCGCTATCAAGTGGCGTTAAGGAATTCCTGTTAATCACCGCTAGGGTAAACATAAGATGGATTTCTTGGACCTCATTAGGGATAGTCATCTCAACATATCCAGACCTTACTACATACCCGGGTTTTTCCCGTAGGGTATCACTAAAGACCTCGTTTGGTTGGCCGACTAAACCCCTATTAAGTTTATCTCTTCCCCTTAAAAGTCGTGTTTCCCTATTAGGAAATTCTACAGACGCCGAATCGATGACTATAGCAATCTCTTCTGTTTTGTAAACAACAGAGTTGATGGTAATCGTATCCGGATCCACGTGGTAAGGCCTATAAAACTCGAACTCTATATCAAAAGTCTCTATACTATCTACCTCTGCTCCTGAATACATCGTCCCCCAGCTCACAAAGGCAGCAACTTTTGGCATCATGTGCCAGTCCTTTACAACCGCATCCTGTCCCTCAATGATTTTAAAATCCTTCGTGTAATAGACAACACAACCAGTGGTCATTCCCAGGAGAAGGGTGGCTAAAAGTAATCTGCATAACCGTATAAAAGCACTACCGCCTGTTTGAGTGGTTAAGATCACCATGGGGAATAATACCCTATTTGCTCAACGTGGGGGTAATATACCTGGGCAACTCTTAAAAAGGGTCTGATCCGAAGGAAATTAGGAAGAACGTCAATGACAGTATGTGGTATAAACCCGAGGCCACCAAGGGATACTGCATCAAACTTATCCAGATGGTACCGGCCTACTTTCTCGGCATCAAGAATAATAGCTGGGGTAGATATAGTGGATAGAGGTATCAAGCTACTTTAGTATAGAATAAAAAACGGAAATCCAAACTCCCTTCTTTTCATCCTTAATTTAAAGAAATCGCTATCAAGTGGCGTTAAAGAATTCCTGTTAATCACCGCTAGGGTAAACATAAGATGGATTTCTTGGACCTCATTAGGGATAGTCACCTTGACATATTCAGACCTTACTACATACCCGGGTTTTTCCCATAAGGTATCACTAAAGACCTCATTTGGTTGGCCGACTAAACCCCTATTAAGTTTATGTTTTACCCTTAAAAGTCGTGCCTCCCCATTAGGAAATACGACAGACACCGAATCGATGACTATAGCAACTTCCTCCGTTTTGTAAACAACAGAGTTGATAGTAATCGTATCCGGATCCGCGTGGTCAGGCCTATAAAACTCGAACTCTATATCAAAAGTATCCACATTATCTATCTCTACTCCATAATATGAATAATACCCCGAGCCCACAGCGACATAAACCTGCGGCATCATGTGCCAGTCTTTGACAACCGCATCCTGGCCCTCGATGATCTTAAAATCCTTTGTGTAATAGACAACACAACCGGTGGTCATTCCCAGGAAGAGCGTAACTAAAAGTAATCTGAATAACCCCATAAAAGCGCTACCGCCTGTTTTAATGGACAGGATCACCATGAGGAATAATACCCTATTTGCTCAACGTGGGGGTAATATACCTGGGCGACGCTTAAAAAAGGCCTGAGCCGAAGGAAATTAGGAAGAACGTCAATGACAGTATGTGGTATAAACCCGAGGCCACCAAGGGACACTGCATCAAACTTATCCAGATGATACCGGTCTACTTTCTCGGCATCAAGAATAATAGCTGGGGTAGATATAGTGGATAGAGGTATCAAGCTACTTTAGTATAGAATAAAAAACGGAAATCCAAACTCCCTTCTTTTCATCCTTAATTTAAAGAAATCGCTATCAAGTGGCGTTAAGGAATTCCTGTTAATCACCGCTAGGGTAAACATAAGATGGATTTCTTGGACCTCATTAGGGATAGTCACCTTGACATATTCAGACCTTACTACATACCCGGGTTTTTCCCATAAGGTATCACTAAAGACCTCATTTGGTTGGCCGACTAAACCCCTATTAAGTTTATGTTTTACCATTAAAAGCTGTGACTCCCCATTAGGAAATTCTACAGACACCGAATCGATGACTATAGCAACTTCCTCCATTTTGTAAACAACAGAGTTGATAGTAATCGTATCCGGATCCACGTGGTAAGGCCTATAAAACTCGAACTCTATATCAAAAGTCTCTATACTATCTACCTCTGCTCCTGAATACATCGTCCCCCAGCTCACAAAGGCAGCAACTTTTGGCATCATGTGCCAGTCCTTTACAACCGACTCCTGTCCCTCAATGATTTTAAAATCCTTCGTGTAATAGACAACACAACCAGTGGTCATTCCCAGGAGAAGGGTGGCTAAAAGTAATCTGCATAACCGTATAAAAGCACTACCGCCTGTTTGAGTGGTTAAGATCACCATGGGGAATAATACCCTATTTGCTCAACGTGGGGGTAATATACCTGGGCAACTCTTAAAAAGGGTCTGATCCGAAGGAAATTAGGAAGAACGTCAATGACAGTATGTGGTATAAACCCGAGGCCACCAAGGGATACTGCATCAAACTTATCCAGATGATACCGATAATGATCTTCAGCCCAATGCAACCCACCAGGATACCGTATTTGATCCCCCTTATGTAAACCCCTTTTTGATACTATTCGCCTGAGCAGGTTTCTATACGGATGTGGCGGTAAATGATCCTCATCCACTGCATAAATTTCTTTCTCAAAAACACCTCTGTCTAGTTTATACTTATCGATAACCCCTTTGTATTTCTTGCGCTGTTCATCAGACGTCGTCATTACATACTCCACATCAGCAACTTCCTTTAGAAACTTCCCCCAGCTCACAAACTCAAAGACGTTCTGCAATACAGGGTCTTTGTCAAAGGGATCAGACCATTTACCTGTTCCTGTTTCCCAATTATAGGTAAATGGGCCAATTGATGTGGAAATATCTGATTGTCCTTTCGATATACCAGCGCTGACTATACTACTTGCAGTACTTGCAATCATGATCTTTATTATCAATGAGGAGGTAAATGTTCCAGCAGCAGCGAAAGCCATCTGTCCGACTCCTCCCGTAATCATAGATATAGTAAATGCAGGAATAAAATCGGTTGGATTGCCAGTTTCCTTTACTGTTTTATATCCATTGTAAACTGAAATTGCAAGTAACAACCAAGGGAATTCACCTGTAGGATCTGTAAATGATAATGGATTATTATAAACATAAGAATAGGGACTTGCTCCAACGCCCGCCGGATCTATGGCATAAAATCTTCCTAAATCCGGGTCATACATTCGGGCGCGGTAGTTCATTAACCCCGTGGCACCATCTCTTTCCTGACCGGTGTAGCGGTAGTTTAGCTGTGTGCCGGTTCCGCTGCGGCTGATCTTGCCAAAAGGCGCGTAGTCATACCAGCTCACCACCGCCCAATCCTCGTCCAGCACCAGCCGGGTACTGCCCAGATGGTCTTTGATGATGGTGTAAGTGGTACTGTCTTGATGGGTGGCGATCAACCCCGTGGCTCCGTAGATATACACTTGCTTCGTCTCCGATTCATTGGTGCTGGTGATGTACTCCACTAACGGATACTCATTCTCACCATGGAGATATAATGTAGTTGAATATACCCAGGAGCCACTGGCTAACATTTTAGAAGATGTCTGTTCTATGGTATAACCCGAATAATTATCCAGAAGCTGCTGCTCATACGAAACCCTTTCCTAAAACTTCTGCTGTTCCGATGTATTTACCGTCCTCTGTTTTACAGGTACAGCATCTTCTACCCAGTGTTTGTATAGCTTATATACCCGGCGGCCGGCGTCATCATAACCAAAGGAAACGCTACGCGTTGATCCTTTATTTATTTTCTTAGTCAGGTTTGTAAAGGAATCATAAGTCAATTTGGTTAACCCTTTCAGTGGTGCTTTGATGGGTAAAGTCAACTTGAAAAGTTATTCAATAAAATTAATAGTAACTGTGTTCGAAATCGCGGAGCCAGACCATACCTTTACTTTATCTATCTCACTACTATATCTGAAAAAAGCATAAATATGTACAACTCCAGGATGAATTGCTATTTTATATATTGAATTGTCAATTGCTAATTCCTTTATTACATACGCACCCGCTGTAATGGTAAATACATCGCCTGATAAAGCATCCTCAAGATTGTCAAATTCCACATTTGGAAAAATTGGCTGAATTCCCGTATGGAATACTTTTTCCTTTCGATATATTTGAATGGCATAAGGATGGTAATAAATTTCTATTTCTTCATTGCTACTATTTTCAAACCTAATCCGAAATACTAATGTGTCTTTAAGATCATAGTTCCTTTCTTCTACACTCAATTTTATTGATAAATCAGAGTTGCTTTTTTCTATATTGTAATCAGCTTCTCTTTTTTCACTATACAAAGATATTGTACTTGAACAATTTAGATAAATTACCAGGTGAAGTAAAATAAACGAGGTCTTTTTCATCAGTAAACCCTTGGAATTCTGTAAAAAAAATGCCACCATCTTTCATCAAATGCGTAATATGTGCTCGTGGGAGTTACTATAATTCCAGTATTAGCATATATGTTGTTGAGTAGTCTTGTTGAATATGCTTTATTATGTCCCAATAGCCCACCATTTCTATAATCTGCTATGAATGCTTCTGCCTGTAATTCGTTGTATGTCATCGGATCAAAACCTCTGTTCGGGAATCTTCCTTGTGCATACTGAACGCCATGAATATATTCATCAAACGATGCAGTTCTAAATTCTACGTATGATTCAAATGCTAAATCTCCATACAACGTATTACCTTGTATATCTGTAAAAGCTCTTGAATTTGGATGTTGTTTGAATCCGGTGTTAGAAGGATCATATACACCCTGTTTGAAAGCAAATCTATCAATGATATCTTGATATCTTCCTTGTTCACTCCATTGATTATACAGTGTTTCATTACTAATCCACCCATCACCTCGGATGGTATTTCTAAACTGTTCTGTTCTAACTAAACCAAAAACAGCTCCCCATAAAGCACCTTGTTTCATACCGTCTTCTATATCTTGTTCCCATAAAGCAGCATCCAATCCGCACCAGTGTCCTTAAAATGCGCACCTTCTTCCATTTTATATGCTTCACTTTAAATGTAATTTACCATCCCTTTTTCGTGAACTTCTTCTAAGGTCATACTTTCGTCATATGTTATATCCTCCCTTCTGCAAATAACTTTACTCGCATAAATTTTATGATCTTATTTCTCACATATATATCCACTGGTCCCTCCATTGAAGATTTATTTGGATATCTATATCTAATATAAGTAGTCCCGTCAATTTTTACCCTTTTTATTTTCGGTTTAACCGGTATAATCGAGAGTACTTCTACTGAATCACCTATAAAAATGTAGTGGTTATTTGGGTTCATTGGCTCATATTTATATTCTGCATTCTGTAATAATTCTTTTGATTCTGCAAAATAGAAATATTGAATATCTAAGTTACTTTCAATTTTATCTGTATAATGTGGTACATTATAATATGCTTTACAAATATAGTCACCTTTTATTTCCTTTCTTACATAAAATGGATAAACATAAAAACATCCAAGAATGCCACACATTTCAATCATAACAATAACCAATAAGATTCGCTTTTTCATAAGTAGTCCTCAATGAGTTGTATCACTCATAAGCCCTATGATAATTCCCATACATATGAAGCTGTAGTGACCAGGGCATATGCCCAGCCCCCATAAAAGACTGATAAAACCCAATGTTAAAGTTTTGGCCCAATACTTGACTCGGTAAAAAGGATGTGCCAAATAATGCGTTCAAAGCTCTTGTATTCGATTGATGACTAATCCCACGTGATAAATAACCATCACCTGTAAACAAACCCTTAAGAAGATGATCATTTTTAAAATTTTCAGTATTGGGTCCTATCGACGCTCCATAATGAGTACCTAGACCTCTATAAGCCGTCTTTTCTTTTATAAATGCTGTTTTACCATCATGAGAAACTGTGTATCCTCTCTTCCAATCGACATCAGTTCGATCAAAGTGCGCACCTTCTTCCATTTTATATGCTTCACTTTAAATGTAATTTACCATCCCTTTTTCGTGAACTTCTTCTAAGGTCATACTTTCGTCATATGTTATATCCTCCCTTCTGCAAATAACTTTACTCGCATAAATTTTATGATCTTATTTCTCACATATATATCTAATGGTCCATCAATAGGATCAATTAATAAATATCGATATCTAGTATAAGTAATGCCGAGAATTTTTACTGTTTTTATTATCGGTTTAATAGGTATCCTTAAGAGTATTTCTACTGAATCACCTATAAAAATGTAGTGTCTATTGGGCTCCATTGGGTCATATCTATATCCAATTCTTGAACCCTGAAGTGCTTTTTTTGATTCTGCAAAATAATATTCGTGATAGTTATATAATGAGTCACTTATATTTTGATCTTTATCATAGCGTGCTACATAAACAAAATCATCTTTTATTTCTTTTCTTACAGAAAACGGGTAAATACACCCACAAATAACACAGGTTGCGATCATTGCAGTAAGAAATAAGATTTGGCTTCTCATAAGCAGTCAACAATTAGTTGTATCACTCATAAGCCCTATGATAATTCCCATACATATGCAGCTGTAATGACCAGGGCATATGCCCAGCCCCCATAAAAGACTGATAAAAACCAATGTTAAAGTTTTGGCCCAATACTTGACTCGGTAAAAAGGATGTGCCAAATAATGCGTTCAAAGCTCTTGTATTCGATTGATGACTAATGCCGCGTGATAAATAACCATCACCGGTGAACAAACCCTTAAGAAAAGGATCATTTGTAAAATCTTTAGTATTTGGTAATGTTGAAGTTCCATAATGAGTCCCTAGACCTCTATAAGCTGTCTTTTCTTTTACATAAGCTGTTTTACCATCATGAGAAACTGTGTATCCTCTCTTCCAATCCGCACCAGTTTGATTAAAGTGAAAACCTTCTACCATGTATTCTACATATTTTTCATTGTAACCTTTCATTCCTTCTTTGTGAATTTGATCTAATGTTTTACCGTTGTGGTCCCATCCCTTCTGCAAATAACTTTATTCGCATAAATTTAATAGTATTATTTCTCATATAAACATCCAATCGTCCATTAACATCCACTCGTCCATGAAAATCATCTGAATATCTATATCTAGTATAAGCAGTGCCGTCAATTTTTACCGTTCTTATTTTTGGTTTAAAAGGTAAGCTCAAGAGTACTTCTACTGAATCACCTATAAAAATGGTATATCTATTTGGCTTCATTAGGTTGTTTCTATCTATTGGATTCTGGAGTGGTTTTTCTGATTCCGCAAAATAGTAATAGTAGTAGTGATCTACTGAATCACTTTGATCTTCATATCTTATTATATGAACATAATCATCTTTTATTTCATATGTTTTATAAAATGGATAAAAACACCCCAGAATACCACATATTTCAATCATAACAATACCCAATAAGATTCGCTTTTTCATAAGTAGTCCTCAATTAGTTGTATCACTCATAAGCCCTATGATAATTCCCATACATATGCAGCTGTAGAGACCAGGGCATATGCCCAGCCCCCATAAAAGACTGATAAAAACCAATGTTAAAGTTTTGGCCCAATACTTGACTCGGTAAAAAGGATGTGCCAAATAATGCGTTCAAAGCTCTTGTATTCGATTGATGACTAATGCCGCGTGATAAATAACCATCACCGGTAAACAAACCCTTAAGAAAAGGATCATTTGTAAAATCTTTAGTATTTGGTAATGTTGAAGTTCCATAATGAGTCCCTAGACCTCTATAAGCTGTCTTTTCTTTTACATAAGCTGTTTTACCATCATGAGAAACTGTGTATCCTCTCTTCCAATCCGCACCAGTTTGATTAAAGTGAAAACCTTCTACCATGTATTCTACATATTTTTCATTGTAACCTTTCATTCCTTCTTTGTGAATTTGATCTAATGTTTTACCGTTGTGGTCCCATCCCTTCTGCAAATAACTTTATTCGCATAAATTTTATGGTATTGTTTCTTACATATATATCTAATGGTCCATCCATTCCGGTAAAAATTTTTTTCGGACATCGATGTCTAGTATAAGTAGTACCGTCAATTTTTACCGTTCTTATTTTTGGTTTAAAAGGTAAGCTCAAGAGTACTTCTACTGAATCACCTATAAAAATAGTATAACTATTTGGCTCCATGTACTTTCTATATCCTTCATCTTGGAGTGTTTTTTCTGACTCCGCAAAATAGTAATAGTAGTAGTGATTTACTGAATCACTTTTATCTATATATTGTGTTATATGAACATAATCATCTTTTATTTCATACATTCTAAAAAATGGAGGAAAACATCCAAAAAAGACACAGGTTCCAATCATACCAGTAAGAAATAAAATTTGCATTCTCATAAGAAGTCCTCAATTAGTTGTATTACTCATAAGCCCTAGCATAATTCCCATACATATGCAGCTGTAATGACCAGGGCATATGCCCAGCTCCAAAAAAAGATTGATAAAAGCCATGAGCAGTTTTGACCCAATACTTGACTCGGTAAAAAGGATGTGCCAAATAATGCGTTCAAAGCTCTTGTATTCGATTGATGACTAATTCCACCTGATAAATAACCATTACCGGTAAACAAACCCTTAAGAAGAGGATCATTTGTAAAATCTTCAGTATTGGGTCCTATCGACACCCCGTAATGAGTGCCGACTATTTTTTTGTCAAATTTACTAGTCAAAAAAATTAAGATGGCAACTAAACCGGAGCAAATCCAACAGAGTTATTCATTGAATCTCTCTACGTGCATAAATTTTATGATCTTATTTCTCACATATATATCCACTGGTCCATCCATTGAAAATTTATTTGGATATCTATATCTGGTATAAGTAGTTCCGTCAATTTTTACCCTTTTTATTCTCAGTTTAACAGGTATACTCGATAGTACTTTAATTGAATCACCTATAAAAATGTAGTGTTCATCTGGCCTCATTGGCTCATATTTATGTCTTGTCCATTGGAATGATTCTTTTGATTCTGCAAAAATGAAACTATGACGTAATGAATCACTTTCATTTTGATCTCCATAGACTCCATAAATATAATCACCTTTTATTTCCTTTCTTACATAAAATGGATAAACATAAAAACATCCAAGAATGCCACATATTTCAATCATAACAATACCCAATAAGATTTTCCTTTTCATAAGCAGTCAACAATGAGTTGTATCACTATTCATAAGCCCTAACATAATTCCCAGTCATATGCAGCTGTAATGACCAGGGCATATGCCCAGCCCCCATAAAAGACTGATAGAAACCAATGTTAAAGTTCTGGCCCAATACTTGACTCGGTAAAAAGGATGTGCCAAAAAATGCGTTCAAAGCTCTTGTATTCGATTGATGACTAATGCCGCGTGATAAATAACCATCACCGGTAAACAAACCAATAAAAAAAGGATCATTTGTAAAATCTTTAGTATTGGGTCCTATCGACGCTCCATAATGAGTACCGACTATTTTTTTGTCAAATTTGCTAGTCAAAAAAATTAAGATGGCAACTAAACCGGAGCAAGTCCAACAAAGTTATTCATTGAATCTCTCTACGTACATAAATTTTATGATCTTATTTCTCACATATATATCCAATGGTCCCTCCATTCCGCCAGTAAATTTATTTCGATATCTATATCTAATATAAGTAGTCCCCTCAATTTTTACCCTTTTTATTTTCGGTTTAACCGGTATAATTGAGAGTACTTTAACTGAATCACCTATAAAAATGTAGTGCCTATTTGGGTCCATTGGATCATATTTATATTCTGCATTCTGTAATAATTCTTTTGATTCTGCAAAATAGAAATATTGAATATCTAAATTACTTTCAATTTTATCTGTATAATGTGGCACATTATGGTATCCTATTTCAATATAATCACCTTTTATTTCCTTTCTTACATAAAATGGATAAACATAAAAACATCCAAGAATGCCACACATTTCAATCATAACAATACCCAATAAGATTCGCTTTTTCATAAGCAGTCAACAATGAGTTGTATCACTATTCATAAGCCCTAACATAATTCCCAGTCATATGCAGCTGTAATGACCAGGGCATATGCCCAGCCCCCATAAAAGACTGATAAAAACCAATGTTAAAGTTCTGACCCAATACTTGACTCGGTAAAAAGGATGTGCCAAATAATGCGTTCAAAGCTCTTGTATTCGATTGATGACTAATCCCACCTGATAAATAACCATCACCTGTAATCAAACCAATAAAAAAAGGATCATTTGTAAAATCTTCAGTATTGGGTCCTATTGAAGTTCCATAATGAGTACCCAGAATTTTTTTCTTTAAATAAGCCGGCTTTTCTTTTACAAATGCTGTTTTACCACCATGAGAAACTGTGTATCCTCTTTTCCAATCCGCACCAGTGTCATCAAAATGCGCACCTTCTTCCATTAATTTTGCTTCATCTTTATTGTAATTTACCATCCCTTTTTCGTGAACTTCTTCTAAGGTCATACTTTCGTCATAGGTTACACCTTCACCCGGTCCAACGGCACTAGCCAATCCACCTTCAATGGCTGCCGGGCCAAGTAAGTTAAAAGCAATGTCAAAACCCATGCCGAATTCTTTTTGTACCTGTTCAGATAGTCCAGATTTACGATATCCCACATCCCAAACCATACTCGCAAATGTGTTCATGGCAAACTTGTCTAAACCTGCTTGTGCTGCTGAATTCATTGAAAACCCAAATCCACCACCACCTGAATAATAAGTTAGAAGTCCTTGTGCAGCACCAATGGCAAAATCTTTCCAGGTTGGATTATCTGACATCGCATAATTCACCGCGCCCCCAAAAAGCATGGGAATTAGAAAAAACCACTCCCCATCCGGGTCCACCATAATAAGGGGATTATTTCCGGCGTAAGCGTAAGGGCTGGCAAATTGCCCTGCCGGATCCACCGCATAGAACCGCCCCAAATCCGGGTCATACATCCGGGCGCGGTAGTTCATTAACCCCGTGGCACCATCCCTTTCCTGTCCGGTGTAGCGGTAGTTTAACTTTGTCCCGGTTCCGCCGCGGCTGATCTTGCCAAAAGGCGCATAGTCATACCAGCTCACCACCGCCCAATCCTCGTCCAGCACCAGCCGGGTACTGCCCAGATGGTCTTTGATGATGGTGTAAGTGGTACTGTCTTGATGGGTGGCGATCAACCCCGTGGCTCCGTAGATATACACTTGCTTCGTCTCCGATTCATTGGTGCTGGTGATGTACTCCACTAACGGATACGCATTCTCACCATGGAGGTAGAGCTTATTATTGTATATCCATGTGATTGCGCCCATCATCTTTGACTCCACTTGAGCGGGAGAAAAACCGGAATACTGATCTTTGATCACCGCTTCTTCCGATGGTCCCTTTTGGTATTTCTGCTTCATGACCGGATTGTCTCCTCCCCCCGGAGGATATACTCTTACACGGTGGTTCCTAAATACTCTGCGGTTACTGCCATCATACTGGAACGTTATATTCCGACTAGTCAAAATCCTTCGGGTCATTTGCGTAAAAGCATCGTATCTGATCTGTTGGATATTTTTTGGATTCGCCCTGGTTATATTCCCATTGGCATTGTAGGTGTAGTCGTTGCCGCTGCCATCGGTGTTCTTTACTTTATTCGTCCCGCTTATATAATTATACGTTCTATTGTTCTGGGTGAGAATATTCCCATTGGGGTCGTAGGTCATCGTCAAATCTGTTAGAGCATTATCATTGTGTACTGCCCCGGTCAGCTGACCCAGATCATCGTAAGTATAGTTAGTGGTATAATCATAAAAATATAGTTCGGGGATAGTATTGTCCTCCGAACTATCATCATTTCCGCCACCGCCACCGCCGCCATTCCGACCAAGAGTTATCACGGTGGAGTCGATATTGCCCCCGGATGTATAGGTAATGCTCTCCCGGATCCCAAAACTAATATCGGAATGATTGATTAACTTTAAGCGCCCCTGGGAGTTATATCTAAAATTGTGACTCAATGAACCTACGCTTTGGTACAGGATTTCCCGATTAATGCTGCCATCCGGGTTATAAATATAGATGGCGTAGCGGTAGGAGTCTGAATCATTCCCCACAGATATTAGCTGACCCAACTGATTATAGGTATAGGCGACCATCGTTTCATCATCCGGGTAATCGATTTGAATCACATTGCCCACATTATTGTATTCGTAGCTAGTGCTATAGTGCTGGGTACTGTCATAATCGCTCACCAGCAACTCCTTTTCCACAATCTCACCCCCACGATTATACCGGAACGTCTCTACCACCTCCACATCACTACTATTATCATTATTCGTTTCTATCCGCCACAGTCGACCCTTATAATTGATGGTGGATCCGGTCTCACCCGCCCGATCGTAATAATACTTCTTCCGCCAGGTGGGGGCATTGGTCGGGTAATCCGGGATCGTGTTCGCTTCATCCTGGAGGTTGTTCAAACTTCCGCTATAGGCAAAATGTCCTGCTTCTTTGATGCGCCCGATCCGGTCATATTTATAATAATTTACCTTATTAAAATTATCGCCAACACCATCCTGCATAAAGCGCAACTGCCCATTCCGGTTGTGATAGATAAACCGCTCCGTACCACCATCCGGGGTGGCTTTGCTCTTCAGCCGCCCAAAATGATCGTAGGTCATCTCAATTGTAAACTCCTCGTTACTGGGGACAGTCGAATCAAAATAATTCGGTAGATAGATCGTATCCACTTGTCCCTTAACGTTGTAACTATAGGTTGTCGGTGTATCTTCATCTTCCAATTGCTTCAGCAGCGTTTTGTTCAGTTTATCTTCTACAACCACCGATTTAACCCCCTCCGGATCTTCAATTTTGCGGATAGTGTGTTCTTCCGGGTCGAAGTTAATGCCCGTAAATGTCTCGCCCGGATCAGGCAAATACTCATAGCTGATCTCTTTCCCGCTGCCGATTTGAAAGCCGCTTCCAGGAAGGCTCTCTTTTACCACCCGCGCTAAGGGCGTGGTTTCATACTCCCAGCGCGTATAGTTAAAGCCACTGTCGGCCAGATGAAAATTATTCATCGTACCCGTATATGTCCCCGCAGCCCAATCAAAAGCGGTCACCAGGTCCGAGTTATATTCCAGGGCGTGATTATCCAACTTGATGGGTTTAAAACCCACCGCTGCCCGGTTCATTTCATCATAATAGGGCATGGATAAAATAATATCATCCCCATCCAAGCGTTGCGATTGAATCGTTTTGCCCATCCCATCAGAATAAACCCGACTCACCACCGGATCGTGGATCACCAAAACATTGTCAAATTCGGCCATTTCTCCGTACCATGGTTCTGCAAACAAGACCACCTCTCCGCCCACAGCATTCGCATCCTCATACTCTAATCTCAACTCCCTATCCACAAAAAAGTGGATCATCCCCTGGGATATAATGAATGTCCACTTTCTACCGTATGCATGACCGGTACCCGAGACCAATGCGTTACCATCATGATACAATCTCCAGCGTGCAAAGTCCGGACCGATAAGGTTACAACGAATAGAATAATCTCCCACCGCCATGCCCACAACTCCCAATGAATCATTAAATTCGGCTGCTGCACTGATGGATACAGCCATAGCCTCCGCTCCGGAACTCTCAAGCACTGCCGTCGCTGTCTCGTCACCACTATGTGCATTTATTTTCAATTTTCCATCTTCCACCTGCCAATGACTTGTAGGTGCAAGGGTCCAACCATCTGCATCCCCATCATCAAACCCATCATAAATGCCGCCGTTTTGTGCCGTGATCGATAATACACTGTTTGGATCATCAGGATCATATTCAGTCCAACTGCCCGAAAGGACACCCCAATTGTAATATCTGGAATAGTAGGGCATGGTGAGGGCATTCACCTGTTCATCTGGACCAATACTGGCAAGCGGACGGTTAAAGTCGTCATAGACCGTGCGCATGGTCTCGCCGTTATTCCCCAGCCGGGCTGTGACCCGACGCGTTTCAGGATCAATGATCGTAGCAGAAAAACCGGAATCAAGGGGCCGGAAGGTGATGTCATCCACTAGAAAGTAATGATGGGGGTCTTGATTGGCCGTAAACGTCCGCAATCGTAATAGTTCACTGGCGGGAATATCACCCAATTCCCGAACCCGTCCCAGATCAAGCGCCACTTCAAGGTATTCCCATTTTCCATCGGTGTCATCAATCGGAATAGAAATCCAAGCCGCCGCTATACTCGGATAGAGAGAGTTATTCCCACTATCTCGTTTGGTATGGAGTTTAAAGCTACTGTTTGTCGATGAATTGTAGCCCGCCTCTGTTTTCACCCAACAAGACAATACATAGGTTCCATACTGGTCATCTGGTCGAAAATCTCGGGTGGGTCCATAACGGGGGGTACCGGCTATAACCTTGCGGCTGTACTTCCCGCTATGGGCATCTGTTGAAAATGTATTGGCTGGAGGCATAGACCAGTAATCATTATCCGGATGACTGTTGGTACTATACCCGCTTTCAAATCCAATGTACCCGGCCTCGTTCCCAATGGAATTATCGGAAATATTCGCCGCACTGAATACAGCCACAGGGCGTTTATGGGTCTGATCAAATATAACGGACGAAATAGTGCCATATACATCCCTTGATCTTCGCACTGCTCCAAAGGACGTGCGCTCCAATACCTGTGACACCTTAAGCCATCTTGATGGTGGCTCAACATTCCCGCTCCAGGCACTAAAATTAAATATAACACTCCCATTCCCATTCCAGGTATAAGTCTTATTGGGGGCCCATTTCCCTGGTGACCATTCCTTCCAGGTGGTAACCGTGGCGGATGTGGTGGTTGCAGTTCCGCTCCGGGTGTTTCTTGTAATCGTTTTGACTATCGGAGACTTGAGATTGTCAATATCCCCATACGCATCCTTAAAATGCGTAAAGGACTTGGTTAAAATATCGCCATTGCTATTGGTCGTTTGTGTTCTGGTTAAATACCCACTGTTTTCAGCGTAGGTACTTTCAACCGTCTTGGTGATTCCATCGGTGGTACTGACTTGTTTTCGTTGGCGGGTATAATGACCTATTTTACGGGGGCCTATATCAAATTCGGTGACAAACCAGTAGTTCTCGGTGGTGGACACCACCTCGCCATTAGCATCTTTAGCGATTATTTTATACGGTCGCCCAGTCATTAAACCATAATAGGAGTCGGCATTGGTAACATTGCTACCCGCGGGGAATGGTGCTGCACTTTCATCGGTCTCCAGGCCATTGAAAAAATAATGTTCCGTAAACCCGTTCAGTGTATCACCACCGGGATAGACGATGACTTTGTTGTATTGGGCCACTGTCCCCGATGGATCCGATACACCATATTGAAACTCATAACTGGTTGAAACTGAATTATAGCCATCGTCCATGGCCATCGTACTGACCACTACGTCTCCGATCGCTCCTTGAAAGTCGTCATTGACTATTCTATACAAAGTAGCATCGTTACCTGAACGAATAGCAACCGCCGTATTCGCTCCTACAGGATCAGGAAAGTCATACTCATCAAAGTAATGTATAAATTTCCCGTTATCGGAGCCTGCATCCGATGCAACATGCGCACCGTTTTTAACAAAATGAAATTGAGAAGTATACGAATCATCATTTTGTATGATAAAATAGTTGGAGCCGGTGGCAACTCTTGGTGAAGAATACGTTTGCGGAAAATTTGCTATTTCACTAAACTCAAAATCACCTGGAAATCGATACAGAACATAAATACCAGCAGAATTGTCACCATCACAACAATGATAAGCAACTACAAAGTTATTTGAAACCTTAGGTTGATCTGCTAGGCCAGTAAGGTATGCATAATATTCACCATTATCAGCTGCAAACTCTTCATAATCATTCAGGTTTGGATTGTATAGCAGCCGAATGATTCCACCGATTCCAGATGTCAACATAAAATCTTCACCAATTGTGAAGCCATAACCAGGAAATGTTTCATTTAACCAATAAGAACCGTTAAATCGAATAAATTGAGACGAATTCGGACCAGAATCATAGATTCCAACAAAAGAGCCTCTGATAAAGGTGGGTGAAACGTCATTAACCTGGAAACCTAAATTATGTCGCTGAAAACCCTGAAAATTCACGTCCCAGGTATAGGCCACTTCAGCATGCCCTCTAATTAAGCCAACGAAAAAACTGGATCCAGAATGCCAAGACTGATAATAATCGCCGTTATCAGAGGTATTACTTCCTAAATAAAAAGAGCTGTTTGTCCAATTACCCAACTCATTCCGATTTCTAAAGTATATTCTGTCATACCCAATTGCGTTATGAAAAAAATAATAATTACCCGTTCCAGCTACATAAAAATCATCCGTATCATCGCCGTTGCGGCAATCACTCACATAAGAATTCCAAGTTTCTCCTTGAGCATTCCATTGAAATCTATATTCCCGCCCGTGTTCTATCGATACAACCGATATAAAATCATCACCCACAGCAACGTTCATTCTATTTTCATTGTTTCCGCCACCATCTGCACAGCCACTGTGGTTGGATATTAAATCGTGGGTATAATAATACCACCCTTTTAACCCCTCCTTTTTGTGGTATATGTGGATTGGCTTTATTCCCTGAGTTGTATGAAATTTCTCTATCAAAGCAAAATAGTCCTCCCCGATAAAGACCTCATATTCAGTAGCATCAGAATCATCATCAATATCAAGTGTTTCATCCAAGGTCTTCACCCAACGACCGGTCCATATATACGTTTCCAGGTTAATTGTGCCGCTGGCGTTCTCCCAAATGAGCACCACGTAGTCATGCCCCACAAAAATCCCCGGTTTCCCAACATATCCTGTGGGACGGGAAACATGACGATCACGATCAGCACTCACACCAACGGAAGAAATATCCTGGGATGTATAAGTATAGGTAGTAATACCACCCTGGGTATAGGTCACTGTTTTCAACATGCCCCGGTGATAACCCGTCGCATAATATGTGAACTTCAGAGGCGGAAGGGACTCCATCCGGGCATTCGTTTGCCAAATGGCCGCCAGTAATCGTTTCCGAAGATTACCAGCGCCGACAAAATTATAATTAAAATGAATGGAAAAGAGTTCATCGGAGACATTCGCATCAGAGTATACCTCGATATTGTGTAAATACCGGGTCTCATACCGTTCTTGGTAGGCGTCCGGTTCGCCCTGCTCCTTATGGGGGTCTTGATATTCTTCGTCCGCTGATTTTTCCCCATAATTAAATACCACCTTGCGATTATAAACGTCCCGTATCTCTCCCAGATAGGATGCCTCCGTATACTCCTTGGCGTTTGCTCCGGCACCTATTGTATTGGTTACGTTTTCGTAATCATAATTTATTGCGTTTCCCCAATCGTCCCGCATACTGGACAAATTCCAAACGATTGCAAATTGGGTCTGATTAGTGGCAATAATACTACTGCCGATCCAGTTCTTCCAGCGAATCCCCAATTGCTTGGAGTCATCTGTATTACCAAACACCTGCGTGATCCCATTGCCGGTGAGCACCTCCCAATAGCCCATGTCTCCATTCGTGTCATCTGCGTCTTCTTGATAGTAGCGGATCTCAAGATTGGGGTCGTTCTTCACCCGGTAATAATAGGTCTGTCCATTAGTAGATGTGCCGGTTCTGAGCAATGGCGTTGACGAACCACCGGCCAGCAGATAAAACTCATCATCATGGCGGGTACCCGTATTTTTATGATTCCGCACAATCTTCGGGTAATCCAAACTCCAACCCAAGCCCAGTACACCAGTGGGGGCTGTCAGATTCCACGTATCCACTTGATTTTGAATATTACTGTTATAAACAGCAGTAACATTCACCCCCAATCCATTGAGTCCCGGCAAAGACACAAGATTCACCGGCAGATTTACGTCCCCACTAAAAAGGTTCACGCTGTTTCCCACCGCCCCCTTTAAATTCGGGTCTAATGCAAAGGTCTTTATGTTCGGTGCGGCACTAGGCGATGAACCGTCGTCATCTCTACTGGATGATTCCGGTAGCTTCAATGGTGCCACGAAGTCGTCATCCTGTCCATTGAGCACCATTGCAGATAATAGAAAACAGGTTATAAAATTCGTGAATGTTTTACTGATTATTCTCATTTTTTACTCCAAATCACTGCTATAAACCGTAATAAAAGACTGATTGATATTCGGCAGGTAGAGTGGCCCGGCCATCTCATCCGCCAGCTTCACCATAAAACCATAATCGTAAATATACCCCTGATATAATGCAACGTAGAGCGGAGAAATATCCACACTCAACCAACTGGTGGACGTATCCACCCGGCCCGTAATATAAAAATCATCTACATCACCCCCCGGCGTTTCCCAGGGTGTAGTCCAACTCACCACCAAACCCACCCATTCCGTCAACATAGCATTAATATCCAGCTCCTGTCCATCCAAAACACCCTCCCCATCGGTGAGTGGTATGGAAACAATCATCGAATCGATTAAGTGCACAACCTCAAAATCCGGTTCTGGAAATTGGATTAAATACCGGGTTACACCTAAAGAATCGTTGGAAATGACAGCAGTAGAGTCCGCCAGAAGTTGGCTTTCTTCAGCCAGAAGTACCTGATTAAACAAGAACAGAAAAACTACAACATTAAGAAATTTCATTCGAACTCCGTGATTGTATTTCATCAATACGACTCGGTGAAATAAGTGAAATAAGATAATATAGGATAAAGCAGTTAGTAGATTCTCTAATTTACAGGCAAGAGATAAAATGGCTATAGATTCATGTTTATTTATTAAAACACCAATTAGCTTTGTATTTCTATATTGATTTTTTCTTAACGTTTCTGGGGAATTTAATCTAGTGATGATCGAAAAAAATTAATCTATAGTATATTTAACCGTGATCCCCACCCGCGCCGGATCGCCCCACTGGACATACAGTTTGTCCGTATAATCGGGAGGCTCTAGTCCGAAATAAAATCCCCGCACAGCATAACGGGTGTCAAAAATATTTTGACCCCATACTTTTAGGGACCAGCGCCCGCGCCTGTAGCCCAGATGCCCATTGAGCAGATGATAGGGTTCAGACCTTTCATCGTGGCTGTCTGAAAAATAAAATTTGTCTTTCCCGGACAGATTTAGATTGGCGAAAAAACCAGCTGGTAATTTGTAATCCATACTGATACTGTAGCTGACATTCGGCGCATGAGCCAGTTCCCGGTCCCCCACGGAATCGCTATCAAAATAAAACGCATCTACCCGGCTATTGATGATACCCATAGCTGCTGTGAACTTTAAGGCGGAGTTCATCCTGTATTTTCCTTCAAATTCAACACCCCCTATAGTTCCGCGGGTAGCATTAGCCGTAAAGTAATAAAAACTGTTAGGATCGCCAGCATGTTGCTGAGCGGAAATGGACACCTGCTGGTCTTCTCGTTTTGCCGTGAATGCCGTCAATCTTGCCATGGAATTATCTGTATAATGGCGTAATCCAATTTCAAAATTCATGATCGTTTCTGGATCGTAGATGCGGTTTGCTTCCGCCAAGTACGGATGTTGGTTGACACCACCGCTTTTGTAGCCCCGGGCAACGCTGGCATAGGCATTTAATTTTTTGCTTAATACATACTGCATAACTCCTTTGGCGCCAATGGTCGGTTGGGTGACATCCCTTTTTACGGTCAATGAGGTATCTATAAACGTAGTACCCGTGTATTTGAGTTCAGTTTTTTCATAGCGGATATTCCCCAAGAATTTTATTTTCTCATCTAGCCAAAATTCGTACTGACTGTAGATCGCGCTGGTATTGAGATCAAAATCACTGGTTGCCTGCGTGGCGATACCACCGTGCAGCCAGCCGGAGGCAGCATCCGTTTCCGTTAATTGTTTCTGGTACAATCCTAGGATAAACTCTTTGTAGGCGAATCTAGCTTCCAGCGTAGTTGTTTCTCTAGTGCGGTCCGTACGGTCGAAAAATTCATATCTATATCCTTCTACATTGGGGTCGAAATTATAGGGTGGCAATGCCCAAAATGTATCATTACCCCAGTCTCCATCATAGCTATGGACCATTTCTGTCTCTGACTTGGAAAGAATCAAAGTAGTATACAAATCATTATAACGCACGTTTGTCCGCAGTGAAAAGGCATTGGTGCGCTGGCTGTCCTGACCCCGGTCGTTGGAATAGGTGATCAGATCTTCATTATTATCGGTTGCCCAGGCATCATAACCATTATCCAATACTGCATTCATTACGGTGAATGTCAGGTTCACATTATCCGTTGCTCGAATAAATAGTTTTTCCCGGAGGAGCGATTCTTTACGTTGGTTGGTATCGGTTTCTTTTAGAAACACATTGGTGCGGAAACCATCTACATAATTTGAACTGTACGCTGCCCGTAACGCAATCCGGTCGGTTAGAGGCACATTAATCATGGTGTTAATCCGCCGCGTGGCGTAGGTACCCCCCCCCAGATGAACGGCACCCTTAAATGATTGTACTGGTGTGGCCGAACGTAAACTAATGAGTCCGGCCAGAGCATTGGGACCAAATACCGATGACTGCGGCCCTTTAAACACTTCCACCTGATCCAGATCAAACAATAGCCCGGCCATACCGATGCCGCTCAAATCAATGTCATCCATGATAAATCCAACGGAAAAGTTAGGTGGTCCTCCTGAAAAATAATGGCTCCGTTCCCCTATTCCCCGGATCTGAAAATAGCGAGGGCGACTCGTACCGCCAGCCCAATTCAAATTGGGGATATCATTAATAATTGATTGAAAATGGCTGCCTTCTTTGTTGCTTAACATCAATGCATCCAACACTGTAACGCTCGTGGTGGACTTTTGCAATTCTTCATTGCTCAATCCCGATCGCACAACCACTTTACTACCAAGCAGCACATTGGCGATCATGGTCACTTCCCAAAAACCGGCCTGGGCTTGGGTGCGGATTTTTTTATATGCTATGTGAGCAAATACGATGCGCGAACCGGGTGCTATATCCAACTGAAAACGACCCTCCCCATCAGATACAGTACCGATTTCGCCGGAAAAGATATTTACGTTTGCAATCGGTATTCCGGTTTCGGCATTCCGAACCACACCTTCTATTTGTGCAAATAATGCGGTGGTGGTAAGGACAACGATTATTATTTTGCTTGTGTTCATCTTGACTTCCTACGCTGGTATTATCCAGATCAGGTTCCTGGGTTTTATCTCAGCCATTCCGTCTGGGTTGGAAAAGCACCCCTGATTGAGCCAGAATCTAATATGTTTCCACTACTTGATGCATATCTCATTTTAATCTACTTTATGCATCATTAATCTGAAGGAATACCATGAAAAATACCAATTCTTTTCCTGAAATCACACTGAAAGCACTGTTGCTTGGAATTGTTCTCGCCATGGTTCTGGCCGGTGCCAATGCGTATTTGGGTTTATTTGCCGGCATGACCGTTTCCGCCTCCATTCCAGCCGCCGTGATATCAATGGGCATCCTGACGTTGTTTAAACGATCGAACATTTTAGAAAATAATATTGTGCAAACTGCCGCTTCTGCCGGCGAATCACTAGCAGCCGGTGTGATCTTTACTATTCCGGCGTTGATATTAATGAATTACTGGGTCGAATTTAGTTTTGATCAATACTGGATCATCACCGGGATAGCTGCAACAGGTGGTATTGTTGGTGTTCTTTTCACAATTCCTTTAAGAAGAGCGTTGATCATCGAAGAAGAACTGCAATTCCCTGAAGGAATTGCCACTGCAGAAGTCCTGAAATCCAGAGAAAATTCCGTTGGACTTAAATACTTAGTGCAAGCTGGGATCGTAGGTGCTTTTTTTAAAATTGGATCTGAAGGAATGAAACTCTGGTCTGGTGTTTTGAGCGGTGCTTCCAGAGTCGGAAATTCCTTTGCCAGCTTTCAACTTAATCTTGCACCAGCGCTGATATCTGTCGGTTATATTGTTGGATTGAATATATCCATATTGGTCTTCAGTGGGGGCCTGATCGGCCGGTGGATATTTCTGCCCGCCTTAGCCGGTGGTTACATTGATCAGCTCCCTTCTGAAATAATACACGATGCTAATGCTGCCGTAAGTTGGATCCACAACAACGTTGTCAAGTATATTGGTGTGGGTGCCATGATCGTGGGTGGACTATGGGCTTTGATAAACTTACGCAATCCGTTAATAAAAGGGATTCGTTCTAGTCTGGATATATACAAAAAAATGAAACATGGTGGGCGAGGAACCTTGGACCGAAAAGATATGGATACACCACTGGTTTGGGTGGGAATTGCCCTGTTAGTTTCGCTCATTCCCATTTTTGCTATTTATATTGCCGTCGTTAAAAGTATTCCCATCACAGCATTCATGACAGTAATTATGCTTCTGGCCGGTTTTGTTTTCTCGGCCGTTGCGGCTTATATGGCTGGGTTGGTTGGATCATCGAACAATCCGATTTCCGGTGTGACAATTGCTACAGTTTTATTCTCATCGTTATTGCTCTTTGTACTGCATAAAAACGGGGTGGATGTGGGTCCGGCTGCAGCGATCTTTATTGGCGCGGTTGTATGCTGTGCTGCAGCGATTGGCGGCGATAACCTCCAGGACCTGAAAACAGGTCATATCGTTGGGGCAACACCGTGGAAACAGCAGATCATGCAGGGTGTGGGTGTACTTTCTAGTTCCATTGTCATGATGCCTGTCTTGTGGATGCTTCATAAACGGTACGGTATTGTCTCAGATGCACATTTGGCACCGGACATGCAGGGCAACGCATTGGAAGCCCCCCAAGCTAGTCTTATGGCCAATATTGCCAATGGTGTATTTAACCAAAATCTGCCATGGAATTTGATCATTATCGGCTGTTTGTTAGCGGTGTTGATTATTGCCTTGGACAAAATACTGGAAAAACGAGGTGCAACTTTCCGGACTCCGGTGCTGGCGGTTGCCGTTGGTTTGTATTTACCATTTCACCTGGTTACACCCATTTTCATCGGTGGACTCATTTCTTACTTTACCAGTGGCAAAGCCATGCTGCACGGTGAAGAAGACATCAACCAAAACGGATTATTGTTGGCTTCCGGGCTGATAACCGGTGAGGCTCTGATGGGGATTCTAATGGCCCTCCCCCTTATGTTCAATGAATTATACGAATTAAACATAAGAACCGATTATTCAATTTTTAAGGAAGCGCCTTTTGGTCCTTGGCCCGGGGCGATATTACTTGCCGGTGTGTGCTATTGGCTGTATCGCATTAGTAAGCAAAATAAATGAGAATCACCTATGCCCTGCTGCGCCGACTCCCCAAGGTGGAACTCCACTGTCATTTGGACGGCTGTCTGCGGGTAGCAACGATACTCGACCTGGCCCAAAAAAACAGCATCCACTTACCCGCGACAAACGCTAGTGATCTAAATAAAATACTGGTTGTGGGTGAAAAACGAGGTTCTCTGGAGGATTATATTGCCCGCTTTGACGTGACCTTAAGCGTATTGCAGACCCCAGAAAGCCTGGAACGCTGTGCCTTTGAACTGATTGAAGATGTGGCGGTGGAGAACGTGCGCTATATCGAGATCCGTTTCTCACCCATTCTGCATTTGGAAAAGGGGATGACCATGGGCGAATCAATTGAAGCTGTGCACCGCGGCTTGAAGCAGGGCGAAAAAGAATTCGGGGTCAAGTCCGGGATCATTATTTGTGGGATTCGGCATATATCCCCAGAAGCTTCCCTAAAATTAGCCGACATTGCTGTTTGCTATAAAAACCGGAGCGTGGTGGGTTTTGATCTGGCCGGTACGGAGGAAAATTTCCCGGCCAAAGAGCACCGTGAAGCGTTCTACCTGATCCGCAACAATAATGTGAATGCCACCATTCATGCCGGGGAGGCTTTCGGTCCCGCATCCATTCACCAGGCCATTCATTATTGCAGCGCCAACCGGATCGGACACGGAACACGCTTAAGGGAAGACCAGGATTTAATGAATTACGTGAACGACCACCGTATTCCCCTGGAGATTTGTCTGACTTCTAACTGGCAGACCCATTCTGTTCGCTCTTTGAAACACCACCCGTTCAAATACTATTATGACCTGGGGATCCGCGTTAGCCTCAATACGGATAACCGCCTCATGTCCGGCACCACACTGACAGAAGAATTTCTGCTGGCTAAAAAACTGTTTGGACTGAGACTCCATGATTTCCGGGAAATAACCATCAATGCCATGAAAAGTGCATTTATGCACTACCATCAACGGAAGAATATGATTAAAGCGATCGCAGAAGAATTGGAATTGGAATTCGGGTTGCTACCTGAATATATTGAACAGAAAAACTAAATTTCTTTTTTCTTTAGCCGGTCTTTTACCCTATTCACCCACTTACGCACAGGTGGGAAAACAGAACTCAAAATGAGCAACCCCGGAATACCCAAAATCCACCCTTGAAAAATGGGAATAAGACCGCCGATAAAGCCGATGATCACTAGGGTGACACCGATGACGGTCTTGATTGTATTCTGAATAGTGCTGGTGATCACTTAGTTGCGGATTACGGCAATTTTTGAGAATGAAGATGCTCCACTTTCATCATACGCGGCGATAAGATATACACCGGTACCTACCCAACGACCGGACTCGTCCTTGCCGTCCCAGAACGCCTGGTAGCCTTCTACTTCCTGCTGTGAATTAATGGTCTGCAGTACCTGTCCGGTCATGGTCATGATTTTACAGGATGAATTCGGCTTTAATCCGTCGATCGTTAGAGGTATTGGGCTGGGAATATCATAGGGGCTTGGAAACACCGTTACAGATGTATAGGACGTTTTCGGTTCAGCAAAGGGTATCTTCAATACATTGATGCCTTTGCTGGTGGCAATGTAGGCGAGGCCCTTTTGCCGGTCAAAAGCAACAGCGGATACTTCATTTGACAATAAATAACTGTTCTCCGCGGTGATGCCGTTAATGTCCGGCCAGTACCCGGCACTTGAGGTCAGAATATAGATTCCTTCTGAGGGTGAACACGCCCAAACGTTGTCCATGGGATCAATACTCAATCTTGAACCAGCGCTGAAAGCAATATTGGGATAGTAGATACGGCTATAACTGCTAACCGGATCATCATCGGAAAACTGCAGGTAGAGACCGTTCAGCCCCTTGGGTGTGAGTGAATACAGCACATCCTGGCTGCTGATACCTATGGACCAGACGGTATTGGTGGTAGCATCCGCGTTCACTCTAACTACGGTCCATTCCGTGTCATCCGGTGCTGCCGGATCACCACTATAATTCAACATTACCAACCCTCCATCTCTGGCGCTAGCTATATTATTATCATCCTCAAATGACCCGATCCAAACCCGGCCCCAGGAATCAAAATCAATGGTATTGGGTGTCAGACTTAACGCGCCGCCGGACTCGCTAACGGAAAATGATCCCCAAGTGCTATCCGGCTGGAGTACTTTCAAGGGTTCATGTCTTGTCGTGGCATAGGTATCGGCGATCCATAGATTATTGAAGGGATCCCGGGCAACATCTTTAACGACCATATACTCGTCATCAAAATAATCAAGATGGGCGGTATCAATAAGTGTGAAATTTGCGGGATCATCAATGTCAATGATCACAATACCGCCGCCATGACGCCGGGGCTCGGGATAGGTCCCCCGAATACTGCAGTATAGCAAGCCATCAGAACCCTCTTCCAAATCTGCAATATAATTCCCAAAATGCACCGGTATCGTATCGGCAACGAATTTGCTATAATCCTTGTTTTCATGAATGCGTAGATCATCCCTATTAGTCCCAACAATGTTGCGCCAACCGGCATTTTCTTTGATCATTAATCCTTTTCTTGAGCCGGCAACCATTCGCCCATCGCTCAACACATGGATGGCTGAGACTAAATTCGTGACCAGACCATTTGGTTTTTGATAATCAAAGGTCCTTTCATTCTGATCTACGACTATTAACCCATTTTCCGCACCGATTGCCAGTTGTCCATCGGCAAGTAATGAAATATTATACAGATCGATCCCGAGCCTGCGTTGCCAAGTCACACCAGTATGAGACATATCAACAAAATGCTGTCGTCGAATTCCCACTAAATTACCCTCTTGATCCCTGACAACATCGACCAGCTGCAGTTCGTAATCATGATAATGATCCCAAATGAGTTTTGCAGCTGTATCACCCGGGGTAAAGTGATAAATGTCCCTACCCATCACTAACAAAATACCGTCCCCGTCTTTTTTGAATGTGGTGATCGCACTAGTGAGAAAGGATAGGTGCTGCCAGTTATCGGGATTCTTGAGGTTGGTTGTGACCCAATTGCCGATAAACAAACCCCGATCCGTAGCCACAAACAATAATTCATGATGAAGCAAGATAGCAGCAATGTTGTTTATCGAAGTAGGCCAATTAGTATATACATCCTTGTAAAAATACTGATCACCATCATAACGTAGTTCCATGATACCCCAATCCTGGTTATCCAGAAACACGGCAAAGGCAATGGAGTCGGATAAGGCCAAATCAGCAATTTCGGTTAAGTTCATGTCCAGAGTTTTCTGTACCACAAAATTATGACTCAAAATTTGTAGAAAACCATTTGGAGAAGCGCCTCCGATCCATATTTGCCCGTGAGGATCAACGGACAGTTGGTTGAGATTTGTGCCCAATAACCCATCCATTTTGGTATAGGTGGTAAACAGATCACGATCCCGGTCATACACCAGCACTCCGCCATTAGTGGCACAAATCAGGAGGGAATCTTTTTCCACCAGGTCATTGATTTGTAACGATGATGTATAAGCAGCCCACTCCCCCACCCGTACTTGTGCGGTTAAGATCGTGAACAGGGAGGTGAGCAAAATGAGTTTCATCCCGATAACTGAACCGGAGCGGGAATAAAACAAAGGATGAAAATGGCCAGGCATAAGTACCCGAAATTAAGATTTTGCCGCGATAGGGGTGTATGTAAATCTTGAATCGGTGGATGCTTGGTCGTACGCATAAGGATCAAGATCAACACTCCCCATACAAGCCAATTCAAGGATAGAAAACTCAACGGAATTAATGCCAAAAAAGCAGCTTTAGCAAGATGCTTATGTTTATTACCCAGCATGGCATAAGCAATGTGGCCACCATCCAGCTGGCCGATAGGCAATAGATTCAGCATTGTTACCAATAACCCGATCCAACCGGCAAAGGCAATGGGATGCAAAATAATGTCCATTCCTTCCTGTAGATTGGGGTGGATGATGGATGTGAGAATTTTCATCAAAATGGAATCACCTAAAATGATCCTGGACTGTTCCCCATCGATTGGTACAACTGAGGACAACAGCAGACCGATAATCAGGGCTGGCACTGCAATTATGAATCCAGCGATGGGTCCGGAAGCACCAATTTGCAGCAGAGCATCCCGCCGGTAAATGGGTGATTTAATCTTGATGAAGGCTCCGAAAGTGCCGATCAGGAATAGAAATGGTGGAGCCGGAATAAAATACGGTAGAGTGGCGTTTACATTATGTTTCAGGGCATAATAATAATGACCAAATTCATGGCAACCCAGGATCAGCAATAGTGTGAATGAAAACGGAATTCCTTTAGCGATCTCCATTGGGTTGGAAAAAATATCGTTACCTTCCATCCTGGCACCGGCTAGGAGTGTAGTCAATACAGTGGCAAGAAACAAGCCCAAATTCAGGCGGGGAATTTTGGGGATGCGCAACACAACCTCATCAATGCCCCTACCTTTAATCAACATGCTGCCGTTTTCAGAAGTGATAAAATATTCAAATGGTTCTTTTTGCAATACGTGTTGAATATCGTTCCTGTCCGCCCCATCTAATAGTCGTCCCATGGCAATCCAAGTGCCGTTATCATGGCCGATCTTCTGCAGGGAAAATAAGTGACTCAGCTTGGCCAGGGTTTGACGAAATTGGTCTTCATTCATTAGGTATAAATGTACACTTCATTCGTTAAATTGTTGCACGAATTTTACGTTCGTGTTTATTTATGTTTTCCGAAGTTTAAGCATAAAAAAGCCCTGTTTCTTATTCTTACTATCGCACCTTTTGCCGGTAGCATACAAGCAGGTAATGATCGTGGCGGTAGGAACCAACACAACCAGACACCAGCAGATCAGATTAAACGTTGTAGATGGACCAAACCAACCCGCGGGAGCATATTGTCATTCTTTCAAATTCTCATTAGAAACAAAACCACCCACCAGTGCAGTTCATTTTAATATAGGGTAATCAATCCCAAAGTTAGGAGTTTTATGAAGTAAATCCTCTGGACAGAATATTGGTATCGAAATTGGGGCTTTTCGTAGTTAAAGGAGTATAAACATCCTCACCAAAATCAATAGTATGCTCTTCACGATTGTTCCTGGTTGTTTACTTGGGTCAATCCTAACTCGCCGATTCCTTTCGCTAAAAACCAAATGGTTGGCAAACACGTTAAAATCCATGAAACTAAATAGAAATGCGAGGCCTGTGTTGCTTTTGGCGTCTAACGGTTACATATCCATCCCAATGACTACACGCATTTATAGGATCAGTGCCATACAGTGTATCATTTCAGGGCTCTTTTCTTATTGCTAAAATAAAACGGGCTGTAAACCAATAAAAAAAGAGCCAACGCTACCAATTCACCTGTCAATATATACCATGGCCAAGGGCCCATAAAATCCAACAGTGTGGGTATTCTATTGCCAAGGCGATCGACCGGTTTTCCACAGATCCAAAAATAATTCGTATCCAGAATCAGATTGACGAACAAGGCAATGACAAAGAAAATATTAAATCCAACAAAGGATTTGATCAAACTTTTGAATGTGGGCCGAATCTCATAAACCAGTGTCGCATAAACCAGCGCCAAGATCACTCCTGAGTGCCCAATCCAAAACCGGAAAAAGTGGAAATGGGGGAAACCAGCTGCAATGTCCGGTGTAATGATTACCTGAAGCAACCCTGAAAACCCCCAAAAGAAAAGGATTTCGTAAGCGAGGAAACTCCGCCACACCATTACCAAAGGGATCACTAAGTTGGTGAACTGGCATAAATGGATAGGTAAATGAATCTCTTGATCAAATGTACCGGTAAAAAGTTCTAATCCAACCCATGTAATATAATTGAAGAACACGATCCAGCCGATGATTTTACCTAATTGATATTGTGATTTTACATCGAGATTCTTTTGCGCAAAAATCGGTACTGTAATAATAAAAAATAGTGAACAAAATATAGCTGCAATATGCTCTATGCCAAACATATCAAATGGTTCTATAGTAGTTAAATATGAATAAACGGACTCTCTCATGTTCAAGAGTCTTTAGTCAATATTCAATCAGAAGTTTTTGGTCGCTTTTTGAATGCTTTTTTTATCAAGTCACTGCCCACCCAAGCAAATGCCAAAGCCATCACCCAATATTTGTCCAATGATTCACCGGATAACTTTAATAGATATCCATAATAAAAACCATACCCCGCCCCCACCAAAGCAGCAAGACCTAATAATAGTAAGATTTGCCAATTTAATTTTATCATTTCTATCCCAAATTATAATAGCTATGAAATGGTTGGTTTACGTTTATATTACACACAATCCTCGAGGAAACATAACAAGATAACCAAGTTTTATAAGGACAACCAGCCCCCAAGTGAACACCGTGCTATGAAAGGTTCAGTCGCATCTCATTCTCCCAGCGGGACTACTCCTTTCCAATACAACACTAAAGGATAGGAATTTCATTTAGTGATTTATTTGGCGAATTTGATGGAACAACCAAGTGCTTTAGTCGATACCGGATCTATGGGGGATCCTGCCAGCATATGTTCTATGGCATCTGCCAAATATCTTTTTTCTACCTGATCAGGATGACGGGCATTATCATCAATAGCACCTCTGTAAACAAGTTTATCATCATTGTTAAATAGATAAATATGCGGTGTTCTAGTGGCACCAAATTCTCGGGCCAGACGTGCTTCTTGATCCATTGTATAATAAAAATTGTATCCCAATTTTTGCGCGTGCTTTTGCATTTCTTCCATACTGTCCACAGAATCGAATTGTTTTTCATTCGAATTTATAGCAATGATTCCCACACCTTTTGGCTGATATTCATTTGCTAAAGATAAATAACGGTCTTCCCAAGCGATCACCCACGGACAGGTATTGCATGAAAAAATGACCAATAACCCATTTTTACCTTTGGCATCATTTAACGATATAGATTTTCCACTGATATCCGCCATTTTAATATCTCCCATTGAGAGTTTTGAACCAATATCCAGTTCTTTTGCTGACAATAGAGAGATAAAAATAACCAATATCAAACTCAATAATTTTTTCATTTCACTTCCTATAGTTTGATTGCTTTATTAATTGCGTTTATAAATCTGCTTTCTGGCTGTTCGCCGACCCAATAATCTACAACTTCTCCGCTAGTTTTGCCGTAAAGAATTGTGAATGGCACAGCACCGCTCCATTCCAAGTGGATATTATTGATGAACGCCTGATCATCTTGTTGTTTAATGAAGGTTGTCCATTCTACCCCTTGTTTTTTCAAAAAAGCAAGAACCTTTTCTTCTTCTTCCAACCAATCCACGCTAATGAAATATACAGTGAGGTCTTTATCATATATACCCGCAAGTTCAGTGATCATCGGGAATTCTTCCACACATGGTTTACACCATGTGGCCCAGAAGTTTAAGAGTACTGCATTATTGCCCTTGTTTGATTTTACATGATTCATAATAAGATCAGCTGTTGAATAATGTAGGTCCGGTTTAGAACAACCAACTAAAATTATAAAAATATAGAGCGTAAATTTTTTCATATATTTAATGTAAAGGCTATGAGATTCACCAGGGTCTTGTATCTATCACCACACTCATTATTCAAAAATAGGTGGTATGCATATACTTAATTTGATCAACTCAATTCTCACTTTCAAAATTTCATCGATTCTTCTAATTTCTATTTTACGAAATGGAATATAGCGTTTACCGCTTCTATTGGAGCAAGGTCTAATGGTTTAATAATGTTGTTCACTGGACGAACTCTATAATGTAATGCTTTTTTTGGTTCGTTTTCATCCATTTTGCTTTCCATCCTAGATCGGCAGCTTTGTTATTTCTCTCTTTAAAAGCGTCATGATTGAGTTTTAAAAAAATTTCACTGATTATTTGCACATTAGCAGCGCAAAATAAAATGAGAATATCAAGAATTGACTACACCAAGAATGATAATGAGAATTTGCATGAATATTTATAGCGGGAATGCCTGGGAATCGAACCCAGCTCCCCGTTGTTGTCGGGGACGACGGTTTTGAAGACCGCAAGGGGCACCAGCCTCCTAATCATTCCCAAATTTTACGGTCGTTTCAGCACCCGGTAATTTACACCATATGTCTCCTTAATCTTATGGCCAACCGCTTCCGCTTCCTGTTCCGTTGCATACCGCACTACCCGTACTGTATGGAGGCGCTTGCCATTGGAATTAACTTCCACAATATCGATCGAATAACCTTTGATCATTTCCTCTAGCCTTTTGGCGTTGGGGTATTTGCTAAACGCGCCCAGTTGAACGATCCAAGGCCGGGCCTCCGGATCAAGTGTTATATCCATTGTGTTTCTCAGCTGCAGAGTGAAATTTTTTAGCATTATATTACCGAACTGAGGTCCCTTGCCGTAGTGGTCCACCTCAAGCTGGGGATATTGTTTTTTGAACCAGGTTACATAGTGCCGAGCGCTGTCAACTTCGCCTGTGGCTATGAAGCTGACCACCAGCATATCCATGGCTCGCTGCAGGTGCTCACTGTGGCCGTATTTTATCGGGATCTTTTTCAGTTGCTGTCCGGCCTGGCTGTACAGACCTCGGGCGTATAAATAATCTCCAATCTTCATTTCCGCATCATCGGTATAAGCACTTTTCGGGTATTGCTTAATAAAGCGCCTTAAACGGGCCACTGTCGTATCGCCGTCAGTCTCGACTATGATAGCCAGGTAGTCCACTGCCGGGTCAGCCGGGTAACGGGATTGCAGTTCCAGGAGCTGATCCCGCACTTCCTGGATACGTCCTTGTTCCAACAATTGAAAATACATGTCCATGGGTTGGGCGCACACGTAAGAAAACACGTACAACAAGACAATACATTTATACATAAACTCTATTTTCTGTTTTTGTTGCTTGTCACCAGATCGATGATCTTGTCCACCTGTCGGGACAATTCGTGGGGTGGAGAAACAGATAAACTCAATTTCAGCTTCATAAGATGGGTATGGATGGAATCCTCAAACTGCCCTAGAGCTGCATCTAGCAACTCCAACGCCTGCTGCCGCTCCCCTTTTTCCTCTAGCACATTGGCCAGCCGCGCCAAAGCATCAAGATGATCGGGTGTTTTTTCCAATAAGCGGCGGTAAAATTTCTCTACTTCACTGTAGCGACCCAGATCGAACAAAGCGGTTTCGATCTGGGCAAATACGGTTGCCGCATTCTCCCTATCACCAATAGCGAACTGTTCCCAATGATCAACAGCTTTAACCAAGTCCCGTTTCTGTTCATTCAAATTACCCAGCTGTAACTGGGCAGCGGCACACCCATTATCTATCTCCAGTGCTTTTAAAAAACAGGCCCGCGCGCCCACGCGGTCATCGTTTTCCATTTTATCCAATCCTTCGTAAACCTGGAATTGAGCTAACTTATGGGAGTCATCCTGACGGGTGATCTTTTGAATTTCTTTCGCCAGTTTCGCCGCTTGCATCCAATCGTGTTCCCGTATAGCAATATCCAGTATAAATTCCAAAGCCCAAATATTTTTTTTATCATGCTTGAGTACGAATTCAGCCTCCTTTTTGGCTTTGATCAGATTATCCAATTGCAGGAAATCTTGAGCCAAGGCGCGATGGATATCGGTTCGGGTTTGCTCATCAAGGTTGGGGCGCACGGTCAGAGATTGATGGATCTTTATGGCTTGATCTGGTTTACCCTCAGATCGCAAGATCTCACCCATCTGCAGGTAAGCTCCCAAATGGTTGGTATCGTTTCTGACCACATCGCGCAACAGTTTGAGGGCCATCTTGGTATCCCCGCGCACGATGGCATTCAGGGCATCTGTATAAATGGATTCAAACGGGCGGGGTCTTTTAGGCCGGTAGAGAACGACTGCCATTAATCCAGCGGCTATCAGAACAATGACAGCAATAATCAGAATTGTATTCATGATTAAGCTTCACCATCATCCAGGCCATAGATTCCTTCATCAATGGCTACATTGCGCAGGTCATTCAATTCATCGGATATTCTAATATTCTTTGAGCGCAGTGCTCGAATTTCTGCTTTATTAGTCAAAATATTTGCCACGGCCACACCATACCCGATCAAGATACCCACAGCCAGGGCACCTACCATCACAAAAGCCACACGGACACCCATATATTGAGCAAAAATCAAATTCACATTCACCACATCCGTATTCTGTAATAAAAATAATAGAACCAGTATCAATGCGGCCAAGGTAATAAAAATTTTAACCAGTCTCATACGCTTACCTGCTCATCTTGTGCAATTAAACAGCCATGTAGACTAATGCCTCGAGCTCCGGTAATCAATACTGGAACAAATTCCTTAATCCGGGTGGTTCCTTTTTCAAATATGACCCATTTATTTGCATCTGTGCGTCCGGCCCAGTGGTTTGCAGAGCGTTTGCTTTCTTTTTCCACTAAAACCGTTTCCACTCGGCCGATATATTCTCTGTTTCGTTCCAATGTATGTTTCTTCTGTAAAGCGATCACTTGTTCCAGTCGGTCTTGTTTAATAGCATCCGGTACCTGATCACTGTATTGTGTGGCTTTGGTCCCTGGGCGCGCCGAATAGTTGAAGGTGAAAGCTGAATCAAATTTTACCCGTTCCATCACCTCTAGAGTCTGGGCAAATTCGGCATCTGTCTCGCCAGGGAAACCAACAATGATATCGGTGCTGATTCCGCACTGGGGCAACAATTCTCGAATGTGATCAGCTAACCCGATGAAATGTTCTCGAGTATAGGTGCGGTTCATGCGATTAAGGACGCGGTTGCTGCCGGCCTGGAGCGGTAAATGCACATAGTTACAGATTGTATCATGGGTCGCCATAACCTCTAGAAGCCCGGTGGTCATATCCTGGGGATGGGGTGATGTATAACGAATGCGTTTGAGCCCATCAATGTCGGCTATCATTTCCAACAATTCAGAAAAATCCCCTTCTACATGGGTGTAAGAATTTACATTCTGACCCAACAGGGTGATCTCCACAAAACCATCCGCCACCGCTTGATGTGCTTCCTGGACGATACTAGATAGACTGCGGCTCCGTTCCCGGCCTCTGGTGAACGGTACAATGCAAAACGTGCAAAATTTATCACAGCCGCGCATGATGGAGATCCAGGCATTGATCCCCTCCCGGCGGCTAGGAAACAGATCATCATACACTTCAAATCGGGACAGTCTCGTATCTACAATATTGCTCGAATTATTATCCTTGCGGTTGAGGATTTCCGGTAGATTGCGGTATGCATCGGGACCGAGCACTAAATCGACATAGGGTTTATTCTCTAGGATGTCTTCCTTTAAATGCTGGGCCATGCAGCCTAAAACCCCAATCAATGTTTCTGGCTTTTGTTTTTTTATCCGCTTGTAGCGACCTAATTGGGCATGAACCTTCTCCTCTGCGCGTTCGCGAATGGCACAGGTATTCACGAAAATAGCATCGGCCAGATCTAGGGTAACAGCAGGGCGATAACCGGCTTGTTGGAGGATACCTTCCACCAATTCAGAATCAGCCACATTCATTTGACATCCGTAGGTTTCGATAAAATATGTTTTATTCATGGGAGCTGAAAATTTAAAAAAACGAATCTGATTTTAGTGGAGATAGCCACCGAAAAAATAATCCAGCGGATCCTGCGGTGTCCCGAAACGATGCACTTCGTAATGTAGATGGGGGGCAGTGGAGCGGCCGGTATTTCCAGAATAACCGATCAGATCACTGCGCTGAATCTCCTGGCCAGTTTCAACCGCATAGGAAGATAAGTGGGCATATAATGTAACGTATCCATAACCATGGTTAATCTTGATGACCTTGCCATACTCTCCCATTGTACGGGCCTCCTTGATCACCCCGTTAGCCGGAGCATAGATTGGTTCTCCGCTTCGCACGGTTATATCCTGACCATAATGAAACCGCACCTTGCCGGTATAGGGATCTCTGCGGTACCCAAAGTCGGAATTTAAATACCCACCCTCCAAGGGTCGGATTGAAGGTATGGAGTGCAATAGTGAAATATTATCATTCACTTTGTCATATATTTCTGCGTAACTGTTCAATTCTAGTTTGACCTTCCTGGAGAGTGTTTGCACATCCATTTCCAAGGACAGTATACGATCGCTCAGACCATCATTCAAATTGATATTATTAGCTAGCCGGGTACCGCCAATACCCAATTCTCGAATATCCCGATCAATCTGTGGCATATCAGCATAGGCACGGAGCACTGCATCTTTTTCTTCAATCTCGGCCATGGAAACAGACATATCGCTTACCCGCGTTTGTACATCTGCCAATGTGGTGGACAATATACTATAATGCGCTTTTATCTGCTCCAATTTGGCTTGATAAAGCAAATTTGTCAATTTACCTGCGCTGAAGAAGAATGCAGTCCCCAGGGCAATGATTAATAATACAGCGAATGTAAATAATTGTCGTGGTGAGAAGGCCCTTTGGCGAACACCGTTGTTATCCGCTGCAATTAATATATATTGTTTTTGGTTTGTCTTTCGGCGTCTAAACATAAGTAACTGTTGCAGTTGAGTAGCTTGATTTTAAGTGAATGTACTCATAAAAACCAAATCCTAACAAAGGTACAACTTCAACATTTGTGATGTGGTGGATCTACGCAGCTTTTGCAAAGCTTTTTCCTTGATCTACCGGACGCGCTCGCTGGAAAGATTCATTATTACACCGATCTGTTCCAGAGTCTTCGGATCATCCACTCCCATTCCATAGTATTCTACCAGTACTTCTGCCTCACGATTCTTCAACGTGTTAAAAAGATTATTGATTTCATTTTTTAGTGATTCCTGCATGATTGCATTTCCGGCCGGGGATCAAATCGTTGTCGATCAGGTGGCGGAGGAAATTATATTCCATGTCGCTGGCAGATGGGAACCCGACTTTGATTTCCTTAAAATTAACTGCAACGAGCAATTGGACCATTTCCAGCTTTTCCTCGATGTTCATCGGTACGACGGGTACCTGATTACCATCGCGCAGGTCGACACTACACCAGATCGGCGGCGCATCGACTGTTTTATCGGGCCAGGTTTGGTCGGGCAAATCTACCCCCTTGAACGGCTGGTATTTTGATATGGGTGATTTTTGCATTGGGCCTAAATATTATAAAAATTTTGCTGCTGATTATTTCTTTGAGTCAATTCCCGGTTAACTAAAGTTACTTGCCAAAACCCGGGAAACTACGGGCATAGAAAATTTACTCCCCCCGGTGGAGAAGCAGCAGTAGGCCGTTCAGGAGCAGTCCTAAATATGGGCAAGTCGTTTTCATTGCTCTAAAAGCGGCCGGTCTTCTCTTTCAGATTGAGGGCCTTATTCAAGCCAATATTATGGGCTTTTACTATCGTCTCCCTCATCATCCAGCAGCTCTTTGGGGATATTTGACAGGCTTTTATTCTTAATATGAAGGTCTCTTTGAGGATAAGGTATTTCGATACCGTGCTCCTTAAACAGGTCCCAGACCTCCAGATATACGGCGCTTTTTATGTTGGTGACCCCATTGGCCGGGTCCGCAATCCAAAAACGCAGTTCGAGGTTCACCGAATTTTCGCCAAAGCCTTTTACAGGGCAATTGGGAGCGGGATTCTGTAGCACCCGATCGCAATTGTTTGCAGCCTGAATGCAGAGCTCTATGGCTTGGCGCAGATCTGCCTTGTAGGAGATTCCTATCGGGGCCCGTATCCGAACCTTAGTGTCCGAAAAAGACCAGTTTTCAACATAGTTCGTGATCAGGTTTTCGTTGGGGATCAAGGTTTCCCGACCATCCCGTGTAATTACAGACACGTAGCGGGCGCTCAATTTATTTATCCAGCCATAGGTGTTTTCGATGGATATGACGTCACCGGGTTTAATCGATTTATCCAGCAAGAGGATGACCCCACTAATAAGGTTCGAGATAACCTTTTGCAGACCAAAGCCAAGACCGAGGCCTATGGCGCCACCAAAAATAGCCAGTGAGGATAACTGAATACCAACCGAGCTCATACCAATCAGGATAGATAATGAAATGAGGGTAACTTTTAATATCTTGGCAAACAGCACCTCCATTGAAGGTGTGATGTTGGGCATCTTGTGCATCTGCGACTCCGCAGCGCCGGACAGCCAAATGCTCAGCCAGGTCAGGAACAAAAGCATCAGGAAGCCTTTAATAAGGCCCAGCAAGGTGATATTGATGGATCCCAAGGTGAAACCAATGGTATCGAGACCTTGTAAGGTGGGCCCCAGTAAGCCGCTTATGTGAAAAAGCGCATAGAGCACAATAAACGTTCCCAATAGCTTTTGCCAAAAGGGCTCCCGGGTCATCCGGTTGACTACCACGACCAGAACCCAGGCCATCGCCAGGCTTGAGAACGGCGTTAAAAGCACATCGTCAAAACCGCGTTGCAGGACATTTCCTTTCACCATGGTGCTGATCAGCACGTAGGCTCCGGGCATGGTTAGTGCGGTGAACGCCGGCACCAATGTCTTTGAAATCCAGGGTGAAGGAACTTTGCCCAAACGCTTGTAAAGAGAAACCTTCAGCAGCTTTGCCAGAAGGTAACTGACGAGCAGAATGGCGAGAATAGTGCCTCCTTCCCACAAGAATCCGGGTGATTCAATATAGTTGAGGATCGTCTGGTACCAGGGAATTGATTCTTTGGGCATAGGCTTTATCTTGGGGAAAAGGTGGCCTGGTTCCAGCCAGAAAATGCAGAGCCAATTATTTTGAAAAGGTAGTTGAAATAGGGGGCGAGGTTTCTCACCTTTGATCCTCGGTATCTTCTAAAGAAATGGGTCAGGTCTTCCACCCCTTTGATGGTGGTATCTGTAATTTCTGCAAGCTCCTCTGTGGTTGGTTCTCGTTCATACTGCTGTTCCAGTTCTATGGATTGTTTATAGAGTTTTCCCATTGATTCCGCCACATGTGAAGGGAGGCGAATCACCCGACCGGTTCTGTGAATCGCATTGCAGATTTGTTGGCTGATCCACCATACAGCATAGGATATGAATTTAAATCCCCTGGTCTCATCGTACTTATGAACTGCTTTAAGCAGGCCAATATTGCCCTCATTGACCAATGTCTTCAAACGGGATGCCTTGACCCTGAAATTTTTTGGCAATCGCCACTACAAAACGCAAATTATGAACCACCAGTTGTTGAACAGCGTCGTTATCTCCCGCACGGGCGGCAACCGCGTAGCGAATCTCTTCCCGGGGTGATAGCGGCTCGAGTGTCTTGATTTCTTATTAGATAAAAACCAAGGGCTTTGCGTTTGGGTGTGGACACTGTTTTCGGCAATATCAGTTGGAGTTAGTAGATGCTTGATCTGTGTCTTTATTATCAGTAGCTGCAATTTCCGCTTCTGGTTCCAGTTCAGCATTATTATCAGTATCAGTAGGGATTGCTGCAATTTCTTCATCATTTAGTTCCAATTCTTCTTTTACAGCATCAATTTCACGTTCCTTATTATCGATCTTTGCCTTAATCTCATCCAGCTTTTGGAGGGAGTTGTAGAATTCCTTGTGACCGGTAAAATTCACCATGTTTTCTTCTTTGGCATAGTTGGCAACCAACTGACCCAGGTTTTCATGGGCTTTGGCTAGGTCCCGTTGAAGTTGATGAATTTCAAATTTGATCTTACTGATCCGGGTGAGTTCTTCCGTTTTGGCCACCGCCATTTTACTGACCTCTTCCGCTTTTTCCACAGCAGCGGTGCTCCATTCTTTCATATTGTGTTTCAAGTCATCCCATAGTTTTGACATATATTTTCTCCTGAAATAAAAATGAATTTATGTGTGCTTTCTGTTTGAATCAATTAATTGCTTTTCTTCAATAATACATTGGCAAAGTAAAACACGGCTGAGCCAATGATCAATGCATTCAATTCCAATACTACATTGCTGTCTCTGATACCAATGTACAACCCAGATAGCAGCAACAGCAATGCGAACGCCTGCAGACTTCTAATCAGGGCGAACTTCATATCTATTGCTCATTTTTATCCAACGCATTACTTTGCGAAAGTTCCATTGGTAAGCTTGGCGCAACAAATAAAGAGGTTGGTCAGCAGTGGCTAACCGCTGCGCCAGATAAGCCATCTGATCATCCGACAAGCGCTCGTACAGGATACGGTTAAGAAACGACATTTTGCACTTTCTGTTCATCAGATGCAGTAGTTTGCGGGCGTTGCGAATATCACCCGAAATGTATTTTGCCGCTGCTGAACCGGACATCATGGCCATGCGCAACCCAAAACCAAATAAATAATCCTGGTAACCCCCGGCTTCACCAACTTTCAGCGGAAAAGTAAATCCGCGATTAATCGGTAATGAAAAACTGCCTCTGCTTGCAAACTGCTTTCCATCCTCGATAAAGATATTTAAGCGTTGGAAATGGGTGATGGTGTTTTCCAGGGGATCCCCCAGCTCTTGGGGTAGTTTTTTGTATGCGGCCGCCACCGTACCTCGGCCACCGTTAATGATCAGATACCCATACCCTTTCGGTGCAAATTTTTCACCCAGCAATAAATGGATCTGGTCTGGTAAAGATGAGGTGAAATTGATACCCTTAATGTAAGCTACGGCTTTATTTGCACCGGTGCTATCAATATGCACATCAGCAGTAGCCATTGAGCCGCATTTAAACCGGACACCGGCTTCTTTACATTGCCTGTATAATTGAGCATCAATACAACCTTTATCCGCGCCGCGCCGCACAATATGGAAAAACGGAATTCGGGAACGGATAACAAAAGAAGATCCTGCAGCTGTATCCACCGTGAATTGATCGCTGGGGGTGCTGGTGATGCGCTCAAAATCAATACCATGGTTAGCAAAAAATTTGGAAAGAGGGACTGGAAAGATCCAATTTTCAATTCCCTCTAGGTCACCGTGGCGACTACCACCTACCTGCGTTTGTTTTTCTATTATAAGTACTTCCCGCCCGAATCGGCGCAATTGCAGTGCGGCAGTCATACCGGCAATGCCGGCGCCGGCAATGCGCAGAGGCTGGTCAATTGCTAATCGTGATGATTGTAGTAAATTTAGCAATGTATTTGTTGAAGATATGTGATCTCATCCAGAGCAATTAAGGTTTTTAGAATCTCGTCTGGCACCGGATTGTCCACCCGAATGACGGCAAAGGCTTGCTGGCCCATGGCATCCCGACTCAAGAGGTAGGCACCAATATTCACCTTGGCTCGACCCAGAGCTGTCCCCACTTTTCCAATCACACCTGGCACGTCTTTGTTCCGGGCAAACAGCATGGTACCCCGAGGAGTAATATCCATTTCGTAGCCAAAGATATTCACCAAGCGTAGCCGCTTGCCTTCAAAAATGCTACCGTGAATTTCGTTCGTTTCTTTGGCACTGCTGACAACAGTCCGAATAATATTGGTATAGGCTCCACTATCGGAAGAATAACTGTGCTCTATTTTTATTCCTAGATCAATTGCCAAGGTTTCCGCATTGATGTAATTGACCCGTTCTGGAACGCGGTCTGCCAATAATCCTTTAATGAACGCCAGCGCCGCCAGTTTGGCCTCAGCCATCGTACCGGCGCATTCCACGTGAATCTTTTTGAGGACACTGCTCAGCAGCTGGTTTTGCAGTTTACCCATTACTTCTGCTAATTCCAAGTGGTGTTGAATTTCTTTCAGCTTGCGCAGATTGGAAATGGGTATATTCACAGCATTGTGCAGTTTTTCATATACCAGAAAGTCCCGAACCTGCTCACATACAGCACGACTGACACCTTCCTTTGCTTCCTGGGTGGCAGCGCCAAGATGCGGGGTCAACACAATGTTCTTTGCTTTGATGAGTGGATTGGACTCCTCTAATGGTTCTACCGTAAAAACATCAACCGCTGCGCCGGCGATCTTTTCCTCGTTCAAAGCCTGAGCTAGATCTGCTTCCTTGATAATACCACCCCTGGCTACGTTTAAAATTCGAGCTGTCGGTTTCATCTGGCATAAGCGTTTGTAATCAAAGAGATCTTGCGTGGCATTTGTCAGAGGTACATGCAAAGTAATGTAATCCGCTTGGGCGGTCAATTCATCCAGACTGACAACGCGTCCCTCGTCTGCGCTGAATGGATCCTGACTCACATAAGGATCATACCCAAGTATATTCATTCTAAAGGGTCGGCAGCGTTTGATCACTTCCTGCCCGATCTTGCCCAAGCCCACAACACCCAAAGTTTTATTGCGCAATTCCGTACCGACCAGGCCATCGCGATTCCACTTTCCAAGCAGCAAACCGCCATGACCAATATGAATGTTTCGAGATAGAGAAAGCATCATGGCCACTGTGTGTTCTGCGGCAGAAATGGTATTTACATCCGGAGTATTCATAACCACAATACCACGGCGGGTTGCAGCTTTCAGATCAATATTGTCGATACCCACTCCGGCCCGTCCGATCACCTGCAGGCTTTCAGCACCCGCGATCATTTCCGAGGTAATCGTGGTACCGCTTCGGAGAATCCACCCCTGTACAGCCCGCGCCGCAATCGCTTTTTCTGACGCTGAGGCATCCGGTAAAAAAACTACCTCCAACCCGGCTTCTGTCAGGATCTTTTGACCCTCAACCGTAATTGGGTCAGAGATCAAAACCTTCATACCTGTCAGGTTTGATGCCTGCGAATCAGGTTCAATGCAGAGCCGGCCTTGAACCAGGCGATCTGGGTTTCGTTGTAAGAATGGTTGCATACAATTGTTTCTTTTGCTCCATCTTTATGGTGAACCAGAAGTGTTAACGGTGTATCCGGTGAAATATGGTCCAGGTCAGTAAAGTGAAAAATATCATCTTCTTGAATTTTATCATAGTCAGCACTATCCGCAAACGTTAAGGCCAATACACCTTGTTTTTTCAAGTTAGTCTCATGGATTCGGGCAAAAGACCGCACCAGGATAACGCGCACGCCCAGGTGTCGTGGTTCCATGGCAGCGTGCTCCCGGGAGGAACCTTCACCATAGTTCTCATCACCGACAACCATCGTAGGAATCTGCTCGACTTGATATGCTCTCTGCACCTCAGGTACAGTATCGTATGCACCGGTCAGCTGATTTTTAACACTGTTGGTTTGATTGTTGAAATAATTAACGGCCCCAGTGAGCAAATTATTGGATATATTGTCCAGGTGTCCGCGAAACTGCAACCAGGGTCCGGCCATTGAGATGTGGTCCGTCGTACATTTACCTTTTGTTTTGATCAGCAATCTCATATCAGTGATATTTTCTCCATTCCAGGGTTGAAACGAAACCAACAATTGTAGACGATCTGAATGGGGATTGATCTTAATCTCCACTGCACTTCTGTCAGTTTCCGGTTCCTGATAACCCAAATCCTCGACGGCAAATCCGTTGCGCGGTAAATCCTCTCCAACGGGTGGTTCCAGCATGACCGTTTCCCCACTTTCGTTGACCAATGCATCTTTGGTCGGATCAAAGGTGAGGTCCCCCGAGATGGCCAAAGCGGTTACCAATTCCGGTGAACCGACAAACGCGTGGGTGTTGGGATTGCCATCAGCGCGCTTGGCGAAGTTCCGGTTAAAAGAATGAACGATTGTATTTTTTTCTTTTTTTTCAGCACCAGCGCGTGCCCACTGGCCAATGCAGGGACCACAGGCATTGGCAAACACACTGGCGCCCAATTTCTTGAATGTATCGATAAATCCATCCCGCTCGATCGTGTAGCGAACTTGCTCTGAACCCGGTGTAATTGTGAATTCTGCCCTCGTTTTTAGGCCCTTATCCACTGCTTGCCGAGCGATCGATGCGGCCCGGGAAATATCTTCGTAGGATGAATTTGTACAAGACCCGATCAAACCAACCTGGACAGTGGTGGGCCAACCGTTTTCAACTGCCGCTGTTGCCATTTTTGAAATGGGTGTAGCCCGATCTGGAGTGAACGGTCCGTTTAGGTGCGGTTCCAATTCGGATAGATTGATTTCGATTAACTGGTCGAAATACATCGTTGGGTCTACATATACTTCATCATCCGCACGCAAATGTTCGGCGGCATTGTCTGACAGGTCTGCGACCGCACTACGACCGGTGGCCCGCAGATATCTGGACATATGCTTGTCATAAGCAAAAATAGAGGTGGTCGCGCCGACCTCAGCACCCATATTGCAAATGGTACCTTTACCTGTGCATGACAATTTTTCAGCGCCGGGTCCAAAATATTCGATAATGGCCCCGGTGCCACCTTTAACAGTCAGGATTCCAGCGACCTTCAATATTACATCTTTTGCTGAGGTCCAGCCAGTCATTTCGCCAGTGAGTTTGACGCCGATCATTTTCGGGAATTTTAATTCCCAGGGCATTCCAGCCATTACATCCACAGCATCAGCTCCACCGACGCCAATGGCAACCATCCCCAATCCGCCGGCATTAACGGTATGACTATCAGTACCAATCATCATACCGCCGGGAAACGCGTAATTTTCCAGCACCACCTGGTGAATAATCCCAGCCCCGGGCTGCCAAAACCCCAGGCCGTATTTGTTGGAGACGGATTCAAGAAACTTATACACCTCACCGTTTACATCCTGAGCTTGGAATAGATCTGTATGGGCGTCCTGCCGGGCTTGGATCAAGTGATCACAATGAACCGTAGCAGGCACGGCAACCTTATCCTTCCCAGCCATCATAAACTGCAGTAAAGCCATTTGTGCTGTTGCATCCTGCATGGCTACCCGGTCTGGAGCGAAATCTACATAGTCCTCACCGCGTAAATATGCTTTTACCTGCTGGGCATCATAAAGATGTGCATACAATATTTTTTCGGTCAGAGTCAGGGGCTGGAAAACCACAGTCCGCGCTGCTGTAATTCTCGCTGCGAGAGTAGCGTAAACATTTTTTATCATTTCCAAATCAAACAAAGGTTATCCTCAATAAATTAAATTGATACACTTAATGGAACTGAATAAGTGAATGATCGTTTGAAATCAAGTGACCAAATTACACATATCATCGATCATAATTCAATTTCAATAGATGCAAAACATAGTAAATTTGATTATGGTTTCCATTCGACAATTGCTCCTGTTCCTTTTGATGTGGACTAGCATTTCTGCTGGTCCCACATGGCAAACTCTTCTGGATACAGAGAAATCTCTTATTTTTAATATTCAATTTGATGTTCAGCACGAAGGTGACCTGGCACCCATTACTTTCCTGATCGGTTTGCCCGATAAAAACCTCCCAGAATTGTACGTGCGTGCCCTAAATAAAAAAGCACTCCCCTTTGAGATCCATGGAGACATAAACGGTATACGCTGGATCAATCAACAGAAATTGCGGTCTTTAGAAACGGCCACTTTAGAAGTGAATCCGGTCAATAGCGATGGTCATTATTTTGAATCCATCACGATTGAGCTCACTTTTCCGTCCGCAAGTGGATCAAAAGTGACTGCTGATAACATTCAGCGGCGATTATTAAAAAACAGGGTTTATAATTGGACAACTGCCCAACAGTGGTTGCAACCACAGCCGCAAAAACAGTTGCATTTGGCCGCATTACCACCTGGTAAGTGGATAAGATTTGCCGTACATATAGATCAAATGTATTCGTTTACCAGTGCTGACCTAACCAACCTTGCAACAGAACTACAGCAGAGTGATCCCCGCAGTTTTATGCTATTCACCGGCTCTGCTTTAGGTCGGGACCACAGTGCCACAGTCATCAATAACATACAATATTCAGAAAATCCTGATAACCTGGTTCAAGTTGCCTTGTTTGTTGCTGGTGAAGAAAACGGACAATTGGATGATACCGATGAATTTATTTTCTACGGCCGGGGAGCTAACGGGTTTGACTTGCGAGGGAGTACCATCGATCATCATCAAAATATATATTTTACGGAGAACATTTATTGGCTCCTGATACCGGATAACACTACTTTACGTGGTCAACGAGTTACAGAATTATCGGGTCCATCATCAACAGCACTCACACTGGGTTATGGTATCGCCTATATCCATATTGAAAATGATATTATAAATCCATTTCAAGCTGGACTGACCTGGACAGGTGCATCTTTTGGCCGCGGCAGTTCGTTTACGATCGTACCGAATTTCTTTGACGTTAAACCATCCATACTTGCTGAATTTGAACTGACTATTCAGGGCAGCTCAGTAGATATTGAAAATATCCCTAGTCCCACACATTCCATTGATATCTTCTTGAACTCCAGAAACACCAAAGCAGATTCCACCATCGTGTTTGGCGGTTTGGGAAAGCAAACAAAATCATTTTCAGTTCCTGGATCGGAATTGGTAAACGGCACAAATTTGATCTATCTCGACAATAATTCAACTTCGAACTATTCTTTACCCCATTTTGATTATGTCACCATCAACTATGGCCGTACCTTGAACGTTAATAACGGTGCATTTGAATTTTTTGCACCGTTCCACAGTAATTCAGTTACCTTCGAATTGACCGGAACCAATGCCCCCTCGATCTGGGATATCACTTCCGTTACCAAGCCCAAAAAGATGAATATAGAATCAACTGCAGACACTTTTACCTTTAGTATCAATTTACCGCCAGATACCCTGGCCAGGTTTATACTCTTTCATGAAAGTGATATCAATCCGATCACATCCCTGGAATTGGTTGCTGGACATTCGTTCACACAATTACGGAACCAAAACACCCGTGTGGAGCATTTGATCATCGGTCCGGAAGAATTTCAATCTGCAGCTCAACCCCTGGTGGATCATCGCGACAGTTCTCAATTTGTCTCCCTTGATGTAATTTATAATGAATTTTCCGGTGGCAATCCTGATCCCACTGCTATCCGCCGTTTTTTGCAGTGGACCCAGGAAGAATGGTCCACGCCGCCGCCGTACTGTGCCCTGTTGCTGGGTGATGCTGATTACGACTATAGAAATATTAGCGGGCAATCGGCAATAAAGGTGCCAACCATCATTATTGGGTCTGCCTATAATTATGCATTTGATGATCGCCTAGCGGCCATCAATGGCCGTATTCCTGATCTAGCCCTGGGGCGATACCCGGCTAAAACAGTAAATGATGTTAAGAATTTTGTAGAAAAAATCATTGCCTATGAAACCGATCCGGTCTACGGGATTTGGCGCCAGAAAGTAACCCTGGTAGCCGATGATGCTGCCCGTCCGGAGGACGGTGGTCGAGGTGGTTCAGTCGCATTAGGCCAAACTCACACCAGGAATTCCGAATCGACGGCCAAGTGGATTTCTCCCAAAGTAGATGTGCAAAAATTGTATATGTTGGAATTTCCGGAAGTAAACGATGGTTCATCCTATGGTGTAATTAAACCGGGTGCTACCAATGCTTTGTTGGACATTATAAACGAGGGTACGGCGATTATTAATTATATTGGTCACGGTTCGGAGCATCAGTGGGCTCAGGAAAAACTGCTACGCCAGGATCGGGGCGATATTGATAAGATATCAACTGAAATGAAATTACCGATTTGGATTGCCGGCACATGCTCATGGGGGCATTTTGATTTTATCAATAAAGAATCCTTTCCCGAAGAATTAATCCGACGACCGATGGAAGCCGCGGCAGCAATCATTACAACCACCCGGGCAATCGGCGAATCGGCAAATGCAGCTTATATTAAAAAAATCTTTAAGGCTATTTTTCCCAATTACGAGATCACAAATGATCCCCTTGGCGTTGTTTTACAGTCGGTAAAAGACGGCAATAGTAACGGGGAATTGTTCCATTTATTCGGTGACCCGGCAATGCCCTTACCCATCCCCACAGACACAGTTAAATTAATATCAGTCACACCCGATACCATGCGGTCCCTGGACACTGGTCGAGTACTTGGTCAGCAAAGCCTTTCACTTACAGCAATTGGTACAGGAGTCATCAGACTAGGAGACGCCACTCGGGAAGTCACCAGGCAATACAACATCAATTCACAAACCGAACAACTGTCTTATACTCTTCCGGGACCTACTTTATTTCAAGGTCGATTCACCGTGGCAGGACCGGACTTTAGTGTGCGGTTGCGCATTCCCAAAGACATTTCATATGCGGAAACACCAGTGCAACTAAATGCCTATGTGCACATGCAGACCGAACCACAAACTGATGCTTTAGGACTATTAAAAAATATTTATTTAACCGGCGGTGATCCTGTTGCAGATACGCAGGGACCCATTATTTCCTTTGAAACTGAATCGCGTAAATTGTTGAGAAATAACGACCATTTGTTAGATGAAGAAAAAATATATATGCGAATTTCCGATCCCCTGGGCATTAATGTCACCGGCGAAGTTGGTCATGAAATTATGATCACTGACCTGCACAATAATTCAGCAAAAAATATGTCTTCGCGCTTCATCTACGATGAAAACAGTATCACCACTGGGGTTATTCATATTCCCTACGAAAATACAACCTCTTCGATATCGCTGCACATCAAAGCCTGGGACAATGCCAATAATCCCGCCGAACAAAACATAACATTATATATTTTATCAGACCAGTCATTACAGCTAAACAATGTATTAAATTTCCCAAATCCATTTGTAACATCAACCCAATTTGCTTTTGAGCTGTCTAATACTGCCGAAGTAAATATAGATATTTATACTCTTGGGGGCCGCCGAATCATCAGTTTACCTCCAGAATCGCTTTCCAGTGGTTACCATTTCATCAATTGGGATGGCCGGGATGCGTACGGTGAACGTTTGGCAAATGGAGCTTATTTATATAGACTCCAGGCCGATGACGGTCAACAAAAAGTTTCAGTAATCAACAAATTGGCAAAGTTTCAATGATTCAGCTCTACAATAATAATTTTAGCATATATATCCCCAAAGAGAAAACAAATGTTAGCAATGATCGATCTCAAGTTTGATATTGTTCCCAGTAATGTAGAAGAAGCTTTTAATATCGGTCTGCCCCCTACCGAATTTGTAACACATTATGCAAATATATAAGGCCAATGATATCGCTATCAGCTATCCGGAAACGTTGGTCATTGGGGCCGATACCATTGTAGTTATAGACGATAAAATATTTGGGAAACCGCAAAATAAAACGCATGGTATACACATGCTGCAATCCTTATCGGACTGGACCCATATTGTTTATACAGGAATATCTGTACAGCATAGCAGCCAAAAGATTAAGCACACATCTTATGCCCGAACATATGTAACATTCATGGACATTACTGATGAATACAGCTCTTATTATATAGACACATACAATCCATTAGATAAAGCAGGAAGCTATGGAATTCAAGACTGGTTTTCCGTATGTGTAAAAGAGATAAACGGTTGTTTTTGTAATGTAATGGGCTTCCCTCTGGCAACATTCTACAAATATTATCGGCAACGTTGATCATCCATACAATTATGTTGGTAGCTAATTAACTGGCCGGGTAACTTTAGAGGTAATATGTAATCATTATGAGCGAATTTTTTTCAGAATTAAAAGAGCGGCGGAAAAGCCAGAACATCGATCTGGAAGAATTACATACCCGAACTAAGATCCATTTAGAATATTTGCAGGCTATTGAGGACGGAAAATTTGATATACTTCCATTGCCGTATATACGTTTGTTTTTACGCGCTTATGTAAACGAAATCGGTGGTAATCCGAAAGATGCCTTGCAGCAACTGGAAATTTATCTTGCCAAAAAAGAGGGCCGTAGAATACCCAAGAAACGCGCATCAACAGCACCTACCAGTAAAATAAATGAAGAAATAAAACCAATTGCTGCTCCGGCCGAAAACCGCCCACCAACAAAGATTCGTGCAGATCTCATTAAGGGTGCAGTACTACTGGTCGTATTTTTATTTGCAATATTCATCATCAAAAAAATCAATACTGAGCGCAGCGCCGCTAAAATCGAAAATGGGGAAATTGTTTTGAACAAAAACCCAGAAATGATCTCTGCTGAAATGCTCATCAATGATTATGTCGTAATGGTATCACGCACTGATGCTATGAACGTAACTCCACCACTTTCGATCAAGATTGTAGCCACTGAAAAAATTTGGTATATCCTCCAGGCTGACTCACTAGCCGCAAACAGTGGTTTTCTCTCTGCCGGGGAAGAAAGAAGCATGTCTTTTGAAGATCGAATTTATATCCGCGTTAATCAAACAGTCGGAACAAATATTTATATCAATGGTGTTGAAATTGACGAACTGGGTGCATTCAATAACCCTGCTGTTATTGAATTTTTGACAGAACCCCGGACCGTGAATGTTAAACACTACCAACCCCTAAACAGTTAATATTTCACTTTAGCTCGACCTTTCACTTCAACTATTTGTTGAAGTACTTTTTCCTCTAAAAAATATATTTATTTCAATTTATTATTATAAAATAAGTTGACAAAAGTGGGTGAAATAGAATATATTATGGGTAATAATGGGTAATACATAAACAAACTTTTGCGGATATGACGTTAAATCAAGATACATTCACTGGAGAATATTCTTACACAATCGATGTGAAGGGTCGTGTCAATATTCCAGCAAAGTTCCGTCAAGGACTGGCTCCGGAAAACGATAAAACATTCATTATCACTAGGGGATTGGACCGGTGTATTTGGGTCTACCCCCTTACTACCTGGCAGGTTATAGAAGATAATCTTAAGGACTTATCCGCAATTTCGACTGTAAACCGTTCCTTTATCCGCACCACTGCACGTCACGCTTCTGTGGTTACTTATGACAAGCAGGGCCGGATCATTTTAACCGCCCAGTTGTTAGACTACGCTCGCATCGATAAAGAGGCATTGATCATTGGCATGGTTAATAAAATTGAAATTTGGAATCCGCAAGAGCTGCATAAAATTGAAAAACAAATTTCAGAAATGGATTCATCAGCATATGATGAATTGGCCGATAAAATCATACTTTAATGATGACCGAATCATTGCCGGAAGGGTCACCATATCATATTCCTGTAATGATTCAAGAGGTCACGGATCTGTTGATAACAGATCCGAACGGAATTTATCTCGACGGGACCGTAGGTCTCGGTGGGCACGCCACACAGTTATTGAATGCCCTATCGGATTCGGGGCGGTTGATCGGTCTTGACCGAGATGAACAAGCAGTGGCTATCTCTAAGCAACGACTTTCTACAAGCCGCTCCTTTTCCTGCTTCCACGCCTCCTATCATATTTTTTCCGACATTCTTCATGCAAAGGGCATCCCGGCGGTGACAGGTATACTGCTCGACCTGGGACTGTCTTCCCTGCAGTTGGATTCACCAGTACGGGGGTTCGGTTTTCAAACCAACGGAGCTTTGGACATGCGCTTCGATACCAGCTCCGGAAAAACTGCTGCGGAATGGATCGCTGCAACTTCTGATAAACAACTGGCAGACATACTTTACACTTATGGGGAAGATCGCCGCGCCCGGCGCATTGCCAAAACCATTAAAGAGATGGATAGGATGGCAACGGTTGCTGATCTTAACGAAGCCGTACGACGATGCACACCACCCAAAAATCGATATAAAACATTAGCCCGGGTATTCCAGGCCTTACGCATTGCTGTAAATGATGAATTGGACCGTTTGCAGTCATTTTTAAAGCACTTCATTGATCATCTATTGCCCCAGGGTCGTATTATAATATTGAGTTACCATTCTTTGGAAGACAGACTGGTAAAGCAATCTTTTAAAACACTATCTATTGCCAAAACACTTACTATCCTTACAAAAAAACCTCTTAGGCCCAGTGTAAGAGAACAAACGGAAAATACGCGCTCCCGGAGTGCAAGATTAAGAGCTGGCGAACGGATCTAATTATGCCCAAAAGAAAATATAAACGACTAAAGCACCAAAAAGAGTTTTTACAAACGCTGTCATTTTTCCTGGTAACTGTTTGTTCGATTGGGGGATTGATTGTCTATTTATGGGTATATACAGAAATTGATGAGACGATGGTTGCAATTGAAATACAGAAATCAACGATAATGGAATTGAATAATTCCCTGAAAGAACAGCACAGTGATATTGCACGGTTGAACCGGGTGGATCGGATTACAAGTGTGGCCAAGGATAAATTGGGGATGGTCATCGCCCAACCTGAATCTATCGCCATTTATGTTGAACCCGAATTAGTAGAGTTTGCACTTGACTAAAACGTACTTGAAATTTCGATCCCGGGTTATTTTCCTATCCAGCTTGTTTGTGTTGTGCTGGATAGGGTTATCAGTGCGTCTTTTTCAAATCCAGATCATCGATAGCGAAAAACACCGTTTAAAGGGATTATCCCAGGGCCGTATTCAGGAACCACTGAACGCTGTTCGCGGCAACATATTTGATCGCAACAACGTTCCACTCACCCGTAATATTATACATTATTCATTTGGTGTACATCCAACGAAAGTGAGTAATATAACAGAATTGGCCAAGTTATTTAATGCCACTACCGGTCGGGAAGTTGATTATTACTTAGAAAAATTAAATTCGAATAAAAGTTTTATCTACCTCGAACGCAATCTCCCGCGAGCAAAATGTTTGAATATTTTATCCAATAAACCACAAGGTTTGATTGTTGAGCGTGATTCCAGACGCTATTATCCTCATAACAATGTTGCCGCACAGGTATTGGGGTTTGTAGATATTGATGATAAAGGAATCGCCGGCATCGAAAAAAAATATAATCATTATTTAAAAGGAACTTCCGGATGGGTTGTTAAACAGCGGAGTGGTAAAGGAACTTCATTAACTAAAACAAATTTTCCACTAAAAGCTCCAATTGACGGCGCCAATATCCAATTGACAATTGATTTGGCTTACCAGGCTATTTTACAGGAGGAACTAACTGTTCAGCTTGAAAAAAGCGGCGCACAATCCGCTATGGGCGTACTACTAAATCCGCAAACAGGTGACATCTTGGCGATGGCATCAATTCCCGTTTTTGATCCTAACTTTCCCAGTAAAGGAGATTTGTCCTGGCAGCGGAACAAAGTTATTACAGATCAATTTGAACCTGGTTCTACTTACAAGATAGTACCGCTTCTTGCAGCGTTGGATTTAAATACTGTGTCTTTATGGCAAGAATTCAACTGTGGAAACGGTAGTTATATCTTTGCCGGCAGAAAAATACGTGACTGGGAAGATTTTGGGCTGCTGAATGTGACCCAGATCATGGAGAATTCCAGCAATGTTGGTATCATCAAGATCGCAGAAACATTTCAACCAAAGCAACTTTATCGATACAGTCGGGATTTAGGGTTTGGCATATCGACCAACATTAGCCTGGATGGCGAAAGCTCCGGTACCCTCAGAAAGGTTAATGAATGGAGTGGTCTTTCCTTGGCAGAGGTATCGTTGGGGCATGAGGTCGGTGTTACAACGCTCCAATTGGCCATGGCTTATGCTGCCATCGCGAATGGTGGTTTTCTCATGAAACCACGGCTCATTAACCAACTCATATCCGCATCTGGAAAAACCATTTATTCTGAACGTCCAGAGGTCATCCGCAAAGTTGCGTCTGATGATATTATGAATACCATTACCCATATGCTGTGCAAAGTAGTAAAATCGGGAACCGGCACTAAAGCGGCTATTAAGGGTTGGTCCATTGCCGGTAAAACCGGCACTGCACAAAAATTTATTGATGGACAATATTCAGATAAGAAATTTATTTCCAACTTTGCCGGTTTCTTACCTGCAGAAAACCCCCAATTGGTAAGCGTCATCATTTTAGACGAACCAAAGATTGGATATCACTGGGGAGGTCACGGTGCTGCTCCTGTCTTCCACCGCGTGATGGAACGGATTATTAATATGGATGATTCCATTCGTCCCCACAATGACCAGACAATCAAAATCAAGCAAAATCTGGTTGAAGAGCGTCTGCTCCGCCCACATACCTCGGATAACACCGTGACCAAGCCAGTGATTTTAGCCAGCACAGTTCAAGTGGTAAACGCTCGCCACACAGCCGATGGTAAACTACTCTTGCCGGATGTAAGAGGAATGAGTTTACGCAAAGCCCGTGAAGTTCTAACTGAACTGGGGCTCAAAACAAATTTTAAAGGTTCCGGGAAAGTCATTTGGCAAAGTCCGCAGCCAGGAACTATTGTGTTGGGCGGATCATTATGCACTATAGGTTTAAAATGAATGTGACCCTGGATAAATTGGTCAAAGGATTTATTGCTGCCAACGGGGATATACCCAATATTCCTATCAACAATATTCAATTACATTCCGGTAAGGTCCAGCCGGGAGATTTGTACATTGCAATACACGGTACAGCCGCTGATGGCCATGACTTTGTACCTGAGGCTGTGAATAATGGCGCGGCTGCAATCATTACCAATGGTCGGGAATTGGGAGCTCTTTCTGTTCCGCAAGTAAAAGTTTCAAATCCCCGGAAAGCTGCCTCCGCGATCGCAGCTGAATTTTATGGCCAGCCCTCCAAATATCTAAAAATAGTGGGTATTACCGGAACCAACGGCAAAACCAGTACAGCTACATTGATTAGATCCATTTTGCAGGAAGCAGGTTGTAAGACCGCCCAATTGGGTACATTTGGGGTCATCGCCGCCGGGCACGATCAGGAAAAAACACTCACAACTATGGATGCTATTCACTCGCAAAGACTGCTTAAAGAACTTGTCCAGGATAATTTTACCCATGTTGTGATGGAAGTGTCTTCCCACGCCATTCACCAGTATCGCGTTGCGGATGTAGAATTCGATCTAACAGTATTTACCAATCTTTCCCCAGAACACTTGGATTACCACAAGACCATGGAAGACTATTACCATGCCAAGGCAAAATTATTCAAATCTCTACCCCTTTCGGCAACAGCGATTATTAACACTGATGACAAATATGGCCGACGTCTTATTTCCGAAAGTACGGCTCCGGTATTAAAGGTATCTATAGAAAATAATAGTGATGTCCACTTCGTAGCGGTTGAATCTTCGTTGACCGGTACTACTGGTATTATTCGTGCTGGTGAACACAGGATCGAAATTAATTCACCACTAATCGGTAGTTTCAATCAGGAAAATATCCTATGCGCAGTTGCTTCCGGGTTGGCTCTGGGTTTACCTATCAATAAAATAAAACACGGGATCAATTATTGTAAAGTGGTGTCCGGCCGAATGGAAACATTCCAGACACCAAATGGCGCGCGTATAGTCATAGATTATGCGCATACACCCGATGCCTATGAAAAAGTGTTGAAGACTATCCATCAAATGGTAAATAAAGCAGGGAATTTAATTGTAATGTTTGGCTGTGGGGGAAACCGAGACGCCGCTAATCGGCCAATTATGGGACAACTGGTCGAACAATACGCAGATCAATTTTTTATCGTGCCTGATAACCCTCGCTACGAAGATCAATCAAGTATCGTAGCGGATATCGAATTAGGGCTTACCTCAGAAAATTATAGTGTATTCTCCGATCGTGCTACCGCCTTCAAGAAGGCTCTGGCCGCACTGGATCATAACGATGTGCTGGTTGTGCTCGGCAAAGGACGGGAAACATACCAAGAGATTGCAGGGGTTCGGCATCCCTATTCGGACATTGAGATTATTGAGGAGTTTTGTGCGCATAACACTCACTGAATCTGAAACAGTTGGAACCCTATTAAAAAACTTAACTGGTAAAACTCTTTCTTCACCAATTTCGGGTATTACGACCGATAGTCGCGACTGCCATGTGGGCGATCTTTATATTGCACTGGGAGGTGAGCATTCGGATGGCCATGATTTCATTCCACAGGCCCTGGAGAAAGGCGCCATAGCTAGTGTTGTGAAGCATGAAGTTCAGGCAGCAACCGGAATGGATTTTATATGCGTTACCGATCCCCTGTTATTTATTGGTGATTTGGCCCATAACTGGCGCAAACAATTTGATATCCCTGTTGTTGGTATAACCGGATCAAATGGCAAAACATCAACAAAAGAATTATTGAAGCACATTTTCTCTGCGCAACACAACGTACACGCCACAATCGGCAATTTCAATACCTCCATCGGCTTGTCATTGACCATTCTGGAAATGAATTTTGAACATACAATTTCATTTATAGAAATGGGAGCCAATCAACCCGGCGATATTGCCCACTTATGCGCTATTGCCGAACCGACTCACGGTCTTATAACCAATATAGCCCCAGCGCATATGAAGGGATTTGGCACAATTGCTGAAGTTGCCAAAACCAAACAAGCATTATTTGCAGCACTTACTGATGGGGTGTCTTTTGTAAATACCGCTGACAAGTACATTAAAAATTTTGCTATTCCCGGAAAAAAAGTCACTTTCGGACTCACTCAGGAATGTGATTTCCCAGCTGATTTTCATCTTGAACTGGACGGTACAGTCACTGTAACGATAGATAGTCAGGAAATTCCGACCGGTTCACATAATTTATCTTATATTAAAAATATCATAGCTGCATCTGTTGTTGCAATTCACCTAGGTATTGATTGGAAAACATTCAACACACAAATCCGAACCTTCCAACCGCCTAAAGGCCGTTGTGAAGTGAAGCAAGTTAGAAACGTCACGATCATCGACGATACTTACAATGCCAATCTCAAGTCTACAATCGCTGCCATAGATTATTTAAATGCACTCAGTGGTAACGGACGGCGTGTATTTGTATTTGGAGATATGTTTGAACTTGGGGCAGAATCGTCTGGTCATCATCATCAAGTAGGCGAACATTGCGCGGCGATGCATTTGGATGCGGTTTTTTCTACTGGGGATCAAACAATAATAACAGATCAAGCCATTGGTAATAAAATTTTTCATAAACATTTTGAATCCAAAAATGACTTAGCACTTGTGTTGAAAGAATACGCCATGGATGGCGATAAGATACTTGTAAAAGGGTCCAGAGGGATGAGTATGGAAACCATTATTGAAGAATTAACTGCCCACTGATGTTATACGAATTATTATATCCTTTAAGAGATCTGTTCTCACCATTCAATATTTTTCAATACATTACTTTTCGAGCAGCGGCGGCGGCGATTGTCGCATTATTGCTTTCTTTCATCATTGGCCCATGGGTCATTCGTATTCTCCATCGCAATCAGATCAGTGAAGAAATCAGACATGATGGTCCAGAAAGTCACTTGAAAAAAAAGGGTACCCCTACTATGGGCGGCATCATGATCATTGGATCGGTTCTTATCCCAACCTTGTTGTTGGCCGACCTGGCAAATGTTTATATACAAATTATCCTGTTCGCATTGCTTTGGATGGGTTTAATCGGTTTTATTGATGATTATCTAAACGTTGTTAAAAAAGTGAAAAAGGGGTTGGTTGCCCGCTACAAATTGGTCGGTCAAATCATATTGGGTTTGATCGTCAGTTATTGGATTTTCAGCAATCCTGTATTTGCAGAAATTCGCAGTGTAACCAGCATCCCCTTTTTTAAAAATATGGAACTCGATTTTGGCTATTTTTATCCCGCAGCAATCATACTGGTTATAACCAGTACATCAAATGCTGTAAACCTTACGGATGGGTTGGATGGATTGGCAACCGGACTGTTGGCGATTTGTTTTACCGTTTTTGCCGCGATTGCATACATCAGTGGCCGCGTTGATTTTTCCAATTACTTAAACATTATCTACTTACCTGGTGCCGGTGAACTAACTGTTTTTACTGCCGCTATAACCGGTGCCTGTATTGGTTACTTATGGTTTAATACAGCACCAGCAGAAATTTTTATGGGTGATGTGGGTTCCTTATCGATAGGTGCAGTTTTGGGGACATTAGCGGTGTTACTAAAAAAAGAGTTACTGCTTCTAATTATCGGCGGTGTATTTGTATGGGAAGTAATTTCGGTCATGCTGCAAGTGACCTATTTTCGGTACACAAAACAAAAAACAGGCACCGGTAAACGGCTGTTTAAAATGGCGCCGATCCATCATCATTTTGAATTACTAGGTTGGCCAGAATCTAGGGTCGTTGTCCGCTTCTGGATCATCGGGTTGTTGTTGGCACTATTTTCACTGACTACATTTAAAATACGATAATGGATATTTCCCGCCAAGAAGACATCAACATAAAAGATAAACGTATAGCCATCATTGGTATGGCCCGCAGTGGGATAGCTGCAGCGCAGCTGGCCGCTGAGTTGGGAGCTGACGTTTTTATTAGTGATCACGGGCAGCCAACGACTGCATTGCAACAGCTCAATGATCTAGGTATTGCGGGCGAAATCGGAGGCCACAGCACTAAAATCTATGACGCAGATCTTTGGGTCATTTCACCCGGAGTACCTCAGGATGCCAATATCGTCACCCAAGCAAAGTCTAAACATATTCCTATTATAAGTGAAATTGAATTTGCTAGCTGGTTTACTAAATCACCCATTCTTGCCATCACGGGATCGAATGGCAAGACGACCACCGCCCACATGCTTTACGAAATGTGTAAATCAGATGCAGTGCGGCCAAGCTTATCCGGTAATGTAGGGCATCCCTTTGCAGCAGTGGTCAAGAATGATCTCAGGGTTCCAGATCCAAAACGGGTGTATGTGGTAGAGATTTCCAGTTTTCAGATGGAATTCATCCAGCATTTCAAGCCGTTTATTGCTTTAATTCTCAATTTATCGCCAAACCATTTAAATCGATATGCTAATATGGACGACTACATCCAAGCAAAAATGAATATGTGGTCTAACCAAACAAAACATGATATTCTGGTCTTCAACGGGGATGACAAATTATTAACCAAACATATTGCACCAGCCAAAGCCCAAAAAATTCCATTCAGTCTGAAACCTCATTCAACTGGACTTTTTACATTGAACGCCACTAAGATAGTTGATAAAGAGCACGCCACTCTTATCAATCTGGATCAGATCGCATTACCCGGTAGGCATAACCTTGCCAATTTCCTGGGTGCCGCGACTGTGGCCAGCTTACTGGGTATTGCATCTTCCAAAATCAAAGCGATGATGAAAAAATTTTACGGAATCCCACATCGACTAGAAAAGGTCAAAGAAATCGATGGTATTACGTTTATCAACGATTCCAAAGCAACAAATATAGAAGCGGTAAAGGTGGCGTTGGAAAGTTTCAGCAAGCCAATTTTTCTCATCCTAGGCGGACAAAATAAAAGTGAAGATTTTCAATCATTAATTCCACATATCCACAACGTGAAGGAGGTCTTCACCATGGGTGAGTCTGAACGCATAATCACTGCAGCATTAGGGGATACAGTAATACTTACCTCTTGCGGAAATCTGAAAAATGCTGTTGCCACTGCTTACGTTCAAGCACAGCCCGGGGACATTGTATTATTATCTCCAGGTTGTGCCAGCTTTGACCAATTCAACAACTTTGAAGAACGGGGTGAAGAATTCAAACAACTGGTCAATACCATTGGTTGTAGAGCATGAACTATTTGAATATCATTGTAAAAAAATATGATCGTTTTCTACTGTCAGCGACCGTCTTGCTGTGTGCTTTTGGAACAGTGATGCTTTTTAGCGCCAGCGCAAATCTTTCCCTAGATGAATCCGGATTTCGCACCGATACTATTTATCTCCAAGCCCATTTAAAGCGATTGCTGGTTGGAACTGTATTCATGTTCTTATTTATGTGGTTTGACTATCGCAAATTAAAAGATTGGGCATCCTATATTTTGATTGGTGCCATTGTGCTGTTGATCATGACAAAAATCATGTCCATGATTAACGGTTCCTCCCATCCGGCGCGGTGGCTGTATATCGGTTCAATTTCGATCCAAACGTCCGATCTGGCCCGGCTGGCAATCATTATTTTTTTGGCTGCTTGTATTCACAGTAAAAGGGAGGAAATCAAAGAGTTTTATGGTGGATATCTTTCGTGCATCATTGCGATTGTATCTATTGTTGTCTTTGTGGTTATTCAACCAGATTTGAGCACAACGGCGATGATCTTGTTTATCTCTTTTATTATGCTTTTTCTGGGAGGAGCCAGACTGCAGCACATGATGGCGACTGCTGCAGTCTCCATCACTGTTTTAAGTCTGGTGATTCTTAATTGGGATTATATGTGGCGGCGGATTACCAGTTACCTCGTCCCCGAGAGCGTAGATGCGGAAAGCGTTTATCAAATCAAGCAATCGCTCATCAGTTTAGGGAACGGGGGGTTATTTGGGCTAGGGTTAGGTAATAGTTTGGGGAAAAATCTTTTTCTTCCCACCCCCCACACCGATTTTATATTTGCCATTATCGGCGAGGAAACTGGGTTGATCGGCACCTTATTTGTGCTAGGTTTGTTCATGTTTATTTTCCAGCGGGGGATTATGATCGCGAAAGAAAGTTCGGACATCTTCGGGGTGATGTTAGCCCTTGGAATTGCAAGCAGCTTGATATTGTATTGTTTTATCAATGTTGGTGTGGTGACTAGTCTACTGCCCACAACGGGATTAGCAATGCCGTTGATCTCTTACGGTGGCTCCGGCTTGGTGGTTCACTTGGCCAGCTTGGGTATTTTATTGAATATCAGCCAATCGAAACGGTCTGTAACCAGCAATTCTGACTGGAGAAAACGGATCTATGGATAAGGATACATTTATCATTGCCGGTGGTGGAACAGGCGGACATTTATATCCGGCCCTGGCGATCGGGCAAAAACTGGCAGAGTGTACTGGTACAAACATTCATTATGTGGGTTCTAGGTTTGGAATTGAAGCTGATAAAATACCCATGATGAACTTGAACCACACTCTATTACCCATCCGGGGTTTGCAACGTGGTTTTTCCTGCACAGCACTCGGTAGAAACATGCTGCTCCCTGGAAGACTGCTTAAATCTCAACTACAAATGAAAAAACTATTCTCAAAACTGCATACGAAAGCAGTAATCGGAACCGGTGGATATGGTGCGGCGCTACCGCTGTACACTGCACGGCAGCAAAAGATACCTTATTTCATTCAGGAACAGAACTCTATCCCCGGGATCACCACCAACCATTTTGCCGCTGATGCAGAAATAGTATTTACAGCTTATAACGCTGTCCAAAGCCACCTTAAAAAAAAAACTGTATCCTGGTCGGCAATCCAGTCCGGAAAGACATAACTGACGGAGATCGTTTGCAGGCATTACAAACATTCAATTTGAACGCACAAAAAAAGACTTTATTTATTATTGGTGGCAGCCAAGGTTCGACTGCAATCAATGAATGTGTTGCAGAAATGATAACGCATCTGTCCAGTATCCAAATACTTTGGCAAACCGGTGCCCATAATTATGATACCTTTAAGCATTTTTATTCTGAAAACGTGAAAGTTCTTCCGTATGTCAATGAAATGCCCAGCGTCTACGCTGTGGCCGATCTCACTTTATCGCGGGCGGGTGCCTTGACCCTGGCAGAACTAACCGCATGTGGATTGCCTTGTATTTTGGTACCTCTTCCAACTGCAGCAGCAAATCATCAACAAAATAATGCTGCTGAACTCGTGCATACCGGAGCAGCCATTAGTGTAGAGCAATCTGAACTCAACGCCGAGTATCTTGCAAAAAAAATAATTTCCCTGATCCATGATTGTGGAACATTGACGCAAATGTCTGAGGCTTCCCTTGCCCTCGGTAAACCGGAAGCAACTTCTGTTATCGTTGATCACATTTTAGAACGGATAAATGCCTGATGTTTCGCCGGGTGAAAAAAATACATTTTGTTGGGATAGGCGGCATTGGCATGAGCGGTATTGCCGAGTTACTATTAAACCTGGGGTTTGAAGTCAGCGGCTCTGATATAAATGAATCTGCCATTACTAAAAAACTGGACCGCATGGGAGCAGTGGTGCACAAAGGTCATAGTGCGATCAATGTAAAAGATGCGGACGTACTTGTTTATTCCAGCGCAGTACGACTGGACAATGAAGAAATTATCGCCGCTCATCAGAAAGATATACCGATCATACGTCGTGCGGAGATGCTGGGTGAACTTATTGCCGTAAAAGAAACCAGTATTGGCGTTGGAGGTACCCACGGTAAAACAACTACATCATCAATGATAGGTACAATCTTAACGGAAGCACACTGCGACCCCACGCTCGTGGTCGGGGGATTGGTGAAAACCATTGATTCGAACGCCAAATTGGGTACCGGTGATATTATCATTGTTGAGGCGGACGAGTATGACCGCAGTTTTCTAGCGTTGCGACCTACAATCAGCGTCATTACCAATATCGAACTGGAGCATACCGATTGTTACCAGGACATAGAAGATTTGCAACAGGCTTTTTTGCAGTTCGCAAATGCAGCACCTTTCTACGGTGCGGTTGTCGCCTGTGCTGATTCGCAAGCACTACTTGAAATTCTGCCCAATATAAAACGACCCATCACTACATACGGGTTAAGCACCACTGCTGACATCCAGGCCGATCATATCTGTTATAATGAAACTCAGACTGTTTTTACCTTGATAATCGATGGTCAAGCAAACGATTCCATTACCTTAAACATACCCGGTAAACATAACGTAGCCAATGCACTTGCTGCAATTGCAGTGGGCATAGAAATGGGGCTTAAAATTGATATAATTTCACAGGGATTAAAAAAATATTCTGGTGTGCGAAGACGGTTTGAGATCAAGGGCATTGTCAACGATATCATGGTTGTAGATGATTATGCTCATCACCCCACGGAAGTAAACGCCACCTTGAACGCAGCTCGCACCGGCTGGAAACGCAGGATCGTTGCGGTGTTTCAACCCCATTTATTTACACGTACACGTGATTTTTATAAAGAGTTTGCAACTGCATTCCAAGTTGCGGATGTGCTGGTCGTGACCGAAATTTATCCCGCGCGGGAGGAGCCGATTCCTGGTATCAGCGGTGCATTGGTAACTGAAGCCGCACGCGCGGCCGGACATAAATACGTTCATTACGTGCCAAATCTGATTGACCTGGCTGAACATTTGGACAATCTAGTCCAATCCGGTGACATGATCATTACCATTGGTGCAGGGACAATTTGGCGTTATTCAGAATCCTATTTTGAGCATCTTAAAACTTTAGAGGCAGCAGCATAAAGTGAATCACATGGCTGAATTAAAAAAAATAGTGCGCGGAACCCTTTTGGAAAACGAACCCATGGCTAAACATACATCTTATGGCATCGGTGGACCGGTCTGGGCTTATATTACTCCTAAAGACAAAATGGACCTTAGCAAGGTGCTGTGTTTTGCCCATGAAAACGACATTCCGATAAACTTTGTCGGCTCCGGATCAAACCTTCTGGTGGCAGATGATGGAATTGACGGAATTGTGATAACTTTGGGCAAATCATTTACTGAACTCATGATAACTGGCCAGAATGTATATGCTGAGTCAGGGGTAATGCTGGGGAAAATAGTTAAGGAATGCATCAGGAATAATTTAAGCGGATTGGAAAGTATGATTGGTGTGCCTGGAACATTGGGTGGAGCTCTAGTGATGAATGCCGGTGCCTTTGGTGGAGAAATATCCAATTGTTTAAAACATGTTGATGTGATGTCGCTGACAGGTGAAACGAAACGGTATGCTGCTAGTGAAATTGATTTTAGTTATCGTCAGTCCACCTTTAAAGAAGATGAAATTATATTGAGCGCCGGCTTTAAGCTGATGAAGTCATCCCCTGATGAGGTGATGGAAAAACGGAATGCCGCCAGTAAAGGACGAAAAGCAAACCAACCCCTTCGTTTTCGATCCGCTGGGAGTGTATTTAAGAACCCCCGACCGAATCTAGCGGCTGGATATTTAATTGATCAGGTCGGATTGAAAGGCGCGCACCACGGTGCCGCAGAAATTTCCTCAAAACATGCCAATTTTTTCATTAACCATGGCCAGGCCAAGGCCAGCGATATTGCAGCCTTGATACGGCTAGCACGCAAAAAAGTGCTATCAAAATTTGATATTATGCTAGACCTGGAAATTAAAACATTGGGATTTAAGGAGGATGTGTTCACTCCATGAATAAGAATAAAAAATTCAACCTGCAATTGTTAATCGGTACGTCATTGGTTACGCTAATCATCTGTTTGATATGGCTGGCGTATAACTGGTCAGTCTATACCGGATTAAATCGATTGACGAAAATCGAAATACAGAATACTCACATCATATCTCAAGATGAGTATTATGCTTACTTGATGCCACTTTTGGAACAACCTATCAATGAAATAGATATCCGGGAAATTGGACTGTTTATGGAGAGTCACCCTCTTGTCCGAGTTGCTCGGGTAAGTCGTTCTTTTCCGCAAAAATTAAAAGTGGAGATCTCTGAACGTGAACCGGTTGCAATGCTGAATATGGACCCAATTCTATATGTTGATGCAGAAGGTGTGGTCCTCCCCGATATAGGTAATATCAATAAAAAGATTTTTCCGGTTTTGTCCGGATTTAATCGCGACCAAGAATTATATCCGATTGGACAGCAAACAGTCTCCATAAAAATTTTGGAGGCAGTGCTGTTGATCGATCAAATTGTTAATGAATACCCTAATTTGTATAACAATTTATCAGAAGTCACATTGAACAATAGCGATGAGTTTGTCCTGATTCTTGCTGATCATCCAACCAAAGTAATTTTGGGGGTGGAACATTTATGGGAAAAAATACATATTCTAAAATCTTTCGTAAATGCCCTTCCCGAAGCAAACGGATTGGGTGATTTTTCTACATTAGACCTCCGTTACAATCGGCAGGTAATTGCAAAAGTAAAGGTTTAAATAGTGATCCAAAAAAGCACAAATCAGCAGTTGCGAATCGGAATTGATATTGGTTCATCTAATGTAACGTGTGCACTAACAGAAAAATTGCCCGATGGTAAGGAAATGAAACTTTTGGGTATCGGTAAATCACCTACAGTTGGATTTAAAAATGGATCGGTAGTACACCGCGACAAACTGATCGACAGCATCGATGCCGCTGTAAAAGCTGCCGAACTGATGGCGGGTCAAAAAATTGAAAAAGCTGTTATAAGTATATCTGGTGAGAATCTTCGCGGGTTAAACACCCAAGGTGCGATTGCCATCCAGAAACACCAACATTCTACGGTCCCAATGGAAAGAGAGATTACTGGACATGACGTTTTTAAGGTCATGGAAATGGCCCGTGCGCTCTCCCTCCCAACCGATCGGGATATTATGCACGTACTACCCCAAGAATATGTTATTGACACCATGAACAAAATTAAAGATCCAATGGGTATGACCGGGCGCCGGTTGGAAGCAAAAGTACATTTGATCACTGTTCCAAGTTCAGCGGCAAAAAACCTGGTTAATTGTATCGAAGATTTAGGTATTCAAGTAGATGGTTTGGTTTTTCAGGGGTTGGCCAGTGCGCTCACAACCTTGGATGAAGACGAAAAAGAGTTGGGTGTTGCCCATGTAAACATTGGTGGAGGAACAACTGAAATTGTTGTCTTTCACAATGGTGGTATTCGACACTCAGCTGTATTGGCAATCGGAGCCAACAGTATTACCAATGATATTGCCGTCATGCTCCAAATTGGTATCGATGAAGCAGAAGGAATCAAACAAAAATATTCTTCAGCTAAAGCCTCAATGTCATCTACAGAATTGGAATTTGACCTTCCAGTAAAAAATGGTGGGTTAGCTCGCAAAGTATCCGAACACGAACTATCCCGCTACGTGGAAGCTCGGACAATAGAAATATTACAACTTATTGCCCGCGAGATCCAGCGCGCAGATGTTCAAGAACAATTGACCTACGGTGCAGTCTTTTCCGGTGGTGGTGCACAGTTACGCAACTTGACTCCACTCGCAGAAGAAATATTGAATATGCGTGTTCGCAAAGGAATACCGAAAAATATCACCGGCGCCGTAGATGTTGCAGCCGAAGCAGAATTTACAACAGTATTGGGGTTGACCTTGTGGCCAGATGTGAGATGTGAACTGACACCGACTTCAATGCCAGAAAAACTTTCTTTTGAACGAGCTGTAGAATGGCTCAAGCAATGGATCAGAGGGCTCTATTGAGCATAATCACATACCAAAAAACCAAACCCAGAGGAGAAAAGTCATGTTGTTTGAATTTGATTCAATGGCTGATCAAAAAGCTAAATTAAAAGTTATCGGTGTGGGTGGCGCCGGTGGAAATGCCGTAAACCGAATGATCCAGTCTGGAATGCAAGGTGTTGATTTTGTTGCGATCAACACTGATGCCCAAGACCTGGATAATAATGCTTCAAAACACAAAATTCAGATCGGCAAAAACTTGACCAAAGGCCTTGGGGCCGGCGCGAAAGCAGAGATAGGTCGGGAAGCTGTAGAATCTGATAAAGCAGCCATCACCGAAATTATGGAAGGTGCGGATATGATATTCGTAACTGGCGGTATGGGGGGTGGAACCGGAACTGGAGCTGCAGCCTCCGTTGCACAAATAGCTCGGGAAATGGAAATACTAACCGTTGGAATTGTTACACTCCCTTTCAATTTTGAAGGGCCCAAACGAATGAATCGCGGGTTGGGTGGATTATCTGACTTACGGAAAGCATGTGATACCGTGATTGCCATTCCCAACCAGAAATTAATGTCCATTGTAGATAATAATACAACTGTAGTGGAAGCCTTCAAGCTGGCTGACTCCATCCTCCATCAAGCGGCCAAAGGAATATCTGACTTGATCAATCTACATGGATTGATTAATCTCGATTTCGCTGATGTGGAAACCATCATGAAAAATATGGGTGACGCGATCATGGGTACGGGTATGGGCAGTGGCCAAGAACGAGCTGTGCTGGCAGCGCAGCAGGCGATTTCCAGTCCTTTGCTCGATAATGCATCCATCAGCGGAGCTAAGGGCGTTCTAGTCAATATTACCGGTGGACCAGATTTAGCCTTATTGGAAGTGGACGAGGCTACATCCATTATCTTTGAAGAGGCTGGCGATGAAGCAAACATCATTTTTGGTGCTGTGATCGATCATAAAATGACAGATGAAATGTGCGTAACAGTTATTGCGACCGGATTTAACCAAAACACAACCAAAGAGATCGATACCAATGATAAACGAGCAGTTGAAAAACCGCACCAAAAAACAACTAGGATACTGGCTGATGAAAAAAACGTACCCTTATATAATCAAAAGTTAGCGGCACAAAATGAGGCGACACAGCCCACAAAGCAAGACACTCCATTCTATCTTGAGGATAAAGATTCACTTATCTATGGTGATGATCTGGAAATACCGGCATTTATTCGTCGGCAACATAAATAATTGCTGCGGGGAAACTAACAGTATAAATTATCAGGGATTGATCTCGCAGTAGCAGCCTTGCAGAAAAGAAAAACCCTCTTAAAAACGGAGGGTTTTTCTTTTCTTATATCTATAATGAGGTTTAATTATACTTTCATTCCCCGAGCTCGAATCTCCTTTATTATCTTTGTGATTCCTTTCTTATCGATCAATCGTATACCCTGGGTGGAGACGTTCAAGGTCACATAGCGTTTTTCGTCTGGAAGCCAGAAACGCTTTTTTTGCAGGTTGATATTGAATCGGCGCCGTGACTTATTATGGGCATGGCTTACGTTATTACCAAACATCGGCTTTTTTCCGATCACATCACAAATTCTACTCATTATATAAAGTTCCTTTTCAGCCTTATATTGCCGGCGAATTTATGGTTTTTGAGTTCCTTTACCAACAAAATTAGTTAAAGGATTTGTGAAGGGATTATTTTATTTAATAATCTCAATTTTCTGTTCTTGTAAGAGGGTAACACATAAAAGTTTCTCAATGCAGAATATTCACTATTTATATACCCCTTATAATCTCTCTATTTAATGGAGGTTATATACTTTTGTCATTAGCATAAGCTGTGAGGCATCTTTACTAATAAATTATCGTACAAATATGAAGTACAATTATTATTTATACAGAGATTTTTCACCCTATCATCGATCCAGGATGACATTTAATTTATAAATTACACCAATGAAAATTGGGAACGTACAGATCAAAATACCTACGTATTGCTAGCCTCTATGGCCGGGGTAATAGATTATTCATCTCGTATCTTGTGCAAAGGAGCTGGTTCAGCAGCGTTGGCTAAAGAACCTTTGTGTTATGGCTGACACTACCGCCGCTGGGGTGGAAGCCGTACCAAAAAAACCGGTAACCGTCAAGATGTACTTGCCAAATATGGCCATTCAACCGTGTATTTGGCAAAGGTTAAATCATACTATTGTCCATCTTCTTCTTCAAAAAGAGTGCAAAAAGAGAATACTAGCAAAATACCGGTTAATATAAAGGTACATTATTTAATATCTTCTTTTTAAACCTACTATTTCATCAAGACCATTTTATTGGATTGGGTAAATACTTGCTTCGTTTCATTCGATTTTGCCACCAGACGATAAATGTAAAGTCCACTGGCCACCGGGTTTCCCTGCCGATCTCTTCCATTCCAGATCACCCGGCGGTCTCCGGCTGGAACTCTTGAATCCACCAGCTGTATGATCTCCCGGCCGGTGATGTCATACACAATGAGGGTCACATCACTGTTTTCCGGTAAACCGTAACGAATGGTCGTGGTTGGGTTGAAGGGGTTCGGGTACGCCGGATATAACGCATAAGCACTCGGTATGGTTTCTGTAGTCTCTTTGGCTTGTTTTCCCACCATGATGGCCGCCAGCACCCCCAGGGGGGTATCCGGGTACTTTTCAGCCAATGTGGTGTACGCCACTTTTGCTTTTACGGGTAATCGTTCTCGTTCTGCACCGGCGATCATTTTTGCACTCCCTTGCAGTTTCTCATGGACCTGCGCTTCTTCAAATAAAAGTTTGGGATCTAACTCAGTGGTGGAATAATTCAGCTTAATATCATCAATATGTTCCAGCGCCTCATTCAGGTTGACATTCCCGGATAAATACAGTTTATAGGATGCCAGCACCGACAGACTGTGCTCTTCAATCGGGGAATCGGGGTATGCTTGGGAATACTCATCCATCTTATCGATAATGCCCCCTACATCATCCTGCTGCCATAAACAACGGACCACGCCATATACAGCCGCTACACTCTGTTTATCATTGACCATCTCGTCATAGAGTTCAAGGGCCAATTCAATATTACCTTCCCCTTCCGCCAGACGGCCCGGTGGAAGTGCAACTGCATCTGGTTCTTCTGGTGGATCAGTAATCACATTGTTCCCCACAAGACCATAGACCGTGGGCTCCCACACCACCGCCCCTACAGTATCCGCTTCCGATTCACTACAACTCACCAGTCCCAGAGGATGGGGCGGATACCAATTATTCCCAATGGCATAAATAGCGAACTGATTGTCGTTGACAATATCGGTGACATTATTATCGTAAAACCGGTTCCAACCTGTTCGACCATAGCCTTCGGGAATACCGTCCACTTCTGGCACATTCTTAATATTGAGATTGAAACCTAATTTCGGATAGGCCTCGTCACTTGCAAAAACAGCCGGATTGCACTGTCTAAACACATTATTGTTCGCGGAACATAGCCATGCATTCTCCTCCACTTTCCATAATTTAGGGTGTGCAGAATAACTGGCGCTGATCCCTGTGCCACTAGTGTTGCCATTGAACGAACACCCTCTAATTAGCGGTTCAGAATAACTCGTTGATACTATACCAATGTCATTTCCGGTAAATGTGCACCCAGTGATCTCCGGTTCTGCCCAGCCCCAAGAAATAATACCATACTGACTATTGGAAAACTGGCAATTGCGGACCACTGATCGGTTATTCTGTCCGTAAATATTTAAAGCGATATTGTTATCATTTTCAAATGTACATCGTTCAAAAATACATATAGATCCGGCGAATGGAGATTCACCATTATTAACACTTGAAGAAACAACGATGTCTGTAAAATTACAATGGCGAAAATGAGCACTAGCCTGGTCTTCAATCCTAACCCTGTAACTACCGCTTTCAATCACGCCTAAATAGTGAATGGGATCCGATTGTGTTCCATTGGAAGAGAATGTTCCATAGATACGCAGCCTGGCATTTTCCGCAATGACAATATGGGTACCGGGCAGTGCGCCAAAGAATGAACCGGACGGAACAAAATTATCACCGTTGATAACAACCTCGCCGGTAAAATAATATCCATCCGGGAGCGCTCCAGGGGTGATAGCGTTTGTCAGGATATTGACTGGCTCATAATGGGCGGTGATCTCCGCATTGGGAGTATGAAACACCACCGGCGTCATTTCATTCTCAGCGGTAAGAAACGTGGCGCCGTCTTCAGGACTGACCGACCAATGGGAAAAGGAGTAGCTAGGACCCTCATCATAACCGGATTGGGCCCGGAGGCGGTAGATGGGATCGGTAGAATTTGGATTATTTATTTGTCCTTGCTCCAGAAAGACCTGCAGGTTTCCGTTGCCGTCAATCTGTTCGCTCAATGGGCGAAAATCATCGGGCTGTATCCACTGATCATTCGTATCCAAATAGGCAAACCAGGGGTCGTGAATCTCTATTTCAACCGGATGCTCGGTGGTGATTGCTACCGGAAGTATAGCATCAAATATTGCTGTTTCTTCAGTTTGATCCGCCATCTCAAAGTAACGTTCCAACGAGTAAGATGCAATGTCTTCAGCATCATTTATTCGCCAATGATGGTGCTGAACCAAGTTACCATTATGAGTATAGCGCTGTTGTGTCGGGCGTTCTCGATACATAGCAGACCTGCGTATGCCAATGGCTTCACCCGATAACACTTGTGTCCAAGCAGAATCCCCATCCCGTCTTATCTCCAAATATTCATTTAAGTTGGACCCATCGCTATGTTCCGCCCGCAATGTTAAGGTAATTGCCTCATAATGGGCGGTGATCTCCGCAGCGGAATTATGAAAGACTACCGGCGTCATTTCATTCTCAGCGGTAAGAAACGTGGCGCCATCTGCAGGGCTGACCAACCAATGGGAAAAGGTGTAACTGAGCGACCCATCATAATCGGATTGGGCCCGGAGGCGGTAGTAGGGAGCTGTTGATTGAGGATTTGTCGGATCACCCTGTTCCAGAAATACGCTGTATTGCCCGTTGATGTCCACCCAGATGTTCGTTCCTTGAAAGCCGTATTCATCGACGTACCAGTGGTCTTTGATCTCTAAGTCCACCGGATGCGCAGCGGTGATGGGGATGGAATACACTTTTTGAAACTCGGCAATATCGGCAGTGATTTCATCTTCATCATAATCGAACGAATGTAATAAATGATAGTCGCTGATTTCATCCCCATCATGTGGCTGCCAATGATGGTGCTGCAATACATTCCCATTCCAGTCCACAAACTGTGTATCCGTTCTCACCGAATAGTGGTCACCATCATAAACGGGAACATTCGTCCCAGAAGGGATCGGATCACTAAACCCACCGAAATACAAATAGGTGGAATATAAATTTGTGTTGCCCCACTCATTCGCTATGTATAATGTTGAGGTATCATATTCCCAATATATGGTTAAGGACTGTGGATCAATCTCCACACTATAATCCCAATACCATGTTGTATCTTCATCAAAAGTAAAATTAGATGTTTCATCACTCGCTTGGAATAAAATGTCTAAATTGAGCTCACCATCCAGTCTTAAGTCTCTTACATATTGGTCTAAACCGGAATTACCATTTGTGGAATGATCGAACGGTTCAGCAAGAACTGGATTTCCGTCCTCGTTTCCAGTTAAATCGTGACTTGCAACTATAGGAGCACCTCCAATTGTATTAAAATTCTCTTCGGCATCCAGTGCAGAAAGTAGAATATCTCCATATTTCATGTACACCGTTTGTGTCCAATTTTCATTTTCAAAATGAAAACGCAAATCGGATTCACATTCTAAACTGTTTATTAGAAGTCCCCAATTATCGATGAGGTATACACTACCTACGCCGCTGATATCCCACGTACTGTACCCCCGGTATACGGCTTCTGTTTTTGGTGAGAGCGATATTAAAGCGCCCAATAAAGTAACGTTCGCGGTTACATCGCTCCGACCAACAAGCACATTAGATCGCTCATTATACCAAACATCATTGTCCCACAAATATCTATATGGCGATCCGGAAAATAGCTCGGTAACACTTGTATCTTCACGCACTTGATACCGACCGAATTCATCCAGAAAGTGTATTTCATAAGGATATATTTCTGTCCGAAAACCACCATCGTCCAGTAAATAGGTTTTAGAGGTGGCTGTCCGTGAACCTTCCATCTCTATTTCTCCGAAAAGCAAGGTCTGGCTCATCAGTAGCATGAACCCCAGCCCAACCATCTTATGGATATTCATTAACATCTTTGACTCCTTCTTTTTTCTTTTTTTCGCCTAAATCGGATTCTAATATCTATACCCTCGGTATACCACCGCTTTGCTCGTGTTAAGATCCTTTCCAGCTATAACCATCATATTACGGGTAATACTCACCCCTGCCGTTACAACCGAACCATGAACATCCACCATATCCAGTTCATCATAAAACTCCCAGTCCTTTCCATTATAATGGCTGACTTTGCTACCCAATGCAGTGGTCACCACAATATCATTGGACCCTGTCCCCCGTACATTACGAGTCCCCCAACCCAGTTGCCAGTGCATATCCTCCAACGGCACCAACACGCCTGCACCGGTGGAAATCGATTCCTTATATAAACTGGCACAACTTATATAGACTGTATCGCCATAGGCCCATACGGACCGAAATCTACCGGAGGGACGGGTATAGTCCTGTGGAGGCCAATTATCCGTTATCCGTTCAAATTTGATCGACCATTCATTCCCATCATAGAAAAGCACTTCATTCACGATGCCGGTGCCATCATTCCGATGGGTCACTGCCCAAATATGGTCTTCATCCAACCCCCCTATATCGATAATACTTACTTCCGTGCCACTTTCCATCTTTGTAAATGTGCTGCCATCGTAATGAACTATGCTGCCACTGCCACCCACAAAATATAGATCAGAAGATGAGGTGCCCCAGATAGCATTTATACTTGGTTGGCCGGGATGTCCCCCATTTGAAGGAGAATATTTAGTAAATAATTCACCATCAAAGTGGATAGGTAATCCATATTTCCCGAACCATACATCAGTGTCTGAAAAAGCAAAAACTGCTGTTACTGGACCAAAAAATCCCTCAGGAGCTATTCTATGCAACTCCCACTCTTCCCCATCCCAATGGGCAGCGTTGTATGATGAGTAGGGTAGATTATGGATTGTGTCCGGTTCATCCGTTCTGATGTACCCCACCACCCAAATATTGTTTTCATCAACAATGGCTACATCATTCAGGTAGCTGGGATAGATCCCCAGTGTATCAATCTCCCACACAAAATTGTGGCTGGTGATATCCATGGTTTGGGCTATGGCAGTTAAGCTCATATCCACAGCGATACTATCGTACAGCCGCTGGGCTTGATAGGTGTATTGTGTGCTGGGGGTTAAACCGTCATCAATGAACGTCGTGTCGTTGCCATAAACCGTAGCGGTCAACACATCTTCCCCATTGCGGATCAAGCCAAGGGTCCATTCTGCGGTGGTATCCTCCACGGATATATGCAATCGAGCCGTAGTGGTAAAGGTGCTTAATACCTCCAGGTGGATTTTGGTATCCGTGGTGCGGGCAGTAACCTTTACACTGCTATCCACAGCGGCGCCGTCTTCCAGCCAGTGGGCCTGATAGGTGTATTGCGTGCCGGAGGTTAAGCCACCATCGATCAATGTCGTGTCCCGGTTATAAACCGTGGCGGTCAACACTTCTTCCCCGTTGCGGGTCAATCCAAAGGTCCATTCTGCGGTGGTGTCTTCAACGGAGATGTGTAATCGGGCTGTGGTGGCAAAAACGCTCAATACCCCTAGGTTGATGGTCGTGTCTCGTGGGGGTGGGCTATCCTCGGGACAAGCCAAAAAAAGAAACGAAAGCAGAATAATAAATAAATATACCGGCCCATTAGCGCGGAGACAGTGAATATTAATTTTCTTTTTAAACAGATATTTCATTTAATTGATTACAATCGGTGCAATTTTTGTAAGTTTAGTTTTCTTTCACCACAGGGACAAGGATCATTGCTTGGAATTGTTTTACCATGGTAAAGTATATGCTCAATCTACAACAATATAAGGGTAGTAAATATTGCCGGGCTCACCTTCATCTGAAACTCCTTGCGATATAAGCTCGCCTAAATACTTGACCCACAAAATACACGGCATTATCTTTTAATGCGATTTCACCTATTGACATAAATGTATTGCCCGGAAAGTGATATTGACCATCAAATACCACTTCCCAGGTTAAACCATTATAGTGGTACACGAATCCACCGGACCTGTGAAAAAAAACATCAGTGTAATTTGATCCTCTAATTCGTCCAATTGCCCAATCACCGATGCCTAATGTTTGCCTGTTTAATAGCGTGGAATCATTGGTGGAGATGGATCTTTTCCATATCCCTTCAGTGGTGGTAACATAGAGCGTATCATCATAAGCCCATACAAATTTATAACGTCTCTGGATTCCCCCGGTACCGCCATCGTCATCGGCAGGATAGGCCCGTTTACACCATTCAATGCCATTATAATACAATAACACACTCTCACTGGGGGGGAAATCGAACTCACGACCCGTAACCCAAATATGGTTCTCATCCAAACCCCATATATCGATAAGTCTTGTTTCCGTCCCACTCTCCATCTCTGTAAATGTACTCCCGTCATAATGGACAATGCTGCCACTCAAACCCACAAAATATAGATTTGAAGAGGAGGTGCCCCAGACATGTTCAACGCTGGCATTGATTCCCATATTATGCAGATGATACAATGTCCATTCTTCACCGTTCCAATGGATAGGATATCCAGAAGTCACCCAAATGTCATCTTCTGCAAAATATTGAATTCCCCTATTTGCAGTATATCCTGATAATACTTTTATTAACTCCCACTCTTTCCCATCCCAATGGGCTGCGTTGTATGTTGCTGTATCTGTTTCAATATTGCCCACCACCCAGATATTGTTTTCATCGATGATGGCTACATCATTCAGGTAGCTGCCATAGATCCCCAACGTATCAATCTCCCAGGTGAAGTTGTGGCTGGTGATATCCATGGTTTGGGCTATGGCAGTTAAGCTCATATCCACAGCGATACTATCGTACAGCCGCTGGGCTTGATAGGTGTATTGTGTGCTGGGGGTTAAACCGTCATCAATGAACGTCGTGTCGTTGCCATAAACCGTAGCGGTCAACACATCTTCCCCATTGCGGATCAAGCCAAGGGTCCATTCTGCGGTGGTATCCTCCACGGATATATGCAATCGAGCCGTAGTGGTAAAGGTGCTTAATACCTCCAGGTGGATTTTGGTATCCGTGGTGCGGGCAGTAACCTTTACACTGCTATCCACAGCGGCGCCGTCTTCCAGCCAGTGGGCCTGATAGGTGTATTGCGTGCCGGAGGTTAAGCCACCATCGATCAATGTCGTGTCCCGGTTATAAACCGTGGCGGTCAACACTTCTTCCCCGTTGCGGGTCAATCCAAAGGTCCATTCTGCGGTGGTGTCTTCAACGGAGATGTGTAATCGGGCTGTGGTGGCAAAAACGCTCAATACCTCCAGGTGGATGGTTGTTGCTCGCGAGGGCGGGCTATCCTTGGGACAGGCCAAAAAAAGAAACGAAAGCGGAATAATAAATAAATATACCGGCCCATTAGCGCGGAGACAGTGAATATTAATTTTCTTTTTAAACAGATATTTCATTTAATTGATTACAATCGGTGCAATTTTTGTAAGTTTAGTTTTCTTTCACCACAGGGACAAGGATCATTGCTTGGAATTGTTTTATCATGGTAAAATATACGCTCAATCTACAATATAAGGGTGGTAAATGTCTCCGGGTTCACCTTCATCTGAAACTCCTGGCGATATAAGCTCGCCTAAATACTTGACCCACAAAATACACGGCATTATCTTTTAATGCGATTTCACCTATTGACATAAATGTATTGCCCGGAAAGTGATATTGACCATCAAATACCGCTTCCCAGGTTAAACCATTATAGTGGTACACGAATCCACCGGCCCTGTGAAAAAAACAAATGTTAAGCGGCAGTCTATTCGATGGTGGCTGCAACTAAATCTTGGATGCGACGGAGGATTCCTTTGTCAACCAATTCACCAGCCGTAAATGCATCTCTGGTGGCATAGACGAACCGCGGAATGACTTTGCAGCGATAATCCAGCACTATACTATTGACAAAAGGCAACACTGCCATATAACTCCGTATACCACCAGCGCTGCAGATAAAACCCACTGTCTTTTCCTGCCAACCAATGCCGGTAAGTTCCAATAGATTCTTTGCGGCGGCATTCAAATCATAATTATATATAGGGCTGACAATCAATAATGAAACAGCACTGGAAATGGTTGTGGTCAATTCTTTCACAGTCGGGTCATTATAGCATTCGTTGCCATCACACATGGGTAGCTTTAGTTCTGCCAAGTCGATAATTTCCGCTTCCGCATTATTCAATTTATAATACCTAAAAGCACTTTCTGCCAATACCCTAGTTCTACTTTTGGGATTTAAATTGGTGGAAAAAATTAAATGCATGAGTGAATGAATTTAGACTTTGTGACCGTTTATTACGTCAATATAAATGATCAATCCGTTCATTTAAGAATATTTTGATTATCTTCTACAAACTTACCGCGATGAAGTTGATTAAAAAGTTACCTAACTTTGATTTTTGCACTCCAGTTTATAATATATAAGCCTGGATGTCAATAGCTGTGAATAATTGGTCTTTGAGTCTTCTCTTTAATATCCATAATATTAATGGAAGGGCTAGTCTTACCCAACGTTTCCGAGAAAAAATCGAATAGAACTTTGTGTATTGAATGACTTTGCATAAGTGGGAAAGAGAATAATTTGTATCTGATTAGGTCATGATTTTAGAATAGATATATTTTCCCCATCTTCCGGAGTCTGATTTTCAGGAACAGTTATAAATTGAAATTTCTTCTGGAAGGCTTGTCCTTTATCAACAGATTACTCCAACCAGAGTTGTCTGTCTAAACTTCGGTAATGAATAGCTTCACTGATATGCTGCGGTAGTATCCGGTCACCCCCTTCCAGATCGGCGATGGTTCGGGATACTTTCAGGATGCGATCGTAAGCTCTGGCTGAAAGTCCCAACCTTTCCATGGCTTTTTTTAAGAGATCTGTTGATTCCTGATTCAATTTACAAAACTCGGTTAATTCACTAGTTTCCATCTGCCCGTTGCTAAAGGTTCCTTTCTGATCTTTAAATCGCTCTAACTGAATCTGGCGGGTGGTTTGCACTCGGCTGCGAATATGTTCAGATTGTTCACCACCTTCCTTGCGGGTTAACTGTTCAAAAGGTACTGCCGGAACTTCAATGTGAATATCGATCCGATCCATCAACGGTCCGGATATGCGGTTCATATACTTCTGGATCATCTGCGGGCTGCACCCGCATTCATTTTGAGGGTCAGTAGCATAGCCACACGGACACGGATTCATGGCCGCCACCAACATGAATCGGGCCGGGTAACTCAATGACATGGTGGCTCGGGAAATGGTTACTTCACCATTTTCTAATGGTTGGCGCATGACCTCTAAAACATTTTTTTTGAATTCTGGAAGTTCGTCCAGGAACAAAACGCCATTATGGGACAGACTGACCTCCCCGGGCTTGGGGATAGTGCCACCACCGATGAGTCCGGCATCGCTAATGGTATGGTGGGGTGCCCTGAATGGGCGAACAGCAATGATACCCTGGTGTTCAGGTAATAGACCGGCCACAGAATGAATCTTTGTCGCTTCCAATGCTTCGTCCAGCACCAGCTCAGGTAAAATAGTCGGCAGGCGTTTGGCCAGCATGGTTTTACCGCTTCCTGGGGGTCCAATCATGATCACGTTATGACTACCGGCAGCGGCAACTTCCAGAGCCCGTTTAACGTGTTCCTGCCCTTTTACATCAGCAAAATCCACCTTGTAATTCTTATAATTCTTAAATAGTTCCCGCTGATCGATCGAGATCGGGTCAACACTTTGCTCCCCATTCAATAATGCAATCACATCTTTGAGCGATCGTAATCCAAGCACTTTTATATCTCCCACAACACCGGCTTCCCTGGCGTTTTCCTCCGGTAAAACGATACCTTCCAAGTGATTGGCTTTCGCGCACAGGGCGATGGGTAGCGCGCCACGAATTGGGCGCAGGGCGCCATCAAGAGCTAACTCACCCATTAATAAGAGTTTATCGAGGTGGGTATGGCGTATTTCACCGATAGCCGCTAAAATACCCACAGCGATGGGTAAATCAAAAGCGCTACCCTCCTTGCGAATATCCGCTGGAGCCAGGTTAATGGTGACATGTTTACGGGGAAAGGGGTAACCGGCATTACGAATGGCGGCCTGGACCCGTTCTCGACTTTCCTTAACCGCTCCTTCCGGTAATCCGACCGTTTTGTATTTTGGTAATTGCGCGCCGGTTAAATAGGCTTCCACTTCAACCACATACGCATCAATACCCAGGATCGCAGAGCTTAAAGCCTTTGCTATCATCAATTGCACGTGATAATTCCATTTATAACCAAGTAAGGTATCAATAAGTAAAGAATTGAATCACGAATCAGATAATATATGAAAAATATCGCGAGGACAGTCCACCCCTTTTTCTTTATTAACAATTTATAACCACCCTCCATCCGAATTTTATTCCATTCGGACAGAAATTTCGGCCGATAAAGCGACATTAATATTCCCTGATTATTAATTTTAACTTTGCCATTTTTCCCCCATCGTGTTTCTCCGGTCGCCTGCTACAAGGGACAAGCAACTACCCCGTCCTCATAAAATGAGTTACCCGCAACGTAGCAACATACTAGATGCTTTAAAACTAATCGAAACAGACTCCAAATTCATTTTTCAAACTTCGATAAGTTTCATCGGTATGAGTTAAATATGTTTCTTTCTACACCGGAGTTGAAGTGACCCATCAAGCAACAATCGGTAACAAATTAGTGGGCTCAAAATCATGAGTCCAAATAAAGTTGAACTGAATAATGGTATGCTTTTTCATTACTAACCTGAGGAATTGTTATAGCAAACTACACAGGGATAACAATCAAAAACAATCTTCATTGCGCATCAACATCGACCCAATCGCCATGTACTTTGATCAAATCTATCAATTCATCCACGGCGTATTTGGTGGGTATATTTTTTCGCACTACATGTTTTCCCTTATACAGGGAAATGACACCGCTACCGCTGCCGACGTACCCATAGTCGGCATCTGCCATTTCACCGGGTCCATTCACAATACAGCCCATAATACCGATCTTGACCCCCTGCAGGTGATCCGTCCGCTTGCGGATATTGGCTGTGGTTTCCTGAAGGTCAAAAAGGGTACGGCCGCAGGATGGACAGGAAATATATTCTGTTTTTAGTATCCGCGTGCGGGACGCCTGTAAAATACCAAACATAGTGTTATTGATAAATTCTATTCCTTCACATGAACGGAGCCAAACACCATCTCCAAATCCATCAATGAGCAATCCACCCATATCTGTGGATGCATATAGCCGACAATGTTCCATGTCCAGATTTCCAAAGTCACGCCTAATAATTACTGGAAGTTTATGATCCATATTTAAGAATGCCCTTCTTATCTCCGCTAGGGCATGATCCGTTTCTGCGGCAAGAATTAATACCGAATGTGATGGCAGAGAATTTATGAATTCATTATTCAAATCCGAAGGCGTACAAAGGACAAAATTTAGTTCTGCTGATGTACGGGAAAAATCGTCTACAAGCATAGGATAGGTCTGTGGTGCATTGCACCAACTATCTATATCCTGGATCAAGCACACCACTCCCGGAAGATCAAAATCCAACGTCCTGGTCCCAATATAAATAAAATCAGCAGCTAGTTCTGCGATAGACCATTTATCCAATTCTTGGTTATAATAATGACCGCATAATTTTAGGTCTGCTGGAGATATTTTATCCAATCGACTCAAATCAATTATCACCCGGGGCACTTCGTCACCACCGATGTGTTTTACCTGAATCGACTCCCGTTTTTCATATGTGAAGGGATGATAATTGTGGAGCTTAGGCTGTGGAAGTTCAGCGTTCCTTGGGCGAACATACCGATCCACAAGTGCTTTTGCCACCGGGATTTCTGCTTCCGGTTCTTCAGTTAAGGAAACACGAATCGTATCTCCAAGCCCGTCTTCAAGCAAGGCACCAATACCCATGGCTGATTTGATCCGTCCGTCCTCCCCTGCTCCGGCCTCTGTAACACCTAAATGAAGTGGATATTCCATACCTTTTTGGATCATCATCGCTACAAGCAACCGGTAGGCCTGGACCATAACCTGGGCGCTGGATGCCTTCATGGAAAAAACGATATTATGATAATTCTCATCCCGGCAGATCCGTGTAAACTCCATCGCAGATTCCACCATTCCTAAAGGTGTATCACCGTAACGGTTCATGATCCGATCGGAAAGGGAGCCATGGTTGGTGCCGATTCGCATTGCTGTCCCTTCTTCTTTACAAATTTTCACCAGTGGTAAGAAGCGATCCCGAATCCGTTCCAGTTCGGCATTGTATTGCGCATCGGTATATTCCAATATCTCAAATTTTTTCTTATCGGCATAATTTCCAGGATTCACGCGCACTTTCTCCACAATCCGAGCGGCGATCTCCGCGGCGGTGGGTGTAAAATGAATATCAGCCACCAAGGGTTGTTTATAGCCGCGGCGGTGGAGCTCATTCCGAATGTTCTTCAGATTCACGGCTTCATTCTTGCTGGGCGCCGTGATCCGAACGATCTCACATCCGGCCTCGATCATCCGGATGGACTGCTCCACCGTGCCCATGGTATCCATTGTATCTGTCGTTGTCATGGACTGGATCCGAATGGGCTGATCGCCACCAATAACCACATCGCCCAAAGCAACTTTCCGAGTCTTGAACCGGGAATAGGAGATTAGGCTATTGCAAAAAGGAAGATATGTTTCCACAAATGAATTTAATTCTGATAGGGTGATTTGGAATATATCTTCGCCAGTTGGATAGTATAGGAATAATTATCTAATTCAATGCATTTTGCATAGGCGGTTAAAGCACCGTCTCTATTATTTTGCAAATCATTGATTTGGCCTTTTAAATACCAAGCATTTGCCAAAATGATATCCAATTCGGAGGCGTAATCTTCTATGGCTATATTGATGTGGGTTTCAGCTTCAACAATATTTCCATTCGTAAAATGAAAAAGTGCCCATTCGTACTGTAGGTAACTTTGATACCACTTCTTTTGGATTGGAGTCAAGTATGGCACCATAGCTGCCAATGTATTTAATTCTGCCAAGGCTTTATTTATATCCCCGCTTTGAATGAGACTTTCTGTATAAAGGATACGAAAATAAAAATTCTTAGGAAATAATTCCACCAGATCCGAGCTGTGTTCAAATGCTTTTTCAGGGTGCACATCTACCCACAGGTAAATAAATGAAAGGATCCCCTTGGCTTCGATCCAAGCCCACGGTCCTTTATTAGCTGCGTGTTCGATCTTACCTAATCCTATCTCCCGAGAAGGATCTAGACCAAGCAAATTGGCACCCCATCGGATCAGTACATTGCTCAATCCCGCATAATATTCCACGATCCCGATTGGAAGTGCCGCATCAACAATCTCCGGATGCTCTGCCGCCACAGAGTGGATTATACGAAAACCAGAATAGGCCCCACGCAATGTTTTCAGCCATTTCTTCTTTCCTATATATATCCGGGCCTTGAGTCCGATAGCAGATCCCAAATAGAGTCGATAGGTATAATCATCTGGGAATTGGGTGACCAATTGCTTGTACAAGGGAATGATCTCATTCAAGTCATTTTCCAAGTCAATGTAAGTTTGATCTACAGTGGTGTTGGCCTGGTTATGGGCCCACCGTGCAGCAACCCATGTTAAATGGACAGTGGGATTATTTGGCCAGTCATTGCGGGTTTGAGTTAGGATCTCAATGGCCTTTTCCGTTTCATAATTATAAAAAGCATGGACGCCTTTTCCAACTGCATCATCACCCGGATAGTTGGTTTGGGCACAAATACTTTTTAGTATCAGTAGCACTGGGAAATAATATTTCATAAATATTAAAAACCAAACGTCTCTAATTCATTTCAACAATTGAACTTCCGGGGATTGAATAACCGTTTCACCAAGCGCCAGGGATGAGTATTTATACTTACAATGTTCATCCCCATTGCAAGTGGAATACCTTTTTCATCTTTTCTATCCCATTTTACGTAATGAACACCAACAACATCTATTGTGTTTCCGAGGGTGAATATATTTCTATCTAAAAGATCACAGCGAATTTACTGAATTTTGACTTGTTGAGGTAGACCATATTTTGTAGTGGTTTCCAGATTGAAGGGGTTTGACATAGTTATGTGTAAACATGCATTGGATAGAGATGCTGTCCCACTATTGTATTAGACTTCCTCAAATCTGGAATAGCCTCTTCATCGACGATTTTGATTAGTTGCACGTTCGTAGCTTGAATCTCGCAAATCAGGCTCGGATACCATGCGAATTCTGGACCCAGTCGCTCTAAATCATTGTAGTAACCAGTACCGGTGGCTACCGGCGGTAGCAGCACCATCGCCAAAAGTTGGTTGAAGCGGCTTACTTGCTAGGTCGAGTGCCTCCAGCCTGGTCACACCAGTGACAATTTTTTCCAGGGATGTGACATCGAGGAGCTCAAAGTTTCGGCTGTCGAACACTACTTTTAATACATGACCACAATTGGGAAAATTGAGATCGCTGGTGAGAAGGTTTGGTTGTCGATCATAATCAATCCCAGCGGCGATACTCAAGTAATTCGTTAGCTTTTTCTCCTCCGCCTTCAGGTACGTTGGACAAGACGTCATAAAAGTTCTTGGTGCCAGCCTTCAACTGAAGATCGATAATCAAAATTCGCGGTATTTTACAGTCTACGCTAGACTCTACTACTGCTTTTGGTAGTTTATCAACAAAAGGTGCGATAGACACTTAAAAAGATAACCTCGATTTCAAATGCAAATGGATCAATACCCTTCAGTTTCGGAATAATAAATCTGCATAATCAATAAAACATAACCTACAGAGAAATCAGAAGAGCTTGCAATTCGGCCCCTACCCTTGGTAGAGTTGGATAGTAGCCCGTACGGGAATCGAACCCGTGTTACTGCCTTGAGAGGGCAGCGTCCTAACCCCTAGACGAACGGGCCAAGATCATTCGTACGCCCGGAAGGACTCGAACCCTCAACCTTCTGGTCCGTAGCCAGACACTCTATCCAATTGAGCTACGGGCGCAAAAACGCGTTGCTGGGGTACAGGGATTCGAACCCCAACTACCAGGTTCAGAGCCTGATGTCCTACCATTAGACGATACCCCAAAAATTGTCAAAAAAAAGCGGGGGCAAATTAATACCCCCGCTGCAGAAGACGAAAACTGTTTTAAAGAATTATTTTATCAGGAAGGCTTCGCGCACATTATTGCTTATTGGTGTTTGGATGTGAATGAAGTAAATACCCGAAGCAAAGGCTCCGGCTTCCCAATGAATCAAGTGCGAACCTGTTGTCAATGATTGGTTATTCACTAAGTTAGCCACTAGTCGACCGCTGATATCATATACATCGATGTCCACTGCCATTTCATAGGGAAGAGTCAGGGGCACGTTAACAACCGGGTTGAAAGGGTTCGGATACAAATTGCCTACAGTCACCAGTTCCATGCGGTCCGGAAGTTCATGGTCTTCCGAGTAACTCACCTTCCGGAACTCAATGACATCTCCATTGGGAGAGCAAGCCTCAATCTCCCGTATCTGATCGATACGCCCCCCAAACGTCAATGTAATTTTATCACAGCTATTGTTGTTGGAAAGGTCAACACCGATCAAGCGCACGCGGTCACCGTCTTGGCGGGTTTTTAGCACCCACCCTTCCGGAGCCTGTACATTGGACAGGTCAAAATCATCAGCCACATCCATATCCAGCTGGAAGCCGCCAATCAGTTTATCATTAGTCATGGTCAGGATAGATGAACCTTCGATGCTGGAAATGTCCAGTGTCCCATTACCTCCACCACTGTTGGCGCCGGAACCACTCAGGCCACCGGGGGTGATGATATATTGGGCTAGGAGTACGGCATCATATATATTCACAGTTCCATCAGCATTGAAATCGGCAACCTCCTGCGTACAGCCTGGGAATTCATTAGCCCAGATCAAATCTATCAAGAGTAAGATGTCAGATACATCAATGACCGGAGAATTATCCTCCACATCACCGTTCAAATTGCCGGGGACATACACATTGACATTGTCACAGGCATCGCAAGCATCACCTAAACCATCTGCATCAATATCTGCTTGATCGGGGTTATATACATCTGGACAGTTATCTTCGGAATTGATGACGCCGTCATCATCAAAATCGTTATTCATATCGCTGACGCGGCTGGCTTCTGCCTGGTAAATGTCCGTAGTCGAATAATTCTGAACGAATGCGACAACGTTCAGATTGCTGATATCCCAGGTAACCGATGAATTATTGGGCCAGCTTGGATCCATGGACCATTGATAATTTAGCACTACTGGAGTATTGTTACCTAAAGTAATGGTTTCGCCAGTTTGGGGGGTCATAAAATCGATGATCGTAGCATGGTGGTCTGGTAGGCCATTGGGACCGGCGTAATGCACCGAATCAATGGTCGTCGCCACGAATAATCTTGTATCGTCCGATGACAAATCTGACTCACTGTTCACCTGTACACTCACATCCACATCAAAACCGTCAATCCCACCGTTTAGTTCAATAGTGACGGGGGTAGTTTCACCAATCATATTCAACGCATGGGTCCGCCAAAGGGTGGGGCTTCCACCGGAGTCATCGCCACCGGTGAACATATGCGGTGTATAACTGTTGCCGTAATAATTATTGCGGGTTTGATTTAGAGAGGTGTTCGCCAAGTAAAAGGGATCGTTCCCAGCACCGGGCCACCAAACATGGTAATGGATCTGAACCCAATTGGCTGCATTACCATCGCCGACGTAATTGGGACTGCTGGGATCAGTATAGGTGTGTAGCTGCGACTCCGCCGCTGCACAAGGGCCTCAGGTGGTAGAAGTGATCAACTCGCTGAGAGCTTTTTTAGATGCCCCCATCAGAAACGATGCGATCACCAAGGTAAAGAAAACTGTTTTTTTCATTGCATCAACTTTCCTTTAATTATTATTCTGGTACGGTAGTAATATAAAATTAAATATTTTAAAATACCATAGTTAAACCAAGTTTAAACCCATCATCAAACGGTTCTATAGTGCGGCAGACACCGTTGATGCAAATTAGGCCACCTTTCAGAGAGCCATACAGCATGGAAATGCGTATGGACGGATTAATATTAAATAAAAATTCTATATTAGCCCAGTTCAAGGATTGATCGATACCTAGCAATTCTTCCAAAAAATTCAAGTACGATTCCCGAACCACCGGTCCTGGTGTTAATGCATCCGTCTGGTCTAGGGTCAATGCCAGCGACCAGGTTGGCGATTTCCCCACACTGATACTGATAAAACGGTTGGTTGCATAGTCCAAGGACTCATTGGCATTATAATAATCACTGTAAAATCTATCGATCACCGTAGTATCGTTGAGGGTTTTAACCTCCTTAGTGCCTTTGGTCAGCCGCTGGGTTTCTACTTTTAGGCCTAGGCTCCAGCCATCCTGCAGGGTCAAATCGCCCTGGATCGGTAGTGTGGTACCATCTGTCATTTCATAAATCTTATAACTGGAGGTATCGGTTTTTGTGATTCGAGTCAGATCCATCACGTCATAGCTATTCGCCAAACCTAGTTTCAAAAGGAGCTTGCGATCCATTAGCGACATGGTTAATTCACCGAAAATATCCCGAAAGGGCATGGCGGCAATATCCGTTTGGGGTAATAATGCCGGTTCCTCCATCTCTGGCGGCGCCCAGGTGTGCGTCTCCACATCATACAACCAGGTATTGGTCCGACTGGATGCAGAATAAAGCACTTGGTAATCGATCCAGTCCGTCAGCATACCCAGCACCTCAACTTTATATCCCACTTCATTGTTAAAATCAATTTGATGAGCAATGCGGTTCATGAGCACGTTTTCATGGAGGTTCATGGCTATGGGCGGATTCTGGTAAGGCTGAAAAAGACCATAATTGTCCACCGGGTTCCAGCGATTACTGGGGTCGAGGTTCCCGAATCGGTAATTGATGTATTCCACATTCACAGAAAAAAGGTCCAGATACAGGTTCAGGTTACCATAAAAGGCTCGCCCGTCTAGGTGCTCATTGAACAATTCATCATTTTCGTTAAAATCATAGGAACGGTTCATGGTGTATTCCAGATACATATCGTAGAACGCGGCACTGTAACCGTAGTGCCCACTGAGCAGCTGGTTTTTCACATCCAGCGTGTCTATCCTGGGAGATACGATTGGGTGCGCTTCTTTGGACTGCAGAAAAGATGCCCCTAAGTGGTACTCACCCAGATCATAATCAACTTTCAAGCCGTACAAGTTATGCTTGGTGGTATAATTATGAGTACGGTCGTTGAAACCAATGGTAGCAACGGTGCTTTGGCTGATGTCGGCTAGGCCCGTGATAAAATGGACATCAAAGCCTTTCCCACTGTAGTCCACGCTCATACCGCGGATCCCCGTATCCCGGTCGATAGCCTGGTCATCGAGGGAATTCAGTACAATACCCCGGTTCCATATCTCGTAAAGATCCCCCAATTTCAAGGCGATTGCACCACGGTTGTATTCCAGGCGTAATTTCCGCAGACCATTGATGGCCCGACCCAGTTCTGGGGGATCGCTGAATTCCAGCTGCAGCCATTGATTAAAATTTCCGTACTGCAGGTAGGTATTTACCAGGGTTTCATTATAATAGTAGCCATCCTTGCTCTCCCCGATCCGAGTTTCTGAATTGCCATTGAAGAAGAATTGGGCCATTAAAGTCGAAATGAAAAAGATGAATGAATAATACTTCAATCTGCGCTTTCCTCCTCTATCAGGTTCAATACCAAACGGATCTGTTTTTCAATCTCCAGCTCATCCCCAAGCAGATAACCTTGATGATACCAAACCAATTCCCGCTTTTTATTTACGATCATTAATGTAGGCAGTAGCAAGGCATTCATACGTTGGGCCAGCTGTTGATTAGGGTCAAGACCCACCAGAAATTCGAAATTTTTAGCCCGGATATAACTTTTCACTTTGGACATGCTTTTCGGCGAATCAGTGCTGATACAGATGATCTTAAGGCCCGCATCCTTATATTTACGGTCAAACTGGTCCAAGTACACCATTTCTTTCTTGCAGGGTGCACACCAAGTCGCCCAGAAATCGATCAATACTGGTCCGTCATCCAGTAGTTCATCCAAGAATACCTGTTTTCCATCCATAAGATTAATGGACACGTTGGGCAAAACCGTATCCATCATCACTATTGGGGAATAAAGACCTCCGGCCAAGCTAAGTATTAATAATAACTTTTTCATTTGATTTTCTTTGATTTAATTTAAATAGTTTAAGAATTAAACGTATTATAAAATTGTTTTACTTAAATGATTCTCTGAAACAAGCCCTCCAGATTTGATTCAAGCATAAACTTCTGGTTCACCTGTTGAACACTGCCGGCCGTTTTCAGAAATGATTGAGCGGTATAGGAAAAAGGGTATCTGAATAGACTTAAAGGACCCCATAGCGAAACCAGTCCACATCGGGCCGTCCCTACCAATCACAGCTGTGGTGGATGGATAAGAAACGGTGGTTGCCGGAGCTGGATGCAATAACTTGCACGGGATGAAAAGCACTCATTACGATCGATATTGTCAAGACCAAGGTATACACTGGTGACCAATCTAAGTGCATATAGTTTTTATTACTAACGTTAATTCTGCGCTCTCTGTTTTACACACTTAGCCCACGTATCTCGCAGGGGGATAATGCGGTTAAAGACCAATTCTTTTTCCCGGGAATCCATATCCTTGCAGAAATACCCCAGCCGCTCAAACTGCACCTGTTGACCAAAGGTAATATCCTGCAGAGCCGGCTCCAATTTGCAGTTCAGCAAAACGGTTAAGGAACAGGGGTTCAGTGTCGCCAGTAAACTTTCAGCCCTGTCCGGGTCCACCTGGTTAAACAACCGGTCGTAAAGGCGAACTTCCGCGGTAATGGCATCTTCCACCCCAACCCAGTGCAAGGTCGCCTTCACCCGCCGACCATCTGGCGCATTTCCACCCCTGGTCTCTGGATCATAAGTACAATGCAGTTCTACAATGTTGTTTTTATCATCCTTGAACACTGTATTACAAGTAATAAAATAGGCGTACCTTAGCCGCACTTCCCGGCCGAGGGTCAGACGGAAAAATTTTCTTGGGGGCGTTGCCATAAAATCATCTCGTTCAATGTATATTTCCCGACCAAAGCGGATCGGTCGGCTACCCGCGGATTCATCTTCCGGATTATTCAACGCCGCAAATTCTTCTTGTTTTCCCTCTGGATAGTTGGTGATCACCACTTTTAGGGGCTTCAGGATGGCCATCCGCCGCTGGGCATTTTCATTCAGTTCTTGCCGGAGGATATGTTCCAACTTGGCCACGTCCAATACATTTTCCCGCTTGGCAACACCGACCTCGGCCATGAAATTCAGTATTGACTGAGGTGTGAATCCCCGGCGACGTAAACCAGACAGGGTCGGCATCCGCGGATCATCCCAGCCCACGACATGGTTGTTGTCCACCAACTGTTTTAACTTTCGCTTAGACATAATGGTATGGCTCAAATTGAGGCGGGAAAATTCGATTTGTTGGGAATGGAACACTACTAGCCGCTCCAAAAACCAGTCGTACAACGGTCGGTGGTCTTCAAATTCCAAGGTACACAGGGAATGGGTCACCCCTTCAATTGAATCTTCCAGGCCGTGGGCCCAATCATACGTGGGATAAATGCACCATCGGTCCCGCGTGCGGTGGTGGCGTACGTGCAGGATCCGGTACATTACCGGGTCACGCATATTCAAATTGGGGTGAGCCATATCGATCTTAGCTCGCAGCGTACGAGTACCATTCGGGAATTCCCCGGCGGCCATGCGGGCAAACAAATCCAAATTTTCAGCCATACTCCGTTTGCGGTATGGGCTGTTTTCTCCACGATGGGTTAATGTCCCCCGGGTATTGCGAATCTCTGCTCCGGACAGGTCGCAGACAAAGGCATCACCCTGCCGGATCAACTGCAGGGCATAATCATACAGCTGTTGAAAATAATCCGATGCGAAACACAGTCTATCCCACTCAAACCCCAGCCAAGCCACATCTTCCTTGATGGCATTAATGTATTCCGCCTCTTCGGCAATAGGATTTGTATCATCAATCCGTAGATTGCATTTCCCACCATATTCCCGAGCCAGCCCAAAATTTATGCATATTGCCTTGGCATGACCAATATGCAGGTAGCCATTTGGTTCCGGAGGAAAACGCGTTTGCACCTTACCGTCAAACTTGCCCGATTCATTATCCCGGTCAATGATTCGCTGAATGAAATGCCGTTTCTTTTCCGGGTCGATCATTTTGGCAATTGCTCCAAGGCGCGACGCAATCGAGAATAGCATACTTCTTTACCCAGCAGTTCCATTATCGCAAACAAAGATGGGCCCTTAGACACACCGCTGATCGCAAGACGCGCAGGATGGACCAACGTAGCAGCAGATATATCCAATTGATCCGCCAGGGTACGCAGTTCAGATTCAATTTCTACGGCCGTCCAGACACCCAGTTTTTGCAACCGATTGGCAAACATCAACATATGCTCATTCATGGTTGAATTCGGCCAGTTGTTTGCAACTGCAGCGCTGTCATAATCCATCGGATCATTAAAAAAGTATGTCGACTGCGCTATAAATTCAATGCTGGACTTGGCTCGCATTTTAAATAGGTCCAGCACCGTATATTTGTATTTAGTATCGAATCCTTGGCCCCAATCCGGCGCCACGTCCAGAATGCCATCTAGAATCTTTTTATTTCCCAAACGCTGTATATGCTGACTGCTGATCCAGTTCAGTTTTTTTTCATCATACACCGCTCCAGACTTGTTGACCTGGGTTATGTTAAACTTGGCGACCATTTTTGCCAGTGTAAAGAGCTCAACATCCGTATCTGGATTCCAACCCAATAAGACCAAATAATTCAGCAATGCCTCCGGTAGATACCCCTCATTCCTAAAAGACTGTACGCCCGGAGCACCGTGGCGCTTGCTGAGCCGTTTCTTATCCGGTCCCAAAATCAATGGCAGGTGGGCAAACTGAGGGATATCGAAATCCAGAGCATTATAGATCAATATTTGCTTGGGTGTATTACTTATATGGTCAGCGCCGCGAATAACATGACTAATATGCATATCGTGGTCATCCACCGCCACAACCAAATTGTAGGTGGGATAACCATCCGAACGAGCCAAGATAAAATCACCGATCTCATTGTGCTGTGTGGTGACCGCGCCATAGATCATATCCTGAAAAGTGGTCTTCCCCTTCGGCACCTTTAAACGGATCACAAAATCCTCACCAGAATTTAAATGCATGGCAATGGTTCTTTCGTCCAGGTCCCGACAGGTTTGCGGATAGATATAAACCCCTTGGGCACGACTTTTTTCAATAATATCCTTGGTGCAAAAACAGCGGTAAGCGTGCCCGGAAGACAATAATTGACTAATCACATTGTGATACACCTTGGTGCGTTGAGACTGGTACACAATTTCCCCGTCCGGGTGCAATCCCAGCCAATCCAGGGATTCACAGATCTGCTGGGTATAAACGTCATGAGATCGCTCCTTATCCGTATCCTCAATGCGCAGGAAAAATTGACCCCGGGCCTGCTTGGAAAACAGGTAGTTGAACAGCGCGGTTCGGGCGCCCCCTAAATGCAGTCCACCGGTGGGACTAGGAGCAAAACGGACTTTGGGTGGTGTTAAGTCTTTCATACTGCGCAAAAAGCTAATCAATTATGAGGAAAAAATGAATAACTGTGCTTTATATTTTTCAACGGTAAAAGCTAAGGGAATGCGGTATTTTTTGGACGAAGTTCGAACATTTTTTGAGCAAAACCCCCAATAAGGAAGCCAGCCCCCTCCCCAAACTTTTCGGCGGGCGGACGGCGAGGCTATTAAACCAGATTCTTCCCTAAAAGCTCAAAATGCTTCGGGTCTGACTCTTTTACGATATTCAACAAAATTTTAATCGCGTCTTTACTTTCGCTCTTGTCTTTGTGTTCGATTGTACTTGTTGGATCGGAGTTGTGAGAAAATTCATTGACTAATTTGTATGCCTTACCAGCGTCAATCATGTTTATTTTCTCATCTGGATCATTGATGTCTTTGATCAGTATTTCCATTTTTGACTTCTGATCGTCCACTGTCGGAATTTTGAAATCTGCAAAAATATCAAAAAATCTTCTTGCCATGTTTCCGATAGTATAAAAATCTTCATATTCTGTATCATGTTTTTTTGAAAATTCTTTGAGCTTGGTAAACAAAAAATGATATTCAGACTTATAGTTCCGCAGAGTTTTATCCAGTTCAACGATTTTTGCTTTTCTGATGCCAGATTCGATAAAGTTCTCTACCATAAAAAACTTACAACACTCATCTTTGTCTTTATTTTCCCTGTTTCGATTATTTCTAACAAACCAATCCTTCACTAAATTGAAAAGCTGAAAATTATGAGTAGAGATGAAAAGTTGTCCGACCCCTTTGAAATGTGTGTTTATCATTGAAAAACAATGATAGATAAAATTTGAATCAAAACTGGAGATCGGGTCATCAATAAAAATAATTCCTTTTGATTTATCGAAATCACGCTCCCCGACTTTTACAACAAAATATGAAAAAGCAATTGCGGTTTTTTCTCCCTCACTTAAATTTTTTGCGGGTTGTCCGTTTGCTGGCTGTCCGCCTCTTTTTATCGTATAGCCCTTTTTATCCCCGTCTAGTTCAAGTTTGATTTCCTCTCTGCCAAAAAATTCTTTCAGGTACTTGTTAATTTCTTTAATGGCTTTGCCGATATCTGAAGTTTGATTTCTCAATTCTATTCTCTCGGAATTATTTTTATTGACCGCTTCAAGAGCCTCTTCTTTTTTTTCAAGGCCTCCTCCAAATCGGTCCCCATTTTTTTATAATCTTGATCGACTAAAGCAATCGAAATCAAGTGCAATTCAAGTTTGTCTCTCGCGTTCGAAACCTCGCTCGCGTGATTTTTTACCTTCTCGTTATGTTCATCGATAATTTTGTTTAATTCCGCAATGATTTCATTATATGAAGTCAAAAAATCCTCTGGCATTTCGGGGTTTTTCACAGTTACAAGCGGATTGTCGTATCTTTCTTCTAATTTTTTCACCGCTTCGTCAATCCACGCATTTATTTTTTCAATGCAATCGTTCAAATTTTTTGCTTTGCTTGAGTAGTTATTTTTTAGATCAGGATAAAGTTCATCATTTTTTACAGCAATGATCACTTCTTTAATTATTAGAATCTCGCTTTTCAAGCGAGCAATCGCGCTCTGTAATCCCTCATAGTCTTTACTAAAGTGCTTCGAAAGCGTATCCAAAAAGTCCTTATCAAGTGGCTTTTGGCAAAACAGACATTTCTCTCTTTCTTCCTTTGCTTTGTGCAAATCAAAGCCTTGCTTTACCCAAGTATTCAAATTCTGATCATCTTTCAATCTGTCCAGCGTTTCTGAAACAACTTTTTTTCCAAGCAACTTTTCAACTTCTTCGAAGATTACCTGAAAACTATTTATGATTTTCTCATCAAAAGAAAAAGAGAATTGATAATCAGAAAGCGCAGTTTGATTTTTACCAGCTTCGCTTTTACTTATTGCTTCATATTTTTTCTTGTTATCATTGGAAAGCTCCTTGTCTGAAAAATTATCAATCCCGATCGTGTTTATTTTGTTTTCCGCTTTGATCTTATTGTATGACTTATCAAAAAGAATGTTTGCAATTTCTCTCCCCAAGCTTGTTAGGAAAGTGCTTTTCATTTCTTCTTTCGAAGACTTGTCTTTTTCTGCCTGTTTGTGTGCTTCAACAAGAGTTATTTCATTCAGTTCCAATTGCTTAAGCCGTTTTTTACTTTCAATATCTTCTTCACTGACATAAAAAATAGGATTACATGAATCCGAAGAATCAAAGAAGATGTTATCATCTATAAAATCTTTATTAAAAACTTTTATCGGTAAAACATTGGTTGCAACATCCAGATTTTTTACAGTCGTTCCGTTATCTGTTTTTATTTCAAATTTTCCGTTTTCAGGATATTGTCTGAATTTATCTTTGTCATATGTACATTTTTTCTCGCAACTCGCAAAAACGCGGGAAATGGTTGTTTTTCCGCTTCTATTCCAGCCATAAATCAGATTGAATTTCTTGAAACCAGGGATTTCTTTTTTCCAAGCAAACTCATGAAATATGCTGAAGTCTTTTAGGAATGAGATTTTGCTAATCATATTTATATTTCACTTAAAACATCAGAAATCTTCTTTTCCATAAGTTCAATGAGTTTTTTGTTTGCCTTAATGATTTCTTCTTCTCTTTCTGCTTCTTCCACGAGTTGTTTTTGGATTTTTAGAGATGGGAGGGGGATTTTTATTTTTGACAAACGATCTTTTGTGACTCCTTGAATGGTAGAACCCTGACTAATGTCTTGAAATTTTTTAACTTCTTGCTGCAATATTAAAGCAAGATAATGTGCATTTATTGATGGCTTTAAGATTAACCCCTGTAAATCTTGGTTAATACATATGTCTAAATCATTCACCGCCAACTTACCTAAACCAACCCTTGTGGCTACAATGATGTTTCCCTTCTTAATTAAGTTTGTGGTTGATTCTTCAACAGCTTTTTGGGCAATGTGTTTTCTCACAGATATTTCAGTGTCACTAACAATATCAGCACTAGTTACCCATGGAATATCACCCTGCCAATAGTCTGGCTCTTTTGTCGATGGTGTCCCACCACTCAAAATCCTTTCACAAATCTCACCCAACTTCACCCATTCAACATTTTCTAACTTCTTAACCTCCTGTCCAAAATATCGTCTCTCTCTCTCCAGATTTTTAATAATTCCCTTTGCATGATTAATAGCATTTTGTTTTACTTCAATTTGTTCTACTATTTCTTTTTGAACTTTTAGAGGTGGGAGAGGGATTTTTAGTTTAGAGTATTCAGCAATCCAGTATCGTTTATGACGACTCGCATCAAACTTAATATTTTTCATAACGCAAAAAATAAACTTTATGTCTGCCTCGCTTTTATCATTAACTTTCAATATCTTCATAGCTGAAGATTTGACTTTAAAAGGAAAATCAACAAATTTATTTGCGGTAGTAAAATCATCAAAGATGATCACCGGAAGAGAATTTTGTGCAAAAATTCCATCTTTCTCATCGGTGAATCCTAAAACAAAACTTTTCCCAGCAGTCAGAACAGGTGTGGAGTGTTCATCTTTATAATTAGTTGATTTAACAATATACTTGGTGGGTTGCTCATAAGTCAGCACTTCCCCCAACCTCACCATTGACCATTTTTTATGTTTTGGTATATCTACTTCTCTATATCGCTCACCAGTTAAATTATAATCACCATCTTTTGCCAATTTATCTTTTCCAACCCACAAAACAATATCACTTTTCTTTTTCTTACCTGTTTTCCATTTTTCTAAAATTTCTAACGCTTCGGGGAGATCGTTTTTCTCAATCGGTCGGCGTTGTGCTCCTAAACCATACCCATCATTTTCTATCTTTAGAAATAAAATTTCATCTGTTTGTTTTGATCCTTTCTTGTCCAAGATTAAGATTGAAGTTTTAACCCCTGAATAAGGTTGAAATACACCGGATGGTAGTGATATAACCGCAAATAGTCCGTTCTCTATCAGCGTTTTACGTAATTGTTTGTAAGCGTTTTCGCTTTTGAAAATTATTCCTTCGGGCACAATGATACCGGCGCGACCATCGATTCTTAGGTGTTCCATGATGTAATCAACAAAAAGAACTTCCGACCGATTGGCTTGTATAGAAAATTTTTTATGCGGTTTAATTCCACCTTTCGGTGTCATAAAAGGCGGATTAGCCATAATCACATCAAACATTTCATCCCAACGCTTTTCACTCGTTAGCGAATCGTACTCGTGAATTTGCGGATTTTGGAATCCGTGCAGGTACATATTTACAAGCGATAGCTTCACCATGTCGGGCGAAATATCGTAACCGAGGATGTTGTTCATCAACTTTGTTTTTTCGCCTGGTGTTAAATTCTTTTCTTTGTTGGTTGGTTTGCCTGTTTTGTTATCTAATCCGTCATGGTTTTTTAAAATACGTTTATAAGCAGAAATCAAAAAGCCAGCCGTTCCGCATGCGGGATCAAGAATAATTTCGTTTTTCTTTGGATTAACCACATCCGTAATAAAATCAATAATATGTCGTGGGGTACGGAATTGTCCCGCGTCGCCTTGTGAACCGAGGATAGAAAGCAAATACTCAAAAGCATTGCCTAAGTTTTCACTGTGCTCGTAGGTAAATTCATTGATCTCTTTTATAAACAGCGTGAGCGTGCGCGGATCACGGAATGGTAAAAATGCGCCCTTGAAAATATCTCGAAAGAGCGGCGGGATGTGCGGATTTTTGGACATGTTTGTAATTGCCTGCACATAGAGATCAAGCCTTTCTTCTCCTGAAAGTTTTTTATCCAGAAGTTTTGTCCAAGAATATTGACTGAAACTATTTGTAAAGAATCTTGTCTTTCCGCCGAGTTCTTCCGACTCTTTGTCCATATCATCCATAAACTTATAGACCAGAGCCGTTGTGATTTGCTCTACTTGTGCCTTTGGATCCGGCACTTTGCCGACAAGAATATTTCTTGCGGAGTCAATTTTTCGTTTTGTAGTTTGATCAAGCACAATAATTTTGGTTATTTCATATAAGCATTAACTGGCACATAGTCTTTTATATATTCAGGCACAATTTCTCGCCAGCCATTTAATGCTTTAAATTCGGACATTGGAAATCCTGGGTAAACATTAAGGTCCCCAAAATGTTTATTATTGATAATTTCTCTAAATTTTTCATCCGTAACATACGCTTTGAGATAATTTTTGATATACGGGACATATTTGCTTTCTGGTTTGTAAATGGAAATAAACTTTTCACATTCTTCTTCTAAAAGCTCGTTTTTACCTTTGAAACTGTCAATGAGTCCAAAAATTCTTTCCAAAAACTCACGCCAAGACAAACGGCGATCAAGGTTTTCGCTTTTGCGGATTTTCTCAAGATTTAAGAAAAGTTTTGGTTTGTCTTCGTATTTGTTGCGCATAATTTGCACGGCTCTATCCCATTGTTCGTTTTCCACGGCAGTTTTAATTTCATCATCTTCCTGCAATTCTTCGCGCGCTTTTTCAAAAAGTCGGCGATCAACTTTCATCCCCTCAATACCCACGGGCTTCTCGGTAAGCGTTTTTACTTTGTCGGGGTCAAAGATTTCAATTTCATCAATATCAACGATGGGCCCTTCGGTGCCGCCAGTACCTCCTTTGATGACAGGCAATTTCAGAATTTCGTCATAGTTAAATTTTTCTTCAAAGTATTCGCAGTTAGCGAAGAAGTCAAAGAGTTTGAAATTGTCTTTTGTAGCTTCGTGCTTCTCGCCGTATTCATCGGTGTACTCAAAGGTAAATTTGCGTGTTCCACGCCCTTTGATCTGAATGAAGTCGGTCGGTGAGAAAATCGGACGCATAAGCGCGAGATTGAGAATATCTTCGCAGTCGTAGCCTGTTGTCATCATGCCAACGGTAACGCAGACACGCGTTTTGCTGGATTTGTAGCTTTCCAAAAACTTGGTGTGTCTATTCAAGTTGTTGTTGGCAAAATTGATGGTGAATTGTTGTGCGTCAGGAATGTTTGAAGTGATTTGCACGGCAAAATCGGAGTTATATTTATCAGGCCACAACTGGCTCGCCATTTGATTGAGTATTTGCGTAACTTTTGAAGCGTGTCTTTGACTTACACAAAAAATAATACCCTTGCCGATTTCTCTGCTGATTGGGTCTTTCAAGGCATTTTCAAGAAAAGTTTTACAAAAGACGCGGTTGGTTTTTTCAGAAAAAAATTTCTTTTCAAAATGTTTTTGGAAAAAGATTTCTTCACTTTCTTCGCCATCTTCGCTCTCTACCATAACGGCGTAGCCCTTTTCAGAAAGAAGTTCAGCAGTAATATCGGTGCGCGCATCGGAAACAATTGGGTTGATGAGAAAACCGCCTTGCACGCCGTCAATCAAGCTGTAGCGGAAAGTCGGCTCGCCGTTTGGACAACCAAAAGTTGTGTAAGTGTCCATCAATTGCCTGCGTTCCCATGCTCGCGGGTCTTGGGCGGAAAGTTTTTGATGATCAATATTTTTAAGATAGTCTTTCGGTGTTGCGGTAAGTCCCAGTTTGTAGCCGATGAAGTATTCAAAAACTGCGCGCGAATTTCCGCCAATAGCGCGGTGTGATTCATCGGCAATAACCAAATCAAAATCAGTTGGTGAGAAAAGTTTTTTATATTTATCTTGCGCTGACAAACTCTGCACAGTAGAAACGACAATATCTGCTTTTTTCCAGTCATCACGACTTTGTTTGTAAATGACTGTTTGAAAATCGTTACTTAAATATTGCACAAAGTTTTTGTGTGCCTGGTCTTCCAATTCTATACGATCAACGAGAAATAAAATTCTTTTCGCGTTTCCTGTGCGCAAGAAAAGTTTGATCACTGCTGCGGAGATGAGTGTTTTTCCTGTCCCGGTTGCCATTTCAAACAAAAAGCGGTCGTTTCCGCTTTCGGCGGATTTTTGCAATGCATAGATAGACTTGAGCTGATATGGTCGCAAAATCCTCAAATCCTCATCCCATAGATATTTTATTCTTGTTGACTCGTTTTGATATTGTGGTTCATCTTTAAATTTTGGATTTTGTGACAGTGCAATGTAGTCGTCAGCTACTTCTTCATCAGCAAGTCGTTTGTTGTTTGGCTTGAAGTCAAGACGATGCGTTAAAGATTCTTGTGTCGGAAATTCGGTAATAATTTCAGGATCGCCCCGTTCTAAATCCCAAAAGTAATGTAAATTGCCATTAGAAAGAATTACAAAACGAGCATTCTCATTTTTTGCATATCGGCGAGCTTGCTCTTTGCCGTCAAGTGGATTTTTTTCTCCTTTTTTGGCTTCCAAAATTACAAGTGGAAATCCCTTGTCATCCAAAAGCAAAAAATCAATAAAACCGTTTTTAGTCATCTCAAAATCTTCGCCAAAAGCGTCAATATCTTTTTGTGTGATTTTTACATTTGGCTCAAGCTGAATATTTGCCTGACCTTTTTCTGTGCTGAAAAATCTCCAACTTGACTCTTCGAGCAGTTTGTTGATTTTTATTCGTGCTTTTGCTTCTTTGGAGTTTGTCATAATTATTTCTGTATTAAATCATCCACGCCAACCTCAAGAGCTTTGGAAATTTTATAAAGAGTAGTGATCGTTGGGTTTTGGTTCGTGCCATTTTCTATCTTAACAATGGTATTGAGAGACAAATCAGCAAGACGGGCGACCCTTTCGAGAGAGTGACCTTTTTCGGCGCGGATCTTTTTTAAATTATTCGCAATGCTCATAATGGTATTGTATAATTTAGTATGTAGATTATAGTATATAAGTATGAAATCGTTATATCCAAATAGTAAAGGATTTTCTGAATTTTGCAAAGAAAACGGCGGAAGCAAAACCAAAAATTTCCTTTCAATTTTTCGCGGCGCCCCTACACCCCCGCTTAAATTGGCGGTATTTCTTGGATGAAGTTCGAACATTTTTTGAGCAAAACCCCCCATAAGGAAGCCAACCCCGCCCCCTTCCTTTTTACCAGCTTGCTTGGGCTTCGCCCCCAAAACTTTTCAGCGGACGGACGGCGGGACTAAAAATTCAAAAGACAAAAGAGAAATAATGCTTGCCCAACCCACCCGTGCGCGCGTTATATCAAAAGAACTCCCTATATTTGCTTGACTAAATGCTAAAAATTTTATATACTAACTATTGATAAGCAGTGATTTTATATACTATATAACTATAAAAGTAAAGCTATACGAATATGTCAAACAAAAAATCCATAATTGGTGACAATATAAGGAAATACCGAAACAAGCTCGGTATTTCTCAAGATGTCTTATCCAAAAAAGCAAATTTAGCTTTTCATACAATCGCTAAGACCGAAGCTGGCTCTACTCAAAACCCCTCAATTAATACTGCGCTGAAGATTGCAACAGGATTGGAGACAGGCATTGATGATTTATTAGGAACTTCTGAATTAAACCGTACGAAGTCTAAAAAATATTTGCTTTTTACTCCCGGTCCAGTAAATGTTGAAGAAAATGTTCGTATGGCAATTTGCAAAGAAGATATTTGTCATCGAGAAGAGGATTTTGATGTTTTATTGCAAAGTATTGAGAAGAAGTTATTGCAACTCTTTGAAATAAAGAATACAACCGATTACAGGGCTGTTGTTATTACCGGTTCGGGAACAGCAGCGAATGAATCAATGCTTTCTTCCACTGTGGGAGACAAAAATATATTAACCATCTCTAATGGGGAATTTGGAGAAAGGTTATTTCATATTTCGGAAGTTCATAATAAAAATACTTTTGCGTTGAAATTTAGTTGGGGAGAAAAATTTGATTTGGAGAAAATCGAAACCTTTATCAAAAAGAATAAGATTGATGTTATCGCCATGGTGCACCATGAAACAAGCTCAGGCTTACTCAATCCAATAGAGGAAGTAGGTATGTTATCAAAAGCCTATAACTCCCTATTTATTGTGGATTGCGTGAGTAGTGTGGGAGCAGAGCCTATTGATTTGGAAAAATGTAACATATCGTTTTGTTCGAGTTCAAGCTCAAAAGCAATTGCTTCTTATCCAGGATTATCTTTTGTAGTAGGTAAAAACCAGGAATTTGAAAAATTGAAAGATATACAAGCAAAAACTATGTATTTAAGCTTATATAAATTTTATCATTTTATAAATTTCATTTCACAAACCCCGAATACGCCAGCAGTTCCTTTGTTTTTTGCGTTGGAACAAGCTCTTGAAAACATACTACAAGAAGGAGTTTCCAATCACCACAGAAATCTTTTAAACCGAGCAAATATTTTGCGAATGGGTATGAAGAAATTAGGCTTGAAATTCCTGATTGATGAAAATGACATGTGCTCTGTTTTGACAACTGTATATACCCCTGAATATATTGAGGTTAGTGTTTTGCAACAAAAATTGCGAGAAAAGAAAATTATTATTTATGGAGGAAGGGGAGTATTCAAAGATAAGATTTTTCAGGTAGGAAATATTGGCGAATTATCTTTAACAGAAATTCAATTCTTCTTAGATACGTTGCAAGAAATATTACAGGGTTTTGATAAAAAATTATCTAATTAACTATAAATAATATGAATGAGAAACTTGATAAATTATGGGCAACAAAAACTAAGGATGATGAATGGTGGTCATCTTTTGTAACTTCTCCGTTAGCAATAGCGGTTAATTATTTTGTTGTTGATTATACGTGGCTAACGCCAAATCTCATCACATTATTTTCTTTTATTATTGCTATAATTGCGACAGTATTTATTGTAATTGGGGGAACTACACATTTCATCATTGCCGCTATACTCATTCATATTAGCCATGTACTCGATTGCATGGATGGGCAGATGGCCAGATATAGAGGCACTTCATCGCGATCGGGAAGTTATTTCGATAAGTTAACAGATAAAATACAGGTAATTATTTGGTTTGGAGCAGTGGGGTATACCGCTTATCTTCAAACTCAAACCGTCATTCCCGTTTTTTTAACTTTTGTTGGGGTTTCGTTTTACTTATTACGTGGTTATATAAAATATGTCACTATTTATACCGAGATGAGCGATGATAAAGAATATTTGATAAAAAAACATCAAGAAAATCTTGATAAAGAGAAAGATAAAAAAGAGAGCGCAGGACTTGGATATGGGGTATCCACCAATGTACTATGGTTTATAAAAGAACAAAGGAAAATACTTTTTTTTAATGAAGGGGTTTTTATTTTTATGCTTTCTGCTGCCTTGATTTTCAATATTTTCGTGCCAATGCTTTGGGTTTTTGCAATAAGTCAGATTTTTTATGGTATATACTGCGCTTGGCAACGTGAGTATCAGACTCATTGCAATCTACATCCTTAAATTCAATCTGTAACTGAAAAATAATATGAAAGCTATTATCCTTGCCGCTGGAATTGGATCAAGAATCCGCCCGCTAACTGATAATTGTCCAAAAAGCCTTTTGAAGATTGACAATAAAACTATTTTAGAAATGATGATTTCTAATATTCAAGATTATCATATCAACGAAATTGTTTTTGTAACTGGCTATTTGGAAAATCAGATAAACGAATATGTTAAAAAAAAGTTTCCAGATCTAAAAACATATTTTGTAACAAATAAAAAATATGCAGAGACCAATACTGGGTTTTCTTTATTACTCGCTAAGGATTTTGTAGAGAATTCTGATTTTATCAAATTTGATGCAGATGTTGTTTTCGGTAAAGAAATACTGAAAAAACTTATTGAATGTCCATACGAAAATGCTCTCTGTATTGATAAAAATATACATCCCAATACAGAAAAAATTAAAGTAATAATTGACGACAAAAATAAAATTTTGAAAGCCAGTAAAACCGTTGATCCTCAAAAAGCAATTGGAGAGTCTATTGGCATTGAAAAAATTGGAAAGCATACGGCAAAACTATTATTTCAAGAATTGGAAGAAGTGATGAAAGACAAAAAAAATCACCAAGAATATTATGAAGCTACATATGAGCGGCTGTTTGAAAAAGGAGAGTCTTTTCATGCGCTTAATATCACTGGTTTGGCTTGGGTGGAGATTGACACAAAGGATGACTTTGATTTGGCTAGAAATATACAGAAATTCTAAAAAATGTGTGCATTGAAGAGTATTATCAGTCCAAATAAGGAGTTTCAAAAATTCCAATCCCCCGACCCTTCTTGAAATTTTGAAACGAAAAACAAAAAAAGGCCAGTTGCTAACAATCTATATAAAAATAGGCGCCTATTTTAATCATGCAGATTGAGTTATAATTAAAACAAAGGTTAGAAATTCTAAAAAATACTAATCTCACCCACCACCCAAATTTAGGTCCCGCCGTCCGTCCGCCGAAAAGTTTTGGGGGCGAAGCCCAAGCAGACTGGCAAAAAGGAAGGCGGCGGCGAGAGGATTCGAACCTCTGAAGGGTATGCACCCTTGCCGGTTTTCAAGACCGGTGCATTCAACCGCTCTGCCACGCCCCCTGATTGTTGCGTTTTATAATAGAACTAGCGGTGAAATATTAACCTTTGCCCGAACCCTCATTTCTGCCGTCGGGAGTATTGATGTTGTCAATCACAAATTCGCTTTCCGAGAGGAAGAGTCAAAAAATTTTGATAGTGATTTTTTGGATAAACATAATTACGCTAGAATCATCTTTTCAACTTGCTTTTGTGTACTTGCGACGAGTTTGTCAGCTTCAGCAAAGAGTGTGTTTGCTCGCGTGCGGATTTTTTTAATCCTTCTCACCATTTCGTCTTGCTTCTGTTTTACCGGACAAATAATTTTCATGTTCCCAGCTTCATTTAGATTTATGTTTGCGCGCGCAACGGGTCGCTTTATCCGATCCAATTGCATTTGACCAATTGTGGAAAACAGAAATTCTTTTGCAAACTCAGGATTTATTTCATTCTTATTTAATCTCACTAGAGCAATTGCCTGATTAATATTAGCTTCTTTGTCATCTTCATATACGGAAATTTGTCCAATTGTCGCTCCGACAATAGCGATAAGTAAATCTCCTTTTTGTAATTGTGAACCCTTTAATTTTTTGTTGTGAACTTCTGGTTTGAGATAAAGTAAATTTTCAAAATCAATTTTATTGTCCATGTTTATATCTCCACTTCGCACAAAAGGAACACCTGTGTCGGCATTTATATATGCGTCACCTTTTGACAAGGGTGTCGCTCCGCTTGTAATTTTTAACGACAAATCCGATAAAGTCCCTGTTTTATATTTTGTTGTAGCAAAAGCATTGTCTAATGTTTCAAAAATTGGTCTAAAGAACGACGGATCAATTCTTTCCGTGATTTCATCGCTCCAAATTTCAAAAGTCATTTGTTCTTCTTCCGGCTCAAGTTTTATGCCGAGTTCGCCTAATACATAATCATCAATTGAATCTAGGACTTCTAACGCCTGTACTTCTAATTGCTTTACCTCTTCTCTTATGTCAAAAGCAAGCTTTGCCACTTTCTTTTGCTCAGATTTAGGCAACTTGATAACCCTGATATTAAAGAAGTCATCAAGACGCAAATTTTTAATACCTGTTGTTTGGTTTTGCAAAAACTCGGTATATCCCAAGTGATAGATTGCTTGCAGATATGTGAAGACATACTCAGGAAAAAACTCATTGTCAGCGATTTTTATTTTTTGTAGGAAGTTGCTGAACACGACAGGATTTTCAAAAGGCAATTCTTCAACAAAAGCGACTCTGCCGACAGGTTGCACAGGACTACCGCCCGATTTTTCAATCAAAATTTCTCCTTTTTGCAATGCTAATTTTTCCACCTTATCATTGCGGACGTATCTTTGCGCAACATCGTCAAAGTTGAAGTTGTATTTATTATCAAAATTTGTATTCCTCAATACATTGCAAAGAGTATAGTTAGGGTTTGGTTCAAAAGTATTTGGATCCTCGCCCCAATCGCCAGCTATGGAAAATTCAACAATATCGCCCAAAGGAATGGCTTCGTGTTTTGTGTCATTTATGGGCGCAATCAATTGCTTGAATACTGGACGATAGAAAAATGGATCAAGACGGCCAATTACCTCGTCACTCCAAACGATAAAAGTTTCTGGTGATTGTTGGTTTTTCTTTGGCATATTATTTGTTGAATTCATGGTATTTCTCCAAAATTATGGGAAGATCATTTTTGGGATCTAATTTTCCGGTTGCGTCATAACCAATTCGCTCGGCGATTGCTATAAAAATTTTGTATCGCCCCAAGTCCTCTCCCTCCTCTTTTTTACGGACAAATACAAGTGAGCTTTTTACTCCCGCACCATAATGAGAAAAAGTAAATTGTGGCAATGACACCACCGCCAAAATTTGTGCTTTGCCCATCAGAAAATCGCGGACATATTGCAAAGACGAATTTGTGAGTATGCCATCCGGTAAGACGATTGCCATTCGACCCTTGCCAGGCTTTAGAAATTCCAAACATCGCTCAATAAATAAAATCTCGGTCTTTTGGTTGTTGCGTGTTTTCTTGCCGTTTTTGCCAAGTTCAAAATTTTCAAGATAAGCGTGTTCGCCTCGTTTGATGTTAGCACCAAACGGCGGATTGGTGACAATAATGTCAAAACTGTTTTTCATAAATCCACGATTTTTGGAAGTCATTTTGTTTATATCTTCCAGTGCATCAAAACCGATGACATTCGTGTGTCCGTCATCGTGAATAATCATATTCATTTTGGCAACGCGTGCGATTGAGTCGTTTATCTCTATACCGAAAAGATTGTTTTGTGCAAAGTCGTGCCAGTGGCGGAATTTCTCCGCCTCGTCGCCTTGGTAAAATTCTTTTGCTTGCTCGCGTATTTTATCCAAAGTATAGAGCAAGAAACCGCCACTACCACAAGCAGGGTCCAAAACAAGATCATCGTTTCCTACATTCATCATTTCTACAGCAAAATCAACAATCTCTCGCGGGGTAAAGTATTGTCCGCTTTTGCCCTTGAAAAAATCTTCCATAAACTGCTCAAAAGCGACACCTTTGGTGTCCAAATCAGTTTTGGAGAGAGAAAGCCCCTGCAAGTGTCCGACAACCGTATAAAGTTCCTCGGGTTCAATTTTCAAACTCTCCCTAAACACTTCCGGGTCTTTCTCTTTAGCTTCTTCATAAATCGCATTAACACGCTTGAAGACGCTTTTTGCCGGTTCGTGCGTTTTAATTTGAAAATCATAATGTTCGTTGTCCCTACGCCCACACTTTTCATCGCGGATTTTTACAAAAATAATTTTTGCTAACTCGTCAAAAGCGACAGTGGGGTTACGCTTTCCACCTGCCCAAAGCGTGTCGTGCGATTTTTTAAGCGCACGGATAAGTTCATGTTTTTCCAATGTTTTCAAATCCCAATCAGGATCGCCTTTTTTGTAGCGAAACTCTTCAATCTTTCCATAGAAAATCGGAATATCGGTGATTGTTGCTTTTTCCGGTTCTTTATCATTCCATGTTTTTGTTTCCATTGCACATCGTGTGTTACCGGCAACACAACTGGCGTATGGTGCGTGCAAAACTCGTGCGTTGGCGATTGCTTGTTTAGTCGCTTGTTCAAATTCTGCGTCAGACACACCATCTTTTTTACACTCAACAACAATGTACGGCTTGGTCTTTTCGTCGTCCTCGTAAATTACAATATCGGCGTAGCGTTCCGGTGTGCGATCAGGCATTTCGGTTTCCAATTCAATGCGCTTTGCTGGATAGTTGTATTTCTCAATCAGGTTGAAATAATACTCAGCACGGACTTTTTCCTCTGGGTCAGTGAACCGTTCTTTGTGCTTTGACAGTAGATATTCAATACGCGCACCGCTATTGTGGATACGCCAGTATCCTTTTTGCTCGCCGTTTTTTATTAATTGTTCAAAAGTGTTTTCCATAGTTTATTTTGCGAAATTATATATTGTTTTCATCCATCAGCTCTCGGATTGTTCTACCTTTGTATGTCCAAAAGATTGTACCCTGTACAGCTTTCCAACTTTTACCAAATTTTTCTTCCAAAACTCTTTGAGCTGATTTCGAGAGAGAAGAATTTTTATCTTTATAAATAATTGTATTTCCCTTACCAACTATTGCGGTGATATTTTGATAAATTTCATCACCTTCTTTAAATTTCAATATTTCGCCTTCTTTAATGTTAAGTTTTGCAAATTTACCTTTTACTTCTGATTCTTTTTCTGGAGCAATGTTTTTGTTGTCTATAATAAAATCGCAAACCCTTTCAGGGTGAACTTGTAAAAATTCTCGTTTCCGATTTATTCTTTGTTTTGCAAAATTCTGCAGAATTTTTTGTTCCAGTATTTCTGGATTTTTTAATTCAAATTTTTCGTATAACTGGAATCTGGTTGGGGTTGATGTTTTATTTAAATCTCTCAAACGCTTCTCAATATCATTGGTTATTCCAACTTTACAGATATCTGGCATTGATATATTTGTGATGATGTATAGATATTGATGAGTTTTCATGGTTATTTATTAAATAGATCGCCGACACTAACGCCGAGTGCTTTGGCGATTTTTTGCAATGTCTCGGCGGTTGGGTTGGGGTTTTGGTCGGTTTCTATTTTAACAATTCTATTCAAAGCTAAATTTTCCTCTTTTGATAGACAATCTTGCGAAATACCTTTTTTCTGGCGATGCTTTTTGATGTTATCGCTTAATTTATTTGTCATACAACCATTATAATAGACCCATTAACATTAATCAACTTTTCATCTTAATGGAAACAACAGAAACAAAACCAAAAATTTCCTTTCAATTTTTCGCGGCTCCCCCCAGACCCCCGCCTAGATTGGCGGAGGCGAGAGGATTCGAACCTCTGAAGGGTGTGCACCCTTGCCGGTTTTCAAGACCGGTGCATTCAACCGCTCTGCCACGCCTCCTGATTGTTTCGTTTTATAATAGAACTGGCGGAGAGGGAGGGATTCGAACCCTCGAACCAGATTATCTCCGATTACTCACTTAGCAGGCGAGCGCCTTCAGCCAACTCGGCCACCTCTCCAAGTGTGTTAATTGTATTGAATTACAAGGTGCTGAAATTAAAGCACGCATCAGGCGCGGACAAATTGTTTCCCACTTAACTGGATCACAGCACCTTTCAATTCCATCCCCAGTAATAATGTTAGCGTTTTCGTCAAATCGATCCCGGAAGAAGACACTATATTATCAATATGCTTAGGCTGGTGATCAATAAACTGCAGCAATGCATGCTCATCATCGGTTAAATGAAGGTTAATTTTTTCCTGTCGAGGTTGGGTCGGATTGAACAGACGGGACTGAATTTCTTCAATAACCTGTTTTCCTCTTTCCAATGGAAACGCACCGTTTCTAATCAATCGGTTCGCACCTTTGCTTTGCAAATCTGTAGTCCGACCGGGGACAGCAAATACATCTCGATTTTGATCAATGGCATTTAATGCAGTAAGAATCGCACCACTTTTATGACCGGCCTCCACAACCACAGTGGCATGAGCTAAACCACTGATGATCCGATTCCGCCGGGGAAAATTTCCGGAGTCCGGTTGGGTTCCGAATCGATATTCAGATACAACGGTACCCTGTTCGCAAATTTTTCGAAAAAGTTGTTTATTCTCCGCCGGATATATCACGTCCATCCCACTGCCTAACACCGCAATTGTGCGGGCGTTGTTCTGCACTGTTTCCTTGTGGGCAATGCTGTCAATGCCCCGGGCTAAACCGCTGACCACTGTAATCCCCGAACGATTCAAATCTGTTGTGACGGATTTGGTCATACTTTTTCCGTAAGGTGTGTATTTTCGTGTACCAACAATAGCAACCGCATCTTCTTCCTTTTTCAGCGGTTGACCTTTTGTATATAGAACTAATGGCGCATCATATATTTTCTTTAACAGCAGTGGATATTCGTCATCCCAGATTGTAATCATGGAAACGGATGCTTTTTCTGCTTTTTCCACTTCGTCTATGCCGTAACTGAAATCTTTATAATGAGCGATGGCTTCCGCGATAGAAATATCTATACCGTCCAGTTGGCAGAGCTCTTTCCTACTCGCTTTGAATACTGCCTCGGTATTTGCAAAATGTGCAAGCAAATTCCGGACTCGTAGGGGACCTAATTTGGGTACATTCAATAAATTTATTAGTTGTTCCAGATCAGTTCTGTTCATGAATTATTTTGGATATATGTTGAATGATTCGTTCTATACCTTGATTAGAAACTGCAGATAATTCCAAATGAGCACCAATGTTTAACCAATTATCTTTTGTTTTTTCATTTTGCAGATCTGACTTGGACATAATGATCAATTTCGGTTTTTCAGCCAAATCCAGATTGAAGGTGTGTAATTCTCCAATTAACGTATCATAAACAGATTTGGGGTTTGGTTCTGTACAATCAATCAATAATAATAGTAATTTTGTTCTTTCTAAATGTTTTAAAAATTGGTGCCCCAATCCTTTACCTTCGGCGGCGCCTTTAATCAATCCCGGGATATCAGCCATAATGAATGATCGGTATCTATCACATTTTACGATCCCTAGATTTGGTTCTAAAGTCGTAAAGGGATAATCTGCGATTTTGGGGCGGGCTGACGATACGACAGATAATAGAGTCGATTTTCCAGCATTGGGTAGACCTACAAGACCGACATCCGCGAGTAGTTTTAATTCAATAACAAAGGTTTCAGTTTCACCTTTTTTGCCGGGCTGGGCGAATCGGGGAGTTTGGTGCGTTGCGGACTTGAAGCGAACATTACCTCGTCCGCCCTGGCCGCCTTTTAGAGCAGTAATTGCTTGTTCATCTTCAACCAGGTCAGCCACAACAACATCAGACCCTTCAGTTCTGACCATTGTACCTAAAGGAACTTTTATATGAATATCTTTTCCATTTTTTCCGGTCTTTTGATTAACGGCGCCGGGTCGACCGTTTTCTGCAAAGTAATTTTTCTTATATCGGATATCAAAGAGCGTGTGCAGATGTTTATCCGCTATAAAAACTATATCTCCACCTTTCCCCCCATCTCCGCCATCAGGCCCACCTTTAGGTACGTATTTGGCCCGTCTAAAGGATACCGCGCCGGCACCCCCATTCCCAGATGTACATTTGATGACCGTATAATCAATAAACATGACATTACAACATAAATAATAAAAACTAATTGTGGGAGTAGCGCAGCAAGAAAATTCCTAATAAAACCAAATCACATATTACTGATGATCGCTTCCGCAAATTCTGAAGTAGACAGTTTGGTAGCACCAGTCATTTGCCGCTCCAAATCATAAGTAACTTTCTTTTGCTTGATTGTTTCTTGAACGGCATTGACAATTAATTGTCGTGCATCTCCCCAACCCATATAATCCAGCATCATCACACCAGATAAAATAAGGGACCCCGGGTTTACTTTATCCTGATTAGCATACTTTGGTGCTGTCCCATGGGTGGCTTCGAATAATGCTATATGATCGGCCATATTTGCTCCCGGCGCCATACCCAGGCCGCCCACTTGTGCTGCCCCGGCATCAGATAAATAATCGCCATTCAAATTTGATGTGGCGATCACATCATATTCATCGGGCCGCAACAGGATTTGTTGAAACATTGCGTCTGCAATTCTATCTTTGATGATCACTTTATCTCTTACCACTCCTGCATGAATATCCCATAATTCTTCTTCAGAAATGGTATCATCCGGGAATTCTTCCCGGGCTAATTCATAACCCCAGTCACAAAAGGCACCTTCTGTAAATTTCATGATATTGCCTTTATGAACAAATGTCACACTTTTTTGATGATGAACAATCGCATACTCGATGGCTTTTTTTATAAGACGTTTGGAACCGAAAGGACTAATGGATTTAATACCAATTCCGGACCGTTCGCGAATATTCTTTCCGAATTTCTCACGGATGATGTCTATAATCTCATTCGCTTCCCATGTATTACTTTGCCATTCGATACCGGCATATACATCTTCAGTGTTTTCACGGAATATTACCACATCCAGCTGGCCGGGTTTTAATACCGGGCTGGGTACACCTTCGAAATGCCGCACCGGACGAACGCATGCATAGAGATCCAATATTTGCCTCATGGCCACATTGAGGCTTCTTATGCCACCTCCTACTGGTGTGCTCAGCGGCCCTTTGATTGCAATAATAAATTCATTGATGGCAGCCGGTGTTTCATCCGGAAGCCATTTACCGATTTTGTTATATGATTTTTCACCTGCATAAATTTCCATCCAATGGATTCTTTTTCTATCTCCATACCCTTTTTTAACTGCAGCATCAATCACCATCGCGGTCGCAAACCAAATATCAGCACCAATGCCATCACCCTCTATGAAAGGGATTATGGGTTGATCGGGAATCTGTAGTTCCCCATCCCGTATCGTGATCTTTTCACCATTTTCAGGTATGCTGTAATGAACATTTTCGGGCATTAATAATTTTCTTTCTGCTCTTTAACCGTTGATTTTTCTTTTTGCTTTGTCTCACCCGATTCCGACTGTTTATTCTTTTTATAATCAGTTAAATAAAAGCCGGAGCCCTTAAATATTAAACCCGTTCCACCGCTAACAATGCGGCGTAGGTCTCCTTTACACGCAGGACAAATGGTGATAGGATCAGCAGACATCGTTTGAAAAAATTCAAACGTATTGTCACAATTTTTGCAAATGTAATCGTATGTTGGCATATTATTTAAATAAACGAATTTGATTGTGGAAGTAAACGATTAAAATTTACAAATGATCAGCTATTCAATTTATTCAGTATTCGTTCTTCTACGTGGGAAGGAACGTAATCAGAAATATCACCCTTTAATCGTGCAATATCTTTTAGTATAGATGAATTAAGATGAATATATTTTTCGTCGGGCATCATAAAAATGGTCGTAATACCCGGCTCCATTTTATAATTCATCATGGCCATTTGAAATTCAAATTCAAAATCACTGACATGCCGTAATCCCCGTACGATTGCTATCGCATCATTTTCTTTTGCAAATTTAGTGATCAACCCATTGGTCGACATCACTTTTGCATTATTCAGATGACCGATTGAAGCCTCAATCATGTTGATGCGTTCTTTAGCACTGAACATTTGATGTTTTATCGGATTATTCGCAACAATAATAATCAATTCATCAAAAAGTTTAGCAGTCCGTTCAGCAATATCTAAATGACCGTTGGTGATAGGGTCAAAAGTACCCGGGTAAATTATTTTTCTCATACTGTCCAAAAGCTCAATTGTGTATCACCATAAAACCTATGTTTAGCACCACTTGGTAATATAGCATTTTTCTCCGATTCTAATACAAATCGACCGTTTTTAGTCAATTTGGATAACGCCAAATTAACCAGTGTATCAATATCAGGATATTGATAAGGTGGATCTGCAAAAATAATATCAAACCGGTTACAATTACGCAAAAATTTGAAAACATCAACGGGTAATAATTCCAACTGATCGTTGTCAAATAATTGTACATTTTCCTTGAGCAACTGAACTGCGAAATACTGGTTCTCAACAATAGTAACCTGCGCCGCTCCACGACTAACAGCTTCAAATCCGATTATACCACTTCCGGCAAAAAGATCAGCAAACGAAAGCTGCATCAGTGGTCCAAATATATCAAACAGGCTTTTTCTTATACGCGATTGGGTGGGTCTGTAAGCTGCTGTAGCAATCGTTTTGATCGAGCGACCTTTGTATTGACCCGCAAGAATACGCATCAAACACCTTTGCGTTCAATAATTGATAAATTCGTTACAGATTGCGATAATCCAGTTTTAGGGTCCGTATTGATGACCACTTTACGTACCGCAACATTTGCTTTAAAATGCTTAATCATATTAAAGAGTTCTTTTCTGATTATATCATCATTTGTTTTGAGTATAAACGGTGTTTGGATAAAAGAACCACTCTCAATCACAGGTAGTTCTTCAGCTTGCAATGCCATGTTCGCAATGGCAGCTTTAAATGTCGCTACACTGGCCGTCACGCCGCTCATTGAATTATTCTGGTGAGGAATTCTGAAATCATAAATATGTTTATATCCACCGCAACAATTACTGACTTGCGTTGAATAATTAGACATTTCTCCCAATCCAGTAAAATCTACACTTATAGTTTCGCCATAAAAAATTTCAAGTTTCATGGCACTCCCTGTAACCGATACAAAACCGATCATAACCGAATCAAATAGAGCATCAACATAATCCAAGTTGGATAGTATTCCAGCAGAAACATTTAGTGTTTTTTCCAGTTGCGCAGGGTATCTACGTATCTCCTCAAAAGATGATAACGTTGAAGGAGGATGCATATTATTGGTCGCGTATGTATTGAAAGTTGGTAAGGGTAATAGTCCGGGGTTTTGCAAATGAATTGACGTAATAATAGTTACTAAAAAAATAATAATCGTAAGGGTCCTGACAAAATTTTGTGAAATAGTTTGTATTCTATTTTTCCTGAACTTTTTCGGCTTTTTTGTTCCAGGGGACTTTTTCATTGTGGGCATTGGTGACTGCTTCTTTTTTTGCTCGGACTGCAATTCAACATTACTCTGTTGTTTAACCTCGCATATTCCTTCATCCTTGAAAAAATTGATCCCAGAACGTTGAAATCGCTCATCAGCCAGGATTGATTGAATAGACAGCAAACGATCCGACAGGTTATCCACCGCAAGCATACCCTCATTCGGAGCATGAGCAAACGGTTTAATATATTTAAACTTAAAACCAACCCAATGATATTCACGTTTTGGGGATAACCGGTCCAAGCAATATATTTGAGTTAGAAATTGATTGACTGATGATTTGCCAGCGTTAAGCAATGCTTCTAATTGATCTTTAAATCCAAATGCATTGGTTACATTCCATTTACCTTTGATTAATCGCACAGTACCGGTGTACAACGCTTGTCTATTTATTACATACAAATCATAACTGGTACCAAGCTGATAACAGACACCAAATGTGGATGTTTTTGTACCGGTAAATGTCATGGATTCTGTACCTAACCAACTGGCAATCCCGCCAAGTTCATTTACTGATAATTTTAAAGTTGTTACATAGATATTAGGTATATGAACGACATGATATATATTTGATTGATTTGATTCGCAAAAGGTAAAATAATTATTCGATTTTTCCCCGTATCGTTGATTTTTTTGCCATAAAATAAAATTCCATATATCCTCATTACTCATTTCCTGGTCCACAGCAGTAAAATCACGATGTGACCAATAGTTCGGAACTGTGAGCAACACCTCATGACTGTTGATTTCTACTTGATCAGCCAGGGAATTAAATGCATTGGCCAGTATTAGATTAAATGTTTCTTCATCTCTGGCACTGCCCAAATCACCTGGTAGAGGGATTTGAACAATTTGAGTTAGAAGTGTTTTCGCCTCGTTTACCGACCAAACGGTACACAGTAAATGTTGCTCACTGAACGAGAGATAAATCAAAAAGAAATATTAGTCCCAACTACGAGTACCATCATTAATGTAGCCATGGCTGGCTGCTTCTAATGCAAAGATTAAATAACGGCGTTCTTTATAGATATCAGTTATTGGACTGGCAATACGAACACTCTCTTTAGAATCTGATACTGTGATTCTATATGGTTCTCCGGTCAAGGGACAATTCAACATATTCATATCTGGTTGATAAGAATCGTAATAATCCACACGTTCAGATCGTTCATTGGATTCAGATTCGATGAGACTTACAAAATTTTCATCCTGTTCATATTCAGCTAATTTGTTGTTTTGAACATACAAAGTATCATTCCGATCAATTTTTTCCATAAACATGACAATCATATGGGTGGTATCAATTATAGTATCCCGCCTGGTTTTGGCAAACCCGAATGTCGTGTCAAAATCAACATCAAAACCTTTTGGTATATTTACGTTCAAAACGAGGCCTTCAAACATAAATTCTTTCTCTCCGAAATACGTAGAATCAGCATGCAAAGAGTCCCGCACAGTATTCACTACTTTAATTGCCCATTCAACATCAACAATAAATGAATCAGTTAACGATTTATAAAACGACTCAACGTCATAGAGATTCTGCATATTGAACCGGCTTTCAGTCTCGGCCATCAACTCTTCTTCCCAAATAGCTTTTGGTACATAAATTGTGGTGATCATAAAGATCAGAGCAAGAACAATAAACAACTCTAATAAGTCAGCGCGTGCTTTTCGATTTTTAATATCATTCTTCATTATGATTATGTTTAATCTGGATATAAGTTTTCATCTTTGCTAATGATTTTGGCCCAATGCCCTTGATTTTCAATAAATCATCCAATGTTTTAAATGCACCATAGTCTTCTCGAAAACGAATAATACGTTCGGCTGTTACAGGCCCAATTCCTGGTATCGATACTAATTCTTCTTTATTTGCTAAATTAATATCAATCAATTTTACGGAATTATCATATTTAATGTCATTCGTTTTTAGCGCAGATTGTTGTTCATTGCTCAGCGGTTGATCAATCGCAGTACTCGCTTCCTGGAAAGATTGAACGTCATGCATAAATTGATCGGTCACATCCAACGTAAAATATTGTTCCCGTACAAATCCAGCCACTAATCCGATCAATATTAAAAAGACTAAAAGTCGTATACCAACTCGTTCTTGTTTTGTGAATAGGGTCCTCATAAACTTATTTTGCGGTAAGTATCTTTGATTTTTCTCTCTTTTTCCTGTAAATCTTTAAATATAGATTTTAGTTTTCCATTCAATGATTGGGGTGTTTCAACATGTACTTTTATGAGCTGATCGCCTCGATTAGCACCCTTGATTCGCGGAAATCCCTTATTGCGCATACGTAAAATCTGTCCAGATTGGATACCGGAAAGAATTTTTAGACTAACTTTTTTTCCCTCAATCGTAGGGACATCTATAGCACCTCCTAATGCTGCCATGCTAAAAGATATCACGACTTCTAGAAAAACATTCTGGCCGTCTCTTGAAAAATAAGGATGATTTTCCTCTTCAAAGAATACAATCAGATCTCCGGCAGACTGTCCGCTTTCTCCTTTATTTCCCTGTCCTTTCAAACTCATATAATTTCCTGATTCTACACCGACCGGAATTTTAACTTTTACTGAGCTGGATGTATGTACTAAACCCTTATTACAATATCTGCATGGCTTTGTAATTACCTGACCTGAACCTCTGCATATTGGGCATTCCCGTTCAACGACAGATTGGAAGATGAATGACTGGGACATTTGACGGACACGACCCGCACCATTGCATTGCTTGCAAGACGTGGGTTTTATACCTAGCGCCGCTCCGGATCCGTTGCAGGTTGAACAGTGTTCCAATCGTTTAATGCGAATCGTTTTTTCGACACCTATTAGAATCTCATTGAATTTAAGTTTGATAGTGGCCCGTAGATCTTTTCCCTTCCTAATTGGTTCTCTGCCCCTTCTACCGCCAAAAAAATTCCCGAAAATATCATCGCCAAATACGTCACCAAACTGACTGAAAATGTCATCCATAGACATGTGTATTCCACTACCGCTAAAGCCGTGTTGTGCACCATCACCCATTCCAACGCCTGCATGACCAAATTGATCATATCGACTGCGTTTCTGGTTGTCACTTAATATACTATATGCTTCAGCAGCTTCTTTAAATTTTGATTCTGCTTCCTTATCCCCTGGATTTTTATCAGGGTGGTATTTTAAAGCAATTTTACGGTAAGCTTTTTTAATCTCGTCTGAATTTGCACTTTTGCTTACATCAAGGATATCATAAAAATCTCTCATATCTTATTTACGACTACTTTAGCGTGTCTAATGATACGATCTTTATACATATACCCCTTTTCAAAAACTTCTAATATTTCGTGATTTTTTTTCCCTTTTTCCGTCCGCACCATTAATGCATCATGAATATCAGAATCCAATATTTTTCCAATCTGTCCAAACGGCTGGATATCCTTATCTTGAAAGAATTTGTTTAATTTTTTTTCAATCATGGCTACACCTTCTTGAATCGCTTCAAAACTTTTCTTTTGGTCCGGGTGTTCAACAGATTTCTTCATTCGATCAAAATCATCGAAGATGGTTAGTAGATTTTTTATTACATCTTCTCCTTCATAACGGATGAGATGAATTATTTCTTTTTCTTTCCGCTTTCTAAAATTATCGAATTCAGCTTGCAATCTAATATATTTGTCATTCAGATCGTTTAAATCCATTGTCAGTTTTTCAATATTCTTTTCCAAAGCATGAACCGATGAATCTCCAGTCCGTTTTTTATTGATTTTGGGTTTTTTAGTTGTCTTTTTTTCTTTAGCAGACACGATTCATTATCTCCGTGAATTTTTTAAGCAAGCCAGTTATTTGTGAATAGGGAAATCGAGTTGGGCCGATGATACCGATTTGACCTTTAAGTAATGATCCTTTGAATACATTTGTTACAATGGTGTAATCGCAATATATATCTTCCAAGTTTTCATTCCCGATCAAAAGATAGTCCGTTTGTGCTTTGATATATGTATTGAAATATTTTGCCAAGGTGTTATTATCAAAGGCAATCAACGACTTTTTCAGAGTTTCCATCTCTTTGAATTCCGGTTGTTCAAATAATTCCTTCTGGGAAGAAGTATAAATCATTTTCTCATTCGGTATTGAAAAATATACATCCGGATTCCGGACAAGAATCTGAATTACCTCATGCTGGGACAGGGATGAATCGCTAAGCCTGTCTATAAACGTATTCAATATTTCTTTAAGTGTCAGCCCGAGTATTTTTTCTTTGAGAAATGCATTGACTTTTGATATCTCTCGCTCATTAAATGGCAAATTGAGATCGATAACAATCGAGTGTAATAAACCTGAATCCATCCCTATGACCAACATGACCCGATCAGATGATAGTGATATCAATTCCAATTCAGACAAAATACTATTATCCGAATCAATGATCATCGCTACACCAAAAAGATGGGTCACTTTTGCCAGAATGGCAGCAGTGGTCTGCAGCAGTTCAGAAATATTATTTGCAAGGGGATCAAGCTTATCTTGAATGTTTTCTTGATCGACTAAAACCGCTGTTGAAATATCCATCAAATTTTCCACATAATAGCGATATCCCAGATCGGTAGGAATACGACCTGAAGAAGTATGGGCATGCATCAATAATTTGCGTTTTTCTAAATTTGCCATCACATTGCGAAGGGTTGCCGGGCTGCAATTAAACGAATGTTGTATTTTTAACAAATTCGAACCTATTGGTGTATTCTTTAGAATGTAATCCTCTACCACAGCTTTCAAAACGTGCTCTTCGCGGGGTGTTAAATTTTTGGAAATCTTTGACATGTAGATGCTGAATTTATTAAGTTTTGATCTCTGTACACAAGATACAAGATGCTTATCTGTCATCCTATGTTTTTAAAAAACGGGATATTGCCCGGGTGCTTCCAAATAGACTGATGACCATGGCAATCAAATATATCCAAATTATAAAAAGCCAGTTTGCCTGTATAGTAAATGATGTTAATTGACCTAAAATCTCATTTGCACCAGAAACTGCACCAAATAATAAACCTGATGCCAGCGTTGCGCCCAATATTCCTTGGAACAACCCCTCTAATATAAACGGCAAACGAATAAATGTGTTTGAAGCACCGATTGTTTTCAAGGCATTAATTAAATCTTTTTTAGTGTATATGGTCAATTTTATCGTGTTAGAAATAATTAATATCGAAACCAAGATGATTGTAAAAGCTACAACTGACAAACCCAACATGCCATCGGTGTAGAATGATTCAATTCTTTGGATCAAACGGCCCTGATGATTGATGCTTTCAACACCTTCGATAGCTTTCAATTGTTTTATAATAGGATCAATATCCAATTTTCCCGTGTATGAGCGTTTGATATTTACAACACAACTTGCCGGTAAAGGGTTATAATCCAAAAATGTCAACAGATCTTCGTTAAATTGAGATTTATAAATACGTAGAGCCTGTTCTTTGGTGATAAGCGTTGTTGAATAAACACCCGGAATTTCCCGAATTTGCTCGACCTTCAACGCTGCTGTTTCATTATCAATAGAATCTTCAAAGAAAACTTCAATCTTGTACTTTGAACGCATGTATTGAATTAACTGACTCGTATTTTGTTCAGCGATGAACAGCACTCCGATTGTCGAAAGCGCAAGGAATAAAGAAAACACCGCTGTAAAAACCGTAAGTTTATGACGCCAGAGGTTTTTCAAACCATCACCAAGCAAAAATAAAAATTTATCCATATTTATTTCCGTAATTTTCCATCGCGAATTTCAAGGATCCGGTGTTTCCTGCTCTTTGTTAAACTATAGTTATGAGATGCTATAAATACAGTGGTCCCTTCGCTGTTCACTTCCTCTAATAATTTGATTAAGTCAAAGGCCATTACCGGATCGAGGTTTCCGGTCGGCTCATCTGCTAAGATCAGATCGGGTTCTTTAATTAAAGCCCGGGCCAAACAAGCACGCTGTTGTTCTCCACCGGATAATTCATAAGGATGGTGATTTTCTAAACCTTTTAGTCCAACATCATCCAACATTTCAATCACAAGATCGCTAATGTCATGTCTGCCATACCCGATCACATGTAAAGGAAGTGCCACATTTTCAAATAAATTGCGATCTACAAGTAATTGATAATCCTGAGCAATAAACCCAATAGATCTGCGAAATTTGGGTAGGTGACGTTTCTTAACTTTAGAGGAAGAATATTCTCCAACAATCACCTCACCATTCTCAGGCATTAGTTCCAAATGAATTAAACGGAAGAGTGTACTTTTTCCGGAACCGGTCGGTCCGATTAAAAACAAAAATTCCCCATCTTCAATTTTCAACGTAATATCAGATAAACCAAAGCCTTTAGCGTAGGAGAAAGACACATCTTTAAATTTAATCACTGGAATCTTTTCTGGAATCTATTTGGTGAATAAAAGTATAATAAAAAACGCATAGCCAGCCGCTAATATCGCAGCTGATAATTTTGGAACAGGTTGTTTCATAAGTCCAATAGGAATCAACACCAGACCAAAGGCCAGCATGAATGGAATTTCCAGAAATAAAATTTCCTGCGGGCTCTGCAACGGGTGGATAATACTTACCAGACCGATTACTGAAAGAATATTAAACAAGTTTGATCCAATTATATTCCCAACAGAAATTCCACTTTCGTTCCGATACGCTGCAACGGCTGACGTAGCCAACTCCGGTAACGAGGTACCTAGAGCGACTATGGACATTCCGATCACTACTTCGCTGACACCCAATAACTCGGCCAAATTGATTGCACCTTTTACAAACCATTTTGAACCGAAGTATAGCAGCACTGATCCGGCAATAATAAACAATAAACATTTATGCACAGAATCTTTACCAGCAGAAACTTTTTCTACACGATGGTGGGGTCGGGTGATTGAATAATATGTATAATAAATGATGGCGGCAAATAACAGTCCACCTTCCCATCGAACAATATTGCCATCCGAACAAAAATAAGTGAAAACAACGGCCGCAATCATATAAATGATCAGATCCGTACGAATACGCTCAAAATGAACCTTAATGGGAAAGATAAATGCACTAATACCCAGTACGAGACCCACATTAGCGATATTGGAGCCAACGACATTCCCAACTGCAATAGTAGATGACCCACTAATCGCTGCTGCTAGGCTAACAACCATCTCCGGTAATGATGTACCAAATGCTACAATTGTCAGGCCAATCACTAATGGTGATAGACCAAGCCGGGCGGATAGATCACTTCCACCACTTACAATCCACTTTGCGCCGTAATAAAGTAATATACTGCCCAGGATCAAAAATATCAGGCTTATAATCATTCAGAATAAAGATTGTGTGCATTTATATATTTCCACACAGACTGAATCACCATATAGCGAATTGTTTTATCCTGTAGCCACCGTTCTCGTATTGTTGTTGAGGATATTTCAAACCGGGGGATATTTGCAAATTGTACTTTTTGTAATACCCATCCAGGAACTGCACTTGGTCTAAATCCAGGACGAATGGCTACCAGTACTTGGCATTTATCTAAAATATTTTCTGGTCGTTCCCAGGTATGTAAATTCATCAACGAATCACTACCGATCAAATAAAATAATTCATTGCGGTTTAATCCCTCGTTTTTCCGGAATGCAGTAATCGTATCAATTGTATACGATACACCACCTCGTTCCAGTTCAATTTCTGAAATATCAAATCTCTGATTTCCGGCAACCGCCATCTTTAACATGGAAAGACGATGATCAGCTGTTGAAAAATGGTTTTTAAATGGCGGTTGATTCGCCAAAACAAATATAATCTTTTCAAATTTTTCTGCTTCAGCGACTGTTTGTGCTACAAGCAAATGCCCAATATGTGGTGGATCAAAAGTACCTCCAAAAAGACACACTTTATTCATTTGGAATTATTGATATTGCTCAATAATACTTTCCGCTTCAGCAACGAGTTGAGAATTATTTATTTGGTTTATATGTAAATCTAAATACTCCCTGGATTTTTCTATTTCACCTTTTTTTGCATAGCAAGCAATGATTTGAAAATGCGCATCACTTACGTAATTCGTATCGTAATACTGACTCAATAAATCTTCAAAGGTGATGATAGCTGATTGATATTCTTCCATCTTGACATATAATTTACCCGTTTCATAAAGTTTCTTGGCCAGTTTATTCCGGAGTTCATCAATTGTAGCCAGAGCTTCATCTTTAAATTCAGAATTTGGATAATCATCAATGAACTCCTGCAATTTACTTAATGCATTTTCCGTGGAAATCTGTTCATGATAATATTGTGGTGATTGTTTTACATAACATTGGCTTATCCGCCAGCGAGCTTTCTTAACATATTCACTAAAGCCCATACGTCTGATCAATCGATCATATTCAGCGATAGCCAACACATATTCTTTATTCAAAAAGTATGACTCAGCTAAATAAAATTGGGCATCATCACCCAAATCAGTATGTAAACCGCGGACGGCGATATTGCCAAACTCTTCTTGAGCGCGCAAATATCGTTTCTTTTCCAAAGAAAGCATTGCGTTATTAAACTGATCTTGCTGGGGTATTTCTTTCTCTGGTTTGGTAGAAAAACAAGAAAGCGCTATTAAGAATAATGCCCCAACCAGAATTACGTGGACTTTAGACATACGTTTTACCAGTAAAAAGACATCCTAACCCCACCTATACCATACTTATTTCTGGGGTCATAGTATAAACCAATATTTGTTTCTTTTTTGTCCTTTATTTTTTTCCGGATCTTGCGTTGATTTGAAAAAATTGCTTCCATACCACTGATGACATGATTAAACATCAGAGCTGTCACTGCGTAATTGGCCATGCGCAGTAGATCATTACTCCGTGCCCTTTGGTCAATGTAATTTTTTTTGTTTGGGGTCATTAATAGAATTTCAACAGTATCTTCTACAGTCTTTTTAAGTTCATACCAATCATTAACATCATCCCAGCCGCCAACAAATTGATCATATTTACCGATATTTTCATAAAATTGCCGATCTTTTAATACCTTTAAATCTTCTGAATAGATCCATTCGGGATGCGTCACTAACAAGTCAGAAGAGACATAGGTACCATATTGCTCAGCTAATACCCCGGTCAATTCCAATTCCAGCTTATGTGAACCATCTAATATGAAATCATCATACTGCGCTAAATCGGGCAATGGAGTTAATTGCGTATGCGTATTCGCCACCCATGCTTCCAAAGACCAGTGGTCGTCACCAAACATCTCATATTCTTTACGCATATCCTCGGCCTGCCTATTCCATTGTAACCAACTGTAAATAGACAATAACTCTACACCAACAAAAATAGTCGGTTTCCACCATGGATCATGATTGACGTATTGACCTAGACCCGGTAAAATTAATGAAAAGAGTAGAGGTCTGGCTGGAAAATTCACAATTTCTATTGAATCTCCAACGTCCTCTACCGTGGTATCCATTAATGTAAAATTATCAAAATTAATATTCATCGCTGGTTCAAACCGCTCATCAACATGAAAGAGGTCTTCACCAAACAGGTGAACATTCAGTAATAGGATTATTAATAGTCTATTCATTCTTGAAAACCAAATAGTAGTTTGAAATAAAATCTGTTTTCACCACCGTAAGCAAAATGTTTATCATCGATTGTTTTTTCAAAACGATTCATTCCGTGATGCAATTCCAACTCTATAGCAGTCGGAAAATTATAAAAAGAGAAGCCATTAAATCGCCATTGAATTCCCACAGAAGATTTTAGGTCAGCTGAATCGAAATTACCATTCCAAGCATTACCGTTCTGATAGATGATTCCGATCACGCTGTTTTGCAGGATGAACCATCCCAGCTGAAAATGTCTTTGTGAAAATATTGGGATACGTAGTATGATGTCATTGATCAAGAGTCTGGTACCCTCGATGCTGTAAAAAGGATAGCCTTTAATCCCCAGCAATCCTCCTGCATAATAATTGAAGAAAGGATTTACCCTATTATTTGATAGCCACCCAACCTCACTAGCCAATGAAAATGTCCAGCGATTTGTAAACGGAATTCGTACATGATATTTACCAGCCAGGTTAATCCGCCAGGTATCATGAGCTGAAGATTCGTCGTACAAGATAAATTCATTTTTTTCATACTGGGCAGTGCTGGTTAACATGTATCCTTTTGACGGATTTATATCACTATCAACAAAACGTTTAACACTATTCAACTGCCATTTAGCACTGTTGACCCATCCCCGATAATAGTCATAAGCAACCCCGGCATAAATATTCTCATGGGCAATGGTTTGTTTCACAAACGCACGATACACCTGCCAAGATGACATTAGATCCAATTGGGTGGTTCCAAATAAAGGGAAACGCATCCCGGCATTTAATTCAGTTAACCTGAATTTCAAATAATTATCCAGTTTATAGGTCGTATAATAATTTATCTCCTGAGTATTTCGAGTCAAATAAAAAACTTCCGCGAATAGCGTGGGATAAAACCGTTTAAACTCGAAAATGAAAAAAAGATCCAGATCAAGTTCACTATTTACCGCTGCACCACCTAACACATTTAAACGGTTCAACACTTCATTGGAAAAAAAGTAAAATCCGGGCTTAATGGTGCCATAATCTATCAATATTCGCGGTGCAATAAACATGGTAGTAAAATCATCATTATACGGTTCTGCCTGTTCATTGTATTCTTGATTCAATGCAGTGGTTAAACCTTCATTGCGCTTGAAATAAGTTGGTGTATAACCGACAATCTCGCTATTGATCAATTGTATTGAATCTAGTAATGCGATTTTATAACCACCATTCATATAGAGTGCATAAACAATTTTACCTTCATGGCTGATATCAGGCATAAATGCTCCACCGGTAACATTGGTGATGTAACCCTGTTGGCCTGTTTGTTCATCGATCATGTATAAATTATAGATGCCTGAGCGATCATCAGCATATATCAGTCGTTGACTTTTGGAAACGCCATCCCGCTCATCCCATAATGGATTGGCAAAAATCTTATCCATGGATGAGTCTGCAAGAGACAGAAAATAAGTATCCCGGTAATGATGCTGGGTACGGTTGAATAAGAGGCGTCGACTATCAACATCATAAGCTAAGCCACTTATTATGGATCGATCAGTAAACTCCGTCATTTTCTGGATAGAGTTATTTTTCAAATTCAACCGAAAAATATTCTGTCCGCCGTCTTTTGTAGATAGAAAAAATATGGAACTATCCCCATCTACATATACCGGATTGTAGGCACGTTGGTGATTTGTTAAACGTGTTTCCTCTGCAGTGTCGAAATTGTACATGTAAATATCATAAAACCGGGAACCGTATTTATCGGGTATGATTGATTTTTTCCCATAGTAAATAATATTTTGAGTTGAATGCCAAAACGGTGCAGAAAAAACACCACTGACTATTTTTTTAACTGTAGCTGTTTCTACATCATAGATGAATAGATCTGTCTGACTAAAAAAATCATTATCTTGGTTTGATAAATAGGCGATCCGACCACCGTCCGGAGACCATTTTGGATATAAATTTGCAGTCCCTTTCTCTAACAATAGCTGCCCAAAATATTCATTATTGATTACACTTTCAGCAATCGTGCGATAATGATCGATCAGCATTTCCGAAAAATCATTAAACAATTGCCACCCATCAATACCGATGACATGCGCGATCGCATCACTAACGGAATATTGAAATGGTTTTGCCAATTCACTGATGATATTTTGCAGTGCTTCAGGTCCGTATTTTTCGGCGATATAGCGGCATAACGCAAAACCGGAATTATACGTCGATTCATTACCAATTCCCTTTTTCCCAAAGGTGTTCATTTCAGTAAATGACAGCAAATTATCATTTAAGGCGCGATCGCGCAGAATCATATCTCGATGTGTATCCCAATGGTCCCAATCTGCACCCACATACATAAATTGTGCTGTACCTTCAGTTAACCACGGTGGAAGGGCTGTACCGGGTACTGCATAGCTCATCAATTTTTGCGGAAAACCATAAATGACATCGGGGCGATTTTCATCTCCGTATTCTACCCATTGAAAATAAACTGCGGGGAATTTTAATCCAGCTTTCATTGCTTTTTGCAGCGAAACAATATGTGTGAATTCGTGCGTGATCACATTCTGCAACCAACGGTGACTACCGCGCAGCTCAAATTCCAGCGGCGATGTCCAGATGACAATTTTGTTATCATAATAATAAGCTGCCCCATTAGAAATATCATCGAAATCAATAAAAATGATGTCTGTTTTTGTCGGCGGCTCGTATTGATATAATCTAGTAATGTAAGGATAAACCTGTTCGGCGACATACGCGCCTTCTCGTGCTGAACCCACAGTTCCTTCATAAAAATGAATCTGAAAATGCTCCGTTTCAAGGGTTTGCCATTCCACTTCCGGATGATTGTATTCAAATTGACCGCACAAAACTGTAATGATAATAATTAGCCCATTGAAATATTTAACACGAACCATGGATTATTTAATCACACCGATCTTTATTATCTCTGTTTCGCTCACCGATCCATTCTTCGCGGTAATATTGGTAAAGTAAACTCCTGATTCAACATCGTCAATTGGCCAGGAAAGTTCGTGAATACTCCCTTTTGTAACTGTTTCTAATGTCAGTTTTTTAACAAAATATCCAGCGAAATCATAGATCGTAACTTCCACACTTTCTGCCGATTCCACAGCGATCCTTAATTTCACAGATCCATCATGAACAGGGTTTGGATAGGCGTAGGTCTTTTCTTTATCCAACAAAGCAGTGTCTATAACTCTCTTGGGAATATTTAAATGTAAAGTACGAGTGTTTCCAAAATCATGATGAGCGGATGTCCACTCATTGCCACTAGTCTCACTTACTTCATCAAAGAGCCAAATGGCTGATGCAGTCACGATCGCATTGCGTCCTGCATACACTCCCAGACAAATCAATGAACCATAATCAGTTAACTGATATTCGATCGTACCTTGCCAGTTAATAATTATGATCTCATTATTAAGATTTTGCACAACAATTTCTGGATGTTCATCGCCATAAAGATCTTTGATCAATGGAAAATGGTTTTTTGCATTTAAATCAATCGGAAAACCCGTAACTGTAACGTTATTTGTATGCTTTGCTTCTAACCTGCCAACAGACAATGCTCTGGTAGGGTTATGGTCACTAATAAATAAATATTCTGTTTCCCCATCAATATTCAGATCAGCCAATACAAGTAAAGAAGTGTTTGTTACGCTATCGATCGTGCCATCATTATTTTGAACAAATGCTGAAAAGAAGAAATCATCAGAAATAAGTTTAGGTGGTGGATGATTACCGTTTACATCATTCACGAAAACTGCGCTAACAAAATTCAATGAATCGAAGAACACATGTTCAAATATCTTTTGGTTTGAGTTCCATTCGAAATGATTGATGTAGGTAATGGGGCTGTCATTTTCAAAAACAATCAACCGATCATTGTTATAAAATTTTCCTACTGAAAGATCATAAATTTCATTATTAGTAGAAAAGAAATAATGTTTTTTTGCAATATCTCCTTTCTCCGTAACCCAAAGACTATCTTTTCCACCAACAATTTCCATTATACCATCACCATCAAAATCATGAATAAGACCAATGTGCAGTGATGTGTCAGGAAATCCATCAGCCAGCACGGTATTTTTAACGAAGAATGACATAGTATCGCTGGGACGTCCAATATTGTTTATGCTCAAATAGGTTGTGGCGCCGTTGTTGCTTTTCGTATTCGGATAGGTAAATGGTCCAAATTCCAATGGGGCATTTTCCGTGTCAACCAGTGCATCGATTTCAGGATTCCCCTGAAACCACATATCCCCAAAATAACCGCTTGTGGGGTCCGTGAAAAGGAAAATATTCGGATAACCAATATCTTGTGCTCCATCGGCCTCTTCCAGATCGACACCCCGTTTTTCCCGATCGCTATTGACAGAATAGTTGGCGAGACCTAATTGGATATTGTTCTCGTCAATATGCCAGATCAACAATCCAGAAGCCGGGAGTCCAATATCATAGTCAGGAACGGAGGTAACTACACCATTGGAATCCAGGGTAATCCCCACAGAATCAAATAATACTTCCACAAATGGTGGATACCGTTCTGCAGTTCCACTTTGTTCATAAAGCAGATACCGGGCTGAATCTATGGATACACTACCCCGATACCAATTAGTCCTGTTCTCAATCAGGAAGTATTCATTAGCGTTGATATCCACTTGGATTAGGTTATGTTCATCACGGCTGGCTAATTGTACACTTGTTGTTCCTGGTTTAAGAACGACTGGTTCTTCCCAACCGGCGTATTTTCTGGTCCAAGCATCAGGCGGCGCAGGGACCAATCCCCTGCCATTGTTTGCTCCTTGGTCCATTAAGCCAAAAACGCCGATCCCGCTCTGTCCTGATTCTGTGTCCCATAAAGGCGGCAAACCCATAGCAAAGCCGATCATTAAAGCAAAAGTACCAGTTAATCCAAACTGATACTCGCATGGTGTGAATGCTGTGGAAAACATGGATTCGGCAATGGGATATAACAGATGATTTTGGGTCTCGGGAATAATGATGCCATGGGTGATGATTGCATTACCAATGGTTAACGGCCCCTCATTATACATAGACAACATATTCGCATCAACATAAGTTGATGGTATATCTTCCGGTGTCGGGTCGAGAAATGGGAGTGAAAAATCCTGACCGATTCCGGCATGGACGATTACAACTAAATCCTCATCTGAAAATTGAATACCCTCAGTGGAATAAGCCAGAGTAACCGCTTCCACAAATAATTCCGTCAATCGTTCATCATGAATATCATCTTCGGCATAGGGATGATAATAATCCATCGTATTCCCCAATTTAAAGGAATTTTCACTCCCTTCAGGATACACGGCTGAACGATCCAAATCAATCCCAAACTTATCATATGAGACTGCCCGGAAATAATGATTGAGTGCGCTCAATTGCGATTCAAAATAACTCTTATCGTGTGGTATCGGATCTATCGTGTATTCAGCACAAGTATCGTAATCTATCTCATAAAGAAAATCCCCATTTCCAGTTGTCCCGTCAAGGTTGTCATGCTGAAACGAAACTCGAATAATCTTTACAGATATATCTCCTAATATCTGTGAAGAAATGGGGTAACTTGTCATCAATAAAATGAACAGTACAAATGCTCGTTTCATCATTTGAATTTATTACTGCGAGAAAGGAATATTAGTATTCAATATTCAGTGAAAAACGCATGGTATTGGCCAAGGGGTGACCCGCTTCGCCAGCTGTGTAACCGAAATCAAACCCATATGCCGCAAAACGTAATCCAACACCAAAAGTGAGGTTGCTTATTTTACCTATTCTATCATAGAGAAAGCCACAGCGCATCGCAAAATACTGTCCATACCAATATTCCGTACCGAAATTATGTACCAGTTTATCTAATTCGTTCTTTATTGTTCTCCTATCTCCGCTACCCACTTCTTTTTGACCAAATTCATTATATTCTCCCCAACCGGGATCACCGGGTTTTTTTCCTTCAGTTGGAATAAATTCAAAATCATCCTCTACCTGCACCCGTTCATAACCGCCAATGATGTGATCGTGTTGATCACTGGAAGAATGTGGAACCATATCTATATCACCGCCCAACAGCCAATCATCAACCCATGAAGTAAAAATACCTATGTAGATCGGATCGGAATGGGCAGTTTCCTGCTGGCCTTCTCTATTGTAGTCTGAATTCTTGGTGGACGCATGACCATTCCTATCATATCCACCGACATATCCATCACCATCCCAATCCATATCCCGATATGCTGCGACTAGCAGTTTGTCCACGTCATATACCAAATTCAGTTTATTGAATTGAGATTGGACCAAAGCATAATTTAATCCTAACGTAAAGTTAGTGGGTTGCGGATCAGCCTGGGCGGGATCAATAAATGATATTTTTGGACCAATATTCGTTATGGTGAGCCCCATGGTTAGATCAGGAATTAAAAACTCCTTGTGTAAATAGCCAATATCATAGCCAAAAGCAGTGGCAGTACCTTTACCCCTTTCACTGCCGGCGCCATACTCTGACAAATGCTGGTAAGAGATTTTTGCATTCAATCCAAAAGATGATTTTGTCGAAAGCAGTGAACTATACGAAAAAGCAAATGCTGCCATATAACTGTTAAATATACCTAGATAAGCCTCTGAAGTCTCACCCATTCTGATTTGTTCGCCAAGACTTAAAAATATAAAATGACCCCCAAGGGTGCCCAAATTAGGAAAATGTTTGCGCCAGGCAAGAAAATCATGATGCATGTCATCAGCCAAATTAGGTAGCCAATCTACATACATCAGTGCTATTTCAGAACCTTGTAGGAAAGCCAAACCAGCAGGATTCCAGTAACTTGCATAGACATCATTAGCTACAGCAACTTGAGCTTCACCCATACCCCCGGCACGAGCACCTGGTGCTATGAGCAAAAAGATTGCCCCTGCTTCACTTTGAGCAAAAATCGGTTGTGATTGCGATAAAAAGATCATGGTGGCAACCATGAAAAATCGTTTCATTGATATAATCTCCTGTTGTCGACAGATAATCCTGTCATTTTTATGACTAGTTAAAAATAACGATTTTGCTTATAGAAAGCTCCTTTTTATGACCGGTGAATATATTTGTACTCTAATCGATAAACAAGGAATGAATCAATGATGTGATTGTTCCCACTTTATTAGTTCAACAACCCTAAGGAAATAATGGGTACATACGTAATGAGTAAAACAACAACAAAGCGCACAATAAAAAACGGGAGAGTTGCTTTGTAAATGGTGGGCATATTCTGATTGAATCGATACGCGGATAAAAAGAGGTTTAACCCTACCGGTGGCGTTAAAAAACCAAGTTCAAGATTCGCTATAAAAATTACAGCCAAATGTACGGGTTCTATTCCAAAATGGATACCTAGTGGCATAATTAAGGGCACGATCACAATGATTGCGGAAAAGATATCCATAAGGCAGCCCACAGCCAGAAGTAGAATATTTAACATGAATAAAAAGATATATTTGGAAGAAATGGAATCCTTGATCCAATCCAACAGCAATGTTGGTATTTGTGCGTCAACCAAATAGCTGGTCAAACCCATTGCAACTCCCAAAATGATCAACACACCGCCGATCAGTGTTGCACAGTCCAGTACAATCCGGGGATAATCATTTAATTTTAAATCTTTGTAGATAAACGTCTCTACAACAAAGGTATAAAACACAATCAAAGCGGCTGTTTCAACCAAAGTAGTGAGGCCGCCAAAAATACCAAATAATACGATCGCGGGGATAACGATCTCCCATTTTGCCTGCCAGAGTGATTTAAAGATAATACCCTTTGAAAACTTAACATTTGATTTGTGCCGATTTTTTTCCTGGAAAATTGCCCAACCTGATACAGTTGCAAGCAAGATGACTCCTGGAATGAAACCGGCGATAAAAATGTCCATGATTGAAACACCAGCAGTGACACCAAAAATAATTGCGGGCAAACTGGGGGGAAACAACAATCCTAGAGATCCCGCTACAGTAATTAAACCAAGCGCGAACATTTTATTATAGCCTTCCTTCAAGAGAAGTGGATACAATAAACCCCCTAATGCCAATATTGTTACCCCTGACCCTCCAGTAAGAGCTGTAAAAAAACCGCACAAAATAACGATGAAGATTGGTGTACCACCTGGTATCCAGCCAAACAAAACGCGAAATACACTGACCAATCGTTTTGAAGCATTGCTCTCCGCTAAAATATACCCAGCGAGAGTAAATAACGGAATGGTCGGTAATGAGGGAGAAACAACGATTCGGTATGCTTCAGCAGAAATTGCTGATACAGGTGTAAACTCTGACCAGAAAAAAAGTGCTGCTAAACCACCTAACCCAATAAAAATTGGTGCACCAAATATGAGCGCAAGCAAGATTATTAATACGCCAACACACAACAAGAACAAATTGTCATTGAAAGTATCGGATAAAGCAATAAATAACCATAGTATGGTTATAATCAGCATAAAGCTACGTAGCATTCTGTTCGAAAAACTTTGATAAAAAATTCGCACTGCCATCAAGGCAAAACCAACGGGCATTATACTTTGGGCAAGCCAGCGGGGGAAATTAGGGGCAATATTGTAAGGAAATTGAAATTCAACCCGAACCAATTGGTAACTACCCCAAAAAAGCGATATCATGACTATAAAGGAAATATTCTTGGCCAGCCACCGGCCGATATGAAATTCTCCGTCCGGATGGAATAGCGGTTTAGTGGTCAAGGCTAATAATTTATTTTGTCGTGTGGCTAGGACCGCACCTATGAAACCGATCCAAAGGGTTAAATGCTGGACTAAAACCGGTGATGCCGGAATACCCGCCGCGCCAAATGAGCGCGCACACATTTCAAAAGTCGGTATAAATGCCAATAAGAAAAAAACTGTTATGGCTAAAGTATTCTCGACCCGTTGCAGATGATCAGTTAACAGAGTCTTCTGTTCAGACATGATTACAATTGTTTATTTCATTGCATCGAGAGAATCTTTTTCCGCCATATATTCTATTACTTGATCAAAAACGTTTTCTGAAACATAACTACTTCTGATCAGCGAGTACCAGGGTTGCACATAATTTTTCCAATATTCACGTTCATCTATTGTAGGGGTGTAAACCTGCAAACCATACTCTTCCATAGCTGCAATTGCCTCAACATCCTTAAACCTAGTCGTTTGCTGGTGTTTGCGACCAATTTCCAAGGCGACCTGACGCATTTTCTCCTGATGTACGGGTAATATCTGATCCCATTTCCGCTTATCGATAACAAGGCCAGCTGACAGTACACCCCAATTAATATCCAACATATACGGAGCAGCCGTAAACAGCTGTCGCGATAACGCATACAAAGGTGTCGTGCTAATGGCATCAATCAGTCCAGTTTGCATACCAGACATAATATCAATAGATGCCAATGGAACCACTTGAAATCCTGCATTCTCCCATATTTTCGCAACACTGTAATCCCCGGCCCAGGTAAAAATACGCATCGCTTTCAGGTCATCGATTAACACGATTGGAGTTTTGGTGAACCACTTGACCCACCCGATATCCATCCACATCAACAACTCGAAGCCATTCGCACGAATTTCCATCTCTAAGGCTTCAGACATTTTCATTCTCAACCAATCCACATCATTGTAATCATCGAATAATAACGGGATACTAAATGCTCTTACAGCTGGATTTATCTCCGATAAGCCCTCTGTAGAAACAGCGGCGGCATGTAATTGTCCGATGCGGATTTTCCGGATCATATCCCGTTCATCACCAACAACCCCACCAGGATAAATACGTAAGATCACTTGACCATCAGTCACTTTTTTCCATTGTTGGCCTAATTCAACTAACTGCCCATGCCAGTCCGTTCCTTCTGGAGCTAAAGTAGCCATTTTTATAATGGACTCTTTCGCTTGGATATGACCGATTATACTTATACAAATCAGTAGCTTAAAAATGTATTTCATATCAATAGAATAATTCATCCATTCTGAAAAGTAACCAGCGAGCTCGTTTTTTAGCAATCATATTCCCTAATTGCAATTCGTTATTTGTTACAGTTTGCATGGCGATCACTTGTTGAAGTAAATGCGCAAACTTTTCTTTATCTTGCTGTATAATATAAACATTTTCAGCAAATGAAACATGCGCTCCAGCATTCAATCCGTCTGAATAATGCCTAGCCTGCAGATAATGTTCTTTCGCTCTTGCGGTTTTATCCCCAGGAATATCCATTCTTGACATTGAATAGGAGATCATCGCAGCATGAGTAGCACCGAAATTCCAGGATGGTTCTACAGTCAATGCACTTTCCAGTAAATAGCCAACGATGGGTAGCTGAATCACTCTTTTGGCTTGGCCACGGCTGGCACTAATTGCTCCGCCATGAGCAGCAGCAAGCCAGTACAAAAGCGGCACATCCGCGACAACGTATTCGTGATCATTTTTGATCCAATCCTTAAAAGAAATGAAATCCGGATGGCGAATTTTAAAAGCACTTTCACCATACTCAATCGCCTTTTCAAAGCTGGCTAATGCTTCATCATAGAGTGTTTTACCAGCCGTATAATCGTACGCAATTTTGCGGTCGGCTGCTTCCATAGTAAACGCATATGTATATTGCGTGCGCAATGTACATGCTTTAAGCAATTTTTCTGGATTCTGATCATTGGTTTGGATTTTCTTTTCTACCCGGAGAACACGATCGTAAAAAATCTTTTCAGAAAGTTGCGGAAGATTATCTAAATAGAAAGCTGTGGAACAAGAAATGAAAAACAGCAATCCAATGCAAAGGATAAAACTTTTTACTAAACGCGAAAAAAGCATGAAATAATATAATTAATGTGCAGTATGTAAAACTACGAACTAAATGCTAGTCAGTTCGCTGTATAGCGGAAATGCAGAGGTCAATTCAATTACAGCTCCATGGGTTTTTTTAATCGTTTGTTCGTTGTCATGGTCATTGAGTACATTATCTAACAGTTCTACGATCTGCTTCATTTCATCAACTTTCATTCCCCGCGTTGTTATAGCCGGTGTGCCGATACGAATACCGCTGGTAATAAATGGACTCCGTTCATCAAAGGGGACCATATTTTTGTTAACGGTGATCCCCGCTGCTTCCAAGGCATTTTCTGCTGCCTTTCCGGTAATGTGCTTATTTGAAAGGTCAATCAAAATCAGATGTGTATCCGTACCGCCGGATACAAGTTGGTAATCCCGCTGCAGGAATTCCGTGGCCATACAGCGAGCGTTATCAACGATTTGTTGCGCATATGCTTTGAACTCAGGTTGCAATGCTTCACCAAAAGCAACAGCTTTTGCAGCAATAATATGCATCAACGGTCCGCCCTGGATACCAGGCATGACCATGGCATCAAGCAGTTCCGACATTTGTTTTATTCGACCGGACTTGGGCGCCACTATTCCAAACGGATTTTCGCTATTTTTTCCGAGCAAGATCATACCGCCTCGGGGACCACGCAGTGTCTTATGTGTGGTCGTAGTTACTACGTCACAATAAGGCATTGGTGAAGGGTGCAGACCAACAGCGACTAAACCCGAAGGATGGGCTATATCAGCCATCAGAAAAGCGTTAATCTCATCAGCAACAGCCCTAAAATCTTCAAATTCAACGTACCGGGGATAAGCACTACCGCCGCAGATGATCAGCTGTGGTGAGTGTTCTTTGGCAATTTTACGGACTTCATCGAAATTCACTCGTCCTGTTTCTTTATCGACCTGGTAAGACACTGCTTTGAATAACTTACCGGAAAAATTCACTTGACTTCCATGGGTTAAATGACCGCCATGAGCCAAATCAAGTCCCATAATTGTATCGCCCGGTTGCAAATAGGTAAGTAGCACAGCCATATTCGCTTGAGAACCTGAATGGGGCTGGACGTTGACGTATTCCGCGTTAAAGAGTGCCTTAGCTCGGTCACGGGCCAGTTCTTCAGCTTCGTCAACATGTTCGCATCCACCATAATAGCGTTTTCCCGGATAACCTTCGGCGTATTTGTTGGTCATAACCCCTCCAGCCATTTCCAAAATGGAATAACTTACAAAATTTTCCGATGCAATGAGTTCCAGAGTCGCCGATTCACGACCCACTTCACGCATTAAAATATCATATAATTCAGGATCAGAATCTTGTAAATGAGACACCTGAAAATTCCAGTCGAGCAACTACCAATTCTTATCTTTCATCAATTTTTCATTGACCCAATCATAACATCCTGTCTCTGGTTTTACATATCCCTGGTTTTTTACGTCATCATCCAACATGAACCAGTGCACCTTGGTAAAAAGAACATCATTATCCTCTAACCATTTTCTGGAATGATTGAATCGGGCAAAACCATAATCTTCCGCTATAACAAAATTTTGATGGGCCAAGTTAGCTACAATTCGGTCATCGATAGATATAGTTGGTGTTCGGCATTCCTGGAAAGATTTGTAGTACACATCTCCTTTGCTACCATAAATCTCGCCATTTGTTTTTTCAATGGTGATCGCCTTATCCGCCCATCGTAAAGCTTTTGCGTAATTTTTAGCAGTGGTATTTACATCACATATTTTCAATGCAATTTGGCTATCACGGGGGTTCAATTTGAATAATTCCTCGTAAGCATCGGAAGCATCCGCTAAATTATCAGCAGCGTAATAGGCTTGGCCCAATTTCCGTAATGCAAGTTTGCTTGTATTATCAATCCGGATGATATTTTTTAAAACTTTTATGGCTTTAAGCGGTTCTTCCCTGGCAAGTAGGCGATCTACCAAATCAATACCATAGGATACATTATCCGGATTAGCATTCCAACGGTCCCAATATACATTCAAAGGATCTTTTCCAATCTTTTCATAGGCCAATGCAATTTCACTTTGTGCTTTTTCATTTGTTGGATCAATTTTTAATATTTCCTGCAAAACATCGATTTGATCTTTATACAGGTCTTGTTTGTGATAGAGTGCTGCCAGGTTCATCAACGCACCTGTATCTGTTGAATCAAGAGCGATCAAGCGATTCAGTTCTCCTATTTGCAGATCAGTTTTACCTAGCCTTGAGTAAGCATAAACAAGGCGTTTGCGCAATTGAATATTATCAGGGATCAATTTTAGGCCTTTAATCAAGACAAATTCTGAACTATCATACATACCCAAATATTCATAGGCGATGGCAAAATATTGGTACACCTCTTCCGGATCATCGCGGTCACAGCCAATATTTACTAACTCCCGGTATACTCTGATTGTCGCTGGCCAATTTTGGTTCTTATAATATTCTGCAGCACTGCTGAACAAACGGGGACAACGGACTTTCCGCAACGAATCTAAATACAACTCATAAGCGGCTTCGTCATCCTCTTTTTCCTTTTCCGGTGGTATACACATAGAAGCAAAAAAAGCAATAATACCAATTGTTAAAAAATTTTTATAGTATGATTCCATTTGTTGTATTACCTCATTGTCGGTCTGCGTTTTACGAACCAACGGTCCCCAATACTAACACCGATTGTTAGCTGTTGTACCGATTCTTCTGTTAAAGTTTGGCTACGCCTCATGCCGATTTTATAGGCTAAATCTAACTGATTATTCGCAACACTAAATTTAATGCCAATACCCATCGATAATCCAACTTCATAAATATTATTGTTCGTTTCAATCAATTGATCTTTACGAAAATAAATGCCTGATCGATATTGGATTTTTTGATAGAATTTAAAAGAGACATCATTCGCAAATTTTGCAAAAGAAAATGAGACTTGATCAGAACGATTGATAAATAATTTTGATAATGGAAATAATTGCTCCGGTTTACCTCCTTTATCCTGCCATGAATGGAGCTCAAAAAATAGATGCGAATTTTCTCTAATAGTGTAATCTAAGCCCAGGCCAAATTCAATCGGATCATAAACATTTTCATGATTCACAATTACAGCGTTTGGCACACTGGTTGGAATTGGAATATCATTTGTATTGTAATAACCGTTCTTATCCACGTCTTCAAACGGTTGAAATTTGTATTGTTCAACTGCCAAGGGATTGATTGAACCGGCAAATTGGATAAAAAGGTTTAAAGGAATTTGATCGGAATAAAACTGTTTAGAAGCAATGAAGATTTTATATAATGCACCTTTGTATAAATGACGTTGAAAATGATGATACTCCTTGCTGCCTAAATTGGACTGTAAATCTCTACGTAAGGATCCAAATAAGACCTCGAATTGTAATCCCGCTCCCCAATCGGTAGTCAAAGGAAAACGAATGCCGGTATAGAGGGCTGCGACGCCACCAGAACCTGTCAACAAATGCTGAGTAGACAACGTATCTTGATCTACAATGAATTCATCGATTTGCCCCTTCAGCATGTATTGCTGGTTAAAAAGTGTTCTAAATCCAAATCCCCACGCGCCATCTTCTCCGATTGGTACAATATATTGTATGTTATTCAGTCCATTGACACCATTTACACCCAATTCACTGGCATATTTATTACCCGAATAGTTACTGGATAAATATGCAAATTTCAAGTGATTCCATGTTGCTGGGTTTGCAACGGATATATTTTCCGCGTACACGGGAACTATTCCCCGGCTGGCGCTTGCGACTGAAGCTGCATTTTGCTCAAAAGTAATTAAACCTAAACCATAGGCATTATGGAATGATTGCCCAGCAACTGTGCTAGCAACTGTGCTAATGGTAAGTACAATAATTATTTTACGGGGCCACATATTGAATGAATAATCTTGGATAAAGCGAATCATGGTTTGACGAATGAAAATGAATGGTTTGCTGCAAATTATTCGTCACATTTGCATACAATTTGATCCCAAAATTTCCTACATGAGAAAAGTAGTGATCTTGCAAAAAATTCTTAATACTGAAAACCACTTTATTTTCATAAACATTCCCGCTCGATAAAAGATAATTGTTGGTGGAGATAGAATCAGAATCAATACTTTCGAATGATATTATATCAACCGTATCGCTTAAGGGAACCGCGAAAATTGAAAAAGAAGAAACATTTGTGTCCGGAAGAAGATAAAATGTCAAATTTGCTTTATCGAATGTTGTTTGACTGGGTAGCAACAAGGTATCTAAAAAATTTAATTTTACTATCGTACGTAATCCTTTTCCCCGGCCAATACTCATATATGTTGTATCTAAACTGTTCAATGCTGGCGGCGCTAAAATACTTAAATCATCCACCATATTGAATGAGCGCATTAGTGTATCAATGGTTACAGATGCAGAAGTATCTGCCGAATCAGGATAGACTGTTTGGTGGAAATATATTTCGAACCGCGGTTGTAAGGTAGCACTAGAAAAATGTTCTCTACTATAAAATGGATGCAACATATCATCCGGTTCATCCAGTTTTAGCATTAATGTATAATTCAGAGATGGACCAATAAATGTTGAACCAAACAATTCTATTATTGAAAATCGTAATCTGAAGTCTGTCTCCTCAAGTGAATCAACTACATAAGTAACCATTTCTTCAAAAGCAGACGTTACATAGAGACCAGCAGCTATTTCAGCATCGCTGAAATTCAAGTAATTTGATTCCGATTCGCTGAACACTGAATCAGTGCTATCAGGGAAATAATAAAGTGATAAAGATTTTGGATGTTCAAGTGTGTCAACCGCAAGATTGAGAACCAAAAATGCACTGTCTATTGTTACTGTTGTATCCAAAAATGAGGATAGGGTCCATAAAATTGACTGGTTTGATATAAATGAAGATTTAAACAGGATCACTCTATAGTCATATCCCTCATCCGAACCAAGATACAAACGGGATTTACTGCCTATTGAAGGGGGTACTTGATATGTTACACCTTTAATATCGTATAATCGCAGAGTGTCTAACTGTAGTGCAGCATTTGAAAGATCAGCTTCAATTGGATTCTCCATACAACTTATAAAAATGATCATTGCACAACCAGAAAAAATGGGAATTTTCTTCGATATGGGTTGCATAAAAAATTTATAAATGAAAATCTACTCGTTAAGTGTTTCTAGTAATCTATCTATATCATCAGCTACAGGTTGATAAGATAAGTCTTCACCTTCAGGAACTTTAACGGTATGTAGTTTATTCTTTGCCAATTGGATAGCGGGAAGCCTTAATAATTTCTCTGTTAATGAATTGGAGGGTGATTCTAGCGCAATGATCATATCAACATCCCTTGCTGCAACTTCGTAAGCATTGATTTTGCCATTTTTGATTGAAGCTGGTGTTTTAAGTCCCGCTTTGGCAAAAACATCATGATTAATTAAAATATAATCATCATCGATAGAGTGAACGAGCAGTACAGTTTTGATATCAGTATAAAATTCCTGCTGTTCATAAATCTCTTTGTATAATGATGGCAGCAACGCCGATTGCCACCCATTGCAAAGAAAAATATCCGGTTTCCAAAATAAATGCGGTAGAGTTGCCAACGTTGCTTTAGAGAAAATTGCGAATCGCTCGGCATTATCACTGAATATCCGACCATTTTTGGATTTATAGACCAAAACTGTAAGGGGTTTGAACCAAATTTTATCTTCAAGAAAATACACTTGTACGCGCGTCTTAGGTATAAACGCACTTTTAGCTGAAAGGACCTTTTCTTTTCCATCGAATTCAAAGGGGATATTCCTTAAGCGAATGACTTCACGTAAAATGTATTTCCGTTCACTGATGTATCCGTATTTCGGGACTACGGTTCTGATATCGTGGCCTTTTTCTTGCAGTAGTAGTGGTATTTTTGTCGAAAAAGGTGCCAAACTGGATGTGTTAGCAAAAGGAATCATCTCGGTTGTCATAAAATATAATTTGCTCATACTGACTGCACTATATAATTGCTAGTTAACTGCATATAAGTATTTTTGGCGCGCGCATAAAACTCGTTTCCAGGGAAATAATCCATTAGTTTTGCATACTCCTCACAGGCTTTTTCAAGATTACCCACGCGCGGATATACCAAGCCCAATTTTAATTGTGCATCATCATCTTTATTCGCCCCCGAAAATGTAAACACTTTCTCAAATTCTATCACGGCATGTTTATAATTCTTTTGGGAGCAATAACATTCTGCCAGCCAATACTGACTATTATCCGTAAGCGAGTGTTCTGGATCACTCAACGCCAGTGTTGAGAATCCTTTTCGGGCTTGATGAAAGATTCCGTTTTGATCATCACTTAAACATTGAATATATATTCGTTTGTAGTTTGTGAGGTGCACACTTATGCTTGGCGTGTTCGGTGCGTGGGTTGTATGATCACTGTATAATTCAGTAAAGTGGTTAGCCAGGGTAACAATTTTATTTTCAATCATAACCAGTTGGGCCAAAATCTCTAAATTAGTACTGTCCGAAATCAAAACTATATCTTCCAATATGCAAATTTTATTTTGCTTTGTATCTATGTGGTTAATAATCATTGTGACAACAGAATCCGATTGATGTTTGGAAGTAACTATTGCTTTCAATGAATTTTGAATTTCTGGCAGAAGTATATTAAAAAAATTTTCTAACTCCTCTATACTGGCACGCTGCCGAATGATTTTATCATGCAGTGCTTTGGCTTGTTTATCACTTTGTCCATTCAGAGCTGCCCCAAAAATCGAAATAATTATGATTATAAGAGCAAATTTATTGTATTGAATCATATTGCTTTTAAGAAAAACGAGGAGTGGAATTTACCGCTTCTTAATCGAATGTACATCGTAATTTTAAAAGTCCTCGGGATCAATACCCATGTTCATGATTAATCCTACCATAATAAAACAGCTTAATAAGTAAGAACCTCCATAAGAAATAAACGGAAGGGGCAATCCTTTCACCGGTATCAATCCTACGGTCATGGCACCATTAACGAAGATGTGTGCAATGAACATCGTCCCAAATCCAAAAATAGCTAAACTTGAAAACATATCATTAACATTGTAGGATATATGCAATACTTTAAAAATGAATAAAGAGAATAGTGTGATCAAAACAAAAATACCTAAAAACCCAAATTCTTCACCGATGACAGAAACAATAAAATCTGATTCCTGCACCGGTAAGAATTTTAATTGTGTTTGCGTTCCCAAACCCCATCCTTTACCGGTTAAACCACCGGCGCCGATAGCTGTTTTACTTTGGATAATCTGATAAGCAGAGCCTAAGGGATCCAGATCAGGATTAAACATGGTTAAGATCCGTTTTTGCTGGTAACCTTTTAACATCCCCCATAAAACTGGTGAAAGCAGACCTAAAAAAATATTTCCAAAAAATGTAGAAATTCCCATCGTTAAAGATGGTTTTGAAAAAAATAGAATAAACATCATCACCATGGCCCAGATCGATAATGATGTCCAATGAAAGGCAGCCAATATACTTATCAATGGTGCAATGATTAAAAACAGGTGAAATGGACGTGCTCCCACCCAATACAACATGGGTATGACTGGGACCAATAAAATGATTGCTGTACCCAGATCCGGTTGGTTTAAAATAATCAGGGCCGGTATGAGAGCGATCAAAATCGGAACGATGGTCGTTTTAATATTTTTCATCTGGAGTGTACTGTTAGATAAATAGCGAGCCAATGCCAACACCACAATCCATTTAGCGAGCTCAGATGGTTGAAATCCGACAGGTAAACCAAGATCAATCCAACGATAAGTATTCGCAATTTTTGAACCAAAAAACGGCAGTATAATAATAAACAGCATAATAAAATATAGTCCAGATATAAAACGGTGAATCTTGCCCCGGGGAATACAAAACGCCACCAAAAATCCAATAAGAGCCGGGATTAAAAAGATCAATTGTTTGAAATATGAATTGCTCTGGATCAAAACGGTTTGACTGGAGGCGATACTTTTTAAGGTAATAATACCAATGAAGAACAATGCAATTGCCCCTAACACAAGACTATAGGATGATTTTAACAATTTTTGTAGAGCAAGCTGTATCATTGTATTTGTGCCATCTCTGTCATTTGGTTCTCAAAAAATAAAAAATTAAAAATTTCACCGGCAATTGGTGCAGCAACTTCACCACCGCTACCACCATTTTCGATCAGAACAACCATTGAAACAATTTCATTACCTTTTTTCCCATAACCAACAAACCAAGCATGGGGGTCGCCGTGCGGGTTTTGAGCTGTACCAGTTTTACCTCCTAAAAATAAGCCATCGATTTGTGGATTAGCTTTTATGCCTGTACCATAGCTTGCGTGTAATACAGCACTCATAAATTCTTGCATTTTTACCCATGTTTGCTCTTTAAACAAATTAATATTTTTTATCTCTAATTGATCCGTTTTAACCAAATGCAGTTTTGAAATTGCTCCATTCATAGCCAAAAAATTAATATATTGGAGCATTTGTATGGGGGTTGCAGATATTTCCCCCTGCCCTAAACATAAATTCAACAAGTGCCCTATAGACCAGCCCCAACGACCATACAATTGATTCAAATAAGCAGAAGTGGGAACTAATCCGCTTGATTCCGAAGCCAGATCAATACCAGTCTCTTTTCCGAAACCAAACGCGCTGCATGCAGCGGCCCAATCGTTAATAGATACACGTTGCACCACATGATAAAAATAAATGTTGCATGACTGTGCTATGGCCTGTTTTAAATTTACATTTCCATGTCCATATTCTTTCCAGCAGTTAAATCCCCGATCACCTAATTGGTAAACACCATTACATTCAATTTCTTCGGAGAACGATAGTTTTCCTTTATCCAACAGAAGCATTGCAGTTATCATTTTTAAAGTAGAACCAGGTGGATATATACCATTAGTCACCCTATTCAATAATGGTTTATCTGGATCATTTAACACAGCTTGCCATTCTGCATTTGTTGTTGTCCCAGTAAAAAGATCAGGTGGGTAATCCGGTTTACTGACAACTGCCAATATTTCGCCTGTATGTGGTTTTGAAACAATTACGGCTACTTTTTTTCCTTCAAGTTTCGCTTCAATTAATCTTTGCAGCGGGAGCATTATGGTAGTTTGCAAATTCTTTCCAGGTACAGCTGTTCTGGTTTGATAAATACGGGATTCCCCTATTTCCCTCCCATGTGCATCTACTTCAACATACCTTACCCCTCGCTTTCCACGCAGCTTGTGCTCATAAACTTTTTCTAATCCCCGCCAGCCGACCATATCGCCATAGGAATAGTAATCTGGATCTCCCATCTCTTTTATCAAGGAATGATCAACTTCTCTTAAATAGCCAATCGCATGGGATAAATTCACATCTTCGGCAAATAGACGTTCCGGAAACTGTTGGTAGTTAATGCCAGTCAATTCTGATTTATGTTCTTCAATTTTGCTTAGTTGGTCAAAAGTAAGATCTTTAGCCAATCGAACAGGGAAAAACTGACTTTTATAATATTTTTTATAATTTGCAGCCAACAAAGATGAATCCAGGTTTGTACACATTTGTATTACCTTGTAATTGGCTTGTTTGTTTACCATTTCACCGGGAATACCGGTAAGGATATAGGTCGGATAATTATCAACAATTATCTCATACCTACGATCCAGTATCAGTCCTCTTTGCGGATTTAAAGGGATGGCACGAATCCGATTCACTTCCGCTTTTTTATAATACAATTCATATTCCAATATCTGGATCTGAAAAAACCGGAGCAAAAGTACAATCATTAACATAAATATTGATATTACAACAACATGAAAACGACTTTTGGGAATATGATTAGTTGCTTTCAGCATGATAATAAATTTTTAACGGGAAGAGCAACTGCAACACTACAATAAAACCGATTGTATACGCAAAAGTGAAAACAAATGTTTGTACAAAAAGAGTACGGTTTATTTCAAACAACGTTTGATAACGAACATAGCAGTAAACAAAAAAGTGAAAAAATACAATGCCGATCCAGGCAAGATGAAAATAAGTAGGAATCATGCGCATGTATTGATTTTTCAGAAAACCAGCCAGGTAACCAACAATAGTATATGTCATGGGCGCAAGACCAAAATAAGAGCCAACTGCAACTAAATCAGTTAATAATCCCAGGGAAAACCCGGCAATCATACCATACAAGCGTCCATATTTAATGGCCGTATATAAAATAAAAATAGATATAAAATCCGGTCGGATCATGTTGATGGACAGTGATTCCGCTAAATAAAATTGTAAAAAGAAAACAACCCCAAGAAGTATTACGAATTTATTGGACCACATCTTCCTGTACCGCAATCACAAATACATTCATTAATGAACCAAGTTGTTCTGCTATTTTCACAGTAATAATTTTTTGAAAACTGTTCCGCTCATCACGGAAACCAATTATTTCACCTACCGGAAGATTTTTAGGATAAATATCACTAAACCCGGAGGTTAGCACCCGGTCACCAACGTTTACTTCAAAATTCTTTTGGACTTCACGGATTTCACACAAATCCCCATAAACCCAACGTAATATACCGCGAGCACGAGAGGGTAATATTTGGACACTTAATCGAAAATTCACATCACTGATTATCTGCACGACTGAGCTATGCCGCCCGACTGCTATGGTTTTTCCCACAACTGCATTCGGAGTAATTACCGCCATATTTCTTTGTACGCCTTGAGCACTACCAACGTCAATAGTAAGGGTATTCATATTTGCGGAAATTCCCTTATTTGTTACCTGAGCTGGAATCATTTGTAATTGACTATCCCGTTTATAGTTCAGTATTTCTCTTAATCGGGTATTATCTTCTTCCAAATTGACCATGGATTCTAAACGCAGCGACAATAGAAGATTCTCCTCTCTTAATACAGCTGCTTCTTCTTCTAAAATGGCAATCGATCTAAACCATTTCACCGGTTTCGAAAAAACAGAAAAGAGATCTGTTGCTTTCCCACGTAAAATGCTAATGTTGGGGGATTCGTTATTAAATAAAAGAATTATTGATATAATGAGGATGAGAATAAATAAAAGGTGGTCGCGATAACGAACTAGGGCGAGGTAAAAATTCCTCATTACATGTTATATAAGCACCGGTTCATACTTACGAACATTCTCTAACACCATACCAGTACCTTTCACTACAGATAAAAGGGGATCTTCAGCACAGTTTACCGGTACATTCGTTCGTTCGCGAATCAATTGATCTATGCCCTTTAATAAACTCCCGCCACCAGTCATGATGATACCTCGATCTAAAATATCAGCAGATAGCTCCGGAGGTGTTTTTTCGAGCGCTCGTTTAACAACTTCAACGATACTATTTATTGGTTCTTTTAACGCTTGCCGGATCTCATCCGATGAAATATCTATCGTTTTTGGGATACCACTTACCAGATCTCTCCCTTTTACAGAAATAGTTTCAGTTTGCATCCGCATGGCTGAACCTACCGATTTTTTAATCATTTCACCCGTGGGTAATCCAATATCAAGTTTATATTCATTGCGAAACCACAGGATGATGTGTTCATCCATTTCATCGCCGGCAATTCGAATCGTTTCTTTTGTAACGACGCCATTTAAAGCGATCACAGCAATCTCTGTAGTACCACCACCGATATCCACAATTATATTCCCAACTGGCTGACTTATATCCAATCCAATTCCGATGGCAGCGGCAATAGGTTCTTCTATAAGATATACTTCCCGAGCATTGGCCCGTTCACCGGAATCTTTCACTGCTCTTCGTTCCACCTCAGTGACTCCGGAAGGTACGCAGATTACCATTCTGGGTCGCGCCAGACGGTTAATATTGATTTTGCGAATAAATCCCTGCAGCATACCGTCGGTCATATCAAAATCAGCAATAACTCCATCCTGCAATGGTCGAATAGTTTCCAATTCCCGATGTGTTCTGCCCACCATGGACTTGGCATCATCACCTACGGCAATGATTTTTCCATCATGAACAGAACGGGCCACAATGGATGGCTCATTAATCATAACACCTTTGCCTTTGACCCACAGCAAAGTATTTGCAGTACCCAGGTCTATGGCAATATCTCCCGAGATCCAGGAAAATGTATTATTTAGCGAGGAAAGAATGCCCACTATGACTACCTCGGATTAATGAATTCTTAAAATGTTAACTCTAAAGTTAAATATTTTTATTAGGATAACCTGCCAATTTATTAAAGCTTTTTTGGATTTGCTTGCAGCAGTTCCATAGTATATGAATTTTGCGGTTCATCAAATATCTTCTGGATCGGACCATGTTCAACTATTTTACCATTTTTCATTACTAATACATCATCGGCGAATGATTTAGCTAGGTGCAGATCATGGGTCGTAAATAAAATTCCAAGTTGAGTTTCTTTAACAAACTTCATAAGTAAATTTAAAATTTTAGCTTGCACAGAAACATCAAGAGCAGAAACAATTTCATCACAGATCAATACGTTTGGCTGGACAGCAAGCACTCTACCGATACAGGCCCGCTGGCGCTGTCCTCCGGAAAGCTCATGTGGGTATTTTTCAGCTGCTTTTTTTGGCAAATCAATTTTCCTCAATAGATCATCAAGTATTCCAGATTGGTTCTGATCGGGGTTATACAACTTGATTATTTCTTTTAATGCAGTTTTGATCTTCAGCCGCGGGTTCAAAGAACTCAACGGATCCTGGAAAATAATTTGAATTTTTTGCCGTAGCATTGACATATTCAAAGGATCATATTGTTGGCCATCAAAAAAGAAATCACCTGCAATGGTATCAATCAAACCAACAATCGATCTGCCCAATGTTGATTTTCCACTTCCACTTTCGCCCACCACAGCTAAAATCTCTCCGGCCGCCAGTGAACAATCTATCCGATGCAGCGCCTGGAATAAAAGCGGCTTCCTTAATAATCGTTGCTTCCCGGGGAAAAATACAGATACGTTTTTTAATTCAAGTAGTGGTGTCTTAATCTTTTTCTACCCAGCTTTGATCTCCGGAAGTAAATCCGAATATAATTGGTTCGGTGGTTAATCGTATCAATTCTACAATACTGCTAATGAACGGCTGGCTCCTTGATCTTGACCACATGGGTGAGCCCATAGATTCTGATAGTTCAATTCGGCCATCAATTTAGATACCATTCCCACCGATGAATTCTCTTCAAGTTTTTTAATATTACTATGGAATGAGAAAACAAGTTGCAATTTATGGTAATAAAAAAATATTCAAACAACAATATATTAAATAACTATTGTCGTAAATTCAATATTATAAGGATTTGCAAAGCAACCATCAGCCACTGTGATTATAGTATTATTACCCGCATTGAGGAGCATGCTCATTCCACAAACCTTTAGATATCCAGTGGTTTCAAGAGTATATGCCTCAGATTGATGCCTATGGGTATCAGGTGGTTGTTCTGTGCCCGGGTGATTGGTCTTAAGCAGGTTTTATACATGAGTAGCGTGTTCATCTATTTCGACCTTTTAACATTCCAGCTTTACTTAATTTATCAGCGACAGAGTTCCGCTCTCTGGGAATATGATCTATTATCCATGAATCAAATTTAGCTAATAATGATTGAGCTGTTGTATGAAGTGGAATCATATTCTCATGCTTAACGTTAAACTCACCATTGATTTGTTTCACAATCAATTGGCTGTCTGAAAAAATTTTTAGCTGACTAATATTCATATCAACAGCTAATCCCAGTCCTTTGATCAACGCATAGTATTCAGCTTCATTATTCGTTGCATCACCATAAAATTCGGAAAAGGTTAAGATTTCATTTCCTTGCTGATAAAACACACCACCGATTCCCGCTGTTTTTGAATGCCGATCTGCAGCGCCGTCAACATATAAATCTACTGTTTCATCCATTGATAATTTGGTATAAAGCTGCACCAATATTTCTGATGACCTGTTTTCTGCTTTGGTAAGAAGTTCCTTTAATGCAGATATTTCTGATTGACTTAATTTCATCCTAGGACAATAATTTGTAGATAGTTTTTAGCATGAATAAATAGAATATTTTACTTGTTGATAAATGGGTTTGATCCAGTCTTCGTTGGACATTCTTCCCAATAATAGCACCAGTTGCACAAAATACTTTCTTTAGGTGGAAATTCTGAATGCTTTTCTGCATGTCTACGGATCGCATCAATTTGATGTTTTAATGTATGTGTCAACCGCTTTAATTGAGTCGCGGTTCGATTGGAACGGACTTCAACGCCGTAGCGTAAAAAATGCCACACAAGTTCAACGGAGGTAACGTCTTCATGTTGTTGTTCCAGAGCAATTTGATATAACGCTAATTGACTATCCTGATCAGCTGCTTTTTGATTCATAATCCATTTGCCTGTTTTATAGTCATGAATCACATGGGCACCATGACCATCTTGATCAAGACGGTCAATGATGCCTTTCATTCTAAAATTTTCATCGCCGTCTAATGTAAAATCCATTTCCAGCTCAATACCGATCACATGTTCGTCAAATGGTTGGTGATTCCGATAAAAGCGAACAATACAATCCAAGCCCAACTGATAGTATTGATCTTTTGTTTCGCCGCGCTTAACGATGGCAATTCTGTCATGCCATTGTTCTTTCCATATTGATTCATAGAATTGCAATACGTGATCAATAAACGGAATTTTTCCATCATAGATATTTTTGTACAAGAATTCGATCGTTTCATGGACACGTTTGCCCATAAAGGCCTCGATCCCTTCATCAGGCTTGTGGATTTGGTCTATATATCGATATTTAAACTGAGCCGGACATTTTTTATAAGTTTCTAGTCCACTATAAGAAAACCGTTCGAGGATACTCACCAAGCACGTCCGTAAAAATATGGCGTACTCAAACGGAAATCTCCAAATCCATTTTCATCGTAAAAAGTAAAGCTGCGGTTAATACGATAGTAATGCCAAGTGTGGATGGAATTTCGATTACTGTTCATGAAGCTCTGCTCAATATCATCGGGAGGACCAAATAAAATATAAATCATACCCATGTCCATGCGCCAACCTGGTACAATATTGGTAAAATGTTCGTTGCTATAATTCACCCGTTGGTAGTATTGATCCATAAGTTCATTCGTGCTGGTACCTGAGGTTGGATCACGTTTTTGCCACAACTTATAAAAAAATTCTTCAAGATCTTTTTTACGAATATTAGACAATTCATTTCGTTCTTCAGAAGTTAATATATATTTCATTTGATCCAGGGCTTCTTCAACGTCACGTACTAAGGTTGAAACGCCGGGTCGCTTAATCAGTAATTCTATTAATCGGTCTGATTGCTGATAATTTTGTATCAAGCTCACGTTCAGACTAGCCCGCAAACTAGATATTTCCTCCACTGGCAATAAAAACTGGCCATTAAAAAAACGATTTGTATTGGCAAAGGATTCCTCTAAAAAAGCAATGGTATCTCCATCAGGAGAGGTTAGCACTATTTTGACAGTAAAATCTTGCTGCGATACTTTACCGGAAATATGTACCGGGATCTGTGATTGTTGAAATTTGACCTCATTCCGATAACTGGGGAGCAACTTTTTTTCGCCCTGCCAGGTGCTTTTATAATAGTTCATCACCTGGGGGGGAAACAATATAAAGTCCGAATTATAATCTGTTAAATCTAGTTCTATTTCTTTCACACCGCTCTTGTGCGTATCACCGTCTAATAATTCGCATACGATTTTATATTGCTCAGGTTGGACATTAAAAATATGGTCAATAAAGTACCAATTTGATTGACTGACGGTTTCCATATAATCGGCAGCGGTCAAAGTTTGATTCGTGGTTATCTGGTCAATCTGCTGTCCATCAGCGTCCAATAAGAAAATGCGAGCTTCAAAGGATGCCTTAAATGCGTTATTTTCTTTTACGAACTGAAAAGCATAGCTGGGAATCATAATATATGTTTTTAATACGATCTCATCACTATTGGTGGTAGAGGCTTCCGGCGCAACGGAAATATAAAATTGTTCTATATTGGTTGATTTCATATCTCGAGCAATTCCACCTCTGTCTTGGGGAAACAAAAGTGAAAGAAGAAATAGAAAACAGAATGATGTATTTAAATATTTCAATCTTTTGTCCATATAAATCTTATTAAACCACTTGTAGTGCCTAGCCAAAGATATCTTTCGTCAATAATCATGTCATGGATATTACCAAGAAAGTTATAATTATAGTCACGGATAAAGCTATTTTTTATATCGTAACGAATAAATCCATCGTTGGTTGCCATAAATATATAATTTTCAAACCTGACCAAAGATCGTATTTCACGGCCGGAGAACACAGAAGCATCTACTATCTCTAACCAAGATTTAGTCTGATAATTGTAACTCCAGACGCCTTGCCTGGTACTAATCAATAGTTCATCTCCAACCGTTTCCAAGACTTTAAATCCCGATAATAAATCGGCGAGACCGGAAAATTGAGTCTTATCGCCCATTTGTTTAAAATTGAGCAATCGTTCTGAATCTATATCAATAATCGATAGATCATAATCAGTAGCAATCCACAACATACTGGCAATCAATTCAATATCGTAAATGAAAATATTTCTGAACACCTTTTCAAATGCAAAGGGTATGCTACGTTTTGTCCGTTGATCAAGATGGGTTAGCCCAGATGATGAAGCAATCCAAACGGTGTTGCTATCGACTACCATATCAGTAATAACCTGACCACTAAATCCCCTAGTTTCATCTAAGTTGCGCCAAAAATCATCTCGGTCATTATAAACGGCGATTATTCCATTTCCTCCGTACCATATTTCATCTCCAGAACGAACTGCACAATAATATGATCCGATATCTAAATTTATTTTTTCTTCAAAACTGATAATTTCAATAATACCCCGGTGGGGTTCAAGATACGTAAACCCCCGTGTGTAAGCGTTTGCCCGACCACCGATCAACATACCTTTTTCTTTGATAATAAATTGGACGTCATTATTTCCCAGACCAATTATCAGGGGATTGAGTAGTTTAAGTATCGTATCGCCGATAAATATTGTACCGTCTTCCGTCCCCAGCACGACATCACCTTCTTTACCAATATGAAAAGTAGTGATTCGCCAACTGTTTCCATACGGGTTAAGGGCAGTTACCCCATTAATAAACCAACCATCGGATAAGGAGAATTCATTTAATTGATCTTGATTGAAAACTGGAAAGCGAGCATGACTGCTCCACTGGATATTATTTTCGTCTGGAACAATGTAGGTCCCCAAAAAAATTCCGGTAATATGATCCAATTTTACGTAAAAGCTGCTGGTACGTATCCACAGATAGTTCGCTGAAGAACCCATGCGTCTAATGACAGTATTTTGTGGCAGACCCCATTCATCAATCTGGGTGATGTACCAGCTTCCTGTCCGCGTATGACTGGAATGAATATAATTTCCGGCTATGACCCAAAGATTTCCAGTGACCCAGTCAAAATGAACGGCAGAAATATGATTACTTTTTAAGCCCTGAGCAGTCGTCAATGTTTCTTCCGCATTTTTTCCAGTACGCTGGATGCGGATAACACCTCCATGTTCAGTACCGATATAAAAAAACGAAAACCCCTCAGTTATACAAGTAATTTCACCGAGTTGCCGGTAGAGCACCCAATCAAAGGGATCATAAGGATAATCAAATTGTGCCATTAAAGGTACAACAAATGCTATCAAAAAGGTATAAATGATAGTAGGGATTTTCATGAGATAATTATTATAAAACGGATGGTATCAAACAGTAATTTAATTACGAATGGTGACGATCGAATATCTCATTGATCATCGCCAAATCGATCGCTACCACCCCTACTTCTTCACATACTCGTCCAGCAGCCAGATTGGAGAGTGTTGCCGCTTCGACCGCCGTCGCGCCGGATAAATCAGCCAAAGTATAGACTGAAATAACGGTATCCCCTGCTCCAGATACATCATGTGCTGCCCGTGCTTTTGTCGGAATCTGTTCAGAAATTAAATCGGTAATCAGCCACATTCCTTCTGCCCCCAGTGTAACTAACACATGATCCGCATTAATTTTCTTACGCAAAAATGAAACCGTTTCAGCGCTAATATTATGGTCGACGGACTGCTTGAATTCCTGTGCGTTTGGCTTAAAAAGCCTTATATTTTGAAATTCAAAAAAATTATCTTTCTTTGGATCAACATATACAGGTGTACCACTACTCTCTGCATTTGCAATCACGGCATGGATCAATGTGTCGGTCAACAGACCTTTATTGTAATCAGCAAGAATTATCCCATCCATTTCAGCCAGCACAAATCCAATGTTTTTCAAGAGATCTTTCATGGATTTTTCGGGTATGGGTTCTGTTGATTCATCATCGGTGCGAACCAATTGTTGTCCCTGGGCAATGATCCTGGTTTTTACAGATGTACGCCTATCCGTTGCAACAATGACCGTTCCACAATCGACATTCATTTGGTTCAATATATCCACCAATTGGCTGCCATTCTGATCCTGGCCAACAATACCGGCAACGGACACTTGTGCTGATAGCGCTGCCAAATTCCAGGATACGTTAGCCGCACCACCGGGACTATGAGTTACATTTTCAATAGAAACAACAGGTACTGGTGCTTCCGGAGAAATACGATTTGTAGCCCCCCACATGTAGGTATCCAGCATCAAATCACCGATAACCAATATGCGTTTTGAATTGAATTGTCCAGCTAGTTCATTGAATCGTTTACTATCCATTAGATCCGGTCTGTTTCTTCCAATTTCTCTACCGGTAAAACCAGAGCTAATACCAGATACAACAACATACCCAAACCCGCGCTTATGAATGTACCGTAAACCCAAATAAAACGGATTAAAATACTATCTATTTTTAAAGATTCCGCTATCCCTCCGCACACTCCGGCAAGTTTACGGTCCAGAACTGATAAATGTAGCACTAATCCGGTACCATCATCGACAAGGGAAGTTAAAACATATCTTTTTCGATAAATGAAATAAATACCAAAACCAAAAATCGCTATTACCAGTAGCAAATTGATTCCACTATCCCAAAAACGAGACCAGATGAGGTTGAACACTGGATGATGTTGAAAAAACAAAATGACTCCAACCAACAGCAGTAAAGCACCCCACAAAATAGTCTTGTCATGGTTCAAATTTGCGAAGAAATCCTGGTTAAAAAATGTGTCTTTATTCTCATCGGGAATAATAATCATAGCCAAAAAATAAGCTAGTATTCCGGACCCACCGAACAAGGTAAAAAAAATCCAGACCAAGCGGGCAATGGTGGGATCTACATTAAAATATTCAGCAAATCCGCCGCATACTCCAGCAATAATTCTGTCTTTACGAGACCGAATCAAATGTTTCATAATAAAATGAATTTAATATTTTTTTATCTACCTCTGTGTCTATTAACGCTACGATATCTTCTTTGTCTACTTGACCTGATTTTCGATATATGACCCTTATCCAAGAAAATTAGTATAGATACTGATTTTCTTAATATATCCAGCTCTGTTGAAGATAAAATGATAGTTGTTCCCAAGTTACGGTTCATTTGTTTGATCTGATAACTGACAATTTTTTCCAATTCATTGTCCAGTAGCACGCCATAATTTTCAACCAACAGGACTCGCGGATCACTTTCCAACGCAGCAATTAATTTTACCCAATAATTCTCAGCGGCAGATAATGATGAAAGTGGGAGTTGCCACAGAAGACGTCGAAAACTATTATTGAAGTATTTTTTGCGAATTTCATTGGATCTATTGCCATACTTACTGGAAAAAAATTTTGACACTTTCACTCTTTGAGGTAAGGTGTTCAAATCAATGTATTGTATTCCAGCAGAGGGTTTGATTTTTCCCAGCCAGTTGGTTTTGAATTGTTGGTTATCGTAAAGCAACTCACCTTCCATCGGTTTTTCCAGGCCAGCCAATTGCCGTATAAGAGTTGACTTACCTGATCCAACTGGACCTATGATTCCATAGATAGTACCCTTATGAATGTGCAACCTGCTGATCTGCAATACATTACGATCGTTAAGAGTCTTTTTTAGATTTTTGATCTCAAAAATTAGTGTACTTTTATTCATCACTCTTTCCTTTTGTTGAGAGATAAATCGCAGGTCTTTTTAGGAGTGGCCTTGGCTTTCTAAAAAACGTTCAACATCTATGGCAGCCATGCAGCCAGTACCAGCTGCCGTAACAGCTTGTCGATAATAAGCGTCTTGCACATCACCGCAGGCAAACACACCAGGAATATTTGTGGCTGTACTGCTATCCGCTGTGGTAATATAGTTTTTCTTATCTAGCTCCAATACATCTGTAAACAAGTCGGTATTGGGAATATGTCCAATGGCCATAAATACACCGTCGCATACTTCTGTTCGGATTTCATTGGTTACAGTATCTTTCAACGTCACACCGGTTACCCCCGATTCAACTGTACCATGAATCTCTTCGATCGTTGCATTCCAGTAAAAATTTATCTTGGGATTATCCATGGCACGCTGCTGCATGATCTTGGACGCCCGCAACTTATCACGACGGTGGACGATCCAGACTGCGGAAGCAAATTTGGTTAAAAAATTTGCCTCTTCCATAGCCGAATCACCACCGCCGACCACGATCACCTTTTTATCTTTGAAGAAAAAACCGTCGCAAGTGGCACAGGCGGAAACACCGTGCCCCATTAGAGTTGACTCGGATTCAAACCCTAATAAGCGGGCTGAAGCCCCGGTGGCATTGATGACGGTCTCGGTAGTGTATTCCTCATCACCGACCCAAACTTTAAAAGGTCGATTACGAAAGTCCACTTCGGTCACATGTTTGAAGTGGCATTCAGCGCCGAAGCGCTGGGCCTGTTTACGAAAAAGGTCCATTAATTCTGGACCCATAATACCATCAGGAAAACCGGGATAATTTTCCACACCTGTTGTGATTGTTAACTGTCCACCAGGCTGGCTACCTTCAAAAACCAGCGGCTCTAGATTAGCCCGAGCCGCATACAAGGCTGCCGTCAACCCGGCCGGTCCGGATCCGATGATAATGACCTTACGATTCATATAACTTTTGTTAAAGAACTGCGTCTAATCGCTCTGTAATTTCCTGCTTAGGCACAGCACCCACAATTGAATCAACAACAGTACCATCTTTGAACACAAGTAGGTTGGGAATGCTGGAAATTCGGTATTGCATGGATATTTGATTATTTAAATCAACATTCACTTTACCGACCTTCACTTTGCCTGCATATTCGCCGGCGATCTCCTCAACCACTGGTCCGATCGTTTTGCAGGGTCCACACCATTCCGCCCAAAAATCCACTAAAACGGGTTGGTTGGACTGAATTACTTCTGTATCAAAATTCGCATCTGTAAATTCGTGTAAACTAGTTGACATCCATTGCTCCTATAGCGTCTGAATATTAAAAAAAAGCTGTGTAATTTATAGCCAATTTAAAATGCATTTAAATATATATTTTATTTTGATCAACTCTTGCTGAATTATTTTACAATTACGCAAAATTTGAAAGGGTTAAAAGACATTACTATTGTATTTCTGGGAGAACTTTTCCATCTATAGTTGGTACGTCAACTCCTACCAATCGAGCAATCGTCGGCGCCACATCAACTGAAGAAATCGGCCGGTTGACTCGCTGCGGTTTTATGGATTGATGGGCAAAAATTACAGGTATATGAGTATCATAATCGTAGTGCGTTCCGTGAGTAGTGCCGTACTTGCTTTTTTGAATATAATACTCTTTCATCACCATGATTATATCAGGACTTGCCGTAGGGTGGATCATGTTACGCAGGCGCCTTGTGTCTTTGCTATCACTGGACATAGCTAAAATATCTTCCCTGCGCAGTAATGTGTCAATCGCAGTTAGTTCTGCAAATTCTTTGCGTATGACTGCGATTGCTTGCAGCTCCTGCTCTGGTGTATATGATCTCGGGAAATAAAATCCGCCATTATGATACACAACCTCTTGGTTGGTTTGTGCATTGATGGATGCAATGCTTGCTTCAAAACGGTCCCTGTCCAATCGACCAGCAGTTATGCCCATATGAGCGAGATATTCAGGAAGCGGGCATACTCCATGATCAGAAATCAATACGAAGTTAACATGATCCAACCCGACAAACTCATTCAACTGCTTAAAAAATTTGTCAAGGTACTGATCCAAACGTAAATAATAATCCAATATTTCATGTGAATGAGGACCGTAACTATGTCCGATCCAATCCGCCGTGGAAACACCAACACCCAATAGATCAACCACATTATCCTGCCCCAATTTTTCACTGCGCATCATGGTTATCGCCAGGTCTAACATTTCCTGTTCAAACCACGGAGTATAACAGATCAGTCGATTTATTTCACTGTCCGTCTGATCATTAAAAAAGATCGGCAATGTTGGTGAATAAGGCTCTGGGTTAAACTGATCAACTTCACCGGAAAAATCATCAACTGTACCATATTTTTCATAGAATACGGCGGGAGCCGAATGGGTCCAGACAGAATCACGATATTTGGTAAAATTCAGCTGTTGGTTAAAATCTGCCAGCCAGTCAGGTAATTCGGAAACATAATAATCAGAGGTCATGAATGCACCCTGGTAATCATAATAAACAGCTAAATCCGCTCGCTTGCCACCCATAAACACCGCTGCCCGGTCCTTGCCGGCAATAGTGAATACCTTCGAACGAGAATCTTGTCCTTTCATCCAGTCCCCGATCGCAGTTGCATTTATTTGTCGATAGGAACGAGCTTCGGCTACACCACCGATGGATTTGGCCAGACTGTCCTCCACGCAATTTATTGTAGTACCTAATTCCCGCAGGTACCACGAATTACCTAAAACACCCGCGGCCCCCGGATGGAGGCCTGTGCTTAAAACAAAATGACCGGCAGACGTGACTGCATTGGCGTGTTCATGGTGGGCATTTCGGAAATCAATTCCATGATCCAGCAGCCAGCGAAAACCGCCAGTAAATTCCGATTCAAGGCGCTGGAATAGTTCGGCCGGCAATTGATCGATAATCAGATATACCACCAATTTTGATTGTTTCGGAAATTGTTGCTGCGTACTGGAACAAGTACACAATAAAAAGGCTATTAAAGACAACCAAATAAATCTGTGCATTACTTTACCTTTATAAAACGACGTTTACCTACTTTTATTACAACCTCCATTCCAGCGTGTAATTTATGATGAATATCTTGGCAAACTTCTCCATCCAGTTTAACGGCCTTTTGTTTAATGAGCCGCCGAGCTTCACCCTTACTTTTAATGAGCGCTCCGTTCGCTAAGACATCTACAAGAAATTGATCCGCCAACAACTCGATTTCCGGTATCTCATCCGGAACGTCTTTATTGATGATCACCCGGTCAAAATGCTGCTCAGCTTCTTGGGCAGCAGTAATACCATGGTATAATTCCACCAGGGTTCGTGCTAATTCCCGTTTAATATCTCTAGGGTTCGTTTGACCATCAGATAATTTCAATTCAACTTCATTAATTTTTGCTTCGCTCGCATCAACAGCTAGACGAAAATATTTTATGATCAACTCATCAGATATAGACATTATTTTGCCATATTTATCTTCGGGACTATCAAGCAGACCGATCTCATTTCCGTAGGTCTTGGACATTTTTTCCACACCGTCAGTTCCTTCCAGCAATGGCAGTGTCAAAATACATTGTGGTTCCTGTCCATACTCCCGCTGCAAATCACGGCCGACAAGTAAATTAAACTTTTGATCTGTTCCACCTAATTCCAGGTCCGCTTTAAGATGCACCGAATCCATCCCCTGGGCCAGTGGGTAAAGAAATTCATGGAGAAAAATAGGTGACTCAGCTTGGTAGCGTTTGTTAAAATCGTCTCTTTCCAACACCCGCGCAACTGTATATTTACTGGCCAATTCGATCACATTACTGAAGTTCATTTCATTAAGCCATTCTGAATTGTATAATATCTTAAGATTATTTATATCAAGTATTACTTTAGATTGTTCAACGTATGATTTAGCATTTATTTTCGCTTCATCAACGGTCAAACTGGGCCGCGTTTTATTGCGTCCGGAAGGATCACCGATCATGGCCGTAAAATCACCAATAACCAAGACCACTTGATGACCTAGATCCTGAAAATGACGCATTTTGCGTAACACCACACCATGTCCAATGTGCAGATCCGGCCGGCTGGGATCGCAACCAAGTTTTATTATTAATGGCCTATTATCCTTTATAGATCTCGCTAACTTCCGGATTATCTCATCTTCTGGAATGATTTCTGCGGCACCACGTCGGATCAATTGCATTTGTTTTTCAATTGGCAGGAAACTCATCTTCTTCTACTCATTTCCCGGGCCGTGTCGCGTTCGATATCGCGCGCTTTAATCATCTCTTTTTTAGCGTATTGCTGTTTGCCTTTGGCCAGAGCAATTTCCATTTTAGCGAATCCTTTTGAGCTAAAATAAATTTGCAGGGGAACGATCGTATGCCCTTTCTGGGTCGCACTGTTGTGCAGTTTATTTATTTCTTTCATGTGCAGGAGTAATCGTCTTTTCCGTCGGGGTTCATGAGTGGTATAACCGGTGTGTGAATAGGGTCCGATATGCATCCCGATCAAGAACACTTCCCGATTCTGTACAATCACATAAGATTCTTTCAGGTGCACCTTATTTTCACGCAAACTTTTCACTTCACTACCCACCAATTCAATACCCGCTTCAAACCGATCGATAATACGATAATCATGAAAGGCTTTTTTATTTCGAGCAACGACGATGTTTTCCATAGTAAAAACTAAACCTCAAAGTAGGCAATATCCTTGCAGCTAAACAAGTTTAAACCTTGCAAAAGGTTGTTAATAAATTTTAAACTGCACCACTTTTTTAAGCCCGGGTGGCGGAATTGGTAGACGCGCTAGGTTCAGGGTCTAGTGTTCGTAAGAACGTGCTGGTTCGACTCCAGTCCCGGGCACAAAACGATACTTCTCGCGCTGAAAGCGTGGAGGAGACGCGCGCCGTAGGCGCGCAAGAAGGCAAAAATATTGAAAAGGAAATGGTGATGGTCTGCTCGGTGTTGCTTGTGTTCGCTTGGTGACTTTGTTTTAAAGACTAAGTCAGCTTAATCTTGTTTTTATTTCACTAACTAGAGAATCTAATAAAGGAAAGTTATTTGCAAAAGATGATTTGGCGGGTTTAAAATCATCTGATACTTTAACTTTTAAATCTTCTATAAACTTATTAATCTTCTCAGTTTTATTTTTTTGATGAAGATACGCCCTTACTTGTTCCATGGAAGGCTGTGTATCACTCAAAGAAATATCACATCCTTCACCTGCAAAAATGCTATCATAGACTTCTTTAACCTTGTTTGTGAGAAAGTTTAGGTCCAGGGTATCTTCAATCGTACCTCCGTCAATTATTCCTCCAACAATATCTCGTATAGTGAATTGGACTTAGTCAAAAAAGTCCACATGAAGTTAAGCACCTATTTAATATGCGAAAGTGGAAAGGAATCGAGATAGAAAACAAAAGCATAAGAAAGATTTATGATCGTGATTTTAAAATATCGGCTATGAAGTTGATACTGGCAACGCATCAACGTGTGGCCAAAGTGTCCAGATATCTTGGGGTCAGTCAAAATACGCTCCACAAATGGAAGCGAATCTTTTTAGCAGATTCCAGGCACGGTTTCCCAGGTAATGGTAAAGTGCTGGAACATGAAGCGGAAATGCGGCGGTTAAAGCGAGACCTGGAGTTGGTGCAGGAAGAGTGAGACATTTTAAAAAAAGTCATGGGCATATTTTCACAGGCAAGCAGATGAAGTTTGAGTTTATCGATCAGCATAAGCAGACCCACAAGGTTCAGACCTTCTGCGCCATGTTTGGTGTGACCGCTGCGGGCTACTACCGGTGGCGAAAGCAAGGTCAGAGCAAACGGGATAAAGAGAACGAGTTTCTACTGGAGAAGATCAAAGATGTGTATTGGATGAATCAGTGTGTTTACGGGAGTCCGAGGATCACCCCGGTCTTAAACAGACAGTCCCTATCCTGTTCTCAAGCGAGAGTGGCTAGGTTGATGAGAGCCAATGGACTCGTGGCGAAAACCCAGCGAAAGTTTAAAGCCACTACTGATTCCACTCACCGGCTACCGGTTGCCCCGGATCTAGTGGGTCAATGCTTTGGCGTGGATGGTCCGGATAAGCTCTGGGTTGGAGACATTACTGACATTGATACGGATGAAGGCTGGCTGTATTTCGCTCAAGTAATGGACACCTATAACAGAGAGATTATTGGCTGGGCAGTCAATCAACGCCTGACCCAGTCTTTAGTCATACAGGCGATGGAAAGAGCGCTCAACAAGAGAAGACCGGCTGGAGCGGTCATCTTTCATTCTGATCGGGGGAGTCAGTATGCCAGTCATGCCTTTCAAACACTTCTTTGGAAAAACAACATCAGACAGAGTATGAGTGGAAAAGGGAATTGTTATGACAATGCAATGGCCGAATCCTTCTTTAAGACCTTAAAGACAGAGCTGATCTACCAGAATAAGTATGAAACCAGACAAGAAGCAACACAAGACATATTTGAATACATAGAGGTGTTTTACAACCGCCAAAGGCTACATTCAGCTTTAGAATACCGGACACCTGTTGAATATGGAGAAATACACCATGTTGCTTAACTTTGACTCAACTTTTTTGACTAAGTCCAGTTTTGAGTTTATTTGTCATATATTTAGTGCTAACTTTTCTTGCCTTGAGTACTCTTTGATTTTACTTTCTGCCATATCACAATATTCTGGTGAAATATCTATGCCAATATAGTTTCGTTTGTGATTGATGGCTGATATTGCAGTAGTGCCCGAACCCATGAATGGATCAAGTACTATTTTTGCATTAGTAGAACCAATAATCCTATCGATCAAACCGACTGGAAATGGTGCCGGGTGTGGATTGTTCATGTCTTGTGTGAACTCCCAGATGTCCCCATATGCGTTTGCTTTTGGTGCCAGTCTGAATTTTGGCTTGGCGATGAGATAAATAACCTCATAGGTGGGAAGGAAATAACCGGGGTTAAAATTCAGACCACCCTTGCGTTTCCAAATTAGAATTTGACGCACCGGAAATTCACTCACAATATCTTGACGATCTTGCAATAAACCACCCTGCACACGCCACTTATGATTATAAAAAATTGCACCATCTTCCGGTATAAGGCGCAGCATTTCTTTCAGACAGTCGCGTTGCCACTTTGTATATTCATCATGTGGCATACAGTCTTCGTGGTGACTATAACCTTTTTGCAATGCTGCGGTTGCCCATTTGCCACCTCGTCCGTCTTTCATACCGTTTCCAGTCGAGTTTTTTAGGTTGTATGGTGGTGATGTAACAATCAAATCTATCGAACTGTCTGGCATATTTTTCATTATGTCAATAGCATTACCGCAGACGATTTTATTGAGATATTTTTTTTCAAAATCTAATTTTGTCATACTTACCTCAATAGTCGATCTAAAGACGTATCAAGAGCTTTTGCAATCTTTTCCATTGTGTTTATGGTGAGATTTTGCTTGCCGTTCTCAATATTACTTATGTATGCCGGATCAAAGTCAAGCGCGCGACAAATGTCGCCTTGCGACATACCTTTTTTGAGGCGTATCTTCTTCATATTCTCACCAAATTTTTGTGCTGACGTTTGTGACATATCTTAACTATATTTATCATTATCAACAGAAGTATTATAACATGTCCTTTGTATTGTAACACAAATTTGTATTATAATACAAAAGCAAAAACTCTTGCACGTTTTTTCAGCAATCTCTGCGTTAACCACCACCATATTCCTTTACCTTTTTATATGGCTCCTCCCCAGACCCTTCCGCCGTAAGCAAAAATATTGAAAAGGAATATGGTGGTGGGATGCCCGCGCGAGGTGATGAGCGCGGCCAGAGGTGCAGAATTATCACGCGTGCGGAGCGTGCGAAGTGGGTTCGAGCAAAGGCTATAATATCTGCACTTTCTCATATAAATAATTCAGGCGTTTCTTTTAATGCTGTGGTAACCTTCATAAACGCTTGAATAATATCGTCAATATCATCGTCAGCACCCAATAAATGGTTCTGTGTTAACCACACAGATTCCTCATCACAAATACGTTCTGTTACAGGAAGCGCTAATGATGAATAGTCTTGATCCTTTAACCAGGGGTACTCTTGAGGATCTGTAATGAAGAGTTGTTCTCGATATAAGGGTTTATACCCGGCGTATGTGTTTACTGCTTCGGCCCGCATTGCCTCAAAGAAAATGTCCCGGTGAATACCATTAAAAGCTGCTTTTTTATACTTTACTATGTATAGGTGCTGGGCAGAACGGGTCGTAGCACTGTAGGATACAATCGGTTCGATCCCATCTATTGCACCTAATATTTGATCGAGTTTGGCTCTGTTTTTATCCCGGAGTTCCATATCGTTGCTAATCGTCTTTAACTGGGGAATTAACATGGCCGCCCCTAGAGCATTCAATCGAAAATTTCCGCCCAAATGCTGGTGTTCGTACCATCCACCGTAGCTCACCCGACCGCAATTATGATAGGAAAAACATGCTTCTTTATATGCTTTATCATTGGTAATGATAGCACCGCCTTCCCCTGCCGTCATATTTTTGGATGTCTGAAAACTGAAAACTCCTCCTAATCCGATCGCACCTACCTTTTGCCCAGCCCATTCCGCACCGTGGGCCTGAGCTGCATCTTCCAGGACCGCGAGGCCGTGTTTTTCAGCAATCATACAGATCGTAGCCAGATCCGCAGGGCTGCCAGCAATGTGCACCGGTATAATGGCCTTCGTTCTCGCTGTAACAGCCCCTTCAATTAGTTGGGGATCCATATTTAATGTTTTTTCATCAATATCCACAAATACCGGCACAGCGTTAGCCATTAATACTGCTGATGCAGTGGCGATGAATGAATAGGCCGGGATAATCACTTCATCCCCTGCTTTCACTCCGGCTGCTTTAAGCGCTACCCATAATGCTGTTGTCCCTGAACTGGTACTTATACAGTATGTAGCATTGTGAAACGCAGCAAATTCTTCCTCGAAACGGGCGATTACATCACTGCCTACTCCCCAATCCTCATTCTGCAGTGTGTTTAGCACACTTGTGCTTAAATCTGAAGTTGGTCGGGGCCAAGAGGGAAATGGCGTCGCACGAACGGGACTACCACCGAATAGAGCCAAAGTGCTCATGGGAAGAAATTATGATCCATAATCATGGTAAAAATTACACTCATAAACTATTGTCAAACAATTATCACTCCATAGTCTGCAATAATTTCACATAATTTTTTTTCAATTTGTTCATTTCTGCCACATCAGCATTGCCGTGGGAAATTGTGGCATTATTTGAATTCTGGCACAATACTTGATAAAGTGTAGGTGACAATTTAAAACAAAGAAAGGAGTTAATTATGACACTCGTCAAATGGAATCCAAATCGAAACTTCCTCGCCAGTTTTGACCGGATGGTGGATGAATTCTTTAATGACCGCTGGAATCTACCGACCATCACTCATACCTCGGACTGGATGCCTTTTGTAGATATCCAGGAAACAGACGCTGGGTACACTATCACTGCTGACCTTCCGGGATTAACAAAAAAAGATGTGAAAGTGAATGTGCGTGACGGAATGTTGGAGATCAGCGGTGAACGGTCCTACGGAAACAAAGATGATAACGGATCATTCCACCGCCGGGAAAGAGGTTATGGCAGTTTTCAACGCTCCTTCAATTTGCCGGACACGGTGTTGGAAGACAAGATCGCAGCCAACTTTAAGAACGGAATACTTGCAATAGAAGTGCCTAAGGCGGAGGAAGTGAAATCAACAGGTTACGAAATTAAAATCTCGTAACTTTTCACTCCCAGAAAAAGCTCTTTTGAAAATCAAAAGGGCTTTTTTATTCGTAAACATTATACCACCACACCGCCATCCACCGCGATAACAGCTCCACTGATATAGCTGGCTTCTGCGCTGGCTAAAAAACAATATATATTGGCTACTTCTTCCGGCTTTCCCCAGCGTTTTAAGGGCACCTTATCCTCCATCCTTTTGATTATTTTCTTCGGCATTCGGGCTGTCATATCCGTTTTGATAAATCCCGGCGCTACAGCATTGACCCTGATACCCTTTTTGCCTAATTCCCGAGCCCAAACTTTTGTCATCCCTTCCAATCCAGCCTTGGCCGCCACATAATTGGTCTGCCCGTAATTGCCATGACGAGCCACGATGGATGAGGCATTTAAGATTACGCCACTACCCTGCTCACGCATCACTTCTGCTGCATATTTTGTGCATAAATACACACCACGCATATTGGTCTGGATGACCCGGTCAAACAGCTCCGGTTCCATTTTTTCCAAGGTTTGGTCCTGGAGAATGCCAGCATTATTTATAAGCACATCAATGCGCCCAAAATCATTTCTTACCACATCCATGAGCGCCTGCACACTAGCAGCGTCACTGACATCCGTTTTTATAAAGGTACTATTATCTTTCAAGACACAAGCGGTTTCAGAACCGACTGCTTTATTATAATCCGCAATAATGACCCTGGCTCCAGCATTGATGAATTTTTCAGCCGTTGCCCAGCCGATCCCCCGCGCTCCACCGGTGATAATACACACCTTATCATCCAAAATTTTCATTCTAATACTCCATGGGAAAACCGTTATATTTACTCTCGAAATTACATTTTAGTTTTTACTCTTGAAAGGAGTCTGATGATTCTTGAGAATATTTTAGAGGCCATTGGCAATACCCCCATTGTAAAACTCAATCGCATTGGTAGAGATATTGATTGTGATTTATACGCCAAGTGTGAATTCTTTAATGCCGGCGGTTCCATTAAAGACCGGATCGGCAAGCGCATGGTGGAAGAAGCGGAAATATCGGGACGAATCAAACCCGGAGATACATTGATCGAGCCAACATCTGGGAATACAGGTATTGGGTTAGCCTTGACTGCGGCCGTGAAAGGTTACCGCTGCATTATTGTGATGCCGGAAAAGATGAGCATGGAAAAGCAGGTGATTTTGGAAGCACTGGGAGCTGAAATTGTCCGCACACCCACAGCAGCAGCATGGGATGATCCCGAGAGTCATATCAATGTAGCCAAGAAGCTGCATAATGATATTCATAATTCTCATATATTGGATCAATATTCTAACCCGGATAACCCCTGTGCCCATTATGCAGGTACAGCGGAAGAGATATTGGCTGATTTTGGAACTGATTTGGATATGTGTGTAATGGGCGTTGGTACCGGTGGTACAATTACCGGTGTAGCAAAAAAACTAAAAGAAAAGATACCCTCTATTACCATCATAGGCGCGGATCCGTTTGGTTCCATTTTAGGTGGTGGTGATGAAATATATCCCTACCAGGTGGAAGGTATTGGCTACGATTTTTTCCCCGCTGTTCTGGAAAATGAAATGGTAGATGAATATGTGAAAGTCAACGATGAGGATACATTTGTTATGGCCCGTCGATTGATTAGAGAAGAAGGCTTACTCTGCGGTGGTTCATGCGGTTCTGCGATGGTTGCTGCTCTTAAAAAAGCAAAACAGCTTGCGACCGGTCAAAAATGTCTAGTAATTTTACCAGATGGAGTGCGCAATTATATTTCCAAATTCCTATCGGTTGAATGGATGAAAGCACAAGGGTTTAAAACTTATATGGATGATTAATGAAGAAGAAGCTTATTAATATAGCATTGCACATGTTGTTACTACCAAATTTTATACTTGCAGTGGAGCCGGATGAACGGGGTTATATTGTCCAGGTTGGGGATGCGTCACCCGACTTTAACTTGCAAATGGTCGATGGGTCTGTCCTTTCTAAAAAAGATTTGAGGGGAAAAGTGGCTGTGCTGCAGTTTACAGCCAGCTGGTGCTCTGTCTGTCGCACGGAAATGCCCCACCTGGAAAAAGATGTGTGGCAAAAATTTAAAGACAAGGATTTCATGCTTATCGGTGTGGATAGGGATGAACCATTGGATGTCGTAAAAAAATTTGCAGCTGAAATGCAAGTTACATATTCCATGGCTCTCGATCCTGGAGCTGACATTTTTGAAAAATTCGCTGATCGTAATGCAGGCGTAACACGCAATGTGGTTATAGATCAAAAAGGAAAAATTGTCTTCCTGACGCGCTTATTTGATGAAAAAGAATTTAAAGCTATGATCGCTAAAATTGAGGAACTGCTGACTGCAGATATGCAACCGTAATACTTACTACGGCCGGCCAAAAACAATATCCACCAAGCGCAGGACATCAGCAATGGTCAGCTCATTATCGAAGTCCACATCGGCTGCGCAAAATTCAGTTCCATCATAAGTATCATTTCCTAAAATAAGAATTAGGAGATTGTACACATCAAACATATTAATAGTCTGATCATTAGTAATATCGCCCAAAACGAATTCACCACCAGTGGTAGAAGTGGTAATGTCAGCTGCGGTTGATGTGGAATCATTGGCCAGGAGTCTTGTTACGCAATGATACTGATAGGATTGGCCGCATATTAAGTCATAATCTGTAAAGGATCCCAATCCGGATGAGATCGAGGCGTGGGCCAGCCCATTGCGACTGATGTCAATCACAAAATCGGATATGGGATCACCCCCAAACAACATGGTGGGATCTGTCCAAATCAACACCACTTCGAACTCATTGGACATGTCCATCTCCAGCTCGGTCACTGGGTTAGGATCCAGGGAATCCGCACTCATGAACTCCTGCACTAATACCACCGAATTGAAGATGTTTAAACGCCCGCCACTGACTGTGATACCATTTAACGATGGCAAGGAATCCGTGCCGGCCAGAATCATTTCCTTCAGCAACAATCCGCCTTCAGCTGGGTTATTCTTAAAATAATTCGTAAAACCGGGGCCCATAGCAGCATGCATCAGCCCCACTGCGCCAGCTACCTGGGGAGTCGCCATCGATGTGCCGGTTGCAGTACTCGTTCCACTACCGGTGTAGGTAGACAGAATGCTGGTCCCGGGCGCACCCAGATCAATCGTTGTAGCACCGTAAGCTGCTCCAGAATTCTTGACGTCATTCCGGGTCGTATTGGTTACGGCTACCATGTAATCACTGCTGCAGCCCGTGGGGACATCACCGGTAACGTCAACATCGGCGCTGATGTTCATGGTGGCAGCGGCGCTTAAAATGCCGTATTCACCAAGGGCATCGTACATGTCGTTCCACAATGGATAACTCCCGGAATTACAGTCAGCATAGTTAACACCGAAACTACTGTTGGTCGCCACCACAAACGCACCCATAGAACCATTGGTAGAATCATAGAAAGCCCGCTGATCAAGGGCATAACCATAGGCTTCTAAAACGGTTGATGTATTGCTGCTTGAACCAGCAATTGCCATTATTTTTACATCCCAATTTACACCGGCAACCTGGTTGCCGTTGTTACCTTTGGCACCGACGATCCCACTAACGTGGGTCCCATGACCATTTGAAGGAATACTGCCGTCGCTGTTATAAGCATCCCAGCCATGAATGTCATCCACATAGCCGTTATTGTCATCATCGATATTGTTACCAGCGATCTCATTATAATTTGTCCACACGTTCGGCGCCAGGTCTGGATGATTAATCTGCATCCCACCATCAACCACGGCAACAACGATCGTATCACCCACCGCATTCACACCACCGGTGGTAATATCCCAGGCTTCCGGGGCATCGATATCCGCATCCACCACACCACCACTCTGACCGGTATTATGTTTGTCCCACTGCGAGGAAAATCGATTATCATTCGGAAAAGTTTGGCGGAGGGTGACCTTGTGGTCCAACTGGGCTGTTTCTACCCAGGGATTATTGCGCAATTCTTCCACGGCCTGGGGAGCCGTCCACTGCTTATCCACAATACGGACCGTGTATATACCCAGACGTCTTACTACCAGTTTCTCGATGACGTACCTGCTGGGATCCAGCGTCGCGTTGAATGCACTTCTATGGGCAGCGGGCTCCAATTTGACTAATACTTGCCCAGGTTCATACTCTTGAGCCAACAGGACTATTGAAAAAAGAATAAAAAGGAATTGTTTTACCATGAAAGAAGGAAATATACAATCAAATTATAATAAAACCCTGCTACTTTTGAGTATACAAAATACCATCAAGGATTGGAAGTGCTGACGGAGAAAATGGTATAGTGCGCAAATCAGGTACAAGTGACCATATCCATCCTTTCGCCACGGGGGAGTGCTCATTACCAGCAGTACTAATTCAAATCATTTATCATTTCATAAACACCAATTTCTGTGAATACACTCTTTTTGGGGTTATAAGACTCACTAAATAAATCCCCGAGCTTACCGGTGCATTCACATTGTTAGTCCCGTACCACTTAATTGTGTGCACTCCGGCTTTTTGGGTCTCGCCTATGAGTCTTTTTACTTCCTGTCCGACAATATTATAAATGACCAAACTTATTTCGCTTGCAACGGGCAGGTCATACTTGATTGTGGTGACCGGGTTGAAGGGATTTGGATAAACAGCACTGATACTGGCATCTTCACCAAGAATATTTGATCCATTTTCAACACTCATCACTTCTGGATTGCGAAAAAGGAAAAATACCCATTTGGTTACAGTTAAATCTGGCTCTCCCACTGCAGGAGGATAAAAATATGCACGTATTAGTGTTTGGTTGGGATTTTCTGTCAACAGATGAACTAAGGTTAATTTTCGAATATTTTCATAAGCTTGTTGTGCATAGTATATCAATGAATCATCATTGGTAGAATTTCCATCTATATCCCAATAATCTATAGGTACGTCCATTGAATTTTCTGTCTCTACATAAAATGAGTCCTCTGGAAAAAAACTGTGAGGATAATAAATCTGTCCCTGCCCACTCCAAATGATGGTTGCATAGAAAACGGTGTCTCCTGTTTCAGTATAATTGAATTGGATTGAACCAAAATCTCCAGGTGGTTGAAAATAAATATCAAAAGGGAAACCAGTTCCATCACATGAAATACAAATTGGAAAATTCAGAATCGTTCCTTCTTCAAATTCACCGGTTAGATAATCGCTAATTAAAATGCCAAAAGATGCAGAATCATCGGGTAGATCAAAATCGATCTGTGGTAAAGCAACAGAAATAAAAATGTTAAAGGTTAATAACCATTCAACCAAATGTTTCATTATAAATTTCCGAGTTGATAAAAGTTACAACCAAATACCCCCCCCCACCCCCAATAAAAAATTTTAAACAAAAAAGCCCCTTTCCATCTACACTTCGTTACGATGGATAAACGGGGCTTTTATTATTGATAATTGATTTTTTATCTATATATTTTTAAAAGTGCATACCCATCATCATTCTTATTCTTTTGTTTTCCATTTCGATTTCTTTCCGCTTTTGCATATTAATCAGGCGTTTAACTTCATGTGGACTTTTTTGACTAAGTCCAAATTTGTTTTACCATGGTAGAGTATACGCTCAATTTACAATTACCGTTATGATTTAAAGTGCGCGCTTCTAAAACCGATTGCTGGCTGATTTTATTTAAAAACTGCTTTGGCTTTTTCTACCACAAGGGCCGCAATTTTTCCCGGGATCCCGGTTTTAGCGGTAATTTCCTGTTGATCCGTTCGGGCAATAATTTGCGTTGAAGCAAAGGATTGTAGCAGTTTTTGCACCCGTTTTGGTCCCATGCCTCGTATATCAGCAAAGACTGATACCAACGCAGTTTTACGCTTGTTTCGTTGAAATGTGATGGCAAAACGGTGGGCCTCATCTCGAATGCGTCGGAGCAGGGTCAAACCTGGAGACTGCTTGTGAATGGACTGTGGATCGGAAGCTCCCGGGACAAATACTTCTTCCAGTCTTTTGGCCAAACCAATGATGGGAATATAATCAAGACCTAACTCACGCAAAGCCGATACAGCTATACTCAATTGTCCCTTTCCACCATCTATTAATATCAGATCCGGCAAACTACCTTTTTCCTTCTTCTGGCGCAAGTAGCGACGGTGCACTACTTCTCGCATGGCGGCATAATCATCTATCTTTGCCACAGTTTTGACCTTGTATTTTCTGTATTCGGACTTTTTTGGTTTACCATTCACAAAACAGACCATGGCGGCCACCGTGTTTGTGCCCCCCAAATGAGAAATATCAAAGGCCTCGATGCGCCGTGGTGGTACCTTGAGCTGCAGATCCTCCTGCAATTGATTAACCATTTTCGGTACCAACTCCCGGCGTTTCTTGCGGTTGATTAGCCACTCGCCCAGCAGCAGTTTTGCATTTTGGTAGGACATTCGTATTTCTTTTGCTTTTTCTCCACGCTCCGGCCGTCGGATACTCACTTTGCGCCCCCTCTTGGTTGTGAGCCACTTTTCCAGTTCTTCACGGCCATCAGGGAGAACGGAAACAGAGATCTCTTTCGGGCAGAAATCTGTATCCATATAAAACCGGGAAATAACAGACGAAAATACAGCCGGCACATCTTCATTCAACTGTTGCAAGGAAATCTTTTCCCGACCAAAAATCCGGCCGTTACGGATTCGCAAGATCGTCATCACCCCTAAATCGCCTGCGGTGGCCAAAGCAAAAATATCCCGATCATTGAAATCAGCCGTTACTTGCCGCTGTTCTCCCTTGAATTTCTGCACTGCATGTAATTGATCCCGATGCAGCACCGCATCTTCATAACGCAGATCGGCTACGGCAATTTCCATTTGTTTTTGTATATAATCCTCGGTTTCTTTGGTGTGACCCTGTAAAAATTGTATGATACGCTCGACCATGGCGTTGTAATGACTTCTGCTGACAATACCTTCGCAGGGTCCCTCACATTTTTTAATATGATAATCTAAACATAGCTTAACTTTCTTCGCGGCGACAGAACGGTCATCCATAAAATAACTGCAGCTGCGCACCGGAAATATCTTATACATGGCTTTCATTGACTTGCGCAGATTGTAGACATCTGTATAGGGTCCAAAGTACTTAGAACCATCTTTTTCAATCTTGCGTGTAAAATATACCTGGGGATATGGCTCATTGGTAATTCGGATGAAGGGGAACGACTTGTCGTCTTTCAAGTCGATATTGTATTTCGGTTGAATTTCTTTAACCATATTTGCTTCAGTTAAGAGAGCTTCAACATCATTACGGACAACGATCCATTCCACGTCCTCAATGCGCTTCATCATTGACTGGTTTTTTGGTGTTTGATATTTATTCTTCTGAAAATAAGAACGCACCCTACTGCGTAGACTCTTGGCTTTGCCGATATAAATAATCTCACCATTGGCATTTTTAAATAGGTAAACTCCGGGTTTGGTGGGAATATGTTTAAGCTTGTCTTGAATTACGTTTTCCACTATAGAGAATATTCCTGCATTGCGGATACGAGGGCCTCCACGCCAGCCCTTGGCATGGCGTTGTAGATCGATGCCCTGAAGCCACCTATAGTTCGGTGCCCCTGCAAATTAACCAGACCCCTTTCTGCGCAAAAGTCTAGGAAATAGGTCTCATCACCCCTACCAGCAAATGTAAATGGAATATTCATATCCGATCTATCCGTAGCGGCAACCGGTGATCTAAACAGCGGGTTGCGTTCAATCTCATCATAGAGGAGCTGCGCTTTGGCCTGATTTTGTTTATAAATGGCCTCCACCCCACCTTTGGCCTGCAGCCATTGGAGAGTACTATGCACAATATAAATAGCAAATACGGGTGGGGTATTGAACATGGAATCATTGTTCGCATGAACGGCAAAATCCAGCATCGTAGGAAGGTCGCGCCCGGAACGACCAATAAGTTCCTCCCGAATGATCACCATGGTCACTCCGGCTGGACCCATATTCTTTTGCGCACCAGCATAAATCACCCCAAATTTATCCATAGCGAAGGGTCGGCTGAAAATATCTGAACTCATATCGGCCACCAAAAATCCTTTTGCTTGGGGAAAGGTATGCCATTGGGTGCCGTAAATTGTATTATTACTGGTGATATGTAGATAAGCTTGCGTATCGCTTTGATTGAATTCTTTTGGAATATGATTATAAACGGTATCTTGTGATGAACAAACCACATGCACATTTCCATACCATCGGGCTTCGTTAATGGCTTTTGTTGACCAGACGCCGGTATCGGTATAATCAGCAGTTTCGCTCTCTTTTAAAACGTTCATGGGAATCATGGAAAATTGTAAACTGGCTCCCCCTTGCAAAAACAAGATTTTATAATTTTCAGGAATATGTAGTGTGTTCCGGACCAAATGCACTGTTTCTTCCACCATGGCAATAATTGGTTGAGAACGATGACTCATCTCCAGAATACTCATGCCGTGATGATCGTAGTTCTTTACTGCCTGGGCAGCTTCTTGCAGAACTTCATCCGGTAATACTGCCGGACCGGCGCTAAAATTGTAAATCATTTGCTTCATGATCATTGAAAATTAATTGACTTTCCGTTATTGTATAAAACAAAAATGCCCCGCAAAAGCAAGACATTTATTATTAGGAGCATTCATATAATCACGGCCGTTCAATCAGGTAAGGTATCGGCTATATAGCAGAATTAAACCTGCCATCACTAATACAGTGTACCATTATCTAAACTATCCAACGTAAAGATCGGCTCGTCATTGTTGACAGTCAATTCCACAATTACATCCTTCCATGGTTCAAATATCGGTACACCTGTGTGCAGAACAAAGGTATCGGTAATATTCTCACCTGCGATCAAAAACAGAGACTGGCACCCACCGTTTTTATCCAGATCGTGCTAACAATGGTTAATATGGATATGTATTTACATAGTTTTCCTTTAATCTTTTTTATTTTAGTTATTATTTACCAGCGGTCTTTTTCGTAGCGTTTGTTACGAAATTTCTTATGCTTCCTAATATTTTCCTTGGCATCTTGACGCATTTTACCCGGCAATAACACAAGTTTGGCTTGTTGAGTAGAAGACAAAGTTCCAGATAAGCTGTTAATAAAATCGAATTTTAGATCAATTTTCTGTTTTTCTATGTCCTTGTACTCACGGAGAACTTTTTCCAACTCTTTAGCAGAAACATCCTTATCATCCTGCAGTTGTATAGAAATGGATTCCAGAGATTTTTTGGTGTTCTTTTCCAATTTTTCCATTTCATGTTCGTGGATCCGAAATTTAGGAAAGAATGTTTCGGCCTGTTCCTCAGTTAAGTCCAGATGTTCAGTCATTTTCCAGATGAGCATGGCTTTTCTGCCATCACGGTCCCAATCATCGTGAGTGGGTTGAGCAACCAAAGATATCAAGATCAATGCCGATAAGATTATTTTTCTCATAGTCCAATCTCCTTTAATTAAAATGCATGTTCATATTCTTCTTCTATAAAGAATTCTAGTACGTCCCAAATGTTGCCCTCATCCAGCAAATAAAGAGCCAGATCAGCAATATAGAGTTCATAGTCGCTGGAGTCGGGCTCAACAATAAACTTGTAAATATTTTCATAGGTATATAATTCGATCGTATTCGATTCAAAAATGGCATCGTTCAATTGGGAAAAAGAAGCCCATCCGAAAATAACAATGAACACTGCTGTGGCCAGGCTGCTGCGCATACGCACCTGACTTCTGTCTACCCGGCGCTGGGTCTGGTGCAGACGGTTGATAAACAGGTATTCATCAATATGACCTGTATCATGATGTAATGCCTGTTTCAGCTGCTCTTCAAATTTCATATTCGTCTTTTAACCATTCTCTAAGTTTATTGATACCATGGTGATAATTGACTTTGGCACTGCCGGTGGTCATTTGCAAAATGAGCTCGATGTCCCTGTATAGCAACTCCTGGTTCAGTCTTAACATGACCACATCTCTTTGTTTCCGAGGCGGGCGGGAAATACAGTGCCAGATCTCGCTCTTAGTGATACCGGCAGGATTAGATGTGTAGAATCGATCGGGAGCCTGGTCCAAGTGCAGAAAATTGCGCCATTTATTGCGGAACAAATAGGAGTTTGCTGTATTGACCTTGGTGCGATACAGATAAGTGGTGAATTCAGCGTTAAAATTAAACTTTTTAAGGGATTTAAATAATTTGATGAACATCGATTGGGCCAGGTCTTCCGCATCCATCTCGTCCAATGTAATACGATAAAAGAAGCGCAATACTGAATCCAGGTGTTTGCGGACCAAAACATCAAATGCTGTTTGATTTCCCTGTTGAAACTGCCGTATGAGTTCATGATCGTTTTTCATTCATTTACACCGTAAGACGCCGCTGTATACAAAAAAGTTAAAAACATATTTCAATTTGTTAAAATTTAAACTTGGTTCTTGCAGAACGGCTGTAAAATAACTAATCTTATCCATGATCGCAATCACGCCCAATGAACAACAACAGAAAGCAATAGAACATTCACCGGGACCTTTAATGATCTTGGCTGGTGCCGGAACCGGCAAAACCTTTACATTAGAAAATCGTATCCTGTATTTGATCCGCCGAATGAGTATTGAACCGGAACATATTTTGACTATCACCTATACGGAACAGGCAGCAAAAGAACTGAAAGATCGCATCGTAAAAAAAACCGGACGTATTGCCCACACAATGACGGTCAGTACTTTCCATTCGTTTTGTTATCAGTTATTAAAAGAGCACAGTCCGGAAGTATTGCCGCAGTTATTGGAGGAAAGCGAGGCTATTCACATGCTCCTGGAGCAGTTTGATACTCTCGCACCATTTGCCTCAGATGAATTTCCCCTGAACCCCCAAAAAGCAGTGATCGAAAGTTTCATACCATTTTTTAACCGCACCCGAGATGAATTGATCAAGCCTGATAAAATGGATTTGCCGGCGGTCAATGATCATTTTGGTGTGGAAGCGTTGAACCAGGTGAGAGATCTGCAGCGCATCTATCCCATATTCCAGAGCTGGAAAAGAGAGATGAATGTGGTGGATTACGGGGATATGATCCTGTTGGCTTATGAATTATTGCGTAATAACAGCAGTGTATTAAGTAAGGTCAGAGAGCAGTTTGAAAACGTGGTGGTAGATGAATTCCAGGATAACAATTTTGCTTTGAACAAGATCATTGGTATGATCGTTAAACATTCACAAAACATCACTGTTGTCGGTGATGAAGATCAGACCATCTACAGCTTTCGCGGTGCAAATGCATATAATATAATTGAATTTCAACGTCGGTATAAGTGTGATCCCATCCCCCTACAGGAAAATTATCGTTCCAGCCAGCAGATTTTGGACGTCGCCAATGTTTCAATCAAGAACAATAAGTCGAACCACATCCACACCACATTGATAGCCCATAATAACCGCTCCGGCCCAAAACCAAAAATGTTTTGGGGTGAAAAAAATGAGCAGTTGGACTATTTATGCAAAGCCATTAAAACATTTTTGAAAAAGGGGTCAGACAAACGGGATATTGCTGTATTAGCGCGCACCCACGGACAGGCAGTTGACGCTTCTCGAGCGTTACTGAAATCCGGAATCCCAGTTCAGGCTCGGATTCCCCCTTATTTCAATATTCCAGCAGTCAAGGATTTGGTTTCTTGGGCCCAAGTAGTTGGCGGTGGACAATACCAGGATAATTCCCTTTACCGCTTGATTGAACAGCGTTGCGGAGCAGAAGCAACCTATACAATTTATAGTCAATGGCAGCGTTGGGAGCAAACACCCAGATTATCATTGATCCGTTCCGATCAAAAGCTAATCGATTCATTCCCGGGCCTGGCTGATTTGATTGACACCATTAACCGGTTAACCAAGATAATACAAAAACGGTCTGCCGGTGAAATGCTGTGGGAGATTTGTACAACTGTAGCTTTACTGCGCCCTTATGAACGTCGTTATACCTTGGATGATAAGCTGGCGTTGTTGAATGTGGGTGATCTGCTCCAGCGGGCACAGAATTTTTCCAAACGAAATCCCCAAGATCACGACTTGGATGCGTTTAATGTATATATTGAAGCGGTCATGATGGCCAAGGGGTTGAAAACCATTGTTCCGCTGGATTATAACCGCTTAAACGGTGTTCGTGTATCTACGGTGCATAGTGTAAAAGGCGGTGAATTCCCCATTGTATTCATCCCTTTTTTACGGTCTGGAAGTTTTCCCCTGAATATGATGAGCAAACATCTGATTTCCCGGCCACCTGATCAATGGCTGGCTTATGAAAAATCTACGGACCTGACACCTAAAGAACACCATATTGAAGAAGAACGTAGACTCTTATACGTTGCTGTCACCCGGGCTCAGGATCATTTAATAATGATGGCTCCAAAAAAAGCCTCATCCTTACTGGTAAAAGAATTAAACAAAAACTTATTTGAGGAAACGAACATGAACGGTCAACAATCACAACAACCCTATTCTGATTTACGCATCAAGTACGAACAAAAAATCCAGAAAGCATTAGCCGCTGAACAATTCGACGCTATTCACGACTATACCAATGCCTTGGAAGTGATCCACCAAACAGAAAACAACCATGATGTGCAATTAGGAAATTCTGCATGGGAACTGGAACTAGCCAAGGAACTCAAGACAGCATTTGCGCCATCAATACAGGAGCAACTCTATTTATCTGCCAGCGCCATTGAAACCTACGAGCAATGTCCCTTAAAGTATAGGTTTGGATACATAGATAGCATTCCCCAATCTGCCAGTAAGCCCGCCTTGATATTCGGTAATGTCATCCATAGGGTACTGCAGCGTTTTCATGAGCCTGGAAAAAAATTGACGGAAAAGAGGGTCTTACGGCTGTTCAAGGAAGAATGGAACCAAGGTAAATTTGATTATACAGTGCGGGAAGAAAAATTTATGGAACAGGGTCAAGAATTATTGCAAAGATATGTACACTACATTGCGAAAAATCCGCCCTATGTCATTGCCCGGGAGGAGCGGTTTGTATTTGCATTGGGCGATATTACCATCAGCGGTGCAATTGACCGCATTGACAAAGATGAAAATGGGATCCATGTTGTCGATTATAAAACCAGTAAAACATCAACTCCAGCCAAATCTAACCTGCAGCTGGCTATCTATTCCATGTATTTAGAACAGTCTGATTCTGATGAATATGGAGGTTTACCCGCAAGTGCTTCGTTGCATTTCCTGCGTGACGCAGAAAAACCGCTCCGCAAGCACAGCTTCAAACATGATGAATTATTGGATATTCATGAAAAAATAAAGACTGTTGTAAAACGGATCCGCAATAAAGAGTTTCCAGCCAAGACCGGTCGCTATTGCGATTGGTGTGATTATAAGCAACTGATCTGCCCGGCTTGGGAAGCAGATTAATCTTTGAGCAAGGAAAACTGCAATGTGCCGAAAAATTCAACTCCTGTCAATGATACTTTTTTGGGATAGAAATCCGAATTCTCCGACATGAATCTCTGATCTGAAAAGGTCCCATTGCCGGCGATCCGAAACCACTGTAGTGTGGAATCAGTGCTGTTATAGATAGTGATCAGGGTGGTGTCATTGCCGGACCAGCTCGTTACCGCTAGGGATGTGGTTAATACATCCGCAGAATCTAAATTCAAATTAAGTGCATAGTCCTCTTCAAAGGTGTAGTTGTTCCCTTTAAGGTTAAACGAGAACACATTCGCGGTATTCACCACAGCCGGTATATCTTCCAAAAGTCCATCTAACGGTTCTTCCGGGGCCACACAATTCCAGTTCACCAAAAGTCCAGCGATAAGTATTCCATAAATAATCCTATTAATTTTTTTGTTCAAGCTCCTCGACATAATCTCCTTTACCTAATTGCATTTCGGTAATTTTTTCCATGGGTTTCTCCAATTGATTGCGGCGCGCGCCACTTAATTGTTCATAATGGCTGTGTACTGTCTCGATTGTTTTGCCCAATCGCTCCATTTTATTCACAAAATTGGTCCATTGTTTTCTAAACGCCACCACAAGCTGCTGCATCTCCCCTGCTTTCTGTTCAATGTAAAAACTAGACACCGCCTGGCGGATCAGGGATAAGATCGCGTATAATGTAACTGGAGAACAGAGCATGATCTTTTTGCCCAGAGAAAAATCAATCAGGTTGTGGTCCTCCTGATTCAAAAATGAATATATACTCTCATTGGGAATGAACATTAGCACATAGTCTACGGTCCCGGCTCCAGTATCGATATAAGACCGACCGGAGATGGCTTTTATATGGTTGCGGACAGCTTTCATGAATGCGTTCTTTTCCACTTCCATTTCTGATTCGTTATCTGCAGTCAAGTAGCGTTCATAATGGCTTAAGGGAAACTTCACGTCCATGTTGATGTGTTTACCATCTGGCAGATAAAAGGTAAAGTCTGGCCGATCTGATCCTTCCTGAGTATGCTTCTTATAATTTATCCCTTCCGACAGACCGATAAAGACCAGGATGTCTTCCACCATGCGCTCGCCCCATTGTCCCCGGGCTTGAGAACTGGACAGGATCTGGCGGAGTTGGGATGTGGTGTCAGAAAGCTCAGATATCCCTTTGCTGGATTCTTCCATCTGCCCTTTCAATTCTGACGTTTGCTTGTTCAGAACCTGCAATTGCTTCTTCATTTCTTCCAGTGAAAAATCAATAAGCTTTTTCTTTTCTTCCAATTGGGCGTCACTGCTTTTCAAGTGCTCGTTGAATTTGCTATCAGCGATCTTCATTAAAATTGCGATATTCTGGTCCAGCGCTTCTTTAGAAAGATTCCCAAAAGCGTCTTTAATTTGTTGCTGCTGGTCCGGCTGCGACTCACGTTTTATGAACAAAACAAGCACAGTGCCAATGATGACACCAACAATCAGCAGCAGTATACCCGTTACTGTCATGAAACGATCAAACTCCCAATAGGTCCAATACCAGACGAATCACATTACCAGTGGCACCGGTTTTTGGTCCATAGGGTTTTTCTTTCTCACCCCAGGCAGTTCCGGCAATATCAAAGTGGCACCAAGGAATTCCTTCACCGACAAATTCCTTTAAGAATGCACCGCCAGCAATGGTGCCTGCCTGTCGGGGTGCGCCAATATTCTTTACATCAGCGATCTGGGACTGCACTTGTGCGCAGTATTCTTCCCAAAGGGGGAATTCCCAGACTTTTTCTCCCGTTTTTAACGCGGATTTTTTTACTTTCGCGATGAGTTTTTCATCTGTGCCCATAATCCCGGTGGCGATATGTCCCAGAGCGATCACTACCGCCCCGGTCAAGGTGGCGAAATCAAAAATAAAAGCCGGATCGTAATGTTTACTGACATAGCTTAAGGCATCGGCAAGAATAAGCCGGCCTTCTGCATCTGTATTCAAAACTTCAATGGTTTTGCCATTGTATGCTGTCAATATGTCCCCCGGTTTGTAGGCTTTGGCACCACTCAAGTTCTCTGTGGATGAAATAGCGCCAATCACATTGATCTTTGGCTTAACAGCAGCCAATACATGCATACAGGCCAGCACTACGGCGGAGCCACACATGTCATATTTCATTTCGTCCATTTTATCAGCCGGTTTGATGGAGATACCTCCAGAATCAAAGGTTAAGCCCTTCCCCACCAGCACCTTTGGTTTAAGGGACTTTTTAGCACCCAAATATTCCATGATAATAAACTTTGGTGGTTCATCGCTGCCAGCCGCCACTCCAGCCAATCCGCCCATGCCCATTTCGGTGAATTCTTCCCGATCAACAACAGTCACCTTCATTTTGCCGCGGCGGCCAATCTTGCGGGCTTCTTTCGCCAGGTGCGAGGGCGTACTAATATTCCCAGGATGGTTCCCCAGGTCCCGAGCAAAACAAACCCCATTCGCCGTGATCGTACCTTTATCAATTCCTAATTTTGATCCGCCGCAAACGGTGACCTTCTGGAGCTCAAATAACTTTTCCTTCTCTTTGGTCTTATAATCGTTGAACTGGTAACTACCCAGAACAATACCCTCGGCCAAAGCCTGACCAAAGTTTGTCGTGTCTTTACCTCCAAAATTTTCGCAGACAACATGGGCAAATTTTTTCGCAATGGCTTTTTTGGCCAGCGTACCGCCGACCTTCCGCAAACATTCTGTATCCAAATCATCTACTTTTCCCAGTCCAATTACAATTACTGGGCTACCATCGCCATAAAAAACGGTCGTTTCGCAATGGTCACCTGATATGTCTTTCCGTTCGTACGCCTTACTGATTTGCTGCCCCGTCCGAGTATCGACAGCTTGGCCAGATTTGGTCATGGCGCCGTCATCAAAAATACCGATGGCAATCACATCACCCTTAATATCTACCAGGGCGTCTTTTGTCTGGTTTAAATCTGTTAAATGAGCCATAAAATCCTCTTTAAATGTGAATAAGTTCCAAAATCAACTAAATGAAATTAGGATGAATACTCTGGCACTGCAACGATATCCAGCAAGAGTTGAGACCCTAATCCACTTCCAAGCAAATATCCTCGGTTCAAAGCGGTTTTAAATCCCTGCTCAATTGATAAAAAATGGATGTCAGTAGTCCCTTCAGACTGAATTCAATGTATAATTTGGTTTTGAGGTTGGATGTCCAGTAGTTTTTCCAATAAGCAAACCTCTTTTCCACTAATCGAATCCCTTGTTCACCAACTTCCGAGTCAAAAACTTGATGGGGTACGGTTCCGTCTATTGGGATGTTGTGCAAGAGCCGATTGGGTTCTTTAGTCGCAGACAAGCTTATTCTATTCAGGAGACTATCTATCTGCCAAACAATATTCCGATCAAATTTATGTGGTCTGGCATTACCAGCTGAGAATTTTGCGCACGATATTTCATGTTTTACTTTAATAAATTATAACAAAAATTAATATTACGGATGAAATAAGCCCCGCAATGTTACCCTCGAGAAAATTTTTTTCCCTGAAGAGCACGCCACACAAGCGGGGCTTATTAATTTTATAAGATTTTCAACGTAGCAAACAACACTTTTTTTATTTTTTATTTTCTTCGTCTGTAAACTCCGCCGCTAATCGTTCCCCCTCTTCAAAATCAACTTTATTTAACAAATAACCTCCACCGATAAACAGGATAATAATTGACAAAATCCCCAAACGGACATCGCCCGTAATCAAGGAAACCCAGCCTATCAAAACCGGCCCCACCACGGCTGCAAACTTACCCAGCATATTGTAAAAACCAAAAAACTCCGCCTCTTTTCCTTTGGGGATCAGACGGGTATAAAGACTGCGGCTCAAGGCCTGCACACCTCCCTGAAAAAGGCCGATGAGGGCGGCCAGAATGAAAAAATGTAATTTTTCGGTCATGAAGTAGGCGAGTAGTGTAACCAATGTGTAACCACCAATCGCGATCATGACAGCCTGTTTTGTACCAATTTTAGCAGCAAACCAATTATAGATCAGGGCAGCTGGAAAGGCAATGAATTGGACCATCAACAAGGCCGTGATCAAATCGCCAGCTGCGAACCCCAAAGATGAACCTATTTTCACAGACATGCGAATGATGGTGTCTACGCCATCGATATACAACCAATACGCCAGTAAGAAAACGCCGACCACCTTGAGTTCCCGAATGTGTTGAAACGTAACCACCAACTGCCGGTAACCGGCGGGAATGGCCCGGCGCAGCGGCAAAGCATCGATCAAATCCGGCTCGGGGACAACTATAACCAGGGGAATGGTGAAGACCCCCCACCAGACAGCAACGGACAAAAAAGATAATCTGATGGCTGTGGACTGATCGGGTATTCCAAACCAGTGGGGATTTAGATACATCAGTACGTTCACCAGAAAAAGGAGTCCCCCGCCAATATAGCCCAAAGCAAACCCTAGAGAAGAAACATAATTTACTTTTTTTTGAGGAACGATAGATGGCAACAGGGCGTCGTAAAAAATATTTGCGCCCATAAACCCGACAGTCCCGGTAATAAACAGTAACAGAGCCATTTGCCATTGCCCCTGCCCCACCAGAAAGAGTCCGGCTGTCATCACCACGCCTAGATAACTGAAAAAGATTAGAAACTTCTTTTTTACGGATCCTTTATCGGCCACTGACCCTAAAAACGGGGCTAGGGCGGCAATCACAATGGAAGCGGATGCGTTGGCCCAGCCCAACTGGTAGGTACTGCGGATCACGTCATCCGGGTTGGACCAGTATTTCTCAAAAAATATGGGAAAGAATCCGGCCATCACTGTGGTTGCAAAAGCACTGTTCGCCCAGTCATATAAAGTCCAGGCCCAAATTTTTTCCCGTTCAGTCGTCACGATCGTTTATTAATCTACTATGCCTCGGCATAAACAACTAATTGAATTCAAGGGAAAATTACTATTGTGTAATTGTAAGTAGGGATTGGAATGGAGTGAATCATATTTCCGTTCAAACCGGCACGAGAACGAGCGACCAAAATGGTCCATTTAAACATCATGATGGCGGAAAAAAATCATGTGAGTTATATACACAACAATAATATTTACTACGGTTCCAATGAGTACAAACCAAGTCCAGGCCACATCATTCTGCTGGGCCATGTATACTGAAACCAAGCTGGTCAGTAAACCAATAATGAGTGCACCGGAATGAAACGATCGATTGAGCTTGCTGATGATGAATAGTGCCAGTAGACCACCATAGGTATATGATGCAATGTGCAGCCCGACTTCAACAATGGCCTTATCGCTTTCATCAAAGAGTATAGCCATCAAGATCAAGACACCGGCCCAGGCAATGCTGACCAAGCGGGCCGTATCAAGATTCGTACTGTGCAGCCAATCCCGCAGCGTTGACGATGACAAGGCATTGATGGATGAACTTAATGTCGACATGGCGGCAGACAAAACTCCAGCTAATAAAATACCCCGTAGACCTTGGGGAAGATGATTAATGATATAGTAGGCAAATTCCCTGTCCTTTTCCAGAGGTAAGCCACCCAATGAAATATAGATCATCGAGCCGGCAAATAGAAAAAGGGCAAATTGCATCAATACAAACAAACCGCTGCCGATCATGGCTTTTTTAGCATCCCGTAAACTGGCACAGGTCAGTGTACGCTGCACCATCATATAATCGGCGCCATGGGACGCAAAGGATAATAATATACCGCCCAAGAAGGCTGGAATAAACAGCCAGGGATTTGTAAATATATCAGGTCCGAAATGCAATACATTCAATTTTCCTTCATGCATCAGATCGGCGATGAACCTACTGGGGACCACTCCCGGTTCCATTACAATATGCAGAATGACGAGCAACGCGCTGAATAAATACAAAACGAATTGAAAACTATCCATCCACACCACGGTACGAATGCCACCCATGACAGTATAGAGCAACGTGACCAAACCAATGAGCACCACGGCCAGGGGCAGTGACCAACCAGTGAGTACTTGTACGATCACGGCTGTAGCCAATAAGCGAATCCCATCGGCCAGGAACCGAGTGACCAGGAATACACTGGAGGCCAGGCGTTGAATGTTGGGGCCAAATTTCTTGCCCAACACTTCGTAAATGGACACAACCCCCTGGCTAAAATAGACCGGTAACAAAATTACACTGACCAGTAACCGACCGATGATCATGCCCATAGCCAGTTGTAGAAAAAACCAATCCCCCCGATAGGCCAAACCCGGGATACTGATAAAAGTCAGGACTGATGTTTCCGTAGCGACAATGGATAACATTACTACCACCCAGTGTTGACTGCGACCAGCCAAGAAGTAATCCTCCGTTGTTTTATTCTGCCGTCCCTGCCAGGCACCCCAACCAATGGTAAACAGCATAAAAACAACAACGATGATCAGATCGAATGAATGGATTGTATAACCTCGCCGGTTTTTATTGGTTTGAAAATTACATTTAGCAAGCGATAGTAAATGGCAACTATTTATATCACTAAGGGCCTGTGTTCATTTTCTGTATCATCGCGCAAACAAAGATCAGAACAATGATTTGCAAAGAACCCGAATTTCAAAGAGCTGGGCAGCGGTCGTTGCGAGGATGGATCTTTTTCTAAAGCTGCGCTTGGTTTTTTGCTCAATGGTTCTGTGGTCGATGATATAATCGTGGTATCTCCACTCGTGCATTGTTCCCTTAAATTTAACAAAATATCGACGTCCTTTTCCAAAAAGGTTTTAGTCTATTTTATTTCTTGTATGTAAATCAAAACGATTAGTATTTTTCTTGGGTTTCTTGAATGTTTAACGTACCGATCATAGACTTGGATTTAAAATGAAACTTCTTCATACTCTACTTACTCAGTGGGATGAAGCGGTGGTTGGTTGCCTAACCCCCCACTCCACCAGACGGCTTATGCTGGTAGCATAAATGAAGGTTTTGGTAATATGAAGTTTAAACTACCGATAATTTTAACAGTATTGCTTTCAGAATGTGGCTTTACACAAAGTGGCTATTTTCCACTAGAAAATAGGTAATTACTGGGTTTATGAATATATGTATACCTACCCTGTCCAATACCAGAATGAAGTTATCGATACAGTAACTATTGGTAATGATAGCTATTTTAAAGTTTTTTCTGATCAAAATAATCAAACTTATTTCTACAGAGTAGATTCGCTCCAAAAACTGTATCAATATAATTTTACATTAAGTGCTGATGAACTTATTGCGGATTTTCAAATGGACGTTGGTGATAGCGTACTAATCTATACTTATGATGACAGTATCGATACTATTGACTATTATTTATTTTGTACAGGTGTAAATGAAATGCTAGTACTAGTAACGAGTACAACAGCGGACACGTTTTATAATTGTTACTCATTTTATTTTGACAGCCCTCAGATGTCTGATGAAGAAACGGCTACGTGGTATTCACAAAATTTTGGATTAATCTACAGTCTCATGGAATATCCACCATCAGATCAAACACTAATAGGTGCTCACATTGGTGGCGAAGATGTGTTAGAAATTGCGAGTAATGAGAATATTCCCAGTGGCTTTGATTTGTTTGATATTTATCCGAACCCTTTTAATAATACTGCAATAATCAAAATGAATGTTAAGATTAATCAGTTTATAACAATTAAAATGTATGATCTATTAGGTAAGGAAGTTTTCACTATAGGAAGTGACTACTATAAAGCAGGAAAATATCATTTACAAATTGATAGTAAAAATCTTTCTAGTGGAGTATATATTGTTAACGTAATTGCTCAAGACTATTCTAAAAGCAAGAAAGTTATTCTACTAAAATGATTTATTCACCCCTAACAACCGCTGCTACGAACATCGAAGGAGGGCAGCATGAAGATGCAGTCAAAAAGACACGCCGCAGAGCTTATACGTTGACAGGTTTTTAACTAAGTCCAGAGTTCATTCCAACCCACATATTGGTGGATTACATTACCGATATGAACGCCCTATAATCTTGAATTATTATGTCTGGAGAAATAATGAGTCCCCTTTTTATTTTACTTAAAACAGTAATTTTATTGATTGAATTGAGTTTTTTGAAAGGGGATTGTAAGTAATGGATATTTTGGATTTGCATTTGACAATAAAGAGTTATCATTATTTATTTGCCCATTAAATTGAGCGACTAAAATAAATCCAAACCCGGATATTAAAAAGTTTATTAATAATCTCATTTATCTCTCTATTTGTTTCTGTTTATGAACATTAAAAATAAGATTTTTCCCTTGATCTATAACACGAGCATAAAATGCCCATCCACCAAAATTATTTTCAATTTTCATTAATAATTCATTCCATCCTTCTTTCAATGTTAATGGTACCCTTGCCTGGTCAGGGCTACAAAGACGCACACCTAAATATCTATATAACTCTTCTTTATTTAGGAAAACTTTTGCACCATCATCTGAACCAAGTAATAAATCAACAGTCTGATACTTTGATGAATAAATATAAGTTACAGCATAAGCTACTGAAAATTCATAAGGCTCGAATTTGTTCCATAAACTCATATACCCATTTTCCGGAGTTTCAAATTTCTTCCAGGAAATGGTCTGCCCTTCTGAACCAATATAAGTTTTTGAAAAATCAATTTCCTTTTCTGGTGGATACGCTGCATCCAAGCCATAACGGAGAATATCAGATTCACGTTCATTCGGAAAAGGTCCAATCATGTACCATTCAGGAACATAAATACGTTTTGGATTCATTACAAAACAATCTATTCCAATATCTGTTCCAGATGATTTCTCATTTTTTCCAGAAGTGATAAATTTTAAATTTATTGAACCATTATTAACAACTAAATTCCCTAAGTGAACTTTTCCACCAGGATATATTTCTTCTTTATATCCATCAAATTTACCTACTTTTTTCCCATCACAAAAAATATCAACTTGTCCATAATCCGGCCCTTGTGTGAAATATGTATCAATAGTATAACTGATTTCCTTCAGGTCTCTAATTTCCATGGTAAAAATTTCATTTTTCTGAGGTGAAGCTATTTTCAAGTGTTTCAAACCGCTCCACTCAGGCCCATACTGAGAAGTACTTTCCACTTTTCCTGTTAATGTTTTAGACTGCAATTTCAAATTTTCAGCTTCTATAGCACCATTAGGAATTACTACTCGTAGAGGAATTCGTAATCCAGCCTCTTTTATCGGTTTAAATTTTTTATGTGGTTCTTTTTGATACCAATAAGCAACACTACTGAAATCACAAATCTCAGCATTACCGTGTCCATGTTCTATACTGACATTTATTGATTTTTTAAAAGGAATAGCATCAAGAATATGATGTCTGTAAGCTGCGATTCTGGCATTTTCATCATCTTTTATAATTAAACCATGGTAAGGTGCATAAAATTCACCATTTTTAAAATACCAACCACTTGTAAAATAATCTTCGGTTCCGGTTCCATATATTGAAGGAAATTTTTCACCATCAACATAAATCATTTCATCACCTTCCAAATACCAGAGACTTTTTCCATAGGGTTGCATACTCATATTCACACCAACAAAGTGACCTTCACCCTCAGCTTCCAGAATAGTATAATTACTTTCATAATCAGTACGAATATCACGATTCCACTTAGCATGAAAATATGCAACATCATCTTCTAACGGGTTTTTTAATTGATGATAATCTACGTGATAATAGAATGCATAAATTTCCTGACCGGTTTCATTTACGACTTCCAATCTTGCTGATTTATTAAAAGGCATTGGGAAATAACAATAATAGCCACCACTTGTCATTCCTATATTTTCAGCAATATAATGTTTGTATTCAAAACCAGTTCCAAAAAAATCACCAACTGGTACTTCAACTGAGGGGTTTTCTTCACCATCCCAATAAAAACGAAATAATATTCTACGTAAAAAGTGAGGATCGCGAGAGTCAATTGTAATCCATATTCTTGTAATAACTCCAGGTCCATCTAATTTTGCAAATGTTGCTGTTTTTCCAGCATGAATATTGATACGATCATTGTTTCCACCAGTTGAATCAAAACTTGATACCTGAACCATTTTACTAGTTTTTAAATAAGGCAATCTACCTGGTGAAATACAGTTCTCCAATTCAGAGACATTCTGATGTTTACAAGAAATTATTAAAGCAGCAAAGCTTATAATAATTAAGTTTTTCGATTTCATTACAATACCTTTTTAATATATTTATTTTTATCTATTTAGCATCTTTAGCACATCGATCAAATCCAGTAGAAATCATCAATAACATCTGGTGATTATCCAGAACTTGTGGGCCTGTCTATCTTATTTAGCAATTTTCCGGAAATCAACTTTATTTTTCATTTGATTTTTTGGATTATTGCTTATTTTCGCCGAATAATGTTTTTGGAAGGGACACCAGATTGCAAAAAATAATATTTTTAAAGATTTTCAACTTTTAATCCCTTTCCCATTTTGACTATATAAGATCTCCCACCCACATTTTCTATTGCATTAGCAACTTTTTGTGGATTCTTCAGCGCATAAGCAAACATACAACCGCCACCACCAGAACCATTAATTTTTCCACCGTAAGCACCTGCATTAATAGCGGCTTTAATCATTTTATTTATTTTTGGAGTGCTAATTTGCAAAGATTTATCCAAATAATTATGGTGTTTGGTTAATAATTTACCAATTGCTTCATGGTCTATATTTTCAGCATTTAACAGTTTAAACGCCTGATAAGTGATATTACGATTTTTCAACATCGCTTTTAAAATCCTAAACTCTTTTTCAGTTAATAGATTTTTGTAAATTACAATTTCTTCAACACGCGTGTTTTTAAAACTAAAATGAAAACCTGATGAATTGATCTTAAATTTCGCAGAAAGTGCAGGTGATTTTGTCCTCGATAAGATATCTTGCGTGTCTTTTGGTTGAAGTGAATCGCCTAAAACAAAAGTTGATAATTTCGATGAGATGGGCGTAATCTTATTGCTATTGGAGAAATCTATATAATTCAAATTCCCAATTGCAGTTGAAAGTTGGTCCATCATTCCACCGACTTCGTTAAATTCTACAACTTCCGCTTGATATGAAAAATATCCGACTTGATCAGGTCCCTTCCATTCTTTTTTAACATTATCTCCGATTTCTAATAGGAATTTGCACCAAATATTATTTAGTGCAGACGACGACGAAGTCCCAGAATTTATAGGGATTTTTCCTTTTATTTCGCAGTCAAAACCAGTTGAAAACCGCACACCTTTCTTATACAAAACATTATAAATACTTTTGAAGTAATCGCGTTTTTTTGTATAAACTAATTTTTTGTTCTTGGAAAAATCCAAGACTTCTTTTTTCCCAATATCGTGTAATAAAATATGGAAGTATTTATCATTACGTGGAGTGGCAACAATCTGCACACGCAAATTAATTGCCATCGAGATAACCGGTAAATCTAGGTAATCCTGATGTTCGCCAAAAAGACAAATTCGACCTGGTGCAGAAATTTTGATTTGTTTTTCAATATTTACCATTCTACTATTCGCAAATTTTAAACTTTGCTTGTCATTAATTTCAAAAATTGAATGATTCCTTCTACATTAACAGTGCAAATGCCTTCACCTAATTGATAAAGAATTTCAATAACATCAGGTTCCCCTTCCTTAATTTTCGTGGAATCCAAACGGCCCGCGGGAATTTTGATCATCCTTAAACAACTGAATAACAAATTTTCCTTCTGACCGGCCAAATTTGTCTAATAAATACACACTCTGTTTTTTTGTGGAATAGTCTTTATAAGTCCCCGTATATGCTGGCATACCGGCCCAAATCCTGATTTTATCACCATATTTGGCAGAAATTGTCATACGGTCATCCGCTAGGTTGAATTCAGTATTTAGATTCTTTATGAGTTTGGCGATAGTCCCAATCGCGCCTTCGTTGCTTGTTCCAATCCATTTTTTAGAAAATGCGTCAATATCAGCAATCACATAACTCTTATCATCAATCCTTTCAATTTTGACTTCGTCATAATTCCATAGGTCAATAAAGCGATATTGGTCACCTGTAGTCACTCCAAAAAGGGAATCATATATGCCTTCCGGACTCAAACTGAAAATCGTATAAATCGTTTTGTCTTTTTTTGGCCATCTATTGACATAGACACGATCCATTTGGGTATGAACCAAAGGCGTATAATCAAAATCAGTAAAATTGTGGGGAATATCCTGCTCGCCATTTTGTTCTTTTTTTAATTAATTGTTTCATTTTTCCCATCAACTATGCTTTTTTAGTTCTATTCGTTGCTCTGTATCAATATCGAATAGATAAATTTTGTCTAGATCAAATTTGATTTTAGGGGTTTGTCCCATGTTCTTTGTTTTCTCTATCTTCACTTTTGCTACTAAAATATCTTGACCTACATCCATGTGTAATAGAATTTCATTTCCCAAGGGTTCTGCCACTAATAGAGGCAACTCCAATCCATCTTTGCTCAGGTAAATATCTTCAGGTCGAACACCCAGAACCACCCTCATTCCCTCCAATTTCTTCACTTCTGTGTATTTACTCAAATCGATGGAGAATTTCTCATTTGTCAATTTCCCATTCTTTAAATACCCAGTAATAAAATTCATAGGCGGCGATCCGATAAACCCCGACACAAAAAGGTTTTCAGGATTATAATAAACCTCAAGGGAGGAGCCTACTTGTTGACTTTTCCCTTCGTTCATAATAACAATTCGATCTCCCATGGTCATCGCTTCCACCTGATCGTGGGTGACGTAAATCATGGTGGTTTTTAACTGGGAGTGCAGCTTTTTAATCTCTGCCCGCATTTGCACCCGCAACTTGGCATCAAGGTTTGAGAGAGGTTCGTCGAACAGAAACACTTTCGGATGACGAACAATTGCTCTTCCTAAAGCAACCCTTTGTTTCTCACCCCCTGATAGCTCCTTCGGTTTGCGCCCTAAAAGATTTTCTATTCTCAAGATTTTCGCTGCATCCTGTACATGACTTTTGATCTTATCCTTAGGATATTTTCTGAGTTTCAGACCAAAAGCTATGTTATTGAATACATCCATGTGGGGATAGAGGGCATAATTTTGAAATACCATGGCGATGTTCCGACCTTTCGAAGCTACATCATTGACTAAATGGTCATCAATAAATATATCCCCTCCGTCGATTTCCTCTAACCCCGCCAATAATCGGAGCAATGTCGTCTTGCCACACCCAGATGGGCCAACTAGAACGATGAACTCTCCATCCTGAACATCGAGGCTGAAGTCATCAACCGCTACGGAGTCATCAAACCATTTTTCTACTTTGGAGAACTTTACTGATGCCATATTGCTTTTTTACCTAATTCCTCTTTGTGAATTACTTTCTATTTCAGCCTTGTCCTATGCCAAATAATTTAGACTGACCCTCACTATTTCATCTCTAACTTCAAGAGGGATTTGTAAATGGGTGCAATTACCAAATTGCTTGATGTAAAAGTCTCTTTTTTTCCCATCGACCGTCAATTTAACTTTATCAAATTCATCAAGGGTCGGAGGTTGAAGTTCTAAGGTCAACGGTTTCGACCCCAACCACTTGAAATGATATTGTTCTTCGGAAGGAGTTTTCTGGAATTTAAAATTTAGTGTGTGTTGGCCAATGCGAATATTGCTAACCTCCAGCCAATTCCATTCTTTTGGGACATGAGGACACATAGTTGCGAAATTTTTAATGGCATCCACCTTCAACCCCAACATCCCACGGATGATAGGGAAACACACCATAGCCTCCGACCACGCTTGGTGCCTACATACACCAGCGGGTTCACCTGTTTCACCATGCAGGACCTCATCCACCCATCCAAGTGATCTACGCTTGTAATCCCGATAGTTCGCTATAATGTGCTGAAAAGCCGCTTCTGGCAAATGGGTCTCATATTCTGCTAAGGAAACCCATCCTGTGAATAGAGGCCAGACAGTGCCCGTGTGATAGCGAGAGCCATGGTAGGTTGGACTTTTCCGGCTCATGATCCTGACTCCCCACGGTGTAGAGAAATCCTCGTTGGTAAACTTTTGTGCGACTGATCGCGATTTCTCAAACGGCAGATGCCCAAAAAGAATGGGAATGGCGGGGAGGATACTTATTTCAGTCTTGTTGCTGGAGCCAATGCAAATGCCAGCATCGTAGAATTGAGTCTCGGAATTCCAAAACTCTTTGTCAATATTTTCGATGAGTGTATTGCTCTCCGCCTCACAGATCTTAGATACATCCTCACTACCAAGTATTCGAGCCATGAATGCAAACTGTCGCAAAGCCTCTGCCCAGCAACTCGCCAAGTAGATTTCTACATGGCTACCAGCAAGGGGACCAAACTCCACCCAACCATGACCGACATTACTGTTCTCTATAAACCCGCTGTCATTCTGAACGGTCTTTCTGAGGAAAATCATGGCTTTTTCTAACCGATGCCACTGGGAATGGATAAAGTTAAGGTCCCCAGATGCCCTAATATACTCACCCATCAATACAATGTACAAAGGAGTAGAATCCGCTGAGTCATGGTGGACAACACCGCTGAGAGACAGTTCGTGAAAAATCTTGCCCGATATATCCTGGTAATCACCAAGGAGTTTGAGCTGATCTCTCACCTTTTCGAAATCGCCACAAGCTAAAACAGCAAAGCAGGTCCAGACGCTGTCCCTACCGAAGTACCAGGCATACCCCGGTCGGGCACTCCCCCACCCGGGAGCAGTTTCCGCAAACCCAGCGACGAATCCTCGACCAAGGCCCGGGGTGTGCAGAAAATGCCGGTCGGTTCCAGCCAAAGCCCAGCGGTACCCATCATTGAACTCTTGGTCAGGGGAATCAATGGCAACGCAACTGGCAAAAAACCGATCATAATACTCACGACTCTCCTTGAGATAAATCAAAGGGTCTGATATAGAACTCTGGTATATTTGCCGAACTTCTTGCACTGAACCCTCAATCCCCGCTATCACCAGATTGATGGAGATATCCTTTTTACCATTTAGATCAAACACCATTCCTGTGATGAATTCACTTATAGGTTCGCCATCATTTAGTACAGACAAGCATCCATCTTTCCACGTAATCTCCTGGTTCCAAGCTAATACCTTTTCGGAACAAATCCCGGTTGAGCCAACAATGGTGGAAAACAATCCTCGTTCATCCTGAAACTCAAATGCTTGCAATTCACTATTCCATGTTCCAGAATCCACAGTTACAGTATCATTAGGATAAGGCCACATAAGTCGGAAATTAATCGCCGCCTTGATCACTAGATGAGTTAGCCCCTCACCTATGTAATCAAGTGTCACCACTGCCACTGGATCTTTTCGCCGGCAGAGAACGGATTCCTTCATCTTCCATCCATCACCTCTGGACTCCCGGGTTACACATTCCGGCATAGCGGAGAATTTGACATCACCAGTCTCGGACCATTGAATCGCTCCATTTTGAACTACACCCCACTTAAGATACCTCACTAGACGAAGAGGCGGTACCCAAACTTCTCCTACGCCTTTACGCTCTCGACCCATGACAAACACTCTTTCTCCCGTCACATCGAAGAAATCATCTGTGGCGTTCTCCCTTGTAAGCGCGAGAGCGGAGGGTTTAACACCCACTGGATGTGAATCAACTATCCCAATTTTATCTGCCAATGGGTCGATTTCTCTTTCGCGGTGTTTCACGCGGTGATCGGTTCTCGTTTGAGCGGATACCTTTGGAAAAAAGCAGTAGGATGTCTTTTTTGGTGGATGGGACAATTCTTCGAATACGTTTTCAAGGAATAAATTGCGATGATGATGGAACTCTTGTACTTTGGGATGAAAATAGAGATGCGCTCCTATGCTCAGTACCTTGCCTTGCCCAACAATATGGTTAATGATGCACTTCCTGTCGTCATTCATACCCACACGAGCCCACTCAATGGCAAGAACTGTCCCCTTATCTGGATTTTCCTTTTTGGAATAGACAGCCTCACAATACGGCTCTCCCTTTTCAGGCATCCAAACGTAGACACCCCCTTGGAGACCGTCAAAAAGGGGATGGCTCAAGAAACCGTGAAAGCCTCGCATGTCGGGATACCCTTCCATCCCTGACTTTTCCTGCCAGAAACCGCTAACAATTCTGTCAGGAGGGATTGGTTCGATGCCCAGGCTATGGGTATACTCAGCAGCAAGGAGAGTAAGAAGAAGGGCACCTCCACTTTCACAGAAAGACTGTATGGTTGTGAGTACGCCCGCCGTAGAGACAATAGGCCAGTTCTGGACACGCTCGGTCGTGTGCCACCACAACGCATTACATCCATCCAATATAGATGATGCCCCATTAATATCTTCAAATCGCACGAAACGAAGAGACATGCCCGAAGTCGTTAACCACTCATAGGCAGCTCGTTCCTCATCTGGAAGGTCGCCAACCGAGTAAGCCGACAAAAATCCCACACGCATCAGATAGCAATCTCCAGTGGTTTTCCCAAGACGGATGATTCAGGTGGTCCGTCGTCCGCCCTTACTGTGAATGATTCCTCGTCAATCCTCACTTCCATGCTGTGACCACGAATCACTATCTTCGACACCTCCAGCCACTTCAGCCCAAAAGGGAACGGGTCGATGATTATGGAGTCCGCTTTAGGACGTATACCCGCCACATACTTCAGCAGGAGATCAACCACCCAGGAATGCTGATAGTCATCCACGCCCCGAAAGGTGGACGGTTTGCCGGTATAGGGGTGATAGTGTTCAAAGCAATTAGGCCGCCTGACATCTCCATCATAGAACATCATGCAAATAAACTTCCTGATGAATTCTGCAACAATGGATCGGAGTCCAGAATCGAGCTGGACGGCGGTTTCAGCCAACGCCTCCGCTATATGCGAATTAGTCATAGGCCATACCCGTCCGTTCCAAGGACAGTTCATACGCTTTCCCTTCCAAAGCCCCTCAGCTGAGAAGGTAGGATCATCCACACTGGTGGAAGGAATGGGATAGGGTGTCCAGAATTCATCGGGATTCAGTAAATGGCGACTGAGGCCGCTTACGTGGTTCTCACTCACAATGTCCGTCATGTAGGGGTAAAAGCAAGTGGCAGCCATTATCCTTGTCCGTTCACCCGTCTGTGGATTAAGGTCAAAAAACATTTTTTCATGCGGATCCCACATTTCTCTCAGGATAGACGCTTTTGTTTTCTTATACCCCTCTTTCCACTTCCTCCGTTCTCTATCAGGGCGACCCAATATTGACCCCATCTCCACCAAAGCTTTCTTGAGTTCGTAAATATAGACAGTAACATCCACTCCTTTCAAGCGCAATTGTTCTCCCCAGTGTTGCTTATCCGCATCAGGAGAAACAGCCGTATAACGGCTCATATACTCCTGCCCGGTTTCGTAGTGGTTGTGTATGTCATAAAGACCATTCCCTTCAGGGTCTCTCTCCCGGTCAAAATAGTCGCAATATTTTGTGAGACTTTTGTAAGCAGTGTCCAAGAATCCCTGATCCTTGTGAATACGGTGAACCTCCAGAACTGACGCTCCCCAGTTAGCATGGTAAAACATCTCCTCCCGGTCACCATGGGGATCAATGTATCCCGGGTAACTGCCGTTGTCCCGTTGACTGGCCACGAAATTGAGTAGGGAGCCCTGAGCTATCTCGGGTGAAGTCATCCATCTTGTCTCACGCATGTGGCAATGAGCACTGTACGAAATGGGGGCTCGAAAGTACCCGATTCCCTCGCAGATGGCGGGATGGGAATAATTTGCTTCACCACCCGGAAGAGTCATGAGTTTCAAACCGTACCAACGATGCCAATAGTAGCGCGTGAAGAAATCATCTGAACAAGCAAAGTGAGGAACTTTCCCAAAGTAGCTTTTCCAATTTTTGTTACTTTGAAGAAGTGAACTGCCAAAACCACCCCTGACATTCCCTTGCAATTTATTAGTGGATGCTCTAAATCTTACTTCTAATTTCTCCTTAGATCCAGGGGAAAGGACTACTCGCTTGTGAATACCCATGAATATGAGCCCTTTGTCATTCCCATCAACATTGATAGTGTTATTGAGATGTTCACTCCAAAGATTATAGAATGGGGTCAGGTGCCAGTGAGGTTGGGTGACGGTGCCTTCACTAGATTGCACACAAAAAGAATCACTTTGATTTGACAGTGAGAGCTCGCACAATAGTGCGATCTCCTTCCTCTCTCTTGGAGAAAGGGTTGTACGAAAACTCACCCCATCTGTCGTTGCTGTAACATCCGATATACGCCTTATTCCTTCCGTGCCGTGATTCTCTTGGACCGTCCAAGCGATGACATGGAAAGTCCGTTCTGTATTATTCGCGGATGTAAGTTCCAATTCCGAAACCAAAACTTCTTCAGGCAGACAAACATTCCTCTCAATTATTTCAAGTTCTGGAATATCCGAGCTGAAATGACGTTCCAAGTTGGATGGTTCCCAAACCTGATGATTCAGTCTGAGATGGACATTGTGACCATAGTGATCGAGAATTGTAATGGTGAATAGAGGGAAAAGAGAATAGTTATAGTAGATAGCTTCATCCCATAACCCTGGAAAATGGAGCCAAGCGGGAAAGGTGGGTGTCCAGGAGAGGTTATTTCCCCCTCCGAGATACCATTTATCGTGGCGGCTAAGCAACTTTACGATTTCAGTTGTATTCATACAGGAACGGTTATCCTTCGCGCAGTATCTTGGCCCCGAATTTTCTCAGTATTGAACCTTAAGAGAAACGAAAACTTAAAGTTTCTCAAAATCTTTACAGAGTAGCCCCACACTTCGAAACTCCCATCCTCAAATCCAAGGATGGCAAACCGCCTGCTAACCTTATCGAACTGTGTAAAGAGCTGATCCAACTGTTCAATTCGCAAAGGGCTCGGTTCTAACTCATAATCTTCAACGAGAGCATCCATTTTGGAATACAGGACCTGTGGTGAAAATAAGAAAGCAAATATTTGGAGAACGACTGAGTACAACCATATTCGCGGCGCCAATTTCTTTACTACTCGATTATCAGACCTCATAAACATACTCAAAACATCCTATTGTTTGAGGGTCAGATGAATAAGTCTATTAGGCTCGAACAAACTTACTCTCCGTTGCAAAGTTTTGTCAAAATAGTACCCGGCATTGATACCAATTTGATCACCTCGCTCAAGCCTTAAACCGAGCGCTTCGTTTTTGGGAATGGCGAACTCTAATGTCCAATAATCATCATCAGACACACTGTCTCTGGACACAATAAGTTTCGCTGGAAAAAGGTTGGAATCCATGTGAGGATACTTCTCCGGCTGCATGTCACATACTAATACTTTCGTTTCTACATTTGGTCCATCCCCTGCCAGATCGGGGAAGAATCGGAAAACAAGGTTATCCCTACCGACAAACCAGCCATCAATGTTGGCATCTATCTGAAGATGGAAAGGCGCAGGCGGTTGAATCCTAGCGGCCCCGTAAAGAAAGTCACTATCCCAGCAGAAATAGAATTCTCCACTTCCAAAGTCATCTTGGAGGTCATGAATCAGTGGCCATTCACCTTCTTGGATGCTTCCATCGATGATGGGTGAACGCAGTTCAATGGCTGGGTCAAGAGAGTAGAGAGGAAAGGGATCCTCTCCGTCATTCAATCCATCGCCATCGATATCAGGATTGATCAAGTTCGGGAAGTGGACGGGTGCTCCCCAATCTTCTCCAACAGCATGCACCACCCAGTTCGAGAGCAAAACTTCTTCTAGGTCATCGAGCCCATCATTATCGCTATCCTTCTTGCCGGGATGGGAACCAAGGCGTATTTCATCGCTGGGAAGAGAAGGGACATCATCTGGAATGCCATCGCCATCATTATCGTCCACTATCAATTTATCCCCCCATCGAGATAGAAACCAATCGTTTTGAGACCACCCGTGCCTTAGAATGTAAGCGTTGCCATCATAATGTTCTCCAAAGGGTTCTGCATACTCTAGTGGAGAGAAGTGATTAAAGGGATACTCTGGATGACCGCTCTCCTGGAACATGGCATCCAATTGATGGTGATATTCATGTACAAAGAGCCAGTTGTTGCCTGAACTTTCTGCCGCGGGAGTGGCACGCCACCACGATGTGCCAGGAAGATTATCGATAGGATTAATTCCCAAAGTGAATCCACCTCCCCTCCCGGCAATGACCCACGTGTTTTTTTCTTCATCATACCGCTGTTCAGCAATGATCCGTAGGATTCCTACATAATCGGAAAGGTGATGATCACGAGAACTCAAAAAAGCTTCGACTCGATCTAAATCAGGTGCAGGATGTTCACCAAAAGGTGCCACATCCCAAAACTCGTCACTAGTGAAGAAATCCACATCCAAGAATAACTTCATGCGTGAGTTGTGCCAGTAGAATAAAACCGCATCTTCTATTTCATTTCTGATCCGATCCACTTCACCAGTAGAAATTGGGGTAATCGCAGGATGATCTTTAGGTTGTTTATCGATATCGATGGCATAAGTGTGAAGAATTACAGCAAGGGGTAATCTCAGGACGGCTGTCTTGCCAGATTTCCAAAGAGGGGTGACGAAGTCGAAGGACGTTGACCAGGAGGCCGGCGGGATAGTACGAAGCGGAGCTGTTATCTCGTAGTCAATCCGCGTGACAGGCAAAAGATCCTTTAGGGCGATGCTGTGATCTCTCATCAAGGTGGGATTCGAGATCACTTTCTTTTCACCTCCGTTTATCCAGAAGCGTACCGATGATTCGGTTTTTTGCCAAGATCTCCATGTAAGGGTCGCTTCCCCCTCTCCCGCAAACGTCACTTCGGGTACAAATGTTGGGGTTGGAAACTTCGCTGGGAGAACGAAAACCTGCTGTCCATCAGCTATATATAACTCCTCTCCATGACGCGTGATTGCCCTTGGATATCCATACGAACTAATTACACTTTGCTCTAGTGAGCCGACCATATCACCATTAGTTGTATAAACAGTTACGCTCTTCAGAAATGGATCGGAAATAGCGCATTCATCAGTATTCAGCCACTGAACGCCCCACGGTTCTGAGTGGTCCGTGAAGATGGTTTCTGTCTCTTGAATCTCCCCTTTGTCGTGACGATAAAGCTCAACTTTATGCTCCACCGGAAATGCAACGGCAATTTGATCACTTATCACAGAGATAGATGTTGGCGGGGCAATTCCTTCTTCGAAATATAAAGTGCCTTTGGATTGTAGTGTCGGACTGAAAATACTCATTCCCTTTTCTGTGAGAATCCAGAGCCCACTCTTTCTTCCAATGCTCATATCGGTCATCTTTCCATTTGCGACTAATTCTTCACCCCAAGGCATATTCTTGATCATTTTCCCCGTGGAGGAGTATACATATACTTCCTCCAAATCACTTGGGACAACCCAAAGATGGTTATTTCGATCTACGGCCATGACCTGATTAGTCCCACTTGTCAGCGTTGCAACTTCTTTCCCGTGATCATCGATTATGACAATCCCGTCAGCCTGAGCATACGTGACCGCCACCGAGCCATCAGAGAAGGGAGCAACATGGGTAATCGGACCTCTATCTATAGGCACGTCCGCCACTTCAGGAGAGTGACCACTCTGCCTTCCCGATTCATCTTCTGCAACTGCGATGTAACCGTACCGATGAGTGGGATTGATGGTATCGTCTGTATAGACATCTGCCTTGAGAGCTTCAGCAATCCGTCGATAGACACGCCTGGGCCGTCCATCTGGAAGAGTTTCGGTGAGGTTGGTGCGGTATAGACAATAAGTTAACTCAGATCTTCCAGACCATTCGATGTTATTGCGTCCGTCTTCTCGATTTACCTGAAGTGGGGAATGAAATTTAGGAAATTGAACGGACTTTAATTTGGCCTCGTGTTGCTGATGTCTCAATTTGAGATCCCGCAGGCTTACAAGGTTCATTGCTTGCTCATTTGCACCGTAGCAACTAAAACTGACCAGGAGTTTATCAGAATGTTCTGGAACATTTTCATGGAGATTCCCTACTTCCACACCATAATACCCGTTTCCCGGCAGTGTAGGATCGTCCCGGATATTCCACTTAGGTGACTGTTCCGTGATAATGGTTTCGGGATTGCCTTCAAAATATGCAACATAAGAGAGTTGGTTTGGCAAAGGAAAATGAGAATCCAACGGTCGATGAACGCAACTCGTTCCATCTGAGTGGGTAATGGAACCCCAAAGGACAAAGAAATTTTCGGCTGCGGTTAAATGATCCAAGGAGAAAATTCCAAGAACCAACAATTGCAAACACTTCAGTATTTGAAACTTGATACCTGATACTTGTTGGAGGGAAGTGGAAATTCCGCCTGAAGAACAGAGGGACTTGACAAACTTTTTTCTTGGATCTTGGATCTTTGTATATGGATATAGTAGTTTCATCCTTTGATACCTGTCAGGGCAATCCCTTTAATAAAATATTTCTGTGCGAAGAAGAATACCACCACAATGGGAATCATAACGGTTACAGCAGCAGCCATCTGATGGGGCCAATGGATGGAGTGAATGGTGTGGAACATGGCGATTCCCACTTCCACCGGGCGCATTTCCATCCGGGTGGTCACAAGAAGAGGCCATAGAAAATCTTTCCAAATACCCATGAAGGAGAAGATGGCTAGGGTTGCCAAGGCAGGCTTTGATAGGGGAAGTATAATTCGCCAGTAGATAGTGAATTCGTTGGCGCCATCCATCCGAGCTGCGTCTTCCAATTCTGTGGGTAACGTCATGAAAAACTGACGCAACAGAAAAATCCCCCACACCGAATTCATCGCAGGGGTGATCATGGCCCAATAGCTATTTATCCACCCGAAAGCGTGGATGATGAGAAAAGCTGGGATCATGGTAACAATGCCGGGGATCATTATGGTGGCTAAATAGGCAGCGAAAATTTTGTCTCTTCCACGATACCGCAAGCGTGAAAAGGCGTAAGCTGCCATAGAACACAGGAGAAGTTGACCGATCACGGCTCCAACAGTGATGATGATGGTGTTTAGAAAAAAGCGACCAAAAGGGAGAATGGTTAGGGCCTCTTTGTAATTACTCCACAATATCTTTTTCGGGATAAACTTTGGTGGAAATTGATAAACTTCAAGTTCCCCCATAAATGAGGTACTCACCATCCAGATAAAGGGGATTAGCATAGTTAACGCTACCACCCCTAATATGAAATATGTTAGTACCTGTGTTAATACGGATTTTTTCATGGTATTTTTGATGTAGGAATAAGGGATAGAGTTTTAAGGAATAGATAATTAGTTGAGAATTGTATTGAGTGTTTCATCTTATTAGTTGTTGTGCAATTTTGGTGTATCCGTTTAATGTTTTTTAGCAATTTGGTTTAATTCAATACCTTTGGTAATAAACTATAGTTAATGTAACCAAAGCTCAAAAAGCTAGTGAGATGGTATTTCAATTCATCAACAACTACCCAAACGATGCGATTCAACCGAGTTTCCCAACTTCGCCTAAAATGAAATCGTTTGTTTCCTTCCGCAATGTTGGCTACGGCACTTTCTCCTGGATCCGGGATTTTACAAACATAATGATTCTCCTTCTCCGGTGGTAGTTTGGGTAAAACCTTTTTGTAGTAAAATAATTTCATTTGTCTTACGTTTTTCCCACAAATACTAGCCATACTCCACCCCCCGAGACATGAACTTGAACTGCAGAGCGGTAACAGCAACGATTATGATAAACAGAACCCATGACATAGCTGATGCATAGCCGATATTTAGGTATTCCCATGCGTTCTGATAAATGTGGTAGACCACTACATCAGTGCTTCTCATTGGACCTCCCCGGGTCATAACGTAGATAGATGAGAATACTTGAAATGAGCCTATCATGGAGGTAACGAGAACGAAAAATGTTGTTGGGGTCAACAGAGGAAATGTAATGTAGCGGAATTGAACCCAACTACTGGCTCCGTCCATTTTGGCCGCTTCGTAGAGATAACTCGGAATCCCTTGAAGTCCTGCCAGAAAAATAACCATTTGGAACCCAATTCCCATCCAAATACTCATGATCATTATGGAGATGAGGGCCGTGGATGGTTCTGTGAGCCACCCAAGGTTTTTAATGCCAAATAAAGAAAGGATGTAATTAGCCAACCCAAACTGCGGATCATAAATCCAGGTCCATACCAAAGCAATTGCTACAAAAGACGATACTGACGGAAGAAAATAAAGGGTACGAAGGAAATTTATTCCTCGAATTTTTTGATTAAGCAAGACCGCAATAGCTAGAGAGATCATCATACCCACGGGAACGTGTAGGGAATAAATGGCGGTGTTCTTCAATGCGTTCCAGAACTGCCAATCGGTTAGCAGATCCCTAAAGTTCCCCAGTCCCATGAATGGTTTTTCCGGTACGAGTATGTTCCATTTGTGAAAAGAGAGATAGAGAGCAAAGATCAGGGGTGTAGCCACAAAAATGACAAGGTGGATCATGGAGGGGGAGAGAAAAAATAGACCACTAATAAGATTTTTCCGTTCTTTTCCTCTCGTAAAAAATATCGCAAACAGACATACAACAACTAAAATAACGAGAAAACCCTGTAGGAGATTTAATATTTCTATCCCGGGATTTGTGTTCGCCCATGTTGCAGCCGTATCTGCGTATTTGTGGATGGCCTTATCGATTCTGTTGGCTGCCTCCGTGAATGTAGTATGGATGTCCCGGCCCCCTATGAGCACCTCATCCACAGCGTCTTGTGTAATCTTCTCCACACGACTGAATTCCTCAACAACCGTACCCCAGGGCTGACGACAGTACTGCACCTCGTTCACAAACACTGCTTCCAATCCGAGGGTATCGCCACGAGCTATTTCCTCCGCGAGGGACTGAATGGCCGGGATAGCTATCCCATACTGGGCTCGAATCCGTCCTGCTGTTTCGCCCGCAAAAAAAGCCGCAACTAGAGCCGCTTCTGGAATGTGTTTTCCTCCCTTGGGAACACACCACCCAGCTTCATACATCACAGTGACGTGTTCCCCGCCATCAGGAGTCGGAAGAGGAACCACACCAATCCTTAAGTCCCCTGATGCGATGTATTTCCGCAAAGTCATGAGCCACCAGTGACCGCTGGGAGCCATTCCAATACGGTTAGTGAAAAAGAGCGTGGAAGTGCCGCCGGTTGCGGAGAGTTCTTGATCGTGAGGTGCAACATTGTATTTCGTACGTAAGTCGATTAAAAATTTTAGAGATTCTTCTGTTTGCGGACTATTCAAAAAACCAGAGGCCGTTTTTCCGTCGCTACTTAACACATCTCCGCCATTCGACCAGACCCACGGAATCCATCCTGGCAACCAGTTGGTAAATACTGTACCGAATTGGTCTATCCTTCCATCGTTGTCTGTGTCCTGCGTCAGTGCTATGGACAATTCCAGATAGTCATCCCATGACCATCCTTCGGTCGGGTATGGAAGGTTCGCTTCATCGAATAAGGTCTTGTTATAGTACATCACGTAAGGAGTGAAATTGCTTGGTATGGCGTAAAGGGCTCCGTCAGATTCCGCAATTTGTAACAAATTGGCATAGTAAACTGATAAGTCCACCCCGTATTCTTCAGTATAAGGTCGAAGGTCCACCAGCAGTCCCCGGTTGATAAACGTGGGAATTATGACAGAGTCCAAGTATAAAACGTCTGGCGGTGCCCCAGCAGCCATTGTGATCATGATTTTTTCTTTATAACTGGTGGGAATGCTTTCCACAACGACTCGGATGTCTGGATGGAGCTTCATGAACTCCTGAGCAATTTGTTTTTCCAGCTTTAATTCATCTGCTGCCGCCCAGTTAGCTACTTGAATGGTGGTTTTTCCATCCGTAGGGAGAGGCGTCAGGAGGAATAAAGGAATAAGTAGATAGGTAAGATAACTTTTGCAGGCATAGACTAAAGATTCAATCATGGTTACTTTCATATCTGTGTAAAAGTTTTACTTTCCAACCGTATGAAGTATAAACATGTGCAGAACGCGGATGCATCCCTAACAAGTTCAAAAGAACTCCTCGATTGCCTACTGCTGATTAAGGTCTCCACTTCCATTCCCAGTAAATCGATAACCGAACTTCGGAATATCGCGTAAGGTTGTACCATTGTCGATGTCACCTTGAATTGTGACGTAAAATTAAGAATGCGGATGATGGTAGCAGTCGCTAACGAAATAAGAATTAGGGTATCAAGAAAGATGTTAATATACACTTACTCATTTTATCACCACCATCTTTTTAGTGAGAAGTACCTGTTGAGGTGAATTCAAGAAAGATAATCTATAAAAGTAAATCCCACTATACAGATCACTAGCATCCCATTTTACCTTATACTCACCGCTAACCACTTTACCACTCATCAATTTTTCCACTTCCCTACCAAGAATATCATAAACGACTAATTCCACATACCCCCCTTCGGTAAGGACGAAGTTGATAGTCGTAATAGGATTGAAGGGGTTTGGGTAATTTTGGTGAAGGACTAACCCTTCAGGGATACTGTTATCAGATTCGTTTACTGGATCACTGATAATGGACAAAGATGCCTCCTCTGCTCCCTCATAGTCAACGACATAGTGCCACCAATTATTTAGAATTCCATCCGTTACTCCGGTATAGTGTGGTAAATGATTTAACCACCATCTCTGATATCCTAGTTCTGAACAGTTCCATTCCTGACAATTCACCTCCCGAGTTTGATCCAGTAATATGGGGTATCGCTTCCAGTTGTCTGCATAAGTGACCACAAAATTGGTGTTATTTACATCATAATCTGATACCCCATTCGGTGGAAAATGTACATTGCCGATATGAGCATTGCCTGGGAGTTCTTGGTCAATACGGGTAAATAACTCCCAGTTATTTGGTTCTTCATTTAACACATCCCATCTACCATACGCATGGGAAATGGCACTTTCAACCCGATGACCAAAACTATGCATTGCCATGTCTACTCCTCGTTCATAATTCCAACCCATGATTGACAGAAGGAGATCGCAGCTACTCCCTTCCAAAGGAGGAGAATTCCACCAGAAGGCATCGGGCCCTGTGAGAAGAGATTCGTACATTGCCGCATAGGGATGGGCATAAACCCATACTTCATCGATCTCGCCATTGTTTCGCTTTTCGCAGAGATCGTAATAATCCAGCATAGCGAGGTAGTCAAATTCCAGTTGACCTTCCTGATGTGCTTGAACAAGGACTGGCCAGCCAGGTTCGCTATAATATTCTACCAACTCATCTACTAATAGAAATTCTCCATCTAATCTTGTAAAAATAATCGTGTCTTCATCCGTTTCCATAATCTGAAACTGAATTACCTCATTACTCCCCTGAAAAAACTCCTCAAGTAATTGAATGGTGAGAATGTTTGGATCCATCCAACCAAAGCGTTCATGGAGAAGTTCATTGTTGTCAGTCATGGGATCTTGCAGAATTAGAGCAACTTTTACAATCATCGGTTCAGCACTCACGGATTCAAAGTCCTCAACCACCTGAACGGTGGTATAACCAGACAACGATTGGGTGGTAGCGGTAATCTCTGATATTCCAAATGACAGCCCATAGATTATCCCCATTTCACCTACTGTCGCCACGGACACGTCACTGGATGACCAGAGGATTACTTCGTCCAGATCAAAGGGGTGGGTGTTTCCATCGATGTCCAAAACCTCCACATCCAGTTGGATAGAGGTTTCTGGAATTAGCTTAAGCAAATCAGGTAATATCTGCAATGAAATGTATGTAATAGTCGTGAAAAGTGTCCATTCCCCTAAAAAAATATTGTTATCTCCAAGATTTCGTGCAACCAAACTAACATAATGAACATCAGTGGAAGAAAAGGTCACCGAATCCCACTCGAAATTAAAAAAGTCGTCATTATCTACCAGCAGCTGATAGGAACCGGAATGAGTGTTCAAATCGTCTTCAGTCATGGCTATTTCCAAAGACCATGATCCATCATGCCAGAAGAAGACATTGCTTTTATTAATGTTCACAGCGTTCTCAAAGTGCAATGTAATTCTTATCGAGTCACTCTCTTGGACTCCAAAGTTGGTATAGGGATTTCCATCGAATATATTATTAGTGCTCCCAACAGTAATGGGAGGCTCTACAACCACCTGAATAGTACTATCTTCCAATCCAGCCAGAATATCCAAGGTGGTAGTTTGAGTAAACTGACCTCTTATAGACCCATTTATGAATAGGAGGATTGAGGTCCATCCTAGAAGATAATTTTTGACCAATAGAATCCCCTTATAGAACTTAAAACGATAAAACGAGACCAAATCGAAGAGCTACTCCTAACAAATCAAAGTTACTCAGGGAATAGTCAATTTTAACATTTATGTCGTTAATGGATACTTGAAGTCCAGCACCAGCGGAGTAGGTGGCAATGTTATGGTTAATCCGATAACCACATCTTGCGAAAAAAATATTTCGATAATTCCACTCCACACCCATCTGACCAAGTGGTTTTCCATCGTTTGGCTTCACTACTGATAAACTGGTTAGCATTTTTTGATTTCCAAACTCAAGGGCGTTAATGGAAATACCAAAGGTAAAGTTAGTAGGGAGAGGATATGCTTCGTTTACAAACTTCAGATCAGTACCAAAGTTGGCAATTTTCATGCCGAAGCGAAAACCGTGGAATTGGGTTACGTAAAGGATACCAATGTCCATCGAATAAGCCTTAGCGTTGAAGCCACGATAGAGATCCAGATTAATGTAGTTGACGGTTCCTCCAAAGGAGACCCGATCCGTCAGATTACGAGCATAACTGATCCCAAAACGGTAGTTCCCAGAGTAAAAGGTTTCACCAGTACCATCGGGTTGTAGTGGAGTAGTGACGTTCATTTTGTCTGTGTAAAGGGCAGTCATGGAAATTGCAAAGGTACCCAGTTCTGGGATGGTTTGGGCGACTGAAGTAAATTCATGGTTGATGCCAGCAAACCACTTGCTGTGAGTAAACACAACGTCCGTTCGGTTAATTCTTGTTAGAGCTGCAGGATTATAATAAGCACCTTCCGCCCCAGATGCAACAGCAATGTAAGCACCACCCATTCCTGCCGACCGAGCGCTAACACCAATTTTTAAGAACTGGGCATCGGTACTCCCAGGTCGCTCATATTGGGCAAAGCTTAAACTGCCAATAAAGATGAACACAAACATAAGTTTCCTGATCATACCTATAACTCCTATTCTGGCTGATTTAAAATTCATGGATCTCCTCAATCATTATTTTATAACCACAAAATTTCCTACCTGTACCTGACCATTTTCTGCATCCTCAACCATGAACAGATAGATACCGCTTGAAATTGCTTGACCAACCGAAGAAGTCAGATTCCAATCTTTGTAACCTTTGGTCGGATTATGGTGGTGAAATGTATCCACTAAGTCACCAGCCAAAGTGTAGACCTTTATTTCGCACTTAGCCGGCAAATTAACGAATTGAATCCTCCGGTCTTGTTCCACCCAGGGACGTCCAGGAGGATTTCTTTCCCATTTTGGATCGTATCTATTATAGTCGATATCTCCACGGTAGGGATTAGGAACGACAGCCACTTTGCCTATAGTCTCCTGAGACATTGTACCAGGTACCACGATTCGAGCATTCCTGTTTTTACTCGATTCCAGCGAGGGAAAATCCACCACTGAATCAGGTTTGGAAAACGCTGTTACTGAATAGTAATAATCCAAATTGTCCAATAACCCTTTATCAACATACTCATAACTCAGTCCGGTATTATAGCCATACTCATTATCTGGTAGATCAAACTCTGCTAGTAAAGTCCAAGGACCGGTGACACTGTGTGTGCTCTTGTAAAGCCGATATCCCTCAAACGGCTGCGTTTCACCATCACCTCTATAGGGATCAGTATATGTTTCTGGATTGTTTCCTTCCTTTGGCTCCCAGTTAATATTTACCTGATGGCTTCTCGCTAAAGTTTCAAGCGGAGGCATTGGCGGTGGTGATGGTACTTTGTAATCTTGATCTGCAAGGAATTCCAAATATTCAGCGTTTTTCAGCATCCCATCCATTCCACTGCCAAAAACAATTGCCATCTCGAAATGGAAAGTATCACCAACAACTACATGTTCAATAGGTCCGAAGGAAATACTCCAATGTGATCGTTGGGGTTCAGAAGTATTCTGCATGATCTGCCCTTGACTGATGTAACTATAACGGTTTGCATCTCTGGAAATTGATTCAAGGACAGAGTGAGTTTGATGTTGATAAGACCATACCAATTCGTTAGAACTGTCAGAGGGATCCAAGATTTTGATTCCTATTGGGCTAATGGCATCACCATCATCTCTACCTTCAGCATCGGCAGTTACGCCCATTTGATATTCAGGGAAGAAGAGGGTAAGATCATCAAACCAGTTCAAGGATGCATCATTATTCCCCACCTCGCCCTGTTGCCAATAAGCAATAAAAACATTACGCAAATCGAACTCTGTGGGTATAATATCATACTTGAAAATAATAAATTCGTCTAGCGGGGGTGAACTCCAAGCATAGCTGGTTTGAATCACATCCAGGTACAGCGGTATATGATCATTAATATTCAACAAATTATAGTCACTGTATCGGCAAACAAAATCTTGATCCGATACCGCCGTGTAGTTTGGTCGGTAAGGAATATCTACAGTCTCTTCTCTTGAGACCACCCAAATAGTGTCATATTCGGCATCTGAAGGATAGAACTCATCAGGTGTGAAATGTGTTTTAGTAGCTGAAACTAGAGTATCCCCATTTGCAGTAATTGCTCCTATCCATATCCCTCCCATATATATATGCTCTTCATTGCTGTTGGGGGGGAATTCTGAATTAATCAACCCTGTGTAGCCGAATTTACTTACACCGTTAGCGTCTATAGCACTCAGAGCACCTGTATTGACAATTACTTGCCGAACTTTCCCGACATTGTGCAACTTCCAATCCAAATTTGTCATCTGTGCAAAAAGAAGACTCCCAGTAAATAAATCAGTGCCAAGAAATAGAATCTTGATCCTCGTAAAAATCACTTTTCTTTTATGCATCATGATTATCCTTACAAATCAGGTAACGTTTGCCATTGTTATTCAAATCATTCACTGCTTATTTAATTATCACAAACTTTCCAACTTGGACATTACCTGTATTTGTATCTTCAACAGTGAAAAGATAGATGCCACTTGAAACTGCTTGCCCTACAGAGGAAGTAAGATTCCAGTCTTTATACCCTTTGTTTTGATCGTTGTGGCGGAGCGACTTTACCAAATCCCCAGATAAGGAATATACGTTGATTTCACATTGAGTGGGCACATTGATGAATTGAATTCTTCGATCCTGTTCCACCCAATTACGGCCGGGAGGATTTGTTTCCCATCTGGGATTATAAGCATTATAATCCTTATCGCCGCGATAAGGATTAGGTACAACAGCGACAAGTCCCACCGTATTAGGTGGCGCAGTTCCTGGAACGACATTACTCGAGTTGATACTCTTACTCGATTCTTGGGAAGGAAAATCTATGACCGTATCCGGCTTAGAAAATGAAGTTACAGTATAATAATACTCTAAGTTATTTAATAACCCTACATCATTGTATTCATATTCTAGGCTCGTATTGTAGCCATAATCATTGTCTGCGATGTCGTACTCAGCCAATAAAGTCCAAGGACCATTAGAACTGATTGTACTTTTATAAACTCGATAACCTTCAAAGGGCTGAGCTTCATCATCTGCTCTGTAAATATCTTGGTAAATTTCCGGGTTCACGTCCCCTAACTTGGTAGAATCCCATTCAAGAACAATCTGATGATTCTCTGTTTGTACCCGTAGAGGTGGTGAGGGTGGTGGTGCCGGCACTTTGAAATTTTGCTCAATTAGCCAATCCAATCGGTCTGCATTATCAAGCATACCATCTTCACCCTGGCCGAGTATTTCTCCCACTTTGAAATGGAGTGTGTCTCCCCGCTGAAGATCAAAGGGGCCAAAGGAAATCATGAACTGAGATCCGATTGGTGTCTGCTGATCCTGTTTGATTACTCCTGAGGACATTACCTCATATCTATCTGAATCTCTACTCGGCGGGCCAACGCTCGGATTGGGAATCCACTCAAATGTCCACCGTATTGAATCCTCTGGCGTATTATTAGGCGGATAAATCTTGATTCCTATTGGGCTATAAGCATCTCCATCTGCACCGCCTTGCCCATCTATCGAAACAGCCAAATATCGGTCTTCGTAATACTTTGATTTATCGTCAAGAGCAAAATCCCATCCTTGAGTACGATAGCCTACGTTCCCGTCCAACCAGTAGGCAATATAAACATCTTTTAAATCCATTAGGTTCGGTATAACATAAAAACTGTAAACGATCATTTCGTCTAATGGCCAAGAAGACCATGAATAACTGGCTTGGACCACATCCAAATATAGTGGTGTATGCTGGGCAATATTCGTGATGTTATAGTCACTATATCTGCAAATAAAGTCTTGGTCAGATACTGCCACATAATCGGACCAATACGGGATATCAATTGTGTCTCCCCTTAAAGCTACCCATATCGAGTCATATGCAGCAGCTGTAGGAAAAAATTCAACAGAGGAATGCCAGCTTGAAGTCACTGAAACCAATGTGTCATTATCGGGGTTAATGGCTCCAACCCAAATGCCCCCCTCCCCAACGTGTTCTTCTTCGCTATTCGGTGGAAATTCACAGTAGATTAGACCGTTGAAATCACTATATAGGTGCACGGTAGGCCATAAAGTACCTAGGTTTGATACATATTGTCTCACTTTACCGATATCATGCATTTTCCAATCCAGTGTAGCCTGTTGTGCAAAAAGCATGTTTCCAAACGCCAAGATAAGCATAAACATGGCAGGGATTTTGTCAGATTTAGTCATTGTTTGTTCATCAATTCAATATCGAGGTATTTACCGGTTCAATAAAGTTTGAGACTGGTCACCAGTCTATCCGTATGCCAATGTTTGCCCGCCGTCCAGTGGTGTATTGATTTGGATCCATTAATCGATACATGGGATACCAGTCGTAGTATTGATTCAGATCCTGTATGGTATCACCAAATTCATAGGGCCTGCCAGTCCAGGGGTTAAAACCGTACGATATCTGAACATTCTTCTGGTCCAACAGATTGAATATCTCCCCATAAAGAGAGATTCTTATCCTACTATAGTTAAAAGATTTGTTGATCTTCAAATCTGTCGTTGTCTGAAAAGGTCCAGTTGCAGAGTTTTCCGTTTTCTGCGCTACAATCGGGTCATGTGTTCCAGGGGTATAAGGATTCCCTGATGAAAATCTGGAAAGCACGGTTGCATTCCAACCATTTAGTAATCTAATACCAAACAGATTCACATGCTTTCCAGGGGGTACAGCCAATGTTGCTTGCATAATAACTTGATGACGAATATCCCAACTCAAGGGTCTTTCTCTAATAGGGTTTGGAAAATCATTAAGTGATCTTTTATAATCCTCGAAGGCGGAAGACGAATACCCATTTGCCCACTGTGTGGTATAGGTAAGTTTGCCTGAGTAAAAACCTGAATATCGTTTAGTGACTTCAAATTCCAATCCGCGAGCACGAGCATAACCCTTGTTATCGTACAGATCTACTGGAAGTCCCAATGCTGCTTTCAAGCGAGTAGTCCCCACCTGTTTTGAAATGTCTTTTGTGTAACTCTTAATATCAATAACCCATTCTGGAGCAAATTGATGTGTAAATCCAAATTCGTAAAGAATAGTTTGCTCAAAGTCCAGGCTTGGATTACCTGTGAAACTACCAGTATAGGGATCACGGTAATAATATTGCAACTCAGGTAACTGATTGAAATGTCCATAGGAGAAAAACATCACAGTTTCTATTGAAATGGGAAACGAAACACCGAAACGAGGACTTATATTGTACCTGATATCAGACCATTCTGCATCCAAACCAGTAGCTGATTCCCATGCCATTTTCCAGTCTTTCTCCATAATAGTACTACCGGGCATGAACCAGTCTAAACGCACACCAAAATTGATGATAAGGCCTTCTTTTTCAAACTTGTCTTGTATGTACCCTCCACCAACAATGGGATACACCCTAAATGCCCACCGAAGCTGACCGAATTCTGGATAAGGACCAACGGGTTTTAAAAATGGTCGTCCACCTCGAAGCTTGTAGTCACCATAGTTTGAAAGTTTTATTCCACCATCCTGAATATCCACATACTGAATATCATGGTATTGAATTTGAATTCCTGACTTTAATAGGTGCTCCGGGTGAATTTGAGATGTGATATCACCCTTGAAAGACAAGGTTCTTGTTAAATCATCCCGCCAAATACCCTCAAAGCTTTGGTCATCAACGAATCCGTAGGGATCTGATGCTATTGCTTTAATGCTTGACTCAATTGCATCGGGGGCGATGATTGAATCTGAGCCTACAGAAAACTCGCTGTAATACGTTTCATAATCATAAGCCACACTATCCTTGTAGAAAAGCCAATAATCAGAAGGACTTTTTCTATCAAGTGAAGCTTTATAATCAATGAACAGGTGCCCAATGTTTAAGTTGTAAAAAGTTGACTTTGAGAGTGTATGTGTCACTTTAATATTAATGTTTTGATTATTTCGATAATACTCAGCAGTGTGATTTGGATAATTCTTCCAACTCCAGGCGTATTTACTCCACTGTTTCAAGGAACTGTGGTAACTCGAAGTCAATCTAAACTGTTTGGTAATATTCCAATCAAGCTTTGCATTGAGATTTCCAAAGTTGTCCTGTTTTTCCCTCAAATCGAGTCCATATAGAAGAAATCTATCCCTATCACGATGATTGTCAAAGGCGGTATTTGTTAGTTTGGCACTGCCAGTGACAAAGAAGCTCATTTGTCCGGGAATTCCTAATTTCAGTTTAGGTAATACCCATCTGGTAAATGGTTCAGGACCACCCATGTAGAATGATGTGTACTGGGTGTCATAAGATCTGCCAAACAATTCTATTTTATCTGTCTTATAATCAAGTCCGATTTTGAGGTTTTCTCCTCCAGAACGTGTCGTAATATTGAGCACTCCTGATTGTGCCTGTCCGTATTCAGCATTGAATGCGCCAGTTAGTAATTCCATTGCTTCAATATCCACAACATTCAAATCCAACACATCCCGCCCACCATACAGAGGATGCGTCAGAGGCATCCCATCAACCATGTAAAGTATTTCTCCGCCACGCCCCCCACGGACATGAATACTTTTCAAACTTTCATCCCGAACTTGTAGTCTTCCTCCATCGGGTATATCCAGTATTTCAGGCGCTACATCAACAACCGTCCCACCATAGCGAATAAATATGTCTGTAGTCTGCTCTATACCGGGTAGCATTTCTATCTCTTTCCTTGACGTCATGCGGCGAGTCGAAGTGATATCCGGATGCACCAATGGCTGCTCCGCTACGATTTCAACACTAGGAAACTTGATTGTTGATTTCTCCATTGTAAAGTTTATATTAGTGGTTAAATCAACGAATACCTCAACATTTTTCACCGTTACATTGTGATAACCAATGTATGAAACCACTACAGTATATTCTCCGGGAGGCACCTGTAATATAAAGTATTTTCCATTCTCATTAGATACCCCACCTAGGTATGTATCTTTGACAAAGACATTGGCTCCGATAAGTGGTTGTTCAGTCTGTTTGTCTATAACAATTCCTGCTATCTTGCCTGTGTTTCCCCCTAACAACCAGCTACGGTAAGTCAGCAAGATTAAGAATATCAACAGACAGTGCCTATTGATTTTCATCATAATCTCCCATATTTATTAGTACGTTGACAACTAATACCCCAAGCTTTGCAACATTTCAGCTCCCATATTGTGTGCATCTTCTTCATTAATGAAAAACATAGGAAAACCCAAAACAATGGTATTGAAGGATGTACCATAATAGCGCAAACCGCATGGATAACCTCTAAAAGTTGGGAAATCACTTGCATCATAATTTTTATATCTGTAAATGACATCAGTAAAACCTCCATATTGAGGTATTACATTGACGTAAGGTAAACCTATTACAGGAACTGATGTAAAGTAGGCTTCAGATAATTTTATCGAATCTACCCTTATGTCGCTGAATAGTCCGTATCCTTCTGCCGATGTAAAATCGGCAATAGCAACTGATTCATCCGCTTGTTCAATATGCAGATAATCGTGAATAAAGGTCCCATCACTAAAAGTCTTAGGAAATGCCTCAGCAACTGCAAATGATTTTAAAATTCTCCAACCCACCATTATTAAGTCTCCACCAACATTGAGATAATCAGTAATTTCGTCAATGTGTTGCGGAAGTTGGTGAACATTATTTTCGTTCGTAAAATAGCCGTCAGCATGCCAAATTATCAATTGATATTGACCTATAATATTTTTGGGTGGCATGCCATTTATATTAAAATCCCAGACACTATCAGGTTCAAAGATTTCAGAATAGAAATTGTCAACATCAGCATCACTGAAATCCATCGGAGGTGGAAAATTATCTTCTTGTGTCTCATCAACAATGAAGATCCGTTTATTGAAAACTGGTCTAATCAAATTAACGCTTACAGTATCCCCTGTAATGTCAAGTATATTTGTATTATCCCTCGAAGTTACTCCTATCGTATGCTCCCCTTCCAATGGATAGAAATAATCGGGAGTAATAAATATCATCGTATCTAATGTCCAATTCCATTCACCATTGTCAACTCTCCAGGCATACTCAACAACTTCACCATCATCATCCCGTGCCGTAAAAACTAATTGAATACCCTGCCACCAGTCCGTTATTTGTTCAATTGCAAAGAAGTCCTTGTTGATTCCCGGAGTTAGTATCTCAGTTTCAGGAGGAATAGTCTTAAACGTAAAGAAGACTTTTTCCGCAGGGGTAGGATCTGTGTCGCCGACATTGTCAACGGCACGGACTTGAAATATTTGATAATTCAAACTATCGCTGGACTCAAAGGCAATGGTTAAGCTTGATTGGTCTGTGTCAGTCCATTCCTGAACAACAGAATCTTTGATACACCAATCGGAGAAAAGGGTATCATTGTCAACAATCTCCATCACCTGAATAACAGAATCTTCAGGACATTGTCCTCCAGAATAATACGGATATAAATGATAGGTAATGTATCTGTACTGATAGCCAAAAATAAAACCATCAGCATCTTCACCGTCCCAATGCAGTGTTACAAGAGCAAAGAAAATATCGTTTTCTACGGGTATATTGGCAAGGGTCGTGTTCGGTGGTGAATTGTCTCGGGTTGGGCTTGTCGGCCTTTCACAATGGGATACAAATCCACAAACGAAAATAATTACTAGCAAGACCAATAACTTTGGTATAGTGGAAAGAATATTCCAAGATTTAGTGTTTAGATAATTCAAATGTAAATGTCCTCATTTTATGCGATTAGAAGTAATTTACACTTATTATTTCAGCTAACGGCAAAAAGTAATACAAATCTCGATACCTGAAAACTGACTTAAATGGGCTTATTTGCATATTTATTTCGGTTACCGTGTTTTCCAGTATCTGGATATCATGATAGAAATCAAAGATAGGGGTCGTTCCATCTGGGACTTTAACTGGTATAGTAAAGTCTCCGATTTCCAAGATGCCAGGAGTGATACCAAACTGTATTCTATCATAGTCTCTCGGAGATACGTATGATTCATAGATAGTAAATTTTTTGTATTTATTCTCCAAAGGATCTATTTCAAAGACGTTGTAGGTGAGATCTTCAATACTATAACTTGTTGTGTTTTCAAACAAAAACGCATAGTTATCTCCACTATATACTTTCCCCTGGTAAACCGTCAGGTCAAATCTATCTTCTAAAGAGACTACGAGGGTATCACTTCCCACTATAATGAAAGTGTCTTCAGAATCTGCCTGTAATGTTACACGCAAGACCCCGGGGCTAGGTGAAGGATTAGTCCCGGGGTCACATGCGAATGTGAAGAAAATTACAAAACATGAGATTATTACAACGATTATTGTGTTGAAATATTTATCCAAAATGTAAGTAATCTTTTATCACTTCTAATTTCTATTTTTTAGTAAGAAATTCCAGAGTTATCTAACCAACACCATCTTCTTTACTTGATGGAAATGAGAACCTACTTGAACTCTATACAGGTAGACTCCACTTGGCACCAGTTTTCCACCAACATCACGCCCGTTCCACATCACAGTATAAGTTCCCGGCGTTGTGTACTCTCTGTACAATGTAACCAGTTCCTCACCCAATAGATTGTAGACATTCAATTTCACCTCAGCGCTAATCGAAGTCGTAAACTCGATATGAGAAGAGGGATTGAATGGATTGGGGTAGTTTTGGGACAACTTAAATCCACCAAGGACACTAGGCTCATCATCGTCAGTGGTGGACATGGTGGTGAATGAAATAAGATCAAGTCCTACAGCGGGGTAATTGTAGACCTTTACTTCATCGTAGTAACCTTTGAAAAAGGGCGGATAAGCATCTGCACCTGTCGCTGTACCCGCCTTCCCAATACGCAAGGGAGCCATCGCCATTATTACCTGCTCATCAAATCCACCATAATCCTGGAATAATAATCCTGATTCATCACTCAATTGAAAAACACCGTAATAGTTGACAGTGTCTCCTGCAGGTGCATTCTGCACTTCGTAGATGACGTGATACCAATGGTCCGGACTAATCGTAATGTCCGTAGTGATAGTCACACTGCCATCTGAAATTGCCTCAAGCTGTTGACTGTCATTAGTCCGAATCTGATAGTTATTCGTATACCACGATTCAGGTACATCCGGTCTGTTGAATATTCGACAGTAGGTTTTTATTGTATCTGCCTTGAACCAGAAATCAACAGAAAGCGTTTCTGCGCCCAGGAATGGTGAATCAACTTCCAGATAGCTAGAATCACCACCAAGATAGATAGAGTTGCTCCCACTTACAGCATCAGTCGAAAATATAGGATTCCCGACAAAAGTTACCGTATGTGCATAAATGGATCCATCCTGAGGAAGGCCCGATCCTTCATCAAAATCTAAATCAAGAGTCATAGTTGCAGGCGTGTAAATCCCAAATAGGTAGTATGTTGAATCCGTTTCAGCAGTTGCCGGGGAAGTGAACGATAACCCATTATTATCTACGGCCTTGAGATAGTAACTGACGACTGACCCCGCAGTCTGTTGCGGAATTGCTGCTGACATGGAATCCTCAGTAACTGTTGTCATTTCCACTGATTGGAAGGCGCTACCATCTACACTGTAATAAAGTGTGGCACTCTCGACGGTAGTCGAAAAGAGGGTGAAAATACTTGCACCAACTTCGTAACTAGTAACCGAAGACTCCTGGTTTGATAACTCAGTTACACCTGTTATGATCGGTGGAATAGGAAATTCGCGAACTACATTACTAATGCGGATTTCATCCACAAACCCATCAAGGAACGAATCACCCCCACCTCCTGCATAACCAATGTGTAAAGGCTGGTCAGTTGTGATAGGTGTCGGGTCATCGGCACCGAAAGTCAGATAGTCCGAAATAGCGAAAGCTTCGAGTTCGCTATCCCCATTGTGGATTATTGTCATAAGTATGTGTCTGGTCGTGTCACGAATAAATGCCATATGATACCAATATCCTGGTGCCATTGTGTTATCTGGCGAATTCGCTTGTGGCCATGCATCTTGAGAAGCAGTATGGTAACCACAACTAAAGAACCGTGTTGATCCCCACATTTCAGTGAAGTAGTTCGGTCGCCAGAACACCTCATCACCTGTTTTGATTACCAACCGTGGTACCCACCGCCAATCACCTGGCCCTGCACCAAAGGTGAAGATGTTTATCCATCCTTCGATTGTCCAATCGCCAGTCAGATCCAAATAGGACGTATCTGCTACTGTGACAAATGCCGAATCGGTAGTGGAATCATTGTCTATACGCAGTACCTGACCTAAATCAGTGTTCGGATTTGGCAGAAAGTAGAAATTTGAGGCATTTCCATGGAACTCTCCATCCGCTGACAACTGAGATTCATTCGATAAGTCACCATCAAAATGCATGAGTAGCATAGTATTGTCGTCAACCGTATAGGGACCACCAATCTGAGCAGTAACGTAACTTACGTTTAACATGGCAAGTACAATGGTGTACAAACCAAATCTTATCATTATCGTATTTCTCATTTTTTACTCCTTTGTTTCCTGGTTTGTGTTGTCTTTGATCTTTTCTTTTTTATGACCAAAGTTTTGCCTGGTTTTTAATCAAACTCGGGCTTTCTTAAATAGTCAAAGTTCCATCCATATTACTATTACATTGACTATCCAAACTTTCATAAAGCTCTATCCATATAATCGTTGCGCATCTCTACTGAGTCATCTCGGGACAAACTTTTTTTCGATGATTCTCTGATTATCAGATTAGTCTTTAAAACCACTAATTTCGTTTCAAAATCTCCCTGGCTATTGTTGATTTGTTCCAACAAGTTTATTATTGCTGCTTGCCCTATATCATAGGCTGGTTGCGCCACAGTTGTTAATGGCGGATTAATATACGATGAAATCAAATCATCACTGAAACCTACCAATCCGATATCATCAGGGATATTCATACCATTCTTCCTAATCTCACCATGTGCTCCTATGGCAACTGGATCATTAACAGCGAAGATGGCATCAGGATGATTTCCAGACTCCATTAGTTTTTGAAACCCTGCAACACCATCATCTTCATTGAGTCCTCCATGGACTATCAAATTATTTGGGACAGTAATATCATAATGTTTAAGCGCTTCCAAATAACCTAATATTCGATTGCGACTAAACGATAATTGATCAGGACCAGCCAAGTGGGCAATCTTTCTATAACCACTCTGAATAAGATGTTCAACTGCTTTGAACGCTCCGTTAAAGTCATCAACAACCACTCTAGTTGATCCGATATCATCAAAGACTCTATCAAAAAATACCAGGGGAATACCTTCACTTTGTATGCGCTTAAAATGGTCACCATTAATTGTGGTTTGAGAAACGGAAATAAGTATTCCTGCGACGCGATTAGACAGCAGTGCACGAGCATTGATTACCTCTCGCTCATAATCCTCATTGGATTGACACACCATTATTGTATATCCATTCGCGTAAGCCACATCTTCTATACCACTGATAACTGAAGAAAAGAAATTGTGTTTGATTTCCGGGACAATAATTCCAATTGTTTTCGTACTTTTTATTCGAAGACTCTGTGCAATTGAGTTTGGGCTGTAATTTAGTTTTGTGGCGAGGGTTAAAACTTTTTCCTTTGTGTCTGGATTGATATCAGGATGACCACCGAGAGCCCGCGAAATGGTTGATGGAGATATACCCAGTTTTTTTGCTAGATCCTTTAAAGTAATATGTTTTTTATCATTCAAATTCACGAATCTAAAATTCCAATTAATAAAATCGTTACCGCAATCGTTACCGGAAACTATAAAAAAACAAGATAATGTCAAACATTTTTTTTAATCCAATACAGATTTCATTATTAAACTTCTGTCAGTAATATTACCTATGAAGAATTTCTCCGTCATTGTTCCCGGTGGGTTAAACACAGATATTCTCGATTTGGGAGTAGACCGTTTATTATCTCCTGGTGAGCTGACCTTGGGTGGAAAAGTAAATATTGGATCAGGAGGAAAGTCCCGCAATATGGCGCAAATGACTGGACTTAGTCAAAAAAGTCCACATAAAGTTAAGCACCTATTAATATGCGAAAGTGGAAAGGCTGATGAGAGCCAATGAACTCGTGGCGAAAACCCAGCGGCAGTTTAAAGCCACGACTGATTCCACTTACCGGTTGCCCCGGATCGGGTGGGTCAATGCTTTGGAGTGGATGGTTCGGATAAGCTCTGGGTTGGAGACATTACTTACATTGATACGAATGAAGGCTGGCTGTATTTCGCTCAAGTAATGGACACCTATAACAGAGAGATTATTGGCTGGGCAGTCAATCAGCGCCTGACCCAGTCTTTAGACATACAGGCGATGGAAAGAGTGCTCAACAAGAGAAGACCGGCTGGAGCGGTCATCTTTCATTCTGATCGGGGGAGTCAGTATGCCAGTCATGCCTTTCAAACACTTCTTTGGAAAAACAACATCAGACAGAGTATGAGTGGAAAAGGGAATTGTTATGACAATGCAATGGCCGAATCCTTCTTTAAGACCTTAAAGACAGAGCTGATCTACCAGAATAAGTATGAAACTAGACAAGAAGCAACACAAGACTTGAATACATAGAGGTGTTTTACAACCGCCAAAGGCCGCATTCAGCCTTGGGATACCGGACACCTATTGAATATAGAGAATTACACCATGTTGCTTAACTTTAATAGTGGACTTTTTTGACTAAGTCCACTATTAAAGTTTTGATTTATGTCACCACAGGGGATGGAATGTCCGGTGCACCTCCTTTAAATGTTCTTTATCCAAATGGGTGTATATCTGGGTCGTGGAAATATCTGCGTGGCCTAACATTTCCTGGACCGCCCGCAGGTCCGCCCCACCCTCTAATAAATGCGTGGCAAAACAATGGCGCAGGGTATGAGGACTGACCTTTTTAGTGATTCCGGCCGCCTGCACCCATTTTTTCAGAATATTATAGACGGTCATCCTTGTTAGGGGATTTCCGGTTCTGCTTAAAAAAACGATCCCTTTCGTTTCCGATTTCCGAGCTAGCCTCGGCCGTTCAAAAATTAAGTATGTGTTGAGTATTTTCAAGGCCCGCTTACTGACCGGCACCAGCCGTTCTTTCTCTCCTTTACCTTTTACCCGAATAATTTCCGAATCCATCAACAGATTATTCAAGTTAAGATTACAGGCTTCAGAAACACGCAATCCGGTAGAATACAATATTTCCATTAAAGCTATATCTCTTTTGCCAAAGGAACTGTCCACATCTACACCATTAAGTATTGCATCAATTTCATGGACCTCCAACACCTGTGGCAGTTTCCGCATACGTTTGGGTGCTTCCAGCATTTGGGCGGGATTGGTAGCAGATAAACGCTCATCGTTCAAAAAAATATGGTAGGATCGGACAGAAGAAAAGACCCGGGCAATACTAGCTGCAGCTAAATGTGTATCCGATAATTCGCGCATGAAACCACGAATATGTTTTTGTTTGATCCTGCTAACACTTTTTAAGCCCTTATATTCCAAATAATGCACATAATTCTGCAGATCACGCTTGTATGCATCAATTGTATTTTGGGCCAGGTTACCTTCCACGCGCAGCATTGTCAAATAATCGTGAAGATGGGTCTCCATTGATTATCCAATAACAGATTTTTCAACTAGTTCACATAAAATATGTTCGGCCAGGAGCTGTCCTTCCTGGATGCGTTGGGTATCATCGCTGGGGATGGCAATGGTTACCTCGCTCATATCTTTTAATTGACCACCGGTTTTACCAGTCAGAACAATGACATGTATCCCGTTTGCATTACATACGTCCACCGCTTTAATCACATTTTTCGAATTGCCGCTGGTGGAAATAGCCACCAGTACATCGCCCGGCTGTCCCAAACCTTCCACTTGTCGGGAAAAGATGGATTCGTAGTCCTTATCATTCGCCCAGGCAGTAATGAATGATGAATCTGTTGATAAAGCAATGGACTGTATAGCCGGTCGGTCATGACTGCGCAGACCGCCCATCAGTTCTGCAGCCATATGTTGGGCATCAGCGGCGCTACCGCCGTTCCCGCACCACATAATCTTTTTCCCCGCCTTCACAGCATTAATCAACAGTTCTGCTCCTGCTTCAATATCCGCAACACAGGTAACAATCATAGTATTTTTTATATCTGCACTTTCCCTGATCTGGTTAATGATATTTTGTCTTTCGATCATGATGCACCACCATGGACAGCATCGGCAAAATGTTTCATCAAGGTACTATCATTCGTCTGCTCCAGGATAGTCCCCGTAACGATGAAAGAGGCACCGGCAGCCACCCTGTCCCTGGCAGCTTCTGGTGAACGAATACCGCCACCCACAATTAAGGGCACAGATACCTCGCTATAAACTGCACTAATAATTTCAGGTGTGACAGCTTCTTTGGCGCCGCTACCCGCTTCCAGATAAATTAGTTTTTTGCCCAAATACTCTGCTGCCAACGCATGAGCAACGGCAATATCCGGGCGGTTCATGGGCAAGGGGTTTGTACCACTTATCACCTCTACTGTAGAGTGAGCTCCCCCATCAAACAACAGGTACGCGGTGGGAATGACTTCCAGCCCCAAATCTTTCACGAGCGGTGCGGCAATGACTTGTTCACCTATCAGCAATTGGGGATTGCGGCCAGACAATAAAGACATGAATAATATAGCATCAAAGTGTTCATTCAATTGGTTACTTCCACCCGGGAAAAGGATAACCGGTATTTTGGCTGGATTTTTGATCGAAGCTACGCGTTGTTTATACTTCCTGTCCATCATCAAACTGCCGCCGATAAATAGAGCATCTACATCATTTTCATTCGCGGCGGTAACTTGGGATCTGAGCAAAGTGTCATTTTTCTTGTCCGGATCTATCAGAACAATATAGCCGGCGCCTTTTTGAGCCTTTATATCCATCAAGTATTGCAGTATAGATTCCATCTTTATCCTAGCATATCTTCATAGGACAGGGCATCCATCAAACTTTCTTTTTCATCCATGTCCGATAATTTCATTTTGATGATCCATCCGGCACCGAATGGGTCCGAATTGATTTTTGACGGATCTATATCTAATTGTGCATTTATTTCCACAACTTTACCGCTCAAAGGTGCGTAAATATCTGTGACTGTTTTTACAGCTTCAATCGTCCCGAAGGCATCCCCGGCTTTAAAAGTATCGCCGATTTCTGGGAATTCAACAAATACAATATCGCCCAGTTCACTTTGTGCAAAGTTAGTGATTCCAATTGTCGCAAACTCTCCTTTTATATCTGCCCATTCGTGGTCTTTCGTGTATCCCAAATTTGATGGAATATCCATTAATATCTCCTATTACTGTACCCTTGATTCGCTATATTCAAATGTCTCTAAGAAACTGGTATCAAATGTACCGGACCTGAACGTTTTATCAGCCATGATCGCCCGGTGAAAGGGAATTGTTGTTTTCAAGCCTTCAATGATCGTCTCTTTCAAGGCTCGCTGCATGCGGCTTATGGCATGATCACGGTTACTGGCAAAAACAATTAATTTCCCGATCATGGAATCATAATAAGCAGGGACTTCATAACCGGCATAGGCATGAGAATCCACGCGGACCCCTTTGCCTCCGGGAAAATGCAAACTGGAAATGGTTCCGGGGAAGGGGCTAAATCCATTGGCCGGATCTTCGGCATTAATCCGGCACTCGATCGCATGGCCGCGCATTTTAAACCGTTTATAGTTCTCCGGATAGTGCTTACCGGCATGCATTCGAATCTGCTGTTTGATGAGATCAACACCTGTTACCATTTCTGTAATAGGGTGTTCCACCTGAATGCGGGTATTCATCTCCATAAAATAAAAATTCTTATCCTTATCCATTAGAAATTCTACAGTCCCGACACCAATGTAATTTACCGCTTGCGCTCCAGTAATAGCCATTTCACCCATTTTTACCCGAATATCCTCCGTTACCACCGGGGAAGGAGCTTCTTCCACCAATTTTTGATGCCGGCGCTGAATAGAGCATTCCCGTTCCCCCAGGTGTACGCAATTTCCGTGAGCATCGGCAAGAATTTGAATTTCAATATGTCGCGGATTCTCTACGAATTTTTCCATGTACATGGTGCCGTTATTGAATGCTTTTTCTGCTTCATTGCTGGCCGTTGTATATGCTTTTTCTATTGCACCTTCTTCATGGACCAGCCGCATCCCTTTACCTCCGCCTCCGGCTGCAGCTTTCAGCATAACGGGATAACCCATTTCCGCAGCTAATTTTTTTGCTTCATCAGTATTCTGCAGAATACCTGCGCTTCCGGGCACAACAGGGACACCGGATGATAACATGGTTTTTTTCGCTTCGGATTTATCGCCCATAGCATCGATGATTTCGGGGCTGGGTCCGATGAATACAAAATTATTATCGGTGCATATCCTGGAAAATTCAGCACTTTCGGCTAAAAATCCATACCCTGGATGAATGGCATCAGCGTTGGTTATCTCTGCGGCGGCAATGATCCTAGGGATATTTAAATAACTTTCGGTACTGGGGGGTGGACCAATACATACAGCTTCATCAGCAAACTTGACATGTAAAGAGTATTCATCGGCAACTGAATAAACTGCAACTGTTTTTATACCAAGTTCCTGACAGGTGCGGATGATACGTAGTGCGATCTCACCACGATTGGCGATCAGTATTTTTTTAAACATGGATTATCCAGCAGGATCAATAATAAACAACGGCTGATTGAATTCAACGGCTTGACCGTTTTCAACCAATATTTTGCGGATCACACCGTTTTCTTCGGCTTCAATTTCATTCAAAATTTTCATCGCTTCAATAATACATAGTGTATCACCTTTTTTTATAAAATCACCTTCATTTACATAATGATCCTCATCCGGGCTGGGTGAACCGTAGAATGTCCCAGGCATTGGCGAGAGCACTTTAACTCCAGTTTCATGCGCTATGTCAATATCAAGTTCTGACGGCGCATGGTCGGGTGTTGATTGTGGCGCAATTGTCTTCTTTGGTTCATCGCTTACAGTTTGGACTGCGACAGGAGCTGACTTGACCACACGATAGCGTTTACCCAGAAACGTGATATCGATTTCGTTCACATCACTGTGTTCCAGGATGTAAATGATCTCTTTTAGTTTATCCTGCCACATCTTGACCCCTATTCAGTAAAATTTTTTTATGCTCTTTCGATATATTCACCAGTTCGGGTATCCAACTTCAACATATCTCCTTTATCGACAAATAACGGTACCTGTAATTCGATACCGGTTTCCAAAGTTGCTGGTTTGGTTGCACCTGTAGCCGTATTTCCTTTCACTCCCGGCTCAGTATGAGTGACCTCCAAAGATACATGTGCTGGCAAACGGATGCTCAATATCTCATTTCCATCTAACAAAAGTTCTATATCCATTCCGGCTTTCAAAAAACCTTTGTTCTCACCGATAACATTTCCGTCTACGTTTGTCTGTTCATAGGTTTGATTATCCATAAAATAGAACTGATCACCGTCTTCATACAAAAACTGCATTTTTTTTACTTCGATGCGGATAAATTTTAGTTTTGCCCCGGCATTAAACGTTTCATCGATAATCTTTCCAGTTTGGATGTCTTTCAATTTTGTACGTACAAAAGCTGGTCCCTTCCCAGGTTTCACATGAAGAAATTCCAGTACTTTCAACCGTTTATTTCTATATAGGATTACTGCACCATTTTTTATTTCCGATGTTATAGCCATAGGATTCCTTTCATTAAACGTTGAATTTACAGACTAGGAGAAGAATTCCCAAACGACCATAAAGACTATGTCTTGGATGGTATGCTTTGTTTCCAATATGGAATTGTGGCTCGAACAAACGATTCGGCGACGAAAATATCATTTTCACAAATATCACGTTTAGGTATCATTCTTGCATATTTGGTTAAATCTGCTCGTTCCAAAAGTGCCAGCCAATTAGTTAATTCATCACCACTAAAGGGTAATTCCTTTTTTGCTAAACGAATATTTTCCGTGGTCATCTCGAGGGTTTTTACATAAATGCTATATTCAACATACTCCCGCAAGATATAGGATAAATCAACATAAAATTCTTTAATATTCAGATTTTGATTCAATTCTTCGTGTAATACCACCAGTTTCTCAAGGGCTAATACATCCGGTTGCTTGAATATTTTCGATGGTTTATTGATCAAATGAACTGTTTTATATTTCCATCGTAACCAGAGCATAATCACTAATGGTAAAATGATCAACGTGATCATAACGATCATTTTCAGTGGCAATGGTTTCGACACCGGAAGGGGATCTTTGATCGGCTTCATGATGCCAACGGCTGTTGGATCGATGGCTGATAAAATAATAATATTTTGCGGATCAGATTGCAGCGTGACTTTTTCTGATGAATCTGCATTTAAAAAACGCACATCGAGCGCCGGAATCGAATATCGGCCAGTATCCCAGAATACCAGTTCCATCTCAACAAGTTTATTTGCACTTATTGATCGATTGCGGATCTCCATAACATCGTTATTTTCAAAATTACCAATAGTCACGGGATTCTCTCCAGCTCCAGATATTTCGATTGAAAAATGAATGATATCACCAATGGTAGCGATTGTTGTATCGACCATGGTCTGGACCGCGATACCTTCCTTAACATTCTCCGACCCGCACCCAATAAGTAATAGCAATATGATAAGACGATTAATTCCGTTGTTCACGTTTTTTGAAATAGATCATTAGCGGTTTTACAAAGTCCTGATCTGTAGCGATGGGTATTAGATCAAAACCGATTCGATCACATTTTTTGGCAAATTGTTCATTGTGCTCTGTAACGGCCACTTTAAATTGCTCTCGTTCAACAACATTGTTTGTATCGATCCAACTGGATTGATCTGTTTCCGGGTCATGAACCTTGACCAAACCAATATCTGGGATCGATGTTTCAAAGGGGTCCGTCATCTGTAGCCCAATAAGATCGTGCTTGCGGTTAACCATTTTTAAACTTGTCCAATAATTTTTATCTATAAAATCTGATAATAAAAAGACCACACTGCGCCGTTTGGATACATTTAATAAAAATTCCATTGCAGTCTTTATGGACGTCCCTTTTCTTTTTGGCTCACGATACAATAATTCTCGCACGACCCGTAGCACATGTGAGCGTCCTTTTTTTGGGGCAATATACTGTTCCACTTCATCGCTGAATAATATCAGCCCAACTTTATCATTATTTTTAACAGCTGAAAAACCCAAGACAGCTGCGATTTCTGCTGCCATTTCGCTTTTAAATTGGGATATGGAACCAAAATGACCCGAGCGACTCACATCAACCAATAAATAAACTGTCAGCTCCCGTTCCTCTTCATAGATCTTTACAAAAGGTGCGCCACAACGGGCGGTTACATTCCAGTCAATAAGACGAATATCATCCCCTGGTTGGTATTCACGCACTTCAGAAAAGGTCATACCCCTACCTTTAAAAACGGAATGATATTCACCGCCAAAAAGATCATTAACTAACCCCTTAGTTTGAATCTCTATCTGACGCACTTTCTTAAGAATCTCTTTGGGAATCATATCAGTATAGAAGACGGTTCAAAGAATAAAGGAAATAGATACAATTAACCTTTAGTCATTTCCCATTTTAGGAATCCTATGAATCAGGGAATTTCTATACTGTCAAAAAGACTCTGCAGTACGTCTTCTGCAGTAAATTCTTCTGCTTCAGCTTCGTAGGTTAGAATGACTCGGTGGCGTAAAACATCTTTCCCGACATATCGAATATCTTCCGGTGTTACATATCCCCGATGCAATAAAAATGCTCGGGCTTTTGCGGCCAAAATCAAATTAATGGTTGCGCGGGGAGATGCTCCGTAATCAATTAAATTCTCCATATCATCTAAATTATATTTTTTCGGATCACGTGTGGCAAAAACAAGGTCTAACACATAATCTTCTACCTTTTCATCGACATATATTTCATTTATAACAGTTTGGGCATTCAATATTTGCTCTGGCTTAATAACCGCGTTAACCGATTCTGGTACCTGCGTTGAAGCCATCCGTTTTAATATATTGCGTTCTTCATCTTTCGTGGGATAATCCACATGAAGTTTCAGCATAAATCTATCAATTTGCGCTTCCGGCAATGGATATGTTCCTTCCTGATCGATTGGATTCTGTGTTGCCAGAACCAAAAATGGAGGATCCAATTTAAACGTTTCATCACCAATCGTAACTTGTTTTTCCTGCATAGCTTCTAATAGGGCACTCTGCACTTTGGCCGGTGAGCGATTGATCTCATCCGCGAGGATCACGTTGGCAAAAATGGGACCTTTACGGGTTTCAAATGATCCATTTTTTTGATTAAATATCAATGTCCCCAATAGATCGGCCGGGAGCATGTCTGGCGTAAATTGAATGCGTTGAAATTTCGTTTCGATTAACTGGGCCAATGTTTTGATCATTAAGGTCTTGGCCAAACCGGGCACACCTTCAAGTAAAATATGTCCATTCACCAAAAGGCCGATCAATATGCGATTGATCAGGTTTTCCTGCCCGACAATCACTTGGCTCATTCCGTTTTTCAGTTTGTCTACAAAAGCAGATTCACGAGCAATACGTTCATTGATCTCTGTGAGGCTGAATTCACTCATATTGGTGGAGATGTTTAGGAGGTGATATGTCTCAGGACAGGGATATCGTTAATATCTTTACCCAGATTCTCCAGCTCAAATTGAACCGAAGGGGTAAGTTCATGGTTAGGAAACTTTTCTAAAAACAGTTTATATGAGGCTCGCGCACTTTCCACATTTCCTATATAATTGGCCTGCAGATAACCGATCATAAATTGCGCCTGGGCTTCGTAATTTGATCCTCGGAATTGGGTCACTACCTTGGTGTATGCAGTCATCGCATTTTCAAAATCCCTCAAGTCATTCATATAAATATCGCCAATGAGATATTGAGCTTGAGAGGCCAAAGAATCCTGAGGATGATATTTAATTAAATTCTCTAAATGAACTAAAGATGATTTGATATTTTTTGCATTCCGCTCCTGTTCCGCAACTGCATAATATTCATCAGGTGTTTTTTCCCCTCCACAGCCGACAAATATAAATGTGAAAACAGAAAGTAGAATTAGCCCATATTTCATTTCTTTCAATTACCTCGATTTTTGGACACCGAATTTACACCAGCGTTTATATTCAGCAATACGTAATCAAATTGCACTACGTTTAACTCATTAATCAGTTCCTTAAAAAGCGTATAATACATCCAGTAGAACCTCCCATTGATCAGGATTATCATTTTGGTATGCATAATCCAACCGGATTGGCCCCAGCGGTGATGCGTAGGTAATACCAACGCCACTATTCCACTTTAAATCCTCTAAGGAAACATTTTGATCACCATCCCATAATTGACCCCCATCCATAAAGATCTCACCACCGATCGACTTGAATATGGGAAAACGTATTTCAACATTTGTCAATAATCGTTTTTCCTTACCGTTTAAATAGATCACTGAAATATCCTGGTCAACCGGAAATTGTAAGGCACTCCAGCCGCGCAGTGTTTTTGTCCCACCAAGATAAAATTTCTCAAATAATACCTCTTCATATACATCATATTCACTATCCCAGTTAAAAATCATTCCATATTTAATGCGCAGGGCAAAAATGGACTTAAACGGTAATAAAATATAGGATTGGAGACCACTATCAAATTTCTGATAATCGCGAGAACCACCAAGAATTTTCCCAGCGCTATACAAATCGCCAGTGATAATATACCCTTTTGTCGGATAAAGTGGGTCATCTGTATTATCCAGCTTGGATTTTAAAGATACGATGCGCTGTTCAACATTTTGAATAATGTCACTCTGCCTGCTGAATTGCTCCCAGCGCATACCGAATTCAAGAAAAGATGTATCTGTAAAACGGTTAATCGTAGACCATCTTAATCCATAGTGCTGGATATAGGGATCATCACTGGCACCATATTTCTTATAAATTTCATAGATGGTTTGCACCCTGGTTGGAAACCGTAGACCCAAAAACCATTGATTCTCCAAATTTAAATTGAAATTAAACCTAGGGTAACGCAATCCTTCTTCCGTGGGCAGTTCCAAAGAGGATTTTGCTGAAATTCTAGTGGTTGTACCAAATAAACTTCGATTCTTCCATTGAATGAATACACCGGGTCCAGACAATGTAAGTCCACCAACTTCAATAGGGACAAATCCACCTTCAGAACTGATTTCGCGTTTGGGAAAATAACGTAATTCAACCACCACATTCACTGTAGAATCATTTTCTACTTTTTTAACCGGAAATAAGTTAACATAGGAAAATTGACTGGTTTCCAGCAAACGGCGCTGGGAACGATCCATTTCATCCAGATCATAAATTTGACCCATAGTGAAAGTACATTCACGTTTCACATAACGATGGAAAATAGAATCAGCGCCCGCAATAAAGATATTATCAATGTAAACATCCGGACCTTCATTAACCTGGATATTAATTGTCGCTGAATCCTTAATTATTTTTTCAACCTTGATTTCAGCGAATAATTTTCCTTGACGATGGTATCGATCTTCAACCAATCTCATATTCGTTTTTAATGCTACCGGGTTAAATGGGTGATCGACGCGCAACTTCAACAGATTGATGATCGATTTAGAGGAAACAAGATCATTACCTGCAACATGGACCTCCTGCACATAAGTGCGGGAACCTTCACCAATAATAAAATGAATATCCGCACCGTTATCCCCGATATTAAATAAATCCCGCACAGACGCTTGCAGATACCCCTCCTGCTGATAATAATTCTTTACGGTAATCGCATCGAGTCGTAAAATGCGTTTATCAAAACGCATTTTTGAAAAAAAAGTCGCTGATTGAAGATTAATCACTTTGCGCAATTGGCTATCTTTCAGATGTTCATTACCGCTAAAATAAACATTTTTAACGTTTATTATTTCTTCTTCTTGAGCAGACAAATATCCGCCAAAGAGAATAAAAATTCCCCATCCTAATTTTGTTTTCATGGACTGGTAGAACCCATTAAATAAGACCTTATTATATTTACCTTTTTCTTTATTTGAGAAATATTACTTTTTCTGTTGAGTGGACATCGATCGTTGTGAGTATGGATATTTCTATAAGGCGGCTCTTCGTTCTTTGCTCAATAGTTTTGTCCTCGATAGGAAAATCTGCCGATGAGCGCATTGGTTTACTATTTTGACCAGTTGCAAAACCTTATCCCAATCTACTATAGTATCTATTTTGTCAAGTTTAAAAGAAATTCTGCGGGGTTTTCTACTACGACTTAATTCTGTGTTTGAAAAATTTAATTGGCTCATACCCGATCCCTTTTTTCCTAAATTTGCAAAAAATAAATATACCCTTTGCAACGGATTATAGCAGTTGATCTAGTATGCGTATCGTAAGCGGTATTTTACGTGCATATTACCCGTTTCATCAACATTTCCTACAAGCGATACATAAGGATTCAAGCGCAGCTCGACACCGACACGATTATTAACCGGATTTGATAAAGAGAAGGAACGTTGAAAAGAATAATTCAGTGAAAGATTTTCTGCGATTTGCCGAACGGCATTGATACTAAACTCTTGGTTTATATTTCGGTCAAATAAACTTGCTGCACCAGAAATACGTAATTCATCTACAATACCAGCCTTATCCAGACCGGTCATGCTTAAAAAATTTTTTTCCAGCTGCTGTTCAAAATAAGCTCCAAAAATATTTAAGGCTCTATTTCCAAAACCCTGAGCAGAAATTTCCTGATCCTCAAATCGACTGCCCAACATTAACAATTCAATTATATCACTATATGAAAAACCGCTGGATGATTCCAAATCAAGTTGGGGATCATCTAAGGGACCCACCAGATGAATGTATATTTGTTCTTGACTGATCTTGGTGTGGGCAGCAATATCAAGATCAGGATTAAAGCCTTTTTTATCGAATAACATGTAGCCGTCAGAAATAGTGAACACATTGCCATAATAATAAAATTTACCTTCCCGAGTATACAATTCTCCGCCAAAATCTGCCGGTCGATTGCCAAGTTTGGTCATACTCAGTGTTCCAGTAAGGCGTGCGTCAATTTGCGAGTTGCGCAATGCAAAATCACCCGACAATGGAAAGGTTAATTTATAATTCACAATCTTATCATTTTTATCATCAATTGACTCAATACGATTGGAAGCAACAAACTCTTGATACATCACCGCATCCACCGGCTCAATGATGCCAGATAGTACAATGGTATCCTGCCCTTCTATATTTAAATCAATATTAACCGTTCCCTCAATGTCACCCAATAAGGTCCTGAATTGTAATTCTGATCCGGTAATGTTTAGATTGTAGTTTGGGTTGAAGAATTGACTCAAATTCATGCCCCCGGTCACAATCACATTTTGTCGGCTATCGGAAGATTTTTTCACCAAACTACCGGAAAGCGATACCAATTCGAATTGATTATTGCGCAGCTCAGCATGACCCTGGACATTATAAATGGGATGGTCAAGATAGACGGAATATATGGTTGTCCCCGTACAACTTAAATGCCCTTTACGGATCAATCGTCCTGGTGGTCCGGTAATATTTAAGGCAATATCAATATTTCCATTGATGGAATCAACATCAGACAGATACGCTGACAGAAATTCCATGTTGGAAGTCTGACCATGTACATCTACCCACATAGAGTCATTTGCAAAATAGCTACCAAAATTATCTGAAGCTAAATTGAAATCAATAGGCAGGTACGCAGCACCTTCCAATACCGAACCATTTTTAACGGATTTGTAACGGTTGAAATATAGCCGTTTACTGTCATAAAGACCTTCCGATGTGACGGTACCAAATGATAATCGATCCCAAATGGCATTTTTAATTTCCAGATCGAAATTAAAAACAGTCTTTTCTGTATTTCCCTCTAAATGGTAACTACCCGAAATAATCCCATCCAAATGACGGTTAGGTTGGATAAATTGGGTCAGTGAGGACATGTGTAACTCATTTATTAATACATTAAAATTAAACTCTCTAACTCCCATTTTAACTTTGCCCAGAGGAATAGATCCTGAAATTGAGATAATATGTTTATTTTCATGAACCATCGAAATTTCTTCTACTTCAAGCAAGGACTGGTGATAAGAACCGTTTAAAACCAGTTTTGAGAAGGGCTGATGAGTAACCGATCCATTTTTGATGGTTAGACCAAGCTTTAGCTCCAGATCATTATCCACATCTTTGATAGAAATATCACCAAAACCCATTCCAGAGATGTGATAACGGGTATCATTTGTAAATAATTTCACAATGTCCGCACTGACATTCGATACATGGAATTCACCTCTGATTTTATCAGCAATATCCATCTCTCCAACAATGACACCATCATCCACATGAATCTCAAATGGATTTACCTTAATTCGATCATCTCCAAAATAACGGACAGAAAATGGCCTTACATTAATAAAATAGTGATCTTCAAATACAATCTGCATTCGATCGAGAATTAAGGTACTGTCTGGCGTTATAAATCCGGAAATCTGCAAATAATTTTCACCCTGCTTGAAATCAGCACTTTGAATATTGATACCTGTCCTTGAGAAACCGACGTCGATAGTGCCATTTTCAAACACATATTTTTTCCAAGTTCCCTTTCCTATTTTTGCTCTAAAAAAGCCATTTTCTTCAGCTGCTTCAGGTAGCCAATTCGTATACAAAGTTATTTGTTCAAAAAACGCACCCTGATAACCCAAATTCTTGCAATCAAGTTCAGCTTTTATTGATGGGTTTTTCAACGATCCTTTAATAACAAGATCTCCCGTAGCATAGCCACTGGAAAGGGAATCAGACCAAAAGTTATTAATCAGAAAGACACTGGCTTCTTGTAATTTAAGGTCAAGATCAATTTCTTCTTTTTTCAGATCAACAAAACCATTTAAAACCACAGCGCTGGGACCAACAGCAAATGATAATGGTGTATCAAAAGTAAAATGATCGTCGTGATAGAAAAACGACCCTGAAATTGAAATATCATGATCACCATACAATTTTGTTTCATTGACCTCCAGAGTGACACCCATATCGATAAGCTGTTTAGTAGACAATACTGTACCGTCCAGAATAATGGACCCATTTACATTTGTTTCTTGCTGATCAACAAGCCATTTACTAAGATCAAATTGAGACAGCAATATGTTACCGCTAATGCGACCATTATATTCATACATTCCGGTAAGAGACAACGTGGATGCTTCACTTTCCAGATTCAATTGATTCAATGTAATATAATTGGGGTGACGGGTGAGTGAGATTTCTCCTTTCATCAGCAAACCCAGTGGATTCTTTAATGTAAAGTCACCTTGCAAGTATTGTAAATCCGATTCAAAATGAAGAAACGATTCTAATGAGGAAAATTTTGGTTTCAGGGGCAGATGCTCTAATAGTTCCTGGGGAAAATCATAACGCTCAATATGTATATCTCCTGACAGTTCCGGAGCTATGGACCAATCGTAATAAATATCACCACCAAACGGCAACCCATTGAACACTCCATTCATCGAATTGACTTCAACTTTATTGGCATAAACATTAATTGTGGTATTTCTAATAAGTAAGAAACCCAGAGTATCGTTCAGGACAGTTGATAATTCATTAATGATGAATTCTTTTTTTTTCTTGTTAATATTCAATTGACCATCTAAAGCGCAAGCTATGGAATACAATTTCTCACGAATCGGTATTTCCACAAAGCCACCGATATTTATTTCTTCAATGATAAAATTGAAGTCATTATCAATATCTATATTATTTATTGATTTTTTCTCACCGCCGGTAACGGGATAAACCTGGATATCATTCACTTGTAGCAATGCAAGTGTGGGGTGATCCACTAAAGTACGGACGTAGTTGATGCGCACTGAAAATTCACCAAAAATTATCTTGGTACCATTATGATGTGTAAGTGTGATTCCCGGACCGCGGATAGTACTTAACAGATTTCCCTCTAAAACAGGTATCGAAACTTGCCATGATGAATTTTGCTTCAATTTGCCATTGACATAGTTTTCGATAGATGTTTGCCAGGCAGCAGCTTGCAAAAAAATACTGATTATAATAATCAGTATGAATCCCAACCCAAAAATTATTGTATTTGTTCGTGTCATCTATGGTGCATTCTATACTCGCCAATACGAATATACGTGAATCCAGTTCCAAATACAAAAAAAGCGTTTCAAAATGAAATGCTTTCTTAAAAAATTCATGTCATGTAAGATTATTCATCTACCACTTCAAAATCAGCATCTTCGATTTCACTATCTTCTTTTTTCTTTTTTTCGCTGTTTTCGGGATTTGGAGCTTTTCCCGTATTTTGTCCAGTAGCTTTATTGGCTTCATACATTTTAGACGCTAATTTATTCCATTCTGCATTCAATTCATCTATTGCAGATTGAATATCGACTTTATTACTACTACTGTTTGCTGTTTTCAATTTTTCAACAGCATCTTGTACCGTTTTCTTTTCATTATCGGATAATTTTTCTCCAAATTCATTGATATTTTTTTCAGTCTGATAAACAAGCTGTTCCGCCTGATTATGCAGATCTACCATTTCCCGTTTTTCCTTATCCTCTGATTCATGTTTCTTCGCATCATTGATCATTTTATCTATCTCTGCTTCACTTATTCCGCTTGAAGCTTCGATGCGGATACTTTGTTCCTTGCCAGTTGCTTTATCTTTTGCACTGACATTCAAGATACCATTAGTATCGATATCAAATGTAACTTCAATTTGCGGAACACCACGAGGAGCTGATGGAATTCCATCAAGGTGAAATCTGCCGATGGTTTTATTATCAATTGCCATTTTCCGTTCGCCCTGGAGAACGTGGATTTCTACTGTGGTCTGATTATCGGCAGCGGTGCTGAATATCTGTGATTTTCGCGTAGGGACAGTCGTGTTTCGTTCAATTAATCTTGTTGCAATACTACCCAGAGTTTCAATTCCCAACGATAATGGGGTTACATCCAGTAAAAGTATGTCCTCTACATCTCCGGCCAGTACTCCGCCTTGAATTGCAGCACCCAGAGCAACCACTTCATCCGGATTGACACTTTTATTTGGTTCTTTACCAAATATTTCTTTTACTTTATCCTGAATCTTCGGGATTCGCGTAGAGCCACCTACCAAAATCACTTCATCAATCTCTTTTGGTGATAATCCGGCATCCTTGAGTGCATTATTGCACGGTGCAACGATGCGATCGAACAATTCCGCTACCAATTCTTCAAATTTTGCCCGGGAAAGACTCAGATTCAAATGCTTGGGGCCAGAAGCATCAGCTGTTATAAACGGCAGGTTAATATCTGTCTGTTTGGAACTGGAAAGCTCTTTTTTGGCGTTTTCCGCAGCTTCTTTGAGGCGTTGAAGGGCCATTGGATCTTGGCGTAAATTGATGCCATCGCTCTTTTTGAATTCATTTGCGATCCAATTGATAACTTTTTGATCTATATCATCACCACCCAAATGTGTATCACCATTGGTTGATTTTACTTCAAAAACACCGTCGCCCAGTTCAAGAATGGAAATGTCAAATGTGCCGCCACCAAAATCAAAAACTGCAATTTTTTCATCTTTTTTCTTTTCCAATCCATACGCTAATGAGGCTGCAGTAGGCTCATTAATGATCCTACGCACATTGAGTCCAGAAATTTTACCGGCATCCTTAGTCGCTTGTCGTTGAGCATCATTAAAATATGCTGGCACTGTAATAACAGCATCAGTGACTTTCATCCCCAGGTGTTCCTCCGCCATTTGTTTAAGTTTTTGCAAAACCATGGCACTAATCTCTGGCGGTGAATATTCTTTATCATCCACTTTGACTGCTACGACACCGCTTTTTTTCTTAACAACAGGAAAAGGGACTTCTTCAATCTCAGTTCCCACCTCATCGTACATCCGACCCATGAAGCGCTTAATAGAAAAAATGGTTTTTTCCGGATTGGTTACTGCCTGCCGCTTCGCCGGTTGTCCAATAAGGCGTTCATCTTTTTTTGTAAATGCAACAACTGAAGGCGTAGTTCTTCCCCCTTCAGGATTATTAATGACTACTGGCTCACCACCTTCTAGCACAGCTACGCAAGAATTTGTTGTACCTAAATCAATTCCAATTATTTTACTCATAATACTTGTTCCTTTGTATATTCTTTATCTAGCAGACCGGTAATGAATAAACCAAAAAGGTTCCCGGTAATATTTTCGGATTCGTTCGCCTACCATTGCGGTGTAAACCCAACCAGCAAGCCAAATAGCCAGTAACGCTGGTAATACAATATTGATAATAATTGAAAAAATACTGATTACAACCAATAAACATATGGGCATAAGCAATGACACGCTGATTAATGGGTGCTTGATCATCAATGTTCGAATTTTGTCCATAATACTTCCTTAATTATTAATTCAATAGAAGATAGACAATTATTGTGCCATTAGTCATTATGAACCATTATGGCAGTTAATGGAAAATTATTAACCTATATGGCAGATGGCAGTTTTTATAGACTAAATATTTGCAATTGCGCCATCAGGAGCAAACGGTTCGGTTATAGATTTTATCGTTTCTTTTCCGTTAGAGAAAATAAATTCATCTTTTTTAGCGCTGACTTTGATCGTGTCGCCATTTTGAAATTTCTCTTCTAACAACAATTCCGATATAGGATCTTCCAAGTTTTTTTGGATTTCACGGCGTAAATGCCGAGCACCATATTGCGGATTAAACCCTTTTTTCAACAATAATCTTTTAGCTGTTTTCATTAAAGTTAATTTTATGTTCTTGCGCTCCAAATTGACGTATATATCCTCTAATTGTAAATCAATTATATTTAAGACATTGTCTTCATTTAACGATTGAAAAACAACGGTTTCATCAATCCTATTGATAAATTCTGGACTCAGGGTTTCTTTAACGGTTTCTAACAACTGATTGCGCATTTTTTCGTATGTGTCAGATGTTTTTTGGTCAACAAATCCCAATATTGCGCCACCTTTTATAAGATCCTTAGTGCCAATATTGGAAGTCATTATAATGATGGTATTTTTAAAATCCACTTTCCGGCTAAAACTATCCGTCAGAACACCCTCATCAAATAATTGTAGTAATATATTGAAGATATCCGGATGAGCTTTTTCAATCTCATCAAACAAAATAACTGAATATGGATTGCGACGTACTTTTTCGGTTAGTTCACCGCCTTCTTCGTAGCCGACATAACCAGGAGGCGCACCAATCAATCTAGAGAGTGAAAACCGTTCGCCAAATTCTGACATATCAATTTTAACCAGTGCATCCTGATGACTGAAAAGATAATTCGCCAACACCTTTGCTAATTCAGTTTTCCCCACACCCGTAGGCCCTAAAAATAGGAAAACCCCAATTGGACGTTTTGGATTTTTCAGTCCAGCACGGACCCGCTGAATTGACTTTGTTACACTATGAATCGCTTGATCCTGGCCAATGATGTGTTTTTGCAGACTTTCCTTCATTTTTAACAGTTTTTTTGATTCTGATTCGGCAACTTTATTGACCGGTATTCCAGAGACCAAGGATACAACATCGGCAATGGTGTCCTCAGTGATCGATTCGGGTTGGGACTGCTCTTCTTCCTTCCATTCTTTTTGAGCAGCAGATAGTTTTTGCAATAATGTGTGTTCTGAATCACGAAACTTGGCTGCTTTTTCAAACTGTTGCACGGATACAACTTCCTCTTTCTTCAATCGTATTTTTTCAATTTCTTTTTCCAATTCTATGATTTTTTGCGGTACGATAATATTGTGTAAATGAGCTCGTGATCCAGCTTCATCCATTATATCGATCGCTTTGTCGGGCAAATACCGTTCAGTGATATATCTGTCGGAAAGATATACGCAGGCTTGAATAGCTCTCTTGGTATAGATCACATTATGGTGTTTTTCATAGGTTGCCTGCAAGCCCTGTAAAATACGAATCGTTTCATCTTGGCTGGTGGGATTGACCATTATTTTTTGAAATCGACGCTCAAGCGCGCCATCTTTTTCCACATGCTTGCGATACTCATTGAGAGTTGTGGCGCCTATACAATGGATATCTCCCCGAGCTAAAGCTGGTTTAAACATATTTGACGCATCCAGAGAGCCAGAGGCCCCACCCGCACCCACCAAAGTGTGTAGTTCATCTATGAACAAAATGATATTATCTGTGTTTTCTAACTCCAGCATGATGGTTTTCATGCGTTCTTCAAATTGCCCGCGATATTTTGTGCCAGCAACGATAGATGCCAGGTCTAAAGCAAGAATGCATTGATTATGCAATAACCTCGGTACCGATTTTTCATTGATGCGCTGGGCCAAACCTTCAATGATTGCCGTTTTACCCACACCCGGTTCGCCAATTAATACCGGATTGTTTTTCTTTCTCCGGGTCAAGATCTGAGCCACCCGTTCAATTTCTGCCATGCGACCAATGACTGGGTCCAATTTACTTTTGAGCGCTAAACTAGTAATATCTCTGGAAAAGTGATCCAATGCGGGTGTATTTGATTTTTGCTTAGTTTTTTCCTTTTTATGAATTTGGATGTCCATCGAATCTCTGTCATTATCTTCTTCACTATTATCATTACTTAAAAGATCAATTACACCATCAAAATCTAAATTATAGGAATTGAGCACTTCGTATGCGATACCTTCCGTTTCTTTAAGCATGGCTAAGAGTAAATGTTCGTCATCTGCAACGGAAGCACCTAATGCTGTTGCTTCATTATAAGCGTTGCACAAGATGCGTTCAGCTCGGCGAGTCAAAGGTAAATGCCCCAGGGTCATTGTCTCGCCTGAAGACTTGATCATATCTTCTACCATAGCTCGGATGTCATCGAGATCACAATCATAAATATTCATGATTTTGATACTTAATCCGGAATTAAGTCGTAATAAGCCCAATAACAGGTGTTCAGAACCAACATAACTATGCCCGAGGCGCACCGCCTCCTTTTTGGCATTTTTCATTATTAGTTGAATACGTTTGGAAAAATTCTCTTTCATCTTACTCTTAAATTACACAGTGTTGGTTCCCGATCAAATACTATCGAATCGTTTTAATGTTTCATTTTCAAGCTTAAATCTACGATGTCCGATGTCAGCCACAATTGGATTATGTGTAGTGATCACAAATGCTTGCTTAAAATCCTCGTTAATCTTTTTAAATAAACGCAATAATCTTTCTGCATTAGTAACATCTAAATTACCGGTTGGTTCATCAGCTAATACAATATCCGGCTGACGTATGATCGCCCGTAAGGCTGCTACTTTCAATCGTTCCCCACCAGACAATTGTGATGGATAGTGAGTTATCCGCTCATCCATATCTACATATGAAAATAGTTCTCTTGCCCGCTGTTTTAATTCATTCTCCTCTCCAGCAATCAGTGCCGGCATTAGAACATTTTCCAAAGCTGTAAATTCCGGTAGTAAATGATGAAACTGGAAAATAAACCCCAGATGATCATTCCGTAGTAATGAAAGTTCATTCTGATTTAGATTGAAAATATTTTTTCCGCAAATTTCAACAGTACCATCGTCTGGACTATCCAAAGTTCCAAGAATATTAAGGAGTGTTGTTTTCCCTGATCCAGAGGGACCCATAACGGTAATCATTTCTCCTTTATGCAGCTTCAAAACCACATTTTTCAACACGCTGAGTGTCATTGTGCCATTGTGGTATGATTTGCTGATCTGTTCAGCGTTAAGAATCATTTTTCCAAATATACCGCCTCTTTTGGGTTAATCTGTAGAATTCGATAAGAAGCCATGGCTGATGAGAATATAATCAGTATAAACGTAATCAATATTACCACCAGTAGATCTATCCATTTAAAAACCATTGGTAATTTATCAATAAAATAGATTTCTTCTGGTAGCGGAAAGAGCCCTAGTTGATTTTGCGCAAATATCAAACCGCCGCTTAAAAAAATTCCGACACCAGCACCCACACCGCCAATCATTAATCCCTGTACTATAATGATGCTTTGGATTCTGCGGACGGTGGTACCTAAAGTTCGTAAGATTCCTATTTCCCTGATTTTCTGATAAGTAACTAGCACCAGAGTTGACATGAGATTGAAACAAGCAACTAAAATAATTAAACTTAAAACGGCCAGGGTACCCAACCGTTCCATGCGCATGGCTCCGAATAGCCCGAGGTGGGTGTCTGACCAGCTAAGAACCAAAACTTCTCCAGACAGTTTTTTTCGAAAGTACTTTTTTATTTCTTGCGATTCTTGAGTATTATGAAGTCGTACAGCAATTCCGTCAACCTCTTTTTTCCGGGCAAATAACTTCTTGCCAAGCTCCTGGGGAATGAAAACAACTTTCTCATCCGCATCCAATACTTCTGCACGAAAAACACCCCCCACTTTCCCTGAATAACGTTGGGGTAAACCCAATCCCCCACTTTGGTCCAGCGGACTCATAAAATGTACTTGATCACCTGCACCAACGTTCAAACGGGCAGCCAGCACTTGTCCCACATAAACAGATGGTTTAACTGTAGGAGTACTTGATATCATTTCTATATCATAAAAAGTTGAAAATTGATCAATGGGGATTGCCCTCAACGTTACCAAACTCTGTTCCTGATAGTTCGATGAGATTAATCCTTTGCGCTCTTGATAAGGTATTGCATCCTTAACATACTGATCCCGCTTTAATGGTTCAACCAATGCCATGAGATCCACATTTTCCTCTGTTGCTAAAATACGCAAGTCACCCTCAAATCCAATCACCCGGTTAGTTACCCGCTCTTCAAAGCCATTTAACACTGAAAGGGAAATAATCAGAGCAAAAGTACCGGCACCCAGCCCAATAATGGATACCCAGCCGGTTAACCGACTGGGACCGGCTCCTTTACCACCCAACATAAAACGTCTTGCAATTAAACACGCAAATTTCATACATACCTTAATGCAACCGCTGGTTCAACCCGAACTGCTCTATGCGCCGGCCATAGGGCGGTTAAAATCGTCACTATGAGTATACACAAACCTAAGAGACTAATGAACCGCCAATCCAACAGGATAGGAACGTGATTCATAAAATATATTTCTTCAGAAATTGATAGTATTTTGAAATTTATTTGAATGGACGCCAGGATCAGCGCTAATACCAATCCCATAATAAACCCCAATAAACCAATAAATAATCCCTTGATCATAAAAATATTATGGATGGACTTTTTAGACATACCCATAGTCATCAACGTACCGATAGTACGTAATTTTTCCAAAACAATCATGGTTAGTGCCGATACAATATTTACTACCCCCACCAATGCGATCATACCAAAAATGACCAGAATTGGCCACTTTTGTAGGTTAAGCCAATTAAATAGCGTTTGGTGTTTTTCCTTCCAAGTGATGGCATAAAATGGATATCCGAGTGTAGCTTCAATATTTTCAGCGATCAATTGGGGATAGGCTTTTTCTTCAAATGTAATCCGATAACCAGAAACCTTATTATCGTAATCAAATAACGCCTGGGCATCCTGTATGGACATATATACCACTGTTTGGTCATATTCCTGTAATCCGGATTTGTAGATCCCACCCACAACCATCTGTTTCATCCGGCGGTCGGATAACATTGATAACATGGATTTCATATCAACAAATATCATATTATCGCCCACATCAACTTTTAATGTGCGGGCAAGTTCATGACCAATTACAGCGTGACCTTGTCCAAGTTTTGCTGATCCTTTGCGGACCATCCCAGCAATACTTTGGGGCAAACCATCCTTCCCGTAACCTTCTATCAGCACCCCTTCTGCTTGGCGTCCTTTCCTCACCATAGATGCTTCCTGAACATAAGCGTGTAATGAATATTTTATGGATTTGGAAATGAATAGACTATCTAACTTTTCTTGAAACGGGTCTACTGGTTTGAACAAAAAATGCTGCACCCGCAAATGGCCATCCAGACCGGCAATTTTGGTGGAAATAGTATCTTCAAAACCGTTGAGAACCGACGCCGTTATTATCAAAGCACAGACGCCCAAACCCAACCCTATCATGGTCGTTATGCTGGCAAAGGATGTAAACGTTCCTTGGTGTTTATATCCTAAATGACGAAAGACAATCCAGAGTACTGTCTTCACTTATCAATAGTCCGCATCGCGGGGAACAAGATTACATCTTTTATCGAATGCTGTTCTGTTAACAGCATCGTAAGGCGGTCGATACCGATACCTACCCCACCACAGGGTGGCATACCTACCTCCATAGCTTGGATAAAATTTTCATCTACAGGTTGAGCTTCTTCATCTCCCATTTCCCATAATTTTGCTTGCGCTTCAAGTCGTTCCCGTTGATCGATGGGATTATTTAATTCTGTAAAGGCATTTATAAATTCAGCACCGCCGATAAATAATTCAAATCGTTCTACCAAGTGGGGATCACCATTGCGGTGTGCTTTGGCCAAAGGAGAGATAGCTTTTGGATAATCAATAACAAAGGTGGGCTGGATAAGTTTGGGTACTACCAATTCATTCAGCAAAGCATCCAGCATTTGACCATAATTCGCATCATTATCGATATCAACATTATGTGATTTACACAATTTTTTTATATCCGAATCAGACGCAGCACCTAAATCCTGGCCGGTGACATCCCGCAGTAAAGCCAGGATTGGTTTGCGAGCGAACGTTTTGGAAAGATGAATCTTGTGTCCATGCCATATAACGTTTGTAGCTCCTACCGCAGCAGCGGTTTTATGTAACATGTCTTCAACCAATATCATATTATCATTATAATCAGCATAGGCCCAGTAAAATTCCAGCATGGTAAATTCCGGATTGTGGTTGCGATCCATTCCTTCATTTCGAAAATCTTTTGCAAATTCATAGACACGATCAAAGCCACCAATAATCAACCGTTTTAAATAGAGTTCATCAGCGATGCGTAAATACAGCATTTGCTCCAACGCATTGTGCCTGGTGGTAAAAGGCCGGGCATTGGCGCCGCCGTATAACGGTTGCAGAATTGGAGTTTCTACTTCTAGGAAATTGAGATCGTCCAGATAGGTGCGGATGGTTGAAATGATTTTTGCCCGTTTAATAAAAATTTCTTTTACATCGGGATTAACCAACAAATCCAAATGGCGGTTCCGGTAACGCAGTTCTTTATCCGCGAAGGCATCATATGTTTCACCATCTTTTTCTTTTACAACGGGCAAGGGTCGGATACTCTTTGCCAAAACAGTAAACTCGTTGGTATGGATGGATTTTTCGCCCAGCTTTGTGGTAAAGGGAACACCGCTCACACCAACAATATCCCCAATATCCATTAATTTGAAATAATCATAAGCTGCTGCTCCCACATCATCTTTTTTGATGTAAACCTGGATGCGCCCACCCATATCCTGGATATGAAAAAAGGACGCTTTTCCCATCTTGCGTAGGGTCATTATCCGGCCGGCAATGGTAACATTCTTACCCGTCAGTTCATCATAATCAGCCAGGACTTCAGAGCTGGTGTGGGTTGGGCTGAAGTTATGTGGATAGGGATTCACTCCTTGATCGTAAAGTGCCGCCAGTTTTTCCTTGCGGAAATGAATAATCTCGTTCAAACTTTTACGTTCTTCAGGCATAAAATTTCTGATAATTTAATTAACGAAAAATTTATAATAGACTGTTGCATTCTTAAACGTTTCTTTTTTATTGTCATTTTGAGTGCAATCAAAGAATATCAAAGCATTTAAAAAACAATGGCTATGAATTTTTCATCATAATATTATCAATGTTGGGATTCAGAAAAATTTAATTCAATTTGCTCATTAAATAGGCACGAATGAAATCATCCAAATCACCATCCATTACAGCGGCAACATTACTCGTTTCAGTTTTCGTACGGTGATCCTTGATCATGTTATATGGATGAAATACATAGGAGCGAATTTGACTCCCAAAACCAATGACCATTTTTGAGTCTTCCAATTCCTGTTTATCCTCTTTCTGCTTATCTATTGCCAGCTGATGTAATCTGGCTTTTAATACTTTCATTGCTATGGCTTTATTTTTATGTTGGGAGCGTTCATTCTGGCACTGAACTACTATCCCGGTGGGAATATGGGTGATACGTATGGCTGAATCGGTCTTGTTCACGTGCTGTCCGCCAGCACCACTGGCCCGATATGTATCAATCCGCAGATCGTTTTGATCAATTGCGACCTCAATCTCTTCATCGCTGGAAGGACAAACAAATACGGAGGCAAATGATGTATGGCGGCGGCGATTCGAATCAAAAGGTGAAATGCGCACAAGACGGTGAATCCCTGCTTCCGCTTTCAATAATCCATAGGCGTAGTCACCTTTTACTGCAAAGGTTACGTCTTTCAAACCCGCCTCATCTCCCAGTTGAAAATCCATTACATCTTTTTTAAACCCTTTCTGTTCCACCCAACGGGTATACATACGGTAGAGCATTTCCACCCAATCCTGACTTTCGGTTCCACCGGCCCCGGGGTGGATGGTTACAATCGCATCCCGGTTATCTTCTGCTTCGCCAAGGATCATTTGTAATTCCAAATCTGCAATGATTCTAGTATATGATCTGAGTTCATTAAATACTTCATCTAATTCTGTATCACCGGTTTCAGCAAATTCCAGCAGAACTTGAACATTGCCCTGACGTTTTTTCAGATCGGACCATAGGGCAAGTTCTTTTTCTAATATGGAGATTCTTTTGAGAGTAGCCTGAGCGGTGGAATTATCACTCCAAAAGTCAGGTGCTCCAGACTTCAAGCGTAGTTCCTCTATTTCTGCTTCTTTTACTTCCAAGTCAAAGATACCTCCGAAGTTCGTGGTGTTTAGCCACGGCTGTGGCGAAACTGTCTTTTAGGTCTGCTAATTCCACTATATAATTTGCGATAAAATGTGCGTTAATAAACAGCAGCAAGTCCAACCATGATGATAATACCACCGATTACAGCCAATAGTTGCAAAAGAGAATGTAATACATTTGTATTGTGGTGCAATTCCGGTATCAGGTCCGAACTGGCAATATAAATAAAACCTCCAGCTATAAAGGGTATTAAATACAGCATGGCATCTTCTATTGCAACTCCAATCGATAAGGCCAGAATCACACCGACAATAGCTGATAAAGCTGATGCAAAGTTAAACATTAGAGCTTTTTTTACTGATAAACCACCATGTATCAAAATACCAAAATCACCGATCTCCTGAGGAATTTCATGCAGAACCACAGCAATTGTCGTGGCCATCCCCAATGGAATGCTTACTGAATAAGATACCCCAATTAAGACCCCATCGATCAGATTGTGTAAAGCATCTCCAAAGATATTCATGGGTACAACCGGATGGATATGGTTAGCTGTGGTTTCATGACGGCAATGGCGCCAGCGAAAGAATTTTTCTATAATGAAAAAAAAAATGATCCCACCCAGTGCAAATAGGGAAACTGACAAGGGATTTAGATCGGAGGCAAAAGCCTCCGGTAGAAGATGAATGAAAGCACCGCCAAGGAGGCTGCCTACAGCAAAGCTCACTAGGAAAATTAACAGGCGCTTTAACAGATCCTGGGATAATGAAAGGGTGACTACTCCCACCAGTGAAGCAAGGCTGACTAACAATACACTGCCCATAGCATATTGCCAGGTTTGGCTGGTTATCGCCATGGATGGTTAATCTCCGTAAGAAATGAACAGTTGTTCATTCATATAGCGGCGCAGTTCCATCTCGTCCATACCAATACTGACAAAACGTCCATTATCCGCAACCGATATACGCTGATTTTCTTCCGATACCACAATGGCGATGGCGTCAGTTTCTTCGGTAATGCCAAGAGCTGCCCGGTGACGTGTGCCCATCATCGGATCAACCATCGTACTTTCCGTAAGGGGCAATATGCACGCAGCCGCTTCAATGATTTCATTCTGCATAATCACAGCCCCATCATGAAGTGGTGATTTCGGATTTAAAATAGATAATAGTAATTGTGATGAAATTTCTGCCTTAAGCAGTGTGCCGGCTTCTTTATACGTACGCATTCCTGTCTCGCGTTGAATCACAATTAGCGCACCCCATTTTTTCACGATCAGTTGACTGATAGCAGTAATAATTTCTTCAATGGATTTCGAAGAGCCCATCCGGAACAATTTTTGGAAAAAACGGGTTTGTCCGACATAGATTAATAACCGTCTCAACTCTGGTTGAAATAAGATTACGAAGGCCACGACCCAAACTGTCTGGAACTGATTCACCAGCCAAGAAGATGCACTAAACCCAATTGCGTTAAACAGAAATGATGCAATCAGCAATATAATCAGCCCCACCAGCATCTGTCCCGCTCTGGTTTCCCGAAAATATTGATATATCTTGTAAAATAGCCAGCTTACCAGCGCCACGTCGATCACATCAATAAGTGTGACTGTAAGAAAACCGATTTTAAATAAATCCATTAATGAATACCGCGTATATGATCAGAAATAGTCATCACTTTTTTCATCTCTTTTACATCATGGACACGGACAATTTTAGCTCCATTCAAAACGGATGCAGTTACCGCTGCAGCGGTCCCTTCCAATCGTTCATTTACCGGTATATCCAGCGTAAGGCCAATGAATGATTTCCTGGACGGACCAATGAGTACCGGGTAACCTAGGTCAGCAATCTGTTGCAATTTCCGCAGCAATATAAAGTTATCCTGGATCCGTTTACCAAAACCAATCCCCGGATCGATGATAATCTGATCTTTTTTGATCCCATGTTGCAGACAAAAATCAATACGTTCCTTGAAATATGCAACTATTTCCTGCATAAGATCGGCATAGTGCGGATCCTTCTGCATGTCCAGGGGGGTTCCTTTAATATGCATAATAACAACCGGAACAGCATACTCTCGGACAACATCTGCCATAGTATCATCGAATTGTAGTCCGCTGATATCGTTGACCATATCAGCGCCGGCTGCGATGGCTTTTTCGGCTACATCCGCTTTCGTTGTATCGATTGAAATAGATATGTCAGACCGCTTACGAATTCCCGCAATAACAGGCAGCACGCGTTGCAACTCTTTTGATTGTGAAACGGGCTTTGCCCCTGGCCGCGTTGATTCCCCGCCGATGTCAATAATGTCCGCACCGTCCGCAACCATAACCAATGCCCGCTCCACTGCTTTTTCGCACCGAATGAATTGCCCACCATCACTGAACGAATCAGTAGTCACATTCAAGATTCCCATCAATAATGTGACCGAATTTACTGTGTTGATTTTGTTCCAATCAGATGGTATGGCCATCATTCACACACAATAGCTGTACAGGGAAAAGATTATTTTTTGGCCGGCTTGGACGTTGGATTGGGTTGCGGGGAGTTTTTGCTTAAAGGTGCTGTTTTCCTAGGTCTGGATTTCTTTTTTCTGCGAGGTTGACCATTTTTTGTACGAATCAGTTTTTTACCATCTATAATTCGCTTGACATCGTTGCTGTCCAGTGTTTCATACTTCAGCAGACCAGCGGCCATCGTATGCAGACTGGTAACATTTTCATCCAAGACCCTGGCGGCAGTTCGTTCAGCCTTCCGAATGATCCTAACGACTTCTTCATCAATCATTCGGGCAACAGATTCACTGAAGTCGCGGTGGGATTGGATTTCACGCCCCAGGAAAACTTCCTCGTTCTTTTTACCGAACGTCATGGGACCGATCACATCACTCATTCCCCATTCACAGACCATTTTACGAGCGATGGCAGTCGCCTTTTCAATATCGTCGCCGGCACCAGTGGTCAATTGATTGAAGATAAGTTTTTCAGCCGCCCGACCACCCAACAAGATCGCTAATCGACCTTCTATATACTCCAGCGAATAATTGTGTCTTTCATCTATAGGTAGCTGGGCAGTGACCCCTAATGCCCGTCCCCTGGGAATAATTGTTACTTTATGAATTGGATCCGCTCCGGAGGTGAGAGTAGCAACCAAGGTATGGCCGGACTCGTGATAAGCAGTAACCTTTTTTTCCTCATCGGAAAGTATCATGCTTTTGCGTTCGATACCCATTAACACTTTATCTTTTGCATCTTCAAAATCTGACATATCTACAGATCGTTTCTTTTTCCGTGCTGCCAACAACGCTGCTTCATTAACCAAGTTAGCCAAATCGGCCCCAACCAGTCCCGGGGTCCCCCGAGCCACTTCATGCAGGTTGACTTTGCGTTTATTCAGTACAATCTTCTTGGTATGCACTTTTAATATACCTTCACGACCCTTTAAGTCAGGCACATCAACAACGATCTGCCGATCAAATCGGCCTGGTCTTAAAAGCGCTGGATCCAGCACATCAGGACGATTGGTCGCAGCCAATACAATGATCATCTGTTCGGAATCGAAACCATCCATTGCCACGAGTAGTTGATTCAATGTCTGTTCGCGTTCATCGTGACCGCCACCCAATCCGGCACCACGCTGTCGACCCACTGCATCCAATTCATCAATGAATATTATGCACGGAGTGTGTTTTTTCCCCTGTTCGAAGAGGTCTCTAACGCGAGAAGCACCAACACCGACAAACATCTCAACGAAATCCGCACCGCTTAAACTGAAAAAGGGAGCACTGGCTTCACCGGCTACAGCGCGAGCCAACAGTGTTTTACCCGTCCCCGGAGGACCAACAAGCAATGCCCCCTTGGGAATTTTAGCACCTAACCTCTGGAAGCGCTTGGGAGTCTTTAAAAATTCAATCACTTCTTTCAATTCTTCTTTAGCTTCGACACAACCGGCAATATCATCAAAGGTTACTTTGGGCATGTCAGATGTCCAGATTTTTGCCCGGCTTTTACCAAAATTAAAAATTCCTTTCATACCACCACCGGCACCTTGCATTCGGCGAATAAAAAATATCCATATCCCGATCAGCAGCAACCAGGGTAGCATATTTAGAAAATAGCCGGTCCAATCAATGGATTTTTCTTCAAAACTGTAATTCACACCGTACGTATCCCATTCATCCATCACTGTGCGATCGATAAACGGTAAAATGACTTGAAACTTGGTAATATTCTCCATTACACCGACCTCCATCTCGACGGTTTGCGGTGTCGCCAATTCTCCATAGAACACTTCATCAATCACAACTGCAGAAGCAATTTGGCGCTGTTCCAACAATTCTCGATACTTGAAATATTGAATCTCCTTCGCTTGCTCATTCGACGTCAATAATCCAGACAGAAAAATGGCCACCATCAGAATCATTACCCAAATCAGTGATGTTTTCCCCGCACGTTTCCACTGAAATTCGTTTTTCTTATTATCGGGTTTGGGGTCGGACGCAGGATTTTTGTTGACCTGTCGTGGGGGTTTTCTGTTCCCATCCATTTTATTTCTATTATTTGCGAAAAACATTATTTGCCTTCTCTATTCTATAAATCGCCGGTAAATGGCGTAATTTTTGGTCATAATCCAACCCGTATCCTACGACAAAATCAGGTGCAATTTCAAACCCTACTATATCGATTGGAAAATCGAGGTTCACCAACCCTGGTTTTAATAACAAGGATACAATGGTCAATGATTTTGGATCTGCTTCACCCATACGATCTTTTATAAATCTAATAGTTAAACCGGAATCAATAATATCCTCGATGATAACTACATGCCTGCCCGTTATATCAGCTGAAATATCTTTTAATAACCGTACTGTTCCCTTGGAGGAACCTCTATCATAACTGGAAATTTTTATAAAATCCGTCTCGCAGTCAATATCTATAGCCCGAATGAGGTCTGCCATGAAAATAAAACTGCTATTGAGAACACCAATAAGTATTGGAATTTCATCCTTGAACTTTTTAGAGAGTTCATCCCCGATAGCTGATACACGATTTTTTATTTGGAGTTCGTCCAGGACCGGAATCAATTCAAACCCGTGAAGATGCATGTCTAACCAACAACCGGCTGATATGAAAGTTTCGCAAAGTGAGTAGTTTTATCTGTGACTTTTATTGCATCAGATATTTGTCGTCCGCAGACCCAATAAACCTCGTGCTCATCGGCCAGCACAACCTGCCTACGCTTGGTTAAAAGGTCCACCTTAGCATCGATAAGAAAATCACTCATTTTTTTATGACCCGTCATACCCAATGGTTGAATTTGGTCTTCATTCTCCCAAATTCGGAGTACCAATTCGCTACCCAATTTATCGGCATCAACAAATTCTAAATACCTATTTGGGGAATACGATTTGCGTGATGTTGTTTGGGTCCAAGAAAAAATAAAGTCATCAGTTTTTATTTTTTCATTTTCATGAACAATATACTGATCATAGTGCGTGGTTTTTATTGCTTCTATAATCAGTTTCTCTCTGTCTTTAAGAATAGTTTTATCATTTATGCGTAATACGCTGCCAGTCCGTCCCTGTTCAATCAATCGTTTTACACTCTGCCACTGATAGCGGCGCCAAGGTAGATCATTGCCAACCAAATAATGGATGAGCTGTGCCAGAAATGACATTGGTGCTGCTGCGAAACGATTCAAATGAATGATCAATCTCCCTCGTTCATCATGAGTTACGAATTGTTGGACAGTTTGTTTAAACATATATTCCAACGTGTCAGCCGTCTCATTGACGTGATCGGTTACATGCTGAATTGCTTTAGTTAGAAACGGAGTATTTTTTTTCCATATCGCAATTACTTGTTTACGCAAGTAATTTCTCGGAAAATCAGTATCTTGATTGGAAATATCTTCTCTGAACGGAACCTTCATTGTTTGTGCGTATTCTTCGAGATCTTTCTTTGAAAACACCAATAAGGGACGGTAAATATCTCCGTATTTTTCACGAATCCCACGGAGACCGTCCAACCCGGAACTATCGGCAATGTGCATCAGAATCGTTTCAACTTGGTCATCCCCATGGTGTGCCGTAACAATTTTGTTTGCTTTAACCTGCTCTTTGCCGCGCTTTAAATGTCTATAGCGTTGTTCACGAGCCCAAGCTTCCACACTTCGGTTTCTCGGATTAAGTCCAGGATCAAGATCCGCTCGTAAATGGTCAATCTCCAATTGAATGCAGAAACTGTTTACCAGTTGAGCATCCTTTTCTGCATCTTCCCGCAAATGGTGCTGGACATGCATGGCGGACAATTTTAATTCAAGTTCTGACTTTAATTGTACTAGCAAGTGCGCCAAAACCATAGAGTCCACACCACCGGACAGAGCAATTAAAATATGATCTTTTTTGTTGATCAGTTTTCTGGATAACACATGGTTTCTGAACTCCTGTAGCAGGGTCATGTGCATTCTTTCACCACTTCGACTACCTGCTTCGTTGAGTACATAATATAAAAATGGATGCAAGGTACATCGGCATTATATAACTCCTGGGTTTGATTAATTGCCCATTCGACTCCGATATTTTTGACCTCTTTATCTGTTTTGGCGGCCTCTACCTTGTTGCAAAGTTCTGGGGGTATAGTGATATAAAAGTTGTGAGGGATCAATGATAGATGTTTCCGGCTGGAAAGAATTTTTAAACCGGGGATAATCGGTACCTCAATACCAATTGCGCGGACTTTCTTTACAAAATCAAAGTAGACCCGGTTATCAAAAAACATTTGTGTGACGATATATTCCGCTCCGGCATTAACTTTTTCTTTCAAATATTTCAAATCCGTTTCTAGATCGGGAGCTTCAAAATGTTTCTCCGGATATCCTCCAGCTCCGATACAAAAGTCAGACGCGCTGGCATCCAGCAGTTCTTCCAGATAAATACCATTATTCATATCCACAATTTGTCTGACCAAATCAACAGCATATTTATTGTAAGAATGACTATTAGCATTAATATTTTTACGCAAATCATCACCGCGCACAGCCAACACGTTGTGTATACCCAAATAGTTCAATTCGATCAATGCATCTTCCGTTTCTTCCATAGAGAAACCATTGCATAGAACATGGGGCACCGTTTCTACATTGAACCTATTCTTGATGGCTGCGCTCAAGCCAATTGTTCCCGGGCGTTTACGTCGGATATGACGTTTCATCTTACCATTTGGTGTATCCAAATATTCGACCTCTGCTGAGCGACTGGTCAGATCGATGAATGGTGGATCGAACGGCATCAGTTTTTCAATTATTTCAAATGTGTTTCTCGCGCTCCCACCGCGCAATGGCGGCATAATTTCATAGCTGAACAACGGTTCTGTCGTATTTTTAATATAGTTGATGATTTTCACCGCTTAGAATTTAGACTTTCATGCAATAGAATTAAAAAAGGGTTCTCTTTCTTTTCGCGTCCGATGGTTGTATCAGGACCATGCCCGGAATGAACAATGTAATCGGGGTCAATAATGTTCATCATTTTTACCAAAGAATTCACCAGGGTTCGCCTGTTACCGCCCGGTAAATCTGTCCGGCCAACTGATCCGTAAAAAACTGTATCACCGACAAATACGTGATTCTCAATCACAAATGTTGTGCCACCGGGGGTGTGTCCGGGAGTAAACAGTACTTGGATATTTATGGTACCAAAAGTAAGGGTAGACTCATCAGTAATCCATTCATCTACAGTAGGAGTGTCTCCGACTGGGAGTCCAAATAAGCGACAGGTTTCAGGATAGGTCTCCAGAACAATACGTTCATCTTGGTGCAGGTAAAAAGGAATATTGAAATCCCGTTGCAATCGTCTAACGGAACCGATATGATCCAAATGGGCATGAGTATTGGTGATCCCTAAGGGATTGCAGCGGTGTTGATTGATCAACGCAATGATCGCATGTGAATCATCACCGGGATCGATGCAGATAGCATCTCTAGAGTCAGAATCGACGATTAAAAAGGAATTTTCCTGGAACGGACCGCTGACCACCACATAGACACTTACACTCAAATGTCAGAATAAATAAGGTCGGCCAAACATTGTATCTTATCTTCATAAGCGTGGGGAAATAAAAATCGTTCCGTAGCAGCAATACTGCTTAACAATGAATTACCATCCTGCGGTGTAAAACAGAAACCGGTAATTTCATTTCCGTTACGAACGTTCAACGTTTGTTCGACAACTACTGCTTCATTTAGAATTCTACCATAATGACCATGATCTCTACCGAAAGAAAATACCATACTGGTCATATCCTTTTGAGTCATTGCTACCAGGGGATTCGCTGCCAGCCGATCTTTCACTTGCTGCAACTTGATGGGCTCTTTTACTTTCAGATTAAACCACAAAATATGCATATACTGGCTATTCGTTTTCATAGCAGAAGAAAAAATATTCAGATTTAAATCCATCGTACTAAATAAATCCGCAGCGTCTTCTGCATGATGAGAGCCATATTCTTCGGAATGGTGACTGCCAACTTGAGGTGCAGGAATAAAGCCCCCAGACTGACTAATATCATTGGCCCGGCGAAAACAGACAAATTTTCCTTCAACCAAATTATCGGATGGAGCATTTTTCAGGGCAATTGTGTTCGTGATACAAGCCAAGTTATGTGTATTACAGGACACGATCTGAATGAAATGGTCATCATCATTTATAAACGCATCATTAATACCCCGAGCATATTTTTTCCCAAAGCCGTTTTCACTGCCTTGAGCCAAGAAACCACTAACCCGATCTGCGAATGTGAGATAATACTGTTCTTTGTTTCTATGACCAATACCTTTAGGTGTACAATCGATCACAACTGTGGCACGTTCGATCGCCTCTTCTGTTTCAAAATTCGGATCAGTGTCCAATTCTTTGAACTCCTGTTTACAATCCGCATTGACTGCTAATCGGGCACCGCGTTTTTGCAGGTCCATGATCTTGGAGGTATCACTTTTCAGTGGTGTATTTTTATGAAAAGTAATTTCATCAATCCCCAATTGCCGTTTATAATCCGATAATAATCCGATCAAGGGTTCACCAATAGTACCGGTTCCGACCACATGTACAATCTTTCGTTTCATTTTTGTTCTTTCTTAATATTCAGAATTGATTTTTTTAAATGGTGCTCTGTTTTTATTTGCAAAATAAACCACACAATAATCGCCACCAGGACCGTCCCGTAGGCAGCTACACAATATTCTAGGAAATTATACATTACACATTTCTATTTGGTGTTTAAAGTTCAGAATACTTATTCGAAATCGCAACATCAGTATAAATAAAACAATAAATACAAACAGTGAAAATAAAAAAGGAATTAATATTCCTTGAGGCTGTTGGATCATTTCGACTTGCGGATGCAATTGAAACTGAGGAGACCATAATTTTACTGAATAAAAAATAAGTGGGATGTCTATAAACGCGAGAATGCCCACCACGGCTGCGATTCGGGCGAACCTTTCCGGATGACCACCAAATGTTCGCAGCATAAAATAACCTACGTAGATCAAAAAAAGGATAAAGGTTGTGGTTAGGCGCGGTTCCCATATCCATAGTCGACCCCAGATTGGTTTGGCCCAAATTGGCCCTGTAACTAGCACCAATATGATAAAAAATGTACCGATCTCAGCCGCGGCCAGTCCAATCCGATCCCATTTATCATCCTTGCAGATTAAAAATGAAATACCGGCCACCATAACAATAAAGTAGGCAAGAAATCCGGTCCAAGCGATAGGGACATGCACATAAAAAATCTTTTGAGCCCAGTGCTGATCTGGAACCATTGGGGTCTGGGTAAAAATGATAAATAAATCTAACACCAACAGCAATATCGATAAAATAAAAAGCCAATTAAAACGGTTGTTGGAAATTAGACTGGTCACTATTCTTCAGTTAAATGATCGAATAACGTATAGCCGGCCAAGGCAAAAATTACAATATATGTTACCAAAATCATGACCCAAAATTCCCAGCGGTTAAAGGGCAGTCCATAATACCAGCCCATAGTTGCTTTGGTGCAGGCAATGAGTAGGGGGGTTAATATTGGAAAGAATAATACCGGTAAAAGTACTGAACTCATTCTAGTCCGCATGGTTAGTCCTGAAATAATTACACCTACAGCGGTAACACCCATATTACCTAAAAGAATGATGCCTATACCTGTCAACAAATTTTGGGGTGGGTCTAAACCGAGGAATAGAAAAAATGGAAAAATGATTATCAATTCTGAAAAGAACAGGAAAATAAAACTGCTGCACCACTTTGCCAAAAAAATCAGGCTCCGGTCAACAGGAGCGGCAATGACACTTGAAAAGGCATCCATTTCTTTTTCCTGACTGAAAAGCCTGTGTAAACCCAGGGATGAACTCAACAATACCAAGATCCAAAACAATCCAGGAGCCAGTTGATGCATCCGTTGCGGATCACCGCTCAACGAAAAAGCAAAAACAAGCAATACAGCCATACCAAACGCCAGGGTGGATATGATCACTTCCCGGCTGCGCAGTTCTACAAACAATTCTTTTCTGATCAGTATACTCAGCATATTAATCAAATAGCTTTGCAATATTTTCCTGCAAATCTATTCCCACTGTTGTCGGTTGATCCATTGCGATTGATCCGTCCTGTAATACCAAGACTCGGTCGCACAACGCCAGAGCCCGATCAAGATCATGATCCACAAAAATGATAGACCTTTTATCATCTTTCCAAGCAGATAATTTATCCTTTATGAATGACTGGCCATGGATATCCAAACTGTTGAACGGTTCATCGATCAAGAGCAATTTCCAATTGACCAATTCGACCAGACACAATTTTAAACGCTGCAACATTCCCAGTGAACAAACCCGTACCGGTATATGACTTTTTTTTAGACCAAACTCATGCAAAACGCTTCGTATTTGGCTTTCCGATGGAGTATAGCCGTTCAAAGCACAGAGATAATACAAGTTCTCTGATGCCGATAAAGATGGATATAAACCGGGCGCATGACCGCAAAAAAATATTCCTTTCCGATCAGCAGCCTTGCCTTTTAAAATATTGTGACCTTGAAAAACAATTTCACCGGCCTCCGGAGTACACACTTTCGCTAGAATGCGCAACAGAGTTGACTTACCAGCTCCGTTTTGACCAAGAAGCGCGATTGTTTCCCCAGATGAAAGGGAAAAATTCACATTCCTGAGCACAAACTGATAATGAAACGATTTAGAAATATGGGTTGCTGATAGCAAGGGGATTCTAAGACGTGTTATATATCTGATCTATTATTTCTGATACTTCTTTTTTGAGTTGCGAGCGGTATAAAGTATAATCAGAAACCTGAATATGTCCGATTTCATAATCCATATCTAATTCTTTTATCTGTCTATACAATATTTTTTTCCGTTGTTTTAAATGCGCAACACTATCTTTTCTTTCTTCCAATTGCGGCACTATTTTGATAAATAGGGGCTGCACAACAAAATAAACTGTGAGGATAAATAATAAAAAAATTACGACTGAACTAATCATGCGAATTCTTTTCGTTCAGGCCAAAATGTAAATAACGCACCCATCACCAAGATATAACCTCCAAACCATACCCAACTGACTAAGGGGTTGATCATAATTTTAAAAAAAGCCATACCATTTTCAACATCGATACTATTGAAAATTGAATAAATGTCTTTATTCACCATTGAATAAATATCCAGTTCACTATGCGGTTGACGGCGATTTGGATCTGGATTTTTATGGAAATATATCCTTTTTTCTGGCTTCAGGGTTTTGATATACGTACCTTCATTATCGGATAAACTTATATCGGCAATCCAAGCATAATGATTTGCCCGTTCCACTTCATTAATTTTGTTCAATCTAAATTGGTACTGTCCCAGGTGATTCGATTCTCCAGTTTTTAGTCCAAACTCTTTTTCCATATTAAACACATTGCCGGTAAAACCGATGAACATGAACACAATTCCCAAATGTACAATATATCCGCCGTAGCGACTACGATTCTTGCGCAATAATCGCCAATTGGCTGTGATTATATTTTCACCCTTAGTTTTCATTCTGGAGCGGATTCCCTTGCCAAACTCCATCGCAATAGACGTAATAACAAATGCCGCCAAACTAAAAGAAAGAAGGGCATAACCGCGTATCTCCAGTATAAACAAAATTAATGCTGTACTGAGACCAATAATAATAGGATTGATAAAATTGCGTATGAAACTCTCTTTAGAGGTTCTGCGCCAAACCAATAAGGGACCAACACCCGTAAGCATTAATAACAGCAACCCGATCGGCACATTGACCTGGTTGAAGAAAGGAGCACCAACAGCAATTTTTGTACCACGAACCGCTTCGGATAGCACCGGGAACAGTGTCCCCCAGAATACAGCGAAACACAACACAATAAACACGACATTATTAAACAGAAAACCACTCTCTCGAGATGTAAATGATTCAATCTTTTTTTCTGACCGAAGCAGATTCAATTTTTGGAACATTAATCCAAAAGAAAAGACCATAATTAGAAAAACAAATGTCAGAAAAACGGGACCGAGAGAAGAGGCTGTAAATGAATGCACGGACGACATAACTCCGCTGCGGGTTAAAAACGTACCAAAGATACACAAAGTGAATGTGATAATTATCAACACCGTATTCCAAATTTTCAGCATATTTTTCTTTTCCTGGATCATGATAGAGTGCAGTAAAGCTGTACCTGTCAGCCACGGCATAAACGAGGCATTTTCTACCGGATCCCAGGCCCAATAACCGCCCCACCCTAATTCCTGGTAAGCCCACCAGCCACCAAGGATGATACCGATACTTAACATTAGCCACACGAATAACAACCATTGACGTATTGTGCGCAGCCAAAATGCATTCATGTCATTCCGGGCTAACGCTGCGATAGCAAATGCAAAGGGAATAGTATAGCCAACATATCCCAAATAAAGCATGGGTGGGTGAATCGCCATGGTAGCGTTTTGCAGAAGGGGATTTAAACCAAGGCCGTTGGTTACCACAAAATCTGCTTCCGTAGGCAAGAATGGATTGGTTATAAAATTCACCAGTATCAAAAAAAACAACTGGACCGTGGCCAGGATAATCATCACCCAGGGCATAAGGTTTAGATTGTATCGCTGATTGGTCAGGATTGCGATCGTTGCATATATAGATAAGATAAAAAGCCAGAATAATAAAGAACCTGACTGGCCGGCCCATAGTGCAGTAATCTTATAGATCAGCGGTGTTTCACGGCTGGTGTAATGAGCCACGTAATCCACATCAAAATTGCTGACAACCAATAGTTGAACCAAAACCAAGGTGGCAAAAAACGAGAGCAGAGAAATACCCAGCGCAGCCCGTTGCCCTGAGATATATAAACGTACATCCCCAGTTTTTAAATAAAATCCTTGTAGTAAAATAGTAATGACGGCCAAACCTAAAGCAAGATTCAGGGCCAAACCACCGACAACCGGAGTCATAGAGAAATATCGTCTAAATTATAGCTGTCGGCATTCCGCAAATCACCTTCATAGCGGGACGCACATTTTGTTTGAAGCACATTTGCTTCAAACACGCCATTCATATAATTCCCCTCCACAATAACTTCAGCTTCATCTTTGAAAAGGTCAGGACGAACACCGGTATAATGGATCGGTAAGAATACATTACCTTCCTGTAAATCAAAACGACAAGAAAGATAATTTTTTTCATCGAGGGTAATGGAACCTGCTACTACAAGGCCGCCCAGACGAGTCCGTTCATCATGTTCTTTTTCGATCACTTCCGCAATGGATAAGAACTGCACTAGAGCCTGGTCATTAACTGGATTAGTAGATACCCACCATATCCAGAAAATAACAACTAATACTATACCAGATATGGCAATATAGAATTTACGAGTTGATTTCATCAGAAAACGGTTGCCTCCTGCCATTCCCCAAATTCAGCTTTCAAAGCCACGATGATTTCACCTAAGGTGGCATACTCTTTAGCAGCAGTAATAATCGGATAAACCAGATTAGCACCATTTTTACATGCCTCCTGGATTTGAGATAAAGCTTGTTGTACTTTATAATTATCCCGTTGTGAGCGTAAGTTGTTCAACGCTGCACACTGCATTTTTTCCACTTCTTCGCCGATTTCTAGTATTGGGATTTCAATTTCCTCGTCTTCTTTTACAAATTCATTCACACCGACAACGATCCGCTGTTTTCTGTCTATTTTGTATTGGTAATCAGAAGCTGCCTGAGCAATTTCTCGCTGAAAAAAGCCTTCCTCAATCGCTGGAACCACACCTCCAATTTCTTCTATTTTGCTAAAATATTTTTCTGCTTCCTCCTCCAGATGATCGGTCAATGTTTCGATAAACCAGGAACCGCCTAGGGGATCAGCCACGTTGGTTGCCCCGGTTTCGTAGGCGATTAACTGCTGTGTCCTTAGTGCTATTTCAGCCGCTTTTTCTGAAGGTAAAGCCAAGGTTTCATCCATGGAATTCGTATGCAGCGACTGGGTCCCACCCAATATCCCGGCCAGGGCCTGGAAAGCTGTTCGAGCAATGTTAATCTCTGGTTGCTGGGCTGTAAGTGAACAGCCGGCAGTTTGGGTATGAAACCGCAATTTCCAAGAACGGGGATTTCGGGCTTGATATTTCTCTTTCAACTGCCTGGCCCAAATACGACGGGCAGCGCGAAACTTGGCAATTTCCTCAAAAAAATCAAGATGTGAATTAAAGAAAAATGATAGCCGGGGAGCAAAGTCATCAACGTTCAGACCGGCTTTCATGGCGTATTCCACATAGGTAAACCCATCGGCCAGAGTAAATGCCAACTCTTGGGCAGCTGTTGATCCAGCTTCTCTAATGTGGTAACCGCTGATTGAAATTGTATTGAACTTGGGCATGTGTTCAGTGCAGTACGCCATCATATCTGTAATAATGCGCAGGGAAGGCTCTGGGGGAAATATCCATTCCTTCTGGGCAATGAATTCTTTCAAAATATCATTCTGCAGTGTACCCCGTAAATGTTGTTTATTTACACCTTGTTTTTCCGCAACAGCTACATAGAATGCTAACAGAATCACCGCTGGACTATTGATGGTCTGGGATACGGAAATTTCACCCAGATTGATTCCGGCAAATAGCTCTTCCATATCTTTAAGAGAAGCCACGTTGACACCACATTTTCCCACTTCACCCGCAGAAAATGGATGATCCGGATCATACCCCATGAGAGTGGGCATATCATAGGCTACGGATAAACCGGTCTGACCGTGTTTTAATAAGTAATGGTAGCGTGCATTGGTGTCTTGCGGTGTGCCGAAGCCTGCAAACTGGCGCATAGTCCACAGTTTACCGCGATACATATTGGCATGGATGCCACGGGTAAAAGGATACTGTCCGGGAAATCCTAAATTTTTGTTATAGCCACCCGTATCTTGCGGTGGATAATATAAAAGATCAAGCTGTTCACCACTCAGTGTATCAAAATTGTAATTCCTGGTAGATTCGGATTCAGTTTCCTTTTTCCAAGTTTTTTCGTTGCGCTTAAAAGTATCTAGCCGATCATTCATTTTACATCAGATAAGTGGATCGAAATTACCAATTTCATATATAATATCTGAATATAATCATTTGGTGAAAATTATTTTACGACCAACCATAATCCCTTCAATGAATATCCAAATTATTAGTCCGATCAGGCGCGCATCTTGCAACTGATCCAATTGTTTGACAGAGGTTCCTGATGAAACCAGGCCATGGAACCCGCTGATAGCTGTTAATGAAATTCCTTGGCTGGAGCAAGAGCCAAACAGGTAAAACGGAAGCAATACCGGAATAAATGAACAATAATATTATCCAGGTTTGAGTTGCTTGCATCTTGGACATCTCACTGCCTTCAAAGCTGACCGGATTTTCAGAACCAATCCAAACAAATAAATACAGTATCCCGAAAGCAATAATGGATGGTAGCATTGCCCCCGCACCGCGCTTATAGATAATGTAACCCATCACTAAGGCAAGGATGATTTCTATATTTATTGGCAGCACTGAAGATGGGATTGCAACAAATAGATCTGCGATTGCCATGGCAAAAACCGCTAATACCAACCAAATCAGCATGATAATAAACAAAAGAAAAAGAATGCGGCACACGCCCGTTCAAAATACGCCCCGATATTTCCGCTATACTATGTCCCTTTTCTTTCACACTCACAACCAGGGCTCCAAAGTCATGAACAACACCCATAAAAACCGTACCAAAGACAACCCAAAGTATTGCCGGGAGCCAGCCCCAATAGGCAGCCACACACGGACCGATAATGGGTGCTGCACCGGCTACGAATGTAAAATGATGTCCAAATAGAATATATTTTTTGGTCGGGAGAAAATCTACATCATCACGCAGCTCATGGGCTGGTAGAGTTATGTCCTCGTTTATATTAAAAATACGGTTACTTAACCAATGAGCGTAGAAACGATACCCAAGGAAAAATACTACAAATTCAAAAAGGACAAGTATTATAGAATTCATAATTATTAATGCAGTACAGGTTGGGAAACCAATGCAGATACAGCATCCACGATACCTTGTCGGCTGAGACCCAATTCTTCTAAAAGTACATCTCTTGGTCCGTGATGAACGAATTTATCGGGTAAACCCAAACGCTGCAGTTTACCGGTGTAGCCATGTTCAGCTAGCCAAGCAGCAATTCCATCACCAAATCCGCCATTGATCACACCTTCTTCCAGGGTAATTACATTCGCAAAATTACTGACTATGGAATTCAAATACGAGTTATCCTGCGGTTTAATAAATATACAATTCACGACTTCACAGGAAATGCCTTGCGCTGCTAATTTTTCCGCAGCAGCAAGAGCATCATACACTAAGGGACCAATACATAATAGAACAACATCTGAACCTTGTCTTTCCACTTCCCAGCTGCCGATGGGCAATAATTCTGCTTGTCCGTGCTCATCAAATTCAACGGAACTAGCTTTTGGATAGCGTATCGCAAAAGGACAATCTCTGTAATTTAAAGCAGTATAAAGTAAATGACGAAACTGGTTACCATTTTTCGGTGCTACTATAACCATATCTTGGATACAGCGCAGGTAAGCAATATCCAAAGCGCCGTGATGTGTTGGACCGTCTTCACCAGCGATACCGGCGCGATCCATACAGAAAATGACTGGTAAATGCTGGATTGCAACATCGTGAACAATTTGATCATAGGCCCGCTGGAGGAAGGTTGAATAAATGGTGCAGATAGGCCGCATACCTTCCGTGGCCAACCCGGCAGCAAATGTAACCCCATGCCCTTCGGCAATACCGACATCATAATACCGGTCGGGGAATTCTTTAGCATAGGGAACTAACCCGGTACCTTCCCGCATGGCAGCCGTTATACAGATCACTTCATCATTATTACGAGCTACTTCCCGTGAGAGATGACCAAACACTGTTTGAAATGGTGGCACAGATACCATTGGTTCTTGCTGCCCATTGGTGCCGGATTTTGAATTGGCTTTGACTCCGTGAAAGCCAACCGGATCTTTTTCTGCATCCTCCAATCCCTTCCCTTTTTTGGTCACAATATGCAGCAGCACAGGTGATTTAATATCTTTAATATTATTAAGCGTTTGCACCAAATCATTAATATCATGTCCATCAATTGGACCAAAATATCGAAAGCCCAACTCATCAAAAATGATTCCTGGTACAAGCATGCTTTTCAGACCTTCTTCCACTCGTTTAATAAATTTTCTCATTACCTGTTTTCCCATGGGTAAACTACCGGTCAACTTCCAGATTTCATCCCGGACTCGATTGTACAATGGATTTGTGATCACGTGCGTCAGATGGGTCCGAATCGCACCAACATTGGGACTAATTGACATTTCATTATCATTCAAAATGACCAGCAATTGTTTGCGTAAGTGTCCGGCATTGTTCAATCCTTCAAATGCCAGACCACCGGTCATAGCCCCATCACCGATCACGGCACAAACACGATACTTCTCTTCATGATGATCCCGGGCAGCCGCAATCCCCAGGGCAGCAGAAATAGAAGTGGACGCATGTCCGGCACCAAAAACATCGTATGCACTTTCACTGCGTTTTAGAAAACCACTGATCCCCTGATATTGACGAATCGTTTTCAGTGCTGCGGCCCGACCGGTCAAAATCTTGTGGGCATAGCCCTGGTGTCCAACATCCCAGATGATCTTATCTTCAGGTGTATCATATACATAATGTAGCGCTACAGTGAGTTCAACCACCCCTAAGGTTGGTGCCAAATGCCCCCCCGTTTCCATCACAACATCGATCGTATATTGACGTACTTCATCACATAACTGTTTGAGCTGTTTCTTATCAAAGTGTTTGTAGTCTGCCGGAGATTTAATTTTGGATAATAATTCAAGTTGCATAATAAGTATCCCCGTTCGTGTTTTCCGCTTTTTCATTCACAAAAGCAAGTTTATGAAAAAGACAAATTCCATTCAATTCCGGATGGAAGGTTAAGGCAACGTGCATGCCCTGGCGCAGAGCACAGATGTCACCATTGTATTTTGCAATAATTTCAACGTCCTTACCTACATTGATTATTTTTGGTGCCCGGATAAATGTTGCCGGAATGGTCTCTACATGACCATTTAACTGAGTTTTCAAATCATCAACAAAGGAATGGATTTGCCTGCCGTAAGCATTCCGTTCAACATCTACATCCAATATACCCAAAGGCTCAATCAAGGGATGGTTTACATGTTTGGCCATCAAAATCAGTCCGGTGCAGGTTCCAAGAATAGGATTTGATCTGGAAAAATCTTTTAGTGCGACTCGAAATTTAATGCACTTCAACAACCGGCTCAATGTGGTCGATTCACCCCCAGGAATGATCAAACCAGAAAGTTCGGTCAATTCTTCCGGATAACGAACCAGAGTATTTTCTAACTCTATTTCATCCAGGATGTGGGCGTGTTTTTCAAAATCACCCTGCAGAGCCAGTATACCGATCATCACAGAAAAATTACCAACCCCGCTCTTGGAGACGTTCCTCGGTAGGGATTTTGGCGATATCCAACCCTTCCATAGCTTTTTTCAACCCGGTAGATATTTCACTCAGTTTTTTAGCATCGTTGTAATAGGCGACTGCTTCCACGATTGCTTTGGCTCTGGCGGATGGATCTTCACTCATAAAAATCCCAGACCCGACAAAAACGGTTTCCGCACCCAGCTGCATCATCAGAGAAGCGTCGGCTGGTGTAGCCACACCACCGGCGGCAAAATTCGGTACCGGCAGCTTACCCAGTTTTGATACCTGCTGGATCAGACTGTACGGTGCACCAAGATTCTTTGCTGCGGCCATGAGTTCTTCCGGATCCATGGCTGTCAATTCCGCAATCTGTGCATTCACTTTGCGCATATGCCGCACAGCTTCTACAATATTTCCGCTACCTGCTTCCCCTTTCGTGCGAATCAATGCGGCACCTTCACCAATTCTGCGCAACGCTTCACCTAGGTCGCGGCAACCGCAGACAAATGGTACTTTAAAATTATGCTTCCATATGTGGTTGCGTTCATCCGCTGGTGTCAATACTTCACTTTCATCAATGAAATCCACCTCAAGTGACTCAAGAATCTGGGCTTCGGCAAAATGTCCGATACGTACTTTAGCCATAACGGGAACGGAGACCTCATCCTGGATATTATGGATTATTCCAGGATCACTCATCCGGGCTATACCCCCTTCAGCGCGGATCAGAGCCGGAATTCTTTCCAGAGCCATAACAGCCACAGCGCCGGCATCTTCAGCGATGCGGGCTTGTTCGGTGTTCATGACATCCATGATCACCCCACCTTTGAGCATTTCTGCCAGACCGACTTTTACTGCAAATTGTTCCTTACTCATAAACTATTTCTCCCGCGAATGATTTACTAAAACTCTTAATGCGTTTTTTTACACTTTCGATAATATTATCGGGTGTGGACGCGCCAGCCGAGATGCCCACCACATCTTCCTCTCTAAACCAACCAGGGTTAATATCATCAGCAGATGTGACTTGATATGAACGCTCATTTCGTTGTTGGGCCAGCTCAGTTAACCGTTTTGAATTTGCACTAGTAAATGAACCAATCACAACCATCACATCACATTTTTCAGATAGATCTTTCAGTTGTTGCTGATTACGTTTGGTGGGAAAACAGATCGTATTTACAAAACGTAGATCAAATACCTTTGTCATTAGAATATTGATGATAGCCTGCACATTCTCTATGGTTTGGGTAGATTGACTCACCACTCCGGTTTTCTTCATTTTACGCAATTTGTGCGCCTCTACTGGTGAGGAAACAATGATTGGTTCATCCGCTTGGCTGGCAATACCGATCACTTCATCGTGCCCATGATCACCGATGATAATGATTTTGCGCCCTTCCTGTTCCAACTTATGGACTTCATTATGGATCTCTTTGACCAACGGACAAGTCGCATCGATTATTTTCATATTTTGTTGTTTTGCATCATTCCAAACAGTTCTTGCAGTACCATGGGCGCGAAAGAGGATCGGTTTATTATCCGGTACATCAGCAAGCTTCTCCACAACTTTTGCCCCCGCTCGATTCATATCCCTTACCACATTTTCGTTATGTACAATATGACCCAACATGTAAACATCACCATTTTTAGCCGCTGATTCATAAGCCAAGTCAACAGCATCTCGCACACCAAAACAATAACCGGCATCTTTGGCAACAATAATTTTCATACTAACCCTTTTGATTTGTAATTGATGTGTTTGTTTTGGCGACAACTTGCGGGGCAACCTCTGTATTTGAGCCCTTTATAATGAAACCAGCAGCAAATTTATGTCCGCCGCCGCCAAAATCATGAGCAATATCATTAATAATATATTTGCCCTTAGACCGAAAATTAACTCGACACATATTCTGACCATTGTCAAAAATCATGATTGCCACTTCCACCCCATTAATAGTACGTACAAAGTCGGTGAATCCATCTACATCAGCTGCAGTGGCACCGACAGCATCGAGCATTTTTTGGTCAATGGTGAACCAGGCCAGTTCACCATTGTTCTCAAACCTAATATTGTCAATTACCCGGGCCAATAGGCGCACGCTTCTTTGCGGTTTTGATTCATAGACTCGCTGGTAAATTTCACTGGTGTTCACCCCAGCTTGCATACAAACAATTGCAACTTCATGACTGTGAATATCGGTATTGGAGTGCCGAAATGAACCGGTATCAGTCATGATCGCGGTGTATATACCTGTACATATTTTTTTTGATAGTGGGAGCGGTTCGTGCGCTTTCAAGTAATCATAAACTATGGAACCAGTTGCCGCAGCAGCAACATTTATAATATTTAACGTATAGGGATTCTCATCAGGGTGAGGATGATGATCGATATTTACCGTGTCGATGTTTAACCGTTCGATAACATTTTTAATTTGTTTTAACCGACAATAATCACCCACATCAAAAATGATGGCCAAATCGCAATTTTGCAGCCAAGGGTTATGGTTGTCAGCCTCGTAGTGTTCAAAGATTCCATCCTGATCCAGAAAACCATATTCAGCGGGCAGAACAGAATGATTAATGATTCTACATTGCTTTCCAATTGCTGTTAAATGATAATACATTGCCACCGAACACCCCAACCCATCACCATCCGGGTTTTCGTGGGTAGTCAGCAGGATATGCTGGGACGAATCCAAAAGTGTATTAAAATGAGACCAATTCATTATTCATTTATTTGTTGAAGCTTTGAATTTAGATGTATTTTGGTTAATGAAACACCCACGATCATATCAATCATGACGCCATTGCATTTCATCAGTTCCAGCAGAGCGTTGCAGCATTCTAGCTGTAACGAAGAGCAAATCCGAGAGGCGATTTAAATACTGTAACCATTCCTGCGGAAGGGGCTCCACTTTGTGTAATGCGACCAATTTCCGCTCAGCGTTTCGGACCATAACCCGAGCTAAATGCAGTCGGGCACTGGCTTCATTTCCACCCGGCAATATAAACTCTTTCAAGGGTGGTAGCTCCGCGTTGTATGCTCTGATTTGATCTTCTAGTTCAGTAACCGATTCCGGTTTAACCAAACCCAAGTTTTCTTCAGGCAAGCTGAGCTCGCCACCAATATTAAATAATTGCTGTTGAATCGACTCCAATAACGCAATCATCTGCTCATCAGTAATAGCGACTTTGGCATACCCAACAAATGAATTCACTTCATCAATGACGCCGATACACTCAATACGCAGTTCATCCTTGGAAATGCGTTGGCCTTTAGCTAAATCTGTTTGACCCTTATCGCCGGTGCGTGTTGTTACCTTGGATATTCTCATACAAGGAAAAGGTACACAATTATTAAATAAAGAGGAAATAAAATCGGGATCGAATATTTCAGTAAATAGCCAAAAAAACTTGGCATTGCAATCCCTGAAGACTCGGCAATGGATTTGACCATAAAATTGGGTGCATTTCCGATATAGGTATTCGCACCCATAAAGACTGCTCCCGCCGATATGGCTAAAAGTGTATTGGACATTTCCCCCATGAGTCGTAACGGATCCCCACCGGCAATGTTAAAAAACACCAGATAAGTCGGCGCATTATCTAAAAAACTGGACAGTAGACCAGTGAGCCAGAAATACATATAATTAACCGGTTCACCTTCCGGTGTGGAAATGGATGAGATTACAGCGGCCAAAGCACCGTGAGTCCCCGCTTTCAAAATGGCTATAGCCGGGATTATCGTAACAAATATACCGGCAAATAATTTGCCGACTTCAATAATCGGAAACCAGGTATATTCGTTGACTTTTCGAATTGATTCCGGGGTTATCTTCCAACTGGTAAATGCCAGTGCCAGCAATAATGCATCCCGGACCAGATGCTGCAAATCTATGTGAACATGGTATATTTCAAACTGAACTCCAGGCTTCCAGAATCCAGAAAGAAGCACACTACCAAACACGCCCATCAATAATAACAGATTGGACTTACCTTCTAAACCCAATCTTTCCGGTTGTTGATTTTGAGGCTGCGGTATTTCTTCTTTGCCATAGAAATAAGTGTCCAGACCAAAGAAAATAATGATTAGACAAATGACCATGAATAACATCGGCAGAAACAACGCTTTGGTGGCCCAGAAAAAATCAACTCCCTTCAAGAATCCAAGAAACAATGGCGGATCCCCCAAAGGAGTTAATGAACCGCCAATATTTGCAACGAGAAAAATAAAAAACACAATCACATGTACTTTATATTTTCGTTGGGCGTTGGCTCGGATCAGGGGTCTAATCAAAAGCATCGCCGCACCGGTGGTGCCCATCCAGCTGGCCAGTGCCGTACCGATTAAAATCAAAATTGTATTTAAAGTGGGCGTACCAATCAGAGACCCTTTTAGATGGATTCCGCCGGAAATAGTAAACAGAGCCACTAATAGAATTATAAAGGGGATATAATCCAACAATCCAACATGGAGCAGTTCATACAGAGTAATCTTTAGCCCTTGACTGAAATAAAATGGAATAATTAAAGACAATGCCCAAAATAGTGATACTTTCCCAAAATTGTGGTGCCAGAAATGAGGAGCGAGTAAGGGAAAAATAGCAATAGACAGCAAAAGGCCGGCAAAAGGCAATACCCAAAAAATAGATAAATTCGAAGCGTCCAAATGGGGAAAAACTGTATAGGGGTCAGTGCTGAAAAGTGTTGAGGGCATGATTACAACTATTACGAACAACATTTTTATATGATTAGTATTTACACTCATTTTTTCGATTGTAATCAAGAATTAAAGCCAGGATTTTAACACGAATTGAATGTTTTAAAAAGAACTTCCAGTAAATCTGGTTATTAAATAATGATTAAGTGTAATTTTCATTATGGAATTATTATTAGGTATTACCATTTTAATTATAGCCATTTTGGGTATGGGTATTGGTCTTATTAACAATAAGCCGTTACAAGGATCCTGCGGCGGTCAAAATGGAAAAATTATTATCAATGGTGTGGAGATGGCTTGTCCGGCTTGCGGCGGAGATACAGAAAAATGCGAAACGAACAAACTGCAAATAAAAACTAAAATCCGATCGTGATCAGGTTTTGTTGGTCAATAAATAAACTGAACGATTTAACCAAAGCTATCATAAGCAATCATTTCCGACTCAACACCAAGATCATATAACATACCTTCACAGGCAGCAATCATCGGTGGCGGTCCACACATATAAAACTCAATTTCTGTTGGGTCTTCATGATCTTTCAAATAATGATCAAATATTACTTGATGGATGAAACCGGTGAGCCCTTCCCAATTATCATCCGGCAGGGGTTCTGACAAGGCTACCTGATAATTGAAATTTGGAAATTTTTTTGCAATTGCTTTGAATTCTTCATCATAGAACATTTCCCGCAAACTCCGGGCTCCGTACCAAAAAGATACTTTCCTATTCGTGTTCAATGTTTTGAAGAGATGAAATAAATGGGATCGCATCGGTGCCATCCCCGCACCGCCACCGATATAAACCATTTCCCGATCTGAATCCTTGACAAAAAAATCCCCATAGGATCCGGAAATGGTAACCGTATCGCCCGGTTTTAAATTAAAAATATATGATGAGGCAATACCGGGGGAAACCTGATTCCACAAAGTTGACGGTGGGGTTGCGATGCGGACATTCAGCATTATTATATCCCCTTCAGCCGGATGATTAGCCATGGAATATGCCCTAAATTTATCATCATCGTTATTGGCTATTAAATTCCAAACGCTGTACTTATCCCAATCTGGTTGGTATTCTTTATCAACATCAAAGTCCCTATATAGAATATTGTGATATTCGGGAATATCAATTTGGATATATCCACCGGCTTGAAAATTTAAATGTTCATTAGGCGGCATTTCCAAAACCAATTCTTTAATGAACGTTGCCACATTATTGTTTGATCGTACCGTACATTCCCACTTTCGTATATTGAACACTTCGTCTGAGATATGAATATTTAGATCTTCTTTAACCTTGACCTGGCAGGCTAAACGCCAATGATTTTTGGCTTCTTTCCGGCCAATATGACCAGTTTCCGTCGGTAATATTTCTCCACCACCCGCCAAAACTTGGCATTTACACATGGCACATGTGCCACCTCCACCGCAAGCCGAAGGTAGAAAAACATTTTTGGTGGCAAGCGCGGATAAAAGGGTCGACCCTGGAGAGGCGATAATGTCATTTTCAGGATTTTCATTAATTTGAATAGTAACATCTCCTTGAGGTAGGAGTTTGGATTGGGCGTAATTCAACAAAACAACCAAAAACAAAATTACCCCAGTAAAGACGATGATTCCGGATACAACCGTTTGAACAATCATAAATCGATACCTGAAAAGGCCATAAATGCCATGGACAACAGACCGGTCAGTAGCATGGTGATACCCAAGCCCCGCAATTTTTTCGGTACATTCGAATAACGCAGACGATGCCTGATAGCCGACATTGAAGCGATCGCCAGAAACCAACCCACACCGGAACCAAAACCAAAAACAGTTGACTCTATGAACGTATACTCCCGTTCAACTAAAAAGAGGGAACCACCTAATATGGAACAATTTACCGCGATGAGCGGCAAAAAAATACCAAGATTATAATACAATGATGGCGAGAAACGATCCAATATCATCTCAACCAATTGTACCATCGCCGCGATGACGGCTATAAAAACAATAAAATTTAAATAACTGAGGTCTATGTTCGGCAACCCCACCCATTCCAGGGCACCATCTTGGAGTAAATAATTATGAATCACCCAATTCGCTGGAGCGGTGATCGTCAGTACAAAAATGACGGCAAAACCAAGACCGATCGACGTCTGTACTTTATTGGATATGGCCAAGAATGAACACATACCCAAAAAATAAGCCAACAGAATATTTTCAATGAAGATGGCTTTGGTGACTAAACTTATATAATGTTCCAACATTTCATTCTTCCTCAATATTGGAGATGGAACGCTGGACCCAAATGATCAGTCCCAAAATGATAAAAGCTCCGGGTGATAAAACCATCAGTCCATTATTGTCATAGCCGGAATCGTACAATGCTGATGGAATAATCTGGAATCCATATAAAGAACCGCTACCCAAAATTTCCCGAAATACTGAAACCGCAATCAATATCAAACCGTAGCCTAAGGCATTACCCAAACCATCCAAAAAAGCTCGCCCTGGTTTATTCTGCATGGCAAATGCTTCAGCCCTACCCATGACAATACAATTGGTAATAATCAAACCCACGAAAACTGAGAGCTGTTTACTCATATCATATAGATATGCTTCCAGTACCTGATCAGTCAAAATGACCAATGAGGCAATGACGGTTAACATCACAATGATACGGACTCGGGCGGGAATGAATTTTCTAAATATCGAAATAATGGTATTGGACATGGTTAATACAAAAACCACGGCCAAGGTCATCACAACGGCAGTATCAACCTTGACCGTTACCGCCAACGCTGAACAGATACCCAACACTTGCAATGTAATAGGATTATTGTTCATCAGCGGATCTTTGAGTACCGCTTGGGATTTTTTATTTAACAGTCCCATTAACTGTTTTCCATTTGACGCAATTGTTTCAAAAAGGGTTCATACTTCTTTAGATCCGAAAGTAGAAATGCGTTTAGACCTTTTGTGGTCATTGTGGCGCCGGAAATACCATCAACTTGATGATAAGCATCCGGTGAAGATAGATCCACTTGCCCTTTTAATACTTGGATGCCGATCAGATTTCCATTTTCATCCATGATGCGTTTGCCTTTAAAATTATCCGTAAACCATTTTTTTTCAACTTCACCACCGAGCCCCGGGGTTTCCTTGTGTTTATAAAATGTAATCCCTTTAACGGTATACCCATCCGGTTCCAAGGCAATGTAACCATAGAGTGTAGACCATAACCCTTTACCGGATATGTGAATGGCGACCCCGCTGATGCTATCCTGTTCATCCAAACTGCAAAAAATGGGATATACATCTTCATTCGGCTGCCTTTGATCCGGGTTGTAATCTGGTATTTTTTCACCATTGGAATTCACAGCATAACCAACAATATTCTGCGCAAACAAATCCTGCACCTCCTCCTGTGTCCAAGGCGAATCCACACTTTCTTTGAAATCCAACGAGCGGAGTATATTTTTTTTAATATCGATAATTTCATTCAATTGCTGCTGTTGCTCCAGTGATTTGGCTGTGATTGACAACAGAAAACCAATCAAAACAGTAACCACCGCCGTAAAGAAAAGGGTATATGCATTACTTTGCATAACGAACCCGTCTTCTTCTAATATTCGACTGGACCACATAATAATCGATCAAAGGTGCAAACGCATTCATCAATAAAATTGCCAGCATTACGCCTTCGGGATACGCTGGGTTTATGGATCGGATAATTACCGTTAATGCACCAATGCATATTCCATAGATCCAACGGCCAGTATCAGTATGGGCACCGCTGACTGGTTCGGTGGCCATGAATGTAACGCCAAACAAAAAGCTACCCATCACCAAGTGGTAATGAGGTGGAATGGAAAGCATTGTATTTGTGGAAATGGGAGCCATAAAATTGGTTAATGTAGCAGTACTTACCAATCCGATCAAAGCACCAATGATCACCCGCCAATTGGCAATTTTGACCAGGACTAAAAATACAGCACCTAACATAACCAAAAATTTATTTGTTTCACCTATGGAACCGGGGATATAACCCCAGAACATGTTTAACCAGGAAAAATCAAATTGACTTATACCGTTTAAGAGATCAATTGCATTGCCGTTCTCAACTGTAGCTGGGATAGCTAAAGCTGTTGCACCGGAGACACCATCAGCTTTGACCCATACCTTATCTCCAGAAATTTGACTGGGATAGGCAAAGAACAGAAAAGCCCTAGCCACCAGTGCAGGGTTGAAGATATTCATCCCCACACCACCAAAAATCTCCTTGCCGATGACAATCCCAAAAGAAGTAGCAACAGCAACCTGCCACAGCGGAATGGTTGGTGGAACAATAAGGGGTATTAAAGCACAAGTGACCAAAAAACTTTCGTAGATCGAATGCTTGCGAAACACAGCAAATATAATCTCCCAAAATCCACCAGCGATAAATGTCACAATTATGATGGGGAGAATCGTATTTATCCCGAACCCGAAATTCTCCATTGTAGTACGTTCTGTTCCGGTCAACAAAGTGGACTGGTAACCAACATTAAACGCACCGAAGATATAACAAGGAATCAACGCAATGACTACCAAGATCATGACCCGTTTGATGTCAATATGATCGCGAATATGGGGACCCGATTCAGTTTGTTCATCTGTAGAAAAAAGAATTGTATCTGTTGCCTCATAAATGGGCGCAAGTTTCACTAAAGCGCCACCATCTTGGAAATGGGGCTTGACCTTATCAAGCATTTTGCGTATTAACTTCATTTTCAGCTTTCCGCTTTCAGTAAATCCAACCCCTGCCGAATGACTGCGCCAACATCCGTTTTACTGGGGCAGGCAAATGAACACAAAGCAAAGTCTTCTTCATCGCATTCCAGTAGTCCTAATGCTTCCATTTCTTCAATATCGTTGGCCAAAATTGCCCGGTACAATGGATTCGGAAAAATATCCATGGGTAGTACATTTTCCCATGCGTTGATGGGTACCAGAGCACGGTCTTCACCATTTTTCTTTGTTGTAAACGGAAATAGAGATCGGCCACCAGATAAAAAAGCCTTTGTCAAACTGTAGCGGGTGGCTGTGGATCCAGGCCGCAGCATACCTAAAAATTCCCGCTCATCAGAATGTGGAATCACTGCTAGTGATGTATCATAATACTGCACATATTTGTCCAAGTTAGTGGTCGTGCCCATCAATACATCCCCAGAAACAATCCGTTTGGAGCCCTTATCCATTCTGCCATCAAGCAGAGATTTAACAGATGTTCCCATTCTTGTCTTCAAATGCATAGGTTGCTTTACGCTGGGTCCACCCACAGTCATGATGATGTGCGGGTCAAAGGTACCTTTTAAAAATAGGCGCCCCAATGTAACCACATGCTGGGCACCTACAGTCCAAATGGTTTTGCCTGGTTTCAAAGGATCAATATGATGTATCTGGATACCTACATTCCCTGCTGGGTGTGGTCCAGAAATGGTATGAATTTGGGCAGTGGGTATATCCATAAATGTTTCTGAAACAGAATCAATGCTCACGACCACATGAACGGAGCCTGCTGTTAAACGGGATAATGCAGTAATCCCAGCTTGAAATGAAGATCGGCGGTTACGGAGTGCAACATCCAGGTCTACTGTTAGTGGCGCTGAGTTGTAGCAGGAAACGAAAATCGACTCAGGTGCATGCTGGTAATGTGCAATTGAATTAAAGGGTCGCTGGCGGATCAGGGGCCAAAGGCCGGCATTTAAAATATATGCTGTTACTTGATCCATGGATAAAGCAGCAATTTGTTCATGATCAAAGACAGGATGCTCAACAATTTCTTCATCTTTATCCAGTTCAATTACAATTTCTTCTATACAGCGGCGGTGCCCGAACTGAATTTTTGATACTTTGCCGCCTCCAGGGGATGCCCATATTAGCCTTTCATCCTGTTTGTCAAAGAATAATGGCGATCCGATCTTTACCGCAGTCCCTTCATTGACCAGAAGTTTGGGTTTAATATAGCGGAACTCAACCGGATGTAGTGCCACCGTTCTAGGTCGGGGAGCCACATCGACTTCTTTGGCCGGCACTCCGGAGATCCTAATATCGTGACCTTTTTTAATTTTGATCGATGCCACGGCTACTCTTTTACACTATTCTATTTTTAAATAACTTCTATGAACAAAACCAATGATCGAGAAACCCAATCTGAAATCGGTGACCAATAAATCCCAAACAGTACCGATGGGACGGCTAGTGCACATAGCAATAATACCACTGAAGGAGCTGGTACGATATATTTCTCGCTGGGTTCCCCTTCCAGATACATGACCTTGACGACCCGGAAATAATAATACAGAGAAATCACACTATTAATGGCGCCAACAATGGCCAGCCAATACATTTGCGGTCCAGATTCGATCACTGCGGCAAAGAGATAAAATTTGCCAATGAAACCGGCTGTCGGCGGGATCCCGGTCAAGGAGAGCATGAATATAGTCATCACTATTCCGATCAAAGGCATTTTCCAGCCTAATCCCCTAAAATCGGCAAACATCTCACCATGGCCTTGAGACGCAACGTAGATCACAACAAAAAATGCTCCCAAGTTCATAAATAGATACATGACAATATAGATCATAACAGCAAAGGTGCCCTGTGCGGACAGGGTCGGTAATGCCATCAACATGTAGCCCGCGTGGGCAATACTGGAATAGGCCAGCATTCGTTTAATACTTTCCTGTTGGATTGCCACCAAATTTCCCAGGGTCATGGTACACACTGCCAGTACAGCCAATAATTGGGGCCAGGGTATTTCCGTAAACGTGGTTAGGGACGGGTCAATAAACGAACCCCCATCACCGAAAACGGTGTTAAAAAAACGGATCGCTGCTGCAAAACCTACAGCTTTAGGAGCCACAGACAGATAGGCGGTAATGGAGGTGGGGGCACCATCATAAACATCCGGTGTCCAAAAGTGAAACGGAACAGCTGAAATCTTATATCCGAAACCGACCAGAATGAAAATGGCGGACAGAGAAAAGGCAAAATTGGCGGTCCCGTTCAGATTCCACATGGCTTCCTGGATAGCAAAATATTTTGTAGAACCGGACAAGCCAAACACAATGCTCATTCCAAAGAGCATGATCCCGGAGGAAAAGGCGCCATAGATCACATATTTCAATGCTGCTTCATTAGAACGCACGTCACCTTTAAGATAACCAGCTAGAATAAAGGATGTGATGGAAACAATTTCTATAGCCAGATAGATCATGATCAGATCAATGGCAGCAGCCATTAGAAACATACCGAAGACCATGACCGTGATCAAGGAGAAGTATTCACCAGTACGGTAGGCGGATAATTCACCTGTTTTTTGAGAAATAAAAATGACCAACACTGTAGATAAAATAATGACCGATTTGAAGAATGTGGAAAAGGGGTCAAAGGCCAGGGTATTCATAAACAAGGTTGTTATCGCTTGACTATCTTGAACACTAATGGCTATTTGGGTCAGGACCAAGCCCCCCAAGACCCACCTGGCAGTGTGGCCGGATTGATTTCCTGAATAAAATAAATCCGCAATTATTGCAATCAAAATGGTCAGAGTTAAAATGATCTCCGGCCAATAATAACTAATACTTTGCAGATTATTCATAACCGTTTAGAATGCGCCAGCGAATCCACTAATAGCGGTCACGGTTTCGATCAATACATTTATGGTGCTGCTGATCAAATCTAAAAAGGGCCTTGGGTAGACTCCAAAAAACAGGGTAATTATTGCCAGGGGCACCACAGTAAACAATTCCCGGGTGTTGATCTCCGGCAGATCACTGTATTGTTCATTCAATTTGCCCAGAAACATGCGCTGGAATGCCCATAGGAAATAAGCAGCATTCAGCAGTATCCCTAAGGTGGATGCAATCACAATGGCTTTGAATACCGGAAATGCACCGATAAGGCACATAGCTTCACTGATGAATCCAGACAAGCCGGGCAAACCTAAGCCGGCAAAGAATGCAAGGGCAACGATTCCGGAAAAAATGGGCATCTGGGCAGCCAAACCACCGAAGCCTTCAATGTCGCGGTGGTGGGCACGATCGTAAATCACACCCACCAGAATGAACAACATAGCGGAAATGGTGCCATGGTTAAACATTTGGAACACTGCTCCACCTAAACCGGCTTGGGCCGCCAGCAAGTTATCGCCATGCACGGCACCCCCGGCAACAACAGCGGACATCCCCAGCAGTAAATAGCCCATGTGGTTCACACTAGAATATGCTACCAGTTTTTTCAGGTCCTTTTGGGCCAGGGCACACATGGCTCCCCAGATTACGTTGATCAAACCCAGCACGGCCAAGGCCCCGGCAAACCACCATACAGCATCAGGAAGCATTGTATAATTGATCCGTAAAATACCGTAAACACCAAGTTTCAACAATATGCCTGCCAGAATGACGGATATAGCCGTTGGTGCTTCAACATGGGCCAGAGGCAACCAAGTATGAAAAGGAAATACCGGAACTTTAATTGCAAACCCAACGAATAGCAGTATCCAAATAACCTTGATGGATCGCATTCCCCACCAGACTATACCATCCAGAGCCATTGGCGCTGTCTCCATTAACCGTAGCATGTCAAAGGTTCTACCACAAGTGAAATACAGAGCCAGAATCGCTACCAACATCAACACCGACCCGAACAATGTGTACAGGAAAAATTTAATGGCTGCATATTCTCGCTGGGGTCCGCCCCACATACCGATTAAAAAATACATGGGCAGTAGCATTACTTCCCAAAAAACGTAAAATAGGAAAAAATCCAACGCTAAAAACACACCCATAATACCCGCATCCAATAATAAGTATAAGGCAAAATACCCTTTTACCGCGCGGTTAACATTCCAGCTGACAAAAGTGGCGAGGAAAAACAATAATCCTGTTAAAATGACCATGGGTAGACTCAATCCATCCACACCCAAGAAATACGATATGTTAAAAGATGGTATCCATTCCATTTTTTCCATAAACTGAAATCCGCCGTTGGCTTGGTCAAACCACCACCACAGCATAAGGGTTACCAAAAATTGAATTCCAGTCACTACAGCCGTAATGGTTTTGATTACCTGGACTCTCTTCCGAGGTACAAGGATAACAACCACTAAACCAATTATCGGCAACCATATAATCCAACTCAGTATGCTTGTTTCCATACTTGTTTCTTTATCCTTTCCAGTCTAAATCGTTTGTACCAATAAGATAATGATAACACCTAAAAGCGCGAATAACATATAATTTTGTAGTCGTCCGGTCTGCAAATATTTTAAAACACCGCCAAAACCACGAGTACTGCGGCCAATACCATCCACGATAGTTTGGTCTAGGCCATCATAATCCATACGGCCGATGACAAAGGATAAAACCTTCGTGACTCGGCCAAAACCATTGATAACGTATTTATCGTAGAGATTCCAATCAATATAAGCAATCCAGGAAGATAGTTTTAAAAATGGTTGGTAGAGAAACCGGTGATAGTTTTCATCGAAGAAATATTTATTTAAAGATAGTGTGTATAGAGGTTTTAATCTTTGGGCCCAATCAGCTGCAGAATGGCGTTTTTGAATATATATGGTCCAGGACAGTAAAATACCCAGAGTTGCGACAATAAGAGAAATTGCCATCGCCGGATAATGGGCGTGATGAATACCTTCCGCAATGGCGTAGGCTGATGGATTGCCAGGTACTGCTGCATCCAAGGCTACAATCAGTTCGGTAAACCAACCATGGTCCGAAAAGGGATTAAAATGCGGTAGGGTATAGAATATAAATGTACTGAGCGTACTCAAGGTGATCAGAGGAAAAGTCATTTCCACTGGCGATTCATGGATATCATCATACAGCTCGGGCATTTGCGGCTTGGTATGAAAAGTCATAAAGATCAGGCGAAACATGTAAAACGCGGTGATGGCAGCAGCACCGAATCCAAACACGGGCAACAAAAAATGTTCCGGGTGGTGACTAGCAAAGGAAAGGGTACCGGCTAAGATCGCATCTTTGGATAAAAAACCCGCGAACAGCGGAACACCGGAAATGGACAAGGTACTGATGACCATAGACCAGTAAGTGATCGGCATTTTGGATCTAAATCCGCCCATGTTGCGCATATCCTGGGGATCGGTCTGATCATCGTGTCTTTTGTGGAGGGCATGATGCATAGCGTGGATGACCGAACCGGAGCCATAAAATAAACAGGCCTTGAACATAGCGTGGGTGACCAAGTGGAAGAAACCAGCAATATAAGCTCCAGTACCAACTGACAAGATCATGTACCCCAGTTGGCTGACTGTGGAATAAGCCAATACTTTTTTTATATCATTCTGCGTAACGGCGATGGTGGCGGCGAATAGGGCTGTAAAACCACCCACATAGGCAATGATTAGTAACGCATCGGGAGTAAATAGGGGAAACAAACGGACCGTAAGAAATACCCCGGCGGCAACCATAGTGGCCGCATGCATCAAGGCGGAAACCGGCGTGGGGCCCTCCATGGCGTCGGGCAACCAGATATGCAGAGGAAATTGAGCGGATTTACCCATCGCGCCCATGAACAAACCGATACCGGCCAGGGTCATAATGGTGCCACCCATTTTGCCGACAGCTATCCTATCAAAAATTTCTGTAAAAGTGATGGTACCAAGAGTGGTTAAAATGAGCATGATACCAATAAAAAAACCGATGTCCCCCACGCGATTGGTGAGAAAGGCTTTTTTAGCAGCATCCGCAGCCGAATCTTTTTCGAACCAGTGACCAATCAACAGGTAGGAACTGACACCAACCAGTTCCCAAAACATATACATAGCGATCAGGTTGTTCGCTAAGACGATTCCATTCATACTGAATGTGAATAAGCCTAAGTAAGCGTAATAACGAGAATAGCGGATATCACCGGCCAAATATTTCAGAGAAAAAATATGGGTCATCGTGGAAATAAGGGCTACAACCAAGAGCATGGTGATGGTTATATTATCGATCAAAAAGCCCAATTCCACCTTGAATGCACTCATATTTATCCAGGTGAAGGATGTCTCTAAGACAAAATCCGGATCGTGACTGAATAGCATGGCGGCAAACATAGCTGAGGCCAATATCAAGGTAATGACCACAGCGCCTGTGGCAACCCAGTCACCCTGACGGGGTAGTCGTTTACCAAAAAAAATCTGGATGATGAACGCAGCCAGAGGTAAAAATAGGATCAAGAGAGCATAATCAATGATCATGTTACCGGTCATTGGCGCAATTCCTGTGCTTCATCAATATTAATCGTTTTCATACTTTTATAGATATTGATAATAATCGCCAGGGCCACCGCCGCTTCCGCTGCGGCCATGATAATGACAAAAAGAGAAAATATATGTCCGGAAAGATTCATTCCGCCAAACCGCGCAAAGGCCAGAAAATTCAGGTTGGCGGAATTCAAAATCAATTCAATACCCATCAACACGGCCACACCGTTACGACGGGTAATCACCCCAAACAATCCTAAGGAAAAGAGCGCGGCAGAAATAAATAAATATGTATTTAAGTTACTCACTAGCGGTTTTCCCTGGAAAGCATTGCAGCACCGATCAATGCGGCCAGCAGTAATAATGATGCAACTTCAAAGGGCAACAGATAATCCATCATCAACAGATAGCCGATTGAACCTGCTGTCTGGGTCGGCTCTTCCGCAGACAATTGGCGCCAGGGCGTATTGACAATCATCAACCCCAATCCGGTAAAAACACCAATGACTACACCACCGCTAATTCCCCGTTGGACGCTGGTGTGGGAAATATTGATGGATGTGATTCGATTGGTCAACATGATCCCAAATATAATCAGGACCAGGATACCCCCAATGTATATGACCACCTGGACACCCGCCATAAAATCAGCCCATAGAAAGATATATAATCCGGCAATACCGAAGAATGTAAATAACAATGCAATCGCTGAATTTAATAATTGTCGATTCATAACTACCAGTACAGCAGAACTCAACGTCAGAACCACCAAAAACCAAAATACAACGGTAGACATTATGGACCGGAGTGATCTTTTTCAGCAGGGAGAATTTGCTGCATCTTTTCGGCATCCACCTCTTTGGCAAATTTGTAGATCAGATCGTTACGATCATACTGGGAAAATTCATAATCGATGGGGTGTTTATGCTCATTGGGGCCACCGGTCATATAGATGCATTCCTCGGGACAAGGGAAAGTACACAGGTTACAGTAACAGCATTCTGTCATATCAATATCAAACCGAGATACAATCAAGGCTTTTTTTGTGCCGTTAGATGTTTCGCCAGTATGGCCGATATCCGGCATGTCTGCACCCCGGTCCGGAGCCTTTACGGTATCAATTTTAATACAGTCGACTGGACAAACCCGCTCACATTTCAGGCAGCCGATACAATCATCAATATCCACCTGCAGCCGAGAACGGATAACATTATAATTGGACATATCAAACCCAATGTCCCGTTCCGGCCGTGGCCAGCGTTCCTCCGGGTATTGGAGGGTGACATTGTCTTTACGGATATTGAGCATGTGTTTCCAGGTCACGCCCATACCGACCAGCAACGTCGATATAGTATGCACTATATTGCTAAAATACCGTAACATATTCAACCGACGATCAGTTCCCAGATACCCACACCGAAAATATTAACCAATGCAAATGGTAAAAATACTTTCCAACATAAACTCATCAGTTGATCCACCCGCAACCGGGGAAAAGTCCAACGGAACCAAATCATCACAAAAACTAACCCGAACGCTTTAGCCATGAACCAGAAAAGTCCCCAGAACGGACTGTCTAAAAAACCGTTGATCGGACTATTCCAACCACCTAGAAAGGCCGTTGCAGTCACTCCACTGACTACAAACATTTCCGCATATTCACTTAGAAAAAAAAAGGCATAGCGCATGCCGGAATATTCCGTAAACGCACCGGCGACCAATTCAGATTCTGCTTCCGGTATGTCGAAGGGGGTCCGATTGCACTCTGCTACCCCACTTATAAAAAAAATGAAAAAGGCGATAAACGTGAAGGGATTATTAAAAATAATCCAGTTGGGTAAAATACCCCAAATGGTTCCCTGCTGGAAGGCTACAATCCCTTGCATACTTAATGTTCCGGTGAGCATAACCACAGAAATGATCGATAACCCGGCTGGTATTTCATAGCTGATGATTTGGGCTGCTGAACGCATACCACCGTACAGCGACCATTTATTATTGGAACTCCAACCGGCCAGGATGATACCGATTACACTCAACGATCCTACAGCCAAAATATAAAAGATACCAATATTCATATCGGCAATGATGATCTGCTGGTTAAAGGGCAGCGCGGCAAAAGAAATGAAGGCACCCACAAAAACGACAAAGGGAGCCATGATAAACAGTTTTTTATCGGCAGCAGCAGGGATAATGTCTTCCTTGAGCAATAATTTTAACGCATCGGCGACGGGCTGCAGCAACCCCCACTTCCCGGCGTGGATGCCTACCCCCTGACCCATGGGTCCAACTTTGTCCTGCATAAAGGAGGAAATCTTCACTTCACCATAAATGGCCACCAAGGCATATAGTGCAATAAAAATAAATACTGGAAAAGCACATATCAGTACTGCAGTAACGAAGGTTAGCGCCGGCCATTCGGCCGCAATAGGGAACCAATCGATTAATTGATCAACGATCATCGATCGATCTCTCCCAATACAATGTCCAAGCTACCAAGAATAGCGATCACGTCCGACAGCATCCAGCCCTGGGATATCTCCCCCAGTACGCTCAAAGCAGTAAAGGCCGGAGAGCGCATTTTTAACCGATATGGTATGGGCGAACCGTCGCTCACGATATAATAACCCAGGTCCCCCCGTGGCGATTCTGTGCGCTTATAAATATCTCCTTTTGGTGGCCGAATCTTTCTCGGTAGCATTTGATGCACGTTGCCCGCCGGTATTGCTTTCAACGCCTGGCGCAATATCTGCACAGATTCCACCATTTCGGCCATGCGTACGTAGTACCTGTCCCAACAATCACCCACCGTGCCAAGTTCTCCTGCGCCCACCGGAATATTAAACTCAAAGCGATCGTAAATGGAGTAACGTTCATCACGGCGCAGATCCCATTTTACACCAGAACCCCGCAGGTTCGGACCACTAACACCGTAACTCACCGCCACTTCTGGAGGCAAGACCCCAACGTCGGCAGTGCGTTCTATAAAAATCTTGTTGTAGGTTAAAATATTGTTGTATTCTTGAATCTTTGGCTCAAAATAATCCAGAAAGGAAAACACATTTTCGATCCACGCCAGCGGCAAGTCGTGGGATACACCACCCACCCATATATAATTGTAGAGTAGGCGGGCACCACAGAGGGCTTCGAATAAGTCCAAAATGCGTTCCCGGTCGCGGAACATATATAAGAATGGTGTAAACGCACCTACGTCCAAACCATAAGCGCCCAAGGCCAGTAAATGACTAGCAATGCGGTTCAATTCGGCCACGATTACCCGGATATATTCCACCCGATCCGGGACGCGAATTTCCATTAATTTCTCGACAGTGATGGCATAACCAAAATTATTATTCATGGACGCCAGGTAATCACAACGGTCCGTGAAAGGAATGACCTGCTCGTAGGTGACATTTTCACAGTGTTTTTCGAAACAACGATGCAGGTAACCGATTACCGGTTCTACGTGGGAAACAATCTCGCCGTCCGTTTTCACTTTCAGACGCAGTACGCCATGGGTGCTGGGATGCTGTGGCCCAATATTCAAGGTCATCAAATCGTCGTTCATTATTCCCATCCCTCTTTCACTTTCGGGACCACAATACCGTGATACGTTTCCTGGGTTTCATAATCCTTGCGCAGAGGCCAACCCTCCCAATCCTCTGGGCATAGTATCCTTGATAAATTGCGATGACCAGTGAATTTTATTCCATACATATCATAGGTCTCCCGCTCAAACCAGTCCCCGATGCGCCACACCAGTTCTATAGATGGTACCTGAGGTGCTTTACGATCGGTTTTAATACGAATCTCAATCTTGTGATTGAAGGACATGGAATGGAGATTATAGCGGATCTCTAAGGGTTCGCCCGTTCCAAAATCATAACCGGTGATACATTGCAATGAATCAAATAGGAATGCTGGATCGTCCCGCAAGTAGGTAGCGATCTCACACCATTGTTTACCGTCCAGTTGAATATGACCGTTCACGTTTGATTCAGTCACTGATCCGGGAAATTTTTTCTCTACGGCAGCAGCAACCTGTTGAGCCAGGGGTACGCTTTCTTGAGCACTACCCTCCACTTCCTTTTTAGAAGCTGATTGCTCCTGTTCAGGCTGGTCCACAGTTGTTACCCGTTTTGCTTTCACTAATGCAGCCTTGGCTTTCGACCGGGTAACGCGATCCTCAATATTATTGATTGCATCCATATCGCCGGCCAAGGCTTTGGTTACAGCTTCATCGATTAGCTTTTTTTGTTCATCACTCATGCAATTTTTTTGGTCAACGGACGTTCAACTTGGATCTTTTCCTGGAGTTTAAGCAACCCTTCAATCAGTGCTTCCGGACGGGGTGGACAGCCCGGCACATACACATCCACCGGCACAACCAGATCGACACCTTTGAGAACGTGATATCCGTATTGCCAATAGGGTCCCCCACTGGTTGCACAGCTGCCCATGGCGACCACGTATTTGGGATCGGCCATCTGTTCGTATAATTTTTTCACTCGTAATGACATTTTCATGGTCACAGTACCGGCCACGATCATCACGTCCGCCTGGCGGGGAGATGAACGGGGGATCATACCGATACGCATCAGATCGTGGCGGCTGGCGGCGGTCGCCATCATCTCAATGGCGCAGCAGGCCAGTCCAAACTGAAAGAACCACGGTGATGTGGATCGGGCCCAGCTCAATAGTTTATCCAAGGAGGCAATTACTACGTTATCCTGGAATTTATTTTCAAGAACTCCCAAGAGATGTTCCTTTTTCTTCACTTACAATTTTGCGATAGCGACCCCGACCGTACTTGACCTGGTATTTTACCCAATCCAAGTCACCTTTTTTCCACACATAAGCTAGTCCCACAATGAGAATTAACAGAAAAATGGCCATTTCCACAAAGGCTAGCCAGCCCAGTTCCTGAAAGACTACTGCCCAAGGAAACAGAAAAACCACTTCCACATCAAAAATAAGAAAAATAAGGGCGATTACGTAAAAACGGATATTAAACTGGACCCAGGCGGACCCTTCGGCTTCCTCACCGCATTCGTAAGTCGATACCTTATCGGGTGTTATGTTCTTGGGTGCTATGAGCCGTTGGATCAGCAGTGGTACATAAACCAGAATAATACCGATCAGTGCAAAGAGAAATATGGTTCCAAAGTCGCGAAACATTTAAAATGGTTGGGTGATATACGAGCAAGAAATTTAGCTTTTTGCTTTATCACTGTGCAAGACTAATTCCCAGTAGAATGCATATATTTTATATTTGAAGGGGCGATTCATCCACCCATAAATTCTGGAACCATGAAATTGCTCAATTTACTCGTTGCCGCTATTTTGCCATTCTGTCCCCGCTGGCTGGCAAAACCGTTTGCCCGCCCTTATGTGGCCGGCATCAACCTCGATGAGGCTCTGGCCCATGTCCAGCGCTTGAATGATACTGGTTTCAGTGCGACTCTGGATATCCTTGGCGAACATGTGCAATCAGCCCAGGAAGCAGCCGACATCACTGCTGCTTATGAACAGACTTTACACAGTGTGGCTACAGCCCAACTCCAGTGTCATATTTCCCTGAAACCGACACATATAGGTTTGGATGTGAACTATAATACTGCACGAAATAACCTTATGCGATTGTTAGCGATCGCCCAGGAAACAAACAACTTCGTCCGCATTGATATGGAAAATTCACCCTATACCGATGCTTCTATCAAACTCTATTTAGAATCTCGGATTAAATATAAATGTGTGGGTACCGTGATCCAGGCGTATTTGCGGCGTTCACCAGAAGACATCAGCCGTCTACGGAGTCCAGAACTCAATGTCCGCATCTGTAAAGGTATTTATAGAGAAACAGAAACGACTGCTTTCCATGATCGGAAGGTGATTAATGATCAGTTTGTTGAGTTAGCAAAACAGGTTATAACCGGTGGTAGTTACCTGGCTGTTGCAACACATGACATTCACCTTATTGATAAGATTGAATCCTGGTTGGAAAGTAAAACAATTCCTCAAGACCGGGTGGAATTCCAAGTCCTGTTTGGCGTGCCCATGGGCAATAAACTTGAACAATTAAAAGATAAAGGCTATACTGTGCGTGTCTATGTTCCTTTTGGCCCAGACTGGTTTGATTATTCCATTCGCCGCTTGAAAGAAAATCCAAAAATAGTCTCTTATATACTGGGTAATTTATTCAAAAGATAATTTCTCCCACGGATCAAGTATGAACGAGTATACTCCAACGTTCGTGCTTATTTCATCAACACCATTTTATTGGATTGGGTAAATACTTGCTTCGTTTGATTCGATTTTGCCGTGAGTTTATAAATATAAACACCGGACGAAACCTGGCTTCCGTTACTCGTCTTTCCATCCCAAATCGTGTGATGCGTTCCTGCGGTGATGTTCTTGTTGATCAGTTCAGTAACGACTCTACCCGATAAATCATATACAGTGAGTTCTACATGACTATTTTCAGGCAATGCATACTTTAGAGTTGTGTTGGGATTGAACGGATTGGGATAATTGGCGTGCAGAACAAATGCTAATGGCACATCCGCATTCCTTGTAGAACTCTTCCGACCCATGAGTGCCCCCAAAGCATCATTGACTTTTTCCTCATAATCAACAAAATCAGCCGGCTGGTACTGGGGCATGGTTCCCAGGGCAGCTTTCTTACCCGAACCGTTCCCGCTTGCCACGGAACTGGCCAGATACACCTGTCCGATATCAATCACCGCATATACAGAATCGGCTAAACTGGGCGGGTCTTGTAATATGGCTTCATACTTCCCCACTGTAACCGCAAATTCCTCTAATGCCATATCACATAATATAGAATATTGCTCTGCGGTTTTTGACAGGTCGCTATCTCCAGCGGAAGAAACAAGCAGATCATAATAAGACTGTAATCCCTGAAAATCACCAGCGGTTATTTTTGTGCAGGCATACAATCGAATCACAGACCCGGATGCTTCCTGACTCTCCGGGTACGTTGTAATAATACTGTAATATGTGTTCATTGCATCCGTCCACTCTTCATCTTCTTCGTAAACCAACCCCTGGTCGAACAAAGCGGATGCACCTGTGAAAAGACCATGGACGGGCGTTACATTCGGTTCGGTGTCATAAGGATGATACACATACCCGCCTATGGGATAGAAACGCTCGGACAATCCCGGGTCACTGTCGGCCCAATAATTCCCTCGGATGGGGATGAGCTCAGCCCCAGGTGTATTTTCACCATAAATGAGATATTCACCGGTAAGATTTTGAAATTTGCACCAACGCCACGGACACCAATTGTATTATGGTGGGCCGTAACCAATCCAGCCACAGGTTGACCATGTTTATCATGAAATGGATCATTGGGATTATTATCATCCGGCCTGCCACAACAGCCTTCTTCACCCGGTTCAATGCCTATGGTATAACCGTCCAATAATTGCCAATCCTCAAAATCTTCATGTGCTTCCACACCAGCATCGAGCACCGCCACAACAATCGCGCTGTCTCCAGTGGTGATATCCCAAGCGGGTTCAGCGTTAATATCATATCCCGCTGTGCCACCGCTTTGCCCCGTATTATTTAAATGCCACTGCGCGGGGTAATGTGGATCGTTAAATAATACAATCGGGGTAAAATGAACAATCTGCCCCCAAATCGTCCTCGAGTCGGAATCGATCGTCATGGCCAGCTCCAGCGGATCCAAGGTGTTGGTGGCATCCATCTTGAACACGCACCTCCGTGTGGAAGCATTGCCCTTGACCAGTTGTAAACCAAATTCCGCTGCAAATTGATTAATAACACTGTCGCTTGTGCCCTGGGTGAATTTCACGGAAATCCGGTCGGAGATCAAATATTCCGAACCCTCACCAAAGGCCGCATCCGAATAGTAAGCCGGCAGCCATCGGAGCGCTGGGACCCTATTTTGGATCTCCCCTTTAATAGTAGCCCAATCAGCCGAAGCGTCCTTCGCCAATAAAAACAGACTGGAGTGGACGCCGAACCCCTTAACAAGCTCCACAGCAGACACGGAAGCAAGGGAATCAGACAATTGTGATCCGGAAACATCACCAGACAACTGGATAATCTGTTCATGGGGATTCTCAAATAACTGGATCTCATGGTTATCCGTTGTATAAACCACCGTCTGGGGAAATAACAGGGTTATACTCATGATCACTGCAACGATGATCGTGATTTTTATTTTATTAATGGGTCTCATCTTGATCTCCTTTTTTTATTGGCTAATATGTTTTTCTGCCTGTTCAATAGGGATAATTCCCTGATACCAAGAATCCAAAAGGATTATAAGCTGTCGGGGGCATGTGTATCCCTTCTAATAACTCCACACTGTCTAAATCTATTTTTACAATTGAATTAACGGCACCCCAATCCCAAGTAGGATCGTCCGGGCAATACCCGACACCATTAACAATACCAGTGCGATTATCCGGTAATACGGACATCACAATTGAAACGAAAGACCCATAATCACCACATTCAAAACCCAAGTCATGTAAGAAGAAAAACACAGTCTCCATGGTATGATTTTCTATATCATAGCGGGTGATACCGGAAGCTATAATCCAACTAGCAAGACGTACCATATTGACGGTGAGATATACATATTGATTATCTTGGGTGGGCACCACTTGGTTAAACCCATAAATATAATGCTCCGAAATCACAGCTCCGGTCTGGGCATTGATATCCCAAAACTTTGAATTCCCAAGACCATCGGACCCCCGGAAAAAAATACGCTCACCATCGTAAGAAACAGCCATATCAGAGTAGCCACTATAATATCCCATATTATAGTCACTGTCATAGGGCAGCACCCATAGCCATGCATTCGTTTCAAAGTTCCACGCACCCATTCGGTGAACACCCGTATCCCTGAGCCAACCCCAGATATAGACAATATCCTCTGTTTTCGATGCCCGCACCTTTCTCACACTCAATAATGTATCTCGGCCCCCAAGGAACGCGCCCGTTTCGCTGTCATAAATGTCAAAGGACCCTGCCCTTGCGATAATTAATTTGCTGCCATCATACGATTGGTCAAGCCAGTACCCCCTACTTGGAAGTGGAATTGATTGGATTTCTGCTTTTGTTTCCACATCGATCCAAACTAAACTTCCCTCTCCACTTTCTTGGTCTTTCAAAGCATACCAAGTATCTCCAGCCTCATTCACTATCAGTTTATCGTATCGATAAATGGAGTCTGGTACGATTAAGCTATCCACATAGGTCATCGTATAGGGATCCAAGACATAAATTCCTTCCGGGTCTCCATCAGTGATAAAAAATATGTGGGTATGATCCCCCTGGATCTGAATGGAGTCCGAAAGATGGAAGCTCCCGCCTTCATCATCCACCACGATCACTTCCGTGTAAATGACACCACTTGTGGTAACACCGATCAACAAGGTGTCCTGAACGATTGCAAAATCTTCCGTATTGGATACCTGGTAGAGCGCCTGTCCATCATCATATACATAATCATTCAGGTTGAGAACCAACGTATCACCCACCGGTAAATATGGATTCGGTAAATCCAGCAGCCAATAGGGCCAACGATTCACCTGCTGATCTAGACTTGTATCTTCCGTATAGCCATTTTCCCCCAGCTCCAAGGTCACATTCTCAATGTGATCCCCGGAAAAAACAAGCGTGTAACCTCCGCATTCCATGCTCCGTGTCGCTCTTTGCTGCCTGGAACCACTGGGCGTGGAAAGGCTCAAACCTCCATTCCCGCCGCCATCCATTAAGATCATCTTCCCGGTGAGCCTTGTTTCTTCTGTTTGAAACGAATAAAAATAAACCCCCGCCGGTGCCGGCAGGCCACCTTTGAGCAATCCACCCCACCTGATGTCATAGTGCCCCGCCTCTGGAATGGACAGGGATTGCACCTCCCGGCCCAATAAATCATAAATGAAAAACCGTCCCCCTTTGTCTGTTGTTAAAGGAATGACCGTTCCAGGGTTAAAGGGATTGGGATAGTTGGCCCCCAGATGGATTGCATCGGGGAGTGGGTTCCCATCAATACTCAGCGGATTGAAAGAAAATTCAAAATAACCGCTGGAATCTGTTTGCACCGTTGGGATCACTTCCAAACCGTCGCATAAGTAAGACACGGTTACCGCTTCAACGGGGTGATCGATCTTATCAAAAACGCTCCCGGAAACTGTAATCATTTCCTGTCCGCTTAAAAAGGCAACAGTTAGAAAAGCGATTGGTTTAACGCTCTCTTTTCTTAATGCGATCAATTCAACAATCCTAATAAATTCTGATACTCTATTATAAGTGTAGTGATTTTAATTTTTTTCGGCAAGGTTTATTTTCGGGAATTGAGAATATTCCGAACCCTCACCAAAGGCTGCATCCGAATAGTACGCCGGCAGCCATCGAAGCGCTGTGACCCTATTTTGGACCTCCCCTTTAATAGTAGCCCAATCAGCCGAAACGTCCTTCGCCAATAAAAATAGATTGGAGTAGACGCCGAACTCCTTGACCAGCTCCACAGCAGACTGAACGAGGGAATCAGACAATTGTGATCCGGAAACATCACCAGACAACTGGATGATCTGTGCATGGGGATTTGCAAATAACTGGATCTCATGGTTATCCGTTGTATAAACCACCGTCTGGGAAAATAACAGGGTTATATTCATGATCACTGCAAGGATGATCGTGCTTTTTATTACGTTTACGAGTCTCATCTCGACCTCCTTATTTTATTGATTGATATGTTTTTCTGCCCATTCAATAGGGATAGTTTCCTGGTACAAGGGGTCCAAAAACACTTTGAGTTATATACCCCGGCATGGTTGTAGTGGGCATGTGTATCCCTTCTAAAAACTCCACACTGTCTAAATCTATTTTTATAATATTATCATGGGAATCCCAAGTAGGATCGGTCGGACAATAGGCGCTGCCAAAAACAATACCGGTGCGATTATCTGGTAATACGGACATTACCACTGAAACGAAAGCTCCTCCACCATCACCACATTCAAAACCCAAGTCGTTTAAGGACAAAAACACAGTCTCCATGGTATGATTTGCTATATCATAGCGGGCGATACCGAAAGCTAAAACCCAACTAGCATAAAGTACCATGTTGGCGGTGAGATATACATATTGATTATCTTGGGTGGGCACCACTTGATTAAATCCATAAATGTAGTGCGCTGAAATCACAGCCCCGGTCTGGGCATTGATATCCCAAAACTTTGAATTTCCAAAACCATCAGACCCCCGGAGAAAAATATGTTCACCATCATAAGAAACTGCCATATTACGACTGAAGTAATTATAATATGCCATATTCTCTTCACTATCATAGGGCAGCACCCATAGCCATGCATTCGCTTCCATATCCCACGCGCCCATTCGGATACCACCCCCATCCCTGAGCCAACCATGGGCATAGACAATATCTTCTGTTTTCGATGCCCGCACCTGTCTCACACTCAATAATGTATCTTGGCCTCCGAGGAACGCGCCGGTCTCGCTGTCATAAATGCTAAAGGTCCAGTTCGGTGAATAATCATAGGTGATTAATTTGCTGCCATCATAGGATTGGGCAAGCCAATAACTCCTATTTGGGAGTGAAATGGATTGGGTTTCCGCTTTTGTTTCCACATCGATCCAAACCAAACTCCATTCACCACTTTCTTGGCGTTTCAACGCATACCAAGTATCGCCGCTTGCATTCACTCTCATTCTCCAGTATGTATAAATGGAGTCTGGTACGATTAAGCTATCCACATAGGTCATTGTATAGGGATCTAATACATAAATTCCTTCCGGGTCGCCATCAGTGATAAAAAATATGTGGGTATGATCCCCCTGGATCTGAATGGAGTCCGAAAGATGGAAACTCCCCCCCTCATCATCCACCACGATCACTTCCGTGTGGATCACTCCGCTTGCGGCAACACCGATCAACAAGGTGTCCTGAACGATTGCAAAATCCTCCGTATTGGATACCTGGTAGAGCGCCTGTCCATCATCATATACATACTCATTCAGGTTGAGAATCAACGTATCACCCACCGGTAAATATGCATCCGGTAAATCCAGCAGCCAATAGGGCCAACGATTCACCTGCTGATCTAGATTTGTATCTTCCGTATAGCCATTTTCCCCCAGGTCCAGGGTAACATCCTCAATGTGATCCCCGGAAAAAACAAGCGTATAACCTCCACATTCCATGCTCCGTGTCGCTCTTTGCTGCCTGGAACCACTGGGCGTGGAAAGGCTCAACCCCCCGTTTCCACCCCCATCCATTAAGATCATCTTCCCGGTGAGCCTTGTTTCTTCTGTTTGAAACGAATAAAAATAAACCCCCGCCGGTGCTGGCAGGCCGCCTTTGAGCAATCCACCCCACCTGATGTTATATTGCCCCGCCTCTGGAATGGACAGGGATTGCACCTCCCGGCCCAATAAATCATAGATGAAAAACTGGCCCCTTTTGTGCGTTGTTAAGGGAATCACCGTTCCAGGATTAAAGGGATTGGGATAGTTGGCCCCCAGATTGATTGCATCGGGGAATGGGTTCCCCTCAATACTCAGCGGGTTGAAAGAAAATTCAAAATAACCACCGGAATCTGTTTGCACCGCTGGGATCACTTCTGAACCGTCGCATAAGTAAGACACGGTTACCGCTTCAACGGGATGATCGATCTTATCAGAAACGCTTCCAGAAACTGTAATCATTTCTTGTCCGCTTAATAAAGCAACAGCCAAAAAGGCTATAAATGTAACGCTCTCTTTTTTTAATGCGATCAATTCAACAATCCTAACAAATTCTGATATTCTATAGTCAGGGTAGTGATTTTAATTCTTTTCTGCAAGGTTTATTTTCACTTTATTTCACTATCTTGTCGGTGCTTTCTGAACATCCTTTTTTAAGCCAATAGTCTAATTCTCTCATTATGCTGAGCTGTAACCAATCCAGCCACAGGTTGACCATGGATATCCAAATCATCATTTGGCCTTCCGCAACAGCCTGCACCTGAATCAATGCCTATCGTATAACCATCGAGTAATTGCCATTCCGCAAAATCTTCATGTTTCTCTACACCATCATCAAGCACGGCCACAACAATAGCACTATCTCCGGTGGTGATATCCCAAGCTAGTTCCGCGTTAATATCATATCCCGCTGTGCCACCACTTTGCCCCGTATTATTCAAATGCCACTGCGCGGGGTAATGTGGATCATTCAACAATACAATCGGGGTATAGTGAATAATCTGCCCCCAAATCGTTCTCGAGTCAGAATCGATTGTCATGGCCAGCTCCAGCGGATCTAAGGTGTTGGTGGCATCCATCTTGAACACGCACCTCCGTGTGGAGGCGTTGCCCTTGACCAGTTGTAAACCAAATTCCGCTGCAAATTGATTAATAACACTGTCGGTTGTACCCTGGGTGAATTTCACGGAAATCCGGTCGGAAATCAAATATTCTGAACCCTCACCAAAGGCCTCATCCGAATAGTACGCCGGCAGCCATCGAAGCGCTGTGACCCTATTTTGGATATCCCCTTTAATAGTAGCCCAATCAGCCGAAACATCCTTCGCCAATAAAAACAGACTGGAGTGGACGCCGAACTCCTTGACCAGCTCCACAGCAGACTGAACGAGGGAATCAGACAATTGTGATCCGGAAACATCATCAGACAACTGGATGATCTGTTCATGGGGATTTGTAAATAACTGGATCTCATGGTTATCCGTTGTATAAACCACTGTCTGGGAAAATAACAGGGTTATATTCATGATCACTGCAAGGATGATCGTGCTTTTTATTACGTTTACGAGTCTCATCTCGACCTCCTTATTTTATTGATTGATATGTTTTTCTGCCCATTCAATAGGGATAGTTTCCTGGTACAAGGGGTCCAAAAACACTTTGAGTTATATACCCCGGCATGGTTGTAGTGGGCATGTGTATCCCTTCTAAAAACTCCACACTGTCTAAATCTATTTTTATAATATTATCATGGGAATCCCAAGTAGGATCGTCCGGACAATAGGCACTACCAAAAACAATACCGGTGCGATTATCCGGTAATACGGATATCACAATTGAAACGAAAGCCCCATAATCACCACATTCAAAACCCAAGTCATTTAAGGACAAAAACACAGTCTCCATGGTATGATTTTCTATATCATAGCGGGCGATACCGGAAACTTCGAGCAAAAAAATTCCCGGGTTTGCTGTGAGATATACATATTGATTGTCTTGGGTGGGTGCCAATTGATTCAATCCAGCAGTGTAATGCTCTGAAATCACAGCCCCGGTCTGGGCATCGATATCCCAAAACTTTGAATTCCCAAAACTATCGGACCCCCGGAAAAACACATGCTCCCCATCGTAAGAAACAGCCATATCAGAGTAGCCACTATAATATCCCATATTATAGTCACTGTCATAGGGCAGCACCCATAGCCATGCACTCGCTTCCATATCCCACGCGCCCATTCGGTGAACACCCGTATCCCTGAGCTCCCCCCAGACATAGACAGTATTCTCCGTTTTCGATGCCCGCACCCGCCTCACATTCAATAATGTATCTTGACCCCCAAGGAACGCGCCGGTTTCGCTGTCATAAATGCTAAAGGTCCTTGGTGGAAAATCATAGGTGATTAATTTGCTGCCATCATACGATTGATCAAGCCAATAACTCCCACTTGGAAGTGGAATGGATTGGATTTCTGCTTTTGTTTCCACATCGATCCAAACCAAACTCCATTCATCACTTTCTCCACTCTCTTGGCGTTTCAACGCATACCAAGTATCGCCAGCCTCATTCACTATCATTATCCAGTATCTATAAATTGAATCCGGTACGATTAAACTATCCACATAGGTCATGGTATAGGGATCCAATACATAAATTCCTTCCGGGTCTCCATCAGCAACAAAAAATATATGGGTATGATCCCCCTGGATCTGAATGGAGTCCGAAAGATGGAAACTTCCGCCTTCATCATCCACCACGATCACTTCCGTGTGGATCACTCCGCTTGCGGCAACACCGATCAACAAGGTGTCCTGAACGATTGCAAAATCCTCCGTATTGGATACCTGGTAGAGCCCTTGCCCATCATCATATACATACTCATTCAGGTTGAGAACCAACGTATCACCCGCCGGTAAATATGCATCCGGTAAATCCAGCAGCCAATAGGGCCAACGATTCACCTGCTGATCTAGATTTGTATTTTCCGTATATCCATTTTCGCCCAGGTCCAGGGTAACATCCTCAATGTGATCCCCAGAAAAAACAAGCGTATAACCTCCACATTCCATGCTCCGTGTCGCTCTTTGCTGCCTGGAACCACTGGGCGTGGAAAGGCTCAACCCCCCGTTTCCACCCCCATCCATTAAGATCATCTTCCCGGTGAGCCTTGTTTCTTCTGTTTGAAACGAATAAAAATAAACCCCCGCCGGTGCTGGCAGGCCGCCTTTGAGCAATCCACCCCACCTGATGTTATATTGCCCCGCCTCTGGAATGGACAGGGATTGCACCTCCCGGCCCAATAAATCATAGATGAAAAACTGCCCCCCTTTATCTGTTGTTAAGGGAATCACCGTTCCAGGGTTAAAGGGATTGGGATAGTTGGCCCCCAGATTGATTGTATTGGGGAACGGGTTCTCATCAATACTCAGCGGGTTGAAAGAAAATTCAAAATAACCGCTGGAATCTGTTTGCACCGCTGGGATCACTTCCAAACCGTCGCATAAGTAAGACACGGTTACCGCTCCAACGGAGTGATTGATCTTATCAGAAACGTTCCCTGAAACTGTAATCACTTCCTGTCCGCTTAATAAAGCAACAGCCAGAAAGGCTATGAGTGTAACGCGCTCTTTTTTTAATGCGATCAATTCAACAATCCTAACAAATTCTGATATTCTATAGTCAGGGTAATGATTTTAATTTTTTTCGGCAAGGTTTATTTTCGGGAATTGAGAATATTCCATTTCTACTTTATTTCACTATCTTGCCGGTGGACTTAGTATAAAAAAGTGTACATGAAGTACGTCGGCTTAAGCGAGAACTTGCACTGGTGCAGGGAGTGAAGAGTTTCTATTTGCCGGGCGGGAACTTTGCCTCCACTTCCAGCTAATCTCAAATTACTCTTTCCTTGCAACCAAATACATGGTTTTAAGATTGCCTTTTAAATAGTCTATTAACAAGAATTTATTAATAAACGGAGGGAAGGTGTATTCTTTTTAGATCGAAAAAGACCAAAAAGGCATAAAAAGCAAGAAAATGGGGCAACGGCAACAAACAGCCAACCCTAATGTATTTCCTATTTCAACAACACCATTTTATTGGATTGAGTAAATACTTGCTTCGTTTTATTCGACTTTGCCACCAGACGATAAATGTAAAGTCCACTGGCCACCGAATTTCCGTGCCGATCTCTTCCATTCCAGACCACCCGGCGGTCTCCGGCTGGAACCCTTGAATCTACAAGCTCTATGATCTCCCGGCCGGTGATATCATACACAATCACGGACACATCACTGCTTTCCGGTAAACCGTAACGAATGGTTGTCGTCGAATTGAAAGGATTGGGATAAATTCTACTAAAAGAAGTTTTTTCCGGATAGTCTGTATTAATATTTACGTCACCTCCCTCGTATTTCAATAGTCTATTTGTCGCAAATATATAACCAGTATTTTCAAAAAATTCTATTTGATAGCAATATAAAGAACTGTTTCCTACTATAATTTGATATTCATTAAAAGTTTCTCCTCCGTTTACACTTTTTAATATTTTTAAATCATTCCCATATTGTCCCACAACCCAAATTATATTCTCGGTTTGAAAACGTAATCTCAAAATAAATCCAACATTTAGATCGTCCCAATAATAATGATAAGATTCTGAATTAAAATTATCTTCTGTAAGTATTAAATCTGAAAAATAGAAATTTCTGGCAGTTACTCCACCATGGTTTTCATCAATAAAATGGACATCAAAGATATCTGGTGGATCTGGCAGAATTGCAATTTCCCAATTTTCTCCTCCATCGATAGTTTTCCAAGCCATTCCTGCATCGATTGGAGGGCCGCTACACACTGCCCACCCATGCAAGTTATCTACAAAATAAAACTTATTTACAATCCATTCTCCATCATAGAGTGGATCGTCAATGTTTGATATATTGGTTTCATACCAATTTTCGCCCCTATCAATTGTTTTATAAATCCGTCCCCTGTTATTATCAACATCTGGGGGACCACCTGCAAAACCTACAGAATCGTTTAAAAAATAAAAAGGCCTTACCCATAAATGAGTGTATCCATCTGGATACATGAATGTTGTATCTGTCATATCAACCCATGTAGAACCACCATCAGAAGTCTTCCAGAACTGTTCTACTTCAACATTGGAGTCGTAATGAAGTTTTACCGTAGCAAAACCATGGTTTTCATCAACAAATTGAATATCTTGAAAAAACGAATACCCATAAGTTGGAGGGATCACATAAAGAGTATTCCATGTTAGTCCGCCGTCAGATGTATGATATAGTATATCGTTGGGAACCCGAAAAATCCACCCTTCATTTTCTGAAATAAAAGATCCTTTTACCGTTCTACGTAATGCATCATCAAAAGGAGCAACATTTATCCATTCACCTTCCTGCCCGGACAAACAGGAAACCGTCAGGAAGAAGGCAGTGAGAACTAGTTTTTTGATTTTTACTGTTAAACTAATCATTGGCAAACCATCTGGCTGATTATGTACTATAGCCTAATTAAGATACTCATGCTTGTATCTTATGTCAAATACTTTTTGATTTTTTCATTCCATCCAAAGTTGCCGTTCTCAATAATGATCCTAGCCCAGTTTCCAAAGGATGGATGTGCAGCATTGGATCTAAGTGTTATCATTTCATCTTGGATCCCGTCAATGATCAGATTTCCCCTGTTCATCATGATAGAATAGTTGTCCGTTAAATGAATTTTTGCCCCTTTGTAAATACGCAGATCTACACCATTTTGCACTTCCAGATTCCCAACAAGATTAATATCTCCGGCCAATTTCAAATTACTCTTTCCTTGTAACCAAATACATGGTTTTAAGATTGCCTTTTAACTTTTAAATAGTCTATTAACAAGAATTTATTAATAAACGGAGGAAAGGTGTATTCTTTTTAGATCGAAAAAGACCAAAAAGGCATAAAAAGCAAGAAAATGGGGTGACGGCAACAAACAGCCACCCCTATTCATTCCCTATTTCAACAACACCATCTTATTGGATTGGGTAAATACTTGCTTCGTTTTATTCGATCTTGCCGTGAGTTTATAAATATAAACACCGGATGCAACCTGGCTTCCGTTACTCGTCTTTCCATCCCAAATCGTGTGATGCGTTCCTGCGGTGATGTTTTTGTTGATCAGTTCAGTAACGACTCTACCCGATAAATCATATACAGTGAGTTTTACATGACTATTTTCAGACAATGCATACTTTAGAGTTGTGTTGGGGTTGAATGGATTGGGATAGGGTTTGTACACATCAACTGTATTCGGCACAATCTCATTATTTTTAATGCCCACTGTTCCGAAGCCGCCATTGGTGGTTTTATAGATCGCACCGTTTTCGCCAACAACAAAACCTATGTTGTTATTATAAAAATATATGTTCCGCATTCCAACAATGCTACTGTCTTGGACTTGCCATGGCCATGTCATTCCCATATCAGTAGTAACTAAAACTTGATTTCCGCCTGAAAGAATTCCATAAATAAAAAAATTATCCAGGATTACAGATCTTGCCCAAGGACTATAATTTGTAAACCAATCGGTACCATTATTAAAAGTATATACTACTATACTCGGATAATTTGTTTTTATAACGGTTGTATCGCCAATGCTTTTGATTGCATTACCACCAGCATTTCCATGTACAGGAGCGGGGCTATTCAATGGATTCCAGCTCATACCTGCATCTGTGGATTTATATACATTCCCAAAAGTAGGGTTGGGCGCCACATAAAAGATATTGCTGCCGTGTATATCATAAAGTTCCAATAAAACCTGAATGTTTGTTCCATTATTTGTGAGCACAATCGAAGAATCACCTGACTTTCTTTTTAAAGTCTCATCCCAAAGATCTATAAAATAAATATCATTGTTAAGAACCCTTACCTTCCACGGGGAATAACTTAGCGTATCCATTTGCCAGCTAGCCCCACTGTCTGTTGAAACAACCGATACATTCATACCATTGTATCCTCCATAACAATGCACTTCGTTGGCAAAAGCAACGATATGCTCTAATGTCAAATTGTCAAGCAAATAGAGTTCAGTCCAATTTTCACCACCGTCATTTGTTTTTAGTATCACTCCATTGAGTATTCCACCACCAACACAATAGCCGGTTGAGTTATCCACAAAGAAAATATTATTTAAATGTTCCGTAGTATTGGAGTTGACCGGGTACCATTGGCTCAGCAATTGTAAATGCAAAGAAAAAGAAATAAAAATAAATAGGATAAATTTCATCTATTTTAATAACAGCATTTTATCGGGTCAGAGTATTTTTCCCATAGCTTAACCGGACGAAATATACACCACTAGCAGTACTGGTGTAATCATTAAATATTTACTGTTTTGGTCAAGTGCTGATAATTAATGGGCTCCACAGTAAATACTATGGCATTAGCTCCTCTGAAGAAGGGGCTTTTTTTAATTTACAGTGATCAACTCAAAAGATGGTCACTTCAATGTCAACCCCGTTTACTTTCGGGTTATCTACAGTAATAGTAACACTGTCAGCATCCATGAATTCTGCCTGTAAAGTACCACCATAGACTCCCCAAATATCGTAGTCATCAGAGTCACTTTCGGCAGAAACGTAATCCACTGCTATAGCTTTGTAAGTGCCGAATACAACCTGATCAAACTCATATTCATATACATTATTGATTACTTCGGAAGGTGAGATTTCTTTGGATGAATAGGGCACTCCGGTTGGCCTCCAGTCGATGTTTACGGATATCCGGACTGTCCCGGAATCCTCCGGCGGGAATTCACCATTGAAAGTAACCTGGCCGGTAATAGAACCATATTCAGGCATTTCCTCTGCTTTTTCATCTTCACAGGCAGTAAAAACAAACAAAGCCACACTTAACTGCATAATAAATGACATTTTTATAGATTTCATTATTGCTCCTTTATTGAATTAAAGTGTTTTGGTTATAGTTATAAGCCAGGTGATGCCCGGCATGGGAAAGTTTTGGATCAAGGCATATTTTTGATCAAGTAGGTTACTTACTGTGATAATTCCTTTGTAGGTACCTAATTCTTTTTGGATGTTGAAATCTGCAATGACTTGTCCGGGTAATTCTTTGATGGGAAAAACTATTTTATCTCCTATCATTTCATATTCGTGGCGGGGTAAAAAATCTTCATATTCCTGTTTGCTCCATGCTCGTAAGGATATTGTAAATACATTGGTCCCTTGCTCAAAGGTCAGCAAGATTTTTCCACTATGTTTGGAACGGTACAAGATAGGATCGCTCCCCCGGTCGGTCATGTCCAAAAGAGCGTAGTGGGTATTGAGGGAGAACAATTCAAAAGGCTTCCAGAATAATTGCAATTCGGCTCCCTGACCGGTCACCCCTTCACGATTGATGGCCAGTACGGGCAAACTGTAGACGAAATCAATCATATTTTGGTAATGGTTGTGGAACAAGGCTACGCTCCAGTAAATGGATTTGCCATAGGGATGTTCATATTTCAATTCCCAGGCTCTAACACTTTCGGGACCAACTTCAGGGTTGCCTTGCAGGACAAGGCCGTAGGAACTGGCATATTGGAGGTATAGTTCCGACAAAGATGGTGCCCGAAATCCGGTACTATAGGCCAATGTAAAAATCCGCTCCCCTTGCAGGGCATACATGAGATTCACTTTGGGGGTGAGGCGTTGGAACAACCGGCTCTTAAAACCGTTTCCGGGTTGGACCAGACGATAATCGTAGCGCAGTCCTGTGCCCAGCGTCCACCCGTAACCAATTGAATATTTGGATTGGATGAAACAGCCCAAGGTGGTTTGCCTAGGATGAGAATACATTGCATTGAAGACAGTCACTTGGGAGCGGTCAACACCAAGTTCACCCCCCATCATCAATATCCATCGGTTCCACTTTGTCAACAGCAGTTCCGAACGTATACCCGCTGAAACATCCTGGTACCTTTGTTCAAGGTCAACTTTATCTTCCGGAGTATCATCCCGGTCGTAATAACGAGTTCCATAATGGTTCAGGAAAAGGGAATGGGATAATGACATTCCTTTTGACACAGGGTAGAAAATGTGACCCTGGATATAATTTGAATTACGCTGGGAACGGCGGTAAGAGGGCAAAACGTCAAAGCCCGGGTGACCCACATCTGAAAGGGCAAACAAAACGTTCAGACGGTAGATGCGACCCCAGTTATCGGAAAAGCAGAGAAATGTATTCATGCGACTGGTCAAATCGTCCGCATTGAAGCGGTGTCCAGCAGACTGGCTCAAGTTGCCAGCGGCACCATAATTCCAGGATCCGGCCCCATTATGGTAGCTGAAGCCCACGCCCATGGTCTCAAGGGTACCCCCAGATAATTTCACCGCGTCTATGTTTTGACCTGCACCCTGCTGGGTGATCAGGTTAATCACACCCCCCATGGAATTGTGACCATACTGGGCCGATGCGGGATTGTTGTCAACTTCAACGCGGACCACATTTTCCAAGGGCAGGGCACTCCAGTCCGGCGTGCCGCTGTTGGGAATCTGAACCGGGAATCCATCCAAAAGTACCAGGACACGGTTGTTGTATCCACCCGGTTTATAGTCCGATGAGCCACGGATAGACACGTTTACATTACGGCCGTTGGGATAGGCAAACTGGACTTCAACTCCAGGAATGTTCCGCAGGGCATCGGCCACCGATTGCGTCTGAATCTGCTGAAAATCCGCACCTTCAACCACATCCACCGACTCGTAACCTAGTCTCGTGGAAAAAATACCCTGAACCTCAACTGCATCAAATTCCAAGATAGTGGTTTCCATAACAATGACCCCAACATCCAAATCTTCATCAACCACAAATTCTTTGGTTACCGGTTTGAAACCGATCAGAGAAAACTGAACCATGTAGGTTCCCGCATCCAGTTCCAGGTCAAAATCACCATAAGGATCCGACACAGTGCCAATTTCTGCCCCCAACACGGTAATATTCACATTGGGCAATGGTTTCCAGGTTGCGTTGTCCTGGACCGATCCGGTGAGAGATTGGGCATTAATACTGGCAAGGGTGACCAGCGATAGTAGTGTAAAGAGATACTTTTTCACGATTGGGGCGGTACAGCAATCAGTTGATTCAATAATTCTTCAATATCCTGAGCCCGGATATCTTTGCGTTCACCGCCCATGAATATCAGCCCTATGAACAAACCCCCGATGGCCTTGAACATGAGTTGCGGATCCAACCGAGGGAATTCTCCCTGAGCCATACCTTCTTCCAAGAGACTTTGCAGAGTGGCATAAAGCCTTTTCTGATAGGTGCGCCAAATCTGGTTTTGCTCGTCAATGTGAGTGATGGCTCGGGGTGCGTTGAAGAGGAATTCGTACTCGTTACGATTTTGCTGGGTCTGGCGGGCCATCTTGATCAGAATATGGATGAAGGTTTTCCGGGGTCCCTTATCGGAATGGATTTCATCTTCCAGGCTCAACCAGAGGTTCGTCCACCCTCGGTTCAGGATGCCACAAAATACATCCTCTTTGGAAGGAAAATAATAATACAGGGTTGCCTTGCCAAACCCCGATTCAGCGGCAATTTCATCCATCGTAGCGCCTTCCAATCCCCGGGCTTTAAAAACGGTTAAGGCACCTAATAAAATGCGTTGCTTGCGGAGTTCCCGTTCTTCTTTTTTGCGGTCAGATATGGGCATAAATCAAATTAATATTCTATAAACCGACTAGTTGGTCGAATATTAAAACTTAATTGATATTTAATTCAATATGTATTTTTTATAATCATTGTTTTTTGATGACCAAGTCATAAATCAAAATGCTGGTCATCAAAAAAAAAGACAGGTACATCACCACCCCGGAAAGGATAGTAATATAGGCAAACCAGGGATGCATGAACCGTATGCCCCAGATTGATCCAAAGGTCACCAAGGTGGCCGCAAAGGGTTCGATCATCAGCGCGCACTTCCACCGACCGTGGATCACTAAATTATAATTGAAAAGGCCGCCCAGAATAACAAAAATTACGGCAAAACCGATAATGTGGATATGGGTAATCAAGAGCATTGCCGCCATGGATTTGGGATATTTTTCTGGGATGTCAAAACCATCCGTTTCCGAACCGGAATAATGTTCCACAGTCCCCTGGAGAGTGAACGATGTAGTGGTACAAACATATACCAATCCCACCGAAACACCCATGGCCAGGACCACCAAAAAGGCTGCCAGGAGCAGGCGCAGATCCCAATCTAACTCATGCAGCTTGATATTATTCATTTATGTTTGATTCCTTTTGCAAAACTTGGCACAGAAGCGTCAGTTTCTGGATGCCCTTGGTCAAAGATTGCACTGAAATTGTGGCGCCGCTAATAGCATCGATCTCATTATACGTGGCGGAAGCATTTTTCCCCGAAAACTGGTCCAGCCATTGTCGCCGACCCACTTCTCCGCCATAAGCTTCCCGGTATTTGATTACCACTGAATGCTGAATATTCCCTTCCGGGTCGTAGAGGACCAGGAATGTGATCGGCATGGATTTACCCTTAACGTTATCTAACAAAGCGTAACCGATCGTATGGTTGTTTGCCACAACGCTCCAATGGTAAACGAAATCAGTATAAAAACGTTGTCGAGCGACATGTTCGATCGACGTTATCTGTGCCTTTGTCAGCATCAGCTTTTCAAATTTCAATTCCACCATCGGACCAAAATGATCGAAGATCACTTCCTCCGCATCCTCCTTAATACCTGCAGTCAGCTGGGCAATACATAGCACGGAGGTTGAGGCAACATACCATAGCCTCCGTGTGTTTGACTGACTTATGAACATTTCAAAAATTATATCCAACACCCAGGTTAATTTGTGTTACCGCATCATTGTCTGCTTTGGTTTTGTGGGTACCAAAGTCTGCTTTAAAGGCGATCTGGGGTAAGGGCCAATAGGTTAGACCAACGCGCTGGATGGAATAATCAACCGTATCATCATCATTTCCCCGGTTATAATTGGAGATGCGAACCCAGGGCATCAGTTTACCCGAAAGCCCAACCAAGGATGCGATGTTGTACCCCAGATCCGCATAGTATCCACCACTAGAAGTGTAGCCCAGGGGATTATTTTCATAGGATATTTGCCCATATTCAACCACGGCATAAATATATTTGGCATCGTATTTGGCATGAATTTCTATCAATTGTACACCCACGGAAGCGGCATCATTTACCACTGTATTGTCGTCTTCATCCCTTGTGAAATAGCCTGAAGTCGGTGCGTGGTTCATGGTCAGAGAACCACCTACACGCAAGCCGGCAATCCCGGTGTAATTGGCACTTAAATTCTTGACCATATCGTAGGCCGTGGATTTATAGCCCTTCATCCGACCATCGCGGATTCCTTTGCCGATGCCGTCCCCATCCAGATCTTCCAACAAGGCAAAGCGCCATTTGATTCCGAAAACCTTGCCATACACCGCAGCACCATTGCCGAACCAGGTTGTGGGAATAACATACTTACTGTAATCAGGACGTTCCACGCTGAGAAACAGGGGTGGTTCGTGGTATTCATTGATCAAGCCTAAAGAAGGCAAGATTACCCCGGCCTGAAAGCCAAAAGCATCCGTATGATAATTCACGTAAGCCTGTTCCAGTTCCAATTCCCCTTCGCCATCTGAAACAAAATTATGTTCCAGTTCAACTTCGGATTTGAAGGACCACTTTTCTGAAAAAGCATAGCCATAATAGATAATAAAACGATGGAAATCCAGCGTTGCTGTTGCATCATTGTCACCCGTTTGGCTGCGATTGTAATGGAGTTCACCATAACCACCGATGCTAGCGCTAGGCTCAAAGAAATCATCTTGGGCCAAAAGAACTGTTGCGAAAATAACGCCAATAGTAATGAGTGTTTTTTTCATTTATTATATTTTCCTTCCTTAATGATAATGAGAATTAGTCTTATTAAAATAATAAAACACTTTTTCAATCCAATACAAGTAAAAATATTACTCTATTGTAGATTTAATGAATATCAAGTAATCTTAACCAATCAGTCGATATCGTTTATTAATTGTGCGAGTAAATACTCACGGGAAGAACAGATATTGGATGCAACTAATAATAGATGAAGTTACCATGAAACAGGAACTAGCTGATTTTATGACCAAGCAAACTGCTAACAAATTTTAAGATTACGCTATGACACAATCGGTAATAGTTGATGCGGTGCGTTCACCTATCGGCGTTAAAAACGGACAAATGATCGGCTTGCGGGCCGATGATCTCGCAGCCCAGGTATTACAGGGGCTCATGGACCGCAATCAAAATATACCGTTGGCGGAGGTGGAAGATATATCTATGGGTTGTGCCTTCCCGGAAGGTCCCCAGGGAATGCTGTTGGGCCGTGGTGTATCCATTTTGGCCGGTTTTCCAGAAACAACTACAGCTAATACCGTCAATAGATTTTGCGGCTCCAGCATGGATTCACTGCACCAACTAAGTTCCCGCATCGAAAGTGGTGATTGCGCTGTGGGTATCGCTACCGGTGTGGAAGATATGTTTTCCATCCCCATGGGCGGTTTTACTCCCGATCTGAACCCGCAACTGGCGGAAATGGAATATTATATCGGTATGGGTGAGACTGCAGAAAACTTGGCTCATGATGGACAGATTAGCCGTACAGAACAGGAGCAATTTTCGATCGCTTCCCATGAAAAAGCTCTGCAAGCTTGGTCAGAAGGAAAATTTGATAATGAAATAATTCCGATTGCTGTTGATGGTACAGTGACCGTTGCCAAGGATGAAGGGCCACGCCAGCCAGATATGGAAAAGATCAAGAACCTGGATCCGGCTTTTGTAGCTGGCGGTACAGTAACCGCAGCCTCCAGCAGTCCTTTCTCCATCGGTGCCGCTGCGATCCTGCTGTGCAGTATAGATTACGCCCAGGAAAATGATTTAACAATCAGGGCAACAATTGTGAGTCGAGGTATCGCCGGAGTGGATTGGACCCACATGGGCAAAGGGCCCTTACCAGCCAGCGAAAAAGCACTACAAAAAGCCAGTTTAACTATAGATGATATTGAAGTGATCGAATTAAACGAAGCCTTTGCGGCCCAATCGCTCTACGTGATCCGTGAAGGAAACTGGGACATGGACAAAGTCAACCTCAACGGCGGAGCCATTGCCTTGGGCCATCCTTTGGGTTGTTCTGGCGCTCGGATTATCACGACGCTGATCAATGTAATGGAGCAGCGCGATAAACATATTGGGCTGGCAACCATGTGCATCGGTACGGGCCAGGGGATTACCACAATAATTGCACGATAACCAAAGAGTTTTATGCCACACTTTATTGAAAAGGTAGCCGTCCTTGGCGCCGGAGTGATGGGTGCCCAGATCGCTGGCCATTTGGCCAACGCTGGAATCCCTTCTTATCTATTTGATATTGATCAGGAGTTAGCAAAAAAAGGACTGGCAAATTTAAGCACTTTAAAACCGGCACCCCTTTTTGATAATAAGAACACCGCATTGATCACACCCTGCAATTACGATGATCACTTGAAAAAATTGCAGGAAGCGGACTGGATCCTGGAAGCAGTCGCCGAAAAGATAAAGATCAAACATACGATCTATAAAAATATCATCCCCCATCTAAGATCATCGGCAATTCTCACGTCAAATACCTCAGGGATTCCCTTATCCGATTTAGTCCAGGTGTTGCCTAATGATCTCAAAAAGCGATTTATGATCACACACTTTTTCAATCCTCCGCGGTATATGCATCTGCTGGAATTGGTAAAAGGTGAGTACACAGCTGAGGAAGTCTATGAAACCATAGTTGAATTTGGTGAAGATATATTGGGTAAAGGGATCGTGCATGCCAAAGATACACCCAATTTCATCGGCAACCGCATTGGTATGTTCACCATGGGGGTCACGTTTCACACCGCTCTAAAGCAGAGCTTAACGGTTGAAGAAGTGGACCAGCTAACCGGTACCCTAGTAGGCCGGCCAAAAAGCGCCACCTTCCGGACAGCCGATGTAGTTGGTCTGGATACCATGGTCAATGTATCCAAAACCACCTATGAAAATGTTGAGGATGACGAAGAACAGGACATGTTCGCCATCCCGGAGATATTGCAAACGCTGGTAGATGATGGTCGCCTAGGGCAAAAGACCAAATCTGGTTTTTACAAAAAAACAGATGATGAAATTTTATCCGTCGATCTGAAAACGGGAGAATACAAACCGCAAAATAAAGTTCGATTTGACAGTCTTCGACTGGCCAAAAACCATACATCAACGGGTGGAAAAATCAAAGCATTGGCAACCAGTGATGATAAAGCAGGAAAATTCTTCTGGGAAACGCTCGCCCGTGGACTGATCTACAGTGCCAATAGAATTCCAGAGATCAGTGATGATATTATCAATATTGACAACGCCATCAAGTGGGGATTTGGCTGGGAATTAGGTCCCTTTGAAACCTGGGACGTGCTGGGGATACAATCAAGCGTTGAACGGATGCAGGCGGAGGGCCGGCTCATACCCCAATGGGTGTTGGATATGCTAGCCACTGATCGAGAATCCTTTTATGGCTATGAAGAAGGTGTAAAAACATTTTACGATGTCGCCAGTGGTACCGTAAAGCCGATTCCAGACAGCGTTAAAGAAATAAATTTAAATGTCCAGAAATCTGGCGATCATTTACTTCATCGGGATTGGAATGCCAGTTTGATCGATATAGGAGATGGGGTCATCAATGTCGAATTTCATTCCACACTACAGCCGGCTCTGAACCCCATTGATGGATCATTGATTGATACTCTCAATAAGGGTCTGGATTTGGTTGAAAGGGGTGAATATTCCGGTTTGGTTATTGGACACCAGGGTCAAAACTTTTCTGCTGGAGCCAACCTGGCCATGATCCTGGAGCAGTGTGAAACAAAAAACTGGCCCGATCTGGAACTTGCCATTAAAACCATTCAGGATACAACCCAACGGATCCGCTTCAGCAAGCGACCGATTGTGGCAGCACCGTTCGCTTTGACCCTAGGGGGTGGTGTAGAAATTGCCGCACCAGCAGCGGCTCGGGTGGCTTGGGCTGAGCTTTATATGGGCCTGGTTGAAGTAGGTGTCGGCTTGATTCCCGGTGCCGGCGGTAACCTGCGCATCATCCTCAACTTAATGGATGATTCTAGTAACCGCGGCGGGTTTCAAAACGTGCAGAAAGCCTTTGAAAATATTTGTTTCGCAAAAATCTCATCCAGTGCCGATATGGCACGAAAGATGGGATATCTTTTGGATACAGACGAGATCATCATGAATAAAGCGCAACTCATTGCCAGAGCAAAACAAAAAGTGATCGAACTATCCAACGGGTATGAACCACCAGCTTATCGGGATAACCTGAAACTTCCGGGGGTCGGAGGGCGCACAGCCATGCATATGGCCTTGAAGGGTTTTAGGATGAAGGGAAAGATCTCTCAACATGATGAAATGATTGGACAAAAACTGGCCTTTGTCCTTACCGGCGGAGATAAAGCCGGACTTACCAATACTATTGATGAACAATATCTGCTGGATATCGAACGGGAGGCATTCATTTCACTCTGCGGTGAAAAATTAACCCAGGATCGCATTAAGCATATGTTAAAAACAGGGAAATCACTACACAACTAAATAGGGTTTTTCCCCTTCTGAACTCACCTTAATTTATTATATATGACTATTTCTTTTCGTTACCATATCCGTTCCGGTATTGTAAACAAATTGTTAATTAGATTTGTTTTATGGATTATTACCGAATCGGGCATTAAACTCAAGTCCTTTTCCAGGTAACATATAAACATTTTATAATAAGATACAAATTGCAGGACATAGTATAGGGAGAGTATGCATGTGCCGCATGACTTAACACTGCGCCTATAATGGAATTTTACATATTTATCATTACAGTATTGTTTACGGCAGCTCTAATGGATTTGATCGTTGGGGTGTCCAATGATGCGATTAATTTTCTTAATTCTGCCGTTGGATCAAAAGCCGGGTCGCGACGAACGATCATGGTCATTGCCAGTTTGGGGGTATTGGTCGGCACAACCTTTTCCAGCGGGATTATGGAAGTGGCCCGCAAGGGGATTTTTAACCCGGAGTTTTTTGTATTTCATGAAGTAATGATCATTTTCCTGGCGGTGATGATTACGGACATTATCCTACTAGATCTATACAATACCTTTAGTTTACCCACGTCAACCACTGTTTCAATCGTATTTGAGATTCTGGGCGGTGCAGTGGCTATAGCATTGTTCAAGATATTTGGTGATTCTTCTTCAGCCTATACATTGGCGGATTATATCAATACTGCAAATGTTATTCGTATTGTTTCCAGCATCTTGTTGTCAATCTGTTTTTCATTTTTGTTTGGCTTTTTCATCATGCTCATCACCCGCCTGGTCTTCTCCTTCGACTATGATAAAGCATTCAAACGTTACGGTCCGATTTTTTCCGGTTTGGCTATGGCCATTATTATTTATTTCATATTGGTTAAAGGACTAAAAGGAGCCAGTTTTATCACTCCGGAAATAGCCCAATCGATCAAAGGCAATATGAATACCATTTTGATTTATATTTTTGGTGGATCTACCTTGTTATGGTATATAGTAGCCACGTTTACAAAGATCAATATTTTACGGATCGTGGTTCTGATCGGCACATTTGCACTGGCTCTGGCATTTGCAGCCAATGATCTGGTTAATTTTATTGGGGCGCCCATGGGCGCATTAGAAAGTTTTCGCTTGGCCCAGGCAGCTCCCCAAGGCATTGCAGTCCCCGATATTACCATGGAGGGTCTGAAGAATCCCGTGCAGGCCAATACTTGGATACTCATGGGTGCCGGTACGATCATGGTCATCACCTTATGGATGTCCCGCAAGGCACGGGGCGTAACACGTACAGGAGTTGATTTAAGCCGCCAGGGAACTGGCTTTGAACGATTTAAATCTACAATGCTGGCTCGGAATCTAGTGCGGCTGGGAATCCATATTGGTAAAATTGTGACCGCGATCTTACCGGGCGTACTGCATCGGTATGCGAATCGTCAATTAGACCCTAACCGTATACCCAAGTATGAAAATCTGGAGGAAAAACCATCTTTTGACCTATTACGGGCGGCTGTGAACCTGGTGGTTGCCAGTGCCCTTGTTTCGTTTGGTACGGCCCTGCAGCTACCACTATCAACAACGTTTGTTACGTTTTCTGTTGCCATGGCCACGTCTTTAGCTGACAAGGCCTGGGGCCGAGAAAGTGCCGTATATCGCGTTACCGGTGTCCTGACAGTAATCGGAGGCTGGTTTCTAACGGCACTGTTGGCTTTCTCCACCTGCTTCATTTTTACTTGGTTCATTTATTTTATCAACATGCCGGCTATCCTGATTTTGATTGTTGTTGGCATTTACTATTACTTTCAGTCAAATAAACTCCACCGGCGGCGGGAAGAAGAACTTTTTGAAGAGATGCGAAAACGGGTGGAATTGGAAAAAACTCTGGATCCTGAAGTGCTCCTTGAAAATGACACAACTGATTTTATAAGTGCTGTGAATGACATTATTCAGAGGACGATCTCTGCCTTGATTTCGAACCATTTAAATCGAATGAAAAAAACCTTAAAAAAACAGAAAACAGTAGAAAAACATGCCCAACGCATCATGCAATATTTAGTCACCACGGAAGATGGTACGCTCATCCGCGATCACTCTTTATATATGGGTTACCTGGATATGAGTATTGATACACTTGAGAGTATAACTGGTGACACGTTTGATTATCTAAATAATAACCACCCGAGCTTTTCATCGGAAGAGAATACTGATCTTACTTCTTTGAGCCAGCATATTGAATTGGTTACCGAATACCTAACAAATCCAAGAAATCGTTCCAATGTGGAAGCACTGAATCGGATTTTTCAAACCATGACAGAAATCGTTAGAACCATACGCAAAAATGAGCTGCGACGCGTAAAAGCAAGAACAGTAAAAGTAAAAACTGGGGTGGTTTTTTTAGGAACAGTAACAAAAATTGAATTTCTGATGAAGCAAATGAGTCAATTTTTGTTAAATGAATTATAATTGACTTCTCTTCAGCTATAATCTGAAGAGCATTTTCGTTTACAATTTATTAATATAGCTTTAACTGCTGATTAATCCCTCCATTGTATGCTTCGGCTCCACTTTATAAAGAGGATACGAGTTAAATGGAACTACAATACAATGTGAGCAGAAGAATACTTCTACTCTTAACAATCCCCACGGTAATCTTTGCTCAGACAGGGTCTTTGCCCGGTGTCATCACCGATGAAACCACCGGCCAACCATTGATAGGGACCAACGTGATTATTACCTCCAATTTCAGCGGTTTGGGTGCTGCAATTACTTTTGACGGATCATATCTTATTTCCGGTATTCCCGCAGGTAGACACGACATTAAAGTCACTTATATCGGTTACAAGGTCCAAGATGTTTTCGGCATCGAGATCATTGAAAATCAAACCACCCGTATGGATGTGACCCTGGCAATCGAATCGATTCAGATCAAAAGTGTTGAGGTTAAGGCAGAGGTAAAAAAATAAGTCAGCTGGAGGAATTGGCTGAAAAAAAGGAATCGTTGAACCTTCAGGATGCCATCAGTTCCGATCAAATTTCCAGATCAAGTGATTCCAATGCTGCTGAGGCGCTACGCCGTATAACCGGTGTTTCAATACAGGACGGGAAATTTCCAGTAGTGCGTGGTTTAGGTGATCGCTATACCAATACGCAAGTGAATAATGCCCCAATCCCCAGCCCTGAGCCTGATAAACGGACTGTTCCGCTGGACCTGTTTCCTGCTGCATTATTGGAAAACATCACTGCGTCAAAAATATTTACTCCTGACCTACCTGGTACCTTCGCCGGCGGTAGTTTGAATATTAAAACTAGAGCGTATCCTGACAAACGTGTACTCAATCTGAAATTCGCTGTGAAACAAAATACCAATTGGATAGGAGATAACATTTTCATTTATACCGGCGATAAAGGACAAAACGATTTTTGGGGATTCGATGATGGAACCCGAGATATTCCGGATTTGCCTGATTATGTGATCCGTAAGGAAGCAGACAGCACGTGGTATGAATTTGTTGATGGAAAATTGGTCATTCATAATGTTTATTCGGACACAAGTATAAAAACTCGTGATGAATGGATGGATGTCCTGTCTGATTATGCCCGGGATATGGGAACCGGTTATACATATCAAAAACATTCAATGAATCAGCCTTTTTCATTGAATGTTAACTATAGAAATAAAATTAGCTACAACGATGTAATTGAACATGGTTTCTTCCTGAATTCATCATTTTCTAATGGCTATAAATACAAGGATATGTCCAGTAAAATTTTCCTATCAGAATTATCTACACTGGAGGATAGAAATATTTTAGAGTCCGGTTACAATACAAATTTAGCCAACTCAGTCAGCACTGGATTTAATTATTATGATCTCCACAAAGTCAAGCTCCAATATTTATATACCCACACATCCAGCAATAATATTTCTTATGCCACCGGTTCTACACAAAATGTAGACAATGGTATTTTTATCAAATATCATTACATCGAAAAGGTGATCAATAATGTTTCATTGAGCGGTGTCACTGATGTGGATTATACCGGTAATCACCTCATTGAGTGGAATTTGACGGGTGGGGTGTCAGAACGCTACGAACCGGACACTCGCAGACACAATTATATAGTGTCTGAAAATGATAATGGTGGATTTACTTACAAAGTAATGCGTTCCTCATCAGAGGCTGGCCAGCGGGATTTCATCTATGGCGATGATAATAATTTAAATTTTGATTTGAACTACACCTACAGCTTTGCTATTGCCCTGAACCTGCCGATTAAATTTAAAATGGGTACCCGTAATCAAAAAAATCACGAGACTTTTTCAAACGTGCATTTTATATGGATCAATCACAAAACTGGATTGGAAAAGACCTCGTTTCTTATGATGAATTTGGTTCCGAGTTCAATGATGAAAACCTATTTCAATACTTCGGGCCCGATTCCGTCGCAGAAGGATTGATCCTGATTGAAAATCAAAGTGAGATCTCCCGCAATGGGTATAAAGCTGATGAAAACATTGATGCTCTCTATGCCATGGCTGAAATTCCCGTCGGTTTGGGCCGCAATAAAGCACTACATAATCTGCGCTTGATCATTGGTGCTCGGTACGAAAATTATATTCTGGATGTCATGCCTTATAATCCAGTCACTAAGACTAATACAGAAGAATACGCGGCAGATATTGATCAAGAAGATGTTCTTCCATCGGTCAATCTGATCTTTCCCCCCCCGGGAAACAATTATCAGCCGTTTCTCCTATTCAACAACCGTTGCCCGTGGAGAATTTCGCGAAGTGGTACCGTTTGCTTACCAGGATTTCTACGGCAAAGAGATCACTATCGGCAATTCGAAGCTAAAAACATCAAAGATTAATAATTTAGATTTGCGCTTTGAATGGTACCCTTCACCCACAGAATTAATATCGGTCGGTTTATTTAATAAGCAGTTTACTGATCCGATCGACGTGGCCATCTTTCTGGCCGGTGGAGCGGATCGAATTAATAAGGTATACACCAACGTATTAATGGCTGATACCAACGGTATTGAGTTTGAATTGCGGTACAAACTGCGCTTCATCCCTATCAACGTTGGTTATGGAAATTTTTCTCTGAATGCCACCATTTCTAAATCAGATGTGATCAACAAAGATTCCGTACAGTTTTTTACAGGATATTATTTTTATCCCATTTCCGAAAAGAACAGAACCTTACAAGGTCAATCTAACAATATAGTTAATGGAAATATTAATTTGAGTTTATTGTCTGGATATAATTTTAATTTAGCCTTCAATTGGTACTCGGAACGCCTTCATTCCGCGCAGATACTAGGAAATGAATATGAATTTTCTTATACATCATTAAATTTCACTACGAGCAAAAAATTTGATAATTTTAAAATTTCCCTGATATTAAAAAACCTGCTGAACTCCGATATCACACATGGTCTTTATGACTCGAATGACAACAAACTCATTACACGCAGGTATTCACCAGGACTATCAGGGAGTATAGGAATCACATACAATCTCTAATCACAAACAAAAAGGAAATCAATGATGAAAAAGCTATTCATTATTAGTCTATTTTCTGTTAGCTTGATGACTGCTCAGAGCCTGGTCACGGTTTCGGACACGATTCATACTGACACAGAATGGACTGCCGACAATATCTATTTGCTGACTGAGCAGATCTTTGTCATGGAACCAGCAGTATTAACCATTGCACCCGGTACGACCATTTGCTCATTAAGTAATAATGGCTCCGGACTGGTTCTCTGTCTGGCTATTACTCAAGGAGCAAAGATCATGGCTGAAGGAACTGCAGAAGAACCAATTACATTCACTGCTGCCAGTGAAGATGATATCCCGGCTCGGGGTCTATGGGGTGGCTTGATCATCCTTGGTAAAGCCCCGGTCATTGGTGGATCCGGTTTTGTAGAAGGTTTGACCGATGTGCCTTATGGTGGCAATGACCCCCACGATGACAGCGGTGTGCTAAAATATGTCCGTGTCTGGTACGGCGGTCGCTCCATCGGCCAGAATAACGAGATCAACGGTATCACCTTCGCCGGTGTCGGTGATGCAACTGTCGTTGACTACTGCGAAGTTGCTTATAACCTGGATGATGGTTTCGAAATGTTCGGTGGTACAGTCAACCTCCGCCACTGTGTTGTACTCTGGGTCGGTGACGATGCCTTCGATACCGATGAAGGATACCAGGGTAAAGGGCAATTTCTCCTGGCCGTCATCGGAAACGAAAACGGTAATAGGGCCTATAAAATGGACAGAAAATTCAATCAGCAGCCGCGCTTCATGCCCCAATTTGCTAACGTTACTTTGATCGGTACCGGTGCCTATGGAGGTGCGACCGACAACGATGACATGATGCGTATCCGGGAAGGTACCGGCGGTTATTTCTGGAACCATGTTGTGATCGATGGTTACGGTGATATTGTGGATATCTGAGACTGTGAGACATCCACCCTGTTAGCTGACTCCCTAGTCTTCTCCACCAATAACATCTATTACAACTACGGGTCGGATGCCTATGAACTGGGTGATGTGACCAATTGTACCCCAACTCCCATAGCACCGGCCTTTATAGATATCCACCCCATGTTGGCTGATGTTGATTCCACTTCAGAAAACGGAACTATGTTCGATGCAAGGCCCTTGCCCGGTTCACCAGTTTTCAATGACGTTGATATTCTGCCCAGTGACGGCTTTTTCGAGCAAGTCGATTACAGAGGTGCTTTTGGACATAATCAATGGCTAGAAGATTGGTCACATTTGTACGAAGTAGGACGTCTGGGCATAAGTCCTTTGGGTACAGAAAATGAAATTACAGCAAACTTACCCAAAGAATTTGTCTTGATCGGCAATTTCCCGAATCCTTTCAACCCGGTCACAACGATCAAATTTGGTTTAGATATACCTGCCGATGTAACGATCACAATCTATAACCTAATGGGGCAGGAAGTAGATGCCATTAACCAGAATAACATGAATGTCGCTTCCGGTGTGTTTTTGTACAGTATCCAAGCTGGAAACGAAACACGTTTTGGGAAAATGATGTTCCTGAAATAAATTTGTTTCAGCTCGTAAAACAGACTATCTTAACTGACAGAAAGAAGCCCCGAAATTCCGGGGCTTCTTTTCTTACAAATATCCCTATTTATATATTTAGTTATTCTGCTCGGTAAGCTGCGTATAATGCATGGATTATGCCATCTGGAAGACCGGCCTGGGGTACAATCATTTTTTCCGCTCCGGCATATTTCATGGCTTTCAGATATATTGCTCCGGCATAGGTGATCACATCTGCGCGATCCGGCCGTAATCCCAATTTGCTTATGCGTTCATGATAATTATAGGGTTCAATCATATCGACTATGTTCACAATTTCCGTATAGTGGAGTGATTTCTGTTTTGGTTTATCAAGCATTGCAAAAATCTTATTAATGTTCCCACCGCTGCCGATGGCTTGTGTGGGTCCTCCAAACGATTCCTTTTTATTTGCAATCCATAATTTCATTTTTTCCCAGTCCGTTTCCTGTACTTGTCCTTTAAGCAGTCTGACGGAACCGATTGGGAATGATCTATAAAATGCCTTCTGCTTGTTTAATATAAAACTGACCTCTGTACTGCCTCCACCTACATCAATATACACATAGCGTTTCAGGGGGTTTAAATGCCTTTCAATCTGGTTGGTCATGATCAGTCGTGCTTCCTCGTTTCCGGAAATGAGACTGATATTTAAATTCGTATCCCTATTGATTTTCTGCACAATCTCTGCTCCATTTTCTGCAAAACGCAACGCAGCAGTAGCACATGAGCGGAACGCGATCGGTTCATAAGCTTGAATCAGATTTTCAAATGCTACCATGGTTTTTAATAACCGCTCAATTTTGTCTGTACTGATCCGGTGTGTAGTAAAGGCATCCTCCCCCAACCTGAGCGGCATTCGAAACAGAGCTTCTTTTATATAATAAGTGTTAAAATTATCCAATACTCTGGTAAATAGCAGCCGCATGGCATTGCTGCCCACATCAACAGCAGCAAATTTTAATCCCTCCGCTAACATTTAGGAGTGTAGGTGTTTTAGATATTTGTAAATGTGGGTTTGGGCTTTATACGGTCTTTTTAGATCGTTTGTATTGATCGCATTGGTCAGTTGTCTGTCCCAAACCCGAGCTTTTGAATTATCCTTTAAATAGATCTTAATTAATATATCCAGATATGTTCGCAAAGTTTGGTCTAATACTGGTACGAGTACTTCAACCCGCTTATCGAAGTTTCTAGGTAGCCAATCTCCTGATCCTAAATAGTATTTGGGATCACCATCATTATAAAAAACCATGAATCTTGAATGCTCCAGAAAATTGTCAACGACGCCTAAAGACCGAAAATTCTTTATTTGATTTTTATTTTTTGGTAACGCACAAAACATCGTTCTGATAATAAGAATCACTTCCACGCCGTGCTGTGAGGCATTATACAATTGGTCAATGATGGAGTAATCGCCTAAGTGATTTTTCTTAACAACAATTCGTGCCTTTTTACCCTGCTTTGCATACTCAATCTCACGGTTGATCAGTGCTGCTATCTTTTTTCGGCAATTGAACGGTGAAACGATCAAATGATTAAAATCTGGATGAATGTAATTTTTCTGAAAAAATTGAAATACTTTTTTTACCTCGCTGGTAATTTCAGAGCGGGCTGTAAACAAAAAAAGATCTTCATATATACTGGCGGTGTCTTCATTAAAATTACCGGTACCAAGCACAGCATAATTATGAATTTTTTTTCCTTCCTGCCGGGAGACTAAACACAATTTAGAATGCACTTTTAAACCCGGTACACCAAAAATTACTTTAGCACCAGCATCCTGCAATACATCACCCCATTTTATATTCGCTTTTTCATCAAATCTGGCTTGCAGTTCTAAAATAACTGAAACGTTCTTACCATTGCGAATTGCATTGCGTAAGGCGCTGACGATGCTGGAAACCTTCCCCAGACGGTATAAAGTAATTTTAATCTCTTTGACTTTCGGATCAATTGCTGTTTCTCGCAAAAACGTTAAAAAGTGTGAAAAAGGATTGTAGGGAACATGCAGTAGCAGATCGCATTTTTTGATCTTATCCGTTAAACGTCCATCCGTTTGAAATCCTTTGTGCAGTACCGGTTTGATCTTTTTACAGTTTAAGCGTGGAGAACCCAATTTGGGAAATTGTATAAAGTCACTCCGGTTATGATATCTGCTCCCTGGGATGAGTGTATCTTCATTGGTGATTTTCAATTTGTTCAGAATGACCTCTAAAAAGTTGTTAGGGATGCGCTCATCGTACACAAACCTGACTGGAGAAGCTGTCAGTCGCTGGTGTAAACTTTTAGACATTTTTTGCACATAACTTTCAGCGATATCATCATCTAGGTCTAGTTCGGCATCGCGACTGATTTTAATGGTAAACGCTGTAAAAGTGTTATGAGGAAAGAAATGAAAGATATCTTTCATTGAATAGCGAATAATATCATCCAGAAATATTATGTAATGTTCGCGGCTTCGTTTTGGTAACACCGTGAATCGGGGAAGCTTTCGAGTGGGCACTTCCATCAGGGCATACCGATTTTTATGTTTCTGCACAGAATCAACCATAATGATGGCCAGGTAAATGGAACCGTCTTCTAACTCCGGTAGCTTACTTGTCTTATTAAAAATAGTCGGGCTTAATTCTGTGCGGACCTTATCGGAAAAATAATTTTGGACAAATGATTCCTGTGCCGCGTCCAATTGATTTTCATCGACAAAATGAATATGATTTTCAGCTAATTCATGCAAACTCTCTTCGAATACACCGTTATAATGTCTGTGCTGCGCTACGACGATCTTTTGCACTTTGTGGAGGACTTCCATGGGATCGTGACCAACAAATTGTGTGGCCCGGGGGCCCAGTTTTATTAATCGTTTTAAGGTTGCTACGCGGACCCGGAAAAATTCATCCATATTGGAAGAATAAATACCAAGAAATTTCATCCGTTCGATCAGGGGAACGGATTTATCAGCACCCTCCTGCAATACCCGTTCGTTAAATGCCAGCCAACTAATCTCTTTCGGGATATAATTTTCATCAATTGTTGGTCGTTGTTTTTTCATCTGTGTACTTGTCATAAATCAACGTATATATATTGACCATATTAAATACTGGTTAAACTCAGGCGTTTTCGATGAAGACAAGAAATACGATCATCAATTTGCTATATCTGAACGAAACCAATTTGGTAAAATTAATCATTTTACTCGAAAAATTGTATAGATCACGCACTAATTTTTTTATTATTTTTTCTTTAATTTTATAGATGGATAAACTTGATAAAGCTGTACGGATCGCCGCCAAAATTCACAGCGGATTAAAAGGTCGCAGCCATGAACCGGAAATACTACATCCACTGCGGGTGATGATGCAGATGGATAATAATATGGCAAAAGTAGTTGCCGTATTGCATGACACTGTCGAATCAGGGAAGATTACCATTGATGAATTGTTACAAAAGGGCTTTAGCAAAAAAGTGTGTCGGGCAGTGGATCTCCTGTCTCGTCGGAAATGGGAATCGTATATACATTACATCGATCGGGTAAAAACAAATCCCCTGGCAATAAAAGTCAAGGTGGCCGATCTAACCGATAACTATCAACACCGTAAAAATCAAAAAAAATTATCCAAAACCGATGTAATAAAAATGAAGAAATATCGCAAGGCATATAAGCGATTAACTGGAGAAAAAATGAGAAAATAGAACAGTTCTCGGTGATTTAATTCGCCTATTTATAACCATTTATTAACTATTCTTTAATTATAATCTAATTCAACAGCTATACTTTCCCGCGAGCTTTTACAGAAAATGAATACAATTTAAATTATCTTTGATCAAATCCACTCTCTGGATATAAAAATGTTGGTGTGGGTTCAGTTAAAACAAAAAAAGACATTGGATCAATTAGTCAAATTTCACAAATTCGAGTCTCGTTGTTCCCGATCTTCGTACTCGATGACAAAAGCCTCTTAATTGGAGCTTTTTATTCCAATGTAGATTGGCCAAAATAAGGTGTTATTGAAAATAAAACTGGAAAAATATTGGAATTATTAACAGCCTTTTAATTTGGGAATTATATACAAAACTTCTGAACACTAAACCCTTTTGACCTTGGGCGATCAATCCGGCGAGTTTTGAGCGGCTGAAACAACCGATCAGTCATGGCCTGCATCCGCTCCAGCACTGTGCCTGGATAATCCATTTTGAACTCTTTGTTAATATTCGCCTTGGTGAGCTGGTAGTCATATCTGACCAGTTCGATGATCTTTAGCTTTTTCTATGTCATCATTTACCCTTTCAAGACCGTTGCCGAGCATGATTTCCAAGTGATGTTTGATGGCCAAGCGCTTCATGTAGCCTAATCCTTTGGATTGCTCGTGTTTGTTCATCTCACGGTATTCTAGGCACGCTTGAGTATTGTTCGGCTGAAAGGTGTCCAATGACTCTACCAAGTGATTCAAGGCTTCAATGATCTTGCCAGGCGTATCGACGGACGTGTGAATGCGGTCTGAAATAAAGTGGGAGATATCGAGAGTCCGTGACCTTTTTGCGTAGTGTACATGATGCAACGCGACAGCATGCGCAGGCCCACCAGTCTCGGTGTAGTGATCCCCGATGGAGAAATCACCGAAGTGTGACCTATTGGGGTTTCCTGCTACTGTATTAAGGTCGGTAAAGAACTCTTTTTCAGGGTAATCGGCGTTACGAGGTTTGCGAACGAATCGATCAGATACCAGGACGCATGAGTCGTCAGAGACAGATTGGATATAAGCGCTTTCGACACGGCCATCCATGAAAACGTGCCACCGAAAGTCATTTTCTTTGATCATTTTACGGACAGCATTCTGTTGTGGGCGACCGTAATAAATCAACGCTAACGGGTAGTTAGCGCCATATGTATTGATGAAGCCTTCAAGTTCTTGAACCGCCTTTTGTCCATCGATGACGTAAAGAGATGGCGTCCAGTTGTCGTATTCGATCAATGTCTGGTTGATGAGACCCGTACTAATACCTGCAGCATTGTCTTTGAATTCTCCGTGAATCGGGTTGCATATAAACAGGAATGGCATTGACTCTTCAATGAAGCGATCAATTGATATGCGGGTTGTTGAATTCGCTTTGACCGGTTCAATGATCGGAATGACACGTCTGTGTTTGGCTATATTAGACGCCAAGTCTCGGACTGCCATTAGCTCATTTTGCTTGCCTCGAAGGAAGGGGAAGTAATTCATGCTAATAACGGCTCTGCGAGCTTCTCCTTGATCTGAATCGCCAAAGCTTGCGACTTAGAGAACGATAGACAAGCATGCTTCAGAGATATTGGCGCATTATCTACTAGATCAACGAACGGTTTTCTTTTACCACGCAGTCTGACACGCTCAATCATCAGGTCGTGAGCCCGGATCGGATCAAGCTGGCAGAATAGCGCTCGTGCTTCACGGTAGATCTGGGAGTTGGGAACATCGGGAATGCCTCCGAACTCCTTTTTGACGACCGCACAGAACTCAGGTTGCCTCATACAATCGAACACGGCTGCAGTATCTGTATTTGCCTTATTTGAAGATGATTTCTTGACTACAACAAGTTCTCCTTCCGCATCAAGACTCATGACACCAATAAGATCGTCAACCAGGTCTATCACACGATTGGCTTTCTCTTTGGTAGTGACCACGATGATATGATCGAAGACCTTGCGGTAATCCGCCAGCTGACTGGCTAGCCGATCGAATGAGTCGTACGCAGACTTAACTTCGTAGACTGTGGATGTGCCGTTGAGGATCACGACATCAGCTCTACTGTTCCCACTTCTCAGTTCATCTGTTAGTAGGGAGTTCTGTAGAGAGTGGTGACCATTGAGATAGAGCTTGGTGGCGATGGCGTTCTTGTAAACATATTCACATCGATAATTGGAGGACAACAAGGCATAGAAGAATTCAAACCAATCCCTCAGCGGCTGTTGCCGCTTCGGTGGTGAGAAGCTTGAGAACCCCCCCCCCAGTTCAAGCAGTGCCGAAACATGGCGACCCTGTGCTACGCGTCTGAGAAACGGCCCCCGGAAGATAGGGAATATGGCGCTAAACCGAAGCTGCTTACTCACCATCTTCACTCACCCCACCAAATCCTTGTAGCGAAGCTTCTTCCTTTCCATCTTCTCGGCAATATCAGACATCTGCTGAAGGGTGTAGAACCATTCCTGAAATGTTTTTCTGGTGCTTTGTAAGTCATAGTGTTGTTTTACAATTATAAGGCTATTGTACTAAATACTTCCGACATTTCCAAGGTGGTTTTCGGAAGTTTTGTATATAATTCCTTTTAATTTCTCACTATTCTCTTTGGCCCGGCGGGTTATTGCATTGACTCGGGCTAATAGTTTCTTGGGTCTGAATGGTTTAACAATATAATCATCGCCACCCATTTCCAACGCTTTTACTTCATCAAATTCGCGATCCATAGCTGTCAAAAACATTATCGATACATTATTACCTGCGGAGCGTATTTTACGACAAACTTCATACCCGTCTTTGCCCGGCATCATAATGTCGAGGATGATGAGGTCAGGATTATTTTTCAATTGATCCAACGCTTCATCGCCGTTTTCTGCCTCAATCGCAATATAATTTTCTTGTTCGAGGTTATATCTGATAATTTCGCGGATATCCGGTTCATCATCGACAATGAGCATTTTGTGTTTCATGATAATAATAAATTTACATTTACAATATAAATGAAATATAAATAAAAAAAGGAGCCACCAATACGATTCCCCCCCCCCCTTAACCAACAAGAAATAAGTAAGCTATAACAATATTTTTAAAACTTAATTACATCCGCCATCGTGGATTGGGGCAAGGTTGGGCAATTAGTTGAGTTTCCAACCTCACAACGACCGCTGCTTACTCAATAGAACAAGGTAGATATAATCAGGCTTTAATCATCGAGTTGTACTATGACCCTAATAATACCAGCATGATGTTTACACTCCTTAATTGTATGGATGTGCATCGCTTTTAAAAATGGAGTAACGGCAACAAACAGCCACCCTATTCATTTACTATTTCATCAACACCATTTTATTGGATTGGGTAAATACTTGCTTCGTTTCATTCGATTTTGCCACCAGGCGATAAATATAAAGTCCACTGGCCACTGGGTTTCCGTGCCTATCTCTTCCATTCCAGATCACCCGGCGGTCTCCGGCTGGAACTCTCGAATCTACCAGCTGTATGATCTCCCGGCCGGTGATATCATACACAATGAGGGTCACATCACTGTTTTCCGGTAAACCGTAACGAATGGTCGTGTTCGGGTTGAAGGGGTTTGGGTAATTACTGGCCAAGATAAAATTCTCTGGTAGGGGACTACTATCTATATTTTTACGAGGTGGTTCCCCGACCATGATGGCTGCCAGCACCCCCAGGGGTGTATCCGGGTACTTTTCCGCTAATATACTATACGCCGTTTCTGCTTTTACGGGTAATCGTTGGCGTTGGGCACCGGCCATCATCTTTGCACTCCCTTGCAGTTTCTCATGGACCTGCGCTTCTTCAAACAAGAGTTTCGGTTCTAACTCAGTGGTGGGATAATTCAGCTTGAGATAGTCTATATGCTCCAGCGCCTCATTCAGGTTTGCATTCCCGGCTAAATACAGTTTATAGGATGCCAGGATAGAGACACTCTGTTCTTCTATAGCAGAACCAGGATAGAGCTGGGAGTACTCGTCCATCTTATCGATAATGCCCGTTACATTGTCCTGCTGCCACAAACAACGGGCCACGCCATATACAGCCGCTACACTCTGTTCATTATTGACCATCTCGTCATAGAGCTCAAGGGCCAATTCAAAATCCCCTTCCCCTTCCGCCAGACGGCCCGGTGGAAGTGCAACTGCATCCGGTTCTGGTGGATCAGTAATCACATTGTTCCCCACAAGACCATAGACCGTGGGCTCCCACACCACCGCCCCTACAGTATCCGCTTCCGATTCACTACAACTCACTAGCCCCAGAGGATGGGGCGGATACCAATTATTCCCAATGGCATAAATAGCGAACTGATTGTTATTGACAATATCGGTGACATTATTATCGTAAAACCGGTTCCAACCTGTTCGACCATAGCCTTCGGGAATACCTTCCACTTCTGGCACATTCTTAATATTGAGATTGAAACCTAATCTCGGATAGGACTCACCACTTGCCAAAACAGCCGGATTGCACTGTGTAAACACATTATTGTTCGCGGAACATACCCATGCATTCTCCTCCACTTTCCATAATTTGGGGGCGGAAGAAATTGTGGCCTCGAGACCTATGCCATTGTTGTTACCGTCAAAAGTACATCCTCTAATTAGCGGTTTAGAATAAATTGCTGATAATATACCACCGTCATTTCCAGTAAATATACACCCAGTGATCTCCGGTTCTGCCCAGTCCCAGGAAACAATACCATACTGACTATTTGAAAATTGGCAATTGCGGATCACTGACCGGTTGTTCACTCCAGAAATACCTAAAGCGACACTGCTACCATTTTCAAACGTACATCGTTCAATAATACATAGTCCGTTGAGCGGGTCCGGGATTGCACCATTATCAACACTGGATAGAACACCGATGTCTGTAAAATGGCAATATCGGAATTGGGCCCAGGCCTGGTCATCAATTCCAATACCAAGGCCAACACCGCCATCGCCGGTAAAAATAATGGGGTCCGATTGTGTGCCTTCCGCGATAACAATACCGTTGATATACAACTCCGCATTTTCTGCAAATGCAATATGAGTGCCAGGATCAATCGTTAAAGCAACCTCGTCATTTAGAACAACGTCACCGGTGACTAATTTATAACCCGACCAAGTTGTATTTTCTGTTATTGTTCCACTAACGGTATTGTCGATAATATCCACGTAGGCCTGATAAATCCCTGTGCGGTTATCCATCCAAGACGCGTATGCTTTCCCGCGTGTTGAAGTAATACCAATATAATCTCCCATATAACTAGGATTAACCTCTGGGATCTCGATTGGAACTGGCATGAAGGCAACATCACTGACTCTAAAATTTGTAAAGGAATGCCCACCATCTATAGATTGGGCGACCCAAACTTCTGTGAGTTGATTATTGGGATCATTTCGGCTATCATAAAAAACGATGTGGATCACCCCCAGATCATCAATTGTGATCCATGGAAACCATTGATCATTGCTGGTATTGTCATCGTGGATTCTTACAGGTGCGCTCCACGTTGCGCCCTCGTTGGCCGAGCGGCTGAATAATATATCCGAGATATCTGGGGCTTCACCTTTTTCGCCCCATACCATGTAGATGGTGCCATCCCGCCATCCACCACTGCGGTCCACTGCGATGCATGGAAAATCATTCATCCTTACTTCAGCACTATCGGGGTTTTTATGATCCCAAAAATCACGGCTGCCATCAATATCAAAAATTCGGGCAGGTTCCTGCCAAGTTTCACCCCCGTCAATCGATTTATTGAAACCAATCCCGTCACTGCCGTACTGGTCTGCCCCCCAGTCATCAGCAATGGCCCAAACTGCATAGACTTCATCAGCGGATCCGATGGCTAAATTGACCCCCATTGAGAAATCACTGGTGATCGCCCCGCTAATATCGGCAGCATCTAAAAAAGATGCACCCCCATCGGTTGAACGAGAAATCATAACGGGATCACCGGGACCCTGGACAAAATGTGTTAGGCCAACAAAGATATTGTCGTTTCCAGCGATTGCCATATGGCCTTTATCCGCTTCTCCTCCTATTCCAGGAAGTACACTAGACTCCTGCCAAGTCACACCCCCATCTGTGGATTTTTTAACATATCCTTCATCATATGTAATAAAGTGGAAAAATGCATTCCCTTCTGTATCAAATGCAACTGCAGGGTCGAATGAGATGCTCGTTATTCCAGGAAGGGTATCTCCCCCGGCCCAATCCGTGCCAGCATTGTGCGAATAATAGTAGCCTTGATAGAAATAAGTGTCATCTCCTATACGCTGAATTGTATTCGCTCCCACCAACAGTTTAGTGGGGTCGACGGGACTCACGGCAATTGACATTTCCGATTGGGTATAACTGCTGGGGTAGATCTAATCATCAACCGATCTGTAGGCTGTGGGCGAGACTATAATTATTGGTTGGCTTTCCGTACCGCCTTCGTCTGTAGCGGACCCATCATAGGGATTACTTTTTGGCGTTTCCTGGGCGAAAACCAACGGTGTGGTTAGTATACATACAGTTGTAATGAGTGTTTGGATCGTTTTCATGATTGTCTCCTTTTTGTCATGGTTATTTGATCAGTACCGCTTTACGCATAATTGTCTCTGTACCGATCTTGAGTCGATAAATATAGAGGCCGCTGGGCAGGTTTTCGGCGTCCAATTCCGTGTTGTGTACCCCTGCCGGCACGGTATCATCAATTAATGTTTTTACCCGCCGCCCTGAAATATCGTAGAGTGTCAGGTGCACCCATGATTCTTCCAACAAGGTGTAGGGGATGGTCGTGGCCGCATTAAATGGGTTTGGATAATTCTGCTCCAGTGAAAATGTTTGCGGTAATTGTACATCGGTATCATCAATATCTAAATTGTTATCATAGATATATATACCGTGACGAGTCCCCGCATAGATGCGGTTATTCAATGTATCAATCGCAAGCGTGTTGACACGCCCATGGGTATCGAGCAATCCGGCGTTAAAGGGCATCCAACTCTCCGCTCCATCGATCGATCGATAAAGAATGGGGTTATACCCATTATCGGCAGAACCGCTTACTCCAAGGTAAAGTGTCTCTGGCTCTTTTGGATGGATCACAATCGTTCTTATCCAATCTAATCCAGCCAGAGCTTCGATTCCGTTATTCTTTTGGGCCCAGTTTGCCCCGCTATCATTGGATTTATATACCCCCCGATCTTCTCCTGAACTTATCGCAACATAGAGTATATCGGGATTTTCAGGATCTACAGCTATACGCATCCTAGCCGGGTAAACGGATGGAAATGGTATTTGATTCCAGGTTTGGCTGCGATCGGTACTCTTATAAATCTCATGATTAAACGTGTTAAGATTAAAACAGCCGGTATAAATAATGTCATTATTGGAGGGCGCAATGGCTAATGAACTAATAACTCCGATCTCTATATCTGGCGAGGGAATGCTATCCCAAGTATGGCCATAATCCGAACTTCGATAAAATCTATTTGAAGTTACATCAATATATACAGTATAAGGATCGTCGGGATCATTTTCGATGATTGGTGAATCGGGCGATTGACTATAACCCAAAAATATTGATTCCCAATTGATGCCGCCATCTTCACTCATTAATATCTCAGTCCCATCAGTTGGTAATCCCTCGTGACCGAGTAAGAGCCTTCTTGAATCAAACGGGTCAATTTCTATTACTGCTCCATACATTGGAGAAATACTATCCCAGCTTGCGCCCCTGTCCGTGCTCATTAAAAGTGCAGACCAACTGGTCGCATAAAGTGTATCGCGGTCACTTTCATAAAACTCAATATCGTGGATAGTATACCCGGCGGTTCCATCGGCACGTTGCCATTGGGAAATTTGGGCAAAAATGAAACTCAAGAATAATGGTAATGTAAAAATGATTTGCTTATTTTTCATCATAATATCATAATAGAATGAGTTTTTTCGTTTCTGCCGCCCCTGTAGTCTAAAAGCCAGTCAGGGTAAAAGTCAATGTTACAGTGGAATTAAACCGCTATTTCATCAGTACCGCTTTACGCATCAGCACTTCCGTACCGATCTTGAGTCGATAAATATAGAGACCGCTGGGCAGGTTTTCGGCGTCCAATTCTGCCTTGTATATCCCTGCCGGCACAGTATCATCAATTAATGTTTTTACCCGCCGCCCTGAAATATCGTAGAGTGTCAGGTGCACCCATGATTCTTCCAACAAGGTGTAGGGGATGGTTGTGGCCGCATTAAATGGGTTGGGATAATTCTGCTCCAGTGAAAATGTTTGTGGTAATTGTACATCGTTATCATCAATGTTAAGTTCAAAGTCACGGACATAAATCCCTCGATTTGTTCCCGCATACATGCGATGATTCAATGTATCAATCGCAAGCGTGTTGACAGATCCGTTGGTATCGAGCAATCCGGCGTTAAAGGGTATCCAACTCTCCGCTCCATCGACCGATCGATAAAGAATGGGGTTATCCCCATTATCGGCAGAACCGCCTACTCCAAGGTAAAGGGTCTCTGGCTCTTTTGGATGAATCACAATCGTATGTATCAAATTATCCCCAGCCAGAGCTTCGATTCCGTTATTCTTTTGGGCCCAGTTTTCCCCGCCATCATTCGATTTATATACGCCCTGATCTTCTCCTAAGTGCACTGCAACATAGAGTATATCGGGATTTTCAGGGTGGACGGCTATAAATATCGACCATCCATTAATGGATGGAAATGGTATTTGATCCCAGGTTTGGCTGCGATCGGTACTTTTATAAATTTCATTATTGTATGTGTTAAGATTAAAACAGCCTGCATAAATAATATCATTATCGGAGGGCGCAATGGCTAATGAATTAATCTGTCCGCGCCCTGGTTCGTACCCGTGGCCCTCTATATCTGGCGAGGGGATACTATCCCAAGTATGGCCATAATCCGAACTACGATAAAATGTATTTGGAGTTACATTAATATATACAGTATGAGGATCGCCGGGATCATTTTCGATGATTGGAAAAACGGGCCATTGACCATAATCCAGAAATATTGACTCCCAATTGATACCACCATCTTCAGTCATTAATATCTCAGTACCAGAGGGTGATAATATATAGTAACCGAGTAAGAGCCTTTTTGAATCAAACGGGTCAATTTCTATCACTGCACCGGCGGCTGGGGCTGGGACCGATGTAACGCTATCCCAGCTTGCCCCCCTGTCCGTGCTCATTAAAAGTGCATGATCACTGATAGCATAAAGTGTATCGCGGTCACTTTCATAAAACTCAATATCATAGATAGCTCTCCCCTCGGTTCCATCGGCAAGTTGCCATTGGGAAGTTTGGGCGAATAACAGCGGTGTGGTTAGTATACATACAGTTGTAATGAGTGTTTGGATCGTTTTCATGATTGTCTCCTTTTTGTCATGGTTATTTCATCAGTATCGCTTTACGCATCAGCGCTTCCGTACCGATCTTAAGTCGATAAATATAGAGTCCGCTGGGCAGGTTTTCGGCGCCCAATTCCGTCTTGTGTATCCCTGCCGGCACGGTATCATCAATTAATGTTTTTACCCGCCGCCCTGAAATATCGTAGAGTGTCAGATTCACCAACGATGCTTCCAACAAAGTGTAGGGGATGGTCGTGGCCGCATTAAATGGGTTTGGATAATTCTGCTCCAGTGAAAATGTTTGCGGTAATTGTACATCGGTATCATCAATATCTAAATTGTTATCATAGATATATATACCGTGACGAGTCCCCGCATAGATGCGATGATTCAATGTATCAATAGCAAGCGTGTTGACAGATCCGTTGGTATCGAGCAATCCGGCGTTAAAGGGTATCCAACTCTCCGCTCCATCGACCGATCGATAAAGAATGGGGATATCATCGGCGGCGGAACGGGTTACTCCAAGGTAGAGGGTCTCTGGCTCTTTTGGATGAATCACAATCGTATTGATCAAATCATATATAGCCAGAGCTTCGATTCCGTTATTCTTTTCCTCCCAGGTTTGACCTCCATTAACGCTTTTATACACATCATACGCCGTTGCCGCATAAACAACATCTGGATTCTCCGGATGGACGGCTATAAATATCGACCATCCATTAATGAATGGAAATGGTATTTGATCCCAGGTTTGGCTTTGATCGGTACTTTTATAAATCTCCAACGGATTGGAATAGCCTGCATAAATAATGTCATTATTGGAGGGCGCAATGGCTAATGAAATAAGACCATATACATTTGCTGGCGAAGGAATACTATCCCAGGAATTCCCAAAGTCAGAGCTTCTATAAAAGGTGTTTTGGGTGACAACAATATACACTGTATTCAGATCGCCGGGATCAACTTCTATTGTGGGCAAATCAGGGATAATAAAATCAGCGTAGTACAAAAAAAGAGTATCCCAAGTTACCCCGCCATCTTCACTCTTTAATACTGCCGTACCTATACCAAGAGGGGCTTGATATTCGTAACTTAATAAGATTCTTCTTGAATCAAACGGGTCAATTCCTATCTTTGGATACCATCCGTAATTGGAAATGCTAATGCTATCCCAGCTTGTCCCCCTGTCCGTGCTCATTAATAGTGCATGACGACTGACAGCATAAAGTGTATCGCGGTCGCTTTCATAAAACTCAATATCATTGATAAAAATTCCCTCGGTTCCATCGGCAAGTTGCCATTGGGAAGTTTGGGCGAAAAACAGCGGTGTGGTTAGTATACATACAGTTGTAATGAGTGTTTGGATCGTTTTCATGGTTGTTATCCTTTTTGTCATGGTTATTTCATCAGTACCGCTTTACGCATCAGCGCTTCCGTACCGATCTTAAGTCGATAAATATAGAGTCCGCTGGGCAGGTTTTCGGCGTCCAATTCCGTGTTGTGTATCCCTGCCGGCACGGTATCATCAATTAATGTTTTTACCCGCCGCCCCGAAATATCGTAGAGTGTCAGATTCACTAACGATTCTTCCAACAAAGTGTAGGGGATGGTCGTGGCCGCATTAAATGGGTTTGGATAATTCTGCTCCAGTGAAAATGTTTGCGGTAATTGCACATCGTTATCATCAATGTTAAGTTCAAAGTCACGTACATAAATCCCATGTTCTGTTCCCGCATAGATGCGGTTATTCAATGTATCTATAGCAAGCGTGTTGACAGATCTGTTGCTATCGATCGTATCGAGCAATCCGGCGTTAAAGGGTATCCAACTCTCCGCTCCATCGACCGATCGATAAAGAATGGGGATATAATCGGCGGCGTAACGGGTTACTCCAAGGTAGAGCGTCTCTGGCTCTTTTGGATGAATCACAATCGTATTGATCAAATCATATCTAGCCAGAGCTTCTAGTCCGTTATTCTTTTGGGCCCAGCTTTCCCCGCCATCATTGGATTTATATACCCCCCAATCTTCTCCTGATTGTACTGCAACATAGAGTATATCGGGATTTTCAGGATGGACGGCTATAAATATCCAACTTCCGTTAATGAATGGAAATGGTATTTGAGCCCAGGTTTGACTACGATCGGTACTTTTATAAATCTCCAACGGACTGTAATAGCCTGCATAAATAATGTCATTATTGGAGGGCGCAATAGCTAATGAACTAGTAGCTCCGATCTCTATATCATCTGGCGAGGGAATACTATCCCAATTATGGCCATAATCCAAACTTCGATAAAATCTGTTTGAAGTTACAACAATATATACAGTATGAGGATCGCCAGGGTCATTTTCGATGATTGGTAAATCAGTCGGGTAATGTTCGCCCAGAAATATTGACTCCCAATTGATACCACCATCTTCAGTCATTAATATTTCAGTACCAGTGAGTGGGAAGAATAGATAGTCACCGAGTAAGAGCCTTTTTGAATCAAACGGGTCAATTTTTATCACTGCACGGGCTCGGGCCCATGCAACGCTATCCCAGGTTGCCCCCCTGTCCGTGCTCATTAGAAGTGCAGGCCAACTGGTCGCATACAGTGTATCGCGGTCGCTTTCATAAAACTCAATATCATGAATAAAAATTCCCTCGGTTCCATCGGCAAGTTGCCATTGGGAAGTTTGGGCGAATAACATGCTTGCTGTCAAGGTGCTCAGTAGAACTGGTTTTATTTTACTCATGGGTTATCTCCTTTTTGTAAATGACGATATTGTTACCAGCTCCCCGCTTTGGTAGAACCCCTTGAAACTTGCGCCCCCTTCCCGCAGTACTGCGGGAGGACTGGGTTGTTCCTCCAGTTTTACCCGCCACCAGCACAGTGAATGGGGTAAAACCTTGCTAAACATTTTCACTGTCTTTTTTTAATGCGATCAATTCAACAATCCTAACAAATTCTGATATTCTATAGTCAGGGTAATGATTTTAATTTTTTTCGGCAAGGTTTATTTTCGGGAATTGAGAATATTCCATTTCTACTTTATTTCACTATCTTGCCGGTGGACTTAGTATAAAAAAGTGTACATGAAGTACGTCGGCTTAAGCGAGAACTTGCACTGGTGCAGGGAGTGAAGAGTTTCTATTTGCCGGGCGGGAACTTTGCCTCCACTTCCAGCTAATCTCAAATTACTCTTTCCTTGCAACCAAATACATGGTTTTAAGATTGCCTTTTAAATAGTCTATTAACAAGAATTTATTAATAAACGGAGGGAAGGTGTATTCTTTTTAGATCGAAAAAGACCAAAAAGGCATAAAAAGCAAGAAAATGGGGCGACGGCAACAAACAGCCAACCCTAATGTATTTCCTATTTCAACAACACCATTTTATTGGATTGGGTAAATATTTGCTTCGTTTTATTCGACTTTGCCACCAGACGATAAATGTAAAGTCCACTGGCCACCGAATTTCCGTGCCGATCTCTTCCATTCCAGACCACCCGGCGGTCTCCGGCTGGAACCCTTGAATCTACAAGCTCTATGATCTCCCGGCCGGTGATATCATACACAATCACGGACACATCACTGCTTTCCGGTAAACCGTAACGAATGGTTGTCGTCGAATTGAAAGGATTGGGATAAATTCTACTAAAAGAAGTTTTTTCCGGATAGTCTGTATTAATATTTACGTCACCTCCCTCGTATTTCAATAGTCTATTTGTCGCAAATATATAACCAGTATTTTCAAAAAATTCTATTTGATAGCAATATAAAGAACTGTTTCCTACTATAATTTGATATTCATTAAAAGTTTCTCCTCCGTTTACACTTTTTAATATTTTTAAATCATTCCCATATTGTCCCACAACCCAAATTATATTCTCGGTTTGAAAACGTAATCTCAAAATAAATCCAACATTTAGATCGTCCCAATAATAATGATAAGATTCTGAATTAAAATTATCTTCTGTAAGTATTAAATCTGAAAAATAGAAATTTCTGGCAGTTACTCCACCATGGTTTTCATCAATAAAATGGACATCAAAGATATCTGGTGGATCTGGCAGAATTGCAATTTCCCAATTTTCTCCTCCATCGATAGTTTTCCAAGCCATTCCTGCATCGATTGGAGGGCCGCTACACACTGCCCACCCATGCAAGTTATCTACAAAATAAAACTTATTTACAATCCATTCTCCATCATAGAGTGGATCGTCAATGTTTGATATATTGGTTTCATACCAATTTTCGCCCCTATCAATTGTTTTATAAATCCGTCCCCTGTTATTATCAACATCTGGGGGCCCACCTGCAAAACCTACAGAATCATTTATAAAATAAAAAGGTCTTACCCATAAATGAGTGTATCCATCTGGATACATGAATGTTGTATCTGTCATATCAACCCATGTAGAACCACCATCAGAAGTCTTCCAGAACTGTTCTACTTCAACATTGGAGTCGTAATGAAGTTTTACCGTAGCAAAACCATAGTTTTCATCAACAAATTGAATATCTTGAAAAAATGAATATCCATTAGTTTCAGGTATAATATGAACAATGTCCCACGTCATCCCGCCGTCAGATGTATGATATAGTATATCGTTGGGAACCCGAAAAATCCACCCTTCATTTTCTGAAATAAAAGATCCTTTTACCGTTCTACGTAATGCATCATCAAAAGGAGCAACATTTATCCATTCACCTTCCTGCCCGGACAAACAGGAAACCGTCAGGAAGAAGGCAGTGAGAACTGGTTTCTTGATTTCTACTGTTAAACTAATCATTGGCAAACCATCTGGCTGATTATGTACTATAGCCTAATTAAGATACCCATGCTTGTATCTTATGTCAAATACTTTTTGATTTTTTCATTCCATCCAAAGTTGCCGTTCTCAATAATGATCCTAGCCCAGTTTCCAAAGGATGGATGTGCAGCATTGGATCTAAGTGTTATCATTTCATCTTGGATCCCGTCAATGATCAGATTTCCCCTGTTCATCATGATAGAATAGTTGTCCGTTAAATGAATTTTTGCCCCTTTGTAAATACGCAGATCTACACCATTTTGCACTTCCAGATTCCCAACAAGATTAATATCTCCGGCCAATTTCAAATTACTCTTTCCTTGTAACCAAATACATGGTTTTAAGATTGCCTTTTAACTTTTAAATAGTCTATTAACAAGAATTTATTAATAAACGGAGGAAAGGTGTATTCTTTTTAGATCGAAAAAGACCAAAGGGCAAAAAAACAAGATAATCAGCCTATAAAATCATAAGACACTCGATAGAAAAAGTAATAGTCCATAAATAGCAAAAGGTCGATATGATAAGGCTTTATTCAAAGGGTTCTATAAATGATATTAGGTAAACATTAATAAATGATGTATGTGTCCTTTTCAAATCTATATGACCGTTGCGCTAATGCAGTAAGCGTACTCAGAACCCGATCAAGTTCAGTGGTATCGATCACACCGGTAACTTTCAAATCACTGGGTTCATCACTTTCAAATTCGACACTAATATCAAATTTACGTTCAATTTCATTGCAAATGGTTCGCAGATTTACTTGCTGCATGATGAGATTATTATGGACTCAACCAGGTGCACCCTTAAATTTATAGGTAATAATTGGACCTATTTTGGTTCTGCCAACCACATTTACCAGCTGCCCAGTTGTTAAATAGGTTTCTCCGAACTCAAGACCGGCTACTTTAACCCGTCCCTCCGTAACGAGGATTTCTGTTTCATCTCGACGTTTTTTAACATTGAATTTTGTCCCTAAAACCTCAACACGACCGGAGCCAAATTCCACAATAAAAGGAATATTCCCAGGTTGCACATTAAAGAATGCTTCGCCCTGCAAAGCAATATACCGGTGCTCAATTTCAAAATGACGCTTATAAGTTCATTCACTTTCTGTGTTGAGTTTGATTACTGAACCATCGGCCAGGGTAATGGTTCTGAATTGAGCGCGCTCGGTTACAACTGATGTGGTGATCAGGGCAAGATCACCGGAGTTATTAGTATAAGTGTTAACAAAGCGGCAATAGTCCAGACCAATTTTGATTTGAAATTGGTCTGGATAAACGACTGTCGACTAACTATGGATTACTTTTCAGCTGTAGGGTGAATATCAATGAGCCGTTCCAGCCTCGCCCAAGCTGCAGCTGTATCAGGCGTGGGTGGTAATTATGACTGTTTGTTCGCCGCCCAAATGCGTTTCAATGTGTTTTCGAATCGTAGGTTTCATAATACATAAATGTTTCTTATCTGAAAAAGTTTTTATACTATTAGAACTGCCTTTTTCATATCTATTAAGTAAACGATTTTTTTACCTATAACTCATAAATAATTTTTTAATTCTTTTAATTCTTTTTTTAGTATTTTGAAGGCGCGATAGAGTTGATTTTCAACAGTTCTCTTTGACAAACCGAGTATAGCTACAATATCTTTGTTAGCTAATTGTTCCATCCGACTCAATATAAAAATTTGCCTACATCTTTCCGGAAGATGATTGTTTAAGACCCGTCGAATTTCATTCTGTAATACATCAGCATCATATATTTTTTGGGGATTCTCATAGTGTGATTCATTAGGTTTAGGTAATGTATCTTCATAGCGATTACGTACTTCCTGGTGACGAAAATGATCGTAGCATAAATTCGTCCCGATTTTGGCAATCAGTGAAAAAACGATTTATTGGGATCTAATGTTTTGCGATTGTTCCAGACCCGTAAAAAAGTCTCCTGGACAATATCTTCTGTCAGATCTTCATCATTGACCCGGTATAGAATAAACCGAAATAATAGCGGATGATATTTATAGAATAATTGCTGGAAGGCTTGCTGGTCGGACACCTTGACCAACTTGGTTAATTGTACTTCACTGTTCGGCATAGATATGTTATCATTTCCAAAATAGAAGTTAATCTGGTAGGGATAGATTCAAGAATCTATATTTAAAACCACCGAAGAAGCATCAACGGAGCGATAGGAATTAATGAGGGGTTTTCGTTGGCTTTATCCATGATTATATGATTGATGTGAATGATATAACACATTCAACAATAAACAATAATTAATTCTTTATTTAAAATTAGTACTATCATGATCAAATGCTTTGAATTCCAGGGTATTGCCAATAGGGTTCATGATAAATATTGTGCATTGTTATCAGGTCTGTTTTTTAAAGCGGGTCAGGGGTTCAATGATGAACTGTAGTTTTTGTTCTTTTAAACGATGCGCCAGGGCAGTTCAGAATGCCGGTATAAAACCTACGGATTTGGATCAAATCATGGACAGAGACTGCCAAATGGAACGGACCAAAATAGGCCATTATTTTATCAAGATCATTTTTTGGGTTTCAATATAATCACCTGAAACCAGTTGGGCAAAATATATGCCGTTGGAAAATTGTTCGGCTTGAAACTGTATTTTGTGCCGCCCCGGCTGGACCTGACCCTCAAGCAAGGTATCCACCAATCGACCGTTGATATCAACGATACGTAGCGACGCATTGCATTGCGTCTTCACAGAAAATTGAATTGTTGTACTGGGATTGAACGGATTTGGAAACGGGTGATGTAATTTAAAGATATATTGGTATTTGAACCGTGCTGAGTACACCGAGTATGCTATCGCAACCAATGCCGAATACACCCATGTTCGTGCCATCGGTCCCGGTACCGATGCAGGGGGAATTTTCAGCCAAGGTAAATACTCCGAAATCAGGATCGCAAAAGAGTGGATCAGTATCGAAGACATTAAACAAGCCAAAGTTCAAGGTGCCATTATTGTTGGTCTCAACATCAGCTAACAAACCGTCTAATATTGAATAGTGAATATTTACGATGGACGGATCACCCATAGCGGAGAAAGCAATTTGCTGGGGGCTATTGTCCCAGAGGATCGTGCTAGCCAGAGTTAATTCACTTTCCTGCATAAATACAGCTCCGCCGGCAACTTGCGCTGAATCATGAACAATCGTTATATGATTAAAATTTCCCGTTGATTCATAAAGAGCCAGCCCAGCGCCGCGGTCCTGGCCCAGGTTATTATAAAGGAACAGATGCGAACCGCTAACAGTACTTTGCGCCGCAAACAGGGCAGCACCTTTACCCGCTGCAACATTTTCAATGAAAGTAACATTCTGCAGGGTCATATCCGATTCCCAAGCTCCGATAGCTCCACCGTTAATGGTCGTGTTTGTCATGCCGGCACTGTTGGCTATAAACCGGCAATGTTCAATTGTAATATAACTCTCGATACAATATAAACCGCCGCCGCTGTCCGTTGTATACCCGTTGGTAATAGTAAAACCGATCAACTTTGTATTGGGACCAGTCCGATCCATTACCAATATAGATCCTTGTCCATTACCGTCCAAGGTTGTATTGGTAATGTGATTTAAATCGCCGTTCAAAATAAAATGGGAAGCGATAATATTGTTTTTGTTTGTCATGGTTATATTTTCAACATAGTCCCCCGGAGCAACCAATATCGTGTCCCCCATACTGGAAAAGTCCAGTGCGGCCTGGATCGTGGCAAAGGGGTTGGTATTGGAGCCATCAGCTATTTCATCGTCGCCGCTGGTTGATACATGAACGACCCCCTGTAAACTGGACCCGTAACTGATCAATAATGCAAAGGGTTGACCATTCCCCAGGCTACCTTTATGCTTAACCTGAACAGTGTAAATCCCGGGAACAGTGAGTTCGATATAGATCTGCTCCACATTATCGACAATATTATCCCCGGTAATGGCTGCCATGGCCGGATTAAATCAACTCAGTTTATAAGGAAAATATTCTGTACCATTCGGATCAATGATACGCAGATCCAGATCGTGTACAAGCATGATGTCATAGGGATCCACACTAGGTGACACCGGTGTCCCAGGTGGGTTGCTCCAACTAAGGGTAGCACGAAATGGTTCTGTCCCTAAACTGGTATAACCAAAAGTCATCGTATCCCCATTGACGAGTACATCCTCGGTAATGTCATGCCCATCACCTATGGCAGAGATCATTTCCACAGCTTTGCGGGTGTTCATCAACCCCCAACCGAAATGATAGTCCGGACCGGGATTTTGACCAGCCTCATCAGCAGTGTGAATGGCCAGTCCTTTCAGGGTGGCTGCCCGTAGAGTGGTATCTATTACCGACTCGTAGTGTTGTCTGATCAGAGTCAGGGAACCAGATGCACTGGGCGCCGCCATGGATGTACCCGAATAAGTGCCGTAATCCGTATCATTTAGTTGCAGGGAGGAATACAACCCGACTCCGTTAGCTACGATATCCGGTTTAATGCGTCCGTCATCCAGGGGGCCGACGGAACTAAAACTGGACAGCTGGACCTGTTCGGAATTTTCGTATCCACCGGGAATATCACTTACAGCACCAACGGTTAGCACATTTTTAGAAACCTTGGTATTGCCCAGACAATCCCAGGGGCCATCATTCTCCCTGGGCGTTGTGGATAGAATCCAGTCAGAATCAGCAGCAGAGTACACCCAGTGTTCAGTACCGGGAGGTGCACCGTCATCCCGTTCATTTCCGGCCGAAAGTACGATCAGGTAATAGGGCGCATTGTATGCAATCATATCCCAATCACGAGCTTCCAGGCTGTAATATCCAAATCTATAGTCTTCCGTAGAATCCACCTCCAAATCCCCAAACCAAGCCCAACGACTATCTCCAAAAAAATTCCAGTGCCAGCCTAGAATCGTACCGTAGGAATGATTTGATATACGCAACCCAGAGGCTCCGGCGGTGGCCATTTCACTCTCATCATTGAACCAATCGTATGCGTGCAATGTGGCTAGATGTGCCATACCATGGGCATTAATGATCACCCCGGCAGCGATCATCGTACCACCAGACATGAGTCGCATGGGCAGCTAGCTCCGTAGCCTCGTCTATTTGCTGCACCCGGCCGACCATCTCCTGGTGAGTATCCCGGACCTTTCCGTTATCCCAAATGCCAACGGTCATACCCAGACCAGTGAGAAAATAAGAAGCGTCGCCACCGGGCCAGACTGCATCGGTAGAAATGGTCTGAGCGGAATTGATATTTTCCGTCACATTGTAGAGGGGCATACCGTTTGCTGCTAAGGCTTGAATCGCGAATGATCGACCATCACGCTGCCCACTAATCGGCCAGCCTTTTTCCTGTGCTTTAGCAATGGCAATCAACCGGCGTTCACTATCCGTCTGCTCAAATTGCTGCGCTAGGATTTGTAGATCCAAGGGTTGCGCTGAAAGGATACTGCCTAAAAATAATAATTTTATTAACTGCATGCTATTGTTTGAAATCATTGATGATTAGTGCAATACACCCTGTTAATTTCTTGGCATAGGGAATATGCAAAAATTCATTCGGACCGTGGGCGTTGGACTGGGGACCCAATACACCGGTGATCACAAATTGCGCATCCGGGAATTTTTCGCCCAGCATCGCCATGAATGGAATGGTTCCCCCTTCACCCATGGCCAAAGCGGGTTTATTGAAAACAGTTTGGGAAGCATTCTGTATTGCTTGATCTAGCCAGGGAGTCAACTGTGGCGTTGCCCAACCTGTGGCCGGTTCATCGAATTTGAGATTTATTAGGGCTCCGTATGGCGGATCACTGCGCAGCAACTCAACTAGAATCTGTTGCGCTTTACGGACATCCAAAGTCGGTGGCAAACGCAGGGAAAGTTTTATAGTAGTGTAAGGCCGCAATACATTTCCACCGTCTTTTACTGCCGGCAACCCATCTACTCCAACAACGGCAAGCATCGGTCGCCAGGTGTTGTTTACTACTAGCTCTAATAGATCATTTGTAATGGGTTTTGCGTTATTACTCCAGGGCAGAGTATTAAATACTTCATCACCCAATTCAGTGGTCATCGTTCGCATTTCTTTGAGCCGGTGATCTGGAATCTCTACATGCAGATCCGCAATTATGATCTGACCGGTTTCCTCGTTCTCCAGCCGAGAAAGCAGCTGCCGCATAATACGAAAAGATGATGGCGCGATACCGCTGGCACCGCCGGAATGAACACCTTCCTTTAAAATATCCACCCGTAGCGAAAAATTGATCAGGCCACGTAATGATGTTGTTGTCCAGAATTGTTCATAATTACCCGTACCTGAATCCAAGCAAATAACCAGATTTGGCCGACCAATCTTATCCGCACAATGATCCATATAAAATGGCAAATCTGGTGAACCGCTTTCTTCTGAGCATTCAATCAAAACAACAATGTGCGGCAAAGCGAGTCCCTGATTAAGCAACGCGTCGATGGAAGATACAGAAGCAAAAACTGCATAACCATCATCAGCAGCACCGCGGCCGTATAGTTTATCATTCTTTAATACCGGCCGCCACGGTTCCAACCCTGCTGCCCAACCAGCCATCTCCGGCTGTTTGTCCAGGTGGCCATACATCAAAATGGATCCTACTCGTTCCCCGGGGATATCCAGGAGAAGCAATGGTGTTCGGCCCGGTTCTTTAAGTACATGCAAAGAACTGTTGTCCGGTTTATGCGTTTGGATCCACCCACTCACCAGATCGATAACCCGGCCCATATGGCCGTTTTTTTCCCAATGGGGGTCAAAGGCCGGTGATTTGTTCGGTATCTTTATATACTCACTAATCGTTGGTACAATTTCTATATCCCAAAAAGAATCAATATCGTTTAGAAGTTCTGTTGGATTCATTATCATCTGTCTATAGTTTAAAGCTAATAATCAGAATATACAATTTACATACGTAGCTGTTACCTAGGGCAAAGTAAACGTAATTTTCAGTATGAAAAAAAATCTGGTTACAATTTTTATTTTTCACATTCCTTTTCCCCCAGGAAGACAATGCTAAATTCAGAGCCACTTGATTTTGCCGTTGAAAGAGTACATCTACGCGGTTTGGATTGACATGCTTGGATCAATATTTTTCAGGTGTCCAATACATATCTCGGTACATCTGCAGCCGACCACTCGGAATGGGTTTGTCACAATCAGGATGGTATCCCCATGGATGTTCACCGCTCCATTTCTCCAGGGCTTGAAGGCGTTCGTAATGATCTGGTGAATGTTGCTATGAAGATCGTTAATAATTATAATATCGATGGTTTACATCTATGTTTCAACAGCGGGAGATCTTATAGACCAAAAACAAATGTTGTTATTGAAGTAACGTCCAATGCTACTAAGGGTATTTAACCTACTATTAATCAATTGTTTACTGTGTGGGCAAGAGCCTGCAGAAAAAAATATTTTAACTGGATTGGATGTTTTATTGTCAAAAAAGATCGATTTACTATATGGTAAACGTATCGGCCTGGTTACAAACCAGACCGGTGTTGATCGAAATGGCAAACCCAATGTTGAATTATTGCTGCAAACAGAAAAAGTAGATCTGCAGGTTATCTTTGCACCGGAACATGGATTTTATGGAAATTTATCCGCTGGACAACAGGTAAACGATTTGCATTTGAATGATTTTCCCGTGATCTATAGTCTGTATGGCAATACATACAAGCCCACCCCGGATATGTTGGTTGACCTGGATTTAATCATCTATGATATTCAAGATGTTGGGGCGCGATTCTATACCTATATTTCCACCCTGGGATTAATGCTTGAAGCAGCAGCGCAAGCGCAAATTCCCGTCATGGTTTTGGACCGACCCAATCCTTTAGGCGGTGAAAAAATCGAAGGTCCAATACTGGACATGAAATATTCATCATTCATTGGTATGTATCCTCTTCCGATCCGTTATGGACTCACTGTAGGTGAACTGGCCAACATGATTGTGGGCGAAAAATGGATCGAACAGATTCCGGAACTAATCGTAATAGAAATGGAAGGTTGGAGAAGGTCAATGTATTTTGACGAAACCGAATTACCTTGGGTAAACCCTTCCCCCAATATTTCCGACCTAACTACAGCAATTATTTATCCTGGAATGTGCTTGCTGGAAGGAACTAATATGAGTGAGGGTCGCGGTACATTAGAACCATTTAAAAAAGTAGGCGCACCCTGGTTTTTGAATGAAATCACGAAAGATATGAATGGAATGGATATTCCTGGAGCGCAGTTCAAAGAAATACAGTTTACACCAAAATCGATTACCGGAATGGCTGAACAGCCAAAATATTTAAATGAAAAATGTATTGGGATGAAAACGCTCCTGACAAATAGAACAGAGTATAACAGTGTTATGACGGGTGTAATATTCTTATACATCACGCAAATAATGACGGCTTGGAACTTTTCCGTAACACCAGAAAGTATGAACAGAATTTGGGGCAATAATCAATTAACCAAATTATTGCAGGGCATGAATTCCCTGGAGCACGTTTTGGCTAATATAGCTTTAGATGAAACTAATTTTTGGGACAAAAGGAAATCCTACCTCCTTTATGATTAGATTAGCAGGCTAAAACAATTTTCCTGCTTATAGTTTTCTCTCCACAACCAAATATACAGAATACACTTCTGAATTAATTGGTTTATCATCATTATTCTTACCAGACCGTTGGAGTTTATATTTTCCGGTGTAGTAATTAGAATTGATCAATGTTTTTACTTATCGGCCTAAAATCTCTATAATAGTGATTTTTACTTGTCCATTCTTGGGTAAAAATAGGCGATTGTCGTGCCCGGGTTACAGGGGTTGGGATAATTCAGATATAAAGTGATTACATCACGGAGGACATTGTCATGATCGGTGCACAGTTTTTCAACAGACTTATCCGATCATTTTTCTGTTAAATCTATTAAATAGTTGTGTCTAACTAATAGAATATTCAGGTGTTTTCCCTATCGGTAGGCTGATCACCCCTGCCGGGATTATCATTTACCCAATCTAGAAACCTTAAAGCAGTCAAAAGCCTCAATTGGGGATAATGATCAACAACAATATTATGGTATTTTGGCGCTTTGTTGGACTGGCTGAGTGCGCGCGCTATATGAATCTTCTACTATAGATAATATCATAATTACAACGGTTGAAATTCATAAATCATTAGCCCGTCAAATACGGGTCCATCTGATTTATAATAATAATCCATAAATTCCACATTGACTGTTTTACCAAATTCAGCTGATGCATGGATCAGTTGCTGTCCATCAATGATCATACCCTCGTGGGCGATTACAATACCCATGTCAAAGTATGCTTTTTTGACAAATGCTACACCGCATATATCGGGCAACTTGGCTAATAGTGATTCATCGACTTGTGCACTGGGAATATAATTCACCACCATTAGTTTGACCCAATCCAAATCTAGAAATTCTCTGCCATCCGATTTTTGGTTCAAGATAATCTCCACCTGTTCGAGCGCGGACGTCAGCTGCGGAGTAATATCCCTCGTAGATGGATTTTCCTGAATACGGTCGCTGGTATAATGCCATCGGGATTTATAGGATGGTAAGTGGTCTTTGTAATGGATTCTGATCATATTCTCCCGCGCTTCAGTCCATGAAAAACTTTGTGCGCAGGCCAGACTGGTTAACACATGTACAGTACAGTCAGATACATCCAGACGGATGATCGGGTCAGGGTCAGGGTCCATTTCCTCACCCAGTTTGAAGAGCGCATACGGCTTACCCACCTGCCAAAGGGCAAAGGCCTGCAGTCGTTCATGAAAATCAGGGTGGTGGGAGTGAAATTGTGGTAGAATTTCAGATATTTCATCAGTAGACAATATCCACGGCTCTGGTAATGAGGCGATCCAATCAAAGCGATTCGTACATCCCAAAATAATCAACATGGTGATAAATAAAATTAATTTTCTAATTCTAATTGCCACCTTTCTCTCCATATAAGTTCTGCATTCTGGACGGTGATACCAACAGCTGTATACGCTGCCGAATGGATGCGTTGCCCCCAATCAAAATAATTCGGTGCTTTCATTTCTCGATCCGGATGAATAGCATTTGATAATAAAATAACAACCATTCTGTGATCTGGATCGATCCACATGGATGTCCCAGTAAAACCAGTATGTCCAAATGTCTTCCCCCCATGATATACACCAAAGGGGTTAAATCTCCCTGGTTGATCCCAACCCAGTAATTCACCATTATCTTGTAATAGCATCGTATACTGATCCACTGTTTCTGCGCTAAAGATGCGTTTCCATCCATATAAACCGCCATTTAATAACATTTGGGAATACAAGGCCAGATCGCGAGCATTGGAAAACAATCCAGCGTGCCCAGTATTTCCACCAAAATAACGCGCTTTTTCATCATGAACAACCCCGTGAATCAATTGTCCATTTGCATCAAATTCTGTAGGTATAATACGCTGCAATGGATTTGCAGGGTTGAAACTTGTTGTTCTCATGCCTAATGGACCATATATAAATTCATCCAAATATTCATTGAGAGATTGACTGCTTATTCTTTCCACGATTTGTCCCAAAATCATAAATCCAATATCAGAATACGTATGTTTTTCCCCCGGTTTAGCAATCAACTCTGTCTTGAATACATCAGCCCAACTCTGTCTATTTAGATCATACCGTTTATCAGCCGGTAGTCCAGAATAATGTGTTAATAATTGTTGTATGGTAATTTTTGATTTCTCATACGTACTACCAAATTCTGGAATGTACTCTACAACTCTGTCGTTAATATCTAATTTCTTTTGATCAACAAGTTTCATTATGGCTGCAGTTGTAGCAACTACTTTTGTAAGGGAGGCCAGGTCAAAAATATCCGAAGATTTAACATTCTTTTTCTGATCATACGTATGAAAACCTACTGCTTCATGAAAAAAAATATTACCATCTTTGGAGGCCAATAACACACCGCCCGGAAATGCCGAATCTGCAACAGCAGCATTGAAAATTTTCCGTAGTTCCTCCACATTAGCATTGGCTTCATAGGGCATAACCCGGTGCAACGTTTGCCCAGGGCTGGCAGTTGATAGCTCAACTTTCAAAGGTGATTTCGAAACACCGATACCGGTTCCATATGGGGCAATGCCGGGGATGGTAACCGGTAATTTGCCACTGATTGCGTTTTGGCCCAACAATGCCTTCGCAGCAGCGATCTGCATGACTGCATTACTTTTGTATGCACATAAGTATACCGGACATTCTGGGAAGTCTCTGAGCAGGTAAGGATTACCAAAACTCACCAGAATCAGTTTGTCCACCTTAGCGATCAGTGCGTTTAAGAACTGCGTTTCCATTTCCGACAGGGCAACCTTGTTCTTATAAGCTTTGGGCATGGAAAAGGCATTTACAATCACTGTTGAATTAGCCGGTATCTGGTCCAGGACTGACAACAAATAGTCAGTTGAATCTGATTCATCTATTTGCATGGTTTTCAACTTCAGTCCGATTTTTTTTAATTGCCGGGTACAAAGACTTTCATCATGATCATTGGCATGATCATACAGATCGATCACAATCATTTCCACAGCTTCTTTGAGAGGTAAAATATCGCCCTCATTTTTGACCAATGTGATGGCTTCAGCTGCCATTTTCGCAGCGCTGGTTTTGAATTCCTGCCGACCCAGAACACTGCGGATATGATTTAATGAAATAAACTTGTTTTCGTGCAGACCAGCTTTTTCTTTCATGCGTAACATTTTCAGCGCAGATTCATTAATTCGATCAACACTGATCCAGCCATTATTGACGGCATTTTCTACCACATCAATGGCATCGATTACAGCATGTGATTGAATGATAAAATCACAACCGGCATTGATCGACTGTATCAGTGCATAATCGGCGGAAAAATTCCGAGTCACACCACCCATTTTCATGGCATCAGTTAAGACTATACCGTCAAAACCCAACTGCTCTTTCAGGACATCTGTGACCCAATATTCAGACATCGTTGCCGGAAAATCGGCCTTGGGCTGTAGATCGGGGGCGGACACATGGGCAACCATAACAGCATCAACACCACCCGCGATGGCGGCGCGAAACGGTTTCAGTTCTACGGCCCACAAACGCGCGGAGTCTGAAGGAATACTGGCCAGACCGGTATGGGTGTCCGTTTTTGTATCGCCGTGACCCGGAAAATGTTTTACGGTGGCAAACATGCCATGATCTTGAAGTCCACGAATGTATTCCAAGGCATAGGCGCTAACTAAATCAGGATCTTCACTAAAAGATCGGACATTGATTATGGGATTATCGGGATTGTTATTCACATCCGTTACCGGTGCGAAATTCCAGTGAATCCCTACGGCCCGGGCTTCCAATGCCGTGATACGGGCTACCTCATAGGCATTTGCTAAATCACTTGTAGCAGCAATAGCCATAAGCGGCGGCAGATCAGTCCCCGCTTTAAAACGTTGATGCAAACCATACTCAATGTCCGCATCAACTATGATCGGGACCTTAGCCAGCTCCTGTAGTTTATTGAGTATGGTTAGCGCTGCTCCGATATCGCCAGACCATAAGTGGATACCCCCCAGACCATCTTTTCCAATGGTTGTTTTGAGCTCTTGCCAACGAGAATCTTCATCATTCATAAAGGACAAATGCATAGTATACAACATCATCTGGCCGATCTTTTCCCTGAGCGACAGGGTATTAAAAGTATCTTCAGCCCAGGATCTTTTTGCCAGAAACTGACCTATTCCGGAACAACCAGTGATGATTATTAGCGTAAAAAGAATTGTTGATATTTGTCTTTTCATGGAGCGGTTATATTAACAGTAATTAGATTCATAAATCTTTAACTTTATTACTTGTATGTCGCTTAATCTCCAACATCAGATTGGCCAAATGCTCATTGCCGGTTTCAAAGGGTTGCGGGTTGATCATAATCATGCAATTATTAACACAATTAAAGATTACAACATCGGCGGTGTCATTTTGTATGATGAAGACGTATCTGACCCAAAGGAACGCTGGCGCAATATCCAAAGTCCCGGCCAAACCCTCACCTTGATCCAGTCGCTCCAGGAAGCGGGAGCTGGAAATTTGTTTATTTCCGTTGATCAGGAGGGCGGATTTGTACAGCGCCTCAAGGCAAAATACGGTTTTCCGCCCTGCCCGACTTGGAATGAAATTGGTACACAGAATAATTTAAAAATAACCAAGGTATATGCGCAGACGATTGCAAATACACTGGCAAATAATGGATTTAATCTGAATTTAGCTCCGGTGGTTGACTTGCAGGTGAACCGTGAATCCTATTTAAGCAAGCAGGACCGTTGTGTGAGTGCTGATCCTCAAACAACCGCTGCACATGCAGTAGTATTCATCAATGCCCACCATGATCGCGGCGTTTTCTGCACACTCAAACATTTCCCTGGACTTGGCAGCACCTTTACCGATACCCATGAGGGATTTACCGATATTTCTGCTACGTGGTCAGAAATTGAATTAGAACCATACAAAATATTATTTGAACGCTGTACAGTTGATCTGGTAATGGTCGGGCATTGTTTTCACAATGAGATCGATCCCGATTGGCCCGGGTCCATGTCTTATAAAACGATCACTGGTTTATTGCGGAATCAATTGGGATACAATGGCGTCGTTATCTGCGATGATCCATCCATGGATGCCATATCAAAAAATTATCCATTTTCGGAAGTGCTGGAGAAAACAATCAATGCCGGTGTGGATTTATTGTGCTTTGGAAATAACCTCCATTATGATGCTGAAATTATTCCAACGGCTGTTGAAACTATTCATGCTTTAGTGCAAACAGACAAAATTAGCAAGGACCGGATAAATGAATCCATCATGCGCATAAAGAAATTGAAATCAACACTTGTTAAATGAATGAAGAGTTGATCGGTATCGATGGTGGTGCTACAAACGTTTCTGGTGCGGTCATCAAACGCATCGATGAAAACACATTTGATCTTATGGGCGAGGTAGTTACTGTTTTTATTAAGGATTGCCCTTCTTTTTACGATGATTTTCAACCTCAAAAAGCGGATATGTTAAACACCCCAATATCCATCCGCGAAGAACGGCAGGGTATTGCTTATGGGGAAGCATGTGAAAAGATTATTGCAAAAATCATCGCTCAACATAACCTTCATAATCCAACCATCGGTATCGGTATGCCCGGCATAAAAACAGCCGATCAGCGAGGAATCAAATACATGAATAACGGACCACGTATCCCCCGCTTTCTGGATATATTAGAACTCCGGTTGGCCATGGCCAATATACAACATCGACCCATATTGAAATTGAGCAATGATAGTGATAACTGTGGGCGGGGCGAGTTTTATACTCGCCAGGGATCTCTACGGATTGCAGTAAACGGATTATATATCGGCGGTGGTACCGGTATCGCCGATGCCCTCGTATTGCATGGGCACCCGGTACCATTTAACGATGTGCGATCCTGGATGAAAAAAACCTGGGAATTGAAAAATGAAGACGGAATATCTTACGAAGCGTTAATCAGTCAACGGGGGGTGATGAAGCGCTATGCTACACAGATTGGGACACCGGTGTTAGATCTGGAAAACAAAGGCATCTTCCCGGAAAAGATATTAGCGGAAAATGAACAAATTAAAGATCAATTCATTACGGCAATTGTTTCATTAATCGGCATCCGGATTGAAACTCTTTTTACTATAAAAAACATGTATTTTGATACCATTTCTCTAGGGTTGCACTTGGGGGAGTTTTTACAGAATGACCAATCATTGTTTAAACAAATTCAACTGTGCTTAAACAAAGTAATCAATACCTCTGCACAGCTCACAGCGGAAGCAAGAACACACTACCAGCAACCTGGTTATTTGGTTACATCTGAATTAAAGCAGGCACCCATTATCGGTGCGGGAGTTGAAGCATATTATGCGGCCCGATAAAGAACCGACCCTAGCGATTGGCATCATTTTACCTATTGACAAACGCAATGCAGTATCGTTTTCTTTCACAGATACCAATGTCTATAAAATTAAAACAGAATTCGCGTTGCAGTCATCTGGTAAAACTCTGGAAAAATTGACTGTGTCCACCAATGATGGTCCGGTAAAAATCATTAGGACAGCAGCAGCCACTAACGAAGACGGGATCACCATCCATAATGTGCCCGCCGGCCGGGGGTTCCATTGGGAACAGGCCATTGATGTAAAACTTCCCGGAAATGTCCATGTTAGTACTCAAGGTGATTCGTTGCTGGTCAAAAATGAAATTCTCTTGGAAGACTACCTGACCTGTGTCGCAGTGTCAGAAATGAGTGCAGTCTGCCCTGCTGCTTTTTTAGAAGCACAGACCATCGCCGCCCGTTCCTGGATCTTGGCAGCTACGGAAAAGAAACATAGCGAATTGGGAATCGCTGCCTGCAATGATGACTGCTGTCAACGCTACCAGGGGTTTGGGCAAATGAACCCATCTTCAAGAAAAGCAGTCCACAATTCCCGGGGAGTCGTATTGGGTTACAACAATGAAATCTGTGATGCTCGTTATTCCAAATCCTGCGGTGGCATCTCGGAAGATGTGGAAACAGTATGGGCGCTGCCGCCTACTGCGTATTTATCCAGCGTAGTTGACGGCCCCAACCAAGGTATCAACATTGATTGGGAACAATGGTATGACACTGCGCCTGATTCATACTGTGGTCCAGATTATATTGACGAAAAAGAGCTCCATCGATACTTGGGGAATGTGGACGAAGAAGGTTATTATTTCCGCTGGCGACAAAAATATTCACAACAGGAATTCTGCGCATTCTTTTCAAAAAAAATTAAAGCGGAGGTGCACGCAATTACAGAAGTGGTTGCATTAAAACGCGGCCAATCCGGAAGAATAAATCATTTATATTTAGACTACCAAACTGAAATGGGCAACACCAAAACACTCCAGCTAAACAATGAATTTGATATACGACGAACACTGCATCCTTCATTTCTTTACAGTTCGAATTTCGTCATTCACTTGGACCGAGAACATATAGAATTAAAGGGTGCTGGCTGGGGTCATGGTGTAGGGCTTTGTCAGATCGGGGCATTGGGCATGGCCTTAAATGGTTTCAGTTCAAGAGAAATTCTGGTTCATTATTATACTGGCGCTAAATTGGAAAAAATATACACATGACATTAGGATTTCTCGACTGGTTTATTATTATCAGCTACATCCTCTTTTCGCTGGGGGTGGGTGTGTACTTTTCCCGCCGGGCCGGAACAAGCACTGCAGAATATTTCCTATCCGGCCGTACTCTACCCTGGTGGATCGTAGGTACATCGATGGTTGCCACCACTTTTGCAGCTGATACACCTTTGGCTATCACTGAATTCGTTCGCGGATCGGGTATATGGCAAAACTGGTTTTGGTGGAACCTGCTTTTGTCTGGACTAATAAGTGCATTGCTTTTTTCCAGGTTGTGGCAGCGGGCGCAAGTATTAACGGACAATGAATTACTGGAAATAAGATATAGCGGAAAACCGGCGGCAGTACTGCGTGTATTTAAAGCCAGTTATTTTGCAATCCTTTATAATTTTATTGTAATGGGCTGGGTCATAAACGCCATGGCTGCTGTGGCGGCTGTTCTGCTAAATATTGATCGTTGGACAGCCGTTTGGATCTGTGTAGCAATTGCACTGCTTTATGCAATTTTATCGGGATTCTGGGGTGTGGTCATAACCGACATTGTGCAATTTGTTATTGCCATGGCCGGATCCATTATACTTGCCGTTATCGCTGTTGACTCCGTTGGTGGAATGAATATACTTTTGGAAAAACTCGAAAATTTGACCGCATCTGGAGTTGTCCATGAAACAACGCTAAAATTTATTCCCCCTATACCGGAAGCTGAATTTACTTCCCGATCATTCTGGGAATCTCCTTTTTCCAAATTCCTCGTTTTCATGACCATTATGTGGTGGTCCCACCACGGTACCGATGGGGGCGGGTACATTATTCAGCGGATGTCCTCCGCCAAAAATGAAAAACACGCTTTAGCTGCAACGCTCTGGTTCAATATTGCCCATTATGCATTACGAGTTTGGCCCTGGGTAGCTGTAGCGCTTGTATCCATTGTTGTATTTCCGATCATTCCCGAATCCTATGCTGAACTCGGTTCAAAAGCAGGATACCCATTGATTATGAATGAATATTTGGGTGCGGGATTAAAAGGATTATTAATCGTGTCATTTTTAGCGGCATTCATGTCCACTATCGATACACATTTGAATTGGGGTGCATCTTATCTTCTGAATGATATCTATAAACGCTTTATCAAGAAAGATGGTGCACAATCACATTATGTCATGATCAGCCGCATCTTTACAATCCTATTGATGCTCTGCGCAGCTTTTGTGGCCATTAATATGCAAAGCATCAGTAAAGCTTGGGAATTCATTTATGCTATGGGCGCTGGAATTGGGGCCGTTCTCATTCTGCGGTGGTTTTGGTGGAGGATCAATGCCTGGACCGAGATATCCGCTTTACTTACTTCGATTCTCATCACCATTATTCTGGAGGTCATTGCTTGGCAGCAAACAATTTCATCTGGGTTGCCTTATGCCCTTTTTGACCGTGCACCTGTCCTGTTTGGAATTTCTCTACAAGTTCATCATAAACTCATAATCATCGTCCCTATAGCCATCATTGTTTGGATGTGTGTGACATTTCTAACGAAACCTGAACCGGATAGGACACTCTCAGTATTTTATAATCGGGTCCAGCCCGGCGGCTGGTGGGGTCAGTATGCACAAGGCAGTAGTCTGCCTCCGGTGACCAAGGGATTCTTTTTAAATTGGATCGCCAGTGCAGCCTTGATCTACGGCTTGAATTTTGCCCTTGGCCACTGGATGTTTGGTCATACTGGTAATGCATTAATATTATTTACTGTTGCCGGTATAGGATTTTGGTGGCTGTGGAAACACCTTTTGGAAAATATAAATTCGTGAATTCGGGGCAAAGATTTATCGCATTAGATGTATTTCGAGGTTTGACGATCGCCTTGATGATTCTTGTGAATAATCCCGGTTCCTGGTCCCATGTTTATGCACCTCTACGCCATGCCCAATGGCACGGCTGTACCCTAACGGACCTTGTCTTCCCGTTCTTTTTATTTATTGCCGGTGTGGCCATGCGTTTTTCACTGGCTAAAGTTGATTTTTGCCGGAATAGGATCGTTTATACCAAGATCATCTCCCGGGCTTTGACCATCTTTGCTTTTGGTCTATTCCTGAACGCGTTTCCCTTCATTCGCCAGGATTGGGATTGGTCAAATTTCCGGATCATGGGCGTACTGCAACGGATCAGTCTGGCCTATGGTATTGGTGCAATATTAATCATTCGTTTTTCCTTCACCCAGGTTTGGAAAATTATAGCCGGTATATTGGTTGGTTATTGGCTACTTCTCTGGGGTTTTGGGGGACCGGAACCGTTTTCATTATCATCAAACTTGGTCCGCAAGATTGACTTATTTATCCTGGGGAAAAATCACCTGTGGGATGGTACTGGCATTCCGTTTGACCCGGAAGGCTTGTTAAGCACCCTCTCGGCCATTGTCACTCTCTTATTAGGTTATAAGATTGGTGTCATGATCCATACTGCAGTGGATAGGATTGAACTCATTAAAAAAATGCTGATCTTAGGCGGACTATTAATTGCTGGTGGTTTGTTGTGGTCATGGGTATTTCCTATCAATAAATCGTTATGGACAAGTTCCTATGTCCTTTATACAGCCGGTTTAGCTACAGTATTGCTGGCTGGTTTGATCTGGTTAATTGAACTGCGTGGTTATAAAAACGTTTTTTGGCCTTTTGTTGTTTACGGCACCAATTCAATTTTCCTGTTTGTTGGATCTGGTATCTGGACAAAAACGATCTTAAAAACACATTTTGATTGGCAAGGTGAATCTATATCCGGATATTCTTATTTATACCTATCTGTGTTTAAACCACTTGCTGGAGACCTGAACGGCTCTTTGCTGTTCGCTGTAGCCCATGTTATTGGTTGGTGGCTGATATTGCTCTTTATGTATTGGAAAAAAATCTTTATTAAAATTTGAAACCGGATCAGACTATTCCATCGCCTGTATAACTAAAGACTGGGTCATGCGTTTATTGACGACCCTGCCAATGATCTCTATACACTTTGGCCACACGTTGATGCGTTTCTAATATCAACTTCATAGCCGATACCTTAAAATCACGATCATAGGTTTTTCGTATTCTTTTGTTTTCTATTTGCTTTCTTTCAACTGTTGCAAATGAAACGAATAGTTGCTTAACTCCGACTCGGTTTTTTTGACTAAGCCCAGGATAAAAAGTGATTAGCATAAATGAAATTTTATTAAAGACTTTTTTTGTTAGCTTACTATTAATTACGTCATCTTGCCATATTAACCCCGATAAAGATGATGATGATAATGGAGTAACACCAGGACCGGTTCATCCGGATATTGATCAATACCCAGCCTGGTCACCGGATGGTCGTGTTATTGCTTACTATCATAATGGTGTAACATCTGTGGATGCTTCGGGCCTTTCCCATGTTGAACTTGATTCTATCGGTCTATGGCTTATTGCACCAACAGGACTTAACAAACGACAATTTCTTAAAGGTCGAAACCGAATACCCGCCTGGAGTCCGGATGGCGAGTGGATTGCCTTTATCAATAGTACACAACTCTACAAGATCAAAGCCGCTGGCGATAGTTTAACACAGCTTACATTTGAAGGAAGCAATTTTTTCCCTGCCTGGAGTCCAAATGGGGAGTGGATTGTGTATGATAACACAAATTGTGGATCAATAGCTGCACCGGGTCCACCAAATTCATATTCATGCGGATTGTTCATGATCGAGAGTTCCGGATCAGGAATAAAACGTGTTGTTGGTGGTAGAATGCCGGATTGGTCACCGGATGGTAAATATATTATATATATAGGGCTTCATCGTGAAATCTATCGTGTAAATGTTAGTGATACTGCAGAAGTCGTTCAATTAACCACATTGAATCAGGATGATATTTATGCCACCGATAACCGACGCCCAAAATACTCCCCTGACGGGACAAAGATTGCGTTTACCTCGAATAGTCAAATCTCGTATACGCAAATATGGGTGATAGATTCGGATGGCTCTAATTTACTCCAGTTGACAGAAGAAGGGGGTAAGTATGCGGACTGGTCTCCTGATGGTAGTTATATCGTTTTTACTCGCAGTAACTTCGCAGAATTTGCTGATGAAACTGGTCATCTGTGGATTATGGACTCGAATGGCGACAATAAGCGCCAATTAACGTTTCGTAATCAATAAAGATAATCCAATGGGAATTAATCTATCTGGTTTTACATAACATAACCTGTCCCTATCTCACATAAGCAAGTAGACGATTTTAAAATCGTCTACTAAAAAGTGATACTACAATTAATGATAATAATAAATATCCAATTAGGAGTTAAACCATGTATAAACGAACATTCAAATTAACAGTCAATATGTTACTGGTACTTTTATTGTCCAGCCTGTATGGTCAAGAATCAACAGTGAGTATTGTATTGCTTCTTTTTGTTCTATGTTTATTCTTCATATCGAATTTTCCAATCCATGTTTAGTTCGTATTGATATTATTTAATAAAGCTATTTTAAATTTAATGATGGCAGTTTGCATTAATAAGATCAGCACAGTGTATACCCCATTTTTTGTAGATAATTAGGTTGGTACCTTTTAGGTAAAAATTAGCCAAAATATTTTTTATAGAAATCAATTTTGTTCATAAATTTTACACTTATGATCCATGCAAATAATTCAATAACTTCACCTTAATGAAACTCAAATCTATTGCATTCGACCAAAGCGGTGTAATATCAATTGATTCACCAAAAGCAAATGTATTTATCGTGCTGATCGGATCACTATTCATAGCTGCCCTGGCACAGATATCAATTCCAATCCCATATACTCCAGTGCCAATAACAGGACAAACGATCGGGGTCATATTGGTTGGTGGATTATTGGGTTCAAAAAGGGGTGCCTTTGCTGTTGCTGCCTATTTATGCGAAGGATCTGCGGGACTGCCTGTTTTTGCAGAATTAAAGGCAGGTTTTCAGGTACTTGCTGGGCCCACAGCAGGTTATTTATGGGCTTTTATTCCCGCGGCATTTTTTACTGGTTTAATGGTCGAAAAAGGATTTACAGTAAAGCTCCTACCATCTTTTCTCACCTGCTTTACAGCAACTACTTTTATACTTTTGTTTGGAAGTTTGTATCTTACAATCTTCTTTAATATGAGTGTCGGCAAAGCGTTTACAATTGGCTTTTATCCATTTTTAATTGGTGACGTGTTAAAATCAACAGCTTGCGCCGGATTGCTCCTTACTGCCAAAAAATTTCAGTAAATTTCATATATATTATATAGCAGGAACACTTGATGCTCTATTAAATCGCATCATTTACAATGACTTGGATACGCCAGTATAATTAACTCCGGTCAAAAGCCAAAAAATTCCACTGCTTAAGGCATTTTGCTATGCACCACAAGCGCCAGTAGACCCAGTAGAACATTAACTAAAACCACAAAACCAGGACGTGGGTAACTATGAAAGGGATCCAATCGTTATCATTGAAAATATGCCAACGGGTCGTTCAAGCCACGACTTGGAGGAGATTGATAAAAGCAACAATACAATCAACAACCGGCATTGACCACCACTATCTCCCCAAGATCATGGCCACGGCAATTTTTCTACCAAAGTTTCACTCCATTAATACTGGAATTACCACTACATGATCAGCTAACTGGCGGCCATAATCCTAGTTGTTTGATTAACAGGAACCATATTTATCGGGACACCGCCCCGAGAGCAGGTTTCTTTCCAAGCGGGTCCGGAAAAAAAATGCGAATCCAAAACAAACAAGCCCAAGATAACCATGGTGTTCCAGGCTAACACTCAGGTCTACGGTATAGTATAAGGATTTTATTTTCTTAACTATCTTGCAACGATTCCACAGCGGTCGCCATGGCAATATCATTTTTTGTTACTCCCCCGGAATCATGTGTGGTAAATGAAACACCTACTCTGCACCAGCCTACCATCAGATCGGGATGATGATTAAATTCCTCGGCTTTTACAGCCAGTTGATTGACAAATTCAATACCATCCATATAGCTAGCAAATGCAAACGATTTATGGATGGCACCATTTTCATAACACCAGCCAGATAATTCACTCAATGATCGGCTGATCTGTTGGGGTAAAAGTTTTTTCATGTTGAACTCCTATTGTTTTAACCGAAAATTTTTTTATCGCCCATATTAACCAACTAACGGCAACAACAACGGCCACTATAGTGGAGATCATCATTGAATACCAAATCCACTCCAGGGGGCGATGTTGAACAAAAACAAAAACCAGTGCGAGGGGCGATGAGATCAATAATACACGAATTAATGTAATGACCAATAAGGGCATTCCCAAACCAAAGCCCTGTAATATTCTTCCTGATGGCAGGGCAATTGCTACCAGTGGATAGACCAGAGACAGTAGCCGCAGATAAGTGGTAGCAGTGTCCTGTATGTAACCAATATCAGTAAAAGCCTTAACGAATAGCGGTGCGTTAGTAAACACCACCGTGGACGTGATTAGCGCTATAACAAATGAACTTTTTAAGCCGTACAATATTACTTGTTTGAGTTTATCCAGCTCTTGCGCCCCAAAAAACATTCCAACAAGGGTGGTCAAGGCATAAGAAATTGATAATATAGGCAAAAATATAACCATCTCAATGCGGCCACCGATCTGGAATGCTGCTACAGCATCATCTGAAAAATGAGCCAAGATGCGGTTGAAAACCAATTGTCCGAAAGACATGATTACCATTGACATAGATGCTGGCAGTCCAACCTTGATGATATCATTGATTATATAAGTAGAAAATGAAAAGTCTTTTAGCTTAAATCGGATGTAGGAGTGTTCCTTTACAAAAAGCATATAAACGAAAATTATGAATACAACACTCTGACTTAGCACCGTTGCCCAGGCGGCACCAGCAACTCCCAAACCAAAAGTAAATATGAAAATCGGATCCAGAACAATATTGAGGACGGTTCCCAAGGCTGCCACAGACGTAGGCAGTTTGGTGTCTCCTTCTCCAAGCAGAATGGATCGAAAAAATGCAGAAAACACCATAAAGGGAAGTCCAAAACAAATAATTTGTAAGTAGGACCAACTAATGTCCAGCACTTCATTTTTTGCGCCCATTGAATCCAATAGACCTTTTCCATAGAATAGACCAGCTGTGGTCAAAAACGCGGCGATGATCAACCCTATGATAATGGCATGCTCGGCACAGTTATCAACGTTCACTTTATCTTTCGCCCCAACAAAACGGGCAATCGATGCCGTCACACCTGAACCCAACCCAATTGTCAGACCCAACACAAAAAAGAAAAACGGCATGTTGAATGCTACTGCCGCAATCGCCTCTCCACCCAACCGGCCGATAAAGATCATATCCACAATCGTATACAACGTCTGTATCCCCATTCCAGCCATCACCGGCAAGGCTAATTGCCAGAGACCTTTTTCCGGTTTAATTAGAAATTCTGAAAGCCGCGAAGTTTTCGATTCGGTTACAGCCATCGATGCATACAATCAGTTAGCAGGTGTAAAAGGCCAAATTAATGGAATCAGGACGGTTGCCATGACCCACAACGTAATGGCTAAAGGTAACCCAACTTTAACATAATCTGAAAATTTATATCCCCCGGGGCCATAAACCATTAAGTTGGTTTGATAACCGATCGGTGTGACGAATGAAGCCGACGCTGCAAAGCAAACTGCAAATATAAACGGTCGCGGGTCCAGACCAATCTGTGCCGCTACTGATAATACAATTGGGGTCATAATGATCGCAGTTGCGGCATTGGAAGCAAGTTCCGTCATGATCATCGTGACCAAGTAGATCATAGCCAACATGACTATCGGCTGTAGATGAATATCGAATGATTGCACAGCACTTTGGAGCAAGGAAGCTAACCACTCAGCCGTTCCGCTATTTTGAATGACTATACCAATCGGGATCAAGGCCGCAATCAAAAATATCACTTGCCAGTTAATGGCTTGGTACGCTTCATGTATGGAAATAATCCGCAACAAAAGCAAAATGACTGCTCCTACCATTACTCCTTTTAAAAGCGGTATAATTCCTAATGCGGACAATACTATAGCTGTAAATATAACGGCTACACTCACCCACCAGAATTGATGTTTTTTAAGATCTGCCTGGATTTCACCCAGTACAATAAAATGACCCGATTCTGACAACTCCTGGATCTTTTCCCGTGGCCCGTAAACCAGCAGCGTATCAAATGAGCGTAAGACCACATGGGCTATTTTACGGCGCAGGATAATACCCTCTCTCCTAATAGCCAATATAAAACTACCAAAACGCCTTCTGAAATTGAGTTCCATTAAACTTTTACCATTCATAGCCGATTGTTGCGTCAAGAGGCACTCCAAAAGCGTATTATCTTCTTGTTCCAGTTCAGCCTGGGTCAATTTTTCATCCGTAAGCATGGCCACTTTTTCCACTTCTTTCATGCGCAGAAAATTCTCTAATGATCCGCGCACAAATAAAATATCTCCGGGGTGAATAATTGTATTGCGAATGTTTGTTGAGATTACTTTCCCCCCGCGGATTATATCCAACACAATTATATCATAATTTTTATTGATCGTTCTCTCCAAAAATGTTTTGCCCACCAGCGGTGAATCCGCTAACACTTTTAATTCTGTAAGATAACCGCCCATATGATAACTCTGGGTCAAGCTGGAGGTGACTGTCCGCGAGGGGATGACCCTAGGTACAACAAACATCGTATAAATTAGACCAACCACCAGTATCCAAACTCCATAGTGAGTGAATTCAAACATACGCAAAGGTTCTACCGTCGCACTATTAACAAATATAGAATTGACCAAGAGATTGGTTGAGGTACCCACCAAGGTCAGGGTTCCACCCATGATAGCTACATAGCTTAAAGGAATCAACAGTTTGGAAGGGCTTATATTGTATTTTTGTGCCAATCGAATCGTCAACGGGATGAAAATAGCTACAATGGCGGTATTGTTAACAAATGCGGATGCAAATGCAACTGCGATCAGGAACACAAATAGTCCCAACGATTGATATTGGGCAGTGAATTTATTCAAACGGATCATACCGTATTCCAGAATTCCCGATTTTTGCATCGCATGACTCAATACAAATAGAGCCGCAATGGTGATGACCGCTGGGTTTGAGAATCCGCTGATCGCTTCAGTAACGGTCAATTGGCCCAACGCCAAAAACAAAGCCAGAATGGATAATGCGGTTACATCCAGAGGGAAATACTCTTTTACAAAGAGTATAAACATCAAGGCAATAATGCCCAGTACGATGGCAATTTCAACTGTCATATTTTGAAGAGAACTTTAATTTTAAACATTTCCAATTGTTCTACAGAAAGGTAGTTTCCATCGTAGTTTAAATAAATCTTTTCTTTAATGAACAATTCGCACAGGTCAGAATCCACATGCCCGTCATTATTTACAAAACCCATGATCCACATCGATAGCGCAGAGCAAATCCAATTTCAGCCATTTCTTTGAATTCATTTTAAATACACTCCCAATAAAATTTTTTGAACTTACACCATTACCAGCTGATGCTCAATAGTAACCTTCATTATTGCAAAATATTCATTTGTAATCCATTTTATCATGCTACAAGGAATACAATATAGAAATAAAAAAAATTAAATTCTTCAAAATCTATTACTTTCCATCTTGCCGTTGAACAGAGTGACTGGTTGAGTCAATAAGTGGTCCTCATTTAGAGTATTTTTTGTTTCAAATATGCTCATTGATTCCATGAAATAATCTTAATTTTGTCCATGGTGTTAACCCGTGATACAATTCAAGAGCTTATCTCTAAATTAAAAAATCAACCTCCCGATCCGGAGAGCCTGATTAAGTTTGCAAGGGGATTAATTCACCAAAGAACTGAAAGTAAAATAATTCATGCTTTTTTGGACTTAGGCCATTTACCCCAAGTAAACGAAGCCATTGCTGATTCACAAGGTATTGAAGAATGGCTGGTGCTGGTGCTAAATCTAATTGAAAAATCGAATTATTCATTTGGTCATTTATTCTACAACCGGTTAAGATTTTACAAAGATAAAATCCTCTTCCAAGAATTTCAACAGGGTAAGGTTGTTTTTCACTCTTACTTATCCGTTTGGGAAAAGCTCATCCAGATTGCCGGCGCTTTGATGACTGTCGAAGAATTCCAACATGACCCTTTGCGCGTCGGCATTCTAACGCCCAATTCTAGCCGTGGTGCGATGCTGGACCTTAGCTGTTTATCTTTCCATTTCCCTGTTATTCCCATACCAGCCAATGCTACAGACCAAGATATAAAATATATTATCAATCACAGTCGTATTTCCCATGTATTTATCGGCGGTGAGAAACGCACCCATTGGCAGCAATTATTAGAATCTATCCCCGTGCACATCGTTGATATAGATTCAGATGACTGGACGAACTTGTTGGCGTCCGCTGCCAAAGAATACCCCCGTAAAATTCTACAGCGCATTGGTCGCGTTGATTTGAACGCCATCGCTACAATTATGTATACATCAGGGACCACCGGAGAACCAAAAGGAATAACATTCACCCAGAAACAAATGATTATAAAGCGGTTTGCTCGTGCCTTGGCGCTGCCAGGTGTAGGAAATGAAGACATTTTTTTGAGCTACCTGCCTCTTTACCATACCTTTGGGCGTTTCCTGGAACTTCAAGGCGCTATATTTTGGGGAGCGACCTATGCCTTTACTGAAGATCCATCTTATAAGACCATCCGTAAAAATTTTCTGATAGTCAAACCTTCAATTTTCATCAGTATCCCAAAACGCTGGATGCAAATATATGAAACGGCCACAACCTTACTACATGACCGAGATGATGATGACAAATTTGCTCAGCGCGCGATTAGAAAAGTAACTGGCGGGAAATTGAAATGGGGGTTGTCCGCAGCGGGTTATTTGGATCCGGATATTTTTCATTTTTTCCAAAAGCACGGGTTAAATCTCTTAAGTGGTTATGGTATGACCGAAGCTACTGGTGGAATTACCATGACACCGCCCAATGACTTCATTACTGATTCCGTTGGTACAAAACTGCCCGGGATTGATTTAAAACTTTCTGCAGAAGGTGAATTGTTAATCAAGGGACCATATGTTTCACAAAATTATTATGGTAATCCACTTATTCCCTGTTTACAGAATGGGTGGTTTCATACCGGCGATATATTTAGAGTTGATAATGGACACTATTTCATCACTGACAGAAAAAAAGAGATTTACAAAAATGCGGCGGGGCAAACCATCACACCTCAAAAAATTGAAAATATGCTTCAGGAATTTGACGCGATTGAAACAGCTTTTCTAGTGGGCGACCGCCAAGATTATAACACTGTGTTAATTTATCCGAACCAAAAATTTATAGCAAAGCATTTTCCAAAAATGGAACCGGCACGGATTAGATCAGCTGTGGGAGCTTTGATTCAGTCCGTTAATGGTTTTTTACCCAATTTCGAACGAATAGTCAACTTTGTCTTAATTTCGAGAAATTTCAGTGTTGAAAAAAACGAATTGACCCAAAAAGGCACCTTTAAACGCCAAAATGTTTTGACGAATTGGGCCCAAGTAATCGAACCAATGTATGCCACCAAACATGCTGAGGTTTATACCGGAAATAAACGGATTATATTCCCGAACTGGCTGATCAAAACACTAAATATCACACCGCAAGATATTAACTGGACAGGGTGTTTTCTTAAAATTGATGTGCTGCAGCGAAAATGTAAGTGTATCTGGAAAGATAATAAACTGCAGTTAGGCGATTATCAATATCAAGTTGCGGATAATCGTCTTGATATAAACCGTATTCTATTCGATCCTAGGCTTTGGTTGGGGAATACGATCCTAATTGATTTCATTGGTGATATCATCTTCCAGCTCTCGCACTTTAATCATGAACAACATATTAGCATCACTGATTTAATGGATCCACCACGGAATTCATCCGCTGCAATTAGGGGTAAGCCAACTCTGAAAACAATGCACCAAGCCACTATTCTCATGATCCAGGAGAATGAACATGGATTTAATATGTTTAAAGAACTTTTTGCAAGCAGTCAGATTCAACTGAAAAATATAGGCATTACCTTATTAACAGGACTGCTCCACCTGCAGCGTGCTGATTTCAGCCGTAAACTATTTGATTTTCTTGTACCCTATCTGGATGGTAAGAGATTTATTTCTGCATTTAAAGTAGTATTTGAGAAACATCACTCTATAAAAAAATTACCTTCTTTCAAAATCGATGAGAACAACATTCAACCCGATCAGATCGATCATATTCTGAAGGCATTGATCGGTAGTAGACAACATATAGATAGTAAAAAATTAGATTACGCTTTTGTACGGAAACTAATACAATTAGCGGTAAATCTGGTTCGCCCTCACCCATCATATTTAGCTCTGATCAGACACGAAATAAACATGTGGACCATCTATCCTACCTCAGAGGATATCTGCACTCAGGCTGAAAATTGCCTCCAGGAAATCAACGACTCTTTGGCAGTATTGATCAGCTGTACTCAAGTGCAAAGTATTGATCCGAAAACAGGAAAAGAAACCGGCTGGGATACGATAGTCAAATTTGGTGAAAATATGTCCCGTACAGACCAGTCTTTCTTACTTGAACTGTTACAAAGCCAGCCTGTGATCAGAGCTGCCATTTTCATTTTAACTGGTTTCAGGCAAGTTCAGCTGCGCGACGTCAAGCAAAATGGTATTTGGGTCAATAAATTAAACAGCAAAAACGGAAGCCGTTATCGAGTGCTGATTACACTGCGTGACGGAAATGCTTATAATATTATTATTGCTCATTTTCCAGATTTAAACAAAGATCAGATAGAGGATATCATACATTGGCAAATGGTCATGAGTGCCGGACTAGAGTCAAAAAATTTGACTAACAATTATATTACTTCTTTTATTGCAGCAAAGTGTATTGTTTCTGAATATGAACATAAATCAGATGTGATCTCGTATTTACAAAACCATGCGAAAGAAATTACCGATGTCAAGTTGCGGGATCGCTGGGATATGCGCTGGTTGCATTTTGGTTGGAGCGGTATCCAAGGGTATATCAACTATTTACATTTGTTTGATTATAAGAAAACGGTCGCAGCTCCGGCGATGGAAAATGTGATTGTCTCCGAATTTGACAATGCGACGCATATAATCATTACCGATTCATTTATTACTATACCGGTGACATTTATATTTGAAACAGTAAATAACCTTTATCAGACGCTGATCATTGCTACCGAACAGCGGTTTCAGGGGTTGAATCACGTGCTAAAATGGGAAATAGTCTTTACATCTATTTTACAAGCTTCAGGAGTAGAGAAAGGTTTGGCAATATTAAAACAATTAAGCCTGGAATTACCGGAAAAAACCACGCAGGGCCTTAATCAAAAATCTTTGCTGGAATATATACAAGATGTACAAGCATATGGATTCCTACCTAAACCGGTTGTTTTTGCGGCGCTACGCTTTCAACGCTGGCTCGATCTTAATCCTAGAGCCGAATTGCAAGCGCAATATGAAATCCTGCAGGAATTATACACCGATTATAAATTAGATGAAGTGCAAGCATCCTACCCCTGGATCAGGATCCGTTATTTTTTGTTAACCTGTTTCCGCGATCATGAAGCGCTAATCGCTAATAAATTATTTACATTGTGCTCTGAACTTTTTCATGAGACAACTGCTGAAACTGATCTGGAATCAAAAATACTGACCCTGGCCAATTCGCCATCATGCACAGAAAAAGATGCTTATTTCTTAACCAGATTGATTTATCACCATGTTGATCCGAGGGATAACGCCGAATTGGTCAGTCGCACCAGTGGTGACCAGAAGCTTGACCTCATCGTAAACATTCAAAATAAAAATGGAAAAAAATTTACGATCAGGCCGCCATTTAAACCCAAAGAAATAGTCCATTTTCATGATCTGTTGCTAGAGTTTAATCTACCCTCTAATTTTAGCGACGCACATGATTTTTTATTGATATTCAGCGCCAAGGAACGCAATTGCGGAGGAGTTTTTTGGAAAATGACAGATAATAAAACTGCTCACCTGGAAAAAATAGCTATAGCTGAATCATACCAAGGCCAGGAACTGGGGAAATTACTGCTTAACGAATTTATTAACCGGTTAAAACAAAAATCAGTTAGACATGTGACCGTTGGATTTATGAAATCTGAATTTTTTCAGAAAAATGAATTCACAACAGACCCAGCGTTTCCTGGACTGGTAAAAGCCCTTTAATACAACATCAAATACACCCATACACCTGTTATAGAAACGTACAACCAAATGGGCAGTGTAACTTTTGCAATCTTGCGGTGTTTTGCAATTTGATCAATCCAACCCCAGTATAGCGTAATCAATGCCAAGGGTATAATGATTGCTGCCAGAATGATATGGGTAATAAGAATGAAGTAATACAGTTCAGTATAATTTCCCGCATACGGTTTAGGCCCGCTTTTGAACCAATGGTAGATGACATAAGTCACCAGAAAGGTGGCTGAAGTACCAAAAGAAGCAAGCATAACATTTTGATGTGCTTGGCGTTTTTTCAATCTAATAAGAACATATCCCATTAACAGCAAGAACGTGGTGATACCATTCAATAACGCATTAATACCGGGTAAAGCCGATACATCCACAGTTTCTTCTAATCCTGCTGGCCGAGGACCAAGTATTAAAAAAGCCACCGCTACGGAAATGATAACGGATACAATAAAGATTATACGCAGCCAGAACCGATCTGCATTGGCGGTGGAAGGTATAACTAACTTTCTCTTATTAAATTGTGAATATCACGAATAAGTTCTTGAACATCATTCGCATCTGTTCCGGTATAATAACCGCGAATGTGCATGTTTTTATCTACCAGCGAAAAATATGTACTGTGAAAAACAATTTCCTCTATATCACCCATTTTGAATCCATTACTGATGATCGCCTGAATATCCTCATAGGGGGCATGGAGGAAATGCCATTGTTCGGTATTTGCTTCATATCGTTCAGCATATTCAGCTAGAACATCCGGGGTGTCATAATCTGGGTTAACTGTAAATGATACTGTTCGAACATCTTGATCATCGATGAATTCATTATGCAGCTCAAGCATGGCAGTGCTCATAATGGGACATGGTCCGGCACAAGTGGTAAAAATAAAATCCGCAACCCAAATTTTTCCCCGCAGATCATCTGCACCAAATGATTCATGGTTCGTATCGATCATACTAAACTCAGGAATTTCTCCTAGGACAGGGAGTGATTCAGGTTTTGAAACCCACCACAAAACAGCAATCATAATCCCAACAATAATATATATGATAAAACGGTTGCGTGGGGAGATCATAATGCCTGATCGATTACAATTAGGATTAGTAATAAGGGAAGATAGAAAACAGATGATTTTAGCAAAAGTTTGGCATTACCAGCGGTTCTATCCCTCAACATCGGCAATGCTGACAGCAGAAAAAACCCGGCCAGCACCAGAGCGCCAATTAAAAAAAACATACCAGAAGTACCATTATAGTACAACAACACCGAAACGGGGGTTAGGAGAGTTAAGTGCCAAAAGATCTGCCGAATAGTGCTACTGCCTTCCGGTTCGATCACCGGCAACATTTTAAAATTAGCTCGGGCATAATCTTCCCTGCATATCCAGGCAATGGCAAAGAAATGAGGGTGCTGCCATAGGAACAATATGGCAAACAGAATCCAAGCGCCGGGCTCCAGTACACCTGTGGCAGCCGCCCAACCACCCATAGGTGGTAGCGCTCCGGGGATAGAACCGATGGATGTGTTCAACCAGGTGACTTTTTTCAATGGCGTATAGACCAGAACATAAAGGAAAGCCGTCAAGATAGAAAGAAATCCTGTTAGCAGGTTAATGCGTGTAACTAATATAACAGTACCCAGCAAAGTAAGTATTATGCCGAAGATTAGTGCATTTACCGGGGGTATAATACCTGCCGGCAGGGGACGATTACAGGTACGTTTCATTAAAATATCAGCGTCTCGGTCCAAAAAATGATTTAAAGCACCGGAGCCGCCGGCTGTTAACGCAGTACCTAACAAAACAATGGCTAAGTGCATCCAAGAGTCGATGCCGTTTCCGCCTAGATAGTAGCCTATAACGGTCGTAACAAATACAAGTGACATAATATTGAGCTTTAATAACTCTACATAAGCGGCGCAAACAGTGCGGGCGGGATTTTTTCTTAATTTCATGAACTAATGATCTAAAAATGAAAGGTTTGACGACCGCAAAAATAAGATAAAACAGGCACCCAAAACAGCTGCACCATTCACTACATGGAAACTGGTAATAAAGGGTTCTTTTAAAGTCCAAATGGTCAACATGCCCAAGAAAATTTGGATAGATAAAAGAACATAAAGTGAGACAACATTCATTTTAATTCGGCGACCGGTTTCATTTTTTTTCAGTTTATAGCCCAAAAAGATAGCGAGCACCAACACAATTAACGCGCTGATGCGATGCAAGAAATGAATCACCACTTGATAAATAGTTGCAAGATCTAGATTATTCTCAAAACGCCAATCATTGATATTATTCATCATCGTTTCATTAAAGGGCGGTAGCCAGTAACCAGCCATAGTGGGAAAATCATAAATTGCCAGACCTGAATTAGTATGCCTCATCCATGCACCGAGGATGAGTTGAATATAGATTGTAATTAGCAAACTCAATACTATTTTCTTGTTTTGATCATGGTTCTGTTGGCTTCTGGAGTACTCCTTCGATAGGGAATAAGCGATTAAAATCAAGATCATAAAAAAGGTTTGAGCCGTTATGCCATGCATCAATGAAATAATTGTAGGCAAAAAGAATAGCACGGTCATTCCGCCCAGTAATCCCTGTACAATCACCAGAATCAAGGCAATATACCCTAAGCGTTTCACATTTTTTCTTTTTTCCACAATACTGATCCATACAGCAAGCAATAAGGTCAAAGTGCCAACGACTGTCGCCAACAATCGGTGGGTGTGTTCATAAAATATACCACCGACCATATCTGATAAGGGGTACAAGAACATTTGATATCCGTAAGTGGTGGGCCAATCAGGAACAGATAAGCCAGCTTCAAAACTTTTCACCAATGCACCTATAAAAATCAAACCAAGAGTGGTGAAAACAGTTAGTTTTGAATAGCGTCTCAACCAGACGTTATGTAGAACCATTTAATACTTAAAAGGTTTTACCAGTCTTCGTCGCCCCAGTCATCTTCTGTGCTGCTTTCTTCAAGATACATCTCTTCTGTGGTTAGCCATTCTTCATACCCTTTTTGATCATGGATTGTCAGAAAACCACGCATCCGATAGTGCCCCAGGCCACACAATTGAGCACAGGCAATTTCCAATCCCTTTCCCTCGCGAGGGGTGCCGACCACTTTAGCTAAAAAATCCGTAGAAGTCATATTGGCTTCAAAATGAACGGGAATAATCATCCCCGGGATGGCATCTTGTTTTACACGCAATTCAGGTAGACTAAAACTGTGAATGACGTCTTTAGTAGTAAGATCAATTCGAATTTTTTTATTTTTAGGAATATGAAGTTGATTAATAGTTACAAAATCATCTGCAGCTCCTGGTGATGCCCGGTCCAAACCAATGGGGTTGTCCACTTCATCAACAAAGTCCGGCCTGGTTGTGCCAAACGTTCCATCGCGACCGGGATAATGAATATTCCAAGCATATTGTTGAGCGATCACTCGCGCATAGACAATGTCATCATTTGCCCCCGGTACATTGCTTACTCTGTTTGCCCATATAGGAAAAGCAAAGCCTACAAGTAAAATGATTTCAACCACTGCCACTACCCCTTCCAATAGTGATGACAAATGTGATTTTACCCCAACATAATCAGCAATCGGATTTTTAGATTGCCGAAATTTGTACAATGAAACAATAAAGAATATACCCCAGCCAACGAACAGAATAAGCATAAGCCAGTGGACAAGTACAAGGATATCATCGATAGCAAATCCATCCTTTGATACATTAGGGGGTAGCCCAAAATTCCGTAAGAAGTCAATCATAATACGTTCTTCCTAAAAAAATTATTTTTGCTGTGTTTTTAAAAATGAGTTGGCCTTATTGCGCAGTGATATGATGCCGGCCACTACACCGGATAAAACGCCGCCCGTTATTCCCAAGAGCGTCCAGATTGCGCCATTCATGCCCAAAGTTGCTTGTGTTTCAGGTGCCCCATAACACGTAGCGCAGGCCCAGACAACTTCTAAGGCAAACACAGTCAAACCAAATACTAATTTTTTTATCATGGGAGCAACTTGAATTTTTTAAACACTTTTATGCAGTAAATGACAAGTACAACACTTATTAGTAAAGACAATACAGCCACAGAATTTGACATACCATTCTCGACCTGGTTGAATGCATAAAACGCAAACCAAGCAGTCAAGACAATTGAGCAAGCAATGAAGATCAAATGAAACGTCTTCAGGGAAATCATGAGATATCAGTCCAATCAAAATAAGACAACATGGGTAGGAACAATAATGTTAATAAGAATACAAGAGTCATAATCAATATCCAAGAGATCATTGCTTTTTCAGAGATCAAATGCATGAAATAACTGGCCACGAGTGAACCTTTAATAGAAGCAATGATCAGAGCCAGGAAAATAGCTTCACTGGAGCTCAATTCAAGATAAGAAACCGCTACCGTAGTGACTGTTAAAACAGCCAGAGCGGCAAAAACTAACATATAAACTTTTACATGGCTTTTAATATCAGTCGTGTTGTGTTCGCTCATGATTTTCTCCTAAAGTAAATACAAAATTGGGAACAAGAAAATCCATACCAAATCCACAAAGTGCCAGTACAGTCCAGCAATCTCAATCCGGTTTGTAAAATGTTCCGGAGCGGTAGCCCACAGCTTTGCACCGGGGCCAAAAAAGTACCCATTCACGATCATGCCGCCAATGACATGCAGCATATGCAATCCCGTCAATGTAAAATAAATGGCCATAAATGTATTGGTACTGGGATAGATGTGGTGACTGAATTTTGCCGAGTATTCAAAATATTTGATCACTAAAAAACCCAATGCGCAGATGAGTGTTAAGCCCATGTAGAGCTTGTATTTCTTGAAATCATTCATTTTCAGTGAGGCCCAGGACATGACCATGGTAACACTGGAAGAGATCAATATCATCGTATTCAGTGTAGCCAGAGGAATATTGAGTTCTTGACCCCAATCATGGAATGCACCTTCCGGTGCCCCCAAACGTAGAAAAACATAAGCGGAAAACAAGCCACCAAAGAGCATGACTTCTGATGCTAAAAAGAGCCAAATACCTATCTTTGAATTAAACAACCCGGTGTCAGGGCGTTCATCAACTGTATATGGTATTTCCATAATCACTACTCTTTTGGCAGTTCAGTTTGGGGAGTATAATCTCTTTTCCTGCCCGGGACGCTGTATTCATAAGGATCGCGATACACTTCAGGAATCTTTTCAAAATTTACATGTGGTAGTGGCGGCGAGGGCGCAGACCATTCAAGCGTTGTAGAATCCCATGGGTTTTTACCTACCTTTTCACCATTCCGTAAACTCACAAAAATGTTGATAATAAATGGGACCTGCGCTAACCCAAGTAGCCACGTGGACATAGATATGAATTCATTCCATTGCAGAACATTAGATGCATGGGCGTACTGTAGCCCGCCATCCCATAGTCGACGGGATACACCCGCAAGTCCCTGGATGAACATGGGCATGAAAACACCATTCATAAATATCAAGGATGGCCAGAAATGCAGTTTGCCCAATGTTTCATTCATTTTCCGTCCAGTCATTTTGGGAAACCAATAATAAATTCCTGCAAAAAGGGCAAAAATGGTGCCCGGCGCCACAACATAATGAAAGTGTCCGATAACATAATACGTGTCATGCAAATGGATGTCAGATGCGGCTAATCCTAAGGGTAAACCCGTTAAGCCACCAATGCCAAACATGGGTAAAAATGCTACTGCAAATAACATGGGGGTGTTAAAGCGGATTGAACCGCCCCATAGGGAAATAAAAAATGCCGAAAGAATGATAACCGAAGGGATTGAAATGATCATGGTTGTTGTCTGAAAAAAGGCACTCATGGTATTACCCATACCGGTAATAAACATATGGTGAGCCCAAACAATGAAGGACATAAAGCCAAGAAAAACAACAGCAAAAATTAATGATTTGTAGCCCCACAATGGTTTCCGTGTATTATTGGCGATTACTTCACCCACAATACCCATCGCCGGCAAGATTAATACATAAACTTCAGGGTGAGCCAAGAACCAAAACAAATGCTGCCACAATAGGGGACTGCCGCCCCCACTCACATTTAACATTTCGCCGGATACTACCAATCCGCTGGGAAGGAAAAAACTAGTTCCAACCAATCGATCCATCAGCTGCAGAACAGCCGCGGCTTCCAAAGGTGGAAAAGCGAGTACAAGTAAAAAAGATGTTACAAATTGGGCCCAGATAAAGAAGGGCAACCGCATCCAAGTCAAGCCTGGGGCACGCAATTGAATTATCGTGGTTATTATATTAATTGAACCTAACAAAGAAGACGTAATCAAAAACACCATTCCGATCAGCCAAAAGGTCTGACCCACTTCAATATCTGCCAATGGCGGGTAGGATGTCCAGCCGGAACGGGCAGCGCCTTCTGGCGAAAAGAAACTAGCCAGCATAATAACACCACCAACGAAGTAGGACCAGTAACTGGACATGTTCAACTTGGGAAAAGCCATGTCCGGAGCGCCAATTTGTAACGGTATAAAATAATTTCCAAAAGCACCCACAGCCAAAGGGACGACACCTAAAAAGATCATGATAGTGCCGTGCATGGCACCTAATGAATTGTATATTTCCGGAAGCAAAATACCGCCTTCACCCAATAGATTACCAACAATAGGGACCGGTTCTTCGGGGTAAGCAAGCTGCCAGCGCATAATCATCATTAAACAAAAGCCAAAAAATAAGAATAACAAACTGGTGATCCCATATTGTAAACCGATAATCTTGTGATCAACGGAAAAGATGTATTTCCGCCAAAAATTTTCATCGTAATGGTGCTGATCAATCATTAATTGTCCGAAGATTTTTATAGAATTAATATTATGAGATGCAAAAAATAAGGGGCAATTTAAAGATTTGAAGAGGAAAATAAAAAATAAAAACTATATTAAAAATATAGATTGGACATTTATAGTGCCATCGCCTTTCGTTTTTAATTTACTTTTTTTGCTATTAGATGAAGTGGTTCTTCTTCCATCATTTTGTATAGTGATTTTCGAATCGATTTCCATTAACCATGGCAGGAACATGGTATTAGGTTCGAGCAAAGATCCATCCCAATTAATATCTATTGCTTCATCAGTTGATTAACTTTCAATCGTATAGACTAATTCATTAAAAACCGCTTGTGAAACTTTTGCCAATTGCACATCACCGGTTCTGCCTTACATTTATGATTGGATTTTTATAGGCAACCAAAACAAGTGAATTCAGGAATAGTGGAGATACAATACCAACAATCGTTTCGAGTGTGTCGATAGTTATTATCAGGTCATTTGGTAATTACTATTTTTTCGTTAATGACAAGAGATCAAACTTTATGTTATTATAAACTCTTTTATCACATACCTAAATTCTTTGTATAAGTCAAAAATGAACTTTTGCAACTCTAATTTGATTAATTCATCTATTAATTATGTTGAAGCTTGCGGTAACTAATCTTGATTACGACCATCATGTAAATCTAAATTCAAAGCTAGTTACAAAATAAAAAATTTAATAAGGAGCTATTCCATGCAGTTATCGATCACTACTCTATTGATTTTGATTGCAACGAATTTTTTGATTGCCGGCGATCTTACCGGCTCTGTTAAGTATGAAGGTAAAGTACCTAAAAGACCAAAATTACCAATGGATTCTGATCCAGTATGTGGTGCTGCCCACCAAGATCAAGTTTACAGTGAAAGTTTCATTGTAGACACCGCTGGTAATCTGGCTAATGTAATTGTTTATTTAAAGAGTATAAGCGCTGGTGAACACTCCCCAGAAGCTGCAATACTTGATCAGAAAGGATGCATGTACACTCCCCATATATTAGGTGTACAAGCGGGTCAAGAAGTAAAAATCCTAAACAGCGATCCAACGATGCATAATATCCATGGGTTGCCAAAAGTGAATAAAGAATTCAATTTTGGAATGCCAAAAACCGTTAAAGAGAAATCAGTTACGTTTAATAAACCTGAAGATATGTTTATTGTTAAGTGTGATGTCCATCCCTGGATGAGATCGTACATTCAAGTATTTGATCACCCCTTTTTTTCTGTTACCGATCCAGATGGTAAATACACTATTTCTGATATTCCGGACGGTGAATACGAAGTTGTGGCCTGGCAAGAGAAATTTGGTTCAAAAAGAACCATAACCCAAACTGTAACTGTCGAAGACAGTGTTACCGCTCTGGATTTTTTGTTCATAGGTCCCCAAAAAAATTAACGTTCTTTTCATTTCAATTAATATAAAAAACGACCGCCTTCAGGGGAGGGTAGTATCAAATAAGACAAATATCGAAACAATGTCTACCAGTCATCACCCCAATCATCTTCTTCATCTTCAATAATAAAACCATAACCTTCCGTTTCCAGATGGTGCTTTACAATACTGGAAACATCTGATTGTCCTTCAATTCCCCATACATAATCAATAAGTGCTTTGTAAAGACTAGTAGAATCACCATTCATCTGCGCCACTGCTTTACCCCAGTTGGCCAAGACATCTGCTTGCGGTTCTTCGGTAGGTATATAGGGTGCCGGCATTTTTGTACCCGGTAATACATCTTGCGGATTTGCAAAAAACTCCAATAGCCAATCCCGACGTAAACGATCCTTGGCCAATACTAAATTAGGAGCCCAAGTTAACGCGGCCTGTTTCGGTTTTTGGCTACCGTAAAAATGGCAATTCGTACAAGCGCCCAATTCTTGGATATTTTCTCCCGCAATATAGGAGTTAGAACTTCTATCTAAATGGAAATCCTCTTCATAAGCCAGCATCTGATCATCCTTGTACTGGAAATATTTAATAATCTTGTTCCAATCTTCGTCAGATATCATATGAAATGAGGGCATCCGAACCTGCAGATTGGGACGAATCATATGCGGATTTTTGAAGAAATTGAATAACCAGTCCGGCTGTACCTTCCGCCCTTCGGTATCGAGTATCGGTGGAGCAAATGACTGTACCAAACTGGCATCGTCTGCAGATGTTTCATCTGCAATATCCGCCAGCCACTGGACAATGGTAGGTCTGATTGCGCCACCTTCTCCGTCAATGGAGTGACATCCCTTGCAATTATAGGTTTGCAGTAATCGCTGCCCTTCCTCAACAATCAAGTTAGTGGTTGTTCTGGGCGGCAACTTTGTGGGTGGAATTTCATCTTTTACAAGCCCCATTAGCACAGTAACGATGGCATCTAGTTCTTCTTCATTCAAACCAAAGTGAGGCATTCTCAATTTTTCCAAGGGTCGTTTAACCCTTATTGAATAGTTGCCATCTGCTTGTGGAATCAAATCGTACATCCGCGGGTTGTCCAACTTCAATCTGAACCAATCCCATTTTGTATGCTGAATTTCTTCGTGCATGAAAGCGAAATCCAATTTTGTAATTAGTTTACTGCCCTCATAGGTCAAAGAAGTACCGATTGGTTTTGCATCTTCAAAGCCCTTGATATCATGACATCCAAAGCAGCCGTAATGGCGGATTAATTTTTCACCGGCAAAATTCAGTTTTTGCTTGATATTCATGGCTACTAATTCAGCAGCAATCTCATCTTTTCGCTGTGTCTGCTCCATAAAAGAAATGACTATATTATCCAATTCAGCCTCATCCACCGGAGGAATGGTTTGGGTATCGAAATCAGTATTATTTTTGGACACCAAGTAGGCGGAAATGTCTGCCGCTTCCTGCTGTGTTAGCCGCAAGTTGGGCATTTTCGTATCTGAATAATAGCTTTGAGGGTTGCGTAGCCAGTTATAAATCCATTGTTGGTTGGTTTTAGATCCGGTATAAATCAAATTCGGTCCCTGTTGACGACGCATTTCATTGAATGAAGGTTTGCCGTTTCCAGAAGGGTCTTCTTCCATGCGATGACACCCCATACAACCCAAACTGTTAATCAGTAATTCACCATTTGCGCGGTCACCGGCAACTGGAATTTTATCCATACCAGAAGTGACACTGTTATTAAACAGATATTGAACCATCGCATGGATCTCTTGCTCTGTCCGCAAACTAGATTCAGGATCATTATTGTTTGGTTGACCAAAAAAGTGGGGCATCCATGTATCATATCGATAATCTCTGGGGGCACGAATCCATTTATAAGCAAAATCTGATGATGTTTTCGCAGCGATTTTTCGCAAACTCGGGCCGGGTTTGGGCATGTCGTCCCAGCGATCGATTTGATGGCAGCCGAAACAACCGCCCTTTTCTACAATTGCCAATCCAAGGTTTAATTTATCTGCGCCCTGCACTGGCATAGCCCCACTGTGGCATTTGTAACACGCAGCTTCTACATTTTGGGCAGTTAACATAAGTTTATCCCAATAGTGCAACTGTTCCCACCCATATTTTTCGTGCCATTCTTGGCCTTGTGTATCATTTTGCGGCATGTGTGCCGATGAGATGAAATCAACACCCCTACCCCGCCCGGCATGACATGATGTGCAGCCGTATTCGCTCAGGGGGTGGGCAGAATTCGCACCAACAAATTCATCCAATCGGGGATGGGTCGTGTAGGGTTGCCGGGCATCTTCGTACCCCTGTTTGTCAATGCCCACATGACAGGTCATGCAACGATCCACCTTGGGCATTCCCATATACACAAGATCTTCTTGCAGATCATTTACAACCACCTGTTTAATTTCATAGTAAGGATCGATGAAATCAAGAATAGGTAAATCGCGAACTGCGTTTGCAATCTTATTGGCTAAGGTCATGGACTCTGGATCTGTTTTCGCTAATCGTCGCCAGGTCAGATCACGTTTTCTTGAAATTAAACTTAACTGATCATTAATTGATTTACGTTCAGCGTAGATGGAAGTTAATTTCTGATTCAAATTCTCTAATTGGGCATCAATCGTTTCTAACTCAATCTTGTATTGCTCATTTGCGAACAGGATCCTGTTTAATTTCTCACTGACTTCTTGTTCATCTCCGTGTCCATGCTTGGCCTGGTCCAGTTCAAATTTGAGTACGTCGAATTCAGCTTTCGTGAATTGGAAATTTTGACTGAGGGCATAGTGGTTATTTTCAAGATTTTCTATCCTGGAAGTGATTTCTTCTATTTCTTCCGTTTTGTTGTTTAATATCTGCTGAACATTTTCCAGCGAACTGGAAAGCGCTTGATATTCGGTATCATTTGCAAGTGCTTCATCCAGATTTGTAATCTCACTCTTTAATCTGTTGATTTCTAGTTGTCGAAATTCCTGCTGATATTTTTTCCAGGGTCGATTAAAATCATCAATGAAAATAAGCAGCCAGATACCGATAAATACAATACTAGAAATTGCGAACCAGCGGTTCAATTTTAGAATATTATAGTGCCGTTCCTGTTGATCAATCATGAAAAATTGGTAATTAGAAGTTGAAGAAATATTCCGGAATGGAAATGATATATTTCAAATTAAAGGTCCAACGAAGATACATTTTCATGGGTAATGTCAAGGCAATCAATACCAGCACAATCACTATGGAATAACGAAACGAACCCAGTCGGGCAAATAAATTTTTCAGGGTAGTTCTGGCCAGCAGCGGCGGAATAATCATGAAGTAAGCCAATAGAACAAGAAGCCCCCATATTTCTCGTAAAAAAATGTTGTCAGGTAAACCTTTATTCAACCACTTAATGTAAACGTATTCTGACAAATTAATATTGGTCAGCGCTTCGATTTTGTGAATATCCCAATATTCGAACGGGCCGAAAAAATTCCAGTTTGGACCCCGTAGAACAGTTCCTACCACGATCAACAGATTCCAAAACACTAGCCAGCCAAACATGAAGAGGGCAATAGATATTTTTCTGTTATTATAGCTATAATAACCGGAGCCCGATTTTTCTGAATCGATGTATGGGATAGCCATCAAGCCCACTATGATCAACGACGGAAATACAACTCCGGCCATCCAGGGATCAAAGTAAACTAGCATTTCCTGGAGACCTAAAAAATACCATGGTGCTTTTGCTGGGTTGGGTGATTCAGTTGGATTTGCTGGTTCTTCGATCGGCGCCGGAAGACCAATTGACCATACCAGCAAAAAAGCAGAACATAATATCAAAGAAATAAATTCAACATATACCAAATCCGGCCAAACGAGCACCTTATCGTTGGGGGCATCGTATTGTTCAGCGACCGGTTCGCCCTGTTCCAGCCTTGCATCATTTTCATATGCTTGGTGCATCGACAACCAAGTGAAAAAATATACGAGAAAGATCAGGCCGGAGATGGGTACGTTATCTGGTTTTAAAACAATGGATTTAAAATCAGGGTCAGATAAACCAAAAATAAAGAATGCACCCATCAGTAAGGTCATGATGAGCATTGCTTTTTTTGACCATAGGATATAAAGCTTTAACCGCCGATTCCATTTATCAAACCAGTCGTTAATGGGAAAAATAAAGAAGAATACAATTAGAGTTATTGTTAAAAGTATTGTCGGGTTGGAAACAGTATCGATAAAATGTTTAAAATTTTCCATTTTTTAAACCGGAGTTGAGATTCCGCCATCTTTACGTATGCGCCAAAAATGAACCGCCATGAAGATCATAATGATAAAGGGCAAACCGATACAGTGCAATACGTAGAAGCGCAACAACGCTGCCTCACCCATGAAGCGACCGCCAATCAAGGCAAAGCGGGCATCGCTGCCCATGGTAATAAAATTAATATCTCCAATAGCCAGCAGCGATGCTCCTGGCCCTTCATAGCCTAAGAATGGAGTCGCCCGTGCCATGTTGGAACCGACCGTAATGGCCCAGATTGCCAGTTGATCCCAAGGTAATAAATAGCCTGTAAAGCTTAATAGCAAGGTTAATAGCAATAAAATAACACCCACGATCCAGTTGAACTCCCGGGGCGGTTTATACGAACCAGTCATAAACACTCGAAACATATGCAGCCAAACCGTGATTACCATGGCATGAGCACCCCAGCGGTGGATCTCCCGCATGATACCAAAGGGTACCTGTTCCGCTAAATCAATAATATCTGTATATGCATATTCAATCGTAGGTCGGTAGTAGAACATTAACAAAATCCCAGAAATTGTTAGGATCAGAAAAATGAAGAAAGACAATCCGCCCATACACCAGGTGAATTTTAATTTAACTGCATGTTTAGGTAAACGCACCGGATGGAGATGCAAAAATACACTGTTCAACACAACCATCATCCGTTGCCGGCGACCTTTGGGCGCTCCACCACCGCGGAAAATAGATTTATATAATTGGGTGTCTCTAAAACTATTCATATATTATCAAATTAGATTTAATCTATACTTTTAGGAATGCTTCCGGGTCGGTCCACTGACCTTTTTCCTGTTGAAATTTTTGTGTTTTATCAATAATAATCTGACCATCGTCAGCTAGTGTTATTTTATACCTTTCCAGTGGCCGGGGAGCGGGACCCTCAAAATTAATGCCCGTTTTGTAAAAGCCGCTACCATGGCAAGGACATTTGAACTTCTGTTCGGAGCCCAACCAGTTTGGCGTACAGCCCAGATGTGTACACATCGTAGATAATGCATAAATACCTTCTTCATTGCGTACGACCCAAACACCGTATTTATCTTTCCAGCGTAAATCCACTTCACCGATCGTATAATCTTTAGCATAACCCGCCCGAAAGAATTGAATAGGTTCAAACAATACGTTGGGAAAAAAGTAACGCAGCATCATCGTAAAAAACCCACCGGTTGCAGCCACAAACGCTAACCAGCCTATGGAAAGCCAGGAAAAAAAAGAACGGCGGGTCATTTGATCGGCTGTGTCCACCTTACTCAGAGCTGCGGGTGGACGCCGTCCAGGATTCTTGGTTGCAGTTTTTTTTAGTGTTGATTCTGGCATTTTATTTCTGCAATACTTTCCGTGCTGCTTCGCGAATTTTCATGCTGCGGTCATTATCACGTAATTCACTCAATACACTCTCAAATTTTGAATCAATAATATTAGGGATTACCTGAATTGCAACCAACATAGCTTGATCCTGTTCAACGGGATCAATATTAGGGAAAGAATTTAAATACGCGCGATCTAATAGGTCTAACAGTATTCTGCGGCCGCTATTGTTTTGTTGTTTGGCTAAGGCAATTGCCGCATCCCAGCGGACATTCGCCTCATTATCTGTTAAGGATTGCTGCAATACATCCACAGTCCGAGGATCTTGATAATTACCCAAGGCAATCACAGCCTGTAAGCGTACCTGAGGGTCGGAGTGGCTAACCATGGGTATAAGATCAGGTAAAGCCGCTTCGTTTAAAATTAGACCCAGGGCATATACACTGGCTGCTACAACCGCTGGATCCGGGTCAGCCAGAGCGGAAAGTAATGTCCCAGTATAACGCTGATCGGATGTCCGACCCATTGCCATGGCTAAATAGGCTCTAATCCTATTATCCCGTTCATGGGTTGAATATTCAAAGGTATTGATCATATCTTGCACAAAGCGATCGTCTTGCGGAACACGATCAGGATTCGATAAAATTTTTGATAATTCGAACGCACCCTGCCAGCGTTTTGTTGTCCCTCCAATCTTTACATCTTCCAAATAGTCTTTAGCTGTATTCGGTTCTACTGTCAGCACGCTGACCATCAAATACACAATGACAGCAAATAATGCGATTAGAAAAGGGATAACAAAAAAACTGTGAACAATGACACGTAAAGCGGACCTTTTTTCCGGTTCAACAGCTAAATTTTCAAGATTGTTGCCTTTATCATCCATTTGCTTGTGCCGCGGAAAGGAGTCGAACCTTCACACCTTATGGGCACCAGATCCTAAATCTGGCGTGTCTACCAATTCCACCACCGCGGCAATTCTATGTTGAAAAAGGAATCGAATTTAATGGTTTACAGGAGGTCAATAAAAAGAAAAAGGGCAGAGTACCTGCCCTTTTTTGATAGAGAATAGGATATGAAAGGATATCATTTAAGATAAATCAACTTCTGTGAATGAATCTGGCCAGCTGTTTCAAGCCTAATGATGTACATACCAGTACTTACATTCTGTCCATTATTATCGAGGGCATCCCATCGTACTGATTTTCTACCTGCGAATTCGAAACCATGGCTTAATGTTCTGATTTCCCGACCCATCAAATTATATATTTTTAAATCTACAGCACCGGATTGAATAAGATCATATTGAATCGTCGTAAGTGGATTAAAAGGATTTGGAAATGCTGGATGTAACGCTATATGGGTTGGTACTACTGGTTGATCGAGCTCTATATCTAAGGTTGGATCAAGAAAAGCATAGCCTGCTCCAATCGAAGGTATAGGAATAAGATCTGAACCAACGACAATAGAAGAACTGACTTCTTTAAATATAAAAATCACATCGCCATCAAAATCTGTATTCATATTTTCTTCGTAGCTAATCTCTATAATCGGACCCGACCCAACCGAAATTCCATTTGGATCGTAAGCTAAAATACGAGCGGTGCCCTCAGGCTGTTCTCCGGATATTGGGTTAATGGCATCCTGACTTAATCGACCCACCGCTGTTACGTTTGTGACCGCGATCCCGTTCGGCGCATCTAACAGATAAAGATCTAAGACGTTCACTGTTGATGTATTTTCTAAATCAATAGTGATTGTTTGTTCCATCAAGTCGACTTCACCGTAGGAATAAATTGCATCAGGAGTTCCAATATACACTTGGGGCTCAGACGTTTCTACATAAATAGGTAAAGCATTCCCATCGGCTACTAATACTTCACTCATGATCAGATCAATCAGAGTCTCGGAGGGGGGAAAGGCATCGATATTAAAAACTATATCAGCAATATGTAAGGTCCCTTGCGGAATGGGGTTTTGTTGTGGAGGATTATCATATAAGAATACATGATATACACCATCGTCAATAATACCCTCAATAATCCAGGTACTAAAGTCATGATCGGACGTCGGTATTATAGCACTTCCTTGTAAATAATTGAGATTATCTGAAAAATCAACTTCGATGCCATAAACATCTTGAGTATTTTTCAACAACAATGGTATTGTAATCATGTCACCGGGATTCCCATAATTGCTGGGCATCATTAGGTATTGTGTTTCAACAGTTACCTCAAAGGTTGCCCCTTCCCCTTCATCGGTCCAGATCATTGAATTCCCATTTGAATTCAAAATATCAGCAGCGGTAAATATTAAATCAGCAACAGTGGGATCCAAGCTGGAGGCCAAGACGACAATTCTACAAACCGCACCACTACCCGCTGTAATATTGTTGGACTGAGTCCCTCCGGTTACTTGCATTGTTTCCCCAAGGTCAATAACATTAAGGAACCAACCCGTTGTCCGGTCTGTCGCTATGATTTCCTGAGCTATAAGCACATTAGGAACATCTTGAATTTCAAAATAGAAAGCACTTACCTCCGATTCATTATTCACAAAAATCTCTAATGTATCAGTTGTTCCCGACAAAGCTGCTCCATCACTCAATGAAATTTCGACCCATTCGATTGGTGTTGCGGAGGCAATATTCGATGGTCCGGATTCTGTCCCCTCAGGAGAATAATCCGCCGTTACATAATAACTATATATGATACCATTCATTACATCTTCGTCTAAATAAGTCAATTCATCAGGACCGACAGTCGCAATCAAATCATAGTTGGTCCCATCTATTGTACGATACAGGTGATAAGCGGATACTGGAATTTCACGATTTATAGATTGCGGCTCTAAAGGATTTTCCCAATCTACTAGCTGCTGGTAGATCAGACCGTTGGGGAATCGTTCCACTACTTCGGCTTTATCAGCAGTGATGACCCATTGTCCCAATTCGTTAAAATCAAAATGGATATTTCTTGCGTAACGCGCACCGCTAAAACTAATCATAATATCATCGATCGCCCAACCACTCGCCCAAATACCATTATCATTAGAATGAAATGCAATATAAAATTCTTCCTCATTTACATAGTCATTCAAATCAACCGTTTCATTCACCCATTCCGCGTTGGCCTGAAGTGTATATACTTCCGTAAAATTTACACCGTCTGTACTTACCTCTACATGAGCCGTTTGACTGTAGGTTCCGGTGAAAAAAGAAGCAAAACTGAGCTGAAAATCTGTCGCCCCTGTGGTTCGCAAAGAAGGTGTAATCAAATAATCAACCGAGCCATCATCATTGGCAGCATCATCATTGGAGCAGGCATACCAGGTATGGGATGGAATCGTCCAGAAGGTGCTAGAACCATCCTGGGTAACAAACCAGCCGATGGCAGAATTAGTGGTCATGGTCCAATCATCGGGAAGCGCACCAGTTTCAAAATCTTCTTCGATATCACCGCCTACAGGTCCATAGGGTGCATCCCAAGCCAGTGGTATCATACCGTCTAAATCGGATGTGGCCACTAAATTATGGGGTTCTTCCATATAGCCGGGAAAAACAGTGATTACACCTGAATCCAATGCAGCAATCCAGTAGTTGTCACCATTATCGGCAGAGACAACTACATTTTCAAAATAAGTGGACACATCAAATGCATAAGCATCATAGTATATTGTATAATCAATCGTTAAGATCGCTCCAGTGCCGGCAGCAATATCTTCCCCAGCACTACCATATAATAATACCCGTGTTCCGGAGCCAATATCTGTTGTTGAAATTGTAAAACCGGTAGTCCGATCAGTGGGTGTGATATCTGTTATAGACAAATAATTTGGGGTATCGAGGAGATCAAATTGTACACCGCTCACTTCACCGCCATTGATCATATCAACAGTAATAGATACAGCTTCTTCGACATCACCACTCCCATCAGTCAAAGACAATGAAACAACATGACCAATAGTAATGGATCCATTACTGCCACTGGATGAAATCGTATTTCCGCTGGCATCGCTCACAATCAAATTGGAAATCAATAAATCCAATTGTGCGGAAAGAACTGCTGATCCATCAAGATGGAGGATCATTATCATGTCTGAACCAGCAGCAATGGAATCACTTCCGGCAGCGCTAAAAAGAATTATCCGATAAAGGTCTTCGCCTAATGTACTAAAATCACCAGTAAAACCGGCTGCGTCACCGGTGGCATCTACACCAAATAAAGGGACTATACCAGGAGTGACCTCTATATCAAATTGGATACCACCTACCGCATCATTGGGGTTGGATAACATCACCGGGACTTCGACATCCGCAGTGTAGCCGTCTACGGTTACATCACCGATGGTGACAATTACATTTTGGGCCGCAAGGGGAGTCAGCATCAACAGAGCGGCCAAAATTAAAATCTTTGGTGTATTAGATAGATTCATATCATCTCCGATTTTATCTGGGATAAAGGCTGAAAATAAGCTGTTTTTGTTATATCTTCTCAGTCTTTTTTGTGAAATTAGTTCACTATAAATAAACAATTTAAGAGGAAAAACTACCCAATTTTTTATTTAATCGGTTTGAATCAGGCCACAATGCCTGTCCAAGGTCTTGTTTAAGATCCTCGACATCTTCAATTCCAATGGATATACGTACAAGTCCTTCCGTGATACTCATCGCCAATTTTTTATTTTCTGGAACATCGCCATGGGTCATGTTGTAGGGATTAGAAATTAAACTTTCCACACCCCCCAGACTTTCCGCCAACGAAAAAATAGTTAGTTTGGATAGAAACAAGTCCCGCTTCTCTGGTGAACCTAAATCAATGGCAATTATGCTGCCGTAAATCGGTTCATTTTTCGGTGTGCGTTGCTGTTTTTTGGCCAGCTGATGCTGGGAAAATGTGTCCAGACCCGAATAGATGACTCGCTCCAAGCCTTGTTCATCCAGCCACTGCGCCAGTTTAAAGGCATTGTCACACTGTTTCTGCATCCGTAAAGATAGTGTTTTCGTGGAACGGAGCAAAAGCCAGCAGTCAAAGGCACTCGGGATGGCGCCACCCGATTTTTGGATAAAATACAGTTCTTCCGCCAGTTTTTTGTTATTCGTAATCAAAATTCCGGCCAGCAGATCACTATGTCCACCCAAGAATTTGGTTGAGCTGTGCAGTACAATATCCGCGCCCAATTCTAAAGGACGTTGTCCATAGGGACTCATAAATGTATTATCGACGGCCAGGAGCAAATTATGATCTTTACATATTTTAGACAGCTCGGCAATATCAGTAATTTCCAAAAGAGGATTGGTTGGTGTTTCGATGAACACCATTTTTGTTCTGGGAATTATTCTTGTCCTTACTTCGTTCAGATCCCGTGTATCGATAAAATCGAACTGGAAACCATGGCGTCGGAATACGCTATCAAGCATCCGGAATGTACCCCCATACGTATTTCTGGAGATGATAAAATGGTCATCTGCGTTAAATATTTGAAAAAGGGCTGTTGTTGCTGCCATCCCTGATGAAAAAGAAATACCATGTTTACCATTCTCCAGAACCGCAACGTTTGCTTCATGCATTTTACGGGTGGGGTTGATTGCCCGGGAATAATCATAGCCTTTGTTCTCGCCAACGCGGACCTGCTTGTAGGTAGATGTTGCATAGATTGGCGGGCTTACAGCACCCGTTTCTTTATCAGCTTTATTACCGACATGCACAGCTTTGGTATCGAACCTCCTTTGAGGTTTTTTCATCATACAGCTTGAGTATAACCTTGATTTAAATATGCCTGCAATTTTTTATACTTAATTTCAACTACTCCCCCATTTGGACTTACCATTTTTATTTTTTCATTGCGACCGATTTTTCGCACTGAAGTGATGGGGGTGCGCGTGGTTTGTTGTGGTTGGTTCGGCTGTCCTGCGATGGGTGAAGGGGCGGTCATTCCCATCCCCGTCGCATCTTGATGTTGAAGCTGTATATTTTTTGTTGTAAGTCTTTGTTTTACTTCCGGACCTCGCTGTACAGCTTGAATCTGCGTTCGGAGTAAGCGCTGCATGGTTGTTTTATTTGTTTCACGCATCATTTCCCTAAATAGTTGGAAGCCTTCAGACTTATACTCCAATAGTGGATTTTTCTGTCCGTAAGCCCGCAAGTTGATCCCCTCTCGCAGCTGGTCCATGGCATAGAGGTGGTCTTTCCATTTCTCATCGATAGTCCGCAATATGACAAATCGTTCAAAACCCCGCATAATGCTTTCTGGTATCAGACTTTCCCGAATCTGGTACATACTCATTGCCTCAGCCATGATTTTTTGATGCAATTCATCATTGGTGACCCCATTTTCCAAAACCGGCTGCGGATCGAAGTCAACCATCAAAACAGCTGATAATATTTGGCGGAATGATTCCCAATCCCAATCACGCGGATCCTCGCTTTCCTGCTGTTCAAATTCATCATCAATGACATCGGATATTAAATTCATTACTGTCTCACGCAGATCTTCGCCATAGAGCGCTTGATTGCGTAAATCATATACCACCTGCCGCTGCTGGTTCATGACGTCATCATATTCCAATAAATGTTTGCGAATCCCGAAATTGCGCTGTTCGACCTTTTTCTGGGCATTGCTGATGGCGCGGGTAACCATTCCATGAGTGATCACTTCTCCCTCTTCAACACCCATTTTGTCCATAATGGTTGCAACCCGATCAGAATTGAACAGGCGCATCAGATCATCTTCCAATGACAAATAAAATTGGGATGAACCGGGATCACCTTGCCGTCCTGAACGGCCCCGCAACTGATCATCAATACGGCGGGATTCGTGGCGTTCGGTACCCAGTATGTGCAATCCTCCGGAATTAATAACACCCGTACCTAATTTTATATCGGTTCCTCGACCGGCCATGTTAGTCGCGATTGTAACTGCCCCAGGCTGACCTGCTAGGGAAACGATCTCAGCTTCCCGTTGATGCTGTTTTGCATTCAATACATTATGGGGAAGCCCGTGGCGCTTCAGCATTCTTGATAACAGTTCAGATGCCTCTACGGAAATCGTTCCCACTAAAATGGGCTGATTGTTTTGGTGACATTGGGCAATTTCATCAATAACGGCATTGTATTTCTCGCGTTTTGTTTTGTATACCAAGTCATTGCGGTCATCACGGACCACTGGCATATTGGTAGGAATGACCATGACATCCAGATCATAAATGCTGCCCAATTCTTCCGCTTCTGTTTCTGCTGTTCCGGTCATACCTGAAAGTTTATCATACATACGAAAATAATTCTGGATGGTAATGGTAGCGAGGGTTTGCGTTTCCCGTCTGATTTCAACGTTTTCTTTGGCTTCAATGGACTGATGTAAGCCATCACTATAACGCCGTCCGGCCAATACTCGGCCGGTAAATTCATCTACAATCAACACCTGCCCATTTTGCACAACGTATTCAACATCTTTTTCATACAATGTATACGCCCGCAGCAGCTGGGTGATCGTATGAATTTTTGAACTCCGTTCGGCGTGGAGTTGATGGGCTTTTTCTTTCTTCAGCTGTTTTTCCGAGGTGCTTAAAGAATCATCGTCATCAATATCTGTCAACAGTTCCCCCAGGTCCGGAATGACAAACATCTCCGGATTATTCGGGGATAATACTTCACGTCCTTTTTCAGTTAGATCGATAATGTGTGATTTTTCATCAATGCTGAAATAAAGATCTTCATCCACCTCGTGCAGTTTTTTATCCCGAAGCAGTGCAGACTCGGTCTGCTTGACCAATGTTTGCGTACCGGATTCCTGGAAAATTTTCATCAACCTTTTATGCTTAGGCATCCCTCGTTTTGCCTGGAGCAACTTCATGCCGGCATCTTCATCAGTTTCATCAGTTAAAGATTTTTCTGCAGATTGGACTAGTTCAGTGACCAAAGATTGTTGTTTTCGCACCAAATCACTGATCAGCGGTTTCAACTCTCGGGCGGCATTATCTGTGGGCGAATCCACTGCACCGGAAATGATCAAAGGCGTTCGGGCTTCATCGATCAACACACTGTCCACTTCATCCACGATGGCAAAGTAATGACCGCGTTGCACCTGATCCTCCACTGTCAGGGACATATTATCCCGTAAATAATCAAAACCAAATTCATTATTCGTTCCATAGGTAATATCACAATTGTATGCCTGTTGACGTTCTTGATTATTCATTGTGTTCAATATGAAACTAACGGTTAAACCCAGCCTTCTATAAATTGCACCCATCCATTCCGCATCCCTTTGGGCCAGATAGTCATTAACGGTAATTAAATGCACGCCATGACCAGCAAGAGCATTCAGGTATAAGGGCATGGTAGCGACCAGCGTTTTACCTTCTCCCGTTTTCATTTCGGCCACTTTACCGTGGTGCAAAGCGATGGCTCCAATGATCTGCACATCATATGGAATCATATCCCAAGTAATCTCCTGCCCCACGGCCTGCCAAGTCTGCCCTTTAAGGCGGCGGCACGTTTCTTTTACCATAGCAAACGCTTCCGATAGCAATTTATCTAACTTATCATGTTCCGCTTTCAGCACCGCTTTGCGCAATTCATTCTTGTCCAAATGTTTAGCTGCTGTCTCCGCTGCTTTGCGTTCAACTCGGATTTCTTCCTTCATCTGCTGTGTACGTGCCACCAGGTCATCATCCGCTAATTTTTCCATGACCGCATAGCGTGCATTGATCTTATCAACAAGGGGTTGCACTTGTTTTACATCGCGATCAGACTTAGTACCAAAAATGTTTTTCAGTGTTTCCCGGATCATTTTAATTGGCGTTTGACTGACTTCCTCTGCGCAATGATGATTGTTGATAAACAGCGTCCAAAATACCATTGACAAACCCGGAACTTTCCGCCGTACTGAATTCCTTCGCAATCTCGATTGCTTCACTGATTGCTACTTTGGGCGGAGTATCGTTCATGAAAATCATTTCTGTAATTGCCATGCGTAAGATCAATTTATCCAAGAGAGTAATCCGTTTGAATTCCCAATTTTGTACATGTTCATCAATTAATTTATCACAGTTCTCCTTATTTTTTAGGGTTGTTGTAATAAATGTTTGGACAAATTTTTTAATATTGTTATTGAATTCCGTTCTGCTGAATGCATCAGTGATAATTTTTTGCGGATCTTCATTGATCTGTTCTTCAGCATATAGTGCTTGTAATACTGCTATTCTTGCTTTGCGGCGGAGATGCATAAAAAATTCAATATGTTTATTCAACTACGTTAATTGGATTCAATTTCATAAAGCCAACCAAATGGGTCATCATATTCCTCGCGTTGTATGCCCAACAATAAATTACGTAATTCACTGGTTTTAGCACCGATAGTATTTTGATTGATGATGTACTCTTTGCCTGCAAATGTTATTTTCCCCACCGGTGTAACAATCACTGCCGTCCCCGAGCAAAAAACCTCATCGGCATGGAGAACTTCCTCTAATGTTACATCCGTCTCATGGACCACCAAACCCAATTTTTCTTTGGCCAGTGTTAGCACTGAATCACGGGTAATACCTGGCAAAATTGAACCGCATAAGCGTGGTGTGAGTAATTGGTTTCCTTTAACCATGAATATATTTGCCGAGCCAAGTTCCTCTACTAACTGTTCATCGTTGGCGTTCAAATAAATGACTTCATCATAGCCTTCATATTTAGCCTGCACCAGGGGAAAAAGGGACGCGGAATAATTACCAATGGCTTTGGAATCCCCGATCCCTCTAGGTGCGGCGCGATGAAATTCAGTGGATACTTTTATATACAGTGGTTTTACATCGCCTTTGAAATATGGGCCAACGGGTGAGACAAACACCACGAACGTGTAATCATCAGCCGGCTGGACACCCAAAGTCGGTGAGGTGCCCCACACGATCGGTCGAACATACAGGCTCCCTTTACCATAAGGGGGAATATAATCGATGTTATCCTGCACGGTTTTTATTACCGCGCGTAAAAAGAACTCCTCATTTATTTCCGGTATGCACATCCGTCTGGCAGATAGGGCCATACGCCGGGCATTCATTTCCAGCCGGAACATAATGACCCGATCTTTTGCCGTACGGAACGCTTTTGTTCCTTCAAATACACCTTGGCCATAATTCAGCACACAGGCGGAAGGTGAAAGGGGGATAGACCCACTTGGAATGAGTTCTCCACCTTGCCAATCTGATCCGGTTTTACATTGCGCGAAAAACATGCTTTTGGTTTCCAGGGCGTTAAAACCCAGGCTGTCCCAATCAATTGTTTTTGGATCTACTTTCATTATTACATCTCTAATATTGATTTCGCGATAACCACTTGTTGGATTTCGGAAGTACCTTCGTAGATTTGCGTAATTTTGGCATCGCGCATTAAACGCTCCACACCATAATCCTGCATATAGCCGTAACCACCAAAAATTTGAACACATTCGGTTGCATTATCCATGGCTGTTTGGGAGGAAAATACCTTCGCCATGGCGGCTTCCTTTCCATATGGTTTACCTTGATCTTTTAACTGCGCGGCACGGTAAACCAACATTCTGGAAGCATCCACACGGGTGGCCATTGTGGCGATTTTATCCTGGATGGCGCCAAAAGATGAAAGCGTTGCTCCAAACTGTTTTCTTTCTTTCGCATACTCTACTGCTCGATCTAATGCTGCCCGCGCTATACCTAATGCTTGACTGGCAATCCCAATTCGGCCGCCGTCCAGTGTACTTAATGCAATTTTAAAGCCCTGCCTTTCAACCCCGATCAAATTTTTTGCAGGTACATGGCAGTCTGTGAAATATAGTTCACATGTATCTGACCCTCTGACACCCAATTTATCCTCTTTTTTCCCAGGTGTACAGCCCGCGGTACCTTGCTTAATGATCAGTGCTGATATACCCTTGTGTCCAATTCCCTTTTCCGTTAAGGCAAACACGACAACAACATTGCAATTAATGCCATTACTCACCCAATTTTTAGTTCCATTGAGCACATAGTGATCATCATCCTTTTGGGCAAATGTACGCATATTACTAGCATCAGAACCGGATTGCGGTTCACTCAATGAAAATGCTCCCAACCATTCACCGGTAGCTAATTTTTTCAAATAGGTTTCTTTTTGTTCTTGGGTTCCATAGTGATAAAGCAATTGGCACACTAACGAATTATTGACTGACATAACGACTCCCGCAGACGCGTCTACGGCAGAAATTTCTTCCATGGCAATGCAGTAGCTGATCGTATCCAGGCCGGCGCCGCCGTATTCTTCAGGAACCATCATCCCCATAAACCCCAGTTCACCAAGCATTCTAACCTGTTCCCCTGGAAAGCGCGCCTGTTCATCCCGTTCAATGACGCCCGCAGCTAAATGATCATTAGCAAACTCACGGGCTGTTTTTTGAATCAGAAGCTGTTCTTCAGTGTAAGAGAAATCAATCACACTTTTTCCACAATAAGAGCAGACGCCTCACCACCGCCGATACAAATTGCAGCACACCCAAGTTTTTTATCATATTGCAGCATTGCATAGATCAATGTGGTCAAAATCCGAGCACCACTGGCACCGATGGGATGACCCAAGGCAATGGCGCCACCATGGAAATTCACTTTGTTGGGGTCTAATTTGTGATCATCTATAGCTGCCATAGCAACCGGCGCAAATGCTTCATTGATCTCCCACAAATCAATATCTGCTGTGGTTAAAGATGCGATATCAAGCACTTTTTTAATTGCTGTGCCGGGAGCAGTGGTAAACCACTCCGGCGCATGAGCAGTAGAAGCTTGGGCGATGATTTTAACCACTGGCTGAATATGTAAATTCTTTGCCTTTGCTGCCGACATTAACAGTAATGCTGCCGCACCATCGTTTATCTTGGATGCATTGGCTGCTGTAACAGTACCCTCTTTTTCAAACGCCGGTTTGAGTGTAGACATTTTTTCAAAATTGGCTCTGCTCGGTTCGTCATCTGTATCAATAACGATCGGATCCCCTTTCCGTTGGGGCACTTTTACCGGTACAATCTCCCGGCCAAACAATCCATTTTCCTGGGCCCTCTTGGCCCGGGTATAAGATTCTTTTGCATACTCATCTTGTTCTGTTCGTGAATAATGTCGTTCCTGGGCACAGAGTTCTGCACAATTGCCCATATGTTGATCAGTGTATACATCCCAAAGGCCGTCTTTAATGATACTATCTTCCAGTTTACCGTGCCCCAACCGATACCCGGAGCGACCTTGCGGCAATATATAAGGGGCGGCAGACATATTTTCCATCCCACCGGCGATTACCACTTCGGCATCCCCGCATCGAATTGCTTGTGCGCCAAGCATGACTGCTTTCAAACCCGACCCGCACATTTTATTGATCGTTGTACATTCCACCGTATTCGGTAGACCGGCGTAAAGAGCAGCTTGCCGAGCTGGCGCCTGACCTAATCCCGCGGTGAGGACATTGCCCATGATCACTTCATCCACCCGTGATAGATCAAGCTGCGTTTCATCTAAAACAGATTTGATGGCTACGGTGCCGAGTTGTGGTGCTGAAATCGCGGCAATACTACCTTGAAAGGAACCAACTGGTGTACGCTTCGCTGTGGCAATAACCACTTCAATTAATTTCATAATTATTATCTAATATCGTTTACGTGCTTGATAGCATTCTGGTTGTTGATCTGGCGTTGCAAGTAAATATGCATCAATTTGATTATCGTATATATGGGAAAAACATCATTTTATATAAAGACCCGTATCCGATTGTGAAATGTGTAAAAATCGTCGCCGAATTTAGTAACCTTTGGGCGTTATTTTACGAAATTTTCAGATTTGTATCAGTTTACAAAAGTTCATCTAATTGTTATTGTTGTTTACCTTTTCATAGGCTTTTATAATTTCTTTCACCAACTGATGGCGCACTACATCGCTTTCATTCAATTCCACAAATCCTATGCCATCTACATTCTTGAGAATACTTAATATGTCAATGAGACCGGAAGCGGATCTTTTCGGTAGGTCAATTTGGGTTATATCACCAGTGATGACTGCTTTTGAACTTACACCCAATCGTGTCAGAAACATCTTCATTTGCATAGGTGTGGAATTTTGGGCCTCATCCAGAATCAGGAAGGCATTATTTAGTGTACGACCGCGCATATAAGCCAGTGGAATCACTTCTATCACTTTTTTGTTCAACATTGGTTTCAACTTATTGATCTGAATCATTTCATGGAGCGCGTCATACAGGGGCGCCAAGTAGGGGTCCACTTTCTCCTTCAGATCACCGGGTAAAAAACCGAGGTTTTCACCTGCTTCAACCGCAGGACGGCATAATATAATCCTGTCGGCAGTATGGTTTTCCAGAGCAGCCACCGCAAATGCAACCGCAATGAACGTTTTGCCCGTTCCTGCAGGACCAATTGAAAACACAATATCATTTTGTTGAATTTTTTGTACATATGCAAGCTGTCCTTCCGTCCTGGGGATTATAGCTCCTTTGCTACCATAGTGAATCACATTTTCAGGAATCTCTTGCGAATGTCCATTCTCCGCTCGAATGACCATGACCAGCTGGGTAACATCCTTCTTGGTCAATGTCCCTTTGCGACTCAAGGTTTGGATCATTTCATGAATGATTTTGTGCACTGTTTGCAGTTCATCTTTGTCTGGTCCTTCTAATTTTATTGTACTACCGCGCACCAGGATGTGGGTCTTAAAGATATCATTTAATAAGCGAATATGGCTGTCTGCAACACCCAGTAAGGTTTGTAAGTCGACACTTTTTAATTCAATAGTTTTCATCATTAATTAATTCTGTGTTAAGTTTTTGACCGCGGATCAATAGAAGTAAGTAAATTCTAAAACACCTATCTCCGCGGTCAAACAAAATAAAAATGATATCAAAATTTAAACATATTTTCATTTATTTCCTGGTGATCTTCACTGCGTGTATACCACGCAAGCCACCCGCATTTCTTGACGCAAATTTGAAGAGCATTGACTATCTGAAAGAACAAGCGGTTGTTTTCTGGGATAGACGCGCCAACCCGGAATATGCGGTAATAGCTGTTATTTTTCTGAAGCACGCCCAGCAGTTTGATCCTGATGATCTGGATCGAGCTATTTTACTCAGCCGCGCTTATCATTTTCAGGGTCATTATATAGAGCATGATCCAGTCATACAAGACAGTCTTTTTTCCGAGGGTGCTCGACTAGCGATGGATATTATTAAACGTTCACCAACATATCAGCAGACCTATAATACTACTTCTGGAGATTCAATAAGTAAGATACTCGAAGCCATTGCAGCGGTAGAAAAAGAATATATCGGTGCACTCTACTGGTGGGCAGCAAATAGCGGTCGCCGCATGCTGACAAAGTCAGTGCGTGAACGCATAGCAGCCCGCGAGGTAATGGAAGCAATCATGCATCGGGTTCTCGCTCTTAATCCGGACTATTTTTACGGTGGTCCAAGCCGTTTCTTCGGTGCTATGTATGCCCGGTTGCCTGGTGTGGAATTAACCCAATCCGCTGCATATTTTCAGCAGGCACTTACTGCTTACCCCCATTATCTCAGTAGTTATGTTCTGCGGGCTTCGTTACTACATACAAAATCTGGAGATCGGGAGTTGTTCAGAAAAGATCTCGAATTTGTACTGGCTGCGGATCCAACCTTGATACCGGAGGTAATGCCAGAAAATTTATTTGAGCAGAAAATTGCAAAAAAATTCCTGGATCAAGAAGATATGCTATTTGAATAGAATTATACTGGAATTTAATTATTGTGGGTATCAAATTAGACTATCGTGTTTCATATTATATTTATACTACGTCGTCATCTTAATCAACTTACGTTTGCCGCTGCTCGTATGTCCATGGCGGATTTAAATTGAAGAAAGGCTCAATATCCAGAACATAAACATACACAGTAGTACCCTACCACAAAATGGCCTCTTCCTTTACGGAAACGGTCCACCGGGAGAACACAGCGATCACAGGAAGTTCTTTGGCCTGATACCCCATGAGATGGAAACAGTACAAGAACCAGCTGATCAAAAAACAGCCGGGAGCAGCGCAATTGAAAAGGAAGATTCTTAATGAAAAATGTAACCGCCGCCGACATAATGTCCAAAAAATTGGTCACGTTTGCTCCCGATACCCAGGTATTGACTGCAGTTGATGCGTTGATAACCAATAAAATTTCCGGCGCCCCGGTGGTGGATGAGGATGGACGTTTGGTCGGTATGCTATCGGAGATTGATTGCATGCAGACTTTTGTCCAATCGACATATCACAATGAAATGGGTGGCCTGGTAAAAGACTTTATGAGTACCGCTGTCGATACCATCAACCCTAGGATAGGAATCGTAGATTTAGCTGAATATTTTCTGGAAACTCACTTTCGCCGCATTCCGGTGGTTGAAAACGGTGAATTGGTCGGCCAAGTAAGCCGTCGCGATGTACTGCAGGCAATCCAAAGTTCAGTAGATTCGTTCACCAAGAGGTAATTCGATATTCATTCACGCTCATTGGTTAACCTTTGTAACATAGCAACAATCCGATCCATTTCCGGCAATTGTTTCTTAATCAGTTCTGCAACCGCAAACGGACTGACCAAAATTTTATCCATATGATCGGAAACGATCTTTAAAAAAAGAATTTGATCTTTTGGAATAAATTTCACAGCTGTCTCCATTATAGCGGCACCCTCCATATCAACCAACCCGAAACCACTTTTTCCCCCATCCGTGATCCCTTTTGAAACAGTCATCAAAGGTAAAGCTGGTAGTTCTATGTTAAATAAATTTTTCAATAACCAAAATTTATTATCATTTTCTGAAGTGATTTTACGGACACGATACATATGCCCAATTTTGGTTGTTTTAGGGTTTCCCCCGGCAATACCAACATTCAATAAAATAAAATTTTGATTACCTTTTGTAGAAAGAAATTGATTTAATCTCCTCCTTGCGTTTTCCAGTCCTACACCAGTAGTCAAACAGGTAATCCTACCCTGCTCAAAGTAAAATAATCCTGCACTTACGCATACCTTTCCTAAACCATATCGATCGATCAACGGGGCTGCTTCCGCCTGCAGAGCGGTAATAAATAAAATATGGTTCATTATTAAAATTATAAAAAAGCCCCGTATTTCTACAGGGCTTTTTTCGTGAGATTTAATTTCAATTATTTCAGCATTAGTACCTTTACTGTTTTTGTATACCGATCTACAGTTACTTTGAGCAAGTACACACCGGAGCTGACCTTTCGTCCACGGGTATCTCGTCCATCCCAACGAATCTCGTGTTGACCGGGGGTGTTTATACCATTATACAATATCGAGATCTCTTTGCCACGGAGATCAAATACCTTGATATTCATTGGTCCTTCCGAACCCATTTCATACTTAAGGATCGTGGTTGCGTTAAATGGGTTGGGATAGGTATGATACAGTTTGTCTACCAATACCATCCGTCGCACCGGTCAGAATACAGATTTTTCCTTTATGATCTAAGTTAGTTATGCGGTTTGATCTGAATACCAAGCTCATCTAGCTGATCTTGACTGACAGAATCAGGAGCACCATCCATGAGGGAAATGGCTGATGTGGTCTTTGGAAATGCAATGACATCGCGAATATTGTTCGATCCTGTCAATAGCATGACCAGTCTGTCAAAGCCAAATGCGATACCACCGTGGGGTGGCGCACCGTAGGTAAGAGCTTCTATAAGAAATCCAAATTTCTCTTTGGCTTCTTCAATATTCAACCCCAACAATGAGAATACTTTATTTTGGGTTTCAGATGAGTGGATGCGAATGGACCCACCGGCAATTTCGTACCCATTGAGGGTAAGATCATAAGCGCGAGCTTTCAGTGATAATGGATCAGAATCCAGATTTGTGATAGTCTGGGTGGCAGGCGCTGTGAATGGATGATGTAAAAACATTAATCCACCCGACTCTTCATCTTGCTCAAACATAGGGAATTCTGTAACCCACACCGGCTTGAATGCGGATTGATTAATCAGATCTTCCCGTTTTGCGATCTCCACGCGCAGTGCGCCCAAAGCTGTTTCAGTAATTGACCGTTCGGCACCGATCATAAAAATGATATCCCCGTCATTCATCCCCGTTTCACCGATCAATTCCTGTTGCAGTTCAGCCGGGAAAAACTTTGATATCCCTTTTGTCAATTCACCATTTTCAGCCTTCATCCACGCCAGACTCTTCGCCTTCATTGTTCGCACATGATCTGTCAATTCATCGATGATCTTTCGGGAATAGTGCGCTCCACCGGGAACAACAATCGCTTTGACCGCTTCAGTACTTTTGAATACATTAAACTCAGCGCGGTCAGTGATAGATTTTACCTCTTGTAATTTCAAATCAAAACGGGTATCTGGTTTATCCGAACCGTAAATGGACATGGCCTCTGTATATGTCATCCGGGGGAATGGATTCGGGAGTTCCGTACCGATCACATCCTTGAAAATACGACGTATCAATCCTTCCATATAGGAGAAAATATCTTCTTCATCTACAAATGACATCTCAATATCGATTTGGGTAAATTCCGGCTGGCGGTCTGCTCGAAAATCCTCATCCCGAAAACATTTTACAATCTGAAAATAGCGATCGAATCCGGATATCATCAGGAGCTGTTTATAGATCTGCGGAGATTGCGGAAGAGCGTAAAACTTACCGCGATGGAGCCGACTTGGAACCAAAAAATCACGTGCTCCTTCGGGTGTGGATTTCATCAATACCGGAGTTTCTACTTCTATAAAATCATTATCGGATAAATAGCGCCGCACAGCCTGGTAGGTTTTATGCCGAGTGATGATATTGCGTTGCAGTTCATCCGTCCGTAACTCGAGATAACGGTACTTAAGCCGTAGATCTTCCGCTGCACTGACCCTGTCTGTGACGATAAACGGCAATGGCTTGGTCTCGCTCAACACTGCCAAGGATTCCACGAGTACTTCGACCTTCCCGGTGGGCAGATCCGGATTTACAGCAACCACAGCTCTGGCCTGGACGGTTCCTTTGACGGACAGAACATCTTCGATAGATTGTTTTTTCACAGCTTCAAAGTCACCAGAAAAATCTTCAGAATTGAAAATGATCTGGGTCTTCCCATATCGATCACGTAGATCAATGAAGATCACCCGACCGTGGAGGCGAACCGAATTAACCCATCCGTTCAGACAAACCATCGCACCGATGTGGTCCTTGATCAACTCTCCGCATGTATGTGTTCGTTTAAACATATCTCAATTAGTTTTGCTTAAACAAAAGCTGCTCGAAATTACAAGGGGCTGAAATTATAATTGAATCGGAAATTACCGTTTGGAAACTTTCAATCGATTGATCGCTCTCTGCAATGCTGCATTATTCCTGACTTGGTCAAACTCTTTTGATCGTTTCCGCTTCTGTGCTCGTTTTAATGCAGCTTCAGCTCTTCCCGTATTGATCTCTGCTGATTGTTCATAGGTTTCTAAAAGTAATTCCACTTTTTCCTTTGTGATCTCCACAAATCCACCACTAGTAGCCAAATGATGTTCCCTTCCATTTTGGGTCACTTTGATCTCTCCTACACCCAAAGCGATAATGGCTTCCCGATGGTTCGCCATAACACCAAATGATCCATCCAACCCGGGGCAGCGTACATATTCCACCTGTCCTTCATCAAGGACCTTCATCGGTGTAACGATCTCAAGCTGAAGAGAGCTCATCGGCTATGAACACTGGAGTGATTACAAAGTGTATTGGGTATCCCGTAATTAAGACCCCGTTGTGTTTTCTTGATTTCATGGGCGAACGTAAGGACTAAATTATGGAATTCTGCTAACACATCCCCTGAAATAAATGGGTATTTGAGAGCGGTTTTTTGCATTGGCGTTCATTATGTTTATCATAAACTAACCTACAAGAGTTGTATTGCAAAAATCGGGAATTCTTGAAAAACACACATCAAGTAGCGGCCTTTTTAGCGTTATCGAATGCTTCATCAAGGGTACCAATATATGCAAACATGTTTTCATGAAGGTCATCTACAGTACCATCCAAGATAGCTTCGAAACCCGCCACGGTATCTTCCAGACTCACATAACGTCCTTCCTTACCAGTAAATTGCTCGGCCACGAAGAAGGGCTGACTCATGAATTTCTGCATCTTGCGCGCCCGGGTAACAGTGAGTTTATCATCATCGGAAAGTTCATCCATCCCCAAAATGGCGATGATATCTTGAAGGTCTTTATATTTCTGTAAAACAGACTGAGCATCTCGGGCAACCTTATAATGTCTATCACCAATGATACGGGGGTCCAGAATTCGGGATGTGGATGTCAATGGGTCCACCGCAGGATAAATACCCAACTCTGCGATCTTACGCTCCAGCACAGATGTAGCATCGAGGTGCGCAAAGGCCGTTGCCGGTGCCGGATCGGTCAGGTCATCCGCAGGTACGTAAACAGCCTGTACTGATGTGATAGATCCTTTCTTGGTTGATGTAATTCTTTCTTGGAGGTCCCCCATTTCAGTGGCAAGCGTCGGTTGATATCCCACTGCTGAGGGCATCCGTCCCAACAGTGCGGAAACCTCTGAACCGGCCTGGGTAAATCGGAAAATATTATCAATGAATAACAGTACGTCGCGTCCTTCTTCATCACGGAAATATTCGGCCATGGCCAATCCACTTAATCCCACCCGGAGACGGGCCCCAGGCGGTTCGTTCATCTGGCCAAAAACCATGGTCGTTTTATCGATCACACCAGATTCGCTCATTTCCAGATACAGGTCGTTCCCTTCACGGGTACGCTCACCCACACCGGCAAATACAGAATATCCACTATGTTCTGTGGCGATGTTTCGGATCAGCTCCTGGATTAACACTGTTTTACCAACGCCAGCTCCGCCGAAGAGCCCAGTCTTACCCCCTTTTGTATAGGGTTCCATCAGGTCCACGACTTTAATTCCGGTCACAAGCATTTCTGTGGAAGTGGACAATTCCTCATACTTAGGTGGCGACCGATGGATTGGATTTCGTTTATCCGCTTGCACAGCTCCTTTCCCATCAATGGGATTGCCAATCACATCAAACAAACGACCCAACGTATTTGGGCCAACAGGGACAGATATTGGTTCACCCATATCCACCACTTTATGGCCACGCACAAGGCCATCGGTGGAATCCATGGCAATGGTTCTGACAACACTATCCCCAAGATGCTGAGCAGTCTCAAGAATCAATGACCCTTTCGCACCGCGTTTCACCTTCAGGGCGTTCATGATTTCCGGGAGTCGTCCATCTTCAAACACGACGTCTACAACTGCACCCATGACTTGTGATATGTTTCCAACTATAGGCATACTAGTCCCTTTATTAGCCTTGTAAGGCTTCTGCACCGCTGACGATTTCCAACATTTCTGTGGTTATAGCCGCCTGGCGTGCTTTGTTGAATTCCAATGTTAAATCTTTGATCATTTCCCGAGCGTTGTCTGTTGCATTTTCCATAGCTACCATTCGCGCCGCTTGTTCACTGGCGTAGGATTCCAGTAAATATTTCCACATCTGAACATTCAAATACCGTGGAATAAGACTTTGTATAATATCATTTTTATTGGGTTCATATAACCGACCTATAATATGGGATTTTTCAGAATCATAGATCAGGGGTAGAAGTACTTCTGATTGGACAGTCTGGACACCTACATTTTCAAATTCATTATATACTACATGGATCTCATCCACATATTTTTGGGTGAAATGATTGATGATTCCGGCTCCGATACTAATCGCATCGCCAAACTCCAGGTCATTCCAAAAATCCACGCGACTGTTAACGATATTGTATCCGCGTTTTTTGAAATGGTCCCGCGCTTTCTTCCCAATGCAAAATACATCTACCGTATCCTTGCTTAGTTCATCGATTTTATTTTGGGCCACTTTCAAGACATTCGTATTGAACGATCCAGCCATACCTCTATCTGAAGACACAACGACATACCCCACGCGATGCACATCTCGGATATCCAACAGTTCCAGGAGATTACGATCCACATCCGGCATTAGATGATGGATCACATCTGTCAATCGGTTTTCATAGGGACGGGCTTCTACCATCCGTTCCTGAGCGCGCCGCAGCTTAGCAGCCGCTACCATTTTCATAGCCTTGGTAACCTTCTGGATGCTATTAACCGACTTAATTCGGTTACGAATGTCTTTCAGATTAGCCATGATTAGGCCGTGAAGCCTCCTTTAAATGATGTGATGGCTTCCTTCAATTTGGTATCTACTTCAGCACCGATTTTTCCTTCAGATTTGATGGATTCCAGTTCAGATGCATTGTTTGCGTCCAGATAATCAAAAAGGCCTGTTTCAAAATTGCTCACATGATGGGTATCAATGTCATCCAGATACCCATTAGCAGCAGCAAAGATAATGGCAATCTGTTTTGCAACGTCCATAGGGATATATTGATTCTGCTTTAAAATCTCCACCATACGTTTACCACGAGTCAATTGCGCTAAAGTTTCTTTATCCAGATCAGAACCAAACTTTGCAAATGCTTCTAATTCCCGGTATTGAGCCAGGTCCAAACGAAGAGTCCCGGCCACACTTTTCATGGCTTTGATTTGTGCATTACCCCCAACGCGTGACACCGATAGACCTACATCAATTGCCGGACGCACACCCGAATTGAATAAATTGGTTTCTAGATATATCTGCCCGTCAGTAATGGAAATCACGTTTGTGGGGATATATGCAGCAACATCTCCTTCCTGAGTTTCGATCACAGGCAATGCCGTCAATGAACCACCCCCCAGGTTATCAGCAAGTTTAGACGCTCTTTCCAATAAACGGCTGTGGAGATAGAACACGTCACCCGGAAACGCTTCACGGCCGGGGGGTCGACGAAGCACCAGCGACATCTGACGATACGCCACAGCTTGTTTGGACAGGTCATCATAAATAATCAAGGCATGTTTTTTGTTATCACGGAAAAACTCACCCATGGCGCAACCAGCGTAAGGAGCAATGTATTGTATTGGTGCCGGGTCCGATGCATTGGCAGCAACAACAGTTGTGTACTCCATGGCTCCATTGGCTTCCAGCTCTGCAGTCAATGCAGCCACAGTGGATGCTTTTTGACCGATAGCGACGTAAATACAATAAACCGGCTCTTCGGTGGTATGGGTATATTTTTGATTAATGATCGTATCAATAGCGATGGCGGTCTTCCCGGTCTGCCGGTCACCGATGATCAGCTCACGTTGTCCGCGGCCGATGGGGATCATAGAGTCGATGGCTTTAATACCGGTCTGCAATGGCTGTGTCACCGGTTGGCGCTGCATCACACCCAACGCCTTACGTTCGATAGGTAAGTAGTCCTTGGCAACGATAGGACCCTTACCGTCCAACGGCTGTCCCAAGGGATTCACAACCCGACCCAACATGGCTTCTCCAACCGGAACTTCCACCACACGTTCAGTCCGTTTCGCAAGATCCCCTTCTTTTACCTTCCGGCTGTCACCGAATAACACCAATCCCACATTGTCATTTTCCAGATTCAATGCCATGCCAAATACACCATTGGGAAGTTCTACTAATTCGGAACTCATGACATTCTCAAGGCCACTGACACGAGCAACACCATCCCCAATCTTGATCACTTCCCCGACTTCAGAAATATCCACTGTCACATCGAATTTCTCAATCTGCTGTTTAAGTAAAGCAGTAATATTTTCTGTTTTGATTTCCATTTTATTTCCTTGTGTCTAGAATTGTAAAAGTTCTCCCTGTAAGCGCTCGAGTTGACTCTTTAGGGATCCATCTAGAAACCTGTTCTCTATTCTTAACTTGATTCCACCAAGCAGTTGTTTATCTACTGCGATCCTTAACTCTGTTTTCTTATTCAACGTCTGCTGTAAACCATTCTGCAATGATTTGACCGATTCATCAGTTAAAGCTGCAGATACATGAACCTGGACCGCAACGATCCCAGCCCTTTCTTTATACAATTCCACAAAGGTTTTGGTCACTTGCCGAATGATCTGCACAGATCTTTCTTTGCAGATTATACACAAAAACTCGACCACCAACGAATCGACAAATCCGCTAAATGTATTTCGAATGACCTCTGATTTTTGATCAACGGTCAAGCGTTTAGATTGTATCAATGACCGGAATTGTGCATTTTTGGTAATTATGTTATCAATTTGCTGCAACGATTCATTTATCACATTGGTACTTCCCCCGGCGTTTTCATATAGGACCTCTGCCAGATGTCTTACACGCTGATTAAGCTTCATATTTCTTTACTTTAGAAAGGGACTCAGCAATGAGAGCTTTATTATCTTCTGCGCTCAAATTCTTTTTTATGAGTTTCTCCGCAACGGATAATGACAGCTGAACCACTTCGCTTTTAATCTCTGTGATCGCTTTTTCCTTTTCTACCTGAATCTGCTTTTTGGCATCTGCCGCAATCGACTTGGCTTTTTCTCTGGCATCGTTTAGAGTCTGTTCCTTTAACTTTGCCACAGATGTCTTGCCATGAGAAAGAATGTCTTGAGCTTCAGCACGCGCTTTATTGATGATCTGCACACCTTCCGCATTCAACTTGGCTAATTCTGTCTGTGCTTTTTCCGCATCTGCCAATGATGAGCGGATCAATTCTTCCCGATCCTTGAGTATCTTCAACAAAGGCTTCCAGGCAAATTTTGCCAATACGAACAGCAACAGTAAAAATGTCAGAATGGTCCAGAAAAATAGTCCCGGATCAAGCTGGACTAAAGGGTTATTCATGAAATATCCTACAGGTTATTATTTCATCAAGACGATCAATAGGGCAAACACTTCACCAAGAATTGCAACGCCTTCGAGCAAGAATAAAGGTAGGTTCACTGCACCAGTGATTTTATCTGAAGCCTCAGGCTGACGGGCAATACCTTCTGCTGCTGCTGCTGCTAAACGGCCAATACCCAATCCAGCGCCGATGACGATCGCACCCAATCCGAGTGCTGCTCCAAAGTAATGTAAAACTTCCATCGTTCGTTTCTCCTTACTATTTTTTAATGATGAACATTAATTGCCATACCGATGAACACGGATGACAATAGTGTAAAAACATATGCTTGAACCAAGACTACAATGATCTCCAACCCATTAATGGCTGCTGCCATTGGCACGGAAACAAATGCCATTCCAACTCCCGCCAATATGCTGTGAAACATATCGGCAAAGATGGCCATGAAGGAAAGGATCGCCAGTATGGCAATGTGACCACCAGTCATGTTCGCAGCCAACCGCATGGTTAATGCAAATGGTTTGACGAACAAACCGATGATTTCAATGGGGATTAATATGATATACACTGGCCACGCCAATCCCTGGGGTACTAAATTTTTCCAATGATTTACGAACCCGTGGGCCCTTGTACCGGCTATAATTATGGATAAAAATGTGATCGTTGATAAGGCAGCAGTTACATTAAAATTACCGGTTGCGGTCGTCCCTCCATGCAAAAGCCCATTGATAAAATTGTGATCATCTCCTGCCGGAACATGGAAAATAAATCTGTTTACAACGCCAATAATATCAAAAATTGGCACTAAACCAATGCCGTTGGCAAAAAGAATAAAAAAGAAAAAGGTTAGTATCATCGGTGCCCACATATCCGCGAACTTACCGCCAATATTGGGTTGCACAATGGTATCACGGATAAATTTAACGAGACTTTCAATCACATTCATCCACCCGTTTGGTATCGGTTTACTTTGACGCGTAAATCTCTGTACCGGAACAATGATCGCAACAGCGACCACAACGGTAACAATCCATAACATCAATACATGTTTAGTAACAGATATATCGATACCAAAGAGATGTGGTAGATGAATAATCGGGTGCTCAAGTGAACTATTGGATACGTGGTGAATAATATTGTCGCCTACCTGATCCAAGACACTGCTAGCTGCACCTTGCCCGTGGTCAACAGATGCACTCATAGAACGTTATACAAAATTTACCTATTTGAATTTGGACCTTAACAATAACGCTTCACACAGGTGAAGGGTTAAAAAATAGCCGGCAAAGCTAAGTATAAATGGAAATGGCGTGAAAGTGCAAAAAGTAAAAATAACAACAAAGTAGATTGCATATATAATCATTTTAATAGCGAACGCTTTTATCATTGAATTCGTTAGTTTTTGCGGATTTTTTTGGTGTACAAAAGAGATGAAGAAAATGAAACATATACCCACCACCAGTGGCACAATCATTCCCAAAAACACTTCGTTGACGTATTGATCCATTGCCCGAGCGATCAACCCCCAGGTACCTAAACAAAATAAGGCAATTGATATTGAAAAGTACAAAGCGGACATATCATTTACGCCAAATGGTTTTTGCCAATTCATAAAAACCAGAAAATAACCCCGTGGTCAATCCAATTAATAGTAGCCACGGCCGCGTATTCAGCCATTTGTCCAAAAAATAGCCTAACAGCCCCATAATTAAGATACCCCCAATTAATGCATAGACAGCAGCTGCAGCCGGCCCTGAATCTTTTACTATCTTTTGGAAATATGAAAATGGACGGGTGAGAAAATTGTCTTTTTGTTCATTCATTATAATGAATGAGTTCATCCACATTATTCGCTACAGAAGGATATTCAGCCGCTGCATCATCTCCTGCACCCAAAATTATACATTGACCTTGAAATTGCGCACCTTCTTCAATTATTATGGATTTATAGGTCAAATCTCCTTTCAGCTGGGAAGCTTCACCCAACACAGCCCTGTTCTCAACCACCACATTGCCTTGAACATATCCACTAATATGAATATCGCTGCATATAATATTCCCTTCCACCCGGCCCGTTTTGGATACCCGCACCGCACCTTGGGTTTTTATATTCCCATGAATTTTACCGTAAACAATCAATCCTTCCCCCAAAACCAACTCGCCGGAAAAAGACGCATCCTGCCCGATCATGGTGTTCATGTTTTGAAAATTATTCTTTGCCATTACTATTTACTGTTATGTCTTTTTCTTTGTATTCAGGAAAGAAATCAAGTGGATCAATTACCCGTTCGCCTTTCCAAATTTCAAAGTGTAAATGCGGACCTGAAGATATACCCGTACTACCAGCCAAAGCAATAATATCTCCACGTTTGATAATGCTATGATTTTGAACCAAATTAATTTGATTGTGTCCATAATGCGAGAAATAATCATCGCCATGATAAATAATTATTAGATTTCCCAGATCATAAGTCCAGCCGGAAAAAATTACCCGACCACTGGCTGCGGCCAATACGGATTCTCCTTCATTCACCGCAATATCAATGCCGTAATGATTTTTTTGCCACACAAAAGATTTATTGAGTACACGTTGAGTTAAAAAACCATCAACCGGTGGTTGGGAAGGAATATTTTCTATATAGGTAACATTGTATGTTTTTGGGTCCTGGTCATTTTCCTCACGTTCTGAATCCACAACACTCAAATTTTTGCGAATGATTTCTTTCATTTGGCCTAATCGATTCAAATCCTGATATAATTCCAAAACCTGAGTTCGTTCCAAAAGCATTTTTTCATATTGGTCCTCCTTTAGGTGAAATTCATTTATTTTGGGCAGATAGTACCAGAATGCACCAACTATTCCGACAGTAAATGAAACAAAAAAAAATAGCAGAAAGCCGAACCAAAAATAACTTATCGAAAACCGTTTTTGCTTATCAGAATGGGGAGAAACTATATGAACTGTGTAGCGGTTGAAATTCATGTCCCCTATTTTTTTATCAAACGGAATAATTCCATTACACGCTCAAAATCTTCATCAGTATAATACTCTATAACTATGGATCCATGTGCACCGCGATAATGGATTTTGACTTTTGTTCCCATTATAGTGATTAATTCATTTTCAAGTGCGTTGATAGATGGACTGGTTTTACGAACCTTCTTTTGCTTGAGTTTTGGTTTAAGTGCCAGCCCTTTTTTAAGCAGGTTTTCTGCTGCCCGAACGCTTAAATTTTCATTGATGATCTTTTGCCATAGTTTTTGTTGAGCAGCGCGAGTTTTCAGCCCCAAAATGGCCCGACCATGACCCGCACTGATCGCCCCGTTACGTAAGCTGGCTTTAATCTCTGCCGGCAAGTTCAACAATCGTAGGGAGTTGGAAATAGTCACACGTTTTTTTCCCACCACTTTCGCTATAGCTGTTTGACTTAATTTGAATTTTTTATTTAATACTTCATACGCCTCGGCTTCATCCACAGGGTTCAGATCCTCACGTTGGATATTTTCAATCAGTGCCAGTTCCACAAGCTCTGCATTATCAGTGACCTTGACGATATAGGCCGGGATCTTTTTCAGTCCGGCCAATCTGGATGCTCGCCAGCGCCGTTCTCCGGCTACCAAAAGAAATCCGGTATCGACCTCCTTAACGGTAATTGGTGTAATGATACCTCTTTCTTTAATCGATGCCGTCAACTCTGCCAAACTTGCTGTATCTAATCCCTCCTTACGCGGTTGACTGGGATTCGGTTTTATTTTAGAGATAAGTATTTCCATTATCCCGGTTGTGGTTTCCGTTTGTATTTCTTTATAAGGTCGAATCAACGCTTCCAGACCTTTACCTAATCGTTTAGTTGCCACTATCTAAAATCTCCTCAACTAAATTCATATAATCCCGTGCACCGATGGAATTTGCATCATATAGTAATGCCGGTTTACCAAAACTGGGCGCTTCACCTAAACGCACATTCCGACGAATAATGGTATTGAACATTTTATTTCCAAAATAACTTTTAATTTCATCGGCTACCTGCTTGGATAAATTTAAGCGGCTGTCAAACATTGTTAAAAGTACACCTTCTATTTTAAGTCTTTTATTCAAGTTGCGTTGTACTAATCGAATTGTATTTAATAATTGTCCCAAACCTTCCAGTGCATAATATTCACACTGAATGGGGATTATTATTGAATGCGCAGCTGTTACCGCATTGACCGTTAACAATCCCAATGATGGCGGACAGTCAATCAGAATATACTTGTATTTGTCTTTAATAGACGTCAATGCTTTTTGCAACTGATATTCCCGGGCTAATAGACTCACCAGTTCAACTTCTGCACCGACCAGATCATTATTCGCTATTATACAATCTAAATGCTCGAAATCAGTATTGATAATGGCTTTGGATATTTTTGTCCCTCTGATCAATACATCATAAATGGTTTTATCATTCTTATTGTTCAACAAATCAGACACACCAACCGTCGCATTGGATTGAGGATCCAGATCGATCAAAAGGGTTTTTTGCTCTGACACGGCCAGACTAATAGCAACATTTACTGCTGATGTAGTCTTGCCGACCCCACCCTTTTGGTTCGCAAATGCAATGATCCTGGGCATAATACTGGTTTTATTTTTTAAGTGTTGGATATGTACAGTGAAATTTAGGGGGGACACATACCACGAAACAAGAGAGCGAATGATTCAATACCTGATCGTATTAAATTCCTCGTTGCATTTTACTTCATTAATGATGAAAGCCATTCGTAAATCCCACTCAAAACCAGGGCTTTGGCTGGCCGATGTACCCAAACCAGAAGTCGGTACAAACGATGTCCTGATCAAAATCAAGAAAACAGCTATTTGCGGAACGGATCTGCATATTTATCATTGGGATGAATGGTCTCAACAAACGCTCTCTCCGCCAGTGATCATCGGTCACGAATTTGTAGGCATAGTAGCAGAAATTGGCCAGGGTGTAACACATTATAATCCGGGCGATATGGTTTCCGGGGAAGGGCATATCACCTGTGGCTATTGCCGAAATTGCCGTGCCGGTTTACGCCATCTTTGTAATGAAACCATTGGGATAGGTATCCATCGCGACGGTGCTTTTGCTGAATACATGGCTCTTCCGGAGGGTAATGTCTGGCCGGTCCATGCTGACATTTCTCAGGATATTGCATCATTTTTCGACCCATTGGGAAATGCCGTTCATTGTGCCTTGAGCTTTGAAATGGTAGCTGAAGATGTGCTGATAACTGGTGCTGGGCCGATCGGTTGCATGGCCGCTGCTATCTGTAAACAGATCGGCGCCCGCAACGTAGTGGTTACCGATATTAATGATTTTCGTCTGCAGCTTGCCCAGATTATGGGTGCGGACAAAATAATTAATGTGAATAAAGATAAAATTGAAGACTGTTTTGCAGAATTGAAAATAGTAAATGGGTTTGATATTGGTCTCGAAATGTCTGGGGATCCAAGTGCATTGCAGGAGCTGATTCGAACCATGTATCATGGCGGTAAGATCGCCCTGTTGGGCATCTTACCCAATAATACAAGCGTGGATTGGGATGAGATTATTTTTAAAGGGTTGATCATCAAAGGAATCTATGGCCGGGAAATGTTCGAAACCTGGTATAAAATGACCCAGTTGATTCGAGGTGGATTGGATGTGTCCCCAATCATTACCCATAAATTCAAAGCAGATGATTTTCAGGAAGCGTTCACAATATTGGATTCAGGGGCATGTGGCAAGGTTATTTTGGAATGGGATTAGCTTGAGTACGATAAAAAATACCTTCGCAAAAACCTTAACCAAAATAAAAGATGAAGGTCTTTACAAAACCGAACGGACTATTACTAGCCCTCAGGGGGTGACTATTCAAACCAATGAAAGCGGAATGGTACTCAACTTCTGTGCCAACAATTATTTGGGCTTATCCAACAATCCGGAAATTAAAGCAGCGGCCCGGCAAGCATTGGAAGAGTATGGGTTCGGGTTGTCTTCTGTACGGTTCATTTGCGGTACTCAAAACATTCACAAGGAATTGGAAAAAAAGATTTCGATGTTTTTTAAGACGGATGACACGATTCTCTATACATCCTGCTTCGATGCCAACGGTGGATTATTTGAAACACTTCTCGGGCCGGAGGACGCCATTATTTCTGATGCATTAAATCATGCGTCAATCATTGATGGCATACGGCTGTGCAAAGCCCAACGTTACCGGTTCGCCAACAGCGATATGACTGACCTGGAAGCCAAACTACAAGCGGCAAAAGATGCACGGTTGCGGATGATTGCTACCGATGGCGTTTTTTCCATGGATGGCTTTATCGCCAAACTGGATGAAATCACTGCCTTGGCCGAAAAATATGATGCCCTGGTCATGGTAGATGATTCCCATGCAACCGGGTTTGTGGGGCAAACCGGACGCGGGTCAGCTGAACATTGCGGGGTGATGAATAAAATTGATGTGTGGACTTCTACGCTGGGTAAGGCCTTAGGCGGTGCATCTGGTGGGTTCACTACTGGCAACCAACAGATTATTGATCTATTACGACAACGTTCCCGACCTTATTTATTCTCGAATACATTGGCACCCGCGATTGTAGCGGCTGGGATTAAGGTATTTGACATGCTTTCGAACGCCAACCAACTCAAGGATAAACTTGCAGAAAATACCCATTATTTCAGGGAAAGGATGGGGAACGCCGGTTTTGAAATAAAAGCGGGTGATCATCCCATTGTACCGATTATGCTCTACGAAGCAGATCTGACCCAACAAATGTCCGCTGAACTATTGAAGGAAGGAATCTATGTTATTGGCTTTTTTTACCCTGTAGTCCCAAAAGGTGAAGCTCGAATCCGGGTTCAAATATCGGCAGCCATGGAAAAATCAGATTTAGATCGTGCAGTATTAGGGTTTGTAAAGGTAGGGAAAAAATTGAATATACTTACTTAAATATGCTTTGATACTTTTTCAATATGAATCCTAAATTCCCCGGCGTTCTCTGTTATAAAAACGTTAATTAATACATGAATAAAAAATTAACACCCCGTTATATAATCACCGCTCTTATTTTGGTCTGGGCAGTCTATACTATTTGGCCCACAATCACTTATCAGAACCTGTCTTCAGATGAGATTGAATCCCTGCGGCAGGCGGGAAGCCTTGAGGAATTGGAAGGGAAGATTATCAAACAAGGTCTAGACCTCAAAGGCGGAATTTATATTGTGTTGGAGGTTGACCTACCAACAATGGTGAGTAATTTGGCCATTAATAAGGATAATCGTTTTGATACAGTTATCGAAACCCTGCGAGCCCGGCTTGAGCAAGATTCACAATTAGATTTTTTCCAAGAATTTCAGCGGGAGATCACAACGAGTGCTCTCCGCATCCACCGCTATTATGATGTAGACTTCGGCAGCAATCTTGAAGAGATTTCTGCCAGTTTAAAGGATCAGGCCAATGATGCCATTGACCGGGTATTGGAAATTCTGCAAAACAGAGTGGATCAGTTTGGTGTTTCTGAACCGACAATTCAAAAGCAGGGTAGCCGACGCATCATCGTCGAACTAGCCGGAATTCAGGATCCGGAACGAGCTAGGGATCTGCTACAGAGTACAGCCTTGTTAGAATTCATTCTTGTTAAGTCACCAGATTTGATCAATGATATGCTATTACAGATTGATAAAGTGATCAAAGGTAGTGCTGAATTGGATGGTTTAACTGATGTAGTTCCAGTTGACACAACAGAAACTGCAGCTGTTGTCAGCGACGATGAGACAATTTCTGTATCTGATCTATTTGGTGAACAGACTGCCCTCACTACCAACGATACAACGGATACATCGGTTGTGATCGATAAAAATCTAGTGGCAGACCGGCCCTTCTCTTCGCTGTTACGGGCCCTGGATAATGATATTGGTGTTCCAGAAAAAAATATATATATTATAAAGAAGATTCTTAACATGGAGGATGTCCAAACAAAATTGGAGACCGCTAATGGCCAATTCGTGTTCAGTAATGCGGTTGAATCTTTCACGAATGTTGACGGCGGACAAGAACGCATGGTGCGTTTGTTTTATTTAGAGAGCGAAGCCGAACTTACCGGCGGAGTAGTCGAAAAAGCCAATACGACTATTGGTGGTACCGGCAGTACAGCATCCGGTCAACCGATCGTTTTGCTCGATATGAATGCTGAAGGTGCCCGGACCTGGTCGAGGGTCACCGGCGGTAATATCAATCGCCGGGTGGCTATCGTATTGGATAATAAGGTGCACATGGCACCGGTAATCAGGACGAAGATCTCGGATGGCGGAACCATGATCGAAGGGTTTGCGAATATAGAAGAAGCAAAAGATATTGCTATTGTGTTGCGAGCGGGTGCCCTGCCGGTCCCGGTAAATATAATCGAAGAGCGGGTTGTGGGTCCTTCGTTGGGAGCCGATTCAATCGCCAAAGGTACACGGTCTGTTTTAATCGGCTTGGCGCTGGTACTGGTTTTTATGATCATTTACTACAGACTATCCGGGGCCATAGCTGATTTTGCCCTTATTTGGAATCTCATATTAGTGTTGGCCGTATTGGCAATGTTGGGTGCAACATTGACGCTGCCTGGCATTGCCGCGCTGATTTTGACCGTCGGCATGTCCATCGACGCCAACGTAATCATTTTTGAACGCATCCGGGAAGAACAGCGGAAAGGCAAAACACCACGAGCGGCGATTGACTCCGGCTATGACCGGGCACTGACCACCATTATCGATGCCAATGTTACCACACTGGTTGCCACACTGGTTTTGTATCAATTTGGTACTGGGCCGATTCGCGGCTTTGCAACTGTGTTATTTTGGGGGATCATGATCTCCATGTTTACTGCTATTTTTGTAACCCGTACCATTTTTAATACCCTTACAGAACGCAGAGATCTAAAGAGTTTGAGTATATGAGACTGATCAGGGAAACCAATATTAAATTCATTAGCCAAAAGCGGTTTGCATTCCTCCTATCCGGAATCGTGATCATTTCTGGCTTGATATCTCTATTTCTGAAGGGCGGCCCTATGCTTAGTATCGATTTTAAGGGCGGAACACTTGTAGCCGTACAGTTCACCGATAATATTGATGTAAATGATTTACGCACTGCTATGGGTGTGGTGAAAATCGATGGTTTGGCCCACGATTTCAGCCGGGCGGAGATTAAGCGATTCGGTAGTGAATCCGGTTTTTCTGTGCGTTTACCGGTCATTGCCGAGCAGCCGGAGGACTTTTCACAGTTGATTGTGCACCATCTTTATGAATATTTTCCCGACCAAGTTCCGAAAAATATTAATGATTTTATCCTCTCCATTGAAAAAGTTGGACCCAAGATCGGTGCTGAATTAAGCGGAAAAGCGGTCATGGCTATCATTTCAGCATTGATTTTGATTCTGATCTATATTTCAATCCGCTTCGAATTTAAATTTGCTATAGGGGCAATCGCCGCATTGGCCCATGATGTGTTTATTACTCTGGGAATCTTTTCCATCATGAATTATGAAATTTCTCTGCCCATCATTGCCGCATTTCTTACCATTGTCGGTTATTCTCTTAACGACACCATTGTTATTCTGGATCGGGTTCGGGAAAACGTAAAAGCCATTAAACGCTTACCCTACACCGAGATTGTTGACCGTAGCATCAATGACTCCCTCAGCCGTACCATTATCACTTCAATCACTACATTCATTGTGGTTTTGGTTCTTTATTTATTTGGTGGTGAGGTGATCCACTACTTCGCGTTTGCCATGCTTGTTGGTGTGGTCGTTGGTACCTATTCCAGCATTTATGTGGCTTGCCAGGTCGTTGCTTATTTACATAAAGGTAAATGATCCCGCAATCTTCCTGTCACTGACTATATTTACCAAAGAAGGTGCGCGAATGGCAGTTTGTTTTCTTAAACCAAAAATAATATATTCATAAGCGATTATTAACACCGTTGAGTATATTTGATGAGTGGATCCACTCAGAATGAATAGTAGAATGAATACGATTTTTTATACCTGGTTGCAGACGCCATTTGGCGATATGGGATTGGCTAAAACCAATCTGGGGCTTTGCAAAGTATTTTTCCCCGAAGCTGCGCCCTTTGAGATTGCATTGCAAAATGAATATAAAGATGCTGAAATCATTTTTGATAATCAGAATTGCAAACAGGAAAAGGACCAGATCAAAGAATATTTTTCTGGTAAACGAAACACGTTCGATCTTGCACTTGATATTCAGAAACCTGATTTTTACACCAAAGCGTTGCAAGAGGTACGCAAGGTTCCTTATGGGAAAACGGCCAGCTACAAAGAAATTGCTATACGTTCAGGAAACCCCCATGCCGTCCGAGCTGTTGGTTCAGCAAATGCCAATAATCCCTTACCAATTGTGATCCCTTGTCATCGAATTATCAACAGCAATGGTGATTTGGGTGGATATGGAGGGCGATTGGATAGAAAAGTCTACCTTTTAGAAATGGAAGGAGCCCTTTGATGTGGTCTCATTTTAAACGTACAATAATCACCGGTATCTTCACCATTGTGCCCTTATTTCTCACAACTTATATCCTGGTGTGGATGTTCAAGTTTTTAGGTGGGTTTTCCGAGCCAATTCTGAATTGGATCGGTTTCAAAAAAATACCCGGACTCGATATTATCTTGACGATTATCTCTTTATACTTTCTGGGGTTGATCGTGCGCAACGTTTTGGGTCGCCGCCTTTTTTCCTGGGGGGAAAAGATTTTACTTTCTATCCCTTTGGTAAAGACTATTTATCGCAATATCAAACAGGTGATCAATGCTTTTACTGGAACTGCGGAAGGCAAAAATTTTAAAAAGGTCATTTTTCTTCAATACCCACGGCTAGATATTTGGACCCTGGCGTTTGTAACCGGGTCATCAACTGATGGGGATGGGGTTGAATATTATCACATTTTTGTACCGACAACACCCAATCCTACATCTGGATTCTTCATTGTTATTCCACAAAAGGATACACTAGCGACAAAAATGAGTGTGGAGGAAGGGATTAAAATGGTCATATCCGGTGGACTAATCGCCCCTCCAGAAAACGACTTGCATACATTCCAGAATTAATCCCGGTGGCGATCGAATATTTAGACGGTTTACGTTTATATAAATCGTTGTCTGTGGGTTTGAAACGAGTGGTTGCACATCAGGAATATTTGAACAAGATCAATGTATTTCCCGTACCGGACAGTGATACCGGTACGAACATGGCCTATACGTTATTATCCATTGAGGACGGAATAAACAATCAAATTCATGCGGGTATCAATAAAATGAGTGCGGCGATTGCTGATGCAGCTTTGGATGGCGCTCGCGGTAACTCCGGTGCAATTTTAGCCCAGTTTTTTGTCGGGTTTTCAGAAGGAGTTAATGATGATCAAAAATTGAGTGCCATTGATTTTGGAAATGCACTGCAAGTTGCGAAAACATTTGCTTACGATGCCTTGGCTAAACCTCAGGAAGGCACAATTTTATCTGTCATGTCCGAATGGGTCGATGAAGTGCACAAGAACTCTAACGTAGTAAATGATTTTCGGGATCTACTTGCAAAATCACTTAAAAAAGCGAAGGAAGCCCTACAGCACACCCCGGAAAAACTAGAGGTGCTGGCAAAAGCAGGGGTGGTGGATGCTGGTGGCCAAGGATTTGTGGATCTGCTGGATGGGATTCAAGAATTTATTGATAATGGTTCGATCACTGATCTCGCTAAAATTCGAATTGCAGACATCACTAATAACAGCGACGCGACCATCGATGAAAAATTTCGGTACTGTACAGAATGCACCATCACAGGAACAACTATTGACCGGGTCACGCTCAAGCAGGCATTGATCGCAAATGGCGATAGTTTGGTCCTGGCTGGAACCAAGAAAAAAGCCAAAGTTCATATTCATACCAATGAGCCCAAAACAATTATAAAAATTTGCGAGGAATATGGACTGGTCAGCGGTGAGAAAGCAGATGATATGCTGCGGCAACAGAAGGACGCTCATAAACAACATGCCGGTATTGCTCTGGTGGTGGATTCAGGTTGTGATCTACCAGAAGAATTGATGGAAGAATTGGATATTCATGTTGTACCGGTACGCATAAACTTTGGCGACAAGCATTATGTAGATAAGATTACCATGACCACGGCTGAGTTTTGGGCTGAAATAGACCGCAACCCCATTCATCCCAAAACGTCCCAACCGGCACCGGGTGATTTCAAGCGACAATACCAATTTCTAGCGAGTCATTACCATGCTGCTATTTCTCTACATCTGCCGGCGGCTGCTAGCGGGACGTTTCAGTCCGCATTAATGGCCACAAAATCCCTTCGTGATTTTCCAGTTCATGTAATGGATTCATGTAATGGTACCATTGGCCAGGGGCTGATTGCCTGGCGGGTAGCAGAAGCAATTCAGACAGAATTGTCGGTTGATAAAGTAATTAATATTGCAACGCAAGCCATTGCTAATACGCAGATGTATATTGGGCTGGACACATTGGATAATGCTGTGCTAGGCGGGCGGATTCCCGCGGCAATGAAAACCATCGCGACCTTGTTAAGAATTAACCCCATTCTTACTATAAATAAAGATGGTGTTAAAGCAGTGGATAGAACGTTCGGTCACAATAATAAATTTGATAAATTCCGCAATTACATTTTAAAACAAATTCCTAAGCAAACCCCATTTCGTGTTGGTGTTGGGCACGTCCAAAATGAAGCTGTGGCCGAATCGTTTGTTGCTAAATTCAATGCAATTGTTGGCCCAAGTAATGTATTGCTTTCCGAGGTGGGGCCGGCATTAAGTGTCCATGCTGGGCGCAAGGCAATTTTTGTGGCGATACAAACCCTAAATGATGATTTGTCGTGATGCCTTATCTTGAATTGCTGCTCCTGTTATTTGCCAGTTATGTGACTGGTTCTTTCCCGACCAGTATCCTGGTTGGAAAAATAGTGAAAGGGATTGATATCCGAGAACACGGCAGTGGGAATGCCGGCGGTACAAATGTATTGCGCGTTGTGGGTTGGAAACCAGCGTTGGTAGTGGTTATTGTAGATGTTTTCAAAGGTTGGCTACCAACGGCGGTTTATACGACCCAATTATTTCAGGGCCAGCCGATCAGTGATATAGGTGTGGCGCAGATCCTGTGCGGCTTTGCCGCAGTATTGGGGCATACTTACACCATTTTTGCGGGGTTCAAAGGAGGAAAAGGAGTTGGTACGTTGGGGGGTGTATTGCTGGCACTATTCCCAATTGCTGTACCAATTTGTCTGTTTGTATTTGTGATCGCATTGATACTCACCGGCTATGTTTCCGTAAGTTCAATCTTGGCCGGGATCGCTTTGCCTTTGTGCTTATTCATCCTGCCTCCACTAAACGTAACCGCTCCTGCACCGCTTTCTTTACTGGTGTTCAGTTTATTTATACCGTGGTTCATTATTTTTGTACACCGTAGCAACATAAGTAGATTAAGAGCTGGGAGCGAAAATCGCTTTGATAAAGCGATGATTTTTAAGAAAAGAAATTCAACCGTTTAAAATTTCTGCCTGAGGGCTAGATGCAAAGCCGTTTCAATAGCAGACCCATCATAAAAAGACCAACCATAATCCAAACGGATATTGCCCACTAATGCCACGGGGATTCGGAGACCTATTCCAACCCCTACCAGCATTTTTGAATGAGTAAGATCAATCCAGTTTTCCCCGCTGACACCGGCATCAATAAAACACACTGCCTGCAGCCCAAATTCAGATTTAAGGGTGCCAAAGGGCGATAGTTGCTCCACTGCAAATCGGGGTATGACTGTTTGCCGCAGTTCCAAGGAAGTAAAAGCATTGTAATAATCAAACCTGTATCGGTGCTCTCCCCCCTCAAAAAGAGTTCGGGTTACTACTCTCCAACCGCGTACGGAATAAGCGCCACCCAAACTGGATAGAAATATTTCTTTATGTTGTTCTCCGTGAGTAGACGTTATTGTCAAATTTGCTCCCAGCGTCGTTTTGCGTTTGCCCCGCATTGGTGAAGTGTAGGCACTATAGGATTGGGCCCAAAACAATGTCCAACCATCGCGATTCAGATATTTATAATACTGCGCTGTTTGAAACAGGTACACTCCTTTAGATGGGTCGGAATAAATATCTCGGGTATCAAAAGTAACACTGCCTTGGGGCGCAAAATAATTGTACATCACCCTTGTACTATCGTTAACATAATTCTTCTGTTCATATTCAAATCCAAAACTCACCCGTCTTTCATAGCCAAAATAACGCCCAAAATTAATTTCTAAAGAGGTTACCTGTTTTTGATAGGGAAGAAATAAATGATCGGAATAGTACCTTCCTGTTTGCAAATTTATAGAAACATGATCCCCAAATAACCAGGGATTATTGAATTCAATTCCGAAGGCATCGACACCACCAAACAATCCACCAACAACCAGTGTTTCATTGCGCCCCCTTACATTTTTTACTATACCACCATATACCATTGACCATCCACTATCCTCTTCATAGGATGGCAGCAAAATAGGAAAATATCGTATTGATTCAATTACGTTGTAGCGCAGTGCAACGGTCCCATCTTCCAGGGGTAAAGCCTGCCAGCTGACCGTGCTATATATCCCCAGATTTTCAATCCGATTTCTATCTGCCTCAGCGGTAACGCTGTCCAGCACTACCTGAAGCGGATGTTGGATTTCACGGGTAATAATATATTCTTTGGTTTTCTGGTGACCGTGGATAACTATACTGGATACCGTTTGGGCGAATGTTACCGATTGCAAGACGGCCACGAGCGATAATAAAAAAAATTTCACTAAATATTACAGTTTAAATGTCGAACCCTACCAGGCCCGTTACACCTGATTTAGCGTTCAGTTCACGCTGACTAAGATTTTTGGCTTCACGGGCGATCCGCAGCGTATTAGTTATATGTTCAGTCCTGTAATTCACGTTCATGCTCTATTCTAAATTAATATTAGAGTATTTTATTCTTTGATATATTATTTGAGACATTTACATGCAATATAATGATATATAAATATATATTAACATGTATTAGTCAATATTGTTTAATGTATCAATCCCTGTGTGGAATGGATAGTGGACAGCGTTTTTCAGGGTCCCGTTGACTGGCCTTGGGCAATGTTTTGATCGGTGCAGCCAGTGGCGCTGCCAAGGGTTATGGTCGGCAAAGTTCCCACAAGTTTGGAAAAGACACTCCCGAAGGCGATACCCAAAAGGTCTGTGGCCTTTGCAATCCTAAGGCGGACGCACTCAATCTAGGTGAGAGCCTCTACGCTACCACTACTGTGTCCGTATCTCCGGCGGTGAGGGCGTTCATGTAGGCGAGGATGAGTTCTTTGGTGCGATATTTGCCGAACTGGGCTTCGTCTTCCCGGCGAACGATGGGAAAGGTGTCGAGTACGTAGTCGGCGTCCTCACGTGAGAGGCCGTAGAGGATGAAGTAAAGGGCGTCGAGCCTGGCCCGCAGGTGGCGGCGTTCCTCTTCATCCCAGATGAAGGGCGGGCCGTGGTAGCCCAGGTCACGGGCGAAGGGCGCCATGTCGTGCGCTGTGTAGGTCAGGCGGAGCACGTGGTCGCGGACCAACTCGCGGGCAGTGGTGTCTCCGAAGTGCCGGTCGTAGTCTTCTGGTGCGATGACGGGGAGTTGCTCGACGATATACCAGTTGAGATGAGTGCCCTGGGCCTTCTGTCTGGCAACAAAGTCCGTGCACATGGCATTCACGTTGGCTACGAAACAAACAGAGGCCATTGCTTCGACTCCGAGAAGCAGAGGTAGCGTGTTCCCATAACCTGCCCATGGCACCAATGATGCAACCATAGTCCTTTCGTTGGTAGGATTGGTGATGTCTCGGAAACCTAGCGTATAGCCGTGGCTTTCGGGCAAAGCAGTCTCCACGCCTGCCGCCGGTACCCAGTATTGCGTCTGTGGAAGGAAATTAGGGTCCGCGTGCTGCGCTTCGCTGACCGGCTCGCTAAGATACGGGTTGTGCGAGCTTTCCGGGTTGACACGAACCGAGTTGGCACGATGATCGAAGTGCCAGATCATCCTTCCCTGATACAACGGCAAATACAATTCTTTCCCCTTCTTCCAGCAGTTGCCCTGGACGGGGTAGAAACCCGCCGAGTCTAGTTGGGCCGCCGTCCTGAAGAGGTGCGAGTCGGACGTCATGTTGAACAGTCCCTGCTTGAATCGCACTGGCCAGACGCGACGCTCTTCACCCATCGAGCGGTTCACCAACACCGGATGCCGTTCGTAGATGCGGCGGGTGATTTCTGCGTCCCGCCGCGTGCGAAATATGGGCGCGGTGGCGGTGTTGGGATTGACGCGGGCGAAGTCCGCGGGGGCCAGTGGAAAGCAGCGGTTCGGGTCGCGGATGGTTTCGATATCGTGCAGGAAGAAGGCGCACTTGGTCTCATCAAACCGGCGCTTTTCCCCGCCGAATACCAAGGCGCAGAATTTGAAGCGAGAGTCCACATCCTTGAAGAAAATTTTCTTGTTCTCAAAATCGAAGAGGCCGCCCACGCGCCCGCTGGTGGAGACGGACTTGAAGAATCTCGCGGCGGTTTTGTCCGCATAGATTCCGGACGGGGTGAGCAGTCCGACAATTCCGTTGGGCTTGATTAGGTTCATCGCACGCTCGACGAACAGCGAGTACAAGTTAATCCGCCCACCACTGAGGAGCGGGTACTCGCCGGTGGTGCGAACGAATTCGCGCATGCTCGTAGCTATACTCCGTACGCGGCTGTACTGGAGAGCGAGCTCTTGGCCTTCATCCGTACTCCTCTTGATTAATGCTTTTCGTGCGGCGCCAGTGGCAGCGAGTGCAATCGCGTCATCCCGCCGCGCGAACCACTCGACCTCCTGCTGTTCTATCTGGTCCCACGGCGGATTGCCGATTACGGCATCAAAGCCGCCTTTTGGGCGGATATCTTGCCAATGGTGCCACACCCCAGGAAAAGCCACTTCCCAGTGCAGGAAGCCTTCCTGGTCGGCGATGGATTTGGCCTCGTTCCAAAGCACCGCAAACCTGGACAAAGGGGTGTCCCCACCACCGGACGACTCGGCGTCGATGGCTTTCGGACCCTTGGCCAGCAGCAGGTAGGCATCTGCCGGATACCGGCCTAGCGCCTCAACCAAAGGGGCCTCGAAGGCAGCGCGTTCTTTCTTCCTCATTCCAGCAGTTAGCCAACGGAAGCCGCAGAAGAAATCGAGCAAACCGCGCAACTCCGCCGTCCTCTCCTCTACCCCATGGAACAACGATGCTGACTCCTGGACCTCAGCCACATCGGCATCGGACATCTCTTCGATGCGCTGCATACCAGCAGTGGCGGCTTCGGCTCCTGCAATGGCGCTGCTGGTGAACAGGCCGCCGAGCCGATAGAGTTCTTTAATGGTCTCCGACACCCGTAGACCAATCAGCGAATCACCGGTGCGCAGGTGGTGGTCAAGGAAAGAAAGCGGCGCGCCCACGGTGAAGCTGTGCAACCATAGCGACACCTTGGCCAGTTCGACGGTCAGGGGGTTCTTATCGACGCCGTAGATGCAGCGCTTGAGCACCATGCGCCGGATGATGGCTTGGTCCGTAAGCTGGGCCTCGTTCAGAACCCAGTTCGATTCTTGGGCCCGTTGCAGGATTTCACTGCGAATCGTTGCCACCCGTTTTACCAAGGGCGAAGCGTAGTCGCCATCGAGCCACTCCGGGACCACCGGGACGTATTCGATCAATTCAGCGATAGTATCGGACAGAAAATCCACAGCGGTAACCAGGAAATGGCCGCTGCCCATGGCCGGGTCCAGCACTTTCAGATTCAGGACGGTCTCGGCCGGGTCCAGCTTGAGCAGCTCGGCTTTCCGCTGAGCCTTGGGACGGCGGTCGCTCTTGAGTTCGGCAGCTTTGTTCTCGAACGCTTTGAGACGCTCTTCCACCAGAGGCTTCAGCGTCCGGTCGATGATCAGGTCTACCAGTTCCTGGGGGGTGAAGAAGCTGCCACTGTCCTTGCGGGCGTAGGGATTAGGGCGGATGACGATCTTGCCATCGCCGTCGCGGACCGGCTCGTGCTCCAAGAGGCGCTCGTAGATTGAGCCAAGTTGCTGCACCGACATGTCGCGGTAGTTAACGAAGCGTCGCCTGCTACCGCCATATCCCTTGGCGTGGCTGAGATCGTAGAGAATGGGAGCGACTGCGGCGTCGGACAGGCGAGCTCGCTCCAACAGTGGAGCGGCTACCGACCCGAACAAACCACCGTTATAGGACGGAAGTCCGATGGATGGGTCGCCCTTGTCAACCAGCCTAAAAAGCGTCATCAGGCGGTCATAGTAGTGAGTGGCCGCGGACGAGAGGACGTCGCCGTCCGTCATCCTGCGGGCGATGTCATCCCGTACGCACTTGCGCAATCCGTAATCGTCGTAACGCGAGTCGTTGACCGGTAGGAGGTCCCGGTCCTCGGCGTAGAGCACGAAGAGCAGTCGATAGAGGAAAATCAGGGCCGCCTGGCGAACCTGAGGCAGGGTCTCCCCGGTGGCATCCACCAACGCTTCCACAAGTTTGGGAAAGGCGCTCTCGAAGACGACACCTGAGATGTCCTGGGCAATCTGTTCCTCGTAGCGCTTCCCCTCTGCCAAAGCCTGTTCCAGAAAGGTGGTGGTTGCGCCGTCCTTTAGGATGAAAGAATCGCGGCGGAACAGCAAATGAAAAACACGAAGAGAGTCTTCGTTGCCGGATTCCAGCATCTCCGACAGGTCTGCTTCAAAGTAGCCGTTGGCCCGGGGCCGGGTGCGGTGGTCATAAAGACGCCAAACCGCACCATTCGTCAGTATCCCCCATCGGATGCGGCCATCAGACACGATTTCGGCCGTCGCGAGGTATCTGATAATCTGGCCATGGGGCGTGCCAATCCGAGTCCTGCCATCGTTAGCGGGGGCATCTAAAGCAAAGCCGAATCGCTTGCTCTCTTCCACCGCCAAAGCGTCTCGGTAGCGGTCGCCAGGCCTACTTTTTGACGCAGCATGCTGCTTGGAGTCAGCGTCGGCAAAAAGCAGATGATCGGGAATGTCCTCGTTCCGAGAGGTTCCCTGCTGCGGTAGGTAGTCGGCCCAGCCCAACAACTCCAGAACGGGGCGAATTAAATCTTGCTCAGTTTGGGCTTCATTTGGATATTGGGCACTGACGAATACCGTCCCTAAATGTGGCTAATGCGTTCGGCTGAGCGAAAGCGGCTTGCCACTCAGCTGTGGCCTTGATGCCGTCGGTCAGAAAATAACGGGTGAACAATTGGCCGGGCATATCAGTTTCTTTGAGCTGAAAAAGCGTTGACGTCTTCGCCATAATCCGTCATCGTATGCTAAGTTCACCATAGGATGGAACGCGGTGGCATATTTAATGCAACCTTGAGAAATGTAACATGGATAAGGGATTCTCGTGAACAAGTCCCAGATTCTTCCCAAGTTGCGCGAAGAATCATCACGGAAGCCAAAAATAATTGATAAGCTGGTTTTTCCAGGGGACTATGGTTTCCCGATACACTATCCACTTGTTTGAGAAAGATTTGGGCGGCATAATAACTTCTTCTTTAGGAGTTTAGAGGGTGGTGGGACTCCTACCTGCTCTTCCATAATATCTACCGGGTCAGTTATGGGAGGTGTTAAACCAACCATCCATATAACTAACAATATCGATATAGTTTACATTCATTTTGTTAATTCAGGATCTGTATTGCCGCGGTGGCATACCCAGCAGGTAATCGTATCTAATTTCAGGGGCTGCAGCGTTTTTTTGTTGATGTCCATTACCATTTGCATCATCTCCCGGGCAATGATCTTATGTTCGTTCTCATCACTGGAATAATCACGCATATCGTGACAAAAATTACATTTAACGTTTAATTCTGGCGATACTGTTTTTTTCATGTATTTGATGATATCCGCTTTTTTGGTGTAGGGCAATACCATCACATTTTTCAGCTCACTTTTCTGACCTTCTTGGGCAAAAAGCAATGCAGTTGTTAGCAAAAGAATCATGAATCGCAATTTTAGCTCCTTTTCAAAACCAAGTGTGTAGTTGAATTAAATATTCCGGCTTGATGGTAACATTATTTCCAGTCACTTCACTAAAACGTATCTGACAACGCAATTCTATAAAAGGAACTGGAAAAAATTCGGTTCCAACTGACAAACGCTGTATAGCAGCGCCAGTCGTATCGATATCTTCGTCAAAGAAATCAAATTTAATTTGCACGTTACAGCCCTGAACTATATTGTACGTTAAAGCGCTGTAGGATGCAAGCACCGTACCGTTGGCATACACATGCTCTGCCAGATCCACTTCACCAAGCCAAACAAATTTATTAATAGCGATACCCCAAAAAATTCCCAGCATCCGCGATTGCGCTTCGTGCAAATAGGAAATACCCATTAAACTGTGTATTGAACCAATATCAGGTCTGATTTCTACCCGCGAATTAAATGCTTTATCGCTAATGTTCTGACCAAAACCAGAACGACTGGAAGAATTGATAAATTGATTTGCCACACTTTGTGAAAAAAGAAAGGCGCCAAATTCAATTCCAATTTCGATTATCCCCGGTGAAAGAAGGTCTGGTGAAAAAATAAGTCCCTCTTGAGCCAATCCCTGTTTTCTAATATTGCCACCGCGAATAAAAGCAGTATGGTCATCCAGATTCAAACCATATGCCGGTAAATCTTTGCCCGCTTTTAAATAGCCATTGCCCGGCAAACCAGTCCATATCAACCAAACATCGCTGTGGTTGCGGAGTAAATCCTGTTCAACAACAATACTGATTTTATCATCCAATTGCCAAGCAGCGTACAGGTCAGCCTGCATGGGAAAAATAGCGCTTTCGAGTTGATCACCCGCCGCGTTTTCCTTGTTAAAATTCAAGAGCCGAATATCACCACCAACCCGTAGATGCTCATTAATGATGCCGGTATAGTCTTTAACCCCTCGACCCCCAGGATATCGAGGTAATTCATCTTTGCTGGTTAATGTGATCCCGTAATCATTCCGTAAACTACCGCCATTGGGATCGATATGGCATAGATTACAACTGGATCCCGCTTTTACTGAAAACCGGGGCAGCGCAAACAGTGCTGCGTAGAAAACGAACCCCACACTAATTATTTTCAGCGCCGGCATCGATCCAAGATGAAATTAAATCTATTAAAATTGAACTCAAGGGTGAGCTGTCCGGAGGCATTTGGCCACCAAATGGCGGATCACTTTTTAATTTTTGAATAAGAATACTACCGGTACCATCACCCGGACTTATGACCGCACCATGATCCCCGCCGGTCATCAAACCAGTGTAGGAGGTTAAGTCTAACCCGCCGGAACTGCCGTGACAACCGGTGCAATTACTGTTAAAGATCGGTTGAATTTCAGACTGGTAACTGATACGGTCATCAGGGTTTCCATTCTGATCATTTATTGAATTAGTACCCATATCTGTACAGGCGGATATATACATGATCATTAAAAAAGCCCCACTGGAGAATGAAGCGATGATTTGATAAAAACGCATTTTTTAACGGGTGAAGGTTTGTATTGAATCTACCTTAAATATTATATAAAAAGCCCTCCCAAAAGGGAGGGCTTTCATTAATCAACTATGGTATGCGGATTATTTACGGCCTCTTGCCATCGGGGCGCGAGCCACATCACCATTCTTGTCGATAAAATAAAGATAGCCAGATTCGCGACTTACACCGGCATCAGCAACTTTTTCTGCATTGCCGCCGCCTTTGCCAGCACGGGCCATCATTGAACGCCAGACGTTACCATCTTTACCGAGGTAGTAGAGATAACCTTTTTCCTTGGAAACGCCTGTAGATTTTACAGTTTCAGCCATCATATGCTCCTTTTGAGTTAATTAAAAGAAAATAGGCTTTTTGTCTCTCGACGGTAGAGTGTACACCATTGAGGTATAACAAGTCAAGAAGTTTCTCGACGAGGTTCCGAGGAGAAAACAGGATAATAAATATATCCCTCATAATGGTTACGTGGCTCAATAATGTAATTTGCATAAAATGAACCATTGTCGGTAGATATATTGCATCAAAATTCCTATACTCTCGATATTGTTCTCGACAAACAGTTGTAAGGATGTATTACCTTCTGCAATTAATTGCCATTGACCATTTTCATAATAACAAACTGGATTCATGAAAGCCAGGTTCTATAGTTAACCAATTCCATCGCTGATCCCATGGATATAAAACAAAAATGGGGATGAAAAACCATCCCCATCACTGGTCTCCCGAGTAGGACTTGAACCTACAACCTACGGCTTCATACCACTATGGTTTTCACCACCGACTGATTAGTTGTTTGTGGTCTGGACTTTCTCATCACCATTATCTTACGACTTAGGCGGAACCCGTCAAGTCTCTACACAACTCCAAAGTAATCTTTGGTTCTGCTCGGGATTACCATTTTACAGGTTTTCCCGAATTTGGGTTCTTCTAACATTATTGTTTCCAATAAGTCATCCATTTTAGATAGAAGGCCGTTGCTCTATCCAATTGAGCTATCGGGAGATTTCTAAATTTTATCTTCTTACAGAATTTATAACTTATTCCTTATCCCATTTTTCAAAAATATTTCTATTTGAACATCGCTTTCTTCATCATCAGGTCTGTATAATTCAAATTCCATTTCCACACTTTATATGATGTTTTATCACCAGGAAGAATTTATTGTTTGAGATTGTAGTTCATTTATTTTCATCCTCACTACTTCACCAATTTAATAAAATCAAACCATCTCCTCTTTTCTACCAACCCAATTGAATAATGCTCATAAGGATTTGTAAGATAAGTATAAAGTAGTTGAACTCCATTTTTTTCTTCAGTCCACCATTTATCTGATCCATAGCGCAAGTATTTATAAAAAACGTCTCCACATTCTTTGGAACATTCATTGTAGGGTTACCCCAAAAAGATCCAACGCAGGTACATGCAATTAATTTGATTTTTCCGATACAGCACCGAAGATGGTCATATTATAACTTGAGTTTTATAATGTTTAGGCTAACGCATAGACAGCTTAACAAAAGTGGGTTTACTGAAAAGGTCGTGTCCTATCAGCTGAGCTCGCGAATACTGCGAATACCGTGCTTCAGGGTCCTATTTTTTCAGGTTATCATTCAGAAAATCATTCCAGTTTTGGAAAGCGGTACAACTCCAGTATGTAGATATGACGGCTTTTTACATTAGAGTCTACTACTCAGAGGGTCGCGGTAACAGTTGCTATTTCGCAGTTTTAATACCAATTACAAGCACATGAACAGCAAGCTGTTGCCAGTAAGATAATTTATTCTATACTTAGTAGTTCCACTTCGAACAATAGGGCGCTGTTTGGTCCACCGGGTCCCCTGGGGCTATTGCCGTAAGCTAAGTCAGAGGGGATATATAATTCCCATTTAGACCCTACAGACATCAGCTGCAATGCTTCCGTCCAGCCTTTGATCACGCCAGTCACTGGAAATGATGTGGGTTCTCCCCGTTTGTAAGAACTATCAAACTCTTCACCATCAATTAAGGTGCCGCGATAGTGAACTGATACCTTATCCGTCTCGGTAGGAATCGCACCGGACCCCTGAGTGATTATTCTATACTGTAAGCCGCTTTCCAGAGTAATGACCCCTTCTTTTTTAGCGTTTTCCGCCAAGAATGCTTCCCCTTGGGTTTTATTTTCCACCGCCTGAACCTCTGCTTTCTGACGGTTTTTTTCCTTCATTTCACCGTTGAATGTGGTCATAACCGCCATCATTGCTTCATCCGTCAATTCTAGATCTCTTTCATTATAGGCAGCACTAAAACCGGCGAATAAAGCAGCTTCGCTCAAATCCAAATCCTGGGCGTTCATGTTTTTCCCAATGTCGGCGCCAATGCTGTAACTGACTGAATCAACTTTTGTTGTCAGCTGCACAGCAGAATGCTGGTCGGTACCGCAACTGACCAACATAAAAAATACACTAACTAAAAATAGATGTTTCATGGTGTCCTTTCTCTTAATTCAAAAATTATATATTGTATATCCCGTTGGATTAAAAACCGGCGGAGAATATACACCCGTTTAGCAGTGGCAGTGATACGTTAATTTGAAGCAGGAGCAATCTTCACGGCTGTACCGTACACCAGTAATTCAGCTGTAGATTGCATGATCATGGATGTTTGGAAACGCAGTCCAATAATGGCATCCGCCTCCAATTCTTTTGCCCGCTCAATCATGCGCTGCAAAGCTTGTTCTCGTGATTCTGAAAGCATCCCCGTATATTCAGATATTTCTCCACCAACAATACTACGCAGACTGGCAGTTATATCCTTACCAATGTGACGGGCGCGTATCGTATTGCCGATCACAACACCCAAATTTTTTTCAATCAAATGACCGGGGATTGTTTCCGTGGTCGTTAATATCATACCTTAATTCCTCTAAAGGGTTCATCTTTTTTTGCGGCTTGATTTTCCTTGATCATACTTATCAAAAGGATGATCACTCCAGCAATGATCGCCAACAGCGCCAAACCCAACGCTTTGTTTTGGATAATAAAGGTGATGATCTTCCCCAAAAATACCAGAATGAATAAGACAACACCACCGATGATCAGATAGAGTCCAATATTTTTCATCATTAAATTACTTCCTTTATTAATATAAATTTATAGTGCAATTATGATTGATTAAGAATAAACTATCTTCTGATTAAAATCAATATAAATTTCACATGATAAAAACAGATTTTACGCTCCGTACACTCCGCGGCGGCTATGATGATAATTTTCAATATATCCTCACCTGTATGCAAACCCGAGCCCAGGTCGTTGTGGATGCCGCATTGCCCCTGGAACAAGTGCACCCATTTCTAAAAGGGGCCTTTGTCGCCCTGCTGGTCACCCATACCCATGGGGATCACATTGCTTATATTGATGAATATATCGCTGCCTATCCAAAGTTGTTGATCATCATCCATGAACAATCAGCTGGCAAGATCAGCGCCTTGAATATCCATCCCAGCCAGGATGGAGAAATCATTCAGATAGGAAATTTAAATTTAAACGTCATGCATACACCGGGACATTATCCGGACTCCTGCTGCTATTATCTGGAAAATGTTCTCTTTAGCGGCGATACCATGTTTGTCGGCCGCACCGGTCGGACCATTAGTCCAGGGAGCGACACAGGGCAGTTGTATCACTCGGTATATGAAAAACTGCTTACCTTGCCCCACGATACAGTGATATACTCGGGCCATGATTATGGAAAATCACCTTCTATTTCTATTGCAAAAAATATTAAGATCAGTCCCCTATTACAGGCGGCAGACAAAAAAGATTTTATTGAACGGATGGCTGTCTATGAAGCTAGCCGCAAGCAATGGACTTAGTCAAAAAAGTTGAGTTAAAGTTAGGCACCATGTTGTAGTTTTCCATATTCAACAGGTGCCCGGTATCCTGAGGCTGAATGCAGTCTTTGGCGGTTGTAAAACACCTCTATGTATTCAAGTCTTGTTTTGCTTCCTTTTAACTTTTGTAAATTAAAAATTGTTTAACTCCATATACACTTTTTTATACTAGGTCCAAGATAACAGTTATCAAATCCTTAAACAGTAGAGAAATACTTTTTTTTAATTGACCCTCCCAGATATTCCACATATTATAATAAATGATTGAGCCTACATTTAGTCCCCCAACAATACTATTTATACAATCATGACAATGCCAAAAAATAATATCCACCCGCTTTTGGATGCTGAACAACAGCAAAAAGCCCGAAAGTATGAAAAAGAAAAGCGCATGCTGGGGTTAATCGGTTCGGTCATTTCACTGACCTTTATGCTCTGGTACTATTACTCCGGTTTCAGCATGCAGATCGCCCACCTGCAACTCCCGTTCATTTGGACCTTCCTGATCTATGTGAGCATTTTTCAATTGATCGTCACCACCATTAGTCTGCCCCTGGAATATTATTCTGGCTATGTCCATGAACATAAATGGGGATTTTCTAATTATATCCACAAAACATGGGCATTGGATCAATTAAAATCTTTTTTAGTGGGCCTGGTGCTCGCTCCCCTTTTGCTGGGTTTACTTTATTGGGTTTTTTATATGTTTCCGGATCATTGGTGGCTCATAGCAGGAGGAGCATCCGCTGTTGTATCTGTCATTTTTGTGACTTTATTCCCAGTAGTCATCGCCCCCATTTTCAACAAATACGACCCCATTGAAGATGAAAACCTAGTGGATCAGCTTACGGATATTCTAAACAAGGCCGGACTAAAGCCCGGTGGATTTTTTTGCCAGGATATGAGCAAACAGACCAAAAAAGAAAATGCATTTTTAGCCGGACTGGGAAAAACCCGTCGGGTGGTCATGGCGGATAACCTGTTGGAACATATGAATCAGGGGGAGATAGCAGCGGTTATCGCCCACGAGGTAGGCCACTACAAATACAACCATTTACCCAAAAATATAATTATTAGTACCATCCAACAACTGGTCACATTTTTTTTACTTGATCAAGTGTTGCGAAAACTTTTTCCGGAGTTTTTAACCTCGAATATTGCTAACCTAACTTTGTTGCCGATGATCACCCTAATCATGGGTTTCCTGTCCGGATTTCTATTTGGACCGTTAAATAACTGGCTGTCCCGTTATTTTGAAAAACAAGCCGATCGGACATCATTGGAATTACACCCGTTCAGAAATGACTTTCTTGGTGCCATGGCCGGCCTGGCCAATCGCAATTTATCTAATGCCTATCCCAGTTGGTGGGTCAAATGGCTGTATTATTCCCACCCGCCTGTTGGTGAACGGCTCGCATTCGGAGAGGAGTTCCAGAATGATTGATCAGAATACAGTAAATTTTTTAATCGATCTCAAGAAGCACAATGAGCGTTCGTGGTTCATCGAACATAAAAGCGCTTATAAGGCAGCTTATGAAAATTTAACAGATCTAACAGCCATACTGCTGCATAACATTGCCGCGTTTGATGAAATAATGGTTGGTGTTCAGCTCCAGGATTGCATATTTAGAATTTATCGTGATGTACGGTTTGCAAAAGATAAGAGTCCATATAAAACTTGGTTAAGTGCATTCATGAGCAACGGTGGACGGAGGGGATTATGGCCTGGATATTATATTCAGCTTGAACCGGGTAACACCTATTTAGCCGGTGGTATTTGGCATCCGGAAAAGAACGTGTTAGATAATGTCAGGGCGTATATAGCTGCACACCCGGCTGCATTCGAAAAAATTGTGTTAGAAAAAACGTTTATTAACCAATTTGGGGAGATCAGTGGAGAACAACTAAAAACTGCTCCAAAAGGGTATGCGAAGGATCATCCCCAGATCAAATGGCTGCGCTATAAGGATTATTTAGTGTCTTGTAATAAAAATGAAGTTGAATTGACCGGCTCCAACCTGATTGATGAATTTATTAATGACTATAAAGCGATGTATCCCTTCATCCAGTACTTAAGAAAAGCAATAAGCACTTATTCCGGCTGAATATTGATCGCTTTATCGCCTTTCAAATCGTAATCTGTATCAAACTTAACTCGGAACCCTTCCCGCAATAAACCGGATATCCGCTGCATCTTGGGGCTGAAACTGCCGCCATGAAAAAAATAATCTTTATCGTCATCACTGCGGATGAAACCGAATTTCTTTTCTCGATCAAAATGTCTGATCACACCTGTTTTCATGTGTCGCTCTTGTCTCCTCTGGATAGAGTTAAGGGTAACTCAGCAACCTTTTCTGCACCCAAATTGTTCGGTACTGTCACCTTGATATATACCGGGATATTCTACTGCTTCCAGATTTACTGCCTGCTTGATTTTAGCTCCCCCTTGACAGGTAAAATGAGAGGGAGCTAAAAAAATCCAAGGACACCAAAGAGTGTTACTGGCTGCTATTAGATTAGAAAACCACATTATTAGTTCAACGTTGATGCGACCCATTTATCAATTTGATTCTCTAATGCATCCAGCGGTAATCGCCCGTTGGTAAGAACACTATCATGATATTCGCGGATATCAAATGATTCACCCAATACTGCCCGTGCTTGCTCTCTTAACCCAAGGATTTTTAACATCCCAATCATATATCTTGTGGTATATCCAGCCATGACGTTCAACGGACCGGAAAGTCAAAGTAAATCTTGGGAAAAGGCTCGTTCTGGAGCCAGAAATGCCACCATTCCTCTGGAAGGTGCTGAAAGCCGTGCTTTTCCATGACAGTACGGAGCAGAAGGCGATTCAATCGTTGTTGCAGTTTCAGGTCCGGATTCTCCGAGTGTGACACCGGCCCGAAGAGATCAAAAGGAGATCCCATATCCAACTCCCGTGGGGATAATCCTTCCTTTGCCAGTTCCACGATCGTCACATCGACCGCACTGCCGCGGCTGTGGCCGGATTTTTTTGCGATGTATCCTTTCGGAATGAGCTCTTTTTTCTCAACATCGGGATAAAAGGTATTTTTCTTCGCATTGTCACTCGGATCTTTCGACCAACGCAAGAAATGGTCCACAGCACGCTGCGGGCGATAAGCATCGAAGATCTTCAACCCGAAGCCAAAACGCCCCAAATCAGACTGCACTTTGGCCAAAGCAGCAGCAGCCTGCTTTGTGATAATGCATTTGTCCACTTCGTAACCATCGATTCGTTTTCCCATGAAATTGTTCGTTCCCAAATAGCGGAGGTCTACGATGATTCCAGGCACGACCTCGCGCAGGTAGACGAATCCGGACGGAAGGGTGGATTGGCTTCCGGTTTGCTTGTCTGTGCAGCCCAGATTCTGGCCAACACTCGGCAGGGCAACAAAAAAGAGCAAAAGAATCCCCAAACCTGGATTCCGGAGGCGGCCTGGTTTGCGATTCATACTAACGTATCCTTGAACAGACGCTCATCTTCATTCATATATTTAAAAAATCCTGCAGAGAGTCCCAGTAAATCCAACTTTCTGCATGATTTGACGCATTTCATCATGAATTCGGGCAACTTCCCGCAAACCGATTTCATGAATTTCATCTGCAGTTAGATCTGTGGTGGTGACCGCTTTTAGCCATTCGGTTTAAGTCGGTTTTAATGCTGAGGACCAACTCAAACTAAAAAACGGTATTTTCTAATCGTCTTTGTGGTTTAACTTCTTTTTCAATTTAAGATCGGAGAGAGCCATGAATAAGAAATTATTTTTCGTTTTAATTCTGATGTTCAGTTTTGCTCAGGGGAGCCGGTTTTGGGCCATCGTGTCGAATCAGAACTCGTCTCTGATTCAAAGCAAGCATAATGGTGATTTCAGAGATCATTTAGATGATTTGCGTGACCAAAGCAGTTACCATAATGACGGCTGGGGAGTCATCTATTATTTGAACGGGCGCTTGGGCGATGGAACAGGTGTGGGGATTGAAAACGGTCGTATTTGGAGAGGTAGTGAGCCGTTCTACAGCTACGATGATTATGGTAACATAGGCTCTGAAATAAGTATCAGAGGCCTGGGTACTCCAACAATCAATGATGATCCTACATTAGCGATGGCGCATATTAGAGCAGCCAGTAGCGGTTGTGGTGATGAGGTAGGCAACATCCCGGACGGTCCGCACCCCTTTATTATGCATCTTCCTAACGGCAGAACATTCACGTTTGCCCATAATGGGACGCTGAACAAAGATACATTGCGCAGCTTGATTACGGATGAGTGGATGTTGGCGAACCAGGAGCCCCAGACTTATCCTGAAAGCGGGTGCGGGGGTGATTGGCAAGCAGATTCAGGGTGGCAATTTGTCATTGATTCAGAACTGTACTTATTTTGGATTATGAAGAACATATTAGCAGATGAAAACCAAAATGTATTGCGGGGCATCCATAAAGCCGTGTCCCATCCATCGTTTCGTAGCCTGAATCAACATAAGAATTTTGTTTTATCTGATGGAGATGAGATCTGGGCATTTAGAAAAGCAGCATCCAATGATTCGTCCTCTCCGAATTGGGCACATACGTTATATTGGAAGGAGCAGCCGCCTTCGGGGAATTTCGGAGGGTATAAAGCGGTCATGTCTCAAATTGACCTATCACAAGATCCTGAATGGACATTAATGTATAATAATGAATTGATCTACCTGCCCAGAGTGGGTGATCCGGTTTCGATCACGGGGTTTGACGTCTTACCCGGTATCGAATCCAAAACCATCAAAAGATGGTGGAATTGGGTGGGGTTTCCGCGTTTAATCGATAATGAGGCCACATCCTCTACATTGGTCATGGCGCCCTTGACCCCCCATGCCCGAGAAGTTAATTTTGAAAATCAGCACACAATGACATGGGACAGTGTTGAACAAATGTGGGATATCGATCAACTTGATTATTTCAACAGTACCCGCGGTTATAAAATAAGAATGTCGGATCATGCTTTGAGGTATTATATGCCGGTGCGAGGAGGAGTAGTGGATCCTGAAACACCCATTACCCTGCATCCCGGGGACAACTGGGTTTGTTATTTTTTAGAAGAAAGCCAACATCCCGCTGACGCGATCCCTGAAGAATTAATGGAGCATCTGATCGGGGTATATACAAAAGACTGGTTTTTAATCCAGCACAATGGAGAATTAATCGGTTGTCGTGCAGTGTCGGCGGAACTGCCATTGCCGCCTACGCGCAGTATTCTTCGTGCCTGTAAGTTAAAGTACGGTGATATGGTCATATTGAGAGTGGATGAGAGTGCACCGGAAACATTCGTATGGCAGCAGGGAAGTGATGACTGGGACGACTCGTGGCCTCCAATTCATCATGAGGCCTCTCTGGAGCCAAACTACTTTCAATACGTTGAAGAGTCGGATTATCAACCCGTTATAATTGAGAGCATTGAAGGTGGGGACGGCATAATTGAATTGGGTGTGTTTAAAGATGGAGAGTGTGTGGGCTCGGAGCAGGTTGATGGATACCCGATCAGCCTAAAACTGTACGCCGATATGGAGGATATTTCCAATCTTACCTACGATGTCATCACCCAGAATCCACAGGGGCGGACCACTGCAAACTATGCGGGGGGTTCCTTAAAAGAGCAAGTTCCGGTCACCACCCACCTGAACATGGAAGCGGGGGCCGCTTTTGTGACCCTGGCCATGGTGGATGAAAAAGAAGAAAACGCCGCGACCCCTGGGGCATTCAGTTCTGTCAGCGTGGTACCCAATCCGTTCAATTCAAGGACGACCATTCAATTTGGATTGGAGCAAGATACCTGGCTTTCCCTATCGATCTATGATATTAGGGGGCGGAAGGTATCCACGGTAGCGTCCGGTAATTTTGAACGGGGTTCTTATGCATTGGAATGGAATGGAAAAAACCACTGGGGCACCCCAGTTTCTTCGGGGATGTATTTTTATCATCTAAACGGGATCCGTGAACATAAGCGGGGTAAACTTTTACTGCTTAAATAACCATCCACATTTTCAATGGCTGGTTTAAGATCAATTATTTTTGTGCTTTCCTGGGGGTTGTTAAGAGGTGCCATCCTTACGGTCAGTGCGGATTCAACGGCTGAGTATGTTGCGATCCAAGGGGCCATAGACGCGGCAGCAATCGGGGACACGGTATTGGTCTCTTCCGGCACCTATATTGAGAATCTGGATTATAATGGCAAAGACATCGCTGTGTGTTCCCATTACCTATTGGACCCAGACCCGGCCTATATCCACACTACCATTGTCGATGGGAATCAAAGTGGCAGTGTGGTCAAATTTGATTCGTGGGAGAGTCGAGCGGCAGTGTTAAACGGGTTTACCCTGACCAACGGGAGCGGAACACCCTTTTATTCTGAACCGGGGGATTACCTCAGCGGCGGCGGAATATTTATTCAAAATAGCAGCCCCTCCATTTTAAATTGTTTAATAACCAAAAACAATGCCAAGGGCTTTGGATACGACTACGGGGGCGGTATCTGTATCGCTACAAATACCTACCCCTTCCTTTCCAACCTCACCGTTACCCAGAATTTCTCTGCGTCTGCTCACGCCGGCGGGATTGTTATTTTCAGCAGCGGGAATGTGGAGTTTGACCCGGTGAACCGCTGCAGTGTGTATTTGAATTGGGCTGGAGGCTACAATGATATTAGACATGGTGGATTTAATCCAAATTTTGATATTGTTATATACCTGGATACAGCCACGGTGGCAGACCCCACGAGTTATTTTATCAGCATCGGACCGAATGATTCTCTGGATATCGCAAGTGGGAAAATAACGCCGGTGGCATCGGATCTTTATGTGGATCCGGTCGCCGGGCTCAATACCAACTCCGGCACCTCGGTGAACGAACCTTTGAAACATATCCATTATGCCCTGGCGCTGGTGCAGGCCGATGCGGCGGCCCCCCGAACGATTCATTTAGCTCCGGGGGTTTACTCGTTTACCGGGAGCGATGCACTCTTTCCACTGAATCTGCGCAGTTATGTCTCCCTTTATGGGGCTGGCAAGGAGGAAACGATCTTTGATTTAGAGGGTTCCATGAACCCGGCCTTGATGGCCAGGGATTATAAAAGAGACTATACCCTTTCATCCTTTCAAATCAGAAATGCGGAACGATACGGAGAACATGATTCCGGGTTTCTGGTACAAATTGAGCAGAATACAAACGTGTTGATTACCGACATTCTATTTACTCAAAATTCCATGTCGAGGATTATCTCTAACGTGCGTCGATCGGGGGCTCCCGTTCCGGATTCGACCAGCGTTACGGTGCGGGGTTGTGATTTCATCAATAATTCCGGCAGTGCCGGTGCTTACGGTCACCAGTTTTATACCTATGAGAATTGCCGCTTTTTAGATGGTGTCCCGTATTCAGATGGGACTGGATCTTCAGGCACCCGTGCATTGTCCGTTGGCGGCCATGCTGGGAATGCTTCCCCGGATCAAATCAGACGAATAGAAAGGTGTATTTTCACCAACAATCTGAATGAAACCACCTGGTGGCCGCCGCCCTCGCAAATAATTAGTGTAGGTACAAGAAAAGAAGCAGATTTTATCCACTGCACCTTTGCGGACAACCAAGTGTTAGACACCGGCGCCGGTATATTGGAGATCAGCGATCATTGGCGGAGCGTGCGCTTTGTCAACTGTTTATTTTGGGGGAATAGCCCTTTTCAAATGTATATAGATGGCCGGCTATCGGGAGAAGAGGTCATCATTTCGCACAGCATTATTCAAGACAACACCCAGGGGATCAATGGGATCGGAAATTACAGTGTAACCTGGCTGGAGGGGAATATGGATGCCGATCCCGAATTCACGATGATTGACCCAACTCCTTATGCATTATCCCCAACCTCTCCCGCGATCGATGCCGGGACTGCATTCTTTGTTTGGGACGGAGATACGATCTTGGATCTTGCACCTGAAGATTATATTGGCACGGCTCCTGACATAGGGGCCTATGAATATGGGGGGCTCAATATTGCGCCAGAATCAACAGTACCGAATAAAATAATGATTCAGTCTATTTATCCGAATCCGTTTAATTCAAGTACCACCATTCAATATGAGCTGCCCTACGCAGCCCACATCGTTATTAAATTGTATGATATTAGAGGTCGTTTAATCACCGAACCATTCAATGGCTGGATTAGTGCCGGTCAACATAGTGTCTCGTTAAGGGGTGATAATCTTGCATCGGGAACCTATTTTTTACGTGTGGAAGGTCAAGACCAATTTGATACATATAAAATAGTTTTACTTAAATAGTCATCCACATTTTCAATGGCTGGTTTAAGATCAATTATTTGTGTGCTTTCCTGGGGGTTGTTAAGAGGCGCCATCCTTACGGTCAGCACGGATTCAACGGCTGAGTATGTTGCGATCCAAGGGGCCATGGCTGCTGCTGCGATCGGGGACACGGTATTGGTCTCTTCCGGCACCTATATTGAGAATCTGGATTATAATGGCAAAGACATTACTGTGTGTTCCCATTACCTATTTGACCCAGACCCGGCCTATATCCACACTACCATTATCGATGGGAATCAAAGTGGCAGTGTGGTCAAATTTGATGCTGGCGAGAGTCGAACGGCAGTATTAAACGGGTTTACCCTGACCAACGGGAGCGGAACGCCCTATGATTCTGAACCCGGACATAGACTCAGCGGCGGGGGAATATTTATTCGCAACAGCAGCCCCTCCATTTTGAATTGTTATATTACCGGAAACAGTGTAAAGGGATTTGATCTCGACTACGGGGGCGGTATCTGCATCGCTGCAAATACCCACCCCTTCCTTTCAACTTTCGCATATTAATAGGTGCTTAACTCCGTATGGACTTTTTTGACTAAGTCCAGTTTGATCAATATTTGTTGTTGGTAAGTGATCAGTAGAGATATGATTAAACTTGAAATTTTTGGTTTTGCTGTAAAAGAAGATTACCTGATGAGAATTTAAAGTTCCCTATATTCTCATTGTTTGTGATCTGTTCCAAATTTTCAGAAAGTTTTTAATGGTCGGGGTAACAGGATTTGAACCTGTGATCTCGTGCTCCCAAAGCACGCGCGTTAACCGGACTACGCTATACCCCGTGGGGTGAGCGATGGGACTTGAACCCACGGCCTCCTGGGCCACAACCAGGTGCTCTAACCAGCTGAGCTACGCCCACCATATATCATTAAACCTAATCATAAAGTGGGTGAAATTACTTGTGTTTATTGACTCCTCCAAATGTAATCCCCGACGCTTCACCGTGCATTATTTCGCTGAACAGCCGTAAGTTCAGCCGTGCATCTTCTGCCCCGCTATATTATTAAAGAATTGATCCTCCCCTTTTTACTCGCATTGCTGATCATTGTATTCATCTTATTTATCAATTTCTTTTTAATGGCTGTCGACCGCTTTTTAGGTAAAGGATTGGACATATTTACAATCCTGGAATACCTGTTTTTAAACCTGGCTTGGATCATCGCTCTGGCGGTACCCATGGCCGTGTTGATCTCCATGCTCATGACCTACGGACGCATGTCCGAAGATCATGAGATCAATGCCCTGCGCTCATCCGGCATCAGTTTTTTGGTCATTTTAAGACCAGCTTTAATTTTCGGGATCACTGTATGTTTATTGTTGATATCATTCAATACCGTGATTTTGCCGGAGATGAATTTTAACGCCCGCCTCTTGGCTGGAGACATCCGTAAGATGCGTCCGGGATTGGATATAGAGCCTGGTCATTTCATCGATAATATCCCGGATTATTCAATGATCATTCGCGGCAAAAACGATGAAACCATGGAAGACCTACGCATCTTCAGCAAACAAAATGAACAGGTGCAAACTAGTATTTATTCCAAGACTGGTAAATTGTCCACTTTAGAGGATGCGATTGTTCTCACCCTTTATGATGGTGAGATCCATGAGTTGGATTTAAAAAATTATGAAAATTATCGACGAATCAATTTTGAAAAACACATTGTTACCATTCCTGCGGATGATCTGCTGCTAAACCGCCGAGATACGGCCAATCGTTCCGATCGGGAAATGACTATAAATATGATGCGGGAAAAACAAGAAAAGCACGCTAATAATAAATTGCGTGTGCAAGAACGAATGCGGCGAACGTTTAAACAAGTAACCGATGATCGAGAAATACCAAAAAATTTGATTGAAACCCAGAAAATGCTGGATCTTTACAAAGAGACCATCCGTTTGGATACATCATTAACGAAAGCGCAACTGCGCCTTAAAGAACGGCGCATCCGCAGCATGGAACGGCAAGCTATAAATGAATTTCGACTATTGGATTCCTACCAGCGTAACTGGAATAAATACGCGGTGGAGATTCATAAAAAATATTCCTTGCCGGTGGCCTGTATTCTGTTTGTTTTGATCGGGGCACCATTAGGCACATTGTCACAGCGGGGCGGCTTCGCTGTGGCCATAACACTGGGGTTTGGGTTTTTTCTGATTTATTATATTCTTCTGATCGGTGGTGAGGAAATAGCCGACCGGGATCTACTGCCACCGTTTATCGCTATGTGGGCTCCCAATGCCCTGCTCCTGGTTTTGGGGGCATATTTAACCCTTCACTCGGTTCGGGAACGAGCCCCCATTGAATTCAGTTGGCCGTGGCCGAAAAGTGGCACTAAAAATGAACCCAGCTGACATTATCAGGGACAAGATCGAACAGCAGCCCATCCGCACTGCAGATTTACGTACCTTCATCAGCGGTTATGTCAATGGCGATATTGACGATGATACCATGACCAGACTGCTACAGGCTATTTATGATCATGGTATGGATCTGAATGAGGTTTTTACGCTGGTGGACATCATGATCAATTCCGGAAAGCGCATGGACTTTTCCCTACTGGGCAATTATATATGCGATAAACACAGCATCGGCGGTGTAGGGGACAAAACATCGCTGATCATTGCGCCGCTGCTAGCCAGCGCTGGGTTGGTCGTGCCCATGATGGCCGGTCGCAGTTTAGGGCATACCGGAGGTACCATTGATAAGCTGGAAACAATTCCTGGTTTCCAAGCTGAATTGCCGATAAGTGACTTTCAGCAGGTGGTAGCAAAAGTTGGTTGCGGGATCATGGCACAAACATACGAGATCTGCCCTGCAGATGGAAAAATATATGCCTTAAGGAACGTAACCAATACCATTGCCTCTATACCGTTGATCTGCGGATCCATCATGAGTAAAAAGATCGCTGAAGGGATCCAGGGCTTGGTTCTTGATATTAAGGTGGGAAACGGTTCCTTTACGCCCACCTTAGCCAAAGCAACAGAGTTAGCCGCAATGCTCCAGGCAGTTGGTGAATATTTTAATATTAAGACAGATGTCGTGTTTTCTAATATGGACCAACCACTTGGCCGCTGCGCTGGGATGTGGTGTGAGGTCCAGGAAGTGCTGGATTGTCTGCAAGACCAGGGACCACAGGACACAATGGCTGTAAGCTTAAAGCTAGCTTCGCGCTTGATGATCCAGTCCGGTATGGCAGCGGACGAAACAGAATCGAATTCCTACTTACAAACCTTGATCGCTGATGGATCTGCTTACGCAAAATTTCAAGAAATGATTGTTAATCACGGCGGCGTTCTGGGAAATGCAGACAACAGACCAGCATACGTTGATGAAGTTACAGCTACACAGGATGGTTATATCCAATCCTTGAACACCACAATGATCGGCTGGGCTTTAGTGGATATGGGTTGTGGCCGGCGTCGTAAAAATGATAAACTGGATCATTCTGCCGGGTTGAAATGCCATAAAAAAATGGGTGATAGGGTTCATCAAGGAGAAACCATTTTCAGTGGTTTTTGCAACTCGGAAGCGAAGTTGAATGTAGGGATAGTTGGATTGACATCTGCGGTGAAAATCGGATCGAATCCTGTAGTACCCCCTCTATTCTACGGCCAATTTTAATGAACAGAACATTTTTTAACGGGCTCAGTTCCCACAATAAATAGCTCCTTTTCTTCAGGGCAAAGACCGTTCGATTTATCTTTGGTCACTCGGCAGATTTTCCATTCCACCACCCGGCCTGGTTTCTGGAACTCTTTTGGTTCATAGTGCAACGAATCATGGCTGGCCCGCATAAATTGAGCCCATGCCGGTAGAGCAGCTTTACTACCATCAGAACCCGGGCCTAAACTCACCTGTGGATCATCCACACCGAACCAAGCTCCGGCAGCAATGTAAGGTGAGTAACCCACAAACCAAGCATCGGTCCATCCTTGTGTGGTACCCGTTTTACCCGCAGCGGGGTGATAAAAATGAAATTTCCAACGAGCACTCCCCCCGGTGCCGCGGTCCAGCACTGTTTGCAGTAAACTAGTCATCATATACGATGTTTCTGCACTCAATACTTCTTCGCGCTGGGGAAAATATTCTTTTAAAACATTACCATAGCGGTCTTCAATGCGGGTGATACCAAAGGGTTTGCAATATACACCTTTATTGGCAAAGGTTCCATAAGCAGCAACCATTTCCAATAAATGCACTTCCGATGTTCCTAACGCGATCGCGTCCACGGCTCGAATATCAGTGGAGATGCCCATGCGCTTGGCAGTTTGTTTTACGGCTTGTGCTGGCACCACCTCCTGCACCATCCGCACCGAAATCAGGTTTAATGAGCGTCGTAACCCTTCACGAATCGTGGTAAGACCACCGGTGCTGCCATCATAATTCTGGGGCATCCATTTTACCCACTCGCCCAATGCATTGCGGACGTTTAGTACGACTGGCTGGTTCAATAATTGCTTGGTAATCGGAACACCATTATCTATAGCCGTGGTATATACAAAGGGTTTAAAAACCGATCCAGGTTGGCGTAATGATTGGGTGGCCCGGTTGAATTGATCAGGATAATCGGGCCGACCACCGACCATAGCCAGGATTGCACCAGAGCGTGGATTCAGCGCAATAAATGCGCTTTGGACCAATAGTTTACTCCGCAGATCCACATATAATTCCAATTCACCGGACATCATCATTTTAACTGTATCTTTTGGATGGATACCTAAATATGCCAACTTGGAAAATTCTTCTTCATCACTGAATAAACGGTTATTCAACTTGTTTTGATTAGCCCGCACGGTGCTGAGTATCACATCTTCAGCTATGGTCTGCAGGCAGGCATCAAGGGTGGTATAGATCTTCAAGCCATCCCTGTAGATGTTAACGCCTAGACCATCATCTTCCCGCTCCAAAAAGCGACGGATGTATTCGGTAAAATACGGGGCTGCGCCTTTGGGTTGTTCATGGTGAACATTCTCAAGAGAACGGGCGCAAGCCTCAGCATATTCTTCCGGGTTGATATAATTCTGATCCCGCATTACACGTAATACAAGATTCCGTTTCGTAAGCGCCCGTTCCGGGTACCTTACCGGTGAATACCGGGCGGGAGCCGGAAGCAGCCCCACAAGCAGCGCACTTTCAGCCAATGTCAGGTCACGAGCTTCCTTATCAAAAAAACGCTTCGACGCTGCCTGAACACCATAGGTTCCATGGCCAAAATGCACGCTGTTCAAATACATTTCCAGGATCTCGTCTTTCGTGTAAGTCCGTTCGATCTGGATGGCGGTAATTACTTCTTTTATCTTGCGAGTGATGGTCTTCTTGAAACCAATATTATCGTAAAGGTTTCTAGCCAACTGCTGAGTGAGGGAACTGAATCCGGAACGGTAGCTCATGGTCGCAGTATTGATGACTATAGCCCTGATTACATCCCGCATGGAAATCCCCCAATGATCATAGAAACGCTGATCCTCCTTGGCTACAGTCGCATTAAGCATATGCTGGGGAATCTGGTCTAAATTCACAAAAACCCGTTTTTCAAAAAATAACTCATTCAACAGTTGACCATCAGCAGCATAAATACGAGTGACCAAGTCTGGATCATAATTTTCTAATTGTTCAATGGTTGGTAGGTCAATGGCTAGATATAAAACGTAAATGAAAAAAATAACAGTTGCAGCAAGAACTGCATAGAATGAGCGTTTCATGGCCAGAATCCAGGAATTCATGGAATATAAATTTAAGGTGCGTTCAGAAAATGAATTTATGGGTATTGTACGGAAATACTAAAGCCCTGTTCCCGTGGTTCAGTTCTTTTTTCGGGGCTGAATCATTTCCTGCGGATCCACCAGCTTGTCAAATTCCACACCGCTCATGTAGCCTAGTTCAACAATGGCCGCGCGGAGAGTGGTATTTTCTTTATGTGCTTTTTTAGCCACTTCCGCTGCCTTGTCGTAACCAATGTGGGGGTTCAGAGCTGTCACCAGCATAAGCGAATTGTGGAGGTTGGTGTGGATCCGCTTTTCGTTGGCTTCGATTCCAATCACGCAATTATCCGCAAAGGAACTAGATGCTTCTGCCAGTAGACAGATGGATTGAATGATATTATAAGCGATAACAGGGCGGTAAACATTCAATTCAAAATGGCCTGCTGACCCGGCAGTGGTGATTGTCGTGTCGTTACCCATGATCTGGGTACAGACCATGGTGAGGGCTTCGGCCTGTGTAGGGTTCACCTTCCCCGGCATGATGGAGCTTCCCGGCTCGTTGGCCGGCAAGATCAATTCGCCAATCCCGGAACGGGGCCCACTACCCAATAAGCGGATGTCATTAGCGACCTTATAGAGGGAAACTGCTACTGTCTTCACTATAGCAGATAGTTCCACGATACTATCTTGACTGCCTAGGGACTCAAATTTATTTTCCGCTGTCACAAATGGTAGCTCGGTTAGATTTGCGATCTCTGTTGCAGCGGTTGGTCCAAAACCTTCAATAGTATTTATACCCGTACCCACAGCCGTGCCGCCCATGGCCAGTTCATAGCAGTGGATCAAGGCATACTTGATCCGTGTGATACCGTGTTCTACCTGCGCAGCGTAGCCGGAAAACTCCTGACCTAAACTCAGGGGCGTGGCATCCTGTAAATGGGTACGGCCCAATTTAATGATATTTTTGAATTTGTTTACTTTAGTCGCCAGAGCCCCATGAAGTTTTTCCAGAGCTGGAAGTAGCTGTTGAGTGGCTGCTTCCACGGCGGCAATATTAATCGCTGTAGGAAAAGTATCATTGGTGGACTGGGACATATTCACGTGGTCATGGGGATGAATCGGATCTTTGCTACCCAACTCACCCCCCATCATTTCGATGGCCCGGTTGGCAATCACCTCATTTACATTCATATTCGTTTGTGTACCAGAACCGGTTTGCCACACCACTAACGGAAAATGTTCGTCCAGTGTTCCTGCGATGACTTCATCGGCAGCATATCGAATGGTTTCTGCTAATTTTGGATCGAGACTTCCGAAAGATTCATTGACTGTTGCAGCGGCTTTTTTTAGAATGCCGTAGGCCCGGATAAACTCCCGAGGAAAATGTTCGTTACCTATTTTGAAATTTTGTAGTGACCGCTGGGTCTGGGCTCCCCAGTAGCAATTATCAGGAACTTCAACCGGACCAAGACTATCATATTCTGTCCGGGTAGACATTGCTATGTGATCTCCCAAGTATTTCCGGCATTCAACAAATCCTGAATACTGCCGCGTCCGCGTTTTTCTACAGCCGCATTAATTTGGTTAATAACCAATTCATCGTATGTGGGGACCTCAATATTGTATAGAGTACCAATGGGATCTGGAAATTCATCAAGGTAGGTCAAACTAGCTAGCATAGAAGCGATGATAAAATCTTGCTCATTATGGACCAATATATCATTAACAGTATACTGTCCGTTGAGTTCAACAACCACCGGGCGGCTATTATCCATATGGATACCATTTTTCCGTTCAGTTCCAAACAACATGGGTTGACCGTCTTCCAGCCAAAGAACTTTTTTGGCCTTGGTTTCTTTATTGGTCATGGGTGCAAAAGCGCCATCGTTGAATATATTGCAGTTTTGATAAATCTCGATAAATGATGTTCCTTTATGAGCATTTGCCTTGGAAATCATCTTTTGCATGTGTCCGGTTTCACGGTCAATGGTTCGAGCCACAAAGGTCGCACCGGCACCCAGCGCAAGAGTCAAGGGATTAAATGGCCGATCCAGGGAACCCATCGGTGTAGATTTAGTCATTTTTCCTATCTCTGATGTGGGTGAATATTGACCTTTAGTTAATCCATAAATACGATTGTTAAACAGCATAACATTGATATCAAAATTCCGACGTAATAAATGAATGGTATGGTTGCCACCGATTGAAAGACCGTCACCATCACCTGTAACAACCCAAACTGACAATTTCGGGTTGGCCAGTTTTACGCCACAGGCCACGGCCGGAGCGCGGCCGTGAATCGTATGAAAGCCGAACGTATTCATGTAATACGGAAAACGACTGGAGCAACCGATTCCGGAAATAAAAACGATATTTTCCTTATCAATACCCAGATCCGGGAAAACTTTTTGGGTTTGGGCCAGGATGGCATAATCCCCACACCCCGGGCACCAGCGTACTGCTTGATCAGAAGCAAAATCCATTCGTGTGTATTTTTTCTTTTCAGCAGCTTGTGAATTGGCCATAATCAATTTTCCAGTAATTCATTTACTTTATCAATAATCCGGCTTTTACCGAGCGGTTTTCCCCGCACCAAATTCAAGCCCTGGGCATCCACCAGATATTCAGCACGAATAATCTTGATCAATTGTCCTAAATTGATTTCCGGTATGAGAATGTGTTTAAAACGAATCAAAATTTCACCCAAATCTCGAGGTAGGGGATTCAACCAACGCAAATGGACGTGGCTGACTATTTTCGCATCGGCCTGTAAATCTTCGGCCGCAGTTCGGCAAGCACCTCTGGTGCCACCCCAGCTTAAGATCAGCATTTCCCCGCTGCTTTTCCCGAAGATCTCAGTGGGGAAAATTTCATTAATAATATTATTCACCTTCCGTTGTCGGGTCAGAGTCATATAGTGATGATTTTCCGGATCGTAGCTTACATTTCCGGTCACGTCTTCTTTCTCCAGGCCACCGATCCGATGCTCCAATCCTTCTGTACCCGGAATAGCCCAGGGTCGAGCTAAGGTACGCTTGTCCCGTAGATAGGGCATGAATTGGCCATCAACCAGATTGGACGTGTCCGCGAATTTTACTTCAATCGGTTCCATATTTTCGACATTCGGTATGGACCAAGGTTCAGAGCCATTGGCAAGATAGCCATCTGTCAACATAATAACCGGGGTCATATACTTGATGGCGATGCGGCAAGCTTCATAAGCAACGTAAAAACAATCCCCCGGTGTTGCCGCAGCGATAACGGGAATCGGAGCCTCGCCGTTGCGGCCATACATGGCCTGGAATAAATCAGACTGCTCGGTTTTTGTTGGCAATCCCGTACTGGGTCCTCCACGCTGTACATTAACAATCACCATTGGCAATTCTGATGTAACAGCTAAACCAAGGGCTTCGCCTTTTAAAGCAATGCCCGGCCCGGACGATGCAGTCACGGCCAAAGTACCGGTAAAGGCCGCTCCAATCACGGAAGTTATACTGGCAATTTCATCTTCAGCCTGGAATGTGGTTACATTGTGGTGTTTTAAGGCGGACAAATGATGAAGAATATCACTGGCGGGAGTGATTGGATACCCGCCGTAAAATAACGGCAGTTTTGATTTTTCTGCTGCCGCAACCAAGCCTAATGACAAGGCGTAATTACCAACAATATTCCGATATCTCCCCGCTGGTAAAACTGCTTTATCAACCTTGTAGCGGGTCGTGAAAATTTCTGTGGTTTCACCATAGTTATAGCCGGCATTCAATGCCCGCACATTTGCTTCAACCAATTCCGGCCTTTTGGCAAATTTAACGTTTAACCAATCTTTTGTTGGTTCCAATGGTCGATCATAAATCCAGAACAACAACCCCAGAGCAAAGAGGTTTTTTGTTCTCTCCACCGTTTTGGGCGTCAGATCCAAATCTTTACATGCCTCCTTCACGATCATACTCATATTAATAGTATAAACACTGAAATAATTTTCTAATGACCCGTCTTCCAACGGATTAGAATCATAGCCGGCATAGTTTAAATTCTTTTTACTGAACGCAGCGGAGTTGCAAATCAACATACCTCCGGAAGTCAGTTCTGCCCGGTGGACTTTCAATGCAGCTGGATTCATGGCCACCAGTACATCCACTTTATCTCCTGGTGTATGAATATCTTTGGAACTGAATTGGATCTGGAAAGCACTCACTCCAGCCAACGATCCTGCTGGTGCCCGAATTTCCGCAGGGAAATCAGGCAAGGTGCTTAAATCATTGCCAACGATGGCGGTTGTTTCTGTGAATCGTCCTCCAGTCAGCTGCATTCCATCACCGGAATCACCAGCAAAGCGAATAACAACATTTTCAACATTCTTTAGTGTTTTTTCCATGATCCTATAGGTGCGGCTGGAGAAGGTGATACATTTAAGTATTGTGGATGTGCGGTTGCGGCTTTAAATATATTTATGGTTGATTTTGTACGTCGTTAATCGATACCAGAAATCGAATTTACCATGTCATGATTACTTAAAACAAATTGTAATAGAATAAAAAAAATTAATGTAGATGAAAATTTGCACTTTTTACAATGTGGGTGTAAACTTTATATACTTTTATGAGTGCAAAGTATAATCCAAGTCAACTCTCCATTTTTCCGGAACTCTCCAGAGACGTATTTGAACCATCTATTGCCACTATTCCAAAGTTTGATCGGGCGTTGGGGAACTTGATAAAAATGAGTGACCTAGGTGCCTTCATCCAAATCAATATTCAAGGAATCGAAAAGGTATATACCCTAAATCTGGACGAACTGCATATCCCCTCCGATTTCATCAAAGATAATTTAACTCCTCGCACAGTTCACCTTTTTCCGCAAGTTGTACACAACGAAATGAAGAAACTAACCTACGAGGTTAAAGCTTTTTTTAATCGCGGCAACTCCTTCAAGACATCCTTTGGCTATTTTTTATTTCGTAGCCATTTTCGGTCATGGAAATCGTATCTGCAAGAACGGCAGGAAGCAATCAATACCTTTATTACGAATACATTTAGCAAAGGTGTTTATGGACGGTACTTTATAGCTCATTTCCAGAAAGGGTATGAACATTTTCAGGAAGCCGCAGAGGATACAGCACCGTGGATCTTTCGCGATAAATTACTGTTAAAAAACATTCAAGACCAGCGGGGCAAATTGTTGGAAGGAGGCATTACACTTGCCTCACTAAAAGCAACTGAACTAGATTTTCCATTTCAGGTACTGGTATTAAAAACAGCTCATGTTCCCATGGTCTTGTATCAATACCAGGCCCAGATCCAGGTCCACTCCGTATTCAAAACGATTCATCTGGAATATTTGTCTGATATTGAAATCAATACGATTGAAGACGTTCGGAAATTGACTGAAAAACTCCAATAATGACCACAGAACACATACGATTATCGACTCTATCCCACGGCAGCGGTTGAGCGTGTAAAATCGGTCCTAAAGACCTGACCCAGGTACTGGGTCAATTAAACATACAACCAGATGACCGTGTAATTGTAGGCTTTGCTGGCGCCGACGACGGGGCCGTGGTCCGCCTAGCTGGGGACAGATACATTGTCCAGACCGTGGATTTTTTTACGCCGATTGTAGATGACCCCTACCAGTTTGGTCAGATCGCTGCTGCCAACGCTTTGTCCGACATTTATGCCATGGGTGGCACCCCCTTATTTGCATTGAATATTGTGGGCTACCCAATCAGTAAACTGCCCCGGGAAACATTAATTGCTATTTTACAGGGCGGGATTGATAAAGCAGCCACAGCAGGTGTATCCATTGTTGGGGGTCACTCGGTTGATGATCACGAACCAAAGTATGGCTTGGTGGTCACAGGTGAAGTAGGGGCAAATGAACTTATCCGCAATAATGGTGCCCAAACTGGTGACATACTGGTTTTGACCAAACCGTTGGGTACTGGGATTATATCCACAGCCATCAAAAAAGGAAAGATCAGTGATGAGATGATCACCCCTGTCGTAGAATCCATGACAACCTTAAATAAGATAGCAGCAGATGCATTTAAAGGACTCGATATACACGCCGCTACAGATGTGACTGGCTATGGACTACTGGGTCATTTGCGAGAAATGTGCTTAGCCAGCGGTGTTGGAGCCTCTATCCACTTCAACGATTTGATATTTTTTGATGGTGTGCGGAAACTTGCCACAGATGATATTGTACCAGGCGGATCAAAACGTAATTTGGACTTCATACGAGATGATGTATCATTTCCTGGATCAATGACCATTATAGAAAAACTAATGATCGCAGACGCCCAAACTTCTGGTGGTTTACTGGTCGCTTTGCCAGCTTCAGATGCCGAGCAATACATGCAAAGATTTACTGACCACTTCTTTAAACCGATTAAAATCGGCCAAATAAACGACCAAACCGGACCCCTGATTACGGTTCATTAATTAAACCCGATATTTTAAGTCGTAAATAAACCTTGGAATGTATCTTTCGAATTGAGTAATTTTCACCAAATAAAATTTGTCGTATAAATCATGTTAAAAATCACTCGCAAAGTTGAGTATGCCTTAATTGCCTTGAGGCATATACAGGAGAAGGATTCAGAAAAAGTTACAAGTACCAAAGAAATCGCAGAACTTTATGCCCTGCCGGTAGAACTTTTGGCGAAGACATTGCAGCATCTTTCTCGGGAAGGGATATTGACTGCGGTGCAAGGACCCTCAGGTGGATATAAGATTAAAAAACCATTAGACGAGATCAATATGAAAGATTTCTTCGAGAAGATGGAAGGGCCATTGGGCATGATGGATTGTTATTTTGATTCCGATTGCACACTTATCTCGGCCTGTAACATTCGTGCACCGATCCAACGGTTAAATGACAGCATGCGATCCATGTTTGAGAATATGTCCGTTGGTGAAATCACTCAATGAGGTTGTAATGGAAATCAATAAAGATCAGATCATCGACTTGCTTAAGCAATGTTACGATCCGGAGATACCAGTGGATTTGTGGAACTTGGGCCTGATTTACGACATCAAAATCAATGCCTCCAAAGTGGTGATCACTATGTCCTTAACTACGCCGGGCTGCGGGATGGCTAAACACATGGCCGAAGATATCAAAACAAAAGTGTCCAGTTTGGATGGTGTGGGAAAAATAACGATTGATATTACATTCGACCCACCCTGGAACCCGGAAATGATGACTGCTGAGGCCAAAGAAAAACTGGGCTTTGCACCAGTACAAACACAAGCACAAGAACCATCAACAGCGTGGGAATAAAATGGCTGAAAATACACTACAACAAAAACTATCAGAATTTACCAACGCCACCATTACATTGACTCCAAAAGCCAGCAAAAAAGTTAAAAATGCCATGCAGGCTGAAGGGAAAGATGGCTGGATGTTGCGTATGGGCATTGAAGGCGGCGGCTGTTCCGGAATGAACTATAAAATGACCTTTGCTGAAAAGCCGGGTGCGATGGATAAGATGATCGAGTCAAACGGAATGAAGATCCTATGCGATCTGAAAAGCTGGCTGTATTTAAAAGGTTTGGAAGTGGATTATTCTGATGATTTGTTGAATGGTGGTTTTAAGATCCACAACCCCAATGCAAACCGAACCTGTGGTTGCGGTACGAGTTTTTCAGTATAATTAATAAAAAACACATGTCCAAAGTAATCGAAAAGGCAATTGAACAAGACTACAAGTACGGCTTTGTTACCAATATCGAACAGGATACCTTGCCCCCGGGGTTGAACGAAGATGTTATTCGCGCTATTTCAGCTATAAAAGATGAGCCGGAGTTCATGCTGGAGTGGCGACTCAAATCGTATAAACAATGGCTAAAAATGACAGAACCCACCTGGGCAAAAGTGCACTATCCTATGATCGATTACCAAGCCATCAGTTACTACGCCGCACCAAAGAAAAAGGAATTGAAAAGTCTGGATGAGATCGACCCGGACATTCTGGAAACCTACAATAAGTTGGGGATCCCCTTAGAAGAGCAGAAAATGCTGGCCGGTGTAGCTGTGGATGCGGTGTTTGACTCTGTGTCTGTGGCCACCACATTCAAAGATGAGTTGGAAAAACATGGCATCATCTTCTGCTCATTTTCCGCAGCAGTCAAGGAACACCCGAAACTGGTGGAAAAATATCTGGGATCGATCGTCCCCTACACGGACAACTTTTTTGCCGCACTAAATGCTGCGGTCTTCAGTGACGGAAGTTTTGTATATATTCCCAAAGGGGTCCAGTGTCCTATGGAACTCTCCACTTATTTCCGCATCAACGCAGCCAATACCGGTCAATTCGAACGGACGCTGATCATTGCCGATGCAGGGAGTTATGTCAGTTATCTGGAGGGCTGCACGGCTCCCATGCGGGATGAAAACCAGCTTCATGCCGCGGTTGTGGAACTGGTCGCACATAAAAATGCGACTATCAAATACTCCACGGTTCAAAACTGGTACCCCGGGGACCCCAAAACAGGAAAAGGTGGTATTTATAATTTTGTGACCAAACGCGGCATTTGTTTGGAAGAAAATGCTAAAATCTCCTGGACCCAAGTGGAAACGGGTTCGGCCATCACCTGGAAATATCCGTCCTGTATTTTAAAGGGGGATAATTCTATCGGTGAGTTTTATTCTGTGGCCCTGTCCAATCATTTCCAACAGGCGGATACTGGAACGAAAATGATCCACATAGGCAAGAATACCAAAAGTACCATCATTTCTAAGGGGATTTCTGCCGGACATGGTCGGCAAACCTATCGCGGTGGTGTAAAGATTTTGAAAAATGCTAAAAATGCCCGGAATTATTCTCAATGCGATTCCATACTCATTGGTGACAAATGCAGTGCCCATACTTTTCCATACATCAATGTCAGAAATCCCAGTGCACAAATGGAACATGAGGCATCCACATCATCCATCGGTGAAGACCAGATCTATTACTGCAATCAACGCGGTGTAGCCACTGAAGATGCAATCTCATTGATCGTGAATGGATTTTGCAAAGAAGTATTTAAGAAATTGCCCATGGAATTTGCTGTTGAAGCCCAAAAATTAATGGCGGTGAGCCTGGAAGGCAGTGTGGGATAACTAATCATTTCAATGAATTAGGAAACCATGTTAGAAATACAAAATTTACAGGTCAGTGTGGCAGACAAAGCAATCCTAAAAGGGATTGACCTTAAACTCCAAGCCGGAGAGTTACACGCTATCATGGGTCGTAACGGTTCTGGGAAGAGTACACTGGCTCATGTCATCGCCGGAAAAGATGGATATGATATTGAAGGTGATATATTTTTTAACGGGAAACGTATTTTGAATATGTCCCCGGAGGGACGGGCTATTACCGGTATTTTCTTGTCGTTTCAATATCCTGTGGTTATTCCCGGAGTAAATAACACATATTTTTTAAAAGCAGCGTTGAATGCAAAGCGTAAAGCGAACGGAGAAGACGAACTGGACGCCATGGATTTCCTGACCCTGATCCGCGAAAAGATTAAAATAGTGGGCATGGACGAAAGTTATCTAAACCGGGCTGTTAATGAAGGTTTTTCAGGCGGTGAGAGAAAACGCAATGAGATTCTGCAGTTGTTAACCCTTGAACCCACACTTGCCATTTTGGATGAAACTGATTCCGGGTTGGATATTGATGCTTTAAAGGTTATTGCCAATGGTATAAATCAATATCGTAATGAAGAACGGGGTATATTGGCGATTACCCACTATCAGCGGTTGTTGGAGTATATGAAACCAGACGTGGTTCACGCCATGATCGATGGCCGGATTGTCAAGACCGGTGATATGGAATTGGCTAAAGAACTGGAAGCAAAAGGATACTCCTGGCTGGAGAACTAATGGATCATTTTCAGTCAGCACTTAATGCATTACAAGCTAGTGGGGCCCATGAACCAAAAACGTTGAATACTCTGCGGCAAAATGCCTTTAATCGATTCACTGAATTGGGTTTACCCAATAAAAAATGGGAAGATTGGCAGTTCACGGACTTTTCCATCTTCAATAAAGAAAAATTCAGGATGCCCACAGCAGATGATCTTGTTTTTATTGAAAGAGCAAACATTGGTTTACTGTCTGACTGCTATACCGTCTGCATTATAAATGGTCATTACCAGCCAGAACTGACGGAATTACCCACAGGCGTTCAAGTAAGCACATTATCAGATGTTTTCTTGAGTAATGAAATCAGATCAATGGTAGTTGAAAATCCGTTCATTGCTCTGAATACAGCATTGATGAACAGCGGCTTGGTTATCGCTGTGCCTAATAACATCGTTTTAGATAAGCCGATTCATTACAAATTCATAACATCCGGGCTGAATGAACCCATCATGAATCACCCCCGCTTGATCATAAATGTGGGCAAAAACAGTGCCGTCACATTCATCGAACATTACCAGGGTGTCAACACAGGAGCGTATTGGAATAATTGCGTAACTGTTGCTGACCTGAATGAAAATGCCGGTTTTAATCACGTCCGGATTCAGGAAGACACAGGATATCATATTGACAATGTTCAGTATACTCTACAAAAAAATGCACGATTACATTCAACTGCGTTTAACGTTAAAACTCAATTATACAGAAGTGATATACAAACACGATTTTATGGTGAGAATGGAAATGCAGAACTGGTTGGTCTTGGGCTATTGAATAATGACCAGCATATGGATAACCACGTGATCGTAGACCATGAAAAACCCCATTGCACCAGTAGACAGTTTTTTAAATATGTTTTGGATGGAACAGCCAGCGGAGTGTTTAACGGCCGGGTCATTGTTCATCCAAACAGCCAGAAGACTGACTCCAGCCAGACAAATAAAAACCTGCTGATGAGTGCAAAAGCCACCATGCATTCCAATCCACAATTGGAAATCTATGCTGACGATGTCCGTTGTAGACATGGGTCCACTACGGGACAATTAAGTGAGGATGTATTGTATTACATGCGTTCCCGCGGAATCGATCATTCTGCAGCGCAAAAACTCATGGTGGAAGGATTTGCAAAAGAAGTCCTTATAAATGTGCCCCATGAAATCACCGCAAATTATTTATATGATCAACTCAATGGTTGGCTAGTCAATGGATGACCTGCGAGAATTATATCAGCAATTAATCCTGGACCATAACCAGAATCCTAAGAATTTTCGATCCATAGACAATGCCACATCGATAGCTCATGGACATAACCCACTCTGCGGAGATGAGATCACTCTCTACCTTTACATTGACCATAATCAAATCAAAGACCTGAGTTTCCAGGGGTCTGGATGCGCTATTTCAAAAGCATCAGTTTCCATTATGACCACTATTATCAAAGGAAAGACCATCAAGGAAGCTGAAGAGATTTTTGATCAATATCATACCATGATCACCACGGGTAAAACCAATGGTAATCTGGGTAAGCTGACCGTAATGACCGGTGTTCACAAATTTCCAGCCCGGGTGAAATGCGCACTATTAAGCTGGCATACAATGAATAATACCCTCCAAGGCAATACAGAACTAACCACCACGGAATAAAATGATAAACAGTACAAGCGCAGAAGAAGTTGTTACCTTTTCACGGGATTGTAACACCACCATGATCCCCTCTGGATCGAAAAGGAAGATCCTTACCGGAGAACACGGAATTATTACCCAGTCATTGGGCGGTAGCTATACAGTTGCCGTGAACGGCAATCTTTATCGGATCGAGGGTGGTGATGCAGATGCGATCGGAAAAACCCCTGTTATTGAAAAGAAAGAAGATATTCATGATGATCAAGAAACAGATGAACGGGCTATATGGGACGCTATGCGTACCTGTTATGATCCGGAGATCCCAGTAAATATTGTGGATCTTGGTTTGATCTATTCCTGTGATTTTTCCAAAACAGACTCCGGTGGCACATTGGTGAATGTATCCATGACCCTCACTGCTCCCGGGTGTGGAATGGGTCCCATTCTGGCGGAAGAAGTAGAACAAAAATTATTGGGGATCCCCGGGGTGATGAAAGTGCAGGTAAATCTGGTTTGGGATCCACCCTGGGGTCAAGACATGATGACCGAAGCAGCCCGACTGCAACTAGGGTTATTATAAAATCATGCTTGATGTTATGAGGATCCGTGAAGATTTTCCTATTTTCACGGAACAACCAGACAATTTTGTATATCTGGACAGTGCTGCTACTACACTAAAACCATACTCTGTCATTGATTCGGTCAATAAATATTATTCCAGTTACAGTGCTAATGTACATCGCTCCATTTATCACATAGGTGAACGGGCAACCCAAGCATATGAAGACAGCCGGGAAAAAGTAGCCCGGTTCATTAATGCGAAAAAGAATTCCATCATTTTCACCAAAGGAACCACTGAATCCATCAACCTTGTTGCTTATGCTTGGGGTCGGAAGCACTTAAATGTAGGTGATGAGATCCTGTTGACCGAGATGGAACATCACAGCAATCTCATTCCCTGGCAATTGTGCGCTAAAGACTCCGGCGCGGTCCTGCGGTTCATACCATTCAAAGCAGACGGGACATTGGACCTATCAAATCTGGATCTATTCATAACAACTAAAACAAAATTGGTCTCCATCATCCACCAGTCCAACGTGTTTGGGACCATCAATCCCCTCCAAGAGATCATTCACAGGGCTCATGCTGTCGGTGCGGTCACTTTGGTGGATGCTGCTCAAAGTATCCCCCACCAACCCGTGGATGTGGTGGAGATGGATTGTGATTTTTTGGCTTTTTCCGGTCATAAAATGTTGGGTCCCACTGGTGTGGGTGTTTTATTTGGAAAAGCTGAATTGCTTGAACGCATGAATCCTTTTTTGGGTGGCGGTGAAATGATCAGGACTGTATCATTGCATAAATCGACATGGAATGAGATCCCCTGGAAGTTCGAAGCTGGGACACCTAATATTGCCCAAGCCATCGGTTTGGGCGCGGCCATCGACTATATCAACGCAATCGGATTAGACCATATCCACGAGCATGAACAAACACTAAAAAATTATACACTGGATAAATTAGAAGCGATTGATGAATCAACCATTTATGGCTCTGCCGAAGATCGTGGTGCGGTAATCAGCTTTAACTTGGAGCATATCCACCCCCATGACCTGGCGCAATTATTAGATAACGATGGGATTGCTATTCGGGCCGGTCATCATTGTACCCAGCCGCTTATGAAAAAGCTTGAGGTTGCGGCTACCGGGCGAGCCAGTCTCTATTTTTACAATTCAAAAGAGGATATAGATCGCCTTTCTGAAAGTTTGCAAAATACGCTTAAGTTCATGGGTATCCGCAAATAAACGAAATGAATTTATTTCAGAAGTTCAGAGTACCTTATAACTGCTGCGCACTACGACAAATGTTGTTTTAAATATATAGTTACCAAGCACTGGTAATATAAATAACGCTATGGATCTCGTGGCCGTTCCTCTGGGTGCAGATGATAAACCTGGAAACAATTGCAGTGCCAGTCGGATTTCTCATCCAGTAGTTTTAGAGGATCAACCCTAAAAAAAGAAGGCTAAACCATTGTAAACTATAATTATTTCGTAGGGAATAAGAAGCCGGTTCATACATCGGTTGATAAGGTGTAGGAATGACCACTATCAACATGGATGATTTTCTGGATGGCGGTATCTTGAAAGAAACATCATTCAGAAAAAAAGTAGATGAGATCGATTGGTCCCAATACGTCGGTGATCGTGTGCTGGTAAGAGGCTGTGCTGATGTTCCTATCCCCACTTGGGCTTACCTTATTCTCACCGCACAACTGGCTCAATTCGTGGATCGAATTTATTTTGGAGAGTTAAGATCTGCAGTGAAAATTTTTGTGAGGGGTAAATAGAGATGGCTGGAGCCAGCAAAAACCACCAATGCCACCGGGTTCCCTTTTAGTTTGCGGATCATTTAGCTGATCTCGAACTTGGCCTTTTCCAGGGTGGCGTCACTTTTGCTGAATATGGCCTTGACTTTTCGAGCCCAGGCCGTTCATGTGATCCAGGTGAGCACCCAAGGGGGGCACAAAGCAGTAAGACTAGTGGAGAAGACCAATGGATTATGGATAAAAGCGAACGATGGAATGCCAGTAATGACACTCCCTATCATCAGAGATCGGTCGCAGCCCACTTTCTATTCTGTGATATGCTCCACTTCTAGTCATACATGGTTTGGTATCGTTACACTGTTCACCTGTGGCTGTAAAACATTGCAATGCATCTCTGCCGGCCTCCAGTTCCAAATCTTTAAATTCTCTAGAATATTCATCTCTACAATTACATAAACCCTGTTGAAACTGCTTAAGTCGGCTTAGTTCCTTCGATAAGGGTAATCTCGGATTATAACCCTCGGCCAATGCTCCTTCCATAATCTTAGAACGAATACATGCAGAAATATGCTCTCTTTGTTCATCACTGAGAATATACAATTGGGTTTCCGGATCAAAATCCATCTCATCTGCGGTGTATGATACACATCCGGGGACTGCAATGTACCCGGGGGAGACCATAACTACACTGTTCCTTCTCGCAGAACGCAAATAAATATAATGGTTCAATACTATCGAATTTGTTGAGTTGATTAATATCTCAAAACACGCATCAACATTGATCGCGTCTATGCTTTCACTGAATGATTCACACACCTCGCCCAGGCAGGTATGCATTGCTGCCACCGCATCAATGGCAATTTGGGTATCACAGGGGTGTAATTCACAGGCATTCCCTTCACCATCCCCATCTGAATCTTCCTGATCCGGGTTGTAGTAATCGGCACAATTATCATCTACATTATCTATGCCGTCCCCATCTATATCATCATCACACTCATCTCCTTCGCCATCCCCATCCATATCATATTGGCTTGGGTTGGCATGGGATGGGCAATTGTCACACGTATCGCCTATTCCATCATTATCTTCGTCCTCCTGTAATGCATTTGTAACATTTACACAATTATCTTCTATATCGATTACACCATCTTCATCCAGATCTTCACAGGCATCGCCAATACCGTTCATATTCGAGTCTGCTTGATCAGAATTAACTACATCCGGACAGTTGTCGTATACATCCGGTACAAGATCTCCATCTTCATCTGTACTTTCAGGACCATGCATCCAATTATAAATGAGATCTCTAATTGTAGGCAGGTTATCATCCACGTTCGTACCCGGACAATCTCTACCTCTACCATGCTTTTCTTCCCAAATACGGTGGCCTTCTACTATATTATATAATTCTCCATACAAAAACGCTTCTTCCCGAGGATCCTCAATCCTTTGTTGTGTAAATATGGCTGCGGATAATTCTATTAATGATTGCAGTTGGGGACCAGTTAGTTCTTCATCCTCAAAATCACCATCCAAACTTAACAGAGAAATTCCAATTGTATTACTATTCCCTTGTGTAAGATGGGCTCCTTTTACAAAATAACTGGGGTCCTCCACCATTTCCAAAGCAGTCAAGCGACCTTCATAAATGACCCCATCGGGATCGATAATAAAATGATAACCTATATCTCCAAATTCATTTATATGATGCCTCAAGATTTGGTTTTCAATAAATCGAGGCCAACTACTGTCAGCATGTATATAAAAATGATCAGGAGTTATTTCATGAGCGACATTATGTAGAAAGATATGGGAGCTGCTGGGGTATCGATAGTAAGAATTAGGATTACCATTGGCATTCACACCAGCCGGATCCCATGCCGCTCTTGCAGCTTCATCCTGTTCCGTAGTTACGCCCCATTGCCGCCTACTTTGTATCTCCGGAAAATCATTGTGTGTTCTTTCTGTGACTTTTTTTTTACGTCTTACATTTTCCTTCTCTCGTCTTCGATCTTCAAAATACTGTGTGGATTTCCTGTCAAAGTAAAATCTTAATAAATCGATGATCTTTTTCCCTTGGTTGACCGCAGCGGAAACGATTTTTATTTCTACACCGTTATACAATCTTTTCTGATGTGAGCCTGGAAATCCATGGCCAAATAAAGAATCCGGAACTTCGTCCGACATTTTACCTTCAGTAGAAAGTATAGTGAATGTATCATCGTTCCATTCTGTCCAGGTTCGGCCCCCATCCATGGTCAATCTAAAGTGTATTTTTAACCGTTCCCGCAGTTCAGCAAAGTTTGCTTTTTCATTGATGATATATGACATCCAACCGGAATGGAACGTGGAAAATGTCGGTTGGATAATTTTACTGATTAAGGTTGCCTCTCCAGGATCCCTGTGCACCATACTGCCATCATCATTAACCATAATTCCATGAGTCGTTTTTACCATTGCTGCTGTAAATGGTTTTCGATACTCAATTCTTGAAGTTGTGGGGGGAATGGGTTCTCGGCCATCCTCTCGACTGTCAAAACAGGAGAAAAGGGCAACACCGATCAATGCTATAATTAAAACGGCTGTTTTTGAGAGAGGGGCTAATTTTTTCATTTTAACTTCCGTTTTTTATTGTTTATTCTCGATGCATTATACACATTTATGCGATTATTGTCAATCTTAAAGCTGGGCTCCTTTTACAAAATAACTGGGGTCCTCCACCATTTCCAAAGCAGTCAAGCGACCTTCATAAATAACCCCGTTGGGATCGATAATAAAATGATAGCCTATATCTCCAAATCTACGTATATGAGGGTTCAAGATTTGGCGTTCAATAAATTCAGCCCAACTACTGTCAGCATGTATATAAAAATGATCAGGAGTTATTTCATGAGCGACATTATGTAGAAAGATATGGGAGCTGCTGGGGTATCGATAGTAAGAATTAGGATTACCATTGGCATTCACACCAGCCGGATCCCATGCTGCTATTGCATCTTCATCCTCTTCTTCTGTTACGCCCCATTGCCGCCTACTTTGTATCTCCGGAAAATCATTGTGTGTTCTTTCTGTGACTTTTTTTTTACGTCTTACGTTTTCCTTCTCTCGTCTTCGATCTTCAAAATACTCGGTCGATTTCCTTTTAAAGTTAAAGTCTAATAAATCGATGATCTTTTTCCCTTGGTTGACCGCAGCGGAAACGATTTTTATTTCTACACCATTATACAAGCGCCCATGGCGCGCACCTGATAATAAATGGACAAATAATGAATCAGGAACTTCGTCCGACATCATATTTTCAGTAGAAAGTATAGTGAATGTATCATCGTTCCATTCTGTCCAGGTTCGGCCCCCATCCATGGTCAATCTAAAGTGTATTTTTAACCGTTCCCGCAATTCAACGAAGTTTGCTTTTTCATTGATGATATATGCCATCGAACCGAAATGGAAAGTAGAGAATGCCGGTTCGATAATTTTACTGATTAAGGTTGCCTCTCCGGCACCCCTGTGCACCATACTGCCATCTTCGTTAACCATAATTCCATGAGCTGTTTTTACCATTGCTACTGTAAATGGTTTTCGATACTCAATTCTTGAAGTTGTGGGGGGAATGGGTTTCCGGCCATCCTCTCGACTGTCAAAACAGGAGAAAAGGGCAACACCGATCAATGCTATAATTAAAACTGCTGTTTTTGAGAGAGGGGCTAATTTTTTCATTTTAACTTCCGTTTTTTATTGTTTATTCTCGATGCATTATACACATTTATGCGATTATTGTCAATCTTAAAGCTGGGCTCCTTTTACAAAATAACTGGGGTCCTCCACCATTTCCAAAGCAGTCAAGCGACCTTCGTAAATGACCCCATCGGGATCGATAATAAAATGATAACCTATATCTCCAAATTCATTTATATGATGCCTCAAGATTTGGTTTTCAATAAATCGAGGCCAACTACTGTCAGCATGTATATAAAAATGATCAGGAGTTATTTCATGAGCGACATTATGTAGAAAGATATGGGAGCTGCTGGGGTATCGATAGTAAGAATTAGGATTACCATTGGCATTCACACCAGCCGGATCCCATGCTGCTATTGCATCTTCATCCTGTTCCGTAGTTACGCCCCATTGCCGCCTACTTTGTATCTCCGGAAAATCATTGTGTGTTCTTTCTGTGACTTTTTTTTACGTCTTACATTTTCCTTCTCTCGTCTTCGATCTTCAAAATACTGTGTGGATTTCCTGTCAAAGTAAAATCTTAATAAATCGATGATCTTTTTCCCTTGGTTGACCGCAGCGGAAACGATTTTTATTTCTACACCGTTATACAATCTTTTCTGATGTGAGCCTGGAAATCCATGGCCAAATAAAGAATCCGGAACTTCGTCCGACATTTTACCTTCAGTAGAAAGTATAGTGAATGTATCATCGTTCCATTCTGTCCAGGTTCGGCCCCCATCCATGGTCAATCTAAAGTGTATTTTTAACCGTTCTCGCAGTTCAGCAAAGTTTGCTTTTTCATTGATGATATATGACATCCAACCGGAATGGAACGTGGAAAATGTCGGTTGGATAATTTTACTGATTAAGGTTGCCTCTCCAGGATCCCTGTGCACCATACTGCCATCATCATTAACCATAATTCCATGAGTCGTTTTTACCATTGCTGCTGTAAATGGTTTTCGATACTCAATTCTTGAAGTTGTGGGGGGAATGGGTTCCCGGCCATCCTCTCGACTGTCAAAACAGGAGAAAAGGGCAACACCGATCAATGCTATAATTAAAACTGCTGTTTTTGAGAGAGGGGCTAATTTTTTCATTTTAACTTCCGTTTTTTATTGTTTGCTACCAGTAGATTGTAAGCACTTATTCAATTCATTAAAATAGAAAATCAATGCCTTCAGAACGCGTCACCTGGGAAACCTATTTCATGAATATAGCTAAAGAGGTCGCTACCCGCTCCACCTGTGACCGCAAGCGCGTGGGGGCCGTAATCGTGCGGGGAAAAAATATTCTATCCACCGGCTACAACGGAAGCATCAAAGGATTGGCGCACTGTACTGAAGCCGGTCATGAAATGGTAGACGGTCACTGTGTAAGGACTACCCATGCCGAGGCCAATGCTATTGTCCAAGCCGCTAAAAATGGTGTCCGCGTAGATGAAGCCGAGATATATGTCACCGCTTCCCCTTGTTACAACTGTTTCAAGCTCATCGCCAACGCCGGGATCAAGACCATTTACTACGATGAATTCTATCAGGATGAACGGATCCTGAAACACGCCAAGGAAGCAAAAATTGAGTTAATTTATTTAGGCTAGTCAAAAACTTTTTTATGAATATTCTTACGGTTGATTACCGATCTGAAAAAGTGCCCGGTAATTTTACGCGGTCATTAAGAGAAACCGGATTTGCTGTTCTTCGAAATCACCGAATAGCCATTGATCTGATTAACAGCGTATACGTCGATTGGCAGAATTTTTTTAACTCCGCTGCCAAACATGATTATTTATTTGATAATGAAAAACAGGATGGTTACTTCCCCCTATTGACCGAAAATGCCAAGGGTTATCCGGTAAAGGACTTAAAAGAATTTTACCATATCTATCCCTGGGGAAGAATTCCAGAAACAATCGGCCCCGATACCTTCATCATGTATGATCAACTGGTGGAGCTGACCAGTGAACTGCTATCTTGGATACAGGATGAAACGCCGCATGAAGTGAAAAACCTATTCACTGAACCACTACCCACAATGATCGCCAACAGCAAACGAAATCTTTTGCGGGTGATCCACTATCCACCCCTACAAGGAAATGAAGATCCAGGCACTGTCCGAGCTGCGGCCCATGAAGATATTAATTTGATAACTTTGCTGGTGGCCGGTACACAACCAGGATTGGAAGTCCTGGACCTGAATGGAAACTGGCATAAAGTGTCCTGCAATCTGGGTATGATTGCTATCAATTGTGGTGATATGCTCCAGGAAGCCTCTGGTGGTTATTATCCCTCCACCACTCATCGGGTGGTCAATCCGGGCGGTCACATTCAAAATGAATCCCGATACACCATGCCTCTGTTTCTCCATCCGCGGGATGATGTGATTCTGTCTGAACGTTATACAGCAGGCGAATATCTGGATCGGCGTTTGACGGAGATCGGGCTTAAATCTTAAGTTTTTGTACTGACCATATTTTCAATCACAAGGTCAGCTACATCCTTCACTTGGATATCTGAACGACCATCTGGGGTCAAAGGACCCAGCCCCTGTTTCATCATACCATAGCAAAAATTACAACCTGTTACAACCGTATCTGCCCCGGATTCCACCACTTGCTCTGCCCGTATCAAATGGGTCCGGCCTTGAGTTTCCTTTTTCCACCAAAGACCACCCCCGGCACCGCAGCACAAGGTCTTGCGGCCTGATTCTTCCAATTCCATGAAATTAGTAGTGACTGAAGTAATAGCTGTCCTAGGTGCTTCCACTTCATCCATCATTCTGGAAAGATTACAAGGATCGTGGAATGTGACTTTGCCATGCTCTCCTTTTTCAACCACGATCCGATCTTCATTGAGCAATCGTTCGATCACTTGCGTATGATGTTCCACTGTATAATGCACTTCCCCATAGTTTGCATATTCTCGTTCAAGATTGATTGCGCAATGAGGACAAAGAGTTACTACTTTCCGCACGTCAGCCAACTGTTCTTTATTATGCTCGCGAAGCATCGTATAAGTCAATTTATCACCCAACCGATTAGCGGGGTCACCAGAACAGTGTTCATTCTCCAAAATCCCATAACTGACATTGGCAGCATCCATTATCTTGGTAAAACTTCGCACTGAATTCTCAAAATCTGGATCCAATCCATACCGCGCAAAACAACCCAGCCACAGTACATATTCTTTATCTGAAGTATATAAAGGTAAACTCTCTGCCAAGTTGCTTCGGACGGCTCCTTCTGTATTTCCGGTCTCCTGTAGATTGGTGAATAATTTTTGATATTCTTGGGGTACTTTTCCTTTAACCAGCACTTCTAAACGGCGAATTTCATCCGATTTTTCAACGTGATTTCCCACTGGACAAACTTCTGTGCAAGCCTGGCATGTGGTACAATCCCACCCTGCTTCCACATGTAATTTCGCCAGGACATCTACATCACCGGACTCCATAAGCGGTTGACGGAGGTCCAGAATAAAATGATGCTTTGGATCCAACACTCCGCCACCACGATTGGCTGGGCACACCTCAGTACATCGCCCACATTCCACGCATGAGAAAACATCTAACACCTGGTTCATAGTCATTTTGGTCATTGCTGCCAACATATTGTCCAGTTCTGCTTCAGATGCTTCCAGATCGATCGCTACGGGTGTGTGTTCCGGTTGATTAAAAGGACGGAAAAAGATATTGATGGGCGCCAAAACTAAATGTAAATGCTTAGACCTTGGTATGAGCCACAAGAACGCTAATATCATCGCAGAGTGGACCCACCAGTTTATTTTCCAACCCAGTGGAGAAATGCTCATTTCCCCTATCAAATAGGTGATCATCAATATAATAATGAACACAGCCACAAGTCCGGATGTTGGTGAAATCTTTCCTAAATGAATCGGCTTACTGACAAAACGGCGATAAGCTAAGGCGAGGATACCAATCAAGACCAATATGGCAAACGGTATACCGAAATATGTGTAGACATAATGAAATGTATCCGTAAATAGTGGTAACCCGAAACCAGTAGCAAAGTGATCGATCGTGATCAGTCCAAATACTATAAATCCCCAAAAAACCAATCCGTGCATAAGGCCGGGCCAGAACCGCTGACCGATAACCTTCTCATGGAAAAATACCTCTCGAATTACTCGCCATAAGCGCGCACCGATACGATTGAATGGTAGTGAACCCTGACCTTTTAGTACTATTTTTATCCGGCGCCATATCTCATAAAGAAAAGACCCCAGGCACATAAGCAAGATCAAGGACAGGACGATCTTTTCAATATTCGAAAATGGAATGTCCGGCATATATTATTGCAGTGCAGCCGTCAGTTTAGGCAGAATTTCCAACACATCGCCGACCACACCATAATCAGCGATCTCAAATATCGGCGCTTCCAGATCCTTGTTGATGACTATAATATTTTTGGATCCTTTCATACCCACCACATGTTGGATAGCTCCGGAAATTCCCAAGGCCAGGTATAGCTTCGGGGCCACCGTCTGCCCGGAACTGCCCACCTGGTGGTGCGGCGGCAGCCAGTCAGCATCCACCACTGGTCGCGATGCAGCCAATTCAGCGCCCAGAACCTTTGCCAGTTTTTGTGCCATGAGGATATGTTCTTCTTTTCCTATTCCACGTCCAACGGAAACGATTATTTCCGCGCTGGAAAGGTCCACTCCACCGGTCGCTTCCTGGAAGGGTTCTTCCGGGCGGGTACGGATGGCCGTGTCAGATAAGTCTACGTTAACAGCTCGTACAGTCGCTGATCCGATTTGGAGGGCCTCTGCAGAAAATGCTGCAGATTGGACACTCACTAGGATCGGCCCATCATTTAAGGTCTGGAGCGTAGCGATCAACTTGGCATTAAAGGCTTGTTTACTGAATTCCGGTTTGCCGTTCACGATTGAATAAGTAACCACATCATTTAAGAACGGGCGCCGGATTTTTGCACTGATACGGGGTACATAATCCCGAACCTGATAGGTATGACCGAAAAAGATGTACCGAGGCTGTTCACTGCTGATCACCTCCGCTACAGCAGTGGAAAAACCATCTGCGGTATAATTTGCTAACAAGTCGTGTTCCAGGAGCAATACTTCATCCAGAGCTAAATCACAGGCCACCGCTGCCAGAGGTGTCGCATCCGCACCCAGGGCCAGGGCACCCACACTCAAACCACATTCACTACCGATTTCCTGGGCTACGGCCAGAGCTTCCCGACTCATGAGGTGGATCGCCCCATGTTTATTTTCCAGTACAACTAAAATATCCATTGTATACCCTAAAATATTCGAATTTCATTTTTCAACACATCCACCAGTCGAGCTACAATCTGGTCAGTATTGCCCTCAACCATTTCCATTTGCTTTTCAGCTTGCTGGGTATTCAACCTGGCAAAAGACTGTAACGCTTCGCTAGGCGGCGGCATGAAGGGTAATTCCTTGATCTCCTTCTTCTTGGCGGACATAATACCCCTTAGGGAAGGATACCGCGGCGTATTCAGACCGGATTGGATCGCAAGGGACGCCGGCAGCCTCATCGTTTGCCATTGGAACCAGCCCGATTCCAATTCCCGCTTGACGCGAACCTCTTGACCTTGGATCGCCAACTCAACGGCCAGGGTGGCTGTGGTCATCCCCAGTATTTCACCCACTAATACACCGACCTGTCCAAAACCCATATCATCGGACTGCATCCCGGAAAGGACCAGGTCAATATTCTCACCCTTGATCGCAGCGGCGCAGGCCGCGGCAATGGCTAAGGGATCCGTGCAGTACGGCGCCTCTTCTTTAATATGGATGCCCCGATCCGCCCCTTTAGCCAGTGCTTCCCGAATTACTTTCTGACAACGTTTTGGACCCATGCTAACTACAAGCACCTCACCGACGCCCTGCTTTTCCCTGATCTGGAGTGCTTCTTCAATGGCATAGTTATCACTCTCATTCATGGTCAAATGCAGATCGGCTTCCTCGATCCATTGACCGTCCCTCGTTGTTTTAATAATAGCTTCACTACTTGGCACTTGTTTGACTAAAACGCAAATGTTCATGGTTGGTCTACCTTTTATGGAAATGATATAAATAGTTGGGACTGGGGATTCGTATGCATAAATATTACAGACCAAATTTCTTCTATGAATTTACGGTCAAGCATATATTTCTTCACCTATAAACATGAGTGAAACCTTAACCGTTATTTTGGCCGATGCTATTTTGATTAAATCATTTGACAAATGTAGCTGAATCATATTACAATTGGTACAGCTAGAAGATATCAGGATTGCCTTAATATAGGTAAAATTAATTCTTAACTAACTTGCAATAGCAGGAGGATCATTTGAAAAAGCAATTGTTAACAGGTATTTTATTTACATTTTTATTGGCCACGGTGGTTCATGCCCAAACTTTTACCGGTACATACGAATTAATCGGAATTAAGGTGATATATACCAATATTGCCCGTGCAGTTGAAAGCGCGGATGACTCTGTGGCCAGTTATGGGTGGGAAGCAAATTGGCCCAATAACGCAGCGGCGTTGTTTTCTGTTCCCCTGTCCGAATGGCTACCGGGAGACACCATTGCCGTTGTTGAGACACCGGATATTTTACTGACCCCGGCCGGTCTCGATGCTGCGGGTATTAGTTTGAATTTTGCCTTAAACCAAGAAGACGGTGTCTTATACATTCCCGGTGTGGCAGGGACAACATCTACTTACCCAACCACAGACATTGAAGACTGTTCCACTTATGTTACTGTGGCATCGGTAGTAGATAATGCCAATATTACCTATACCACAAACAACAACTCCCACGATGCAGATGCCGGTACATTCACCTGGGGTTTTGGTATGTCCCAATCAGACGTATTTGATTGGTTCGACGCACCAGCTGACTGGGATGACCCCACAGCCAATGCTACCAACTGGGGAACGTTGATTGGTTTTAGTAATGAAACAAACACCGCTTTCACCTCCATTCAAGTAGACTGGTACGCCGAAGACGGCCAGGATTCTAACAGCGGTATTGATGAGGATGGTTTTTTGAATCGCCATCTAGGCGTATCAACCGCTCCCGGCGATACGGTCACGGTAGCAGTGTTGAACCAAATTGTGCTTATACCTTTTAATGAGGGATCTTACCCCATTCTGGGCGGCACGGGTTACGACCTGGACGGTGACGGCGAACCGGACGGTATTGTCGATACGGATTGGGGATACTACTTTGATCCTGAAGGGCCCGATGGTGAATTGTTGAGCGGTGATGAACCCCTCCAGTTCACGGGCTATTACATGACCTATAATGACCTCGCGGCAATTGGCGCCGTACAAACTGCTGCTGGTGATGATAACGATGGCGACGGCATTCCAGATAATATTGCGGCCCTGGTCGCACAGTATATTAATGCCGGTTACGACCTACCAACCGCGATAAGAATGGCTGTTAATGATGTGGCCCAAGCCGCGTTTGTCGCTTTTGCAATGAGCTTTGGTGTTGACTCTGCCACAGCGAATGTAGCTGCTGTCGGTGTCGGTTCCTTTGCAGACAGTACGTTTCAAGCCTTGTTTGACATTGGGAATCCTTTTGATCCAGGTCCTATTACTAATACTGCCTTGGCCACCGGATTTTACATTGTAGGCGTCATGAATGCACTGGGTGTGGATACGGATGATTCCGACCATGACTATAACCCTAATATGACAATGAGTGATAACCAATTAACCAACTCCGGTTTTGAAGACGGTTTTACCGGATGGGAAGCCCACCCCCACGACAACAGCCAGGCCATGATCGGTACCGGTGAACAAATGCAGAACACAACGGAAACCTTTCTCGCATTTGAAGGAGATTCCGCCCGGAAATTGTGGGGTTTAGATGAAGGGGGTGCCAATATGGAGAACAACGCCTTCCAAACCTATTGGGGTGCGTTGTTGGGCAATTATACGCAATTCGATGTTTCAGCTGAATTCTACACTCACAGCGCTGATGATTTAAATCAGGGCAACTCATATGGTGTATTATTTGCCAAGTATTTCGATGGGGGAGGGAACTGGGCCGGTATGGACAGTGTTCATTTTCGTGGCGCCACTCCAGACACCTGGCATCATTTGACTGTAAGCTGTTCCGTTCCGCCGGGTGTGGCGATTGTCCAGGTTGGAGTAATGCACGTACAACCTGCGGATAGTGACCATGGCTCCTTTTATGTAGATGATCTGGCAATGCATATAAATTACCCATTCCCCAACGGCCGCCTGGTCTTCCAAATCGGCAATTCCTGTGTACCGAATTTTCAAACCAGGAGAGTAATGGTAACTTGTGACAACACCGCATTAGCTGTGGAAACGGACAATTCCCTCCCCACCAGTTTTGCAGTGTACGAGAATTACCCGAATCCGTTCAATCCCAAGACCCATATCCGTTTTGACTTGCTCAAACAAGCTGCAACGGAAGTAAGTATCTGGAACATACTCGGTCAAAAAGTGACCACTCTCTACGCCGGTGAATTGCCAGCCGGACGACACTCGGTTACATTTAACGGTCGCAATGATAGAGGCAACTTACTCCCCAGTGGGGTATATATCTACCGCATTGAATCCGGTACCAATGTGTCCACTAAGAAAATGATGCTATTAAAATAAGTTAGACGCTCATTTTTCTTCTGTTCCAATATCAGACAGTTCCGCTATTTGGTGGAGCTGTGTGCGTTTGAAAATCTCAGTGAAACTATGCCTAAGTACATGTTTTCAATTGCATTATTGACCTTAACGCTGCTACCAGGGCAGAGTGGAACCATCACCGGCCTCATTACGGAAATGGACAGTGATAAACCGCTGATTGGCGCAAACGTTTTTGTGGAAGGTACAACCATCGGTGCTGCTACCGATGTCAACGGTGTATATACGATTCTGAATGTTCCTGAGGGTGCGGTAACCCTGAAGGTAACCTACATCGGGTATGAGGAGCAGTCCTTTGACCTGACGTTGACCATGGGGGAAACACTCACAGCGAATATTGAACTTTTCCCCACAGCGATTCAGATGAACACTTATGTGGTTACGGCATCCCGGAGACGTGAACGAGTGGAGGATGCTCCGGCAGCCATTACGGTGATCACCCAAAAAGAGATCCGCAGAGAAAGCAACTCCAACCTGGGGGACTATTTAAAACAAGTCAAAGGTGTGGATTTCACCCAATCCGGAGTAGACAGCTATAATCTGAGCGCAAGGGGGTTCAATTCTTCATTCAGCTCCCGACTACTGACCCTGTTGGACGGTCGGATGGCTAACGTCCCTTCCTTGCGTTTGATCGCCTATAATGTGATTCCGGTTTCATTTGAGGATGTCAAACAATTTGAAGTGGTTCTCGGTCCGTCTTCTGCACTTTATGGCCCAAACGCCCACAGCGGTGTGCTCAATATCGTTACAGCTTCACCCCGGGAATCAAAAGGAACCACTGTCAACATCCAAGGCGGTAGTTTGGCCCAGAAAAAAGGATACCTTCGAAAACTAACTGCGCGCCATGCATCGTCATTCAAAGATTTTGGTTTTAAAATTTCCGGTGTTGCCTTCAATGCCTACGATTGGGAGCATTATAATACCGATGAATACGAAGGCCACGATCCTTCATTCCTGGGAAGAGCAACATTAACACACAATGGTGTGGACGATAATAACTCCTATTCTGAATTCGGCAATCCCACTTTCAATATTAATATGCTTACAGCCATATCCAGCGGTGAGATCGCCAATAACGGTATCGATGATAACGGCAATGGCTTTATCGATGAAAATGATTCGTGGGAGGGGCTCATGTACCGTGACAATATTGACGGGTTGTGGCCTATCGGCACTGAAGCCGGCAGCCCGACCATTACCCAGGAAATGGTAGATGCGGCTACTGATGACCCCTATTATCGTTATGAATTAGATAACGGTATAATTCTTTGGGGCGTCACAGAAGACATGATCGGCCGCGCCTATGCCGATGGGTTGGATAACAATGGAGATGGGCTCATCGACACCGGTATCGATGAGGGCATTGATGAAGGTGATGAAAAATGGTACGATGGTTTTGATAATGATGGCGATGGCCTGGTGGACGAAACAGATGAAATTGGATCGCGCTGGATCGCGCGCTTTGGCAGTTATAATTCAGGGACTCCTAATGATGACTCTACAAATTGGTCTGGTTACGGTTTTGGTGATTATGAATATGATGATGAGGGCAATATAATTTTTGATACAAATGGCGATGGTATTTACAATGGTGATGGTGATTTTCAACTGGCATTTTCCCCAGATTTCCCACGCTTTGTATCAGATGCCAATGATGATGGTGTTGATGATTATCCTGATTTCAATGTCAAAAATTACCGCTACGACGTACGCTTTGACTATGAACCCAGCCAGGACTTTACAATGAGTTTTTCGCACGGATACGCCTACGCCCGTAATATTAATATTACCGGTATTGCCCGCTACATCGCCGATGGCTGGGTCTACCGTTACTGGCATGGCCGTATGCGTTATAAGAATTTTTTCCTGCAGTCGTATTTGAATACTAGTTTCTCAGGCAATCCCGATAAACCTACGCGAAACCTGGCTACGGGTGGTACAATTTATGACCGTTCTGGGAAATGGAGTACACAGCTCCAACATTCTATGGAACTTTTAAACGGGAATTTCCGGTTTGTGTGGGGTATTGATTATTTCCTCACCATGCCGGATACACGCGGCTCAATTCTTTCGGATAATGATCTTGTGGATAGACGTGATAATAACGGTAATGGTGAAGGTTTTTCCCCTATCAATTATACTGATTATAACGATAATCTTTTGTACGATGATGGTGAACAATTGAATGTGTGGTCTTCGGATTCCACAGATAATGTATTAAATGCTATTCAAGACGGTGTTGATAATGACGGTGATAGTGATGATTATGAAGATACAAATGGCAATGGCCTACCGGATGCCTGGGAACCGGGAGTAAACGGTGTTGGTAATGTCTACGCTGACGGTATCGATAATGACGGTGACGGCAAGGTGGATGAGAACATTGATGAAGGTATCGATGAACAGGCTGAAGACAATCGTTATCTGGTCAATGAATTGGGGGTTTATTATCAGATGAATTGGAAACTTTCCGATAAATGGGAAATAATTCAGGCCACCCGCTTCGACGCCCATGATCGGCTCACAGATGTAATTGAATACAACAACAGCCATGGACATTATAGCCCCTTTGACTGGCGACTCAATCTGGACAAAACCGACGGGGTTGAGGTATCACCCAAAATCGGTATAGCTTGGCATCCACAAGAAAACCAGAACCTCCGCTTAACTTATGCACAAGCCTTCAATACTCCCTCTAACCAGCATTTATTCCTGGATATTTTTGTCTCTCGGGTCGCTACCTTAAAAGTATATGCTCGGGGTGCCCACGGAGGGTATACATTTCCCCGGGAACCAGTCACCAACCAGGTTTACTGGAAAGATCTCACCGCTGCCTACGATCTGATCCTATTTGATCCGGAAGAATATCTCTTATTCTACCCGTCAACAGACCCAAGGATTGAAGGTCACTTTAAAGATGAAGTTCATGATCAGAGTGGTATCTACCCAGAAGTGATGCGCACCATTGAAATGGGATATAAAGGAGGGTTAAAATCAAATTTGTACGGAACCATCGACGTCTTTTTAAATCATTATGATTCTTTTGTCAGTTCTTTATTGTTTGTTACACCGATCGTTGTAAAAAAAGCAGCCTTGTCCAATGATTGGGACGGGGACGGTGAACGCAACATGGATCCCGATGACATCGTAGACACTGAAGATCTGGACCTCGCTTTTTACCACTGGCGTGATTTTATTGAAGGAGTAATTGCGATCGATACCACCCGCGGTCAAAATCCCCCAGTGGTAATAGGTTATGTTAACTATGGTAAAGTAGATATGAGCGGTCTGGACCTCAGCTTGGCCTGGTTTTATAATCGAGAATGGAATTTCGGGTTGAATTATTCCTATCTGAGTATTTCTGAATTTTTGAACCCCATCACCCATTCACCAGATCCCATCAATGCTCCCCAGCACAAAGGCGGATTAAAGATCCAATACAATCCCCGTAAACACAATTTCAACGGCACATTGAATATCCGCTATGTGGATAGCTTTCTCTGGTCCTCTGGAATTTACTTTGGTACCATCAATGCCTATTTCATCGCGGATTTGCACACCAGTTATAAAATTAATGATCATCTTGCCGCTATGTTGACCATAAATAATGTGTTGAATCACCGCCACGTAGAGATTATGGGCGGGCCAACCCTGGGTCGGTCAATCATTTTGCGACTGCAAGCCAGTTTATAATGAATCTTTCTAATCATTATACACCCCTGTTTTAATAAAAGCTGGGGGGCTTAAATTTTATCACATAATTAAATAAAGGAAATTCATGCAAATGCAATATGTTCGAAATTTGATCAGTATCATAGTCCTTTCTACACTGCTGTATAGCCATTGCCAGGTCCCATGTGGTATTTATAATGATGCTCTGCGCATTCACCAACTTCGGGAACATATTACCACTATCGAAAAAGCAATTATACAAATCAATGCTTTATCTGCGGCGGAGTCCAGCGCTCTGCACAATAACCAGTTGGTGCGTTGGATCAATACCAAGGAACACCACGCCAAATTGATCCAGGATATTGTTACTGATTATTTTCTGGCCCAGCGCATTAAGCCGCAGGATGCTGATAGTCCCGAGTGGAAAAAATATGTATCCATGACTACCACCCTGCAGCAAATGCTCGTAGCGGCCATGAAATGCAAACAAACAGTGGATAGTACCCGTACAGAATCGTTATCAAATTTAACCGCCGCGTTTACCGATCTATACCTGGACGAACACGGTTTCCAACACCTACAGGAACTCAAACAAAATCAATGATCTCCTGGCTGGACGGCATCGACACAGTCCTGTTCCACTTTGTTAACAGGACCTTGTCCAACCCCTTATTTGATGTAGTAATGCCCATTATCACCAACCGCGATTATTGGGCTATCTTCATTTTTGTATTGGTGTTTGGCTTAATTTTGCGCGGCGGTAAAAGAGGACAAATAACCGCTGCATTGATGATCATAGCCGTGGTCCTAACCGATGCTATTGCCGCCCAGGTGATCAAACCCTGGGTGGGCCGCCTCCGTCCATCCCACGGGCTGGTAGAGTCGATTAATCTGTTAGTGGCTAAGGGCGGGAAATATGGTTTTGTGTCTAACCATGCAGCTAACATATTCGCCGCTACCACCATATTATCCTTTTTTTACAATAGGTGGAAACCGATATGTTTGTCATTGGCTGCTGGGGTCGCCTTCAGTCGCGTATACGTGGGGGTGCACTACCCGGTTGATGTCATCTGTGGTGGATTATTCGGCTACGGATTGGCATGGCTGGTGCTATCCCTATGGGTCATATTGAAAATGAAGGAAATAAAACGGGGTAAAACCTGGGTGCTGTACGAATGATCAGTTGGGTAGGTTGGATTTCGGTGGTTTGACACCAAATTCCTGAAATGATTCCTGGCCCGGGGTCTTGATTTCGCCGTGTTTTTCTTCAAATTTCTTGATGTTATCCTGCAGGGCCAGCGTAAAAGCCTTGATGTGGGGCGGGGCCATCACGATGCGGGAATGAATTTTAGCTTTCGGCACTCCTGGCAATAAACGGGTGAAGTCCATGACGAACTCTGCCGGTGAATGAGTGACCACAACAAAATTGGCGTATTCACCACTGCTGACCTTCTCTTCCAATTCTATATTGATCTGCTGTACTTTTTTCTTATCCATTGTATTTCCTAATTAGGGGTTAAAACGAATCAAATTCCCTCCGGTTGAATTCTTCCCAGTCTTCATCCAACCCTTCAAATTCTGTGTAATCATGACCCTCAACTTTGTCATTCTCATGCAACTGCACCATTTCACTTTCGTATAGACTGAATGTATCTTTTTTCTTTTCAAATTCCGCCGGATCCACTTCTTCCTCTTCTGTCTGATCAAGGTCCTCAATATCTTCACTATATACCTCCGCATCAAAAAAGTCCAGGTACTTGACAATACCATTGGTCATCAGGTGTTCCAGGAAATCCAGATATTTGCGATCCTTGAGGTCCGTACGACAATAAGGACAAATTAATTTTTCTTTAAGTTCTATTTCTTCAAGGGTCGTTTCGCATGCAGGACAAATAATACCTTCTAACATAAATTTTTTCCTTAAAAATCGGGCGGTAATATAATCGAGCATTTAAATTTCGTCAATATCTTTGTTAAAAAATTATTGATGGTAAATAGTTTCCAGTAGTTCCGTTTCTGCAGTGGATAAATCAAGTTCCCGCCGGGATTTGGCTTTTTTAGTCGTTGCCAGGAATTCCGACCATTTGGTTCGTCTGGTTTTGCCCTCAATACACCATGAAAACGGCGCAATAGTCTTGGATGGAAAGCCGTGGGTTGCAATCATACTACCGGGACCGATCACCGTTCCGGTAGTAAGTAATGTACCGATGGCTGTTTTGACATAGTCGCCGATAAAACAGCCAATGAATTTCGACCCGGTTGCTCTCATATCATCATTGACCATGACTACAACATCACTATAATTATTCTTTAGATTGCTGTTTGTGGTTCCTGCTCCCAGGTTGACCCACTGACCCAAATAGGCATCACCGAGATGACCTTCGTGGACCTTATTACTATAACCCTGAATGATCACATTGTGTAGTTCGCCTCCCAATTTGCAAACCGGTCCGATCCCATTGGGACCTTTTAACAGGGTCATCGGTTCCACACTGCAGCCAGCACCTAGGTATAATGGTCCGCCAATGTATGCCAGAGGTTTCACAACAACATTTTCAGCTATGATGACCGGACCAGAGGAGGCGTCGATCACAGCCCCAGGAGCAATAACTGCCGTCTCATGGGCAAAAATGTTATCTGGCGCTACCAGTGTTGCTACTGTTACCGGTGCCTGATAATCACTGAAGAACGCTGCATCCTGTGATAATTGGGCGGCAAAGTGTGCGATGGCATCCCATAAAAAGTTGAGGACCGTACATTTCAGTTCGCGCCGTTCCGAAGTAATTTTGAGGGTGCTGTTCTGGGGACCACCGGCATCCTGCCAGGACTGACCGTCGGCTGCGGTGAGGGACGCACCTACCACTTTACCAGCATTGGTAAAAAAAACATCTTCATTGTCTCTGATCATCATTATGGCATCATGGTCCCACAGCACATTACCCAATAACCATATTCCATCTTTGATCTGTTCCGGATTCACTGTGCTCCCTGGAAATACTTCTCGTGCCAGTGCAGCCATTTCCTGTCGCACGAGAAAATGGATTTCAACATCCGGTAAGAGCAAATTGATCCGCTCAATACAGGTAAACGCACCACAGCGGAGTTCGAATGCGGGCCGGGTTAAGGTAATCGGTTCCAAGTTTAAGGCCTGGTCATCTTCAAAAATGTATACGTTCAAGACAGTCCTAGTAGTTGTTGAATCTTACTGTAGCCTTCATTTATAAATCTATTCTGACCATGTTTAATCAATATATTGTAATATCTTTCACTATCTTCATGATAGAAACCGATCCGTAGCGGTGCCCGGGAATACTTCGTGATCATCACGGATACCGGATCAAAGCCAACATTCAGATCCACGACAACTTCCGGGGGTGAGGTAATTATGATTTCAAGCAGTGATTGTTCCGGTAGACCCCAACGGTTAAGGTGATCTTTTGAATAGGTGATTAGCCGGTCATTAATCTGGGAATCAAAATACTCCAAGTTGCGTCTTTTCGCCACGTAGCGCACATGCAATTTTGCACTAGGTCCAATGGTATTTTGCAGGGACTGAATGAACATGTGTGCAGATCGAGATTGTTCCGGAGCGGTCGGTAATAAGACAAGTAAATTGCTGAAAACCTGTTTTTGCTCCCGTAGGGCCAATGCCAATGGCGTGAACGTATGTTTTCCGGGTCTGTTCCACCACAAGGCTAAACGCGTTTTTAATGATAAATCCACAAGGGAATATAACTTTTTTCACAAAATAGAACTTGTGTAGTTTATGCGTTCCATATTTTTAAAGAAATTATGTCTGTAGGTAAAAAAATATTGTTTGGTGGCATGGGTTGGGTCCTGGGCGGTCCGATCGGAGCACTTATCGGTTATTTCCTGGCTGCTCAAGGCGACGCCAACTCCAAATTATTTTCCGGCCATGCCGGACGGGCCTACCCTCAAACCCAGCCCGGTGATTTTATGATATCCATGCTGGTATTATTCAGTGCTGTCATGAAAGCTGACCGACAAATGCTGAAATCAGAGCTGGACTATGTAAAACAATTCCTGCAGCAGCAGCAATTTGGCGCTGCCCAAGTTCAGGATTTCATGACCCTGTTCAAGGATATTGTTAAACAGGACTATCCTCTCAGGGATGTGTGTCGACAGATCCAGCGCTCCATGGATCATCCCAGCCGATTGGAATTGGTTCACGTTCTGTTTGGTCTGTCTCGATCTGATGGTCACGTGCATCCGGATGAAGTCAAAATAATCCATACAATTGCCCGTTACTTGAATGTAAACAACCAAGATTTTGATTCCATCAAAGCCATGTTTTTCCGGGATACTCTCTCGGATTACACCATTCTGGAAGTAGATTCGTCGTCCAGTGATGAAGCGGTTAAAAAGGCGTATCGGAAAGTGGCTAGAAAATATCATCCGGATAAAGTATCTCATTTGGGTGAGGATTTAAAACATCTGGCAGAAGAAAAATTCAAAGCCGTGAACGATGCTTACCAAAACATAAAAAAAGAACGGGATTTGGCTTGATCAAAGATCAGCCTGGTCAATTTCCCTATACCCGGGGGATTTATACCAATATGTATCGGGATCGCCTGTGGACCATGCGCCAGTATGCCGGTTTTACAACAGCAGAAGCATCGAACGCACGCTACCGTTCCCTTCTGAAGCATGGCGTTTCCGGGCTGTCAGTGGCTTTTGATCTACCCACTCAGATCGGTTATGACTCCGACCATGAAATGGCGGCTGGTGAAGTAGGTAAAGTGGGTGTACCGATAGCAACGGTGGATGATATGGCCACGTTGTTTAAAGAAATTGCTCTGGGCTCTGTTTCTATTTCCATGACCATTAATGCCACAGCAGCAATTTTGCTGGCATTTTACATTGTCCATGCTGAAAAACAGGGATTTGCTATTGACACCTTGCAAGGTACCATCCAAAATGATATCTTGAAGGAGTATATTGCTCGGGGTACTTATATCTACCCACCGGAACCGTCTATGCGTATCGTCACGGATATTTTCGAATTTTGCGCTAAACATATGCCTAAATGGAACACCATCTCCATCTCTGGTTACCACATCCGTGAAGCCGGTTCTACAGCCGCCCAGGAACTGGCCTTTACATTTGCCAATGGCATTGCGTACGTTCAGTCGGCCATTGACCACGGTCTGGACGTAAACATCTTTGGGCGCCGGCTGTCTTTTTTTTTCAATGCCCACAATGATCTATTAACAGAAGTGTCGAAGTTCCGAGCCGCTCGTCGTATATGGGCCCGGATCATGAAAGAACGCTTTCAGACCAAGGATGAAAGAGCTATGATGTGCCGCTTCCATACCCAAACCGGCGGATCGACATTGACAGCCCAGCAAATCGATAACAATGTGGTGCGCACAACCATTCAAGGTCTGGCGGCGGTGCTAGGCGGCACCCAATCCTTGCACACCAATTCTCGAGATGAAGCCCTGGCTTTACCCACAGATGATGCGGCCAGACTGGCCCTGCGTACCCAACAGATCATCGCTTATGAATCGGGTGTTTCCGATCATCCAGATCCCTTTGGCGGAAGTTACGTAGTGGAAGAATTAACCGATCAATTGGAAACCGAGGCCCATGAAATTATATCCAACATTGATAAAATGGGTGGTGCGGTGGCAGCTATTGAACAGGATTGGATCCAGAATGAAATTGCCCGCAGTGCCTTTGCTTACCAACAAAAAGTAGATAGCGGTGAACAGATTATTGTAGGTGTCAATAAATATGTAACTGAATCAGAACCACAACCAGAATTGCTAGCCATTGACCAAGCGGCGGTCAACAAGCAGATCGAAAAAATTAAAACGTACAAAGCACAACGCAGCAATGTGCAGGTTAGTGACAAACTCACTGTATTAAAACAAGCAGCGGCAGGGACAGATAATTTGATACCGGTTATCATCACTTGCGCCCGATCCCAATGTACTCTGGGAGAGATCGCTGATGCTTTGCGTGCGGTGTATGGTGAATATCAGCCATCCTGCTGACATTTCCCCCATGATCCTGCGTTTTTTCGCCAATATTATCTCCTTGATTTTTAACCCAATGGGTTACACCATAGTTGTATATTACTTGCTCATTTTTGGCCGAGAGCCACACAGCGAAAACGCCTATTCTATATTTCTGGTTTGCATTCTTTTTTCCAACCTGGTACCGATATTCACAGTATTATTGCTGAAAAAAATGGGTAAAATATCCGACCTGGACGCATCCCAACGGAAACAACGGATACTGCCATTAACCCTGGGTATCATTTATTCCGCCAGCGCTTACCTGATTCTGTCCACCATGGCTGCCGATAATCTGATCCGCGGTTTAATGTTCTGTTTTATGACCAATTCTGTGATCATAATACTGATAACTAAATATTGGAAAATATCTATCCATGCCTGGGGTGTGGCAGGACCGCTAGCGGCCCTGTGGTTAGCCGGGTTTCATTACCCTTTAACGGCGGTGCTGATCATGGGGGCGGTAAACTGGTCGCGGGTCATTTTGAAACAGCACACTATCTTACAGGTGTTAGCAGGATCTGCATTGGGGCTGCTCTTGACATTTGCACAATTGCGCTTATTTTTCGTTTGATCATGTTCACCAACCTTATCCAAACCAATTTGCATACAAAAGTACTCGGTAAAGCCATCGACCATTTCATCTGGATCGAATCTACGAATGATGCAGCCTGGGAGCTGGTAGCAACGGAGGGTCCGGAAGGTACGGTCGTGATCACGGATAATCAAACTGCCGGGCGGGGTCGTAGCGGGCGGACTTGGTTTTCCGTGCCGAGCAAAAGTCTGACCGCATCGGTTATATTGAAACCAAACATGGCTACTCGCTTTTCTGGATGGTTTCCCCTATTGACTGGTATCGCTATTGCAGATAGTTTACAGGAATTGGGCCTGGAAACGGGATTGAAATGGCCCAATGATATATTGGTTGGTGGAAAAAAGATCGGAGGTATCCTTTGCGAAAGTCGGGTCAATAGGAATACGCTGACATGGCTGGTGATCGGTATTGGATTAAATATCAACGAGCAGGCACAAGAATTGCCTACTGAACTTAAAGCAACTTCATTTTTCGTAGAAACCGGAACTACCATCCAGCGGGAATTGATCCTGGCCAAAATATTGAATAAGCTGGAGCCGCTTTATGATACCTTTAAAAAAACGCACCAAATCGATGATCCAAGATCAAGGTGGCTGGATTATTGTGTGCACTTAGATCAAGTGATTAAATATCAGGAAGTTGGGAGAACTGTAAAGGGAATATTCAACGGTTTGAACAATTTCGGATGCGCACAGATCGAAAAGGACGGAGAGAAACAAACAGTTGCAGCTGGAGATATTCATCTATTTGCCCATGATAACGACAATTGACAGCGGTAGCTTTTGATGTTCTTTAATGAGGGACTGAACCCCTATAATAACTTTATCACATTTACTATAATACCTGCATTGATCAGTAGCGGTGTATGGGTGAAACCTTGATGTTAATCTCATACCCATTGAATTGCTCTGCGAGCTTTTTTTCCAGCTTCCGACAACAGGATACAATCTCTTTCTGGCTTGTGCCCGCGTCCACATTAATACCAAATAGAATTACGTGGTGGTTCTCTGTATCCACAATGCGCACATCATGAACATCAGTGATACTGTCATCGGAGTCACATAATTTAGATAAAGCTTGATTTACCTCCTGAACCAGGGGATCATTAGGTTGCACAGGATCTAAATGTACAGTTGGCTCAACGCCCAGCGCTTGTTCCAGTATTGCTTCAACTTGTTCTGAAATATCATGGGCATCCGCCGTGGATTTATCCATATCGATCTCCACATGAACAGAGACAAACTTGTCATGACCATAACTGTGTACAATGATGTCATGGGCACCCAATACACCATCCACTTTTATGACCAATTGACGGATGAAGTTCACTTCTTCGGAGGTGGGTGGTTTGCCAATGAGGTCACCAACCGCATCTTTTGCGATCTCGAACCCGGTGTATATCAAAAACAGGGAAACACCTAAACCTGCCAAACCGTCCACAGTTGGGTATCCATAGTTACCTGCGATCAGAGCCGCTATCACCAGTATACTGGATATAGCATCTGTCCGGTGGTGCCAAGCATCGGCGTGGAGGGTTCCTGATGCAATCTTTGATGAAAGGAATTCAGCAAATCTTGCCGTAACCTCTTTCAATACGATGGTAAGTACCAAAAGTCCAACCATCCACCATTCTGAGGAGATCATTACCGGATCGCGGATTCGGTCGATGGATACTTTAATGAACTCGATTCCTACCACCATAAGTAGAACTGCTATGATAAGGGTAGCAATATATTCAGCCCGGCCGTGACCGTATGGATGCTCCACATCCGCTGGTTTTTCTGCCTGCTTAAAACCCCAAATTACCACGGCAGATGAAACAACATCTGACAAGGAATGGACTGCATCGGCAATGACACTGACCGCCCCAACGAAGATACCAATAGCCAGTTTCAGCGCAAAGAGAAAGCTATTGACCAGAACAGATACCCAACCTTGAAAAATGCCAATCTTATTTCTGTAAGTACTGGCAGATTCTTTCGTATTGGGGACGAACTTTTCTGTTATAGCCTCGAACATATTTTAGATAATCCCCCTGATCTTGTGGAGTTTATTCTGGCCTCTACGGGCCAGAGCATATTCGAAAGACTGCTTGATACAGGCCGAGCCGTCCTTCCGGATAGCGATATAGGCGATCTGAAAGTCGGGGTTTCCATTATGAGGTTTAATGACACGGTTCAATGCCGCTGTACAAGCCGCCGTTGGATCATACCCTTGGCGCATAAGTTTCACCACCAAAAAACTTCCCGAGGTCTTGATCACTTCTTCCCCCAGTCCGATGGCGGGTAAACCGTGCTGCCAGGTGGAAAGAATTAAAGGGTCGTTTTTATTGGTTTGAATATGATCATCCGGTATGAAAACAGTAGGTGCTGTTAACCCAACCGTTGTCATCTTTAAAAAATCTCTACGCTTCAAATTAGTTTATTTGCGTACCAGTTGGTTTATATCACGAGTTATAAGCGGCTGTACCGGTCACTTTCTCCCCCAAGATCAGGGTGTGCATATCGTGGGTACCTTCATAGGTGTATACCGATTCGATGTTGGCCATGTGACGAATAGGTGAATAATCCCCCACGATACCATTAGCCCCTAATATTTCCCGGGCTATTCTGGCCACATCCCGGGCCATAGCACAGTTGTTTCGTTTAGCTATGGAAACCTGATAAAAGGTCATGGCACCTTCATCTTTCAGTCGTCCTAAACGATAGACTAAAAGTTGTGCTTCGGTGATCCATGTAATCATATCCGCCAGTTTCAACTGAGTGAGCTGATAGGCGGCAATTGGTTTTGAAAACTGTTTCCGTTCCTTGGCATATTCCAGCGCCGTATTATAGCAGTCAACAGCGGCTCCCACCATCCCCCAGGCGACCCCGTACCGAGCTTGAGTCAGGCAGGAAAGGGGTCCTTTTAATCCTTTGATATTGGGCAGCCGCGTCCCATCAGAAACATGAACATTAGTCATAGATAATTCCGACGTGATGGATGCTCTTAAACTCAATTTCCCGTGAATGTCGCTGGAACTAAATCCCTCGATCCCTTTTTCCAGCAAAAACCCCCTGACGATCCCTTCGTCATCCCGGGCCCAAATCACGGCCACATCTGCAACAGAACCGTTGGTGATCCACATCTTGTTCCCATTGATGATCCAGTCGTTTCCATCCCGCATGCAGCGGGTAGCCATGCCGCCGGGGTTGGAGCCGAAGTTCGGTTCTGTGAGCCCGAAACAGCCGATTTTGGTACCGGCACCCAGTTCCGGGAGCCACTTGGCTTTCTGTTCGGCGGAACCATAGGTGTGGATAGGATACATGACTAAAGCTCCCTGCACGCTAGCAAAGGAACGTAAACCCGAATCACCTCGTTCCAGTTCATGGAGAATGAGACCATAAGCTACATTGCTCACACCTGATCCACCGGATTCTTCAGGGAGAGCTGATCCCATGAACCCCAGTTCTCCAAGTTTGGGTACCAGTTCCATTGGGAAGGTGGCATTTTCATACTGCTCGTTGATCCGGGGCATGAATTCCGTTTGAACGAAATCATAGGCCGTTTTCTGAATCAATAATTCTTCATCGGTAAGTAGGTCTGATATATTATAAAAATCGGGGCCATAATTTTTCATGATCTACCTTTAAAATTGGGGTGGAAATTACACTTGAATTCCTATTGATTTTACAAGAGAAATCAGTGCTTCATTCGTCCAATCTACTTTTTCAGGTTGGTTTTTGATCGCGATCAAAATAGATGCAATTTCCCGTTGGGAAAAGGACAGTTCCAGTGCGGCGAATTTGTTCTTTAGGGCTGCCCGGCCAGTATATTTATCAATGATTAGTTTTCGCTCTCGATTCAAAGATTCCGGGGAAATTGCTTCGTAGGATCGAGGATCCCTCACCACTGCTTTTACATGGAGTCCAGCCTTGTGAGTAAAGGCATTTTTTCCAATGATAGGCTGGTTTGATTTCGGATCGAGCTTGGAAAAGGTCGTGACCAATTTGGTAAGTTCCGGGATCAAGAAAAGGTCCCAATTTCCATTCACTTTATAGAGATTCATCAGGGCTATGACTACTTCCACCAATGGGGTTACCCCACACCTTTCGCCCAAACCGTTGACCGCCACATCCACACATTGAGCACCGGCTTCCAGTGCGGATAAGGCATTTGCCGTCGCCAGACCGAAATCGTTGTGGCAATGAACATGGACAGGAATATCCATTGTGGAAACCATCCGCCTCACAAATTCTTTGGTCTTGGAGGGTGTCAAGCAACCTACTGTGTCTGCCAGACTAAACCGATCGGCGCCGGAAGCTTGAGCAAGGTATCCCACTTGTATGAGAAAATCCATATCGGTCCGGCTGGCATCTTCGGCGGTGAAGCGGAGTTTAAGTCCCTTGTCCTTTCCGTATTTAATGGCTGATTCGATCCGCTTTAAAGCGGTGGTTCGATCTACATTGAATTTATGTTTCAGACTGATCGGAGATGTGCCAAAGAAAATGCCCATCCATTCCACACCAATGGCGACCGCATCATTGATATCAGATTTTGACACCCGGCCGTGGGCGACCTTTTTGGCTTTCATGTCCAGATCATTCAACACTTCCACCGCTTCATACACATCCGGAGAAACAGCCGGGTGGCCCAATTCGATGAAGTCCACACCAAAGGCATCCAATCGTTTAGCAAGAGCGATCTTCTGCTCGATCGTAAAAGAAACATTAGGGGTCTGCTCCCCTTCCCGTAGTGTGGAATCCAAAATCTCGATCTTACGGTTGGTCAGCATACCAAACTCCGTTGGCTGTTCATACCCATGGATATGAGGTAAGGTGTTTGTTTTTGCCGAAATGAAAAAGCAGATTTTGAGTCCATATCCAGCCAACGGTTTTCAATCATGATCTGGCCAATGACACCACCCAAGGTATTCCCCGGACCCAGCAGCACCAATTTATCTGGGCAGTATTCTTTCATAGCCACCGTGACTGCGTTGGTAAAATTATAGGTCTGTGTGACCTGATTGCATAAGGTGTATTGATGGAGCGCATGGATATCGGTTGAATAAGGCGACCAAACATGCCCCCGGCCGTCTACCAAGGGGATTATCGGTTTTTGGAACAAGGTCGGAGATATTTCGACTAATGCTGTAGTTGACACCCCGTCCATAAGTGGGGTATGAAATGCAGCATGGAATGGGAGTTGCAACGGATATTTGTCATCCCGTGGTAGTGTCATTAGTAGGGCATCCAAGGCCTCTTGATCTCCACCTATAACCACATTTCCCCCCAGAAAAATGGATACATGGGCGCCGGCTTTCGCAATTGCATGCATTACCATTTCTTTTTTGACTTCATCCACAAGCCAGTTTTCATCTACGATGGGGTAAATGATCTGTCCGCCACTAATCCCTCTGGACATCATAGACCCCATGGTATGGATCAGGTGGTAAGCGTTCTCGTAGTTCAGAGCACCACCTAGAGCCAAAGCAATATACCATCCCATGGAATTACCAGTAATGGCTACAATCTCATATATTTGTTGATTGATGGCCAGAAAATCAGCTAAACTGCAGGCATAAATGAGTGGTGATGCGTGCTCCCCCATCATGTGAATTTTGGCTCTGAAAGGTTGACTATCCAGTGCAGTGAGCGTCGGGAGCCCGGCGTTGTTTCGTTGATTGTCCATCCATTTGATCTGGGAATGGGCCGGAGTTCCGTGGGCTTTCAAATATCTGGATGTCTCCCGGGTGTAGGCCCCCCGGCCAGGACAAATAACAACGATGCGAGTTTTCATTTAATACAATAAATGGTTGACGTTTAATAAAGTTAACAATATCAGAGTTCTTTTAAAAATAAGATAGATTTATTATTATAATCCTAATTCACTTCTATTGTATAGTGATTTCACATCTACTCTTTTTATAATAGATAATTTCAACTGTAATCATCTCTGGAATACTCTTTTTTGCTCGGTAAGACTCCGGTTTAATACTGATCGGTAGATTACCAAGGAATCGATCAATTCCCTTTGATTCTTTTACAAGAGTTACAAGTCTATAATCTTTACTGATTATATCTACAGCTTGGCTAAAATTACTTCTCGAAATTTCAAACCAATACAGTTTTTTACTATAACTAAATCAGCAGCCCAGTTTTTTATCATTTTTTCATCAATTTGACCAATAACTGTTCTAAAAACATCAACCATTACTTTTATACTATGGTTACTTTCACAATAGCGCGCGGATATTGATTTAAATACCAATCTTGCCGCTCTTTAAGCATTTACCCTGAAAATTCCTGGATTAATTCACTCATTTATCCAACAACTGCTGGCCTGGTTCCTTGGGCATTTGGATTTTCCAAATTTAAAATCTGTATAGAATATTTAGGAAAATCATATAAATCACTACCAAGTATTCCCCTAATTCCATCATTTTTTATTTTAAACTTTGTTTGCATCAGGTAAATCTAGCCTTTCTATATCGTATAAGCTTGAAAGTTGCTCTCTTCATGTCAAAGAAATTAAATCTCATCCACTAATGACAATGCGTGTTGAACAATGGAATCCTTGCTAGGCAGCGTGGCGGTGGCAGCCACACCCAGGGCGATAAAACTGTCTTCCGCGGCATGGAGTTTGATATTCAACGGTTGATTTGACTCCGTCACCAGCTGTGCCAAAAGCCCTTCCCCATGGCATCCGGTTCGACGGCATTCATCCACAATGAGCACATTCTTACAAGAGCCAATGGCCTGCAACAATTTGTCAATATCAATATCAGACAGCCAGCGTAGATCGATGACCTTGATCTTTTTCTGCAGTTGGTTCTCAATCTCCTGCCGTGCCTGTAGGGACAAATACAATCCATTCCCGTATGTGATGATGGTCAGCGTATTCCCCTTGCCATAGGTAGCAAATTCCCCTACGGGGATCTCATCCTGAATATCCGGGTATATAAATTTCCACAGCCCATCTTTCTGTTCATACAGGTTTTTTGTCATGTATAATGCGATGGGTTCCACAAAGACCACCACTCGGCCGTTCTCGTAGGCTTCTCGTACGGCAGTCCGGAGCATTGTTACCGCGTCGGCGCCGTTGGACGGCACTGCCAGGATTACACCAGGAAGATCCCGAAAAATGGTAAGCGAATTATCGTTATGGTAATGGCCGCCGAAGCCCTTTTGGTAAGCCAATCCTGGCACGCGGAGCACCATGGGATTAGTAAATTGACCCTCCGAGAAAAAAGGTAAGGTGGCCGCTTCCCCCCGCAACTGGTCTTCCGCATTGTGGAGATAAGCCAGAAATTGGATCTCCGGAATGGGAACAAATCCGTTGTGGCCAAAGCCGATCGCAAACCCGGTGATAGATGTTTCATCCAGTGGACTATTGAAGACACGGCGGATGCCGAATTGTTCATAAAGATTGGTCGTCACATGATAGACACCGCCTTTCTGGGCTATGTCTTCCCCAAAAACCAATGTGTTGGGATAGCGCAACATGAGATCAAATAAGGCATAATTGATAAGTTTGGCCATGTGCTGGGGCTGATTTAGGCGGCCGAACTCTTTCTCAAATAATGCTTTTCGAGCTTTTTGGGTGGGATGCTTTGGTGATTTCCGTTTGGTTTTATTGGCCGTGATGGACGACATCACATCCGTAGCAGTTTCCAGTTTGGCCCGGAAGGTGACCGCATCAAAAACATGGTTCACCTGTGCTCTTGCTGATTCATATAATGCCAGGATCTCAGCCGCTGACAAACACTGGTTTTCCATCAGGATCCGAGCAGAATGGAGTAATGGATCATTGAACTCCATCACCTCAATCTCGGCGGGTGATTTATAGCCTACTTCCACATCGGAACCGGCATGGCCCAAGAGCCGAACTGTTTTCATGTGGAGAAATACAGGTGCACGACTGACTCGACAATTGCGCTCTGCGCGGCGGGTTTTGATCATGAGATCGATGAGATGGGACCCAACCGTCTGAATGTAATCAATCCCCTGGCGGTTGTTGAAATTCTGTTCGATCCATTGATCATCTGTTGGCACTGAAATGCCGATACCGTTGTCTTCGCAAATAAACACAATCGGTACGTGGCCGCCTTGGTTGGTGATCCAGCAGGCAGTGTTTATCGCGCTCAGTGCCGTGGCGTGGTTGATGCTGGCATCCCCAAAACTGCAGAGCACAATGCTATCCCCATTCAATTTTCTTTCCGGGATGTATAGATCTTTGGCGCGGTCGATAGAAAATGCCGCGCCCACCGCTTTCGGGAGCTGACTAGCGATGGTGCTGGTCTGCGGCGGTATATTCAGGCTTGAGCTACCAATAACCTTGTGGCGTCCACCGCTGATGGGATCTTCTGCAGCTGCCATAAAAGACAATGCCATATCATATATGGGTGTGGTTGCCGGCACTTGATTGGAACGGGCAATGAAAAATGCACCGCTACGATAGTGGAGAAAGGCCATATCTGTATAAGGAAAGACGTGTCCGAATACCGCATTCCCCTCGTGGCCGGAACTACCGATGGTATAAAAACATTTTCCTTCGTCTTTTAAGAGTCTGGCTTTCAGATCCATGTGCCGACTCAAGACCTGGAATTCAAAAAGGGCGATCAGTTCAGCAGGATTGATGTTAGTCTGGGATAATCGGAGCTGGATTTGGGCTGGCGGGAGTTTCCGTGTGTTCACACGCGTAGTGAAATTCAAATCAACGACTTCAGCGCGGTTGAATAAGGACATACTCAGATCATCCCGTGTTCAGCAAACGAATATACATCATTGCCGGCGATGATAAGATGATCATGGACTTTCACATCAATAACCTGCGCCGCAGCGATCAATTTCTTTGTAATGGTGATATCCTCTTGGCTGGGGTTGGAATTTCCACTGGGATGGTTGTGAGCGAACACCAGAGCGGCGGCATCATTCTCCAATGCCCGTTTCACCACTTCTCTGGGATAGACCGCCGACGTGGTCAGGGTTCCGGAAAAGACTTCCTCCATTTTTAATACTTGGTTTCGCCCATTTAGATAAATGACCAGGAATATTTCCCTGTTTTTATCCCGGAGATTGTGTTTGAGATAGTCCATCACTTCATCGGCAGACCGAACGAAATCATGATCGAGAACACGGGCGGCCAAATACCTGCGGGCTACGGCCTGAGTGATTTTGAGTCCGAATACATTATTATCACCGATACCCTTTATAGATTTAAGATCCGCTGGTGTGGCTGCGAGCACACCTTTCAGGGAACCAAACCGCTTTAAAGCATCCTTGGCAGACTGTTTGCAGTCTTTGCGGGGGGTCCCTATAGTGAGCAAAAGTTCGATAATCTCATAATCGTGAAAACCATCGAGACCACTTTTAAGGAATTTATCACGGAGACGCTGTCGATGGCCTTCGTAGTCAGGTGTGTTCATGGTTTATTAGTGTTTGCGTGTTAAAGTTAGTAAAATAGCACTTGAAGTCTCATTTATTTATGGTAAATAGTTTTTCTTTGAATTCCCGGAGCTCCCGTACATTGCCCGTCGCAATCTCACCGGAATCCCACTTTAGCCGGAAATCTTCTTCCGAATCTGAACCGCCCTGCTTTTGGTACAAAGGATAAAGATCGGCATCTCCCCGAGGCTTGTTGTGGTGGAGCGTGGCTGTGATCTGGTAAGCCACATCTTCCAGAATATCTTCAACAACCCGGGGTGGCAGCTGTTTTTCCAATAGCACCTGTTCGATACGGGAAAAGCGCATCCCCTGTACCACATAATCTTGGTAAGCTTCCCAAGCAAAGGGAGCCACTTCTTTCACTGCTTTGGCCATAGCGTCCGAAAAGACTCGAATCTCGTATTGGGCATGGTTATCCGACCGCAGATCAATAAAATGGAGAAGGTTATGGAGATCGTTCTTCCAATACCATTCTGTGTACAGGTTCACCGGCAGGATGGCGCGGATCAATTCCCGGGCCACGCCCGCTTTATTAAGTTCGGAATACATGGCATAACTTTTTTTGGATATCTCTTTGAAGCAGTTCAACACCTTCTGCTTCAGATCCGCCGGCACTTCTCCCTGGCGTCCTTGTTTATTTAGAGCGGACTGAAATTGAATATGTTCCTGTTCCGGAAAGTAAAATTCATCCCGTGCCTCAGAATAGCGTAAGGAATATTCATTAATGTTCGCAGTGCGGTGACGCACCCATTGGCGAGCAACGAAGATTGGCATTTTGCAATGGAATTTGAACTCCACCATTTCAAATGGCGTGGTGTGGCGGTGGCGCATGAGGTAACGTATCAGTCCACGGTCCTGCGATACTTTGGATGTTCCCTTCCCGTAAGACACACGGGCTGCCTGCACAATAGCACCATCCCCGCCCATGGAATCCACCAGACGGACAAAGCCCTTATCCAGGCATTTGATGGCGTCTTTTGGTATTTGCACCACGTGAATTAACTACCTTTTAATACCTCCCAGGTTTTATCTACAGCTTTAACATCACCCGCGATTAAACCCGGTTGAATTATTGTCTTTTGACGATTAAAACTAACATCATTCCCATTCAGGTCAATCAATTTTCCGCCGGCCTCCTGAATGATGCGGTAACCTGCACAGATATCCCATTCATTTTTAGGGCGGAGAGACGCAAAAATATCAGCTTTTCCTGCTGCTACAAGCCCGAGTTTATACGCAACACTGCCGACAGCTTTCAATTCTCTGAATGTTCCCTTAAAAGGTTCCCAAAGCCCGCGGCGTGTCTCCGTACGGCTGTTTAAGATGATCATTTCTCCCACATCACCTTTTGTGGAACAATGAATTGGTTCACTGTTCAGGTATGCACCTTCGTTTGCTGTGGCGGAAAATATCTCGTCTGTGACCGGGTTGTACAATACGCCAATAACTGGCTTATTATTTTCGACCAAGGCAATGCTGACCACAAAATGGGGAATTCCTTCAATAAACTCCTTGGTTCCATCCAGTGGATCCACCACCCAGACGCTGTCTTTTTTCAATCGTTCCGGCGAATCCACAGTCTCCTCCGAAAGCCAGCCGTAATCCGGTCTCGCCTTAGTTAAAATATCTTTAATACATGAATTAGCTTCATGATCTGCGGTGGTGACCGGGTTACAATAACTTTTATCCTGAATTTCATAATCGGCTTTATAATATCTTAAAATTACACTGCCAGCTTCTATGGCTGCCTCTTTTGCAATATTTAAATCAGAATTCATAGATCGAAAGTTAGATGGAAAAGTGTTCTTGTGTGAAGGTGTAAAAAGAAAAATTAGTAACGATGGTAAATCAAACTACCAAAATACATAGTTGCGTTTTACTTGATCTTCGGCATCAAATGGTGCTTCACCCAACTGTTCTCAGGATTTATGGTTAACGCTTTCTCCCAGTGGTCATTTGCCAATGCATTGTTGCCCAGTTCAAACTCTAATAGTCCTAGCCAAGCATACACATCGCTATGTCCCCAATCGGGCATAATCGGTTCGGGGTTATCTTTTATAAAATATTCCGCTGCTTTTATTAAGGACTCTTTCGCCCTTGCTTTTCCTCCTCCAAAACTCTTAGGTGTAAAGTTCAAAGATATTCCATGGATCAGATGAATCCGGGGGTTTTCCGGCTCAAGAGATAAAGCCTTATCTAAGATCCGAGCTGATTTTGGACCATACCAAAATCCTGTCCAGGGGCTCAAAGCAATCTTCTTACCATAAAGGGATGAAAGAAGTCCATGAGCTTCTGCAAAATCTTGATTGTCTGCTATACAGTCCTTCAAGTGAGCAATAGCATCATTAACGTATTTTTTGACTTTACTCTTATCCTGTTTGCTCATCACCAAGTTAACTAGCTGATTATCACAGTAGGCCACATAATAATGAATGAGCCATGTTTTCTCATTTAAGGTCAATGCCCGTTCAAAATAAGCACGTGCTGACATCATCTCCTCTTCACTCCAGTTTTGAACTGCGGCCTTGATATTTGCTTTTCCCTGGACGATAAAATCATCTATTGACTGGCCCGTACTGATTGTAAGTAAAACCGCCAAAATTGTGAATACTCTTTTCATTTTTTTATCCTCTTAATCAATTATGTGTACCTGAAAATTTTTCTGCTCTCAGCTATTATTTTAATGTTTCACATCATTATAGCAGATAAATATTGTTTCATAAAATCACTGAAAACCCGAAATATACATTCCGCCCATGAATGCTTTTCAGTTCTGTTCGATCTTTATAATCCGGTGAATAGATATAGCCGTATAAATTTTGTCGATCCAACACATTGGAGATAGAGATAGATACCACGAGCAAACCATTCTTACCAATTGAATACAGCCGGCTGAATGATATATCCAATCTCTGCATACTGGGTAATCGTGCTGCATTCCATTTATTTTCTGTTGGTGTATAAGGTTTTCCGGTGGTATGCCGGTAGGTAAGGCTAATGTTGTTCAACGCACCGATGCGCATCTTCAACGCAGCTGTCAAATTATGATTGATATCATAGTCAGTCGGCACCAGTTTCAGGTAGTCGAATTCCTGTCTTTTTGAATCGAGAAAACTGTACGTAATCCAGCCGGAAATGATTGGAAAGGTGCTTTTTAGGAAAATATCTGCCCCGTAGGCATATCCATAGCCGTCATTGGTATATTCGTCATTGGTATTATTATTAACCGTATCGACAAGCACCAGATGATCATATTTCTTATGATAGACTTCTACTTTTAGATTCGTTATTTCCGCTTTGTACTCGTACCCAAGGATATTGTGTACCGCCTGCATAGCTTGCAAATCAGGGTTGCCCTCACGTTCATCCCGGTATCTTGCCTGCGGATATTGGTGGTAGTGGCCGGTAGCAAGCTTCAAAAACTGAGTATCCGATAACCTGTAATTGAGGGAGAACCTAGGATCCAAAACTGACTGCCGAGGTTTTTCCAGAATATCTGTCCGCAGACCAGTTGTAGTAAACAATCTTTGAGTCCATGCAATCTCTGTTTCGATATAAAATCCTGTGTGATTTGTGGCATAGTCAATGTTAATAGGAATCGTTGTGCTGCTGTCGAGATTCAAATCATTCCAATTCTCTGGATACTGACCAGTAAGGGCCGTTTTTATTCTATCCATAATAAGACCTGAGTTGAATTCCAGTTTTTCAGTGATGGGAATACTGATATCCGTCCGCCATTTGAGTAGTTTATCGTCAAGATCGTTTTGAAACGCGCCTAACTGCAGGAACTGGGTGAATTCGTTAAATGAAAGACTTGATTTCAAAAGCATATTTTGGCCAATCAATTGGTGCAGCTGTAAATTGCTGAAATGGTTGATATTTTTACTGGTAAAATAACCAGAGTAGGTAGGGCTGTCGTACTTTGCGGAAATTTCATCCACATTACTATAATGAAAAAATTTTATCTGCCCTCTGGAACTGTATTTCCAAATAGCACTGAAATTCCCATCCCAGCTTAAGGGCACTTTTTGAAAACGGTTTTCACCCCCATTGACTTTGAAAAGATATTTTGTATCGGAATAATTTCCGGAAAACCGTAGACCCAGTTTATTTGGAACAACCAGCCAGGCGCCGCCGAGAGAAAGGGCTGCAAGCCCTGCGCCGAATTCAACAGATGATCGAGACGGCAGATCTAGGGACTCCATGGCCAGAACACCCGAGAGAACATTGCCGTATTTCGCAGAGAAACCGCCCGTTGAAAAATAAGTCCCCGATAATAGAAACGGATTTATCATCCCAAAATAACCGCCAGTATCAGACTCATATTTATAGGGATGGCTGATGGTGGCCTGATCCAGGATAACCATCGTTTCTGATACATCCCCTCCACGGACATACATTCCGGCCCCTTCATCCACCTGATTAACACCGGGTAAAGTTTGGATAGCCCGGAAGATGTCCGCCGCTGCACCGGCAGTAGTTACCACATCCAAGCTGGTCAATGTTTGACCTTCTTCATCTGCCATGGTGAATGAGCCGGCACTGACTGTGATTTGATCCATTTTGATGAACAATTTTTTCAAAATGACTTTAATCATATCTGGAGCAGTTGCAGATACATTCACCAACAAATCCTGCTGTTCATAGCCGATATGGGAAATCCGTAGGACCCTTTTACCCATCTTGCTGGTCACAATAGAAAACCGCCCCTCCTGATTCGTCATGACTCCTTCCAAATTATCTAAAAAATAAACATTCACATAGGCAAGTGATTCACCTGATTCTGACTTTACATGGCCGTTTACAACGGACATATTCTGCCCGGTTAAACCAGCGAGAAAGGAAATAATACAAATCATTCTATGCATTTTTCAAGGTATCCTGCGCTCAAATATGATTGTAACATTTTAATATATCTGGAATAGGCATCCCGGCCCGTGTCTGTAATCAAAACTGTTGTTTTAGGTTTTTTTCTTACAAATCGTTTGGTAACCTTTATGAATCCAGCATTTTCAAGCTTTGTAAGGTGTGTACTGAGGTTTCCGTCTGTAGTACCGGTTGTTTGCTTTAAATATGAAAAATCAGTCTCAATCACTTGTACCAGAAGTGTCATCACCATTAATCTCACAGGGGCATGAATAATGGGATTGAGATTATTCCACTGTTTCATATTAGCAGTGCAAGTATTTATTCTTTAATAAATACCCCGGGATTAAATAGGCAGGAATAATGACCAGTGCCATGACCAAAGTATGGTAAGTCCAATCCAGTCCCATGCATACGATGGTCGCCGCCCACCAAAGTATACCGGCCCACTGTAGGGGTTTCCATTCGATGATTTTACCGGTCACAAATGTCCCAATCCCCGATACCAGGGCAATGATCGGGACAAGCGCCCTAATGGAGATAACGCCCAAAGGAAATGCAATGAAAGCGACAACAAAAATAGACCATACACATGCTTGCCATAGACTTGAAATCGCCACATAGGAATACGTCTTCACTTGCATTGTTTCTGCCTGCCGACGGCCAATGATAATACTCAGGGTTAAACCCCCACCCATAAAGACAAACCAATTTAAACCGATCCATTCTTCCAGCAAGAGAAGAACAAACAGATAATTTCCTATGCATGCAGCCATTATAAACCAACCCCAAAGGATAAAAAATATTCCGCTGTCTGCCATTCGGATTCGCGTCTTTTCAATCATTTCCTGAATAATTTTTAATTGTTCTTCCATTTTATTCTCCGATAATTAAGTTTGAAAATTATAATAAAGTACTTTGTATTCCAAAGTATATTTTCAAAATTTTCCGAAATTCTTTTATTTCATCATTTGAGAAAGTAAAACATCATCCACGGTTTAGAAAGACCAAGCAATTTTTCATTTTTCCAGAAGATAAAGATGAAAATCCAAAATGGGACAAGGTTAATGATGAAGCAATGGCGCGGAATTTAACCGAAATGAAAAAGTTAGAGAGCTTGGATTATTTCATTGATTCAGAGCTTAATAAGGGTGTTGCCCGGGGACAGGGAGGTCTTCATTGCCCGTATTATTGATTATGTTAGCGCAACCATTACAAAGCACCCATAACAGAGATGAATAATAAATAATTTGTACACCAGGTGAGATTCGGCCCAACTACCGTTGGTAGAGAAAACTTTTCAGAGAGTGGTGGGCCCTCAGGGATTCGAACCCCGGACCAACGGATTATGAGTCCGCTGCTCTAACCGCTGAGCTAAGGGCCCTTCACCCTGACAAATCAATTCTATCAGCGAGAGAAAAGATTGTCACTTACTATCTTTATATTGTCTTTTAGTATTCATACGATCCTTCAATTGACTAACCATTAGAATGGTGTGCGGGAGTCTTTTCATTATTTCTCAAACGCTTCCAATTTGTTCAGGATCAACTCTTCTAAACAACAAGTCAAATATGTTCTCCTAACGCTGTTATTCTCCCAGCGAAATGACTCTTTAATTTAAAGAAACTGACGCTCCGAAGGTATGAATTTCTTGCCTGACCCGTGCCGTCAGATTCTTGATCATCGTCAAGTCTTTATATTGTTGTTTGAATAATTTTATTTATTTTTTGACCATCAATTGCAACTTGCTTTCTCACTCTATCTTCACGGATTTGACTCAAATGTTTTTCAACAACTTGAATTCCGGTTATTTGGATTGTTTAATGATGGACATCCCATCGATGGTACATTGCCTGCTCACATTCCAATTAAGATCCACTCAGTTGCAGGGGCACGAACTTTGCCCAATATTTTCCGGGCGTAAGCTTTGCCCTCGGCGGCCGTTTTCAAAAAAATTTTAATTAAGTGTCAACCATGACGTAAATCCGCAATATCTATCTCAACGCTTTCCGTTTCGTAACTCTTGGTGGCAAAGTATGTTGTGTTTTAGTTCCCGAAACGTCAATAACAAACCAAAGTTTTATTAAAGTCGCTATCGCATCATTGATTACACGGTGCGCCGCGATATTGTTCAAGTGTGTTGCCATTGCTTCCGTTACATTCGTAATTAAGTCATACGCTTCTTGATAACTTAAATGAGCGGCCTACACACTAATAATAAAGGCTATAACATCACAGATAATATATAACCGAAGGTAGCCTACCGGATGAGTCTTTAGAAGAAAGACCACAAATAAACATGTTACTTGAAGACTCAAAGATAGGAAAATTTAATTGTATACTAATTACATCACTCGATAGATTATCAAGGAACTTATTAGATAGTTTTTCAATACGGTAGTCATTTACAGAAAAACTAAAATACTAAAACTTGAAACTGCTAAACTGGAAAGGAAACTAACTAATTTGTTTACTACCATTGAAAATGGAACAATAGAACTAAATAATGTCAAACCATGCATCGATAATTTAAGAACCAAAAAATTGATACGGAAAAGTTACTGGAACATATTAAACTTGGTTACCCGAAAACTCATTTTAACAGGGAACAAAAAACGTAGGTACATAAAATCTATATGCGATAAAGTAGAGATGTTTAAAAAAACTTATATACAAATGGCTATACAATCAGACATGAGCAATCCTACCAAAAGTATTTCAAGTATGAAACGAATTAAATTTCTCTAATTTTGGTAAATTAACTACAATTATATTTTAATTTATAGATAACAAACTCGGCTCGGTAGCTCAGTCGGTAGAGCAGTGGACTGAAAATCCATGTGTCGCTGGTTCGATTCCGGCCCGAGCCACTTTTATTTTTTGCTAGTTCTGCTTTACTTATTACCCTCAAATGATACAAATCAACAAAGATTAGCTATAGACTAAATATGGGTGTTGAATGTAGACAGACCCTTTACCATCAACGCCCCCTTAAAACGCCATATCATAGTAAAGTCATGGACCGTTGTGGCATCATTAATCCCTGCAAAACCTTTTCCCAATCTACTATTGCGTTTATGTTGTCTGGTTTTAGAGCAACTCTGCTGGGTTTCCTACTGTGGATTAGCTCTATGACTGAAAAATTTAATTAACTCATATCTTAATCTTATCCTTTTTTCTTAAACTTGCAATAAACTAAATACCCTAATCGCAAAGGATTCTATTAAATAATGTCTGTGTCCCGGTTCAATTTATTAAATTGATTATTATTTCATATTAGTATTATAATAGACCATAACTATTAAACGAATAGGGGAGATCATGTTAAAAACGATCCGAAAGTTCCTCATACCAAATTTAGCTATCTTAACCGTATTTTTAGTTGCACAAGATGGTGACGATTACATGCGATTTGGGAAGCATACCATTGAAAACTGTATTGCTATGGCTGAAGGTCGGCAAACATACATGTTGAATGGTGATGAATATGCTGTATGGGCAGATCCTAATTTGAATTGCGGTTATGTGCTGGATGCGATTGGCTATGGGATGTCCGCTTTCATGTGTACATTTTCCGGTTCCGATGGCAAGATGTGTGCATACCAATCAGATGATCCAAATGATCCGCACATGCACTGTGAATATATGTTCCCGGACGGTAAAGTATGTGGCGCTCCATTAGACAGTGAACATCCTATGGAAGAACATATGGTCATGCACGATGCAAAAGTTCCTAGTGGTGGAGACTGTGATGAAGGTTACTGGTGGTGCGATATGTGTGGTAAATGTGTGCCGGATGATAGTGAGGCAAAAAGCCATATTATGGATAAGCATGGCGGTTAATCCAGATAGTACCTCAGCAACCATTTTTATAAATCGATACAAACGGTGGTGATGGTGTAATCAAATATAGTACGGCTGGAAGCTGGTTGCTATCACTTAGATGCATAACGTTGTAAGTCATTAATAGCCTACGCGGTATCGTTCTATATAAGAACCCTGCTTGTGTGGGGTTCTTTGTTTGTAAGAGGGTTGATAGAGTGCCCAATCTATTTAACCTCATCACAAATATTATTGAAATAAATGAAGGCTGATTCTGTAAATTGATCAACGTAATTATTTGAAGTATGGGTACAAAAAATACGAAAATTGGCAGGGAAGTTTTAAAGATCGAAGGGCATGCCGTCCTCAATCTTGTGAACCGGATTGATGTAAAATTCGACCAAGCTGTTGAAAGTATCCGCAACTGCCCTGGACGCGTGATCGTGACCGGTATGGGAAAATCGGGTTTTATTTCCCAAAAAATTGCATCCACCCTGTCCAGCACAGGGACACCGGCCATTTTCATCCATCCCGGAGACGCAAGCCACGGGGACTTGGGTAAGGCTACTCAGGATGATATTATATTGACCATGAGTAATAGCGGTGAAACCTATGAATTGCTGCAGATCATTCCAGCCTTCAAACGCATGGGATTAAAAATTATCGCTTTGTTGGGTCGAAAAAATTCATCGATTTCCAAATTAGCGGACATATGCTTGGACACATCTGTGGAGCAGGAAGCAGGTTCTCTAGAACTGGCTCCTACCGCAAGCACTACAGCCACCTTAGCCATGGGTGACGCCATTGCTGTGGCTTTGTTGGAAAGCCGCGGGTTCAAACCAGAAGATTTTGCCCTCCTTCACCCCGGCGGTTTCCTGGGCAAACGATTATTACTCACCGTAGCAGAGATTATGCATTCCGGAGATGAAATTCCCCTCGTAAACGAACAGACACCGATAAGTGAGGTCTTATTAACCATGACTGAAAAAGGACTTGGGGTTACTGGCGTTTTGGATAAAGCCGGGGTAATATCCGGAATCATTACTGATGGTGATATTCGCAGAGGACTGGAAAAATCGGGAAATGAAATGTTCAATCAAACTGCCGTTGACCTGCGTACAAAAGATTTCAAATGGGTTGAAGAATCCACTTTGGCCATCAATGCCCTGGATGTCATGGAAGATTACAATATTACCAGCTTATTTGTGTTTACCGAGCAGCAAAAAGATACACCCGACGGCATAATCCATATTCACGATATTCTCAAAACAGGAATTCTTTAAACACATTGAAATAACTATAGTGATCCATTATTGAGCTTTCTTGCAATGAGGCCCGTGTATTTCTTATTAAGCAAGAACCCTACTGCAACATTAATTCAACTCCATATTTTCAATTCAACGATCTGCTAAAAAACGTCGCTATAGTACTAGAAAGGAAGAATCTATCCAGTTTATAAAATAATTCTCCACGAGATTTTGACAGTGTAAACTATGTAATTCTGAACAACAAAAACGGTAGGTTTGTATGGCGATCTCTGGAATTCATACACCCAGCCCTGTACATATCACTCGTATATAGCCTTACTGAACCAGATCACTGGGGATGGATCCGCAAGTGCTTCGGCAAATTTGGAGAGTATGACCAGATCAAATGCCTAATCCTACCGATTGAATCAAAGACGGGCCAGAAAAATGTTGCTTAACTGATTTACCTTTGGTAATCGACCGTTGCCATTGATTAACCTTGTGGTTTGACATCACATTTCGGAGTCCAAGGACTTACGCTATTTCCTCATCGATATTGAGTAAACTGCTCAGTTTCCTCGAGACTAACCGTGACAAGGAGAGAGCCATAGAAAGCATTCGCAAAAGATTCTCTAATATTTCAGACACTGGACATATGCAAATATAGCTCCAGAGAATCGGCCTATCATTTATAGGGGACAAGGATTTTGATCAGCGTCTTTATAAATTAATGAATAAACAATGTAAATCGCTTTGGAGCAACAAATGGATCTCTTCCAAAGACCTAGGAAACACAATTGATGTGAATAAGATTGTCAATAGGAAAATGGTAGCAGAATTGTCCCCAGTCGTTTCTATAAAAGAAGCTCGGTTTTCTGAGACGCACTACAAATGACCACAATTATCAAATCCACCATCGATTACATAACGCGCGCCATACCGCGCGTCGAGATCGGAGCGGGGCGCGTGTTCTTCCGTCAACGTTCTGGCATCGAACAGGCAGACGATTTTCTCCCGGACCGTCAATTTACCCCGGGCTTGCTGCCGCACCGCTGCCTGGAAGTCCAGCCGCGTCCACACCTCGTGCAGGTAGGACAGGCTTTCTACCAAGCCAGCGCCAGCTTCATCGATAGTTTGTGTCTTTTCGTCCATTATGCCGTCTGTCTCCGCTCATACATTACCGTTCCACAATCAAAGACCGTTTTTTGTGAAAGTCAAAAATAACAACCGTCCAAAGAGTAAATTTCGATGATTATGCAATCGGTTTAATTTGTTGTTCTTTGTGAGCATAAACAGGATAGGGTAAAGCAGCATGAAAAGGCCCACTGAAGATCGCTGATATTTGTCAACCTTAACTTCAGCCTCGCTGTAATTGTTATGAGTGGCAATATAATTATATTGATCTAGTGTAAGAGAAGAAACGTGTTGGAGCCCATCATGATTTTTCATATCGAGAGGAATGAACATGTAGAAGAAGCCTGTTTTCAGAAATCTTATCCTCGACTTGACCGACACAATATTTGGAGTCGATATATATAACTTCCCCTGTGATTTTAGAATTCTGTTTGTTTCTCTGAAAAAATTCTGGTGGTCTGTAATGTGCTCACTCACCTCTATGGCAACAATTGCATCAAAGAAATCGTCTTCATAAGGAAAATCTGATGTGATATCAACCTTTCTGCATTCAACAGGATCGTATTCAAATATCTCGGGAAACAGATCACATGCATAAACTTCGTAGCCCATTTCATGGAGAGTTTTCGTGAAAGCACCATGCCCCGCACCCAAGTCGAGCACTTTCATGTTTGGTGGCACGTGCTTTCGGAAAAATGTCAAAAACTTCTCATGCGTGCCTGGTACCGTGATCGGTTTTATCTCTGGCATCGTAAATTACCGCTGTGTTGAAGACCCGCCCGCCCAACAGTCAAGCGAGGTCATTGCGTTACCTTTGGTGTCGACGTAACTCCGTTATTGTAGCACAGCAGCCCTCCAGCAAGCGGGGTGCCGGCTGTCAGCAGCACTGCGTGCGGGAATGCCTTCCACCCCACGTTGTTGGTACAGCCTGTGGTGTCAGTGCGGGGCGTATTCGCCGCGCGACGGCTTTTGTGATCTGAACAGGGGATCGAGTTTAGGTAGGCTGACCTTGTGCACCATCGATGCCCGCAAAATATCTGACCATGCGCATGTTGTATTTTACCACTCGCAGATATCTCCAGCAAACGTCGCGGCCCATAGTTGCGCCTCCTAAAAGCGCCAACACAGTGAATAGTCGTGAGCAAAAAACTAGTCGTGTGGGTGGGTGTGATCTTCCAGTGATTTAAAAAGCGTTATACGATTGCCGGCAATGTCATAGAAGATTGCAATCTGTCTGCTGAATCCACCCTGCAGGTCTGATGGGGACATAAGCACTTTTCCACCAAGGCTGACCGCCTTATCCAGATAGGCTTGCAGGTCATCAACCATTACAGCAACGGAAGGAGTGTTTGGCGGCATTCCCTCTTTATGCTGGAAAATACCACCGCCGATGCCTTCGGGTTCTTTCTGGATAAGGCGGTAGGTCATCCCATCCATATCTGCACTATTTATCTTCCAGCCGAACATCTGGGTGTAGAAGTTCTCAAGCGCCTCGGCATCCTCGCCGCCGAGCTCGAAATGAACCACTGGCGGGGTGTTGCCTTTGGGTGGCATTTCACCATCCCATTCGGTCGGCATAGAGTACAGGCCGATGGCATTGTGGGCGGGGTCAGTGAACATGGCGACCGAGCCCATACCAGGGGCAATCTCCATAGGCGGCATTACCGTTGCGCCACCCATTTCGGATAGCTTATCTAAGGCTGCCTGAAAGGTCATCGACCTGGATATAAAAGGTCACATAGCTGTGGTCTGGCATGTCCTCTGTCGTTTCCATGATGCCACCGCCGATGCCGCCTTCGCTCCACTGCACCAAGCCGTAGTTTCCCATCTCTTCACTCTGAGCCTCAATATTCCAGCTAAACAAGTCACGGTAAAACTGCCGCAAAGCGGGACCATCAGGGCCTGCGATTTCAAAGTGTACTACTGGGTTTGCCATTATTCCTCCTACTATTATATAAAATTGCGCATCGTTTAGGTGCTGTGATAGAATAAGATTAAAAAGAAATTAATGTTCTTGTCAATAATATTTTAGATGAGCTTTGTGTATTGTCGCACAACAATCTGAAGACTTGGCAGTCGATAGAGGAAGAGTTATGGACGGGTGTTGCAACTAAAACGGCTTCGATATCGAGCCCGATACGTCAGGTACCTAACGCACGTGGCGGGAACCTGAGCTTCTCCAAGGATGAGTTGGCCCCTTACGATGGACTTTAAACCATCGACAGGGGGTTGCGGGAAAAGGTTACACGTCAATCTCCACCAATTGGTAGTTACATTTATAACCAATTTTGAATTTGATGTAGATTACTAAAAACACGGTTACCACTTGTCTGCAAACGTGAATGGCTGTTATGTCCATGGGCAACCAAAATACATTTGACTTCTAATACAGCGGCCACAGCGGCATCATGCAATGTGTCACCAATCATGAGTACTTCATCCCAATTATAATCCATCTCTGTCATCCATTTTATTCCTATCTTTTCTTTGCTGGAGGCAAAATGGTCGTTAATACCCAAGATGTTAATAAAATAGTCTTCAAGTTGATGAAAATCAATCCAATCATCTACATATTCCTGCTTGCCGGCAGATAAAATTGATTGCGTAAGATTTTTCGATTTTACAAATTTTAATATTTGACGAGCCCCCTTTTGTAAATTTGGTTCAGTAAACTTTGTGTTGTAATTGTTAATAAATTTTGTCCCGAGTATTGCAAATGGTTCCTGCGCAAAATCAAAACCCAGCTTTTTGTAGTAACTTTCTACAGGAAAACAAAACAACTCCAAATATTTTTCATCATTTATTTCGGAAAGCTCGCGTTTTTGCAATGTTTTATTTATGGATTCGATGCATAACCACCAGTCATTCAACAGGGTTCCATTCCAGTCCCAAATGATATGTTTATAGTCCATAATTGGCATTAAAAATGAATAAAATTTATAAGAATACCGACCACTTTAAACAGAAATTTTGAATTTAGATCAATTAAAAGAAAAACTGATAGTTCAACTTGACAAACCAATCCCAGGCATCCAGGCCCAAACTAGAATGGGGATTAAAACAAAGTATCGAACAGCTTTTCCGAATGATGAACAATATGTAGTGGCTACGGCTGTATTAATTTTACTCCACATAGAAAAGGGAAAAATACATTTTATTTTGACGCAGCGATCCACTAACGTTGAACACCACCGGGGCCAAGTATCATTACCCGGTGGTGTTCAGGAAAAAAATGAAAGCCTACTCCAAACAAGTTTACGCGAAACAGAAGAAGAACTTGGAATCAAAACGGCAGATATATCATTAATTGGTAAACTTACACCTTTGTTTGTAGCAGCAACTGAATTTAAAGTGCACCCTTTTATAGGAATTTATAATCAATTGTTTATCCCTGTACCGGCGGTTGCTGAGGTTGAATCTGTTTTCTTAGTACCATTGATGGATATACTTGATGACCATTATGAACTTATCGAAAAAAGAGTTATTCGCGGATACAATGTTGATGTTCCTTACTATTATTTATGTAAACAAAAAGTGTGGGGCGCCACAGCAATGATTCTTTCTGAATTCAAAGATATTTTAGGTCGAGCAATAAATGCATAAGTTAGGTATTGACCTGGGTGGTACGAAAATCGAAGGGATCCTACTGGATGAAAACAATTCTATCCTGGAGCGGAAAAGAGTTCCAACGAACAGGGATGAAGGCTATGAAGCAATCGTCAACAAAATTTCCAAGTTGGGCAATGATCTTTTAAAAAAGACTGATCGCATTAAACATTTGGGTATCTGCACACCTGGGACAATGGATCCAACCGGCGGTAAAATGAAAAACAGTAACACAATTTGCCTCATCGGTAAACCATTACAAGCGGACTTGCAAAATGCATTTAATTTGCCCATTCATATGGAAAATGATGCCAACTGTTTTGCTTTAGCGGAGGTTATATTAGGGGCCGGGGTTGGTTATCATTTTGTTTTTGGTGTAATTATGGGTACCGGTGTCGGTGGAGGACTGGTCATCAATAGTAAAATTCACAGCGGTCTGAATAATATTGCTGGGGAATGGGGACACCATGTCCTCTATCCCGAAGGCCGCACTTGTTATTGCGGTAATCATGGCTGTACTGAAGCGTATATCAGTGGTCCCGCTCTGGAAAAAGAATGGCTCGAATTAAGTGGTGACAGACATATGGTTACCGATATAATCGATAATGGTTTATATAAAGCTCAACCGGAATGGAAAGAACGGTTTATGCTTAATTTTGGGCGGGCATTAAGTCATGTGATTGACATCATAGATCCGGATATTATCGTAATGGGGGGCGGACTTTCTAAAATTGACCTGCTGTATACGGAAGGAAAAGAAGCAGTGTACAAAGAAACTTTTAGCGAAAAGGTATTAACGCCCATCGTACAAAATAAACTTGGGGACTCTGCGGGAGTATACGGTGCTGCTTTTTTGGGCAATTATTAATGAATTTGGGGTGACGGAAAAATGCACGCGGGATAATTTAGCAGCTGCAACCATCGCTTGAGTAGGTTGCCGATGGTAAGGATTATCTTATGTTCCGATATATCTGTTTTAAACATAATGATATAATTACCTTTCCAATGTTGATAAACCGTTCAATCATTTCTTTCGTTGTATAACTCAAGATCATTCAGGGGGTTTTTAAAAAAATGAACAGCAATATGGGAATGATTTAGAGGCTTGTGAAGCAATTGACCATCCACCTGGGCAAAACAATTATTTATGTTCAGTTAACTCCTCTACTTTTTCTTCTAATTGATCCTGGACTGTTTCATCGACTTTTTCCTTAAAGGATTCTTTCATTTCGTCAACTTTTTCTGACAAAGCCTCACTGGCCGATTGAACATCTTCTTTGATACGGTTCACATCCACTTCCTGGTCTGTCCACACCATATAGGCAATGTATAAGACAAATACAGCGGCGGCAACAAGCACCAATTTCATGAATTTACGAATCACGCCAATAATGATAATCAGGGCCAATACAGCCGCTGCGGCTAGGTATACGGGATTCTCAACGAAAAGTTGAATAATATTTTCCATCATTGTTTTTGCAAAGGGTGTTGATTCTGATTGTGAATATACCAATTAATTACAGTTTTATTAGACAAGTGGATTCTATATACTTACTGATGAATCTCCAAAAACAAACGGAAGGTACAATTACAAAGATTTAGATGAATATTGATAAAGATATTGTATATATAAATTTTTTACTATAACAATTGACTATATTGAAAAAAACAAAAATATCCGTAATAGTGGCGGTAAAACATGATTGATCTGAAACAGAAGGACAAATTTTAATGATATTTTTTCACAGGTCAGGTGGATTCGTGTATCACTATAATGGTCTGACCTGGGAAGCGGTATTTGATGATCAATATTGTTTTCCGGGTAATACATTTATGTCAATTTATAGAATGACAGTAAAAGATAATGCCGTTTGTTTTGTTAGTCAAGTATTTGAGAAAGCCTATGTAGCAAGGAGTTTCAGATGAGCTGCGGGGAAAGTATATGACATTAGCAGGGCTCACAGGGTTCAACCGCATTTCGGCGGAAAAGAACGGAGTATAGTGATGTTTATCCTTCAGTTCATATTTATATCCTTTTGTTTACCCAAAAGAAAAACTGGAATACCGGAGAACAGTCGCGAAAACCTTGGGATTGAAATGAATGGCGATTTAACCTTAATTGTATGCTGAACGATATTTTCAAAGTAGATTATTTACTGTCAAAAGCATAAACAGAGAAAAGGTGCGTCCTTTTAGATCAAAAAAGACCAGAAAAGCACAAAAAGCGAGGAAATGAACCCCGGCAGCCGGAGCAAGTAGTACCTAACCGAACTATGAGGATAATAAAATGAAACGATCATCCATATTTTGTGGAATAATAGTACTGTTCACTGTCGTATGGGCACAAGTCAGTACAAGAGAAACGCCTTATGGGATCAGCCAGGGTTTAAATAGGAGTGCAATACCGGTGGCAACCATGCCGGTTGTGAATGTGGATTCGTTAATAATGGAAGATGCCTTAGCACCCATAGAAACACCGATGCGATTTGCCTATGCCCATCCTACACAATTGAACCTGAACAACTCCGGCTTATGGGAAGATCTGGATAATGGTGACAGGCTTTGGCGAATAAAGATTCGTTCTGCTGGCGCATATTCCATTAGCCTTGTTTACAGCAATTACCAATTACCTGCTGGCGCAAAACTATTCATCTACAACGATACAGAAACCCATACCATCGGCGCATTTACAGACTACAATAACAAACCAAACGGTGAATTTTCCACACAACCTGTGCAAGGTGAAAGTATTATTATTGAACTGTATATGCCACCCGGTATAACGGGAGAATTGCTGGAAATAGCCTTTGTAGTTCATGATTACAGGAATATCTTCGATTATGGAGATTCAGAATCTTGTAACAATAATGTGAATTGTCCGGAGTGGTCTGATTGGTACGACCAAAAGCGATCCGTGGGGATGTTATTGCTTGCAGATAATACGCGTTTGTGTTCTGGCGCATTGATCAATAATGCAGAAAATGAAGATATACAATATTTTCTGACAGCAGAACATTGTGTCAGTTATTTTGGACATCAACCAGGCGACCAACTGAATTGGATAATAATGTTTAATTATGAGAGTCCTGGTTGTGCAAACCAAGACGGTCCTACAGACGAAACAGTACAGGGTATGATTGTAAGAGCGATGAATTTCTTTTCTGATTTTGCTTTGCTTGAGGTCAACAATGAGACCATTCCATCGGATTATGATGTTTTTTATTCCGGTTGGTCAAGAATTGATCCAAGTAGTGGCAATACTGGAATACACCATCCATCAAGTGATATTAAGAAAATATCTTATGCAGCGGGTTCAGCTACATCATATTATGATACACATTGGCTAGTAAGTTTTACTGATGGAACTATGGAACATGGTTCATCCGGCTCGCCATTATTTAACAGCAACTATCAAATTGTTGGTGATTTAACTGGACCTTCAATATATGATCCAAGTTTACCCTATTGTGATCAACTAGATATGACATATGGAAAGCTATCCTATTCTTGGGATTCTGATCCCAGTGAAACACAAAGACTAAAAGACTGGCTTGACCCCAATAATACAGATGTACAGTTTATTGATGGAAGGCCCATGAGTGCGGATTCTCTGGATCCTAACCCAGTGACCGAGCTGCAGATGGACATGTCCAATGGGTTCGAAGTGGTGTTGAGTTGGACCGATCCCACCATGTTGTTTGGGGGTGATCCCATATCCGATTTTGTGATTGACATCAGTCGCAATGGGCTGGCCCACGCCTCGATCTCATCCGGATTGGGATCCTTTACAGATTATGACTTAATATGCGGCCAATCCTATCAGTATCATTGCGTAACAAGACTCCTGGCCAATGATTCCACATCAACCGCAGCTGACATTACCACTTCTACCACTGGTGGTGAATTCGTTTTGGGCGATATTACTAATGACCAGATTATTAATATGTTTGATGTGTACAATCTCCTAATTCTTATTTTAGGAAATGATACTTATGATGGAACTGAATTTTGCGCAGCCGATGTGGACTTCGATAATGAGCTGACCGTTGCTGATATCCTGCGCTTGGTAGATATTGTTTCTGGCCAGCCGTAAAAGTATTACGGTTGAATGTTTGCAGTCAGCAGTTCCTCAATATTAGCGATCATAGCTTTAAATTCTTTTTCATCAAATAAGCGCGTCAGGAAGACAATTTCTCCTTTTTGATAATATGCCTTGCAGAGTGGTTCAAAAAACATTGAGCACTGCTTAGGTATATATCTTCCCGTGGTGTTTAGACAAACCGGATACTACTACTTTTCCTTTTGCACCATGTCCATGTATTCCTCACTGTCTGCCCGCACCAAAGTAACTTCCATCGACTTCTCCGTACCCGTCCGAATAGGGTTTCTTTTTTAACACTTCTAATCAATGATTTTTCTGACTACCGTCAATATTTATTAATCGAATTGCTACGAATAGCTGGACTTAGTCAAAAAAGTCCACATAAAGTTAAGCACCTAATTAATATGCAAAAGTGGAAAGGAATCGAAATGGAAAACAAAAGAATAAGGAAGACCTATGATCGTGATTTTAAGGTATCTGCCCTGAAGTTGATACTGGAAAAGCATCAAAGTGTGGCCAAAGTGTGCAGAGATCTTGGGGTCAGTCAAAATACGCTCCACAAATGGAAGCGAATCTTTTTAGCAGATTCCAGGCACGGTTTCCCGGGTAATGGTAAAGTGCTGGAATATGAAGCGGAAATGCGGCGGTTAAAGCGAGCCCTGGAGTTGGTGCAGGAAGAGCGAGACATTTTAAAAAAAGTCATGGGCATATTTTCACAGACAAGCCGATGAAGTTTGAGTTTATCGATCAGCATAAGCAGACCCACAAGGTTCAGACCTTCTGCGCCATGTTTGGTGTGACCACTGCGGGCTACTACCGGTGGAGAAAGGGCAGTCAGAGCAAGAGGGCGCACGAGAACGAGTTTCTACTGGAGAAGATCAAGGATGTGTATTGGCTGAATCAGTGTGTTTACGGGAGTCCGAGGATCACCCCGGTCTTAAACAGACAGTCCCTATCCTGTTCTCAAGCGAGAGTGGCCAGGCTGATGAGAGCCAATGGACTCGTGGCGAAAACCCAGCGGCAGTTTAAAGCCACGACTGATTCAACTCACCAGCTACCGGTTGCCCCGGATCTAGTGGGTCAATGCTTTGGAGTGGATGGTCCGGATAAGCTCTGGGTTGGAGACATTACTTATATTGATACGAATGAGGGTTGGCTGTATTCCGCTCAAGTGATGGACACCTATAACAGGGAGATTATTGGCTGGGCAGTGCATCAACGCCTGACCCAGTCTTTAGTCATACAGGCGATGAAAAGAGCGCTCAACAAGAGAAGACCGGCTGGAGCGGTCATCTTTCATTCTGATCGGGGGAGTCAATATGCCAGTCATGCCTTTCAAAGACTTCTTTCAGAGCACCAGATTAGACAGAGTATGAGTGGAAAAGGGAATTGTTATGACAATGCAATGGCCGAATCATTCTTTAAGACCTTAAAGACAGAGCTGATCTACCAGAATACGTATGAAACTAGACAAGAAGCAACACAAGACATATTTGAATACATAGAGGTGTTTTTCAACCGCCAAAGGCTACATTCAGCCTTGGGATACCAGACACCTATTGAATATGGAGAATTACACCATGTTGCTTAACTTTGACTCAACTTTTTTGACTAAGTCCGTCTCTTGGTTGGACTTTGAATAGATATATGAACGTTAAGTATATATCAAAATTATTATTTAGTTTAAAAGGGTTTAAAACCATTAATTTAAAAGAAATATTAATTTTAATTAATAATGAATATAAATAATAAACAATTAACAAGTATTATTATACTTTCTATGATTTTTCTATCATGCGAGAGAATAGTCACATATGTCAATGGAGATATAACTGGATCAGGCTTCATGAGAACATATGGGACAGATTTTTATGATTATGGATATGGTATAGATGAAACATTTGATGGTGGCATCATTATCTGCGGATCTAAAGAGTATCGATCAGATAGGACTAAAGATGCAGTAATTATTAAAACAGATGAAGATGGTTTTGGAGAGTGGGAAAAAAATTATGGAGGCGCTGGAAATGAAGAATTTTATTCTGTCAAGCAATGTATGAATGGAGGTTTCATTGCCGCAGGATATTCATCTTCTTATGGTGGCGGAAATGATGTTTATGTAGTTAAAGTAGACCATTATGGTAATTTTGAATGGGATCAAATATATGGCGGATCAAATCTTGATAAAGCGTATGAGATAATTGAAACTATGAGTGGAAATTTTGTTTTAGTAGGATTTACTAATTCGCCTGGTATAAGTAATGGCAATCATGACTTCTGGCTTCAAAAAATTGATAATCAAGGTAATACTATATGGCGAAAAGGGATTGGTGTATTAAATCATGAAATAGGATACGATGTAGAAGAATTAAATGATGGTTCGCTTTTGGTGGTTGGATCAAAAGATTATTATGATGAAGCTGGTAAAGATATATATTTAATAAAGACTGATTCCCTTGGTAATATGATTTGGGAAAAGACATTTGGTTCTTCCGGGGCTTATGATGAAATAGCATATTCAATACATCCAGCATATCCGTCAGGATATTTAATATGCGCTGCCACTAATTCCCGGGGCAATGGTTGGTTTGATCCCCAGGTAATTAAAATTGACTATGACGGCAATATGCAGTGGTCTGCTATTTATAATGGAAGTAGTCATGGATATACTCGTTGGTCCTCCACTCCTACATTTGATGGTGGTGCAATAATAATTGGTACAACAACATATTATCAAACGAATGAAGGGGATAATGAGGATATATATCTTATAAAAATTGATCAGCAAGGGCAGGAATTGTGGAATGTTGGCTTTGAAGGAGGAGAGTCTGACTGGGGTTGGGCTGTTAAAGAAACTTGTATAAAGGATCTAATCCTAGTTGGGTCTACAAAATCTTATGGGAAAGGATTATACGATATTTATGTATTAAAAACAGATGAGTATGGACAATATGATTTAGATAACTAAATCATTATTACTATGTTTATACAAATTATTCAATAATTATATTTACATTATATTAGGTCAAGCCATTATCAATCTTTAATCAAATTTTATAATTAATTATTCTTATGACTATATCAAAGATATTATAAAATTGATGTCGATAATTCTTCACTTTAAAAAATTTTACAAAAACCTCAATGATTACAAAAACAAATTTACCAATATTAAAAGATTATTTTTCTTATCTGGTTGCTAAAATAACCCCTGGATTAACAGGATTATTATCAATAGTATTATTTTTTAATATTTTAGGGCCTAAAGAGTATGGTCGTTATAGTTTATTATTTTCATTTGTAAATATGTGCTCAGCTTTTTCATTTGGATGGTTGGGGCAATCGATTGTTAGATATTATATAAAAATGAAAAACAATAATAATGTATCTGATAATATTATTGGTGGTTCAATAATAGCGAGCTTTGTAAGTCTTATAATAATTAGCGGTTTTCAATATTTTGAATTTCCACATTATTCTAATCCATTAGTTTTGTGGATTTTAGCTATTTCAATAGGTGGCTTTACTATTTCATCGAATTATTTTCAATCAAAACAAAATCCAAGCATGGTTTTGAAATTAAATATTTTACAAGCCATTCTTTCAGTTGTTGTTCCTTTAATTTTATTAAATGTTTTCAATCCAATACATTTCAACATGATTAAAGGATTAATAGTAGCATACTCCACTCCATTTATTATTATAGTATTAAAAAGGAAATATAAAACTATTAAAAAACTCAATTTTTCATTAAAGACGATACAACCTTTAATGCAATATGGAGTCCCTCTTTCTTTTTGGTTTGTTATAAGTCTGTCACTGCGTTTTATGGAAAGATATTTTGTTGAATATTATTTAGGGTCTGATATAATGGGCTCTTATGCTGGATATGTTGAAGTGTTTACAAGGATGTTTTCGATAATTTTATTTCCTTTGACACTAGCAGTGCATCCAAGAATTATGAATCTTTGGAATAATAATAATATTAAAGAAGCAAAAGACGTGCTTAAACAGAGCTTATTTTTACAAGCATCAGCTTTAGCAATACTTTTAATATTATTTATTCCTTTCAAAACTAACATTTTTAATTTAATACTATCTATTTTCCCCGAACTTGATGATTCTCTCTCCCCTATTTTAATTCCAATTGTATTAAGTGGATTTATCTGGCAGTATGCACTTCTAATTCATAAGCCATTAGAGTTAAAAGAAAAATCAGGAACAATGTTATTATTTATATTGGTTTCAGCAATTATTACAATAATTGGAAATAATATTTTTCTACCAAAATATGGTATCCTAGCTACTGCTTATACATCAGTTGCATCTGGAATTATCTATTTACTACTCTCTACTATTGCCTCAAGAGCTCTTTGGCTAAGACATTAAATTAGATGAATAACCAAATTATCCTTCCACTTATTTTATTATTTATAACCGCATGCTTTCTTAGAAAGATTCATAAGTCTTGGCTTGCTCCAGGTGCATTTTTTTCTCTCCTATGGTTCTTTTTTATTATTTGTCCTATAGTTTTTACACCTGAGTATTATATCCCAGCTTTTGGTATTTGGATTATTTTTGCGATTTGCATGTCTGTTGGGATAGGTTCCTTATTTGCTATTTCAGAAAACAAGATAGAAGCAAATAGCCAATCAGCAGAAATTATAAAGTTTTCTAGTTTGGTAAAATCTGGTACAATTATAAGTTCCATTTTATCAATTATTGGACTTGTTTTAATGCTCATTTATACTATATCTAGATTTAATCTAGATTATAGTTTTATTAGTTTTCTTATTTTACCAAATCAAATTTCTGCTGAAAGATATAATGAATTACTTATTTTACCCATTTATATAAAATTTTTCATTTATTGGGTATTTCCTGCTGCAATGTTTGGTGGAATAGGATACGGAATTTCCAGAACTAAAAAAGAAACTTTACTTTATTTATCACCATTAATGATAGCTGTATTAAAAGGGACAATTGAAACAGTGCGAACAACAATTCTTTTAGCTATTGTTGTTTGGTTAGCAGCATATATTGGCTCTAGAGTTGCTACCAATGATAACTTGAAGAAATTATTAAATAAAAAAACATTTGTTTTTCTAATAATAGCTGGAAGCCTTTTTATCCTCTTGTTTGTCGCTCTTGATTGGATTCGTTTGGCTGGTGGAGAAATGTTTACTGATTTAATTATTGGAAGAATGAAATTATACTTTTTTGGTTATTTATCTGCATTTACGACTTGGGTTACTTATAATTATAATATTGATTATACTCTGGGTATGTCAACTTTTGCTGGTCCATTTGATTTATTGAATTTAATGGAAAGAAAACTTGGTTTTTATAATCATACTCATATTTATAATTTATACTTTACCAATGTTTATTCATCTCTTAGGGGTTTAATAAATGATTTTTCATTATTTGGGACATTATTGATGGGAATGATAATGGGGTTTTTATCTACTGTAACATTTAATAAAACTTTAAATAATAATATATTTTGGTTATTTCCATTAACGTCTTTTTATGCATTTATTTTATATTCGCCAGTAATAAGTATTTTTATTTATAATAGTATTATAATGACATGGATAATAGTATTTTCATTTTTATTTATTTTTCAAAGATATAAATAAAAACAAGTTGATAGTATATATTAAATAATTCGTGAGATAATAGATGATCACAATATTTAGTAATCCAAGGCCCTTCACTGGACCTTTTGATATTATTCAGCAAAATGCTATTAGAAGCTGGAAACATATTAAACCTGAAGTTCAAATTATTTTATTTGAAGATGAGGAAGGTACTACTAAAAAGATAGCAAACGAATTGCATGTTGATTTAATAACGGATGTGAAAACAAATGAATTTGGAACTCCATTAATTGATGGTGTTTTTGAAAAAATAAAAGAATATGCAAAATTTGATATTGTTGCTCAGGTTAATGCAGATATTATTTTATCAAACGACTTTGTAAAAACTATTAATAAAGTATGTATTTTGCTTGAGAAAAACCCATTTTTAATGGTAGGACGCCGTTGGGACCTTGATGTAAGAGAGGCTATTAAGTTTGATAGTCAAGGTATGTGGTTTCAAAAATTAATTAATAGATTACCATTTGAAGGGAAACTTCATGGAATGTCAGGAATAGATTATTGGATATTTAGAAAAGATTATTTATTTGGTCCACCACCTTTTGTAGTTGGCAGGCCTGGATTTGATAGTTGGTTAGTATATAAGGCAAGATCAAATAAAATTCCTGTAATAGATGCAACAGAATTGATCACAATAATCCATCAAAATCATGATTATCCATTAAAAAGAGAAGAATCTTTTCATGTTGAATGTGAGAGAAATTTTAAATTGGTTGGCGGTTACTGGTCTGCCTTTTCATTAAGAGATGCAAATAAGCTATTAGATGAATATGGCATTAAAAATCCTAGATTCCCTAGAATAATTTATTCAGCGTTATCCACAAATTATTTTTGGAGAATTATATTAACGATTAAAAGAAAAATTCATAAATATTTTAAGACTGTTTATAAAAATTAGCATTTAATCCTTAATGAAATTGAATTAAACTATGAAATATCTTGTTTTAGGGTCATCAGGCCAAATCGGCTCTCCATTATGTAAATATTTAAAAGACCAAGGGAATCAAATATTCGAATTTGATATAGTGAATAATGAAGAAGAAGATTTAAGAATAAATAATAATGTTTTATTATCAGATTATATTCAAAAAAGTGATTTTGTATTCTTCTTAGCTTTTGACGTTGGTGGTTCAAGATATCTTTCAAAATATCAGCATAGTTTTGATTTCTTTGATAATAATGTTAAGATAATGAGCAATACATTTTCTGCATTAAAAAAACATAATAAACCGTTTATCTTCGCTTCTAGCCAGATGTCAAATATGAGTTATTCACCTTACGGAGTGGCGAAAGCAATTGGTGAAAGATATGTTAATACAATGAATGGTTTAGCCGTGAAATTTTGGAATGTTTATGGTGTAGAACACAATTTAGAAAAAGCACATGTCATCACTGATTTTATTATAAAAGCTCAAAAAACAGGAATTATTGATATGATGACAGATGGTCAAGAATTAAGACAATTTCTACATGTTGAAGACTGTTCAAGATGCTTATACATATTGAGTCAAAATTTTCAAAAATTGGATAAAATAAAAGATTATCATATTACAAGCTTTGAATGGATATCTATATTAGATATAGCAAATATAGTTGCTTCTCAATTCGAGGATGTTAAGGTTGTTCCAGCTAAGACTAAAGATATGGTTCAACAAGACAAAAGAAATAAACAAAATCCCTATATATTAAATTTTTGGGAGCCTAAAATTTCATTAGAAGAAGGAATAAAAAGTATTATCAAGGAACTAAAATGAAAAAAATATTAGTATGCGGTGCAGGAGGGTTTATTGGCAGTCATTTAGTTAAAAGACTTAAAAAAGAAGGTTCCTGGGTAAGAGGAGTGGATCTTAAATATCCTGAATATCATCAAACTGATCCAGCTAATCCTAAATGTTCTGAAGACTCTGCATATCCAGCTAACCCAGATAGTGAATATGGCTGGGAAAAATTATTTAGTGAAAGATTATACCTTTCTTACTCTAGGAATTATAAACTAAATGTGCGTATAGCTCGCTTTCATAATATTTTTGGCCCACAAGGCACATGGACAGGAGGGAAAGAAAAAGCACCAGCTGCTATATGTAGAAAAGTTGCTGAGGCTAAAAATAATACTTCCATAGAAATTTGGGGTGATGGCAAACAAACGAGATCATTTTTATATATAGATGAATGTATTGAGGCTATTAGAAGATTAGTACAATCAAAATTTACTGGTCCAGTTAACATTGGTTCTGAAAAAATGATAAATATTAATAGTTTAGCAGAAATGGTTATTAATATTTCTGAAAAAAATAAAAATTAATAATGTTTCTGGTCCAGAAGGAGTTAGAGGGAGAAACTCAGATAACAATTTGTATTTTGAAAAAATTGGATGGAAAGTATCAAAATCTTTAAGAGAGGGGATGAAAAAACTTATAAATGGATAAACGAACAAGTGATTAGTGTAAATAAATTATATAGATTTATTGATTTTTTTCTTATATAATGATGCTGGAAAAATTTATTTATTATTCTGATGAAAATAATTTATTTACATCAATATTTCAACACACCAAATACTCATGGCTCTACTCGATCTTTTTGAACTAGCCATAAGACTTGTTAGAGATGGTCATGATGTACGCATGATCACATCACAGAAAGATAATAAGAAAAATAAAAATCATTTTTCAATTGAAAATGGAATTAAAGTTTACTGGTTACCTGTCCTATATTCTCATAAAATGGGATTTTATAAGCGGATTATTGTTTTTATTAATTTTTCAATCCTTCTTAGTATCTGAAAAAATTATTGTTCTTTCTATCGATATGAAAAAGTATCTAATAAAAAAAGGAATTGAAAGTAAGAAAATCGTTACAATACCAAACTTTGGATCTTTAAAAGTAGATAATGAAAATCTTGACCATAAAGAACTTAATAAAGTTTTAAAAATGATAGGAGATTCTCCGTTTATTTTATACGCTGGTGCAATTGGGAAAGTCAATGGTATGAGCTATTTAGTTGATATAGCTTATGAAACGTTGAAAATAAATAAGAATGTCAAATTTTTATTGGCTGGAAAAGGGAAAGAAAAATCACATATTATTAAATATTCAAAACAATTAAATGTATTAGGTAATAATTTGTTTATTGTTAATCCAATAAGTAAGAAAGAATTGCCTAATTTGATTAATAGAGCTACGCTGGTTTCATCTTTTACAATCCCAATAGAAGAACTGAATTATAATTCTGCTAATAAATTTTTTGATGGTTTATCTGCTGGAAAACCAGTCATGATTAATTACAGTGGATGGCAAAAAACTCTTTTAGAAAAAGAAAAGGCTGGTATTGTAATTCCTGAAGATAATCCAGTAAAATCTTCAGGAATTATTAATAATTTTATTATAGATTTTATTAATGTCAGGTTATCTGATACTATTTAAGCAAGTTCGTTTGTAAACTATCTAGTGAATTCACTATATATAAATTTAGAACAATGAGAAAAGGAGTATCATTAAGTTCTAAACATGATGAAATGAGAATAACAATTATAGGTAATTTATTAAGGAGAACAAGTCTATATGAGCTCCCTGCTTTATTTAATGTACTTAAAGGAGATATGAGTTTAGTAGGACCACGACCATTGCTGATTAAATATAAAGATCGTTTCAATGACTATCAAAACCAACGTCATCTGATAAATCCTGTGAATAACAGGCTTAGCTCAGATAAAAGGAAGAAATAAGATATCTTGGGAAGAAAAATCAGACTATGATATATATTATGTACAGAATAATTTTTTTTGGATATAAAAATACTATTTATAACATTTTTTCAAATTATTACGGGATGGGGTATTTCACTAGAAGGCAATAAAATAATGCCCGAGTTTTATGGCTCAAAAAAGATTAAAAACAAATCTGATGATAGTTAAGCTAAAATAAATGTGATAAATGATTTTGAAATATAATTAATGATTATAAAAACTGCTTAATAGAAAAATAAAATAATGAATTTTTTAATTCCATGCCCCATTTGCGATGAAAAAACACGTTTAACCTCATTTGTTTGGTCTAATCAAAAAATTATTTCGTGCAAAATTTGTAACATGTTTTACTGTCCAGAAATAATTCATAGAGAAATTGACTCTGATACAACACCTTCACTTGATGAAAATTTATCAATGTTATTAAATACTTTTAATGGATGTAAAATAATAGCTAGTGAAAAATGTAAAAACCGCATTTATTTTTATGAAAAATTCAAGGGGAGTCCATTAAAAAATGTAATGGAAATAGGAAGTGGACCAGGTATTTGTTATAGCACATTTAAAGATAATGATATTTCCTGGATTGGTTTAGAAATTAATCGAAAATGGTTAGATTGGGGACAGAAACAGAATATTCCAATAAAGAATAATAAAATTTCGGACTATAAAGAATGTTTTGATTTAATCTATGCCTGTCAAGTTTTGGAACATTTTGAAAACCCTAAAGATTTATTAAAAGATATCATTAATGCATTACGACCTGGCGGTCTATTACATTTTGAAGTTCCTAATCATAATTCTCTTATTTCAAGTTTCCGAAAGATATCTCCAATAATTTCAAAAGATTATGGTTGCATACAACCTGTAAGACATATGAGAGCTTATTCTTATAAATCCATGAAGAAATTATTTGAGATTGTTGATATGAAAATGAAATTACTTTCCCCCTATCCAAATAATCATCATGTATGGGGACAAATACGTATTAAACAGCCTATTATTAATAGAATTTCATATCGTTTATCAAATGTTTTTAATCTTGGAAGTCTTTTAGTCGGAATTGCTCAAAAAAATAATTAATATTTTTTTCAGAATGGTGAATCTATTAAATAAAATCAGTTATGTCTCTAATTTCTAAAATTGAACATCAATGTACCGGTGTGAATTTTGATCAAAATCAACTGAAAGTATTTGACAAAATTTCAGGGCACGAGCATATCATTCCATTTGATCTGGTGCTGGGTGTTGATGGTTCCGCTTTGGTCGTTCGGGATGCCATGGTCGAAAAAGGAAGTCTGAAGTATACATACAAACCGTTGGACCACGGTTATAAGGAATTGACCATCCTACCGGCAAGGGATGGTGATTTTCAGATGGAACCCTATGCCCTCCATATTTGGCCCCGGGGGCAATTTATGCTCATTGCTCTGCCCAATATGGATCGTTCCTTTACTTGCACTCTGTTCTTCCCTATGATCGGGGGGACCAGCTTTGCTACGGTGCGGACGAAGAGCGATATCCTGCAATTATTTGAAGAATATTTTTCCGATACCATTCCGCTCCTGTCTGATTTGGTCTCTGAATTTCAAACCAATCCAACCGGTCATTTGGGGTCTGTGTACTGCGATCCCTGGCATGTGGAGGACAAAGCCGTCCTTTTGGGAGATGCTGCCCATGCGGTGGTGCCTTTCTTTGGCCAAGGGATGAATGCCTCTTTCCAGGACTGCACCATCCTGAATGGACTTATGGATGAATACGGGGATAACTGGATAACCATTCTCTCTGAATTCTCCAGACAACAAGTGAAAAATGGTCACGCCATTGCCAATATGGCTCTTGAGAATTACATCGAAATGCGAGATCATGTAAACGACCCCTACTATAAAAAACGGCGGGAATTGGAACTGAAGATGGAACAATTCTTCCCGGATGATTTTTTACCCAGGTATTCCATGGTGTCATTCCATCAACTGCCCTATGCAGAGGTCTATGAAAAGGGGGCGGAGCAGTTTAATATCCTGGATAAGATATTGCAAGATCATGAACCAGCGGTGGTGGATAAAGCGTTGGCGGAACGTTACATGACAAGAGTTTGATCTACTATGCGGTTTCTGTTATTCGATGGTATAATCGTGGCATCTCCACTCGTGCATTATTTCCTTAAATTTAACAAAATATTGACATCCTTTTCCAAAAGGGTTAAACTATCTCTTGCCTGTAAATTAGAGAATCTACTAACTTCTTTAGCATATTTTCTCGAGTCGTATTGATGAAACACAATCATGGAATTAAAATGAAGTGTCTTCATGTTGTAGTTTTTCTGTTGTTGTTTAGTCAGGCGCTTATGGCTGAAGAAAGCCAGCTCCTTGCTGAGTCCTCCACTGTTATTTCCAACGATTCTTTGGGTGTAACCCGGTATTTAATCCAATTTCCGGAACCGGATTTTGAGATTGTACACTTAATCGATTCGATGATTGTCTCGATACCACTCACCGATGGAGGTGGTGTTTTGGATGGACAAGAGCTGGATATTAATGCTATGCTGACGGAATGGGTTGGTTCGGTGGTAAGTTGGACTGCGCCCTGGGAAATGCCGGGGGGTGATGTAGATGATTTTTATATTACTGGCACGGTGGATACGTCAGCCAGTTGGCTGAGTGTGGATATTTCTCCGCTTCTCCGTATGCTTTACGTATTTGCTTGGACGTACCAACGTAATATCGCGTAAATTCCACGGTTCCGCTGCGGCTGATCTTGCCAAAAGGCGCATAGTCATACCAGCTCACCACCGCCCAATCCTCGTCCAGCACCAGCCGGGTACTGCCCAGATGGTCTTTGATGATGGTATAAGTGGTACTGTCTCGGTGGGTGGCGATCAACCCCGTGGCTCCGTAGATATACACTTGCTTCGTCTCCGATTCGTTGGTGCTGGTGATGTACTCCACTAACGGATACTCATTCTCACCATGGAGGTAGAGCTTATTATTGTATATCCATGTGATTGCGCCCATCATCTTTGACTCCACTTGAGCGGGAGAAAAACCGGAATACTGATCTTTGATCACCGCTTCTTCCGATGGTCCTTTTTGGTATTTCTGCTTCATGACCGGATTGTCTCCTCCCCCCGGAGGATATACTCTTACACGGTGGTTCCTAAATACTCTGCGGTTACTGCCATCATACTGGAACGTTATATTCCGACTAGTCAAAATCCTTCGGGTCATTTGCGTAAAAGCATCGTATCTGATCTGTTGGATATTTTTTGGATTCGCCCTGGTTATATTCCCATTGGCATTGTAGGTGTAGTCGTTGCCGCTGCCATCGGTGTTCTTTACTTTATTCGTCCCGCTTATATAATTATACGTTCTATTGTTCTGGGTGAGAATATTCCCATTGGGGTCGTAGGTCATCGTCAAATCTGCTAGGGCATTATCATTGTGTACTGCCCCGGTCAACTGACCCAGATCATCGTAAGTATAGTTAGTGGTATAATCATAAAAATATAGTTCGGGGATAGTATTGTCCTCCGAACTATCATCATTTCCGCCACCGCCACCGCCGCCATTCCGACCAAGAGTTATCACGGTGGAGTCGATATTGCCCCCGGATGTATAGGTAATGCTCTCCCGGATCCCAAAACTAATATCGGAATGATTGATTAACTTTAAGCGCCCCTGGGAGTTATAGGTAAAATTGTGACTCAATGAACCTACGCTTTGGTAAAGGATTTCCCGATTGATGCTGCCATCCGGGTTATAAATATAGATGGCGTAGCGGTAGGAGTCTGAATCATTCCCCACAGACACCAGTTGATCCAAATGTTGTAAGTCATATTGATCGTAATAAAATGATAATGTATACCCGCAAATATCAACAGAGTTATCTTACAAATAACATTATGCGCATAAATTCTATGGTATTATTTCTCACATATATATTCAATGGTCCATCCATTTTACCAGTAAATTCACTTGAATATCGATATACAGTATAAGTAGTTCCATCAATTGTTACCGTTTGTATTTCCGGTTTAACAGGCATATTTGAGAGTACTTCGAATGAATCACCTATAAAAATATAGTGGCTATTCGGATCCATTGGGTCATAGCTCAATATTCCATATTGTGATTTAATTTCCGATGGTATTGATTCTTTTGATTCTGCAAAATAGAAAAATTGAAATGATGAGTCACTTTTAGTTTGATCTTCATCTTGCTCTGTATAAGGTATTATATAAACATAATCATCTTTTATTTCTTGGGGTATCCAAACATAATATTGAGGAATACATCCAACAATAACACACATTGCAATCATAACAATAAGGAATAAGATTTGCCTTCCCATTGTAACCATTCCTATTTTAGCGCCAGCGATAAGTTAGTTGTCATCTTCAAACGATCTACCTATTTGTTAGTCAAGAAAATTAAGATGACAACTAAACCGGAGCAAGTCCAACAGAGTTATTCTGTAAATATCTCTACGTGCATAAATTTTATGATCTTATTTCTCACATATATATCCACTGGTCCTTCCATTGCAAATTCATATGGATATCTATATCTATTATAAGTAGTCCCGTCAATTTTTACCCTTTTTATTTTCGGTTTAACCGGTATAATCGAGAGTACTTCTACTGAATCACCTATAAAAATGTAGTGGTTATTTGGGTTCATTGGCTCATATTTATATTCTGCATTCTGTAATAATTCTTTTGATTCTGCAAAATAGAAATATTGAATATCTAAGTTACTTTCAATTTTATCTGTATAATGTGGTACATTATAATATGCTTTACAAATATAGTCACCTTTTATTTCCTTTCTTACATAAAATGGATAAACATAAAAACATCCAAGAATGCCACACATTTCAATCATAACAATAACCAATAAGATTCGCTTTTTCATAAGTAGTCCTCAATGAGTTGTATCACTCATAAGCCCTATGATAATTCCCATACATATGAAGCTGTAGTGACCAGGGCATATGCCCAGCCCCCATAAAAGACTGATAAAACCCAATGTTAAAGTTTTGGCCCAATACTTGACTCGGTAAAAAGGATGTGCCAAATAATGCGTTCAAAGCTCTTGTATTCGATTGATGACTAATCCCACGTGATAAATAACCATCACCTGTAAACAAACCCTTAAGAAGATGATCATTTTTAAAATTTTCAGTATTGGGTCCTATCGACGCTCCATAATGAGTACCTAGACCTCTATAAGCCGTCTTTTCTTTTATAAATGCTGTTTTACCATCATGAGAAACTGTGTATCCTCTCTTCCAATCGACATCAGTTCGATCAAAGTGCGCACCTTCTTCCATTTTATATGCTTCACTTTAAATGTAATTTACCATCCCTTTTTCGTGAACTTCTTCTAAGGTCATACTTTCGTCATATGTTATATCCTCCCTTCTGCAAATAACTTTACTCGCATAAATTTTATGATCTTATTTCTCACATATATATCTAATGGTCCATCAATAGGATCAATTAATAAATATCGATATCTAGTATAAGTAATGCCGAGAATTTTTACTGTTTTTATTATCGGTTTAATAGGTATCCTTAAGAGTATTTCTACTGAATCACCTATAAAAATGTAGTGTCTATTGGGCTCCATTGGGTCATATCTATATCCAATTCTTGAACCCTGAAGTGCTTTTTTTGATTCTGCAAAATAATATTCGTGATAGTTATATAATGAGTCACTTATATTTTGATCTTTATCATAGCGTGCTACATAAACAAAATCATCTTTTATTTCTTTTCTTACAGAAAACGGGTAAATACACCCACAAATAACACAGGTTGCGATCATTGCAGTAAGAAATAAGATTTGGCTTCTCATAAGCAGTCAACAATTAGTTGTATCACTCATAAGCCCTATGATAATTCCCATACATATGCAGCTGTAATGACCAGGGCATATGCCCAGCCCCCATAAAAGACTGATAAAAACCAATGTTAAAGTTTTGGCCCAATACTTGACTCGGTAAAAAGGATGTGCCAAATAATGCGTTCAAAGCTCTTGTATTCGATTGATGACTAATGCCGCGTGATAAATAACCATCACCGGTGAACAAACCCTTAAGAAAAGGATCATTTGTAAAATCTTTAGTATTTGGTAATGTTGAAGTTCCATAATGAGTCCCTAGACCTCTATAAGCTGTCTTTTCTTTTACATAAGCTGTTTTACCATCATGAGAAACTGTGTATCCTCTCTTCCAATCCGCACCAGTTTGATTAAAGTGAAAACCTTCTACCATGTATTCTACATATTTTTCATTGTAACCTTTCATTCCTTCTTTGTGAATTTGATCTAATGTTTTACCGTTGTGGTCCCATCCCTTCTGCAAATAACTTTATTCGCATAAATTTAATAGTATTATTTCTCATATAAACATCCAATCGTCCATTAACATCCACTCGTCCATGAAAATCATCTGAATATCTATATCTAGTATAAGCAGTGCCGTCAATTTTTACCGTTCTTATTTTTGGTTTAAAAGGTAAGCTCAAGAGTACTTCTACTGAATCACCTATAAAAATGGTATATCTATTTGGCTTCATTAGGTTGTTTCTATCTATTGGATTCTGGAGTGGTTTTTCTGATTCCGCAAAATAGTAATAGTAGTAGTGATCTACTGAATCACTTTGATCTTCATATCTTATTATATGAACATAATCATCTTTTATTTCATATGTTTTATAAAATGGATAAAAACACCCCAGAATACCACATATTTCAATCATAACAATACCCAATAAGATTCGCTTTTTCATAAGTAGTCCTCAATTAGTTGTATCACTCATAAGCCCTATGATAATTCCCATACATATGCAGCTGTAGAGACCAGGGCATATGCCCAGCTCCCATAAATGACTGATAAAAACCAATGTTAAAGTTTTGCCCCAATACTTGACTCGGTAAAAAGGATGTGCCAAATAATGCGTTTAATGCTCTTGTATTCGATTGATGACTAATGCCGCGTGATAAATAACCATCACCGGTAAACAAACCCTTAAGAAAAGGATCATTTGTAAAATCTTTAGTATTTGGTAATGTTGAAGTTCCATAATGAGTCCCTAGACCTCTATAAGCTGTCTTTTCTTTTACATAAGCTGTTTTACCATCATGAGAAACTGTGTATCCTCTCTTCCAATCCGCACCAGTTTGATTAAAGTGAAAACCTTCTACCATGTATTCTACATATTTTTCATTGTAACCTTTCATTCCTTCTTTGTGAATTTGATCTAATGTTTTACCGTTGTGGTCCCATCCCTTCTGCAAATAACTTTATTCGCATAAATTTTATGGTATTGTTTCTTACATATATATCTAATGGTCCATCCATTCCGGTAAAAATTTTTTTCGGACATCGATGTCTAGTATAAGTAGTACCGTCAATTTTTACCGTTCTTATTTTTGGTTTAAAAGGTAAGCTCAAGAGTACTTCTACTGAATCACCTATAAAAATAGTATAACTATTTGGCTCCATGTACTTTCTATATCCTTCATCTTGGAGTGTTTTTTCTGACTCCGCAAAATAGTAATAGTAGTAGTGATTTACTGAATCACTTTTATCTATATATTGTGTTATATGAACATAATCATCTTTTATTTCATACATTCTAAAAAATGGAGGAAAACATCCAAAAAAGACACAGGTTCCAATCATACCAGTAAGAAATAAAATTTGCATTCTCATAAGAAGTCCTCAATTAGTTGTATTACTCATAAGCCCTAGCATAATTCCCATACATATGCAGCTGTAATGACCAGGGCATATGCCCAGCTCCAAAAAAAGATTGATAAAAGCCATGAGCAGTTTTGACCCAATACTTGACTCGGTAAAAAGGATGTGCCAAATAATGCGTTCAAAGCTCTTGTATTCGATTGATGACTAATTCCACCTGATAAATAACCATTACCGGTAAACAAACCCTTAAGAAGAGGATCATTTGTAAAATCTTCAGTATTGGGTCCTATCGACACCCCGTAATGAGTGCCGACTATTTTTTTGTCAAATTTACTAGTCAAAAAAATTAAGATGGCAACTAAACCGGAGCAAATCCAACAGAGTTATTCATTGAATCTCTCTACGTGCATAAATTTTATGATCTTATTTCTCACATATATATCCACTGGTCCATCCATTGAAAATTTATTTGGATATCTATATCTGGTATAAGTAGTTCCGTCAATTTTTACCCTTTTTATTCTCAGTTTAACAGGTATACTCGATAGTACTTTAATTGAATCACCTATAAAAATGTAGTGTTCATCTGGCCTCATTGGCTCATATTTATGTCTTGTCCATTGGAATGATTCTTTTGATTCTGCAAAAATGAAACTATGACGTAATGAATCACTTTCATTTTGATCTCCATAGACTCCATAAATATAATCACCTTTTATTTCCTTTCTTACATAAAATGGATAAACATAAAAACATCCAAGAATGCCACATATTTCAATCATAACAATACCCAATAAGATTTTCCTTTTCATAAGCAGTCAACAATGAGTTGTATCACTATTCATAAGCCCTAACATAATTCCCAGTCATATGCAGCTGTAATGACCAGGGCATATGCCCAGCCCCCATAAAAGACTGATAAAAACCAATGTTAAAGTTCTGACCCAATACTTGACTCGGTAAAAAGGATGTGCCAAATAATGCGTTCAAAGCTCTTGTATTCGATTGATGACTAATCCCACCTGATAAATAACCATCACCTGTAATCAAACCAATAAAAAAAGGATCATTTGTAAAATCTTCAGTATTGGGTCCTATTGAAGTTCCATAATGAGTACCCAGAATTTTTTTCTTTAAATAAGCCGGCTTTTCTTTTACAAATGCTGTTTTACCACCATGAGAAACTGTGTATCCTCTTTTCCAATCCGCACCAGTGTCATCAAAATGCGCACCTTCTTCCATTAAATCTATATCTGCTTTCTTTGTAGGGTAATTTACCATCCCTTTTTCGTGAACTTCTTCTAAGGTCATACTTTCGTCATATGTTACACCTTCAGCAGGGCCAACGGCACTAGCCAATCCACCTTCAATGGCTGCCGGGCCAAGTAAGTTAAAAGCAATGTCAAAACCCATGCCGAATTCTTTTTGTACCTGTTCAGATAGTCCAGATTTACGATATCCCACATCCCAAACCATACTCGCAAATGTGTTCATGGCAAACTTGTCTAAACCTGCTTGTGCTGCTGAATTCATTGAAAACCCAAATCCACCACCACCTGAATAATAAGTTAGAAGTCCTTGTGCAGCACCAATGGCAAAATCTTTCCAGGTTGGATTATCTGACATCGCATAATTCACCGCGCCCCCAAAAAGCATGGGAATTAGAAAAAACCACTCCCCATCCGGGTCCACCATAATAAGGGGATTATTTCCGGCGTAAGCGTAAGGGCTGGCCAACTGCCCTGCCGGATCCACCGCATAAAATCTTCCTAAATCCGGGTCGTACATTCGGGCGCGGTAGTTCATTAACCCCGTGGCACCATCCCTTTCCTGTCCGGTGTAGCGGTAGTTTAACTTTGTCCCGGTTCCGCCGCGGCTGATCTTGCCAAAAGGCGCGTAGTCATACCAGCTCACCACCGCCCAATCCTCGTCCAGCACCAGCCGGGTACTGCCCAGATGGTCTTTGATAATGGTATAAGTGGTACTGTCTCGGTGGGTGGCGATCAACCCCGTGGCTCCGTAGATATACACTTGCTTCGTCTCCGATTCGTTGGTGCTGGTGATGTACTCCACCAACGGATACGCATTCTCACCATGGAGATAGAGCTTATTATTGTATATCCATGTGATTGCGCCCATCATCTTTGACTCCACTTGAGCGGGAGAAAAACCGGAATACTGATCTTTGATCACCGCTTCTTCCGATGGTCCCTTTTGGTATTTCTGCTTCATGACCGGATTGTCTCCTCCCCCCGGAGGATATACTCTTACACGGTGGTTCCTAAATACTCTGCGGTTACTGCCATCATACTGGAACGTTATATTCCGACTAGTCAAAATCCTTCGGGTCATTTGCGTAAAAGCATCGTATCTGATCTGTTGGATATTTTTTGGATTCGCCCTGGTTATATTCCCATTGGCATTGTAGGTGTAATCGTTGCCGCTGCCATCGGTGTTCCTTACTTTATTCGTCCCGCTTATATAATTATACGTTCTATTGTTCTGGGTAAGAATATTCCCATTGGGATCGTAGGTCATCGTCAAATCTGTTAAGGCATTATCATTGTGTACTGCCCCGGTCAGTTGACCCAGATCATCGTAAGTATAGTTGGTTCGGTAATTATAAATCACACCTTCCAATGTATCAGGACCCTGTTGCGCCAGGGCCATGCCGGTGGTAGTTATATTTCCAGAATAGGAATAATCGATTGATTCATGGAAGCCAAAGCCACCCTGGGGACCGATTCCGTCTAAGCGCCCCTGGGAGTTATATCTAAAATTGTGACTCAATGAACCTACGCTTTGGTACAGGATTTCCCGATTAATGCTGCCATCCGGGTTATAAATATAGATGGCGTAGCGGTAGGAGTCTGAATCATTCCCCACAGATATTAGCTGACCCAACTGATTATAGGTATAGGCGACCATCGTTTCATCATCCGGGTAATCGATTTGAATCACATTGCCCACATTATTGTATTCGTAGCTAGTGCTATAGTGCTGGGTACTGTCATAATCGCTCACCAGCAACTCCTTTTCCACAATCTCACCCCCACGATTATACCGGAACGTCTCTACCACCTCCACATCACTACTATTATCATTATTCGTTTCTATCCGCCACAGTCGACCCTTATAATTGATGGTGGATCCGGTCTCACCCGCCCGATCGTAATAATACTTCTTCCGCCAGGTGGGGGCATTGGTCGGGTAATCCGGGATCGTGTTCGCTTCATCCTGGAGGTTGTTCAAACTTCCGCTATAGGCAAAATGTCCTGCTTCTTTGATGCGCCCGATCCGGTCATATTTATAATAATTTACCTTATTAAAATTATCGCCAACACCATCCTGCATAAAGCGCAACTGCCCATTCCGGTTGTGATAGATAAACCGCTCCGTACCACCATCCGGGGTGGCTTTGCTCTTCAGCCGCCCAAAATGATCGTAGGTCATCTCAATTGTAAACTCCTCGTTACTGGGGACAGTCGAATCAAAATAATTCGGTAGATAGATCGTATCCACTTGTCCCTTAACGTTGTAACTATAGGTTGTCGGTGTATCTTCATCTTCCAATTGCTTCAGCAGCGTTTTGTTCAGTTTATCTTCTACAACCACCGATTTAACCCCCTCCGGATCTTCAATTTTGCGGATAGTGTGTTCTTCCGGGTCGAAGTTAATGCCCGTAAATGTCTCGCCCGGATCAGGCAAATACTCATAGCTGATCTCTTTCCCGCTGCCGATTTGAAAGCCGCTTCCAGGAAGGCTCTCTTTTACCACCCGCGCTAAGGGCGTGGTTTCATACTCCCAGCGCGTATAGTTAAAGCCACTGTCGGCCAGATGAAAATTATTCATCGTACCCGTATATGTCCCCGCAGCCCAATCAAAAGCGGTCACCAGGTCCGAGTTATATTCCAGGGCGTGATTATCCAACTTGATGGGTTTAAAACCCACCGCTGCCCGGTTCATTTCATCATAATAGGGCATGGATAAAATAATATCATCCCCATCCAAGCGTTGCGATTGAATCGTTTTGCCCATCCCATCAGAATAAACCCGACTCACCACCGGATCGTGGATCACCAAAACATTGTCAAATTCGGCCATTTCTCCGTACCATGGTTCTGCAAACAAGACCACCTCTCCGCCCACAGCATTCGCATCCTCATACTCTAATCTCAACTCCCTATCCACAAAAAAGTGGATCATCCCCTGGGATATAATGAATGTCCACTTTCTACCGTATGCATGACCGGTACCCGAGACCAATGCGTTACCATCATGATACAATCTCCAGCGTGCAAAGTCCGGACCGATAAGGTTACAACGAATAGAATAATCTCCCACCGCCATGCCCACAACTCCCAATGAATCATTAAATTCGGCTGCTGCACTGATGGATACAGCCATAGCCTCCGCTCCGGAACTCTCAAGCACTGCCGTCGCTGTCTCGTCACCACTATGTGCATTTATTTTCAATTTTCCATCTTCCACCTGCCAATGACTTGTAGGTGCAAGGGTCCAACCATCTGCATCCCCATCATCAAACCCATCATAAATGCCGCCGTTTTGTGCCGTGATCGATAATACACTGTTTGGATCATCAGGATCATATTCAGTCCAACTGCCCGAAAGGACACCCCAATTGTAATATCTGGAATAGTAGGGCATGGTGAGGGCATTCACCTGTTCATCTGGACCAATACTGGCAAGCGGACGGTTAAAGTCGTCATAGACCGTGCGCATGGTCTCGCCGTTATTCCCCAGCCGGGCTGTGACCCGACGCGTTTCAGGATCAATGATCGTAGCAGAAAAACCGGAATCAAGGGGCCGGAAGGTGATGTCATCCACTAGAAAGTAATGATCGGGGTCTTGATTGGCCGTAAACGTCCGCAATCGTAATAGTTCACTGGCGGGAATATCACCCAATTCCCGAACCCGTCCCAGATCAAGCGCCACTTCAAGGTATTCCCATTTTCCATCGGTGTCATCAATCGGAATAGAAATCCAAGCCGCCGCTATACTCGGATAGAGAGAGTTATTCCCACTATCTCGTTTGGTATGGAGTTTAAAGCTACTGTTTGTCGATGAATTGTAGCCCGCCTCTGTTTTCACCCAACAAGACAATACATAGGTTCCATACTGGTCATCCGGTCGAAAATCTCGGGTGGGTCCATAACGGGGGGTACCGGCTATAACCTTGCGGCTGTACTTCCCGCTATGGGCATCTGTTGAAAATGTATTGGCTGGAGGCATAGACCAGTAATCATTATCCGGATGACTGTTGGTACTATACCCGCTTTCAAATCCAATGTACCCGGCCTCGTTCCCAATGGAATTATCGGAAATATTCGCCGCACTGAATACAGCCACAGGGCGTTTATGGGTCTGATCAAATATAACGGACGAAATAGTACTATCTACATCTGCTGATCTTCGCACTGCTCCAAAGGACGTGCGCTCCAATACCTGTGACACCTTAAGCCATCTTGATGGTGGCTCAACATTCCCGCTCCAGGCACTAAAATTAAATATAACACTCCCATTCCCATTCCAGGTATAAGTCTTATTGGGGGCCCATTTCCCTGGTGACCATTCCTTCCAGGTGGTGGCCGTGGCGGATGTGGTGGTTGCAGTTCCGCTCCGGGTGTTTCTTGTAATCGTTTTGACTATCGGAGACTTGAGATTGTCAATATCCCCATAGGCATTCTTAAAATGCGTAAAGGACTTGGTTAAAATATCGCCATTGCTATTGGTCGTTTGTGTTCTGGTTAAATACCCACTGTTTTCAGCGTAGGTACTTTCAACCGTCTTGGTGATTCCATCGGTGGTACTGACTTGTTTTCGTTGGCGGGTATAATGACCTATTTTACGGGGGCCTATATCAAATTCGGTGACAAACCAGTAGTTCTCGGTGGTGGACACCACCTCGCCATTAGCATCTTTAGCGATTATTTTATACGGTCGCCCAGTCATTAAACCATAATAGGAGTCGGCATTGGTAACATTGCTACCCGCGGGGAATGGTGCTGCACTTTCATCGGTCTCCAGGCCATTGAAAAAATAATGTTCCGTAAACCCGTTCAGTGTATCACCACCGGGATAGACGATGACTTTGTTGTATTGGGCCACTGTCCCCGATGGATCCGATACACCATATTGAAACTCATAACTGGTTGAAACTGAATTATAGCCATCGTCCATGGCCATCGTACTGACCACTACGTCTCCGATCGCTCCTTGAAAGTCGTCATTGACTATTCTATACAAAGTAGCATCGTTACCTGAACGAATAGCAACCGCCGTATTCGCTCCTACAGGATCAGGAAAGTCATACTCATCAAAGTAATGTATAAATTTCCCGTTATCGGAGCCTGCATCCGATGCAACATGCGCACCGTTTTTAACAAAATGAAATTGAGAAGTATACGAATCATCATTTTGTATGATAAAATAGTTGGAGCCGGTGGCAACTCTTGGTGAAGAATACGTTTGCGGAAAATTTGCTATTTCACTAAACTCAAAATCACCTGGAAATCGATACAGAACATAAATACCAGCAGAATTGTCACCATCACAACAATGATAAGCAACTACAAAGTTATTTGAAACCTTAGGTTGATCTGCTAGGCCAGTAAGGTATGCATAATATTCACCATTATCAGCTGCAAACTCTTCATAATCATTCAGGTTTGGATTGTATAGCAGCCGAATGATTCCACCGATTCCAGATGTCAACATAAAATCTTCACCAATTGTGAAGCCATAACCAGGAAATGTTTCATTTAACCAATAAGAACCGTTAAATCGAATAAATTGAGACGAATTCGGACCAGAATCATAGATTCCAACAAAAGAGCCTCTGATAAAGGTGGGTGAAACGTCATTAACCTGGAAACCTAAATTATGTCGCTGAAAACCCTGAAAATTCACGTCCCAGGTATAGGCCACTTCAGCATGCCCTCTAATTAAGCCAACGAAAAAACTGGATCCAGAATGCCAAGACTGATAATAATCGCCGTTATCAGAGGTATTACTTCCTAAATAAAAAGAGCTGTTTGTCCAATTACCCAACTCATTCCGATTTCTAAAGTATATTCTGTCATACCCAATTGCGTTATGAAAAAAATAATAATTACCCGTTCCAGCTACATAAAAATCATCCGTATCATCGCCGTTGCGGCAATCACTCACATAAGAATTCCAAGTTTCTCCTTGAGCATTCCATTGAAATCTATATTCCCGCCCGTGTTCTATCGATACAACCGATATAAAATCATCACCCACAGCAACGTTCATTCTATTTTCATTGTTTCCGCCACCATCTGCACAGCCACTGTGGTTGGATATTAAATCGTGGGTATAATAATACCACCCTTTTAACCCCTCCTTTTTGTGGTATATGTGGATTGGCTTTATTCCCTGAGTTGTATGAAATTTCTCTATCAAAGCAAAATAGTCCTCCCCGATAAAGACCTCATATTCAGTAGCATCAGAATCATCATCAATATCAAGTGTTTCATCCAAGGTCTTCACCCAACGACCGGTCCATATATACGTTTCCAGGTTAATTGTGCCGCTGGCGTTCTCCCAAATGAGCACCACGTAGTCATGCCCCACAAAAATCCCCGGTTTCCCAACATATCCTGTGGGACGGGAAACATGACGATCACGATCAGCACTCACACCAACGGAAGAAATATCCTGGGATGTATAAGTATAGGTAGTAATACCACCCTGGGTATAGGTCACTGTTTTCAACATGCCCCGGTGATAACCCGTCGCATAATATGTGAACTTCAGAGGCGGAAGGGACTCCATCCGGGCATTCGTTTGCCAAATGGCCGCCAGTAATCGTTTCCGAAGATTACCAGCGCCGACAAAATTATAATTAAAATGAATGGAAAAGAGTTCATCGGAGACATTCGCATCAGAGTATACCTCGATATTGTGTAAATACCGGGTCTCATACCGTTCTTGGTAGGCGTCCGGTTCGCCCTGCTCCTTATGGGGGTCTTGATATTCTTCGTCCGCTGATTTTTCCCCATAATTAAATACCACCTTGCGATTATAAACGTCCCGTATCTCTCCCAGATAGGATGCCTCCGTATACTCCTTGGCGTTTGCTCCGGCACCTATTGTATTGGTTACGTTTTCGTAATCATAATTTATTGCGTTTCCCCAATCGTCCCGCATACTGGACAAATTCCAAACGATTGCAAATTGGGTCTGATTAGTGGCAATAATACTACTGCCGATCCAGTTCTTCCAGCGAATCCCCAATTGCTTGGAGTCATCTGTATTACCAAACACCTGCGTGATCCCATTGCCGGTGAGCACCTCCCAATAGCCCATGTCTCCATTCGTGTCATCTGCGTCTTCTTGATAGTAGCGGATCTCAAGATTGGGGTCGTTCTTCACCCGGTAATAATAGGTCTGTCCATTAGTAGATGTGCCGGTTCTGAGCAATGGCGTTGACGAACCACCGGCCAGCAGATAAAACTCATCATCATGGCGGGTACCCGTATTTTTATGATTCCGCACAATCTTCGGGTAATCCAAACTCCAACCCAAGCCCAGTACACCAGTGGGGGCTGTCAGATTCCACGTATCCACTTGATTTTGAATATTACTGTTATAAACAGCAGTAACATTCACCCCCAATCCATTGAGTCCCGGCAAAGACACAAGATTCACCGGCAGATTTACGTCCCCACTAAAAAGGTTCACGCTGTTTCCCACCGCCCCCTTTAAATTCGGGTCTAATGCAAAGGTCTTTATGTTCGGTGCGGCACTAGGCGATGAACCGTCGTCATCTCTACTGGATGATTCCGGTAGCTTCAATGGTGCCACGAAGTCGTCATCCTGTCCATTGAGCACCATTGCAGATAATAGAAAACAGGTTATAAAATTCGTGAATGTTTTACTGATTATTCTCATTTTTTACTCCAAATCACTGCTATAAACCGTAATAAAAGACTGATTGATATTCGGCAGGTAGAGTGGCCCGGCCATCTCATCCGCCAGCTTCACCATAAAACCATAATCGTAAATATACCCCTGATATAATGCAACGTAGAGCGGAGAAATATCCACACTCAACCAACTGGTGGACGTATCCACCCGGCCCGTAATATAAAAATCATCTACATCACCCCCCGGCGTTTCCCAGGGTGTAGTCCAACTCACCACCAAACCCACCCATTCCGTCAACATAGCATTAATATCCAGCTCCTGTCCATCCAAAACACCCTCCCCATCGGTGAGTGGTATGGAAACAATCATCGAATCGATTAAGTGCACAACCTCAAAATCCGGTTCTGGAAATTGGATTAAATACCGGGTTACACCTAAAGAATCGTTGGAAATGACAGCAGTAGAGTCCGCCAGAAGTTGGCTTTCTTCAGCCAGAAGTACCTGATTAAACAAGAACAGAAAAACTACAACATTAAGAAATTTCATTCGAACTCCGTGATTGTATTTCATCAATACGACTCGGTGAAATAAGTGAAATAAGATAATATAGGATAAAGCAGTTAGTAGATTCTCTAATTTACAGGCAAGAAATAGTTTAACCCTTTTGGAAAAGGGCGTCAATATTTTGTTAAATTTAAGGAAATAATGCACGAGTGGAGATGCCTATACCATCGAGGACAACACCATTGAGTAAAAAACCAAGCGCAGCTTATGATGTGCGCAAGCAATAGGGTTTACAATACCATCGAATAACATAAACCCCATAGTAGATCAAACTCTTGTCATGTAACGTTCCGCCAACGCTTTATCCACGACCGCTGGTTCATGATCTTGCAATATCCATCATACACACCGGCAGGGGTCATAAAATCAGAGATTGAAGGTGCTAATTGCGCCAGCCCTGGTTGTTCAAGAGTGTAAATAATTTGTGGTTTGCTTTAGGAAAAGGATATTGTTCGACATCCCTTGGTGTAATCCATTGATAGGGCTGAGTAGTTGTTAACACGGATCCATTCTTTGGATAACAATGAAACAATGTTAACTGAATCCTAAAATGGCTATACGCATGTTTGATACTGCCTACTTCTGCTCCTATTGCAATTTTGATACCACATTCCTCCAACATTTCTCTGTGCAATGCAGTTTCTTTCGATTCATTTTTTTTGATTTTACCTCCGGGGAATTCCCACAGACCATATAGATGATTCTTATTTTGGCGCTGCATAATTAAAAACGTCTCATCATGCCATAGTAGTCCGGCTACGACCTTATATTGGTGTACAGTTTTTTTAAGTCTCCGATGGGGATAACTTTCCGGAAATCCCGAGGCATAACCACCGCAGTGTTCTATTAATGGACAATCCAGACAGCGAGCCTGATTTGGACGACAAACCAACCGACCTAAATCCATCAGTGCCTGGTTCACGTCTCCCGGATACACATTTTCCATTAACCGCTTTATAAAATTCTTTATAACTTTTTGATTATAGGCCGAATCTTGTTTCTTCTGCAATAGTCTCGATATTACCCGTTTTACATTGCCATCCAATGCCGGATATTGTTTCCCGTAAGCAATCGACAGCACTGCTGCCGAAATGTACGGACCAACTCCGGGTAATTGACTAAAAACATCTTTTTTAGAAGGAACAATCCCATTGTGCTCGGTGACGACTTGCTGCACAGCAGTATAAAAATTACGGCAACGTTCGTAATAGCCCAACCCCTCCCACAATTTCAGAAGTTGATCCTGTGTTGCCGGAATAACACTAGATAGGCTCGGATATTCTTTAATCCAGTGTTTGAAATACGGTATAACCGTTTCAACTTGCGTTTGCTGCAACATAACTTCTGATAACCAAATCCGATAGGGATCCTTATTCTGTCGCCAAGGTAGGTCCCGTTTATTGCTGTAATACCAGTTCAGCAGCGACTTGCTTATTATTATTGTATTATACAAGCTATGATTGCTTCAAAAATATTTTGGACAGGTGCCATTGGAAGGCAGAAAGGATTTCTTTTACTTCGTCGCGGTCTGCTTGAGGAATCGCATTATACAATTGATTACCAAAGTAGTCAATACGTTCTTCAATCATATCCTGGATCTTTTCTCCATCCAGAGTAAGAAATAAAAGCGTTATACGATGATCAACACTACTTTTCTTCTTTAAGACCCACCGCCTTTTCAGAAGAATATCGACCAATCGCGTCAACGTGCTGTTATCCACCCCCAGCTGCTGCGCCAGTGTAGTCATATCGATCCCATTATCCGGAATGGAGGAAATGAGCAACAGTTGCGGCAAGGTCAGTTTACCCTGGATTATTTGAGAGCGGAAGAGGCGCTGTAAATCCACTAAAATTAATTTTAAAAGTTCGCCAAATTCCATATTTGTATATTACAAATAATAGCTTTACCTGTCAAGTGTTCAAACCTAACTTATTTTAGTACCATTTTGAATGGGTCGGTCCACATCTAGTAGAATAATACCTCTTTCGTTTCCATCGACACCAAGAACCAATACTTCGGAGTTGAAATTAGCAATCTTTTTCACCGGAAAATTCACACCTGCTACTATTTGGCGGTTGATAAGATCTTGCGGTTGATAATGTTCTGTTATTTTCGCGCTAGATTGTCTAATCCCGAAACCGCCAAAATCAATTTTTAATTTATACGCCGGGGACTGCGCTTCCGGGAAGTCATTAACCTCCAAAATAGTACCCACACGTAATTCTATTTTTTTAAAATCATTTATATCAAGCATTTATAATACCCAATTCAAAAGAGTAATTTTATTCTGGCAGCGACTGCAATAATTCGCAATGATCTGAAAACAATGCGAAGATTGTATTCATTTGTTTATCATTCAAACCATGTCCTAGTAACATTTTATGATCCAAATTAACGGATCGAATATGATACCATTGTCCTGGAATAAGCAACTCTCCAGGTCGATAATCGGCAATTGGGTCGGGTCCATTTAGACCGGAAGTGGGAGCAATTTGGGAAACGGTGTTCACGATGCCATCATTTTGATACCAGGTGGAATCTGTACTCTTCCCATCGGGCCAGTAAGCTGGTATACGGCCCATTACCTTGGCATTGGCACGTAATATCAAACGCATCGATTGCGCCGCCGGGACATGATATCCACTAGCGGTATCTAAATTGGTATTATAAGTCGTAAATGAAAAATAATACACAGCTGGATCCGCTGTTGCCAATGTATTTAATTCCTGGGCTCCGGCCAAACTGACATCCCAAGCACAGATATTGTGGGTTCCCCAGGCCGGATGTTTCCGCATCCGCCTAAAATAAGACGCCCACGTTTCATCGGTTACTTTTCGGAATCCCCACTGCTGTAAATCAAAATCAAAAAAGTTAGTTCCTACAACAGCAGTCAACCCAATAAAATCCTGTAGAAAGGGTAATGTTTTTGATACCAGATCGGAGAGGGTACTGCCATCGTGCGGTGTAGAAAGAGTAGTAATGGAGTGTATCCAGCCTGTTTTTGAATGTCCCAATAATTCACTTTCTTCCGGAACCATTCCAATTGAGTCGCTGCTAATCACGTTCACTAGCAAATACTGCAGCAAACGTGCTGTTTGTCCACCCATGCTATGGCCAATGATATGGACCGGGTGATCTGCATCCCATTTAGGATATAGTCCTAGGTAGTTTTTAGCCGGAGGTTTTTGAATGATTCCATACTTCTCTGAATGAAATTTACCATAATCCACCTGACCACCTTTAATCTGGTAATACAATTCAACTGCCCGGTCCCAATTCGAGGAAACTGGACCAACAGAGGCCAGATATACGTCGTATCCTTGATCTATAAGATGTTGTTTAATATCATGCTTTCCACCCCAGTAGTTATACCCAGCCATTTCATCCGGACCCCAACCCATAAAACCATGGACCATAATTACAGGAAATTGATTTTGGCTCAAAGTAAATGAAAAAAGGAAAACTATTAAAAGCCCTTGCCGGGAAAATAAACGTAGTGTAGCTATGATGGTTAATCAGTGTAGTAGTAACCGAACAGAATCATCATTTCATCTTCGCTCAACAACCCAAAAGTAAGCGTTTTATTTGTCCAGTTATCATAGGTAGCGATCAGACGTAAGCCTTCGCTCGGCTCAAGTGTAAGATGTGGATCCAATTCTAATATGGGTGGATGTTCCCAATCATAAGAAATATATACAAGATTACCACCGCGGCTGCCACTGGCTATTTCCACAGCAAATTCAATATTGTGTTCATGAGCATGAGAAAATAGCTGGATAATATGTCTGCGTTCATCAAAATAAAATGTTTTTTCCAAGGTGGTGATTGCATTGGGCGGTAGTTCAAAAACACCATTATTCAAGTTTAATATCTTGGCGACACGATCCACTTCCGTTGAATCCACAAAATGGAGATTTGTATAGACTTCACCCATCATTACTTCATCCGATCGATTGACATAATGTGAATTAAGGTCGAAACCCTGATCAGCATCAATTTTAAGCGCTAATCCATTACTATAGGTTCTATTTATATACTGCCATTGGGTACCAGTAAAAAAATCGTGGTAGAACATCGCTGCAAGATTACCCCAGATAGGGTCGCCGTTTAGGTCTCTTAAATCACGATACACTCCCGGATCCGGTTCTAGTCCGCTAGGCAGATTATTTCTAAATGTATACAAGACAAAATGATGACTGCCGGGGCGCATTGTAATTTCCACTTTATTAACATACAGATCACCTGTTGTATCCAGCTCAACATAGTGCAAAAATTCCCGTTCATAATTAGGCGGCACTTCAAAAGGACCTAAATGAATTTGTACTCCTGTTTCCGGCAGTGGTAGCGGTGCAAAGTCTACTTCATCAAATCGAGTTGTATCAGCTAATACAGAGGAATCAGCGACAATTCCTATTTCCGGCGCACCCGCTACAATCCACTGCCGTATAAATTCTAACTGTCCATTAGTTAAAACCGGCAGACCCAGGGGCATTAGTGAACCATAGTTGGAGTGATCGGAATAAAAGTGTTCTTTATCAGGGGCATTGATTTTCTCCCATAAATAGCTTTTGTACAAGCTGCTTAAACCATCGGTGCCAAGTCGCTCTAATCCGTCTTCTAGAGCAGCGGCATTATCTACTGGATGATTGATCAGTTGATCATAGGCAACATCAGATTCTAAAATAAGGTTGGATTGGTTGGCAAAAGTTGTGCCTTCAGTGTGGCAGGTTATACAATTGTTCGCAAAAATATCTTCTTGGACTATTTGCCATGTTTCACGACCTACAGCAGTTGGCTCTTCATCATCTGTAGTCGGCACTTCATCATCTGTACAGCTGAAAGAAAAAATACTTAAAACTGTTAATAGTAAAATATTTTGTTTCATAAGCTACAGAGTATAAAGAATATTAGATCATTTTCCAAGTTTTGTAGCCGAAGGGATTTTACCCTTTTTTCTTAAAAATAAAAACCCCATTGCATTAATACCCGTGGAGCAAAGTGCTGACTGTAAGATACGGGATGGGATATCCAAAAAGGAAAATAAAGACCAATTTCCATCATAGTTTGCATTTCCAAACCAATGCCAGCGGCAATATACAGATCTTTATCATTTATTAACTGGTCAATGCGCTGTCCAAAACTACCGGATGCATTGCTTATTTTAGCAATGTCAATATAAACCATCGACCGGACAAAATATGATGTTTCATAGCCCAAACTGAACCCGCCACTTAATATATTGTTAACCCAATCCTGTTCTATATTGGCGACACCTCTGAAGTGTGGAATTCTTCCCTGTCGGTGCTGCCATATTTTCGGCACAAACAACAATCTATAAACCAATTCATTGCCGGCCCGCTGGTCCCAAACAACACCACCTTCAGCATGCCCGCGCAGGATAAAGTTAGAATAGGCATGGGATTCATAATCACTAGCAAAACCAAAACTGAAAAATTGCGCATCCTCCTTAAAACCTCCCAAGGCATGAATCTCAATAAAATACCGTTGCATTGCCGAATAATAAAACAGGCGCCACTCTTCTTTTAATTTTAAACTTTTTCCCTCATTCCACCAATCGTTGGGATTAGCTGCCAGGTACTCCGTCATGGACAATGTGGATGTTAAACGGGAATAATAAGACTTGCCATGGACAGATAAATAGGCAGTATCGCCAAAATAATTAACTAAAGCAATTTGTCCCCAATTTTTGGGATATTCATAACCGACTGCAAAAGACCAATACAAATTATTCGTAGATTTTAATGGCGTTTTATAATTCAACACCAATCCCCAATTTTTGGATGGTAACCCATAGGAAAAAGTCAATTCCAGGTCAAATAAATTCTGGTAAAATACCGGCATAATGGGCATCAGATTGATACCGATTCCACCGGAAATTTTCACACCGGTACGCCAATGACCTTGCCAATCTTTACGCAGCCGCGGATAATATCTTAATCGATAGGTCTCCCAAGTGGGTAAACCATATCGCAGTTGGAATCCAATTTGCCGCGGCCATCGATTATTAAAACGATTTGCATCAAACATACGTTTATGGGGATCCAGTTCGGCTAGGATTATTGGAGATTTTGTTATCAAGGTGATTGTTGTTTCATCATTCCATGACACCCGCTCCAAAAATGTTGTATCTCCGCTTTCAGTAACGGTAAGCATGTCCACCGGCACACTCCATTTACTAATAGATGAAGTATGAATATGATTTTCCCAGGTGTGATTTTTGGTATATACAGATTCAATCTTATTTATTTTAAGATCCGGGCGAAGACTGGTTGTAATAGCCAATCTAAAATTATTAGCTATTGCAGTTGAAGTATTATTTTCAACCTCCCTGATTAGATCTTCCAAATTTGCAATGGAGCCACTGTGCAATAATCGATAATTAGTTAAGATCCTGCTTATGTCAGCATCTCCTATGGAAGCCTGCAGGGTTTGCAATGCGTAGTTGCCTGCTATATATTTACTGTAAACACTTTCTGCCTCTTCCCAGCGTAATTGTTTTCCCGGTTCGTACATCGGTGGCAAACTATTATCACCCACAATTTCTCGAAAGAGCTCCACCCAGTCACCTGAGTCCATTGCTTTAATGTCATCCAAAATATTAACATCAGGTAATGGTGCAGTAAAAGTAAATGCATTGGATTTCTCATTTTGCGCAGCGTTAAAAGACCATGAAACATATTCTGCCAGTGATTCACATAACCATAGCTCATTTTCGTACCCCGACAACAGGGAATGACCAAACCACTGGTGCGCAAGTTCATGGTCCAAAAGTTGACTGTAATCCAACTGGTCTTGAAAAATAATATGATTGGGTAAAGAAATGGCACGGGCATTAATCGAATATCCAACACTAATTAAAAGTTTATCGAACGGTTGAGCACCAAAGTGTTCTTTGTAATAGGGGATTAATTGCTCCAACCTATGGAAAACCTTTGGGATCTGCGGTTGTTCATGCGGGGGATATAAAACTTCTAGGGAAACACCGGAAACTGAAGCCAGGGTTGATCGCAAATGTTTGGATACAACGATGCTGAAACCCGGTGAATATTGGTCTGTCAATTCATACTGGTCATGTCCAGTGGCAAGATTTTTTTTATTAATTACTGTAGCGGAAGATCCCATTAAATATTCTTCCGGAATGGTCATAGTTGCGGTAAACGTTGCCAAATTGGTTACCTGATTTTTATGCTCGCGATATTTATCCGGATGCCAGCCATCTGGAAAATAATATTGTAGTATGGGGAAAAAATAAATTCCGTTATAAACAACTACATCGCCATCTTTACCCTGCGTAGGAACGGCACTGTGCCGCCAGCGGCTAAAATTTGTTTTAAAAGCGATATCTACTAACACGGTTTCACCGGGGCCTAGGGGCGGATTTACTTTTATATTTAGAACACTGCTATCGTTACCGGCAACGCTGCCCAAATGTGAAGCACGGATTATATCGATTGTAGATGTCGGCGAGTCTGAGTCTCCGGTTTTAGAATAATGATTGCTGGGGTTGAGAAAATAGAGCTCAGTTAATAGTGTATTAGTTTGATTTACAATGCGTACTCGATTGACCCCTGAGATGTAGCCCGGGGTCTGGTCAATCATTGGATGGAAATATAAATCCAGGTCGTAACTGATATCAAGTTCTTGGGCAAATAACGGAAAAAATAAAATGAATGATATGAACCAAAAAATCCTATACACGTCTTAAAAACGGATACTGATCGCTACGCCCGATATCCAACCTCCCGGTCCATAGAGATATAAACTATATTCAAAACTATACCGGGCATAGGCCCAGGAGATTCCGGCACCGGTATCGATAAAAATATTTTTGGCGACATTTTCACTAATGGATTGGGCAATCTTGTTGGAAGTGGTCCCTAACTTAATCTGCCAGTTATGGGGCAAAGTGAATATACCCCCAAAGCGCGTAGTGACTCTATTTTGTTCTAATGGTTTTTCAATATCCACAGCGATAGTCAACGGCAGGTACGCCATCTCCTTCGCAAATGAAGCTACAATAACTGTGGGCAACGATTCTTTATAACCAGTATATGATTCAAGTACTACACCGGCATGGACCAAACTTAAACCTAATTTTGTATCCAGTACTGAAGATGTCATTATCAACCCGCAGGAAAATGTAAGTAAAATGGATTGCTTATCATCAAGGGCACTATAGAACAATCCGCTGCTTAGGCCCCATGACAGCGGCCATTTCCGGGATTGCCCGGCCGCGGCCCAATTTAGCCAAGTATCCGCGGCGATATACTGATCTGTTTCCTGATTTAATTCATCGCGCCCATCAAATAAACCGTAGTTTAGATATCTGATACTGTAAGCTCTAACAACATTTACTCCGGGTAAAACCAAGTGCAGAGATTGGGCAGCAATATCAGCAGGATAGGTGATAGAACTAACACTTAATTGTCTCGGCTGATTCCATAAACCCGCGGGGTTGAGGACATCTGCGGTAATAGTCGATACCGCCCCGCCGGCCCCGGTGACCGCGATCTGGTGCGGGGAGTACCAATGCTGTAATCCAGAATAGGTCGTACTGCCGCTCAGGAGACTGATCAACAAAATGGTATGGTTGATCTTCATAAGACCGATACGGGATTGACGTCAATATTGACGTGTACAGCACTGGGGATTTTCTGTAGTAAGCCATCATCAATTTGCTGTTTTAAGTACCGGTGTAGCTTTGTGCCGTTACGATCCCGTGTTTTATCGGATTTTAACATGATATGCATACGATATTTGCCCCGTAATCGTTCCCGATAGCAATTAGCCGGCCCCAATATAGTCAAACCCTTAAATGGGGCGGTGAGTTTAGTTCTGATTTGTTTTGCAACAGCTATAATCCGATCTTTTTTATTAGCTTCCAACTCTATCCGTATGAGCCAGGAAAAGGGGGGATACAACAATTCTTGGCGTTCGCTTAAGGCAATGTTATAATACGTTTTCAGATCAAGTCTAGCGGCATTTTTTAATACCGGGTCGGCGCTGTTATATGTTTGAATAACCACTTCTCCGGGCGTCCGCCTCCCCGATCTTCCGGCCGCTTGATATAGCAGTTGAAATACTTTTTCTCCGGACCGGAAATCGGGGAGAAATAAACCCGTATCCCCGTTAATGATACCCACCAAGGTTGTTTTGTCAAAATCCAGACCCTTGGCAATCATTTGCGTTCCGATAAGAATTTGAATTTTCCCGGCAGCAAAATCCTCTAATGTTTTTGCTAAAACATCCCCACGGCTCGATGTATCAATGTCGATTCGGGTAATGCTGGCATCTTGGAACGTATTTTTAATTATATCTTCCACTCTTTGCGTACCTATACCCAATAGTTTAATATTGATGCTATTGCAATTGTTACAGGTAGTCAAAACATTTGCTGTCTCAAATCCACAAAAGTGACATTTCAATAATCGTTGAAAACTATGATACGTTAACGGTATCGCACAATCATTACATGTTTCCACCGTGCCACAGTCCCCACAGCGGACTATGGGTGAAAAACCACGGCGGTTCTGCAAAATAATGACTTGTTCTCCTTTAGACAGCCGATCCTCAATCTTATGTTGCAACAGACCGGAGATAATATGTTGATATTTTCCCGTTTCTTCTTGTTCCTTGATCATATCCACAATATGTACCTGAGGATAAGGAATACCACCATATCGTTCAGATAAGTACAAATACGTATGTTTTTCTTTTATTTGATTATAATAGCTTTCTAAGCTTGGAGTCGCGCTGGCCATCACGACTACAGCACGATGGAGTTTTCCCCGCATTAAGGCTACATCTCGGGTATGATATCTGGGGGCCGGTGATTCCTGTTTGTAGGAATGCTCTTGCTCTTCATCCACAATAACTGCACCCAAGTTCCGCAATGGTGCGAAAATTGCACTGCGAGCGCCGATCACTACGTAAAATTCACCGGCGCAGATTTGCTTCCAAGTCCAGGCTCTGACCGAACTAGATAACTTGGAATGCCACAGTGCTACACGATCGCCAAACACAGCCCGAAAACGGCCTGCAATCTGGGGCGTCAAAGAAATTTCCGGAAGTAAAACAATCGCGGTTTGTTCAAGAGCAAGTGCATTCCTAACCAATTCAATGTAGAGTTCTGTTTTACCGCTACCAGTAACTCCATGAAGCATAAATGAATTAAAAGTGTTTTGTGTTAATGCGGAAATTAACTTTTGATTGGCCGTTTTTTGTTCATTGGTAAAATTAATTTCCTTGTGAATAGGGGCAAAAGTAAACCCGGTGGTGTCCGGTAGGTGGGTTACTGTATCAACTTCAATCAGATCTTTACCCACTAAAATTTTGCAAACTTGGTGCGGATTGCTGACAATAGCGCGTAAACTGCCAACAGATACTGCATCATCTTGCCGGTGGAGATATTCCAACACCTTCAGTTGATTTGGTGCCCGAGTTGCTAATTTTTCTTTATCATTCCCATATGTTTTAAACGCAACTATTTGTTGTCGAGGTGGAGTGTATTTTGTGTTCAGTTTGGAGGGTAATATGGTCTTTACAACTTGACCTATAGGTGTAAAATAATATTCACTCATCCATAATGCTAATTGCCATAATGGTTCATCGAAAACAGGTTGGTCATCTACTAGAGCTTGAATTGCCCGTAGCTGGCCAGAATACTCGACCGTATCAGACATGGATACAATGATACCGGTAGCTACGCGTTTTCCAAACGGTGCTTTTACTCGTACACCAACTGAAACGTTATTTTGCAATGCTGTAGGGATTGAATAGATAAACTGCTTATAGCTTGATATAGGAAAGGCAACTTTCGCAAACATGATCACTGAAAATAGCGGCTGTACTTATGTACAGCAAGAGTTCTTTTAAAATAATAACCCCTGTAAAATAATTATAGAGTTATGATTGGAATGGATTTAATCATGCTTTGATAACGTATACTTTTAGTTCCGGCTGTAAGTCTGAGGATATACGTACCGGGACATGGTAGATGCCCAACGCTTTGATTGGCTCATTTAACACAATGCGGTAACGTTCTATAGCAATTTCTTTATCCGCCAGTTTTTTATGAATATCTTTGGTGGTCACCGCCCCAAACATTTTTTCTTCATCCCCTACCTGCACTTCAAAGGTTAATTCCATATCTTTTAATTCTTCAGCGAGCTTGGTACTCATTTTATTATCATGGGCATGACGTTTTTCAGCATTACGCTTCTGTTCTTCAGCGATGGTTAAATTACGTTTCGATGCCCGCAAAGCCAACCTGCGGGGAAATAGATAGTTGCGGGCATATCCGGGTTTAACATTCACTATGTCACCGGCTGTCCCTAATGGTGTCACATCTTGGAGTAAAATAACGTCCATGGGTGTAAATTCCTTGTTTGTATTAATTGTCCGTTAAATTAGAATAAGGCAATAAGGCAATATTACGAGCCCGTTTGATAGCCTTGATTAATTTACGGTGCATTTTTGCGCTTGTACCTGTCACTCGGCGGGGCATAATCTTTCCCTGATCAGTTACAAATCGGCGTAACAGTACTACATTTTTATAATCAATTTCCGTAATGCCATTTTCTTTGAAATAACAGAACTTCTTTCTACTTATAAATGCCATTTCTACATCTCCTCTTAATTAATCTGCCGTTTCTTCTGGGGCCGGTTCATCCGTTGCCACTTTTTGCGCTTCTTCTGCATTTTCTCCCTTTACATCCACGCTGACATCAGGAGTGATATCTTCCTTGCGCTGTTCATTTTTATTCATGACGGACATATTCGTTTTTGGCACGGTGTCATCACTTTCACTTTTCTCCGGTTTTTCATTCAACCGAATTGTTTGAAAACGAAAAATTGAATTGTTCAATTTCATAAAATTAGTAAAGTCATCTAATCTTCTTGGTTCATCTGATTCATATTGTAACAGCATAAAATTTCCATATTTATGTTGTTCAACGGGATACGCCAATCGTTTTTTCCCCCAAGGTTTGTGATTGATGATACTGCTGATTTTACCAACCTGGTCTTCTATTTCCTTAGTGATTGAATTTACCCGTTCCTGCTCGAAATTAGGGTTCAGAATATATAACGTTTCATAATATCGCATAGTGTCTCCTTAAACTAACAGTGGTGCGATTACTAGCGACACCACTGACATTAATTTTATTAATATATTCAAAGCCGGACCGGAAGTATCCTTAAAAGGATCACCAACTGTATCACCAACCACAGCAGCCTTGTGAGCATCTGATCCTTTTTGGAGACTGACTCCATTTACTTCCACGCCTTCTTCAATCATTTTCTTAGCATTATCCCAGGCTCCTCCAGCATTAGACTGGAAAATAGCCATAAGTACACCACATACCGTTACACCCGCTAAAAGTCCTCCTAAAGTTTCCGGACCAAAAACAAATCCAACCAAAACAGGCGAAGTAACTGCAAGTATGCCCGGCAACACCATTTCTTTAATTGCTGACTGTGTAGAAATTTCAACACAGCGGCCGTGTTCAGCTTTCGTCAATCCTAATTCATACGTAGCTTTATCTTCATCAGACCAAGTAGATTCATCGCCATTTTTCATTATATCCAACGCAGCCTTTAATTCCGGAATATTTCTAAATTGACGGCGTACTTCTTCAATCATTGCCATGGCCGCGCGACCCACAGCATTCATTGCCAATGATGAAAAGAGAAAAGGCAGCATACCACCCACAAACAATCCCGCCATGACCATGGGATTGGCAATATCAATACCCGTCATGTTAGTTTGGACCATATATGCAGCAAAAAGGGCCAAAGCGGTCAGAGCCGCAGAACCAATGGCAAATCCTTTACCAATTGCAGCTGTAGTGTTACCAACGGCATCCAGTTTATCAGTACGTTTACGAACTTCTGCAGGTAGTCCAGCCATCTCAGCGATACCACCTGCATTATCAGAAATAGGGCCATACGCATCAACAGCCAGCTGAATTCCCGTATTTGCCAGCATGCCTAATGCCGCCAATGCAATGCCATATAGACCAGCAAAATAATGTGCACCCATTATTGCGGTGGCTAAAATTAATATTGGTATAGCTGTGGATTGCATACCTACACCTAATCCAGCAATAATATTTGTGGCAGGACCTGTTAAAGATTGTTTTGTAATAAATAAAACTGGTGATGTTCCTGTTCCGGTGTAGTGCTCAGTAATAAGCCCTATTCCCAATCCAGCAAACAAACCTATAACGGTTGCCCAGAATACACCCATGCTTGTAAATGTTTCTCCACCTTGAACAAAATCGGATGGAAGAATATTTTGAATCAAGAAATAGATCACACCAATCATAATAAATGAGCTCCCGAACTCACCTTGATTCAAAGCCCTTTGGGGATTCCCACCTTCTTTTACAGATACCATGAATGTACCCAGAATCGATACTAATATTCCAGCAGCTGCAATGTATAAAGGTAATAATACAAAATTTAATCCCATTACTGCACCTAATACCATCGAGCCAATAATTGACCCCACATATGATTCAAAGAGGTCGGCACCCATTCCGGCAACATCACCCACATTATCACCCACATTATCAGCGATAGTGGCAGGATTTAAAGGGTGATCCTCGGGGATACCGGCTTCTACTTTTCCAACGAGATCCGCACCCACATCAGCTGCTTTGGTATATATACCACCACCCACCCGCGCAAATAGAGCAATGGATGAAGCCCCCAAAGAAAAACCGGAAATCACATTTAATACCTTGCCAATGATCCAATCCTGGTTCACGTATATAATAAAAAGTCCGGTTAAACCGATAACACCCAATCCAACGACCGCTATACCCATAACCGACCCGCCGGTAAACGCTACATGCAATGCCGGCGCTAAACCGGTCTGGGCGGCATTAGTTGTTCTATAATTTGCTTTTGTAGCCACGCGCATACCCATAAATCCAGCCAGCCCCGAACACAGCGCCCCGGTGATGAAAGATACAGCTATCATTGAACTGGATTCTGGATTACTTGCATTTGTATAAGCCAGCAATGCGGCAACGATTACTACAAATACTGCTAACACCCTGTATTCCACCTTCAGGAAAGCCATGGCTCCTTCCGCAATATTCGCGCCGATCATTTTTATTTTGTCTGTACCTTCATCCTGCTTACTGATCCAGCCAGTTTTCCAACCGGAGAAAAATAGGGCCAAAACACCCGCGGCCAGAGCCAAATTCACGTACATCATTAAATTATCTGTAACCAATGATTAACCTTATGAATTATATTCATTCATCGTGCGGTTCAGTCCCTCCCGCAAACAGTATTCCACAGCATCGGCAGCCGTTTGCACCATCTGATCAGCAGTGGACTGATCCTTTTTATTAAATGGTTTAAGCACATATTCTTCTGCCGGCCGTTTATGATCAGCGGCGGCAACACCAAATCGAAACCGCGGAAATCCGGTCTGCCCCAGACTATAGATCACAGATTCCACACCCCGATGACAGCCATCTCCACCTTTGGGGCGGATCCGCAGTGTCCCCAATGGCAGATCCACATCATCCACAATTACATAAAGTTTGGAAATATCCAAATCATTATCAGCGATGAGCTTTTTTACGGCAACACCGCTGGCATTCATCCCGGTGGTTGGTTTCATGAGCAAAACAGTACGATCGGTTGTTTCAGCAAAGACAAAGGATCCCTCCCCAGGCTGAAACTGGATAGACCAGCGTTGCGCCAGTTTGTCCACAACCCAAAAACCCGCGTTGTGCTTTGTATTCGCATATTCCGGTCCGGGATTTCCTAGTCCCACAAACGCGTTCATAATTATTCAGCGTTTTCCGCACCTTTCTCACCATCATCGGCAGTATCTTTACCAACTGCCGCAGCTGGTTCCGCTCTATCTTCGACTGCAGATTCTACCAAACCTTCTTCACCTTTAACTTCTTCAAGTTTGGGTGCTTCCTCTTCTTTGGGTGGTGCAATTGTAGCGATTACTTGTTCCGAAGCAGTGATGATGGTTATTTCTCCACTAATGTTGATATCTGCAACCGAAACACTACTTTTCATTTCCATATTGCTAATATCCAGCGGTATAAATTCAGGGATATTTATTGGTAAGCATTCAATATCCAGTGCGATAATGATTTGTGATAATACACCGCCTTCCACCACACCCGGAGCATCACCTTCCAAATGGATGGGAACGGAAATAGTTATTTTTTCCGCGCGGCGGATACGCATAAAATCTACATGCATTACAATATCCGTAACCGGATGATATTGAATCTCCTTGATCATGACATATTGTTTATCTCCTCCCAGCTCAACTGCAAATATGCGTTGGCCGGAATGTAGAGCATGGAACAGTTCCTTATCATCAACAAGCAGGTTCGTATTATCTGTATCTTTATAATAATAATTAGCCGGTATACTGCCATTGCGTCGCAGCACTTTGGCAGCTGCAGAACCCACTGCATCTCTTTTTTGGACGTTTAATTGATAATAATCTGCCATTTTTTCTCCTTTAAAATTCGAACAATGAGCTCACCGATGTACCTTTGTGAATACGGTAAATAGCTTCACCAAATATGTTGGCGACTGTTACTATCTGCATGTTGGCTATTTTTTTCTCTTCCGGAATCGCTACAGTATCGGTTACAACTAATTTCGTAATAGATGAATTTTCCAATCGTTCTACTGCCGGAGGAGAAAGCAATGCATGGGTAGCAACTGCTGTAACCGATTGCGCGCCGTTGTCCATTGCCGCATTTGCCGCATTAACCGTGGATCCTGCAGTGTCGATCATGTCATCAATTATGAGCACATCTTTTGCTTTCAGATCGCCAATGAGATGTATGACTTCTGTTTCATTCGGGGCATAACGGCGTTTGTCAATCAACGCAAAATGCATCCCCAGACGTTTAGCATAGGCTTGACTCATACGTGCTGAACCCACATCAGGTGAAAGCACAGCTGATTTTTTCGGATCAAATCCCAACGCTTTAATATGATCCAAAAGTACCATACGGCTATACAAATGATCGAAAGGGATGGTGGCAAAGCCCTGAATCTGTGTTGAATGCAAATCCATAGTAACGATACGATTCGCACCGGCCGCTGTAATCATATCAACCATTACCCGGGCAGAAATTGGCACCCGTGGAGTATCTTTACGATCCTGCCGGGCATAGCCGAAATAAGGAATGACAGCAGTCACACTTTTTGCTGAAGCTCGCACCGCTGCATCCAAAATAAGTACCAACTCTAATATATTTTTAGCTGGTCCATTAGTGGGTTGGACGATGTAAACATTCTGGTTGCGGATATTTTCCTGGAATTTGATCCAGATCTCCCCATCGGCAAAATCTTTAATGTTAATTTCACCAAGGGGCGCATCCAGATGATCAGCGATCGCCTGACCTAGTGCCGGATTACTGCGGCCTGTGAATATTTTTAATTTGTTTCTTTTCATTATGCTGGGGCGCAGGGATTCGAACCCCAACTGCCGGGACCAAAACCCGGTGTCCTACCATTAGACGACGCCCCAAGGGTGTTTGAATTAGATTTCAGCTGTGAATTGGACTGGTAATGATGGTTCGGTAGTCGGACGGAAAAACAGACTCGGCCACCCGAGCAGCAGCCTCTTCGTCAAACATTCCGAACACAGTCGAACCACTACCCGACAGACTGGCATATCGAGCTCCGTTCATTAGCAACGAATCTTTTATCTGACCAATCTCTGGATGTGCTGGAATCACTATCCGTTCAAAATCATTCTTAAATAGCTCAAAAGGAAGTGGATCCCTTCTTAAAAGGTCGGCAAATTTAGCTTTTTTCACTTTGTTCTGCAAATCCTTTTTCAAAGCTGAATAAGCCCAGATAGTAGAAATGGAAACAGGCGGGGTAATCAATAAAAAAGTATAGTTTTGTAGATGATGAATAGGGGTTAGTTTTGAACCGATTCCTTCGCCTAGTTGGGTCCTGCCTTTAATGAAAAAAGGACCATCTGCGCCAACGGGAGCGGCCAGGGTTTCCATTTCATTTGCTGCAAGCGCAAGGTCAAACAATTTATTCATCCCCTTGATCACTGCTGCGCCATTGCTGGAGCCTCCACCAAGGCCGGATCGCTGTGGAATGTGTTTCTCTATATTCACTTTGATTCCCTGGTCAATGGAGTAGTGTGAGCAAACAGCGGTATACGCTTTTTTACACGTGTTGGAATCATCCAATGGAAAGGCCGGACCGGTGGACGATATTTCACATCCCTGGTCACTTATCGACATATGAACAGTATCATGGAATTCCAACTCTTGAAATATAGTATGCAGTTCATGATAACCATCGTTTCGCTTACCCAGCACTTGGAGACCAAGATTCACCTTAGCATGAGACCTAAGGGACAATGAATTCAATGTTGAACCCCGCTTTGATTTTTCCCTATAACTGGGGAGATCATTTGATCCTTTTCCTTATTTTTCCCTGTAACGGGGGAATGATAAAAGGGCACAATTATTGATAATCATTACTTTGAAACAGTAGCGATGGCCACCGCGCCGAGGCCCTCACCCCGGCCAATGAAGCCCATTTTATCTGTGGTGGTGGCTTTAATAGAGACAGCAGCTTTGTCCACCTGGAGAGTATTTGCGATCTTATGGATCATTTCTGGGACTAGGTCTACCAGTTTTGGTTCTTCGAGAATAACCGTGCTATCAATATGGTCTATTGCATACCCTTCATTACGGACGAGCCCTGCGGTGTGTGCTAAAAAATAGATGCTTTCCTTGCCTTTCCATCGCTTGTCCGAGCTGGGAAAATGCTGGCCAATGTCTCCCAGGTTTGACGCTCCCAACAATGCATCTACAATGGCATGAAGGAGCACATCCCCATCAGAGTGACCCACGGACCCCTTTGGGCTGTCGATTTTGACACCTCCAATGATGAGCGATTCCCTTGCTGTCAGAGGGTGAACATCGTAACCGATGCCTGTCTTGATCATATGATCATTTTCTCCGCCAATTTCCAATCCTCTTTGGTCGTGATCTTGAAATTTGAGAATGGTCCTGCTACAACCCGAATATACCCCCCCAAGGCCTCCACCAGGGATGCTTCATCGGTCGCACCTGTGTTCTGCCGTAGTGCCTTCATCAGCATTTCCCTGTGAAAGGTTTGGGGCGTCTGCGCCAGCCAAATTGTGTTGCGGTCAATCGTTTGTTGAATATAACCAGCGAACACTTGCTTCACCGTATCTTTTACGGGGAAAGCAGCAATACAGCCGTCAGCGTCTATACATCCATCTATAGTGGCTTTGATCAATTCTGGCGTGACAAAAGGCCGCGCAGCATCGTGAACAACGATGATGGCAAGATCCGCCGATAATGCCCTGCAACCGTTCAATACAGAGTCTTGTCGGTGCTGAGCGCCGGCTACTATTTTGACCGGTTTTGCAACTGTAAATGAGGCCTGTTCACGGGTTATATTGTCCAGGTCCTCTGCTGGCACAACCAGGACCACCTCATGGATATCTGTACAGTCCAAAAAAGGAGTTAAGGTATGTAAAAACAGGTGGCGGTGGCTCAGCAGTTTGAACTGTTTTTTTTCTCCGAACCGTGCCCCAGATCCAGCTGCGGTGATGACCGCTCCGGCCTGAAGTAAATCAGACATTATTTGATAAACATAGCATCGCCATAACTTAAAAAGCGATAGTTATTCTTTTTAGCGATGCGGTATACTTTCATCATTCTGTCCCTGTCACAAAAGGCAGAAATCATCATTAGTAGGGTACTTTTTGGCTGGTGAAAGTTGGTAATAATACCATCTACCATCCGGAATTTGTAGGGTGGATAAATAAATTTATCCGTCCAGCCTCGTCTTGGCGATACCTGAAAACCGGACACTGCTATTGTTTCCAAGGCACGGACTGTTGAAGTACCTGTAGCGTATACTTTGCGGCGTTTATGTTTTGTTTCATTGATGGCCAAGGCAGTTTTTGGACTAACTTCAAAGTATTCTGAATCCATTTGGTGGCGGTTCAGATCTTCTACCCGAACCGGGCGGAATGTACCCAAACTGATATGCAGGGTTACATAGGCAATATTCACTCCTTTTGCTTCCAGCCGTTTGAGCAATCCAGCAGTAAAATGCAACCCGGCAGTGGGTGCCGCGACGGCGCCGCGTTCATCAGCGTACACAGTTTGGTAGCGGACTTTATCTTTTGCCTCCGCGGGCCGCTTTATGTAAGTCGGAAGGGGCGAAGTGCCGATACGATCGATGATTGAATAGAAATTATCACCCGGATATTCAAAACGGACAACTCTGCCGCCGGAGATGGTGTTATCGATAACGTCGCAAAACACATTTTTGGCAAACATGAGTTTGTTTCCAATCCGCACCTTGCGGGCCGGGCGCACCATAACCTCCCAAAGCTCATTCTCCAATTCGCGGAGCAAAAACACTTCTACTATTGCATCAGTACGGTCTTTACTGGCATACAGGCGGGCCGGGAACACCTTTGTGTTGTTAAGAATAAGTAAATCATCTTTCCTGAAGTATTTCGTTATATTGGAAAAAATTCTATGCTCAAGTTCTCCCGTTTCTTTATCCATGATCATGAGTTTGGACAGGTCCCGACGTTTGGCTGGGTACTGAGCGATATATTTTTCTGGCAATGGATAATCAAAATCCGTCAGTTTAAATTTTTTCTTTTTATTTATCATTTAAACAACCTTTGTTGTGTTTCTTGGTTAAATGGTTTGTTTAGCAGTTTAAATGTCTTTTCCTGGGCAATGCGTCCCCGGGATGTGCGCTGAATGAATCCTTCTTTGATCAGGTATGGTTCATATACATCCTCAATGGTTGTGGTGTCTTCGCTCACCGCCACAGATAAAGAATTGACTCCCACCGGGCCGCCGTTAAATTGTTCGATTAGAGCTGTTAAGATGCGACGATCCATATCATCCAGACCGTGGTTATCAATCCCCATCCCATCCAGTGCTGCTTTTGCTACTCGTACATCGATCAACCCATTTGCTTTAACTTCGGCATAATCCCGTGCCCGGCGTAAAATACGGTTGGCGATCCGCGGTGTACCTCTGCTTCGGCAAGCCAGTTCCCAGGTGCCCTGTTCATCCACTGCTACCTGTAAAATGTTGGCCGAGCGCTGGATAATCTGAAAGAGATCATCAAGTTTATAAAAATCAACCCGCAACACCACACCAAACCGATCCCGCAGCGGAGATGTAAGATTCCCCAAGCGCGTTGTGGCTCCGATTAACGTGAATGGTTCCACATTCAACTGTACATTGCGGGCGCTGGGACCCTTATCAATCATGATCTCGATCCGGTAATCTTCCATAGCAGAATAAAGATATTCTTCCACAACAGAATTCAAACGGTGTATCTCATCAATAAAAAATACATCTCGTCCTTGCAGGTTGGTCAAAATACCCGCCAAGTCACCAGCACGTTCCATCACAGGGCCGGAAGACTGCTTCAAACTGACGTTCAACTCCTTGGAAATGATATTCGCCAGAGTTGTTTTCCCTAATCCGGGAGGACCAAACAAAAGTACATGGTCCAGGGATTCATTCCGGTTATTCGCCGCTTCAATGTACAATTGAAGATTATTTACTACTTCCTGCTGCCCGATAAATTCATCAAATTTATTAGGACGCAGAGATTTTTCAACAAGGATATCCTCTTCTTGCGGTATGGGATTTGTGATATGGTATTCAGTCATAAATAAGGATGAAATAATCGAACATGGTCTTTCTACAGCCCTGGAAGGTACTAAAATGAAGTGGGACTCGTCAAATTTTTGGGTACTATACGGGCAACCCCTCGCTCATCGTTGCTAGTCGTTCAGGCCTATCTGTAGCAAATTTTTTTATACCCGCCCAGACCCAATGGGGCGATAAATGAGCTTCATCCACTATTTCTTCCACAGATCCACCAGTACGCCAGCGGTTATCCCAATCTGAAGACAAGGAGTATACTTCCACGACCTTGTTTGCCATCCATTTGTACATCAACTGTTTTGCGCTGTTGGTAACAACCATGGCATCGGGCCACTCATTTCTGTCAATTATGGAGTTACGATAGGACAGCGGCTGGAGCTGAAATAATATCCAGGAAATAGCAGACACGATTTTCACATTTGGCCCTTTATTATGCAATCTTGGCAATAATTCCACAATAGAATTGGTGGCACTGGTGCCCCGGACGATGACTAAACCTTCCTTTGGTTTGTCACTATCGTAATTTTTAATGATATAGGCTCCTTTGGCTGCATCCAAATGAGAAGCCATGCCCAGAGCATTCCGATCAGGTATCATCACTGGGGGTCGGGTCAAATGCAACCCGATAATGGGTATGTCCGTATTGAGTGCCGCCGCTAATGCCGGGGCAACCTCATTGTGCTCCCAGGGGTGAATATTTACTATATGTCCCTCCGGAAATAGCTGGGTGACTCCAGGCGCAAATATTCCAAAATGGGTGCGACTATCTTCAGCTGTTTCGGGCCCGGAATGACCGGCCACCCAGATGATTTTGCCAATTTTCAGATCAGAATCCTGAGCAATCTGACTGAATAATCGCATGGGGCCATACTTCAAATAACTGAAAGAGCCATATGTGCTCATCGCACCGTAGAATCCGTTGAAATTGGTGTACGGATCATCGCTGAAATTCACAGTAGCCAATCCCGCCAACATACCGGAATTAGTAAATTCTGTAATGCCCTGGGGCATTAGGGGGCTGTCCAGATTCGAGTCTTTATTATACAGACCATAATCTTTACGGCCGGACCAGCCTTGCGCAAACCCGGAAATGTTCGTTGAATCGGCTAGGTCTGCACTCATAGCAATGACCAGCGGCCGACCATATTTTTGCTCCACCATGGAGTTGATGTAACTGGCATATTTGGAGAACCCCACCCGGTTTGGTACTTTTTCCTCCGGAGCAGCAAACAGTTCAGATGGTAACTCATTCACATTAAAAATGTGCTTATCCAGGGCCGGATTTGCATCAGAAATGCGGCAACGATCCAATCTATCGGGGACGCTATCACCAATTTCTACCAGTGTATCTGCCAAGTAATCCACCAGTTTCTGATTGGTCTTCAGCACTGAAAATACCGTTGCAAACATTGACCGAGCTTGATTGAGCTGGCCATCCCATGTATCCGGAGCTACACTGCCATGGTGTTCAAATTCAACATTATATTTTTTAGCAAAATCGCTTTTGGTCTGCCAAAACAATCCTGAATTTCGCTTATGGGCAGAACCATGACTGGCATTATCATATTTATAGTAACCCCGCCCTTTACGCATTCTGGCATACAACACTTTGGGTTGATCGGGTTTGGCATCTGCAACCAGTAGTCTATAATATGCTGTAGTCAATGATGCCCAATCTTCACCATCCATAGTCCCGGTTACATACCAGCCGTGGGAGCCAAACCAGTCCTCTGGCGTTCCATACATAATGGAGCTGAATGGTCGGTCATCTATTCCAAAATCATTCCAATCCATAAAATAAATCAGATTACCTAACCCAAGTCCCCACGCGGAATTCATCATTTCGTGGGTCGCCCCAGTGGAAAAACCACCCTCGCCCTCAAAAGCAAAGACCTTAACTTCTGGTACATGAGCAAGTTTTAAAGCCAGGGCCTCTCCGGCGGCCGGGGGCGAGCCATGACCGCTGGGACCGGTATTAAATTTGAAAAAAAGTGTTTTTCCTTCCATTTCGGCGTGGCCTGGTAAGCCGCCACTGCGCCGCAGCGTTAACAGATCTTCCCACACCAATTGAAAATCTACACCTTTAGTATGTTCATATTTACTATCCCTGGTTTGTCTGTATTTAATCCGTAATGCTTCATTCAATACCGCCAAGGTTGCATACACTACTGGATTTGTATGGCCAGCCACCAATACAAAACGGTCTGCAAAGCGTTTGCCGGCCTCGCGAATGTCCCAACGCATGGCACCGGAGAACATTGTTACAATCAAGCCGTGGACTTTAGATCGGGATCCGCCGGGATGGCCGCTCTGCCGTAGATTAAGCATTATGTCAATACATTGATCGATAAGGTCTTTAGTAACCTCCCAATAGGGAAATACTTGTTTTAATTCCCGGGGATGTTTCATTTGCGTTTCATTCGTCCGTTTTTGTGACCGTTTAATGTTTGTTTTAAGAAAACACCTGTGTAAGACTGTTTATCTTTAATTATATCTTCCGGCGTTCCAGAAAATATGATTTGGCCGCCACCATTACCACCTTCCGGACCGAGATCAATGATCCAGTCCGCAGATTTAATCACATCCAAATTATGCTCAATTACGATCACTGTATTACCCCGATCCACTAAACGCTGTAATACGTCTAGTAACATATTGACATCCTCAAAATGCAGTCCGGTGGTTGGTTCATCTAATATATAGAGCGAACGGTCTTTACCGACCCGAGACAATTCGGTGGACAGCTTCACCCGTTGGGCCTCGCCGCCGGAAAGAGTTGTAGCCTGTTGACCAAGGCGAATATATCCTAATCCTACTTCATATAAAGTAATTAATTTCTTTTTGATCGCTGGAATATTCTCAAAAAACTTAAGTGCCTCCTCCACCGACATATTCAATACATCAGCAATGGTTTTACTCTTATATTTAATCTCCAACGTCTCCCGATTGTAACGGGATCCTTTACAAACTTCACAGGTAACGTACACGTCCGGTAAAAAATTCATTTCAATTTTGATAATACCGTCACCCGCACAGGATTCACAGCGACCGCCCTTGACGTTAAAAGAAAAGCGACCCGGTCTATAACCGCGCATTTTTGATTCAGAGAGTTGAGTAAATAAATCCCTGATGAAGGTAAAGACACCGGTATAGGTGGCGGGATTGGAACGAGGTGTCCGTCCGATCGGCTTTTGATCAATTGCGACGACTTTATCCAAAAACTGCAAGCCTGCAATCGTATCATAAGGCAGTGGATACGCTCTAGCATTATTCAATTCTTTGTGCAAGATGGGAAATAGAGTTTCATTAACCAGAGTACTTTTCCCGCTGCCGGACACACCGGTGACCACGGTCAGTTTTCCCAAGGGAAACACTGCATTAATCTGTTGCAGATTATTACCATAGGCACCAGTTATTTTCAGTTTTTTACCATTGCCACGGCGGCGATTTTTCGGGATAGGAATAAATTTTTCCCCAGACAAGTATTGCCCCGTAATTGAATTAGCTTCATTTAAAATAGCTTCCGGAGAGCCAACAAACACCACTTCACCGCCATGTTCTCCGGCACCGGGTCCCAGATCTACAATATGATCAGCTGATTCCATTGTTTCCTGATCATGCTCAACAACAACAATACTATTACCTTGATCCCGCAGTGCTTTCAATGTGTTGAGTAACCGCGAGTTATCTCGGGGATGGAGACCAATGGATGGTTCATCCAAAATATATAGGACACCGACTAATTGTGATCCGATCTGGGTAGCCAAGCGAATACGCTGAGCTTCACCGCCGGAAAGTGTAACAGCAGAACGATCTAGAGTCAAGTAACTCAACCCAACATTCACCAGAAAACTCAACCTGTTCATAAGTTCCTTCAGAATTTGTGCGGCAATTTGTTTTTCGGTCTTGCTCAGCTTGATATTTTCAAAAAATATAAGTGCGTCCTCTATGGACATAGTAGATACTTCACCCAAGCTTTTATTATCAATTAATACCGCCCGGCTTTCCACGCGTAACCGGGCGCCAGCGCACTCTGGACAGGAGCGCATGCTCATAAATTGTTCGATCCATTTCCGAATATGAGCAGATTTGGTCTGTTTGTACCTGCGCATTAAGTTTGGAATGGCTCCTTCCCAGCCGCCGGTGTAAGTTCCTGTCCAGCGATCAGAAGAATAGGTCATTTTCATTTTTTCGCTACCGGTACCAAACAATAATATCTCCCGTACATTGGGATCAAGCATGACCCATGGTGTTGTAAAATTAAAATGATAATGTTTTGCCAGACTTTTGAGTATACTACCGTACCAATTTCCCCGGGGTTGCTCCCCGAGCGGTGCTACGGCACCCTGAATGATAGACTTGGTCTTATCGGGAACAACCAATTCAGGATCAATTTCTAAATGCGCTCCCAAACCATCACAGTGGGGGCAGGCGCCATAAGGTGAATTGAACGAAAACATGCGCGGGGACAGTTCTTCCATTGATACTTCGCAATGGGGACAAGCAAAATGTTCGCTAAATAAGTGATCTTTTTTTGGTAGTTCATGAATCATCAATAAACCGGAGCCGATCTTCAGAGCCAATTCAATTGATTCTGTAAGTCGTTCATGGTAATCATTTTCTATCACCAGCCGATCTACAACGACTTCAATGCTATGTTTTTTATTCCTTTCCAGAGTAATCTTGTCATTGATATTGCATACTTTTCCATTCACACGTGTTCGTAGAAAACCCTCTTTTCTAATCTCTTCAAAAACACCTTTATGCAACCCTTTGCGGCCCCGGACCACCGGCGCTAATATATAGATTTTGGTCCCCACCGGAAATTTGCTCACAATATCAACAATCTGTTGAACGGTCTGCTTTTGGATGGGCCGGCCGCAAACCCAACAATGCGGTTTACCAATATGAGCAAATAACAGCCGGAAATAATCATGTATTTCTGTAACTGTACCTACTGTCGATCGGGGATTCCGCGCAGCAGATTTTTGTTCAATAGATATGGCTGGGGATAATCCCTCAATAGTATCCATATCCGGTTTTTCCATGAGTCCTAAAAACTGGCGGGCATACGATGATAGACTTTCCACATATCGACGTTGACCTTCCGCATAAATCGTATCAAACGCCAGCGAAGATTTTCCCGATCCGGACAACCCAGTTATGATAATCAATTTGTTACGTGGTAGCTCCAGATCTATATTTTTAAGATTGTGTTGGCGAGCGCCTTTAATAATGATTTTATCAACCTGCATAGTCATAAAAGTTCATCTATAAGATGACAGCCCGGAATTTAACGCTTTTTTCAACGTTTTCATAAAAACGATTTATAATTATCTTATTATGCTTATTGTTTTGCTACTTTCTGCCAATTGAGCGGCAGCCATTCGCCTTGTTTTGCTAGTGGATATGCATTACATTTAATTAATGGGATCATTAAAAAACCAGATCATCATCGCCATGCCGCATATGCAGGATCCATATTTTGGCCGTTCGGTTGTATTTATTTGTGAACACAATGCAGATGGCGCCCTAGGATTTGTGATCAACAAACCATTTGAAACCCCGGAAATCCAAGAATTATTCAATGGTTTTTTTCCAGAGGATAATGATATATTAAAACTGGTGCCAACTATATATTTCGGCGGCCCGGTTTTGGTAACGCGGGGCATTGTACTGCACTCGGCGGACTATAAATCAGAAAGTACGGTTAGTATCGGTCAAGATTTTTCACTCACCAGCAACAAAATGGTTATCCGCGAAATTACAGATGGTAAAGGACCCAAAAAATACAAACTGTTGCTGGGCCATGCTGGGTGGGGCACCCACCAACTGGAAGCAGAGATTGAGAATGGCGATTGGCTTCTACAGGATACAAATGCTGATTTTGTGTTTAACACAGAGGAAAAATTCATGTGGGATATAGCCACAAAATCCTTCGGCTTGGATATCTCTGGATTTTCCGGTCGAGGCGGCTCCGCCTAACAGTTTATCTATTATAAAAAGCACTTCCACTGCATTAATTTTCCACCAGTGAAAAGATACCTTCCGCCCTTTGCTGTGATTCTGGCAGCAATTCTTTGGAGTCTAGATGGCATACTGCGCCAGCAGCTATTTAATGTATCCGCTTTCGTAATCGTTGCGCTAGAACATGGATTGGGTGCTCTGCTTTTTCTGCCTTTTCTTGTGCGCGGCTGGGCCGACATCAAAACACTTAACCAGCGCGGGTGGGGATCTGTCCTGTGGATCAGTATCTGTGGGGGAATGCTTGGGACATTCTTCTATACAAATGCCTTAGCTTATGTTGATTATATTGATCTATCTGTGGTTGTATTACTACAAAAATTTCAGCCTATCTTTGCTATAATTCTAGCTGCGGTTCTATTGAGAGAAAAACTAAACCGTCGTTTCTTAGTGCTGGCCGGGCTGGCCATGATCGGCGGTTATCTGGTTACATTTGGTATAAAACCCATGTCAACATGGGATGATAAAACTACCATTGCAGCGTTGTTTGCTTTACTGGCCGCATTCAGCTGGGGCAGTTCGACTGTGCTGGGCAAACACGTGTTAAATAAATTGCCGTTTCAAACTGTAACTGCTCTTCGTTTATCACTGACTGCTTTGTTAACGGGTATAGTATTAATTGGAATTCAAGATGTGTCTTCGATCGGAGTCTTACAAGTCGCACAATGGATCACCCTGGGCACAATTGTTATATCAACCGGAGCGGTAGCGCTTTTCATATACTATTACGGTCTAAACAACTTGCCAGCATCACACACGACTATTTATGAACTTTTTTGGCCTTTATCGGCTATTTGTTTTGATTGGTTCATTCGTGGACGGATAATGTCTCCGGCACAGACTGCAGGAGCGGTCATACTCCTGGCTGCCATTGTGCTGTTAACTCAAGAACGTCAGCTTAACCATGAATGATTTTTCGCGGCGCATATTGCAGCGAAACCTGTTTTTTAATTCCATTCATGAACTCTGCTGGGGAATTGGTATTGCTTTTCATTCCACTTATGCAGTCATACCGCTGTTTTTGAAACAACTAAATGCACCGGATAGTGTTATTATCTCGATCGCTGGTTTATTTAGTATCCTGGTGGCACTACCAATGCTTTTTTCTGCTGCCTTAGGTCGAAATATTCGCGATATCAAAAAGGCAGTAATTACTGTCCACGGTGTTGTCTTTCCACCGATCTTTTTAGCCGGTTTTCTTTTTGCATTTTTTGCCCCGACTGGTCCTTATGCATGGCTGTATTATTACATTTGTTTTATAATTTATTGTTTAGGAATTGGCATAGTTATCCCCATCTGGACAGAATTCCTATTCCATATTTTTCCACGGGAAAGCCGGGGGTATTATCTGGGCATATCTTTTGCCTTCAACAGTTTCGGCGGTTTTCTTGGTGGTATATTGGTAAAAGTATTGTTGAACAGTGTGATTCCATTTCCCAAAAACTTTGGTTGGGGATTTATATTTTTTGGAATAGCCATTGTCATCGGTACAATATTGTATATCCCATATCGTATAGATAGTAAACCGACAGATACGCCCTATAAGACCCTCTCCGAATTTTGGTTTGAAATAAAAGCGATTGTACGCTCCCATCACAACTTTAAATATTATTTGTTCGGCCGTATTTTTATTACGGCTCACTTCCCAGCCATGAGCCTCTATGCAGTTTACACTCAAGAGCTGTTTCGTTTTGATGTCAGTGAAGCAGGTGTTTTTACCATTTTACAGGTTATAGCCTTTGGTCTGGGCAGTGTCTGGGCCGGGAAAATTGGGGACCGCCGAGGATATAAATTAGCTATCGTACTGTCATTCAGCGGGTATCTTTTAGCCATACTATTCACAATTTTTGCTGCATCTATGCTGCATGTATACGCCATTTTCCTTTTTCTGGGTCTGGGACACGGCGGTTTTATGCCCTCGGCGATGAACATGGTTTACGAATTTGCCGATACCCGGGACAGCAAAACTTATATGGCTTTAATTGATACCTTTCTGGCACCGTTCATTGTAATAATGGTGGCGGGAGCCAGCCTTCTGGATCCTGTTATTGGAACTCGAAATCTCTTTATTATACTGGGTGTGTTGGTGTTCATTGGCTTACTGCAGCTCATTTTTATGGTGCAAGAACCCCGCAATCAACAGGTCAAGTTTCCCTTATATAGATAAATGAATTCCAATTTTTTCTTTTACTACCGTGGGTCTGTAATGAAACTCTGACCTGTTATCTGAGGATAGATCAACACATGCAATTCACATTATTTTGCATAGTTTTGCTGCGTCTGGTCAGGTACTAGGACGACCCTAAACAACAAATTAACCTGGCGCAATGGTTACGACCAGTAATGTTTGATGGATGATGTTATTCTAACATTTAAAGAAGCAACACACCTTTACCCAAGGATGTAAAATCCATAGTGTCTTTTGATATTATTAAAGTTATAGGAATTGGTTAGTCTGTCGGAGAGCCAGATACCATCAAATTTGGTATTTTTTCTAATATTTCAACCTTCTTAAAATGATCCTGATCGGTTTTCGCCGCCGTCACAGTATATAATCGAGCAATTAATAAAATCCGCTTCGGGTTTCAGCAATAGAGAAATTGTGTTGGCTACATCTTCCGGAGTAGTGGTGCGGCCCATAGGATTGCGTTTTTTGGTGCTTTCCACCCAGCTTGCCCAATTATCTGTGATCTTGGTTAAAGCTCGGGTTGGGGTCACCCCGGCTTGCACCGCGTTTGCCGTAATACCAAATTGTCCCAGTTCCCAGCCAATCTGACGAATGATGGCTTCCATGGCCACTTTAGCCACACTTACCGGGCCGTAGCCTTCCATGGCAACATAGTTACCTTCACTAGTCAGGCCCAGAATTCTCGATCCGGCAGTAAGTAGTTTAGCAGTAAGTAATTTTTGGGTCCAATACAAAAGTGAATTCCCCATTACGTGAACGGTCATATCCATTTGTTTTTGCGTTACCGGTGTTTCCCCAAAAAAATTGGTAGTTGTTCCAAAGGCGATTGAATGGAGCAGAAGTTTAAGGGGAACATTGCCGGTGATTTCTGCAATCTGGGGAATATATTCATCCATCGTATCCGTAGCAGCAGCATTGGTATTGAAATAGTGACAATTGCCACCGGTGATCGCGGTGATTTCCGCTTTTAACTCTTCCGCTTGCTTTTTGACTTCGCCACGGTCAAAATGAAAAGCAATAATACCATACCCATCCTGTGCCAAGCGTTTTGCGGTGGCCCCGCCATGACCGGTGGAGCCGCCCAATATCAAAACCCAATCAGACATATTTTTCTCCAATTATTAAACGGCGAATTTAGGGAACACTACGTCTCCAGCAAACGAAGAACACAAAAGAATTTATGAGTAAAATGATTTTCATTATTAAATTCAGTGCTTATGGATACGAAAAAAGCAACAAACAAATCCTCTTTTTCGAAACTGGACCTGTTAAAAATCAGCGAAGGAGAAATTTTCGGTAAAAAGAACGGGAAATTACCACAGTCCCCCATGCTGATGGTAGACCGTATATTAAATATTTCTAAAAAGGGCGGAAAATACGGGAACGGATATATAAAAGCTGAATTGGACATAAATCCGGAACACTGGTTTTTTAAGTGTCATTTTAAAAATGATCCGGTCATGCCTGGTTGTCTAGGATTGGATGGTTTTTGGCAGTTGATCGGGTTTTTTCTATCCTGGACTGGCGGCAATGGGCGTGGCCGAGCATTAGGGGTAAAAGAATTAAAGTTTAAAGGACAGGTGCGGCCTTATCATAGAAAGATAATCTATGAGATCGATATTCGTAAATTTATCACCAGACCTACATTTATGGCCTGGGGTGATGCAGTCTTAAAAGTAAAAAATAAGGCGATTTATTTTGCCAAAGACCTACAGGTCGGATTGTTTGAAAGACTTGTTTGGGATATCGGCATGGATCCCGCCCTTGATCCGTTTTAAGCGCTAGTTATACTGCAATTATATGGCGCTGCGTTGTGGTATTGTGGGACTGCCCAATGTGGGGAAATCTACTATTTTTAATGCTCTTACGGTTTCCTCTGTCCCGGCGGAGAATTACCCCTTTTGTACCATTGAACCACACGTAGGTATCGTAAAACTACCTGATCCCAGACTGCCAAAAATAGCTGCAATTTTTAAACCGAATAAAATAACGGCGGCCACCGTGGAATTCACTGACATTGCCGGACTTGTCCAAGGTGCCAGCAAAGGGTCTGGTCTGGGTAATCAATTCCTGGGGCAGATTCGTCAAGTGGCTGCTATCATCCATGTAGTGCGTTGTTTTGAAGATGAAAATGTAACCCACATAGAGAGCAGCGTGGACCCGATCCGGGATGCAAAACTTATTAAGACAGAGCTCCTGTTGGCAGATATTGAAGCACTGGGAAAAAAACTTATCAAAGCAGAAAAAGCAGCTAAGGCTGGTGGAAAAACAGAAAAATTAATATTGAGCCTAATCCAAAGGTTATTGGATCACTGCAACACTGGCCATCAGGCGCGAACATTCCCGAACAATGAAGAGGAAACAGCTGTTTTTTATTCGCTCCAGCTGCTGACACACAAACCAATATTGTATGTAGCTAATGTGGATGAAGAAGAGATCACTCATAAAAACCGGGGAGAGCTGGTAGCAAAATTAGCTGGATTTGCAGAGCAGGAAGATAATTTAGCCATCCGACTGTGCGGAAAACTGGAGCAAGAGATCGCTTTATTAGCAGATGATGAGCAATCAATGTTCCTCAATGAATACAATTTGTCTGAACCGGGGCTCCATAAGCTCATCCATGCCGGGTTCAAGCTGTTGGAACTGGAAACATTCTTTACTGGGGGACCAAAAGAGGTTCGAGCTTGGACGATAAGAAAAGGCACCACCGCTCTGGAAGCATCCGGAGAGGTTCACACCGATTTTCAGCGGGGTTTTATCAAGGCTGAAGTATTCAAATATGAAGACATAGTGATGCTGGGATCCGAAAAAGCAGTGCAGGACGCCGGTCTGGCCAAACTGCAAGGGCAGGATTACGCGGTGGAAGATGGAGATTGTATTTATTTTCATTTCAACGTGTAAACAGATGGTTCATCCTATCAGCCAACTATTCGTTCGATCATTATAATGTTTTTCTTTATGATCACATCATACGTGCTGGTCGCCCTATCGGGATTAGGGTTGCTGTTTGTTGGGATCAACCATTATTTCAATATCTGGGCCACTAGCCATATCACGCTGGATCTTTTAGTGAGCATTATTTACATTGCCACCCAAACACTGGTTATGTTCTTCTTCGTGGGTACAGGAGTTAACATAAAGGAATACACACAGTCCCACCCGGAGATCGGAGATAAATTCTATAAAGGTATATTGGGGATTAAACGTGCTCTATACCCACCCACCATGATCGTAACTCTATTATTCATGACAGCGGTCATCCTGGATGGAGCTTATTTTCTAGGAAAGGTCAGCGAATGGTGGTTTCATCTATTTTATATGCTGACACTTTATTATCATATCAAAGCTACCCTGGCCCAGCACAAAGCCTTCATTGGCAGTACCAATATTGTTTTAGCCATGACGGGAATGGAGCCAAAATGGACTTAGTCAAAAAAGTTGAGTCAAAGTTAAGCAACATGGTGTATTTCTCCATATTCAATAGGTGTCCGGTATTCTAAAACTGAATGCAGCCTTTGGTGGTTGTAAAAAACACCTCTATATATTCAAATATGTCTTGTGTTGCTTCTTGTCTGGTTTCATACTTATTCTGGTAGATCAGCTCGGTCTTTAAGGTCTTAAAGAAGGATTCGGCCATTGCATTGTCATAACAATTCCCTTTTCCACTCATACTCTGTCTAATCTGGTGCTCTGAAAGAAGTCTTTGAAAGGCATGACTGGCATATTGACTCCCCCGATCAGAATGAAAGATGACCGCTCCAGCCGGTCTTCTTTTGTTGAGCGCTCTTTCTATCGCCTGTATGACTAAAGACTGGGTCAGGCGTTGATTGGCTGCCTAGTAGATTAGCTATTACTTTCTGTGCGACGAATTATCGGAATTCTCAAGAGGTTTCTCTGTAAGTTGGAGGGAAACCAAAGGGTAAAGGTCATTTTCATTGTTGTGGATTACAGATCGATACCTATTTTTTCCACCAATATGCTTCAGAGGCCTAGTTGTCCGGCATATGGTTCGTTTTTGGGACGGACATAATCGCCTACTGTCAGTCCGCGGATCCCATCGAAGGCCATGACGCCGAAATTGATTATCGCTGGTAGGATTATTAGCCATTCTAGGATTGAAGAAACCATAGTTATTTTATTTGGAGAGACTAAATATAACAGCAAGCTACGATAAGCTGTGCGAATATTGATGATAGTCAGGTGTCAGTGCGCCGTTAAAGTTAGAATATTCGTTCAGGTAGAATAACCAACTGAATAAAATTAAACTCGATCTGATCAAATCGAAAGGCACCGCCCGACATATCGACTGATAGGTCCGGAAACCATCGGAGGGAGGTACGTAGGTAGAATATCTGCAATCGGTCCGGACGGATATCCCATCCAAAGGTGAGTCCTGGTTTGAGGCCGGTGAATGCCCCGAAATCGAGGTGACCGGAGGTGGAAGTTTCATTTACTTTCAACCGTTCATAACTTAAAGCAAGACCGACAAAAGGCACAAAACCGTGATAGTCGAACAGGAATTTGAAGCCTTCCATGGTTAAAGCTGTTCGCCGCGATTCTTGAGTCAAGCCATAGGCCTCCATCTCACTTTTGATATCCCGAAATGTCAGATTGATTTGGACGTCTGGACAATGCCAATAATAGCCTAATCCAAATTCAGGGAAGATATTAGCGATTTTGTGGTTGTGGAGGTAGGTTACCGTATTCGCATTGTGCTCCGAAGGCTTTAAGAAAAAGGCAGAAGAGGGTCCCATGGAAACTGTAAAGCCATCCAAGCGCCCGACCTTGCCCAAAGTATCAGCCAGTGTGTGAGCACGCCCGGTTTGCCAGCGCTTTTCGGCCGATAAGGTCGTTTCAAACATGAATTTATATCCCAGGGCAAGCCATACCGCAGGGGTGGTAATATTTGCCTCTTGCGTGGTATTGATGTAATAACGATCATCCGCCTGAAGGTCGTAACCGGCCGTCAGCTCTAACAGGTGTGGTCCGCGGTTGTACATCAATCCCGCAGAAAGCGGGACTTTAAACCGGAAAAGCCCTGCCCCTTCTTTTTGTTTATAAACTGTTGGTAATAACGAAACCCCCACGAACGCCCGGAGTTTTTTGTGCTCGATCCGCCAGGGAAAATAACGGCCTCCGGTCTCCACACTAGTGGAAAAATCGGAACCGTTGGGCAGGAAGGGGATGGCAATGAAAAAATCAGCATGACCCCAGAAATGCAATCCGCCAATGGTTAAACGACCTTCCCATAAAGGCTCAATTTTATCTAGGCTTATACTCCCTGTGGGGGTAGTACGAGTCGTAAGCGTATTACTGCCTGGGAAGTTCCGAACATCTAAGCCTACCATCATCTGGGCGAAACGGTGGCGGGTTTGGCCTCCCATCACGTAAGGCTGAGCGAAAGTGGTTGCCACCATTAGAAAGGTGGTTAATAAAAGTGCCAGTTTCCATTTCATGCCCTGGCGGTTCTTTGGGGAGCGAAAGGATTACGCTTCAACTGAGTAGGTGATACCTACCACAGTAAGAACAATAATCAAGTATAGTATAAAGCTTAAGCATTTCATGTTATTTAATCTTCGTGTTTAGATTTATATCTAATCAAGTCAAAGGATCTCCCACAACCCCGATAAATAGAATGGTTTGCGTCTCTGTATGCCGGATTAGGTAAATGAACGGCCGATTAAATACGATTGAGGGCGGAAGTGAGTAAGTGCTGATAACCACAGCTGTTGCAGCGGCACCTTCCACACCCTTTTCATCTACGATTAATTTGGTTTTGTGATTTACACGACTAATGTACATACGTCTATTACAAGCAAAGGCTTCTCCCAGATCGGTAAAGTCAGCATCATTATTGAATGCTATTTCCATTCCGAGTGCAGATAGAACCTCCTTGAGCTCAATTTCGAATTTAATTTCAAACCTGGGAATCCCCAAATAGACCCGACCGATCTGTAATTTGTCCGCATAGAGGGCTTCGATCATTTGCGGGTCTAATTCTTCAACAAATGATCCGGGTGATGAGCTATTCGGTGGTAACAGGAAGGTCATACTGTAGTCCAATCCCACAAAAGGCAGATCGACAGCAGAATAGTCATCACCGATATAATATTTGAATTTAGAATCGTGCTTCATAAACGGAACATTTACTGTTGTTCCATCTTCTTTATGGAAAGCCTTGTCTCTGGTCGACCCTTCACTAAAAGGGTTTTCCCAATCCCCCTTGAAGTAGAGTGCATTGAGCAGGAACATGACATCGCATTCTTTAATCTTTTTGATCAAATCTTTGATCTTATTTTCTGTATTATTTTCCACCCATGCATTCATATGATCTTTGGATGCTTCGACCTGGTTGAAATCCAGTTTTTTGGTCTGTGTATCAAATCCAAAGGATAAGGCATTGAGAAAATCATCATAAGGCTGTACGCGATTTTCGTCCCAGAATGCGGCATTGACCGAATGTATGCGCACCTTGTCTTCCACCGGTTCCATGTTTTCATTGAGAAGTTGAAAGCCGGAATTGATGGAGTCAAGCGAGAGATTCTGGAAATGCAAGGTGGATAGGATATCCGTTTTTGTTTGTGCTGCTGCTCCGTTAAGCGCCATAGAAACAGCTGTACTGACACTCAGTGGAGATATACAGATATTTTCTTTGTCCGATTGCTGATAGGTTTCTCGAAACAAATCTAATCCGAATGCTTCGATCTTTTCTCCCAACTCAGCAGGTTCAACACCCGCAAGTTTGGATGAATCAGGGAGTTCAAGCGGGGTAAGTAAGATATCGTCTTTGTCACAGGCTATGAAACATAAAGCGATCACAAATATCTTAAAATAAGTATTCATTTTTAAGTGCCTTTTAATCTGTTAATTGATACCCAACTATTATGATAGCAAGTTTTTACTTTTTTATATCGACTTCTCTACCATGCCATCTTTTGTCAAATATAAGATTTTTTTGAGTGGTAATCAATATAGAAAAGCTGGAAGAACACAAGTGCCTCTGTAGTAATGCAGGGATTGAGTGCAATAGGTGTTGGGCCCACCCGTTTGGAAACGGTGGGCGATGGTGCAAATGACCCCCGTGCTTGGGCATTTTATGAATTGGAGACCCAGGCCATAATCAAAAATTACAACAGTACTGATTAACAAAAAAATAGTAGTAAGTATTGTTAAAAAATTATTTCTCTGGATAATGCGCCACCGTCCAAACCTGATCTAGTAATAACGGTACCTGTGGATGGAAGGGATAGCAAAAAAATCGCGGTAGAAAAGTTGGGTTTGTCCCCTTTCGTAGCCTGCGTCTGCTCATTCCTGAGCGGATACGGCGGCGCGGGTGCGGATTTCATTCCATGACAGGCGCGTCAGTCTGGATTCCGATTGGTCTGTGTGTGGTCTTTGGCCATTTGGATCCGGCTTTGGAACCACCGGTTAGGTTTGGTCATGGAAAATTTATCAGCCCGCGAACTCCGATTTTGCTCATATTCATAATGAATTTACGGGACAAGAAATACGTTGACGAAGGGAAAATAACGAGGCTTACAACCCATGAATCTGTACAGAATGTTTCTGATTGTAGTTTCTTTATAATCAATGGACGCAATAAGTACTTCATTCCTGCATTTGTTAATGCTGGCGGCTTTTCCCAGTCTGCATGTTACCGGTGCGCTTATTACCGGCACCTATGCGAACAAATTTTACCCACAGTATTGCTGGTTATAGCTGTTCATTTTTAGTGCTATGCTTGCGGCTACATTTATTTATTGCGATCGCTATCCAATTGGCAGTCTTCTGGGACTATTTACCGGGGGTGTGTGTTATATTTATACCCCCCGTATATACGGCTTTATTTATGATAAATAGATTAAAACTTATTAGCTTGATCACAATTAGTGGGGTCTCTATTTCCTGTGTGGAAACAATCATTTTTATGAACGTTTATCCAGATGGCCGTTATTTTATATCCTATACCACCCGAGGTGACTCCACTGATGTCTTCAATGCTGACTTTCCTCATCCGGCTGGGGCTGCTTGGTCCACCAGCGTACTGAAAAAAAAGAAAGAAAATGACGACGCGATATGGGTGATGGAAACAGCTGGAATGGCGATGGGCACTACCCTGTTCACGGATATCCAGGATTCGCTAATATCATTACAGCATCCGGTGGAGGTAAAACGACTGGAGGGCCTTTTCAGTACCCGCTATACACTTAAAAATACTTTTAAAGGCCGGGAGGTATCTCGTAAATATCCTATGTTTGGCCGCAGTCTTTTGGAAAGTACTGAAGATTCGACGCGCTGGTTGGACGAAGCATTTTATTATATATGCTCAGCCGGGATAAGTGATCTGCAAAAGAATCCGGTAACACATATTGATGACAAACTGGCGGAACGAGTTGTTAACCACATTTATAATACCCTGGCTCGCATTAGCCAGCAAGCTCTGTTTCATGAATTGGATGATAAACTAAGTTTTATTACACAAATGCTCCGTCCTTTTCATCGCGATCTTCCCCGGGATTACTGCCAGTTATTAAGTAGTGCTACCGATATTTACCAGGCAGAATTGGAACTGACCAGTAATCTCCATGATGACCAGTTTCAATATAGGGCTGTCCTGCCCGGTATAATTACAACCACCAATGCGGATACCATCATTGGCGACACTCTGAAATGGACCTTTGGTTTGCAACAATACATGGATGATGATTTTATCATCACAGCGGCATCTGTGGTCTATGTTACGCGAAGAATCCAGGTTGCGGCGCTGATTATCGCCGGTATTTTATTGATTACTATTTTTGTTTATTACCGACGTAAACAATGAACCAAATACTCATCATATTATTATTGCCTCTATTTCTTCAAGCAAAACCTACACTTAACGGTAAAGCAATAGTTTTTAGCTTCGGTTTTTCACTAAAAACGATTGTGGTAACACTATATACACTTTCTTTATCCTATGAATCCTATTGAATCCACTGAACATTATAAAAATCGTATCAAGACTCAGGTAATGGAATATTTTTTGTTGTGACGATACAAAACCTGGCATTGTATGCTGCCCCTCTGGGCAAAGGTGGACATAGCGCAGTGATCAAACGCATGCTGAAAAACCCAGACCTGCTTTCTAAACGAACACTGAATCAAAGGCGATGAATATTCAGAATAAGATCGATGCTCTGCGGGAGGACCTAAACCAGCATAATTACCGGTATTATGTCCTGGACGATCCCCTTATATCGGATCGCCAATACGATCAAATGCTACGAGAGCTGCAGGAATTGGAAGCGGCCCACCCCGAACTTATTACACCGGGCTCTCCCACCCAGCGAGTCGGTGCCGCACCGCTGGCAGCTTTCCAAACCGTTACCCATCGTATTCCCATGCTATCACTGGCCAATGCAATGGACACCACTGAAATGATTGCCTTCCACAAGCAGCTTTTACGCCGTCTCAATCGGGACTTAACAATCGCATATGTGGCCGAACCAAAGTTGGATGGTATCGCTGTAGAATTGGTATATGAAGATGGACAATTTACCAGTGGTTCTACCCGCGGAAATGGCATCACTGGCGAAGACATTACTCAAAACTTGAAAACAGTCCGGGGCATCCCCCTGGCGTTGCGGACGGTAGATCGGCCGGCTGTAGCATTGTTAGAGGTCCGAGGGGAAGTGTTCATTTGCAAGGATGATTTTGACAGATTGAATCATCAGCGAGAAAGTGCCGGCGAGCCCCTTTTTGCCAACCCCCGCAACGCCGCTGCGGGCAGCTTACGGCAACTGGATCCGATGGTGACTGCTACCAGATCATTATCTATTTTTTGCTATCAGGTTGGTTCATTGCGATATATCGAATTCAATTCGCATATGGAATTACTGACTGCGTTCCGGGAATGGGGACTACCTGTCAATCCGGAGATCAAGACAGTCGATGGAATCGAACAGGCATTGGTTTATCATGAGACACTGGAACGTAAACGGAATATGCTACCTTATGAAATTGATGGTTCTGTAATCAAAGTGAATGATTATGCTTTGCGTACCGAACTGGGTGTCCGAAGCCGTTCGCCGCGCTGGGCCATCGCCGGAAAATTTAAAGCGCAACAGGAAACAACGGTCATTGAAGATATTGTTTTATCGGTTGGACGCACCGGTGCCGTAACCCCCGTCGCAAAACTAAAGCCGGTACGAATCGGTGGTGTAGTTGTATCCAATGTATCTTTGCATAATCAGGATGAGATCGACCGCAAAAATATTCGCATTGGCGACACGGTTTTGATCCAGCGGGCCGGAGATGTAATTCCGCAAGTCGTAAAAGTGATCACTGCCCGGCGACCGAAATCATCCGTACCGTTCACCCTGTCCAATAAATGTCCTATATGCGGACATGAAGTACACCGTCCGGAAGATGAGGTAGTTGCTAGGTGTCAAAATATGTCTTGTCCGGCGCAAGTCCGACGGCGGATTGAACATTTTGTATCCAAAAATGCCATGGATATTGATGGACTGGGCGAAAGACTGGTTGAACAACTGGTTACAACTGGGCTGGTTAAATCCGTGGATGATCTTTATCGATTACACAAAGACCAATTAGCTGGTTTAGAACGAATGGCAGACAAGTCAACTGAAAATGTTATTCATGCCATTCAGCATTCAAAACAAACGACCTTCCAGAGATTTGTACATGCCCTTGGTATTCGTAACGTGGGGGAACATGTCGCCAAAGTGTTGGCAAAAGCATTTAACGGAGACATCGGCTCCTTTCAATCGGCAGCGGCAGCTGATCTGGAGGGAATTGATCAAGTGGGACCTATTGTGGCGCAAACGGTAGTACAATTCTGGGCCGATGAACAGAACCAACGTATAGTGAATAATTGTTTAGAGTTGGGAGTAGAATTACAATATGAAAACACTGCTATTGAACAAATTTTTGCAGGAAAGACATTCGTTTTCACGGGCACTTTAGCTCAAATGAACCGCCAACAGGCCCGGCAAATGGTAGAGATGCGGGGGGGCCGAGCAGGGGGATCGGTTAGTGCTAAAACAGATTTTGTTGTAGCCGGAGCCGGGGTCGGTGTTAAATTAAAACACGCGCAGGATTTGGGTCTTACCACCTTATCAGAAACTGAATTCCTTGATCTCATGAAAACATAGCAGATACCCGATGAAAATACGCATGATACTGACATTTTTACTTTGCAACCCATGGCTATTTTCCGGAAATGCTGCTGTTTCATCCATCCCTATAGCTGAGGGGTTCAAAAAACCAGTGTACATCTGCCAGCCGCCCGGAGATGACCAACGGTTATTCGTGCTAGAACAGAAAGGTGTGATCAAGATCATTAAAGATAGGAAAGTCGTACGTAAACCATTTGCGGATTTGCGCGACCGGACCCATAACCCCATCATGCCCGGCGACGAGCGGGGTTTATTGGGGTTGGCTTTCCATCCCCTGTATAAAGCAAATGGATTTCTGTATATTAATTACGTTGACAAAGAGGATTACACTATCATATCCCGCTTTTCCGTATCCAGTGATCCTGAGAGATTAAATAACCTATCTGAAAAAATTTTGATCAGGTTGAAACAACCCTTTGCTAACCATAACGGCGGACATATGACCTTTGGTCCGGATGGGTATTTGTATATATCTGTCGGAGATGGCGGCAAGTGGGGTGATCCCTATAATAACGCCCAAAACTTGGAAACTATGTTCGGTAAAATATTACGAATCGATGTCGACAATGGCAATCCGTATGCCATTCCAGATGACAACCCGTTTATCGGCGTTGAAAATGCACAAGAAGAAATTTGGTTGTATGGTTTAAGAAATGTATGGCGCTTTTCTTTCGATCGCTTGACCGGTGATATTTACCTGGGTGATGTAGGCCAGGATTCTTGGGAAGAAATCGATTTTCTTGCTGCTGCTGAGGCCGGGGGTCAAAATTTTGGCTGGCGGGTCATGGAAGGCAATCATTGCTACCACCCCAAAGAAGACTGCGATCCGCTTGGTGTAGTGCCCATTCTTGAGTATCCCAACGATGCTAATTACATGAAAGTACTCGCTGGAATGGATGTACCCAATATGGACGGGTGTTCCGTGACCGGCGGTTATGTATATCGCGGGGAAATGATCCCCCAGTTGCAGGGTGTGTATTTATTTGCCGATTACTGCTCTGGAAATATCTGGTCATTTCGAGAAATGGAGGGTAAAATGACAAATTTCCAAAATATGACACTTGATATCAACCTGGGTGGTGGTGATTTTACCAATAACATTTCCTCCTTTGGAGAAGATAATGCCGGTGAGCTTTATATCGTGGACTATAATGGAATAATCTTTAAACTTATGCCTTTGGAATAATGAGGTAATTCATATGATGAAAATTGAAATGATTGTTGATGATATTGTTTTATTGGTATTGTCTGAACACGATCCCTTAAAAGAGCTGGGTATTACGCAGAATAAACTTTTTGCAAAAGTAACGGGGTACGATGAAAACGGGATTTGGATCGAGAATCCCGCATTTCGTCTTCCGGACACCAAAGCCAAAGACCCGCAAGCATTCAAAACTGTTATGGCGTCGATATTGATTCCTTGGTTATATATTTCTTCCATAGTGCATTTTCCAAACGTTGGAGGGTTTGATTTTCCAAACCCCTTCGAACAAGACATTGGGTTTGATATAGAGAATTGAACCCACCTGCAGTTCACATTGCTGACCTCCATAAATCCTATGGTGATACGGTGGCTTTAAATGGGGTAAATCTGACCATTGAAGATGGGCAGTTCTATGGCTTATTAGGTCCCAATGGCGCCGGTAAAACCACCACCATTCAGATCCTCACTGGCCTGGTCATCAAAAATCGGGGACAGACTGAAATTTACGGCAAAGATACCGACCGTGATTTCCGTTTTACTCGTTCACAGATAGGGATTGCTCATCAGGAATTGCCTATTGATTGGTTCTTCCCAATCGAATCTCTGCTTTATTTTCATGCCGGTTACTACGGCATTGGAAAACACGGTGCTAAACCGCAAATAGAAGCACTGTTGGAACGGTTGGGACTAACCGAAAAACGCACCGCTCGGTTGCGCGAGCTGTCCGGAGGTATGAAGCGTCGTTACCAACTGGCTAAAGCTTTGGTCCATGACCCGCAGATTCTCATCTTGGATGAACCTACAGCCGGGGTCGATGTGGAGCTGCGCCATGAACTGTGGGATTATTTGCGTACGCTTCATCAAAGCGGAAAAACGATCCTCCTCACCACCCATTATATCGAAGAAGCCGAACTGCTGTGTAAAAAAGTTGGTATTATTGACCAGGGACACATCATTAAAGAAGGGTCACCTAAAGCACTCACCAAAGAATTAGGCAAAGCAGGTATCACGATCAAATTGACCGGATGGCAGGATGCGCTGCATGAAAAGTTATCCGAATATTCCTTTACTGTAGAAGATGGTCGCTTGCACTTTATGGTCAGGGAACCGGAAGAATCCATGCCCCAGATCATTCGAATCCTCACCCAGTCTCAATGTCACATTCAAAGCATTTCTACAGAAAAATCATCACTCGAAGATGTGTTCCTTAATTTGACCGGTAAAGGAATTAACTAATGTCGGGTGTCAATTGGGTTGGTTTATATACTCTGACTAGACGTGAAGTTGGCCGCTTTTTTGCAGTATATCGTCAAACAGTACTGCCGGGGTTGATCTCATCCGTATTGTATATATTGGTGTTCGGTTTTACCTTGGAACGGCGGATCAGTGAAATCGATGGTGTTCCCTACACATTATTTATTTTACCAGGATTGATCATGATGAATACCCTGACAAATGCCAGTTCCAATACATCATCATCCATACTCCAGTTAAAACTTCTGCAACAGTTACCGGATATATTGACAGCACCGCTATCCAGTGGGGAAATAAGTTTGGCATATATTATTGGCGGGACAGTAAGAGGTGTGGTTAACGGGATATTGGTAATGTTGGTGGGCATTCTCTTGATTGATATGCCGGTTCAGAAACCGCTCGCTACGGTTGGCTTTATTTTTCTCGTTTCCTGGGCCTTTTCCAGTATGGGGTTGCTTTTGGGTCAATTAGCTGATACATGGGATCAATTGGCCATGATGCAAAATTTCTTTTTGACTCCTTTGAGTTTTTTGGGGGGCATTTTTTATTCTATTACCATGCTGCCGGATTGGGCCCAACAAATATCCCTGTTTAATCCCATCTATTATATGATCAATGGAATTCGCTTTACCACCTTGGGCATCTATGATACTGCCCCATTACACAGTTTTTTAATGGCTATAGTCATGACTATGATCATATCTATCACAGCGTTCATGGTAATGAAAAGCGGTAAAAAGATTAAACAATAAAATGTGGTCGGTTGCTTACTCATTTGTAGGTGCTAGTTGATCGCCGGATGAGAGAATTGCGGCACCACGACCTTGGATGCAACTGGTCTGTATTGTAATATCGGTTTACGTTATTTAGCTATCAACTAATTCGCCAGCATGTCCTGTATTTCCTCTAGATTGCCATCAATATTCTCATTCGGTGCTATACCCAGTATTTTTGTCATTAATGGATAAATATGAATGATTTCAAAAATGTGATGCCTGTAACCTGCTTTAAAGGCCGGACCAGCGGCCAAGAAAATTGCCTCCATACTGCGCAGGGAATTATCGTAACCGTGTGCTCCGCTTAGTGGACGAGACAGGAGACCACGATTCTGGACCAGTATAGACCAGCCTTCCTCAGCCAATACCAGCAGCTCTTTGATGCGGTAATGATTTTTGTAGTGGAACCGGTCTGGAATTTCATCTTTTTTATATACTGTAATATACTTAACATTTTTCAACTGTCCATAAACACGTTCCAGGTGTTCATTATCCATACCATATAAAAAAGTCATCGGCCCGGAGCCTTCACTGAAGATACCTGTCATGTCAACATATTTTTCTAATTCTATCGTCCGTCTGTGGGTGACGGAGACCATACCGTGATCACTAACCACAATAATATTCAGCTGCCCATAGATCGGTAGAGTGCTCATTCGGGCAATCAGTTGTCCAAAGAGAGCATCCATTTCTTCCACTTTTTCTCGTGTTCTTTGGGCAGTGGGACCAAATCTGTGGCCGGTCCCATCCGGTTCATGAAAGTATAATGTTATTATATGGGGACGGTGTTTTTCCGAAAGGGAAAACCAGCGGGCAACAGAATCGATGCGAGCAGAAAAGGGTACCGATTTATCATACACTTTCCAAATTGAAGGCTGAATGCCTTTAATGGGTGCTTCCGAGCCCGGCCAGAAATAGGTCGCGGATCTGACCCCCTGCTGCTCGGCCGTGACCCAAATCGGCTCACCACCATAAAAACGCATATCCTGGACAGTATTTCTATTGCCTAGGGAAAAATAAATATCCAGCTTTTCATCGTAGAAACTGTTGGCGATCAACCCATGGTTTTCCGCATACATGCCCGTTACAATACTATAATGGTTGGGAAATGTCTTGGATACAAATATAGGCCGTAGACCATCGGCCTTAACGCCAGTGCGCGCAAAGTCATCGAAGTTTGGAGTGTCATACCAATCAAAATATTCTGCGCGAAAACCATCAAACGATACCAATAGGATATAAGGTCGTTCGTCGCCGTTGAGGATTACAAAAGCGAGAATATGAGAAATGATGAATCTATATAAAAAATTCATTTATGAGTGTATAATTGAATAACAAAATTGAGTTAAAAAGATACACTTACACAAGGTCTTTATGAATAAACAGCACCAGTCAATGGTCCAGGAACAGCTGCGGAAACGGGGCATTCAGGATGAAAATGTGTTGCTGGTTATGGCCGCAGTACCCCGGCATCAATTCGTAGCTGCGGCATACCAGGAATTAGCGTATGTGGACGGACCGGTACCCATCGGCTACGATCAAACTATTAGTCAACCGTATATTGTTGCATTCATGACCGCTAGTTTAAAGCTGGCACCCCACCACAAAGTACTTGAGATAGGGACCGGGTGCGGGTATCAAACTGCCGTGTTATCTTGCCTAGTAAAAAAGGTTGTCTCATTGGAACGTATACCGGAATTGGCTGCAGCTGCTCAAAAACGTTTGCAGAATTTAGGATACAACAATATTGACATCATCACAGGCAATGGCTGTCAAGGATATGCAGCAGCGGCACCCTACGACAGAATTATCGTTACCGCCGCGGCTAAAGGGATTCCTTCTGCATTAACAAAACAATTAGACCAAGGTGGTATAATGGTCATCCCGGTGGGCAAAACATTCTTCAATCAATATCTCATTATTCTGCGTAAAGAGAAGAACGGTAAGCTGACGCAGGAAAGATCGTTACCGGTACGATTTGTTGCTCTCAAAAAAAATTAAAAGGGGTTCACTAGGGATAGCCTTAAATAATTGGTTGGGGCTTCATTGTTCTGCCAGCGTTCAATTTCCTGGGCGGTACCATAAGCCACTACGAAGCCAAGCAAGTTCACTCGCAATTCTGCACCGGCGGTGATTAACCAGTCATCCATGTCATTATCGCTAAACCAGGCATTCCCGAAATCAATAAATGTTGCTATAACCAGATTACCGCTACCTAGGCGCGGTTCAATTGTGCCGAACACCAGCCGATCTCCCAGGCGCCAGTTATCCCAGCCGCGAAGATGAATGACTTCATTACTGCCCAAAATATTGTTGCCATGGAAATAGATGGGAAAGTCGTTCGTAATTGCTGGCATATCTTGGAGAGGCGGATTATTACCTAGCATAATCAACGATTTAACGCGCCCAAAGATGACTACGGGACTTTTCTTATGAAATCGGTAATTAAGAAATGCATCGGTGATGATGCGGGTATAATCAAAGTCGCCGTAAAGCCCGGAATTAGCATGTCCTATGATTACATTAATGCCCTGTCCCTGCCTTGGATTCATATTATTATTGCTGTGGTTGCGGCGATTTAGCCAGGTGTACGATAAGCTGAATAGGGCTTCCTTGCCGGAAACAGGCAGAGGTAAAAATTCCGTATTATCTAAATAGATAAAATCTTCCTCCGATTTATCAAACCCTTTAACAATTTTAGCATTCCGATCTGTGAACGTAACACTCCAGTTCAATCTATGGTTATTGGACATAGTGTTGCCAAAGTTATAGGGTAAATGGGCCCAGTAACTGAGACTACTGTTTCTTTCCAGTAAGCCCCAGTTGGCCTTATCGTATGGTTTAAATCTTAAATCAAAATTTGCGATATAGTTAATACCCCAGATGTGTCCACCCATAGCATTGGTATATTGCAGGAATAAATAATTGGTGCCGTTTTCAGCAATATTCAGATACCCTAACCCAGTAAATAAATGACGGGACATGGCATCCGTCCACTGGGTTAATCCGAAAACTCCGGAAACATTAGGGAGTATCAATGAAGTTACATGTTTAATTTTGGAAAACATTTTGTAGTCTCCGATGGACACTACATCAACTGGTTTTTGCGGGTCAATATTGACCAATGGTATCGCCGGTTCGGCACTGCGCCAATCGGTATAGTGGCTACGCAATGCCAATGGTGGCGTGGTTACTGTGCGGTGCGGGTCTACATTTACAATGCGTACCGTATCTACATCTTGTAATGTGATGGCCATAACTGTACTATCCTTTGGTGACCATTGAGCGGCCCATAGCGCGTCACCTACGTCAGAAATTTGTTTGCTATTAGCGGTTGCAAGATTGATGGTATGGAGGTTGGGTGTAGAACCGGTGTGCGATGTATAGGTGATAAAATCACTCCCGGGATGCCATACAGGATCATAATCAGCGGCGGGATCGGTCGTCAAACGGCGGATCTCGCCATCTGCAAGTGTAAATAGAAACAGATCCAGATTTGCATTTTTATCTGCCATGGCAAACGCAATCGCCTTCCCATCTGGAGCATAGCGCGGATTCAGAATCTGGGTATCATAAGTGTAATCGGTGATCTGTTTTTGTCCTGAACCGTCAGCATTCATTGTAAATAAATTCGCAATACTGTTTTCATGAGCCACATACACGATCTGCTGGCCATCTGGGGACCAATCCGGATAGGTTGCCCGTTCAGATTGGGTAAGCCAGTGAGCTGATTTCAGATCAAGATCATAGACTTTAAGGTCATAGACCAGGGACTGGTTTTCACCGAAATGGTATTTGGCGTAGGCCAGTTGGCGGCCGTCCGGGGACCAATCCATGTTTTTATGAAAAGAGCCAAAATCCACTTCTTCCTTATCCCAAATGACAATTGGTTTGGGTTTTTGTTCTGCTTTATCATCATCTTTTTCCCGGCCAAACAATCTGGCAAAAAAGCCGGGTTCTTCATCGGTTTCTCGGTCGTCTTCTGCTTCTTGGGTTTCCTTTTCTCGCTTTTCTTTACGCTTTATACGAATTTCCGCTTCTTTGGTTGTATCCCGTTGCAACACATACAATGACAAATCCCTCTGTTTTCGATCATCCAACCCGGAGATGGCGATCTGGGTACTGTCGCTGTAAAACGCAAAACCGTGGAGTCGTTTAATGGGTAGAGTCACTGTTTTACCGATTTCTTCGATGGCTTCCTTCTGGGCGCGATAACCGTAATAGTAGGTGTTCATATGGCGGCGCCAATCTTCGTTAAACTGGTCTACGGTGATGCCTGTATTTTTTTTGAAGGCAGTTTTAAAATTAATGAGTCCAAAACTATTCCGTTCAGTCAAGGTATTTACAATGGTGGAATCACCAAAACGGTCAGACCAATATAATAATTTTGAATAACCATCGTGATGAGGATCCATTTTATCCATACTATTCTTCAGTACGTGGAATTTGTGACTGATTTCAGCGCGGTAAGTTCGCCAGCGTTCTGTTTTATATTCCGCCAGACCTTCTACCACCCACATCGGTGTTTTTGAAAACAGAAATGACCATGGTTCCGGCAACCAGGTTTTTATTTTATGAAAAAATACAATATGCTGCAATTCATGAGCGATGACAATTTTCAGCCATTTGTCTGTTTCCAACCAAATGGCGGCATCATTTTGATCAACCCAAATAAACGTTGTGTAGGTCCACAGGGCAAACCCGTTCATTATCTCGTCTTCAGTCGTAAAAATTATATCAATGGTGGGAATATCGTCCAAAGCCATTTGCTGCAGTAAAACTTGTCGTACCTGTTCGGCGATGGAGGCACCCTCCTGGGCAATAGATTCTATCCCCTGGTGATAGTGAATACGGTAATGCGCAGTCTCGATGGTTGACCATTCCAGTTCTCCGTGGGTGCGCCCGGTCCACTGCCAGGTCTGACCAAAACTGGTCGTCTGGAAAATAACACACAGAATGAAAAATAATAATTGTTTCATCATTAGCCTTTATTTGAAAAATAGTTTTTTTACATAACCACCGTAATTTTCATCATCTGTAGCTACCGTGATTCCATTTTTAATTAATTCAAATGCTTCTACCTTGTGTTTCTGGAATTTGAAGACAGGGTTATTATTTTTGACTGGAGTAAATTGCACTTGATTGCCATTAAGATCAAACCGGCCAACTCTGTATATAGCTGAAGTGAAGGGGCCTTTATCACCCGGGTCAGATGTTGCAGATACCCAGCATTGGCCTTCATCATCAATCTTTAAATCGGCTATATGACGCACATGTGTAGTCGGCCAATCCACTGTTATATCTACGGCGCTAATGGGATCTACAGAATATTTTCCCAGATCCATCCAACCCCAGTATAATGTTCCCGGTTGTTCAGATTTGCCTCGATGTCCCCAAACAGCCAGATGCCGCTGACCAACTTGCACCAAGTCAAACCCTTCCAGGTTAATGGGCTGTTTAATGTCTGGTAGTTGGATGGCTCCATTGTATGCAAAACGCATTTTAACCAGATCCAGCACCAACCAGTGGCATTTACCCGTGCTTTCCATGGCAATCATATCCGTTGCACTATTTGGTATTACGGATAGTGCTTCCAGATCAAAGGGTAGTTTTTCATGGGGCCAGATCATAGGCACATACTCCAGCTGGTCGTTCTCAATCTTGATTGCACCGATACGTATCTCGTCGCCGCGCTTGTTATCATGAACGATGAAGGTGTGTCCATTAAGGGTGGCGATACCACTGACTGAGTAGACCCGTTCCGTACCGACTGGTAGCCAGTCGCCATTTTGTGCAGATAAATTGCATAACAGGAACGGAAGGATGAAATATATATATTTGGGCACAGAATCGCTGAGTGTGTACTATAAAGTTAAGGTCAATTCTTCCGACCAATGAATAATAAATTTACTTTAACTGCTTATAATGTTATAAAAAAAGATAAGTTGTGGACTTAGTCAAAAGAGCTCTAATTGTTGGCGGGAGGGGCTCTGGTTGTTATTTGTCAGACCAGACAGCGAGGGTATTGCCGCTTGGATCATTGAATTGGAATCGTCGTCCGCCAGGGAATGAGAAAATATTTTTTACAATAGTGCCTCCTGTTCTTTGTACTGCCTTCATACTTTCTTCCAAGTTGTTTGTGTATATGACGGGGAGAATACTACCTTGTTTTATTTTTCCAACCACGGTAAACCCACCCATTTCTTTTTTGGAGCCTTTGATTCCAACATAAGTTGGCGAGTACTCTGTAAATTTCCAACCAAATGCTTTGGCGTAAAAATGCTTTACTTCTGTTATATCTGTCACGCAGAATTCAATGTAGTCAATTTCCTTATGTGTGTGCATACTTGGCTCCGCTGGTTTTATTTTTTAGAACGTTTTTTTACGTTCTGCGTTTCCCGGACTTCGTTTATCCCTTTTTTCAAAATACTCGGTCGATTTCCTGTCAAAGTCAAAGTCTAATAAATCGATGATCTTTTTCCCTTGATTGACCGCAGCGGAAACGATTTTTATTTCTACACCGTTATACAAACGCTCCTGACGTGTCCCTGGGAATCCATGGCCAAATAAAGAATCCGGAATGTCATCTGACATCCATCCCTCAGTTGACAACAAGGTAAATGTATCATCGTTCCATTCTGTCCAGGTGTCGCCTTCGTCCATAGTCAATCTAAAATGTATTTTCAACCGTTCCCGCAGTTCAACGTAGATTGCCTTTTCATTGATGATATATGACATCCAACCGGAATGGAAAGTAGAGAATGCCGGTTGGATAATTTTACTGATTAAGGTTGCCTCTCCGGCACCACTGTGCATCATACTGCCATCTTCGTTAACAGTAATTCCATGAGCCGTTTTTACCATTGTTGCTGTAAATGGTCTTCGAAATTCCCTTTCTGAAGTTGTTGGGGGAATGGGTTTCTGTCCATCCTCTTTATTGCGAGTATCTTCACTGTCCATACAGGAAAATAGGGTTACACTTAAAAATGATATAATTAAAACTGCTGTTTTTGAGATGGGGGCTAATTTTTCCATTTAAACTTCCGGCTTTTATTGTTTATTCTCAATGCATTGTAGGCATTTATGCAATGGATTCAAACTGTCAATTTGAAAACACAATTCGATTGCCATGACGACAAAGTTTATTTTGTATATAATGGTAGTTCCGGAAACTTGATTTATAATTTTTCTGTTGAATCAGTTTTATTTCCTTTCCATCAAATGGAGTAAAAGATTATATCCCCCACTCCCCTTTGAGTATCTCCTGCGTATCAGCGGAGGCCTTTAACGTGTTCCCCATTCTTGGGAAGATTGAGATGGGACTGTATTATCCCTTTTCTGTTAAAAACTACCATTCAAAAGGACCCTCCACTAAACGCCATAAATACCATGCTGCTAAGGTTCGATACGGCCGCCATCGCTCTGCACCGATGAGCATCTGTTCCGGCTGGGGAAGATCATCTAACTGATAAAATATTTTAAATCCCTTCTGTAATCCTAGGTCGGACACGGAAAACACATCCGTTCTGTTCAGTGTAAACATCAGAAACATTTCCGCTGTCCAGGGACCGATCCCTTTGATCGCTGTCAAGTGCTTAATGACTGAAGAATCTGATAATGAATCCAAGTTAGTGGGGATGGCGTCGGTCGTAAATGCCTGGGCAATATTGTGAATATATTGTGTTTTTTGTTTGGATAATCCGAGAGTCCGTAATTCATTATCAACCGTAGCCAACACTGCTTCTGGAGTGGGAAAATTATGGCCCGGGAAATGTGTTTTAAAACGCTTATAAATTGTTGCGGCCGCTTTACCGCTTAATTGTTGGTAGATAATTGCCCGTACCAGAGCTTCAAAATAATTTGACTCCTTTTGGAAATCAGGTACTCCAAATGCTACAATTAGCCGAGCCATTTTTTTGTCGCAACGCTTTAAATGATCTAATCCTTTGTCAATATTCATTTTCCACATACATATATCTGTAATTGGCTTTCCTGTGACAGTGGTGTCCGATCATAATTTCCATATTTATTTTTCACAACAAATCCGGATTTCGTCAATAGTCTGTCCATCGAATCCGGGAAGATCATCTGCATATCGAAAGAGAATTCTTCAATCTCTCTATTGGCTACGTTAAAGAACCATTTAATGTGATTGATCTGTGTCTGTTCGTCATAATCGTTTGTTTCGCTCACGATACAATGACTGCCGTCCGGGTAATCAAATTCCATTACATAATATTTCTGTTTATCTCTATAAAGAAATAAAGGGTCCGGAATAAACGCATCGATGATGAAAGAACCATCTGCATGTAAATGGTTATAAACGCACTGGAAGCATGAACGTACTTCCTTTTCACTTAATAAATGGAATATGGAATTGAAACCAATAAAAATAAATTGATACGTGCGATCCAGGGAAAAGTCGCGCATATCTCCGGTAAGAAATGTTGCTTTAGCAGCAAAACCGGAAAATTTTTCCTGTGCATATTGTACAAATGCCGGACTGGAGTCTATACCAGTATATGTATGTCCATTTTTTAGGATCGGGCGAGAAAGACGACCGGTGCCGGCACCAAGTTCCAGTATAGGGCCACCAATTTCATCCGCATATGCAGTGATGAAATCCAAATCGTTAATTTTCCACCAATGGGCCCGGTCATACAACTCCGGATCGGTATAAATATCTTTTGTCAACAGTGCATTAGTTAAGGATGACCAGTTCTTTGGTCGTTTTATTAAGGATCTCACACTCGTTTTTTTTGATGATTACATCATCCTCGATGCGTACACCCCCCCACCCGGCGAGGTATATTCCCGGCTCAATAGTGACCACATTATTTTCTGCCAATACTTGCCTGCTCAATTGGCTCATTCGTGGTTCGGTATGAATCTCCAGTCCCAAACCATGACCGGTGCCGTGATTAAAATATTCACCATAACCACGCTCGGCTATATAATTCCGTGTTACACTATCCACATCTTTACAGGTTATACCGGCTTTGGCTGCAGCACAGCCGGCTTGCTGGGCTCCTTTTACGATCTCATAAATTTCCTGGTGCTTTTCAGTGGCTTCACCAACAAGAGTGGTTCTGGTCATATCGGCGTGGTAACCGGCATATTTCGCCGCTGCATCAATCACAATGAAATCTCCTTTTTGGAATGGCCTGTCACTGGGAATCGCATGGGGCATAGCACTGTTGGGTCCGCCAGCGACGATGGGTGAATAAGCTTCGCCATCACTTTCCTGACGGTAGCGGGTAACCAATTGAATTGCCACTTCTTTCTCTGTCGTACCGGGTTTGAGTAGGGGTAAAATTTCTTCGTACACCACATCAGTGATCGCTACTGCTGTTCGTATAGCGGCCAGTTCCGATTCATCCTTCACCGCTTGTAGATTTTCCATAAGCATAGATGTGGATTCCCATTTTACACCAGGAAATGTTTCTGTCATCGCCTTGTACTGGTTCATGCTAATATGATCACCTTCATAGGCCAATTTCAGTCCATTTTTCAGCAAACCGTTTTTATCGATGATAGAAACGTGTGTGCCAAAATCGATCAACCGCTCCAACCCTTTAACCTGATTTTTGGATTGTTCTTGGTAGCGTCCATCGGAAATGAAATAAGATACTTGTGGGGTAATCAAACAGGATGCAGCTGAACCGGTGAATCCGCATACATAGCGAATACTGGTCAGGTTAGTAAGTAGGATGCCATCCAGTTGTTCGGAGGCCAGTTTATTTTTTAATGCTGTTTGTCTTTTGGAAAATATTTCAGAACTCATCTTAACCTTGCTTGGTGTCCAGAATCATAGTCTTCTCCCGGTTCACTCGCGCTGGATCAGCCCCTCCAGCAGCCAGTTTATCCAGTACCACCAGCGCTTGATTAAATAAACCTTGATTGCGTAACACGGCAACCATGGTAAATGTAGACAAACGGGGATTAATGTCTAAGGTGTTATTTTGTTTGTTGTGTGTTGCACTTTTTGGGCTTTCTACAGTTCTCGATGGTGATCTTTTGTTCTTTTTCCGTGCTTTTTTTAAGGCAGCTATAGCTGCCTTGTTATCGGGATCCCAACTAACAATTTTAGACCAGGTTTTCAGTAGAGTCTCTGCAGCGCGTTGCAGTGCTGCTTGCACCTCTACCAGGGCTAGAGCGGCCTGTACATGAATATTTCCATTGCTAATAGCAGTCTTAAATAATTTTTCAGCCTTGTGTAGGTTCCCTTCTGCACGCAAAGCCTGACCAAGGATAAATTGTCCGTCGGGATTGTGGGGGTGATGTTCCAAACCGATCGCACACACTTGTTTTGTGCGGTTAATGTCCCCTTCCTGTAAATAAAAATCGGCCAACACGGGAAATAATATTGTATCATTATGATCTATAAAATGAAGTTCCAACGCAGTGCGATTACGAATATCCATTGGTTAGCGGCGGTTTGTTTGGACCCAATCGGTTATATAATCAATTGTTTCTTGTACCGGTGTGCCGGGTCCAAATAATTTCCCAACACCGACTTCAGCCAAAGCGGACATATCTTTTTTGGGTATGATACCACCACCGGTCAGTAATACATCATCCAATCCTTTTTCCTGCATCAGTTTGATCACGTTTGAGAATATAGTCATGTGCGCATTGTTCAGTGAGGATAGAGCAATGACGTCTACATCTTCCTGTAGGGCGGCGGAAACGATCATCTCCGGCGTTTGACGCAAGCCCAAATAAATCACTTCCATTCCTGCATCCCGGTATGCTGCCGCTAAAACCTTGATACCTCGGTCATGGCCGTCCAGGCCCGGTTTGGCCATTAATATTCTGATTTTTCGTTGCATACGATTAATTTAAAAGAACACAAAATTACAACGTTCTTACTATGGAAGCAGTATATTTCAATCTTTGCTGTCAAGTATGATTGTCACCGGGCCATCATTTTCAAGGCTCACATTCATCATTGCACCAAATCGACCCGATTGAACCGGAATACCTTCATTATGCAGTTTGAGAATAAACCGTTCATAAAGATGCTGCCCTCTTGGAGGGGGTGCCGCATTGACAAAGCTTGGCCGCCGGCCTTTGCTTGTGTCCGCACAAAGAGTAAACTGGCTTACGACCAGTGCTGCACCTTGTACATCGTTGATAGCAAGATTCATTTTACTGTTCTCATCATTAAAAATCCGCAACCCTGATATTTTTTTTACTAAACAATCTACATCATTATCTTCATCGTCGGCCATCACACCCAAAAAAATGAGCAGTCCCCGGGCAATTTCTCCCAGGGCGTTTGATGCAACGGTTACATTTGCTTTTTTGACGCGCTGCAGGACGGCAATCAATTAGATACCCAGACATTTTCTTTGCCGTATACATCTCGCAGCATTTTCAAAAATGATTTGCTTGCAGAAACACGAGTATTATGGGAATAAACCTTTTTATCCTTGCCATGTTCTGTGGTAATGTGCAACATCAATCCACAATGGCCATGATTCTTTTGGGCCAATGTAAATAAAGCTTCCACGTCAGTGATCATCATTTCAGCTGGTTCTACACGAATATTAATATGCTTGGAATAATACTCCCGAGCCTTGTCCAGGTCCACAATTTCATCCGCGATTATTTTCAAATCACTGAAATCGGATGTTTCTGTAAGTTTGCCCCTTACAAAAATAATTTCATTATTGTACAGTAAATCCTTGAACTGCTCATACACACTGCTAAACACCAATACTTCAGCTTGGCCTCCGAGGCACACTAGCTTGAAAAAAGCCATTTGGTTGTTTTTCCGATCAAAATGCAGTTTTAATTCCTGAACACTGCCACCCAAACGCACTTCTTCCAATTTGATTTCTGTTATATCCTCACTGAAATCAAAATTACTGAACTCTTCCAGATCTTCTGCATATTTCAATAGTGGATGTCCAGTTAAGTACAATCCTAACATTTCTTTTTCTTTCTGCAGGGCAATTGTATCAGGCCAATCTTCGGCAGTAGGTAACTCTATGGTCAGCAGATCATACTTCTTACCGTTCGACCCAAACAAGTCAACTTGATTGCGGTTGTGATCTTTCTGGAGCTGCTGACCGTATCTCAGGGCCACATCGATAGTGGCAAATTTTTCCGCCCGGGAACCTGCCAAACTATCCATTGCCCCAGACTTAATCAGGCTTTCTAACACTTTTCTATTCACTGCTCGTAGATTCACCCGGGATGTAAAGTCAAATATTGTTTTGAATGGTCCCTCTTTTTCCCGGGCCTTAATAATATGTCCCAGTGCTTTAGCACCAACATTCTTGATCGCATTCAAACCATAGGATATCTCTTTTTTATTTATTGGCTTAAAATTTATATCCGATACATTTATATCTGGTGGATCAACGTTAATTTTTATCTTCCGACACTCATTAACTAAGATCACTACCCGATCTATATTCGACATTTCACTGGTTAGGTTTGCGGCCATGAATTCAGCAGGATAATGGGTTTTAAGATAGGCGGTCTGATAAGCAACATAAGCGTAAGCTGTGGAATGGCTTTTATTGAATCCGTATTCAGCAAATTTTTCGATCAGTGCATAGATATCCTCAGCTGTATCACGTTTAATTTCTCTAGCAATTGCACCCTCGATAAATTTGACTTTCATTTCGTCCATAAGTTTTTTGATCTTTTTCCCCATGGCCCGACGCATAATATCGGCTTCAGCCAAGGTGAAGCCGGCAACTTCGTGGGCAATCTGCATAACCTGTTCCTGGTATACGATAATGCCGTAGGTTTCTTTTAATATTTCCGCGAGTGCCGGGTGGATATAGGAAATTTCTTTCTTACCATGCTTACGTTTAATAAAGTTATCAATATTTTCCATAGGTCCCGGCCGGTACAGGGCATTCATGGCGATCAGGTCTTCGATTTGTGTCGGTTTAAGTTTCTTCAAAAATTCACGCATACCGGATGATTCAAACTGAAACACACCAATGGTGATCGCCTTGGCAAATAATTTATAAACAGCCGGATCATCCATTGGTATTTTCGCGATATCAATTTTTTCGCCCCGCTGTTCCAACAGTTTAATGGTCTGATCTATAACGGTCAAGTTCCGCAAACCCAGAAAATCCATTTTAAGTAGACCCAGTGCTTCAAGACCTTTCATATCGTATTGACTGGTTATATCGCCGGTGTTTGATTTAAATAGGGGGGTATACTCAGTCAGATCTCCCGGTGTGACAACCACTCCCGCGGCATGGGTGGATGCATGGCGATTCATACCTTCCAAGGTTTTGGCATGGGCGATCAATTCTTTATAAGGACCATCTGCAGCGTCCCGAAGATCCGGTCGTTGATCAAGCGCTTGCTGCAGGGTTACAAACGGGCCCCCAGGAATCATTTTTGCAATCTTATCGACTTCGCCGAATGAATACCCCAATACCCGGCCTACATCACGAATGGCTTGCCGCGCTTTCATTTTACCAAAGGTAATAATTTGCGTTACTGAATTTTCGCCATATTGATTTTTAATGTATTCGATAACTTCGCCCCTCCGCTCGATACAGAAATCAATATCAATATCCGGCAGGCTGATGCGTTCGGGGTTGAGGAATCGTTCAAAGAGCAGGTCATGCTTCAAGGGATCAATTGTGGTAATATCTAGTGCATAAGATACCAAACTTCCAGCTGCCGAACCGCGACCGGGGCCCACGGGGATACCTTGCTTTTTAGCAAATTTCACGAAATCCATCGTAATCAGGAAATAACCTGCAAATCCCATTTTTTTAATTACATGCAACTCGTGGTCTAAGCGACTCTGGAGGTCTTTTGTGATTTCACCATAAATATTGCGGAGCCCTACTCCGCACATGTGACGTAAATAATGATCTGGATCATGAGAAACAGCGTCTTCTGGAATGGGAAAGGTAGGTAAATGATAAGCCCCCATGGACAGTTCGAGTTCAATACTATCTGCGATCTTGCGGGTATTTTCCAGCGCTGTTGGGTACGCCTTGAATAATGAATACATGTCATCCTGAGATTTAAAGTAAAACTCCGGTGTTGCATACCGCAACCGGTTGGGATCGCCGCGCTCTTTCCCGGTACCTAAACAGATATGAATATCATGGGCTTCCCAGTGTTCGTGTCGGGCATAATGGGCGTCATTGGTAGCTACCAATGGAAGGTCCAGTTCATTAGCGAGTTTTGTAATGAGTTCAATATTTCTTTGTTCGGCTTCCAGGTTGTGATTCTGAATTTCCAAATAATAGCGGCCAGGAAACATTTCTGCATATTCCATGGCAGTATCTCGGGCACCTTCCCAATCGCCCTCCAAAAGCTTCTCTGGAACTTCACCCTTTAGACATCCCGATGTACAAATTAGTCCCGCATTATATTTTTTTAATAATTCCTTATCGATGCGCGGGCGATAATAAAATCCTTCCAGATAACCATGTGTGACCAATTTCATTAAGTTTTTATAGCCGATTAAATTTTGGGCCAAGAGCACTAAATGGTTATTTCCCCAACCGCCTGAGGCTTGAGGCTTTTTATCAAAGCGGCTGCCGTGTGCCACGTAAATTTCACAACCGATGATGGGTTTGATACCGGCTTTTTTAGCTGTTTTATAATATGGAATTACACTGAACATATTCCCATGTTCAGTAAGGGCAACCGAATCCATGTTCAGATCATCTATGGTGTTCACCAATGTCTGCACGGTTTGGGCTCCGTCTAGAAGACTATAATCAGAATGGTTGTGTAGATGGACGAATTCAGCGGACATAATTATCTATAAAAAAAGCGATTAAACCTACAATTGTACTGATCTTTAATACCCCGGAAAATCGTTTAGCTTGCGATACAGTAGGCTCTTTGTAAAACGAAAATACGATTATTGCCAATGGTATTTCTACACCTAAAATAAGGATGATCAAATAGGGCAGTCCATAATATCCATTCATATACGGAATGATGGCACTCACTCCGATCAAAAGTGAAGATGCAATCACAACCCAAGCTGTGTTTATTAATCCGTTGCGGATAGGAAATGTATTTAAATCGGCTTCCGTATCACCTTTTATATCAGCTACGTCCTTTATCAATTCCCTTACGAAGGTAAGACCAAATGCCAGTCCTGCCGGAACGATCATGGCACCGATATTATCAAATGCAGCGCCAGCAAAAATAAAAGACAATCCCAATATGGCGGCAATGGTTATATTGCCGATCAATGGTGTACCCTTTAAAAATTTACTGTAAAAGATCAGTAATGGCAGAACAATGAACAGAGCGATGAATTGTGCCATCCAATTTAATTCAAATGTCAATGTACTACCGATTAAGAATAATGAAGCAGCCATGAAAATTGCTGTTTTCATTTTTACTGCCCCGGTTACTAACGGTCGTTTTGGTCGATTGATACCATCAGTTTGCACGTCAACCACATCATTGTAGGTATTTGCCCCTCCGTTAAAACACATAACCACAAAAATCAGTATGAGCAGCGTTTTGATATCGTATAGCCCATTTAGGATACTAGCACATACAACCATCGCAAGGGCACTGGTCAAAAGATTCAGCGGGCGTAGTAAGACAAGATGTGCTCCCAGGTTTGTCAAACCAACTGTACCTTCAAGACCCGGTTATCTGAATTAAAGTCAGATATGAGTTCAAGGTTGGTATGTTTTGCAGAAGCAAAGCAAGCAGCTGCTTTTTGCGGGTGATCACCACGGCCCACTTCCATAATCAGCCACCCGTTTGTAACGACCCATTTATGGGCATTTTGAGCTAGATGCCTGTAAAAAGTCAATCCGTCGTGCTGGTCTGTTAATGCCATTACCGGTTCGTAATTACGAACTTCAGTTAACAGTGTTTCCATCTCCGGCAAGGGAATATAGGGGGGGTTCATGACTAGGCATTGATACAGTGGTTGATCGGGGGTGTATTGGAAAAAATCCAATGGTAGAAAATGGACATTTTTGATTTGGTGCAGCACTGCATTATTTTCAGCCACCACCAAGGCGGCATTAGAAATATCAATGCCGGTCACCTCAGTATGGGGCAGCTCAGCAGCGATCGAAATTGCCACACAGCCGGAACCAGTGCCAATATCAACGATATTTGGATTAGTGACCCCCTGGCACGTATGCAGCGCCACATCTACCAAACGCTCTGTCTCCTGACGGGGAACTAGAACCGCGGTATCACAGTGGAACTTGCGGCTGTAGAATTCAGTCCACCCGGAAATATACTGGGCGGGCTCACCTTTTTTTCTACGATCGATCCAGGCCATAAACTGCACAGACTGATCTTTAGAAATATCCGATTTTTTAAGGAGCAGATTAGAACGGTTACAATTCAATAGTGCGGATAATAACCATTCTGCTTCCTGTCTGTTTTTTGCTATGGCATGATCTAATTCTGTTGCTCCCCATTGGAGCCAAGTGTCAATAACACCGCTTTGTGGGATGGGTTGCATTAGTCTTCAGCCAGTTGTTCCTGCTGCTCCGCGAGTTTTAACCGTTCAATCATATCTAAAATATCACCATCCATAACCGCATCCAAATTATATGCAGTATAATTAATACGGTGATCTGTAATCCGTCCCTGGTGAAAATTATAAGTACGGATCTTTGCCGAACGATCCCCGGTAGATACCATGGATTTGCGAGCATCGGCCCGTTTTTGCGCTAACCGCTCTTGTTCCAGAACTAGGAGCCGAGAACGCAACACTTTCATTGCCAGCAGTTTATTCTGGTGTTGAGATTTTTCATCCTGGCAAGAAACGACAAGTCCCGTTGGTAGGTGCGTAATGCGGATGGCAGATTCAGTTTTGTTTACATGTTGTCCGCCAGCTCCGCTAGCTCGAAATGTATCTATCTTTAGGTCCCAGTCCAGTATATTTATTTCCGCCGCCTCTGCTTCAGGCAATATGGCTACGGTCGCTGCCGATGTGTGCACACGCCCGCCGGCTTCTGTTCTTGGCACTCGCTGTACCCGATGCACGCCGCTTTCAAATTTCATCAGACCATAGGCCCCTTTACCCATGATGGAAAAAATCACTTCCTTGCATCCACCGATGCCGGTATTATTCATTGCCATCACTTCACATTTCCAGTTATTGCGTTCGGCAAAACGAGTATACATGCGATAGAGATCAGCCGCAAATAAGGCAGCTTCTGCACCGCCAGTCCCGGCACGGATTTCAACGATAGTGTTTTTATCATCGTTGGGATCTTCGGGCAAAAGCATGTATTTTAATTCTTCCTCCAGTGCTTTTTTGTGTGTTATTAGTCCATTGAGTTCTTCCTGAGCAATCTTTTTCAGTTCACTATCCTCGCCGGCCAATATTGCTTCGTCATCATCAATGTGCGCCATTATATCCATGTAAACAGATCCCTTTTCAACTATTGGTAACAGATAACTGTGTTCTTGGGCAGTTTCTTTTAATGTATCTTGATCATTTATTACCGCCGGATCCGCCAGGAGGTTGCTTAACTCTTTATGACGGTTGATAACCGTTTTAATCTTCTCTCTCAACCAATGGCCTCGGCAGTATACTTTTTTCCCACCATTTCTTTATATCTATCCCCAAAGGCATTTTCCAGCGCCGTGATCGCTACAGCTATCATTTCATCATCGGGTGGCTGAGTGGTGATCCGTTGCAGCCACAAACCCGGAGCGCGCAAAGCTCGTAAGAACCAGGATTTTTCGTTTCGTGCAGTTATTTTGATTAATTCATACGATATACCTGCTACCAAAGGCATCAGAAGCAAATGGAAACCAATGCGGTGAAAAACAGTGATTTCCCCAAATAAAACCATGATGAGTGTATCAATAACAGCAAAAATGAGTATTGCCGATAAAAGCACTATAAATATAAAGCTGGTTCCGCAGCGGGGATGAAAGGTGGAAAAAGATTGTGCATTTTGCACGTTTACATCAATTCCAGATTCGAAGTTAAATACCACTCTATGCTCTGCTCCATGATAGCGGAATAGTCGTCGGACATCCTGCATCAATGAGATGGCCAGCAAATAAAAGATAAAAAATGTGATCCGAAAAAACCCGGATATCAAATTAAACATCAATGCTTCACGATCAATATCGAGAAGCCATGTAGTCAATCCCAGCGGGGCCACGACAAACATACCAATCCCTAATACGATCGCGAACGCCGTGGAAACAAATTTAGTAAGTTTCCCTGGTTCTTTCTCCGCTTCTTCCGGCATCGCGATCGCCACCGACCACTGTAATGTTTTGACGCCCATTTTCATAGATTCAAACAGCGCCATCATGCCTCGTAGTACAGGCCATTTCCAAATTTTGGAGGTTTCAATGCGAGAGGTAAATTTATGTTTGTCGATATGTATTTTACCATCATGATCCCGTACTGCAGTAGCATAAGCTCCCGGAACGCGCATCATTACGCCTTCAACAACAGCTTGTCCACCAACGAGGATGGCTGGTTTCATTATGGTTAAAAGTAAGTGATTCATCACAAAAAAATGGATCCAGAAGGGAGACGCTTTGATAGAACCTTTAAATTATCAAAGTTTATTATTTACTTTTTTAGCGTATTTCTTCTTGAATTTCTCAATCCGCCCGGCTGTATCTACTAATTTCTGCTGCCCGGAATAAAAGGGATGACAGATATTGCAGATTTCAATCCGTTGGTCACCAATGGTGCTGTAGACTGTAAATGTGTTGCCGCAGGCACAGGTGACCCTACTCATTTCGTATTTAGGATGAAAATCTTTTTTCATTATTAAACTCCTTTAATCCAACTTGGCTAATGCCTGCGCTACCCTAGCAATACCGGCACGGATAATATCTTTGTTCGTGGCACAAGAAAAACGTATATGTCCCGGGGCCCCAAAGCCATCTCCAGGGACAGTTGCTACAGCTTGTGAACTTAAAATATAATTTGACAGGTCGAAAGAGTCTTGCATGACTGTCCCGTTTATCTGTTTCCCCAAATATGCAGAAAAGTCGGGGAAGGTATAAAACGCACCCCCAGGTGTTCTACAGGAAATAGCATCAATTTCATTTAATTCTGAAACCATTAAATCGCGCCGTTCCCGAAATTTTAGACGCATCGTTTCAACGGGCTGTTGATCACCTGTCAGCGCTGTAATCGCTGCGCGCTGGCCAATAGCATTAGCACAGGATGTGGCTTGACCCTGTATTTTATTCATTGCTTTGATAATACAGGCATTGCCGGCAGCATAGCCAATCCGCCAGCCGGTCATCGCATAGGTTTTGGACAAGCTCATACAGGTGAGGACTTGGGCGCCAATGTTGTGATCACGATTCAGTTTTTCTGTACTGGTGTAACTTCCGTCAAAAACCAGGCGTTCGTAGCATTCATCGCTTATAACCGTCCAATCATGAGCCGTAGATAGTTCCAGCAGTTTAATCACAGCCATCGTAGACCATACACCACCAGTGGGATTTGCGGGCGAATTGATGATCACCCCTTTGATATTATCAGTAATTTTATTCTCCAGGTCTGCAAAATCTGCTTCAAACTGCTGATCCGGTAATGTGTCAACAAAAATCGGTTCAGCGTCTGCCAGTCGTACAATTTCAGGGAAAGAAACCCAATAGGGAGTAAATACAATGATGGCATCGCCCCGCTCGAATAACACTTGGCAAGCATTGTATAATGATTGTTTCTCACCATTAGATACAAGAATTTCAGTTGGTTGGTAATCCAATCCGTTTTCCCGTTTCAATTTCGCACAAATTGCCTGACGCAGCTCCAGCATGCCGGATCCAGCTGTATATTTAGTATACCCTTCATCCAGAGCTCGCTGCCCTGCAGCGATGATGTGCGCAGGTGTATTAAAATCAGGTTCCCCTACACTGAAATTGATTACGTCAATACCTTCAGCACGCATTTCCGCTGCTTTCGTAGCCATCTCCAAAGTAAAGGAGGGCTTAACGCGTTCTATTCGTGAGGCAAACTGCATGGATAAATCTCTATTATATTTTGTGTTGCTTCTTGTGAAATTCCGGACTGTTGAATCTGCCATCATCCCTATCTGATACTATGTCCGTTTTTTTCATTTGCTTTTCTGGTACCGGTTCATCTTCTTCGATATCAAATTCCTCGTGAAGGACCTTTTTGTGGTCGCCTTTTGTGAACTTCCGTTGCACATTTATTGGTTTTTTACGTCGTTTAGATACGGGGATGTCATCCACGGAAATACCCGCCAATTCCGATTCATTTGCACCGGATTGTTCTTCCGTTTTGGCTTGCTGGACCTGGGCCTCCAATTTTTTCTTGTTGAACTGGAAGGATTTGGGATTGAACATACCGTAGATGGCACCGTATCCACGGGTAATGCCATTGCCTATACCCAGATAGTTAGGGAATAAAAAGTTGGTTTGGAAATCACCAGAGAAAGCACCCCATTTCTTTTCATCAACGGATCGGGGGAACATGGTTGACACATTTACTTTGGTAAATATTTTATCTTGCAGTTGCACGTCCATTTCCCGGGCTAGGAATATTATATTTTGACCCATCAACCGATTTAAAAAAGAAAGGCGATCACTATTATTTAACAAGCGATAGCGGCCACCCGTATTTTGATTCAATGCCACCCACGGTGTTAAGAACCGATATCGGATCAGTCGATCAACCTGACAGAAATGGTCATCTTGCATCTCGACTTCAGTATCAAAAACCTGAAATGTGATATTTCCAAAATCAAGAATATCTAACCGATCTGCGAGAACGATTGTAGGGTCAACTCCTTCCTGGATACCGACCACATATATCTGTTCATTCAGGATCTTCACCTGTACCCGCGGGTACAAAAAACGATTGCGCAAACTTCCATCCATCATGGGGATGATTTCCAAATCAGAGTACTGACGCATAAAGACACCCTTCACCTGATAGGGGGTTTTTCTTACTGGTTTATCCGTAATGACACGGAGTGTAACGGAACGCACCGACATCGTATTTTTTTCTGTTTTCATTTCTACACCTATCCTAAAATATAAAAAACCACTAATACTAGAGCAAAACGACTACTGAAGATAAATACTACTGGCTCATTGTATCCATAAATTCTTGATTGGATTTTGAACGTTTTATTCTGGTCTGCATAAACTCCATTGCTTCGATCACGTTCATATCATTGAGCAGTTTGCGCAAAATCCACATCCGGCCCAGAACTTTTTTTTCCAACAGCAATTCTTCTTTCCGCGTCCCGGAGCGGATAATATCAAAGGATGGGTAAATCCGGCGATCACTCAACCGGCGATCCAATACCAATTCCATGTTGCCGGTGCCCTTAAACTCTTCAAAAATCACTTCATCCATGCGGCTGCCAGTATCAATGAGCGCCGTTGCAATTATAGATAAACTACCACTTTCTTCGGTGTTGCGGGCCGCACCAAAAAATTGTTTGGGTTTTTTTAAGGCATTGAAATCCACCCCACCGGACAAAATTTTGCCACTGTGTGGAATAACTGCATTATGGGCACGGCCTAAGCGGGTGATACTGTCCAGTAAAATTACCACATCATCACCATATTCCACCATCCGCTTGGCTTTTTGCAATACCATGTCCGCTACCGCAACATGCCGTTCCGGTGGTTCATCAAACGTAGAACTGATCACTTTAGCATCTACTTGTTGTTTCATATCGGTCACTTCTTCCGGTCGTTCATCGATCAACAATATGATCAATTTTAATTTTGAATGATTTTTGATCAGGGCATTGGCGACCTTTTGCAGCAGTATTGTTTTGCCAGTTTTCGGTTGGGCAACAATTAAACCGCGCTGGCCCTTACCGATCGGGGCGACCATATCCATAATCCGGGTTGAGAGATCTTTCGGGTTTACTTCCAGGTTAAATTTTTCATCAGGATATTTGGGGGTTAGATTATCAAATAATATGACTTCTTTAACTTTTTCCAGTCTTTTGTCATTTACAGTCTCAAGTTTTAACAATGCATAAAAGCGTTCTTTATCTTTCGGGTTGCGGATCTGTCCGTAGATGGAATGACCGGTCTTCAAACCGAAGCGTTTAATTTGTGAAGGACTGACATAAATATCATCTGGGCCGGGTAGGTAATTAAAATCGGGACTTCTTAAGAAACCATACCCTTCATTCAGCACTTCCAGTACGCCGCGGGCATGCAGAACACCCTCTTTTTCATTTTGTGCCTCCAGTACCTTAACGATGAGTTCCTGTTTATTCAAACCGGAAACACCCTGTATTTCTAAGTCATTAGCCATTTTGGCTAATTCTTTAATTTTCAGGGATTGAAGTTGGTTAACATCCATGTATATATAACTCCAAAAAATGTGCTTAAAAATTTAATTTTGTGAAATACTCCCTGGGAAGCGGGGACATATCAAGTGGTGAAATTAATCTAAATGATTCCTTTGTCAAAGGGAAAATGGAATTCTGTAAAAATAGTATCAGCAATATGATGGGAACCAAAAATGATCTGCGGGTGCTTATTATTGTGCAAGGTGGAAATGTTTTGTGTGTCATTTATGCTTTTTGTAGCGATATCATATTCTAGCAAGCGTGCCGACAACTCTATAGTACTAAGCAGGTAACCCTGTGTATCCGTCATCACCCATAACGCTGTGAATTTTTCTTTTATAGTAGCGGCGATCGCTTGTATTTTTTTGTCTCTTTTTAGTGCTACAACACCCAACGGTTTTAGAGGGTTTAACATGTTTAATGATCGCAAAATACTTTCAATTCCGCTGGTGTTGTGCGCTACATCATAAATGATTAGCGGATCATCAGCCAAAACCTGCATTCTGCCGGGCCAGGTTACGTTCAATAAACTGTTTTTTATAATTTTAGGGTTAATGTTTGTCTGGACCAAGTGCGCTGCGGTTATGGCTAATGCTGCATTAGTTGCCTGGTGTGGGCCAATTAATGATACCTGGTAACGATCATTATTCCAGTCGAAAATTGTTCCTACTGTGGACAAATTTATGTTCACCGGATCGGCCACCAGTTGCAACGGTGCGCCCATCTGCGCCGCTTGTGTATAGATAACGTTCTGCACCGCTGCGTTTTGTGTCGCACTTAAAACTGGGACATTGGCTTTAATAATCCCAGCTTTTTCTTGAGAAATTTTTTTTATGTCCGGCCCTAAAATATCTTGGTGATCAAGACTGATCGATGTAATTACTGCACAGTCAGGGGTGATTACATTGGTCGCATCCAAACGTCCGCCCAGACCTGTTTCAATAATGGCAATATCGACTTCCTGCTTGGAAAAATACCAAAATGCCAAGGCCGTAGTGGTTTCAAAAAATGTACTTTGGATACGGTTGATATCTTCCAAGTATGTATCCATAAAATGGACTATTTGTTCATCTGCGATGGGAATTCCACTAACACGGATACGTTCATTAAAACGGAGCAAATGAGGAGAAGTATACAACCCGACATGCATGCCAGCAGTACGCAAAATTGAATTGAGTATCGCCGCAGTTGAACCTTTGCCATTGGTACCGGCAATATGGACAAATTTTAGATTATTGTGGGGGTTCCCACAGGCTGACAACAATTGTTCTGTGTGTTCCAGTCCGGTTTTAATGCCCAGACGCTGCAAGCTGTATAATTCTTCTAAAAGCTGCTGAAAGTCAGAAGTCATGTACCGTATGGACATTGTCAAGGGATATTCCTAAAAATCGCTCTCCGACTTCCTCGAAACGCAGGGGAACATCAGTAATATAACACGACAAATTTCCAGCCTGACTGCGATCAGTCAATAATTGTGCTTCGGCAAGCTGATCGCGAACGGCTAGGGCGACCGCTGCGGTTGAATCGATCAGTCGTATCGAATTCCCCAATATTTCAGCAATAACGTCCTGCAATAAGGGGTAGTGAGTACAGCCTAAAATTAACGTGTCAATATTATGTTCCTGAAGGGAAATTAGATAATGTGAGGCTACACGTCGCACCGTTTTACCGGTTGTCCACCCTTCTTCTACCAAGGGCACAAATAACGGGCACGCTTTGGAAAAGGACTTGATATTCTTGTCTAAGGCTATCAACGTTTCTTCATATGCTTGTGAATTAATAGTGGCTACGGTACCAATAATACCGATTTTATGGTTTTTAGTCGCTGAGCGGGCGGCCTTTGCACCCGGTGCGATGACCCCTACGATCGGGAGTTCAAAAGCCTGCCTCAAAGCAGCCAGTGCTAGCGCCGAAGCAGTATTGCAGGCAACAACCACAATTTTAGTAGCATGACCAATCAAGAATTCCGTGATTTGTTTTGAATATTCCTGGATCAGATTTTGACTTTTATTGCCGTATGGTACCCGTGCGGTATCGCCAAAGTAGATGATCGATTCATTGGGCAGCAATTCGCGCAGGGCTCTCACGACCGTTAAACCGCCTAACCCGGAATCAAATACACCAATCGGTTTTGTATTAGATATCAACCTTCCGCGAGCATTTCTTCTTTCAAGGTTCTGAATTGGATAATGGCATAGAAAATGCCTTCTGCTATTTTTTGACGGTATGCAGTGTTACGCAGTCGGATTTCTTCAGTGGGGTTAGATAAAAATCCTGTTTCTATTAGTACATTCGGCATACTGGCCCCGATCAATACTACAAATCCAGCTTGCTTCACACCGCGGTTTGGACTATCCAGTCGTTTCGCTAGTTCATCCTGGGTAAGTGCCGCCAACTCTTCGCTTTCCTTCATATACATGGATTGGGCCATAGTCGCCATAATCAAATTTTCTCCGGTCAATCCTTTGTATTTTTCACCGCTGTGTACCTCCATTTTGATTACCTCATTTTCACGGGATGCAATTTCAATGGCATCATCAGATTTACCGGGGCGCAGCAAATAGGTTTCAAATCCTCTTGCCGAACGCTTCGGGTTACTATTGCAATGGATGCTTACAAATATTTTTCCGTTACTTTCATTGGCCTTTTGTGTACGCTGCCACAGGGGTACAAAAATATCTTCTTCCCGGGTGTAAATTACTTGAATATTTGTTTTCTTTTGCAGCAACAGACCTAAGTGTTTAGTGATGTCCAAAACAATGTCTTTTTCCTTGGTGCCTTTTCTCCCAACTGTCCCGCTGTCTTTTCCGCCGTGGCCGGCATCCAATACCACCGTATCTAACTGCCAGCGACTACGCAGTGCCTTCACGCGCTCAGCGCTTTTATCCAACGGTGTACGTAATGTAACTATGATGGCATTCGGATCGTGGCTTTGAAAAACTTCATGCCCAATAATTTTCGATCGCAGACGAAAAGCCATTTGGGCAGATTCTGAAAATTGATTCGCCGTAACTTTCGATACGACTCCTCTCGTGTCGGCTTTATTGATCCGTATTGTATCCAAAATGCCGTTTTGTACAGTAAGATAAAACCAACCGTTATCATGAATGAATGAACTGATATTTCCGTCATTAAATTGTTCGTTCGTATAAATGGTTAAAATTGTTCCATTTGCTTTTTGGTCAATTTCCAAATTGGTAATATTGAATTCTATCAGATCGATATCTACACGCATTTCCCCAGAGTCATAATTCAATCTCGGCAAAACAGTTTGTTTTAAAATGTCAAAAAAAGCGGATGTCGGTACATATAGATCATTATTGAACGCACGGGTATGGGTAGGCATATGATATACTACATTATCGACCACCACATAACTAGAATTACCGGAAATCTTGATTCGTGAATCGGTAAAATAAAGCACCATCTTCATTCGTTCTTCATTAACAAATGGTTGGCGTTTGGAAAATACTAAGGAAATATCCCGTGCCGACACATAATTTGCCAGGTTGGGGTCAAGTACATCCAGTTCAGCGGTTGCGTTGTCAATGCGGTTGATGACTCTAATTGCGGCTTCGAGCATCGATGTGCAGAAGATGACAATTAATAATAATTGGATTAAATAACGAAACACGGCAGTGAAATTATCCTTACGTAACACTTTGCTGCAACGTTGCTTATATATTTACCTGCAGTGCGAAGGCCCCGGTTATGGCCGCGGTACTGGCAAAGTTTAAGGATGGCCATTTTAATCGTAACCGAAAATATATATTGTATTGCGCAAAATTGGTTAAGTACATGCGTAAGGCTAAATGCTGACTGGGTTTATTGATCATAATACTACTCATTTCACCGGGCAGATTCAAGGCCCAAAAGTATAGACGTCCAGCATGGCTATCCACAGCGGCCATGATCCAGCTTATGGTCATGGATACGTGATCATAATGCGTGGCAATTTTTGTTTCCATACCAATACTGCGTTCATTATTATCGTTGTAGACTGTGGAATTTAGTTGCCAATAAATGTCCATATGGTTGGTTAGAGGATATGTATATTGCAATTTATATGTTGTATGGTGATTCGTAACCGGGTTGTTCTCTGGTATGAATACAGGATTATCCGTTGACTGCGTTTGTCCTTTGATTTGCAATTGGAACCGATGTTTCGCATCGGTCCAACGCCAGCGGAATCCAGTTTCATAATTTATCTTTGTATGCGGTACGAGCGTTTCTTGATCATTTTTTTGGGCAATATCACTGAAAACAGCAATAGTATGCTTCGCAATGCGCCACTGCATGTTTTGAAACAGACCCCTTTCACCTTGTCTTTGACTCTGCCACTCGGAAAATGGCTGGGTGCGATATACCCGGAAGGCATGAGGGTATTGTCGGATTGAACACAGATACTTGATCTTTTTGCTGTAAAAAGATACTCCTGATAGAGCAGTCATTTCGTGATTGTTTAGAGCCCATTCGCCAAACCAGCGCCATTGGTGCTGCTGCCCATAAAAAAACAATGAAAGAGCATTGTTTTTCATTTGATTACTTTGCTTGTCGGTTAATCGTTGACTATTGGCAATAACACCAATTTGCTGATTGGCAATTGGTTTGTACCAAATTAAGGTTACTGTTTCCTCTAACAAATTATTAGTTAAAGCAACATCACCTTCCGTCAGATGTGCACCGGTCACGTCAATTTGGATTTGGCCGTTTTCCACTTTGCCATCACGGTAGGTTCTACCCAGAGACAGGGTTGCCGTACCAAAAGCTGTGGCCCATTCGGCAGCTAGTCCCCTGGTGGCCCAATATTCATTACTGGATCGATAGGGTTTTAACCCTTTGCCAACCCGGGGCAAAACCGTAACGGATTCAAACCCTTTGTACACGGGGGTAGATCGCCATGTAATTAGACCATAACCACCAATCAATTGATGATCACCGATCAACCACTTATAATCCTTTTCCTGGCGGCTAATATTTAAGATCTCATGGTCTAAAATGTTTACTTCCCCGGGATCTTTTTCAATCAACAGGTGGAGATCATAATTTCCCACCTGTATTGCAGAACGCCAGTCGTGCCGCCAGCCGTCATTATATACAATACGTTCTTTGACTACTGCTGTGATGGGAACAGGTTTCTGAACAGTAATACATGAAATGAGTTGGGCGGTTGCTTTTGAAAGTTGATCATTGTTGTTTAATGCACTGAACGATCGTGTTTGATTAATAACATCAATATCAACTGCGGGCAGAAAAGAGATGTCCACTAAGATTTTCAGTGCATTTTCAAGGCTTTGCGGTTCATTAAATAACCGTTCCAGATTAATGATATCTTCTTCAGGAATGTTAGATTCGGTATCCAAACCATACAATATGATTATTGTTTCTGTAGATTGGGTGCAATCAGCGGATGGATAGGCCCAAGCCCAGCCAATGAGAAACAGCCAAATGAGGATGAGTAGTAAACGCATAAAATATTTTTGTGTATTTATAATCTATATTCAATCCACCGGTAAATTGGCCGGGCACAGACGCATACCCGACATAAACCCCAAACCAGGGTAGGATAAGGAACTGCCCGCTGAATTTAATGCGGCTTTCATAAATGGTATCTTGAGTCCATTCAATAACACAATTGAGTTCTTCTTGGGGTGAATACCAAAGTCCAGTGGACAGCACTTGGGGTAATGGGTCATTGGTGCGGCCAATCGTGGCCCCGTTAAAATTGTTCAGGCTACCAAACCAAACTAATTGGTCTTCTAACTTAAAGCGCCAGCCAATGTTCAACCCGATGCTGGAACTGTGACCATAGCCTTTGATCACCAGCGTATAATAGTTAAGTACACCACCAATGTCCATCCTCGCTGTAATCCGTCTTCCTGTGGCAATGCTCCAGATAGATTCGTTATACAACTCATCACCAAACATACTGATACCAACTGCGGCCGGCCAACCCCACACAAATCCCGCTACAGCAGCGCTTTGGTGTCGCAAAGGATCCATTTGAAACCTGTTCCCCCATGCAATACCAGCGCTGATTGAATTGAATTGTACAATACTGGCTGGATCATTAACAATACTCAATGGATTGGCCTGTGTATTGATGGAAATCAAACCTGCAGCAATTTCAGAGGGATTGGCTGGTTGATGCTCAAAGGCAGCTGGCAGGTGATTATAAAAAACGAGAAAACAAATCAAGTTGGGAGCAATAAATTTTTTCAATGATCGCAACACGAATTAATATCTCCTTTAAAATGGCAAGTTAGGTGATGTTCAACTTAAAATATGATCATTATAAACGACAACGCCCCGTTTCCAGGGCGCTGCTATTTTGAGTAAGTAGCTATTGGTAGTGGATTACTTCTTCGGGTACATGGCTACAAGGAAAACCAGTGCCAGCAGACCCGCCAGGCCTGCATCACCAAATTGTCCCATTAGCCGTCCGATGCCCGCAATCACACCAAATGGATCTTCGAACAAAATACCGATGAAAATACCGAGGACTACCAGTGTTTTCAGCAAATCGGTTAATTTATTGATCCATTCTATTACTTTGTCAAAAGCACTCATATTTCCTCCCGTAATCAGGTTAACAGGACACAGGGTTCATTTTCAGATGAGCCCTACTTTTATAGTCCTGATAATTATCCTGCCATTGAAACGAGGAATAGAAGCGCTAGAAGACCCGCTAGTCCGCCGTCCAGGAATGTATTCACTAGATCGACTATACCGCCGATAGGATCGAATCCTGTTGCGTATAGGATGTTTGCGAATACGAAGAATACAATCAAGCCTTTGATCAGACTTACGATTCCAGCTACGACGCTATTGATAGTTGAGCTCACATCAGCCATGATGTTCCTCCTTGGTTTGGTTAGTAGTAGAAACGGAGGCAGTCCACCCCCGCCCATCTGGTATTTTTACATTCAAGATTTGACTCATTATCTTCAAATCCTATAAATTTAAGCACATTTCAGTATTTATAAACACTGTTTATTCCAAAAAATATTTTGATCCAAAAGCAGTTATTTTTCGATGGTAGACGCTCGCGCACCGCGAATGACACTATCAATCACCAAATAGCGCGTCAACCAAAAACTAGCCTGAAATTGATGTATTTTTCGCACTACCCAGCGGATAAAGGGATTAAAAAACATATACCCGCGAAAGGAGTGGATCCAGGGGGCACCTAAATAATTAGAATGTTCGGGAAATTGCGCAATCAACGACGGTAAATTAATTTTTCCATACTGATACATTAAACGGCAAAAACCATCCATATCCCGTTTATTGAAATGTACACTGACTGCCTTAGATGAGTAACGTAACGAATTTGGATATGATTCCCAAATGCGGATTGCTAATTCAGTGTCTTCTCCACCGTACGTGGTAATTTTTTCATCAAAAAGATCGATTATATCGAACACCGAGCGCTTAATTGCAGTATTATTGAACAGAAAATATGGGAAATGAATCGGCGTGTCTTCGCCAAAACGCCGGGCCCCGCGGCGGCGGTCATATAGATATTTATCCAATGTGCTTGGCGATTCATCCTGCGGCAGAGAGGATTCACCGACCACACCCACCACATGCTCATCTGCAAGAACCTGGACATGGTGCGTCACCCAGTCTTCCCTTACCACCATGTCACTATCTAAAAAACAAATGATCTCTCCTTGTCCAGCTTTGATCCCTGTGTTGCGAGCGGCCGCCAGACCTTTATTGCTTTCGTGGTGCAGGACAGTCACACCGGGGTGTCCGGCAAAGGACTGTAAAACCTCCGCAGTGTTATCTGTTGAACCATCGTTGATAATGTACATATGAATAGGCTTGTCGTATCGTTGTGCTAAAATACTCCGGATACATTGCTCAACGATATATCCTACATTATAACAGGGTACAACGATATCTACTGTGGGACGGTTCATTTAATGATATTGCGTTCCTGATAGTATCCATACAATACATCTGCTGTGTGATGTAAATCATGGACTTTGACTACCCACTCCCGTCCTCTTTTCTGATAGTCAATAATTTTTTCCTTGTTGTGAATCAAGGTCTTTAATGTATCGTACAATGTATTTCGAGTTACATTGACAAAAGGATGGTCCGGAATAAAGTCAACATATTCAGGAACGAGCTCGGTCACGCAACAGATGCCCATTGATAGCGCTTCCACAGAATTCATTCCATAACCCCAGCCGCCCCTGTTATGCACCTGGTCAATAAGAATGTCTGTTGATCTTTTCAGCTTTAGCACTTCCCTATTGGAAACACCTTCTATTAATATAAATTCTACATTCTCTTCTGCAGATATTTGTTCACAAACTGGAATGATGGTATCACTGCCTTTGTAGTAGCGGTTGGTTGGTGCATGGCAAATCCGAATTGGGTCATGCAATTCTCCGTTGAACTTATGTTTTTCTGTGTCAAATGGCAGGAACAAATATTTAATATCCGGGTGTTTCCTTAAAAGATCCAATTCACTTGTAAGGTTTAGTCGGCTGAACCGATCTATACTCGGGATTACACCGCGGGTGCGTAAATCCTGACCATGATAATGACAGATAACAGGTATTCTACTTTCAACCAGTTTTGAAACAAACCGGCCATCCCGGTAAAACTCTAGTCCCCATTCTAAGTGTACGAGGTCAAAATCCAAAAGGTTGTGCTGGAAAATGACTGGCTCCACCCGAAAATGCCAAAGCCAATCTCTAAACTGAAAATATTTTTTTTCAAAAAATGAATTTGGTTTCCATTCTGGTGGACAGCCTTCTTTTTCCTGGTAATCCCCCTGCCCACCCCGAGTAAATTGATAATAACGATGGCGGCCCTGCATATACCAGGGATTTGCCTTCACCAATGGTAGATTCAAGCAAATTCCCGGATCATAACCGTGTTTGGTGGGATATAGGGTGATAAATGTGCATTCATTGCCTCGGGTTTCATGAGCTTCTTTCCATAGATTTAATGTGCCTACTGTATTTTCCGGGGCAATGTATAATATTTTCAAAATAGTTATTCTTATATTACTTTCTTTTTGAAAATAAAAGCATGATCATCAAAACTGTCAGAATAACTGAACATGCCCCAAAATTTATGATATATCAATTCAAAATCCAATTTTCCCAACATTTCAATTAAGTCCTTTACCGTTATCCCCCATTGGAAAACATGGTGAACATCTCTCCATATTTTCCCATGTTCAGGGTTTATTTCATAAGTGTTATTTATCAAATTTTGCGATAAGGGATGTCCTCTCTCAAACGGTACATGTTTAAAATATTCATCAAATCCAAAATCTAATAAACGAACGGTCTTTTCTGATTGCGTAAACATCTGATTGAAAATCACAAAATAGTTTGTTTTATCAGCATACTTTTTCAAAACCTCATCCCAGTTTGGATTTACTTGATGGAGTAAAACATCAAATAGATAAATTGCATCTACATTTCCAATTTTAAGTATTGTATTTTCATCAGCGAAATCCATTTCTAAAGAAGTGATTTGGGGAAATCTTTTACTTAAGCTCAAAAATTCTTGTGTGAGTTCTGTATCCACTTCAATGACTTTTAAGACATGATGCTTTTGGATTGTGTAAAAAGAATATGCTCCATTTATTTTATAAATTCCACCAAGATCTGCAACAGTATTTATATTATTATCAGATAGTTCAAATAATGTATCTATCAATATTTTTTTTGTTCTATCAAAATACATGGAATAACCATACCTAATTTTTACATATAAGCCAAAGATGGTTTTTTTTATTCTTTTTACTCTAAAAAATTTCAGTTTGTCATTCTCCGATAAAGCTTAAGTAACTTTTCTTATGGAATATTCCAATTATATTGTTCTTTAATTTGATTAATTCCTTTCTTTGAAAAATATTTAAACTGTGTTTCATCTTTCAAAATGTTTAATATGACTTCTGATAACGCTTGAGCTGATCCTGATGTGACAAGTTCACCTGCCCCACCAAGAAAGTGGCGTACAGGAGGCACATCCATCGCCGCGTCCTTCGTGAGCCTGTTTCCAGAGATTCAACGTCCCTGCAGTGTTTTCAGGTGCTATATACAAAACTTTCATTAACAATTATGGCTTTTAAGTCAATAATGTGTAAAGTATAATAATCATTGTGTAAAATTAGACAATATGTTTAGGAAACAATACCAGAAGATAGATGAAATTTTTTCAGCCATCAAACCAGTAGTGGCTTCAAAACAAATAATTGGGTTCCTCGCTATCGTAGCTGCTTATTCATTATTTTTGTCTGAAATCGTTGAATTTGTTGGTTACAATGCGCTGCGAGTGATTTTTTCGGTTGTGGCTGTTGCGAACTTTTGTTGTCTCTTACTAACAATTTTTCAAAATTATTGGATTCGAATCTTCGGGAGTGCTGTTTATTTTCTTTTACTCTGGTCAAATGTATTGCATTTTAGATATTTTGGTTCCACAATACAAATCGGTTCTTTACTGAATTTTGGTTTTCTGCCCTATTTGAGCTCCCAAATTCAATTATTACTGCACTGGATTGATTGTTTTTACTTGCTCGCCTTTATAGCTGTTATTGTATTTTTTAGAAATCCAAGGAAACTATCTATAAAAAAGCGAATTCCTATAGTCATATTGTTTACAGCTGTGTGGCTGGGTTTGCAGATATTTCAATACTTTGCCGAAACACAAAGTTCACTGAAATCCGCCCGTAAATACAATGAACCATACACTCGCTGGGACATTTATAAGGATGGTAGATTTGGAAGCCGCGATCATGTTGGGAGTATCCTGCAGTTTGGATTCCTTTGGACCTATGCAATGGATTTTTATCGCTTAAACAAAATTGCTGGTTCAGGGCAACCAATCCCGGAAGAAAATTTCCTTATTGATATTCCCAAAGAAAACAAAAGGAATATTATCGTCATTCAGGTTGAATCTTTGGATAAACATATTATCAATCACAAAACGGGCGGAATTATGGTCGTGCCCTTTCTCAATCGTTTGATGAAAGAATCCCTATATTTTCCGAATATATATGCGCAGCATACCAGCACGGGAGGAACATCCGACGCCGAATTTTGTACATTAACTTCGCAATACCCGCTGGGTTATAAGTGCACTTTTTTTGCCAATGGATTGGAAACACTACCCTCCATCCCTGTTATTTTGAATAGGAACGGTTATACTTCATTGGCATTCCATGGAAATTCGGGGAGCCTTTTCAGCCGCAAACAAGGACTGCTAAAACTGGGTTTTGGGAAAACATTTTTCAAAAATGATTTTACCATTACCGATCCCGATAAATGGCATGCACTCAAGGATCTAGACTTTTTCCATCAGGTCCAACAAATACTGACCATTACTCAATCTCCTTACTTCGCATACATTCTTACTCTGACAAGTCATGCACCATTTAATCTGATCAATGAAAAAGATTATGTGAGTGATTTTCACACAGAAGATACTGGTTGTGCAAAATTATTTTAATTCCATAGCTTACGTAGATTCAGCTCTGGAAATATTCGTTACAGCCATACAAGAAACTGATCCTAATTCGCTTTTCATAATTTTTAGTGATCATTGTGCAAATATTCACGCAAAAGAATACAAATCCTACACTGTTAAGGGATTGGAGCCGGTGCCTCTCTTTATACTGGATCCAATGAATAAAGTGAAGAAAGAAATTCTGGCTACGGGCTCAACCATTGATATTGGCCCCACCTTATTTGATTACCTTGGAATTGAGATTCCGGAATTCTGGCAGGGGAAATCATTGCTGGACGAAAACAGCGTTAGAAATACTTTCATCTTGGGTGCCCCATATTTTCTTGACCACGAGGGTAAACCCTGGAAATTACCTGATCGTAAAATCGATACAGAAGAGTTGTACAGAATTCAGAATTATATGTGGTAATGCCGCGCTAATTCATTAGCTCGCTATAAATGCTTAATAGCTCTTCCTCTTGTGCCTCCCAATGGTATTTATCGAGGAAAGCATTGTAGCCATTTTTACTGTATAATTCATATTCATCCTTTTTTTCAAACAGCCGCGTGATTCCTGTTGCTAATTCTTCATGGGAATCTACGCCAACACAAACTCCACAGTTTATACTCTCGATGTATTTTTTCGAGGGCGGAAGATCAAATGAAACAATGGGTAATTTACACGCGCTGAATTCAAACATTTTAATAACAATATTATTCCTAAATTTGTCAATATTGAAAAACGGTAAAACCCCGATTGAACTTTGGGCAATCCTGTGGGGAATTTCCGGATGTGGAATTGGTGCAGAAATATTTACATTATTGGTTAAATTATACTTTTCCACTATTCTGTGGCTTTTTTCTTCTTCCGCAGGATAGGAAAAATGCCCTACCAAATCGAGGGTTGCGGCGGTGTATTTCTTAACGACATGTTTCATCGCCTCGATCATTAAAAATAACCCCCTTTCCCTGCGTAATTGTCCATGGTAAACACAGGATAACGGCTGGCGGTTTATCTTGTTGTCATCAATCATAAAAATATCCCTGTTGGGATAGTTGTATATGAGAGTACATGGACCTTTATTTCTATAATAGTCGAATAACCAATCATCACTGGCAATGAAATAATCCATTTTAGGAAGAAACCAGTTCTCATATTGACGTATTCCAAATCCAAGCAATTGGGGAATAGGTGCTGGTTTTCTTGAAAATTCTCTGTACATGGCTCGCCAATCTTCTGCCGGGTCATAGATTATTTTAACACTGTGCCTAGATTTGTATTTAACCGCAGGAGAAAGCAATAACGGCTCGGTGACCTGAACGATGTCTGGTTGAATCGTTTTGAGCTGTTCAATTATCCATGATGAATCACTGACCGGAGATGAACTATCATTTCCTATAATAGCTATACCATCGCTCACTTTTGAAGAAACTCGAGAATTGATAATGGAAACATCGGCTATTTTTTTAAGAGATCTTGCCAGTTTATAATAAATACGATCATCGTATGAATTTGGATTCATGGTCAAAAGACTGATTTTCATTTTTTTGGGAAAACGGCCTTTCACATAGCTCGCAATGAATTATATACATTATCGATCTTATGACATAGAGTTGCAACAATCATTACAGTTCAGCGGTGATATTCAAGTTGTTTCCAAGGGATTGAGATAGATAATTGCCCTGTATGGTCCCTTGGGTTAATGGTTGAAGTCATGCATTTTCCCATGAAATGGATTTCAGTATTTTCTGGAGCTGAAGTATAAAATGTCAATCCTTCAAAATCAGATGATGTTATGTCATAATCACTTAATGGTGTAGATATTGTCCTCGGAATTGCAATAATTGTTTTCCCGTTTTTTTCATTTACATTTGTTTTCAAGTGTAGGGTTATTTCACTGTAACGTAATAAACGGGATGATGTCGTTACTAATAATTCACCACTGATGTACTCTTCTCTGATGAATTGCAGGTTAGCTTTTAATTTAGCTGATATACCTTCTTTTAATTTTAAGTTTTCGCAGAAATGGGTGTATAGAACCATGAACCCTTCGTTGAGGATGAGTCCACGAATATTCTTTTTGGCTATCTGTTGTGTGAAATCATTTACATCCAATACAGTTTGCCGTCCCCAGGCATTTACCCAACGCTGGAACTCCCATATGGGAGTTCCGTCTTGTAGAATTATTGGAGCCATTAATTTATTTCCGTCCAAAATTATTTTTTTCTGCTCATCCTTATATTTCAACTTTGTTATTACACTTTGCAGGAATTGTTTTCCTTTTACAGATAACTTGTTTTTAGCATTTTGCCCAAGAACATGAGTCATTTTACCTGCCCAGATATATCTTACACCCAAATCCCTTATTATATCAGCGTGATAAGATTCATGCCCTTGAATACCACCATAACAACCTTGCGTGTAACCTAAATTCTGACTGTTTTGATGTGTGCCATGGTTTATCCATACAGGTAAATTAACATTATATTTTTCCATTTCATCCCTAGCGGTTAAAGCAAATCTTCGTTTAAACTCACCATTGTCAAAATTGCCGTAGGTATGCATGCTGTCAATAAAGTTCGACTGCCAGAACTCCCGGCAATGAGGAGCAAAGTTTGACTCTTTAGTTGTAGTTCCTTTAAAATATGATAGTTGATCCGAACTGGTATTATTATAAAACCAGAAGCTGTTGCCAACCTCCAGACCCAACCCATTACCAAAAGCAGTTTGTTTTGATGAATTCAAATAATCCATCATCTCAAGAAATATATTTAAATTGGGTGAATTATCAATATCGTTGGAAATGGCCAGCATCGCCTTATACGGATAAGGAAACGTCCTTAACTTAATCATTATTGGCGGTATTTAAGCACCTTTGCAGGGTTACCAGCAGCGATGGCATTTGCGGGGACATCCTTAGTAACAACCGCTCCGGCACCAATGCTGGCACCATCTCCAATTGTTACACCTGGCAATATAATAGCATTAGCTCCGATGCGAACATCCTTACCGATGTTTATATCTGCTTCATGGCCTGAATGAGAAGCGTCTGGATTCGCCATTGATTTAGAAAAACTGTCTGTCGTTATAAATACTCCTGGGCCCAAAAGAGTATATGCTCCAATGGTTAATGATGAATTGGGACCTGCATAGAGCCTTACATTATGGTTCACATCGCTATGGCCCTCTAGGAAAATATGTTGGGGAGTACCCAATCGAGCAGAGGGGCTTATGGAAACATTTTTACCTCGTAAACCAAGTTGCCTGATGGCGCGGACATTTCCAAAAATAAAATAGCGCAGTGCAAAAAGTGCTTGTCGCCAAAATGTGAGCGTGAGTATGGCTAGAATCTGCTTCATTGATTATAGGCTTTGATGTTTAGTATTAACTGATGTGAAAACACATGTTTCTTTTACACTGTAATTTACTTATAAACATTTTGCAATCTCTGTCGTTCGCTTTTTGTCATAAATCCAGATAGAACCAATAATATGGGAAAAATACTAGATAAAATTAATTTATTGATATTCGTTAATACCAAAATCTCAGACAATATATATACAATAGTCATCAATGCAATTATACGAATAATCCTACTCCACTCATACTGTATGGGGAACATACGTCGATTCATAATAAATATCATTATAGCCATAGCGGCAAATGAAGCGCAGGTTGCCCAGGCAGCGCCCATGGCTCCGTAAAGTGGAATCAATAATAAATTTAGTAAAATATTTATTAGGGCGCCTACTCCTCTGATCATCATAAGAAATTTAGATTTTTCCTGCAAAAACATTCCCGGCATTTGCAGCACATAGGCACCATGAAACCAGTAACCCAAGGCAATTACAGAAACTATACCTGTTGATGACCAGAAAGCTGGACCATAAAATGAAATTCCACCTAACTGCAGCCGCACAATATCATCTACCCACAAGTGGAGTAGAATCCATAAAAAGCCTAATATGGCTAATACGTACGTGGAAATTCGGGCAAAGACTATTTTTTGATCCTTGTCTTGTTTCAGAAAAAAAGGTTGCCAACCCATGTTAAAGCCCATTACAACAAGCATCATCAATACTCCCATTTTATAACCGGCACTGTAAAGACCAACCGTTTCAAGATCCGTTAACCACTCTAGGAAATATCTGTCAGCTATTTCTATGAGCATGGAAAAAATACCTGCCGGTAGAAATGGTAAACCAAAGGTCATTAATGTTTTCCAGTGTTTTCCAGATATATGTTGCAGACTTATTCGTTTCAGCACGATAGGAAAAGTCATGATTAACAAACTTCCAGAAACGATAAGATTGCTTAACAACACACCTTCAATCCCTAGTTTCATCACTAAAACAAAGACAAGGTTCAACGTCATTGTGGCGATTACATTGGTTAAACTGAACGCTGTGTATTTAGTTGGTTTTTCTTCTGCGCGGAGGATTAATTGAGGTACAGACCAAAGAATATCACAAAATATAATCCAACCAATATAAACGATCAATTTGGGACAATTTCCATCCAGAATGATGGGCGCCAGAAAGTCACTGCCCAAGGAAACACATATAGCAAAGATCAATGAGGTAAGCACTAGAGACACATAGGCGCTAGAGAAAAAAGAAGTTTGTTCTTCATCTTTCGTTTGGACATATTTTTTCATCAATGCAATGTCCAGACCGTAATGGAGCACCACACCCATGAAACCCATAAATACATAGGCCAGGGATATTACACCGTACTCCTCCGCTGTAAACACATTAGTGTAAAGAGGTAATAGTAAGAAGGTCACTAACTTGGCCATGATGTGACCCGTGCCATAAATCAATATCTGGCCAGATAGTTTTTTTATTTGTGCAAACACGGGGTTTATAAATGCAATTCCGACGTATCTCTGAATTGACCGCTGGCGCCAAAATTTTCCTTAAAACGGGCCAACCCCATATTGGGTTCTTCATTGACAGTAAAAATGCCAAAATCAAATACGCGAAACTTTTCCTGTATCGCCCACTCAAAAACCTTATAGAATAATAAGTTAATGGGGCGCGTTTTCTGAAAATCTTCATCATGGCTTATATAAAATGCTAATACCACATTATCCGTCGCAATGAAGTTCACTACACCGGCAACCATCCTATCTTCCATGTACGCACCAAATAAATAAATCTTATCAGGAAACAATTCTTTTAAATGCAGCAATTCTGTTAATGTATGCGTAGGGCTTACGTTGTGGCGAATACTTAAGTTCTTTTTCAGTATATAATAAAATTCTTCAAAATCCTCTGATTGTCTTATAACAATGCCGGATTTTTCTGCTTTTCGTACTGCCGTGCGGTGGGTTGACTTAAATTTAGACAAATTGTCATCAACGGTTTTTTCTAGAAAAAGAACACTGGAAATTTCCCTCTGTGAGTATTTATATCCATTTTTTTGGAGTGCAAAATCGATATAATGGGATAAACGCCGGCTATAAATTGTGGGCGGCTGTGTTAGTTGAATACCATCGAAATTATTTGTTTTGGCATATTCTGAAAGCTGCTCTACCGCTTCCAGTGCATCCGCAAAGGCCAGATCTTCCGGAACAACAAACGAACCTACAGAAGCACCGGGGTGGGATACCAGTTGCCGGCGGCCATCGTTTTCAATGATTGCTGCAGGTAATACACTAATCAATCTCCCTTTCTTATAAAATTCAAGGCTATGATCATTGAAGAGCCCTTCTGGATGATAGCTTAAAAATCGGCGTGTATGGAATAAGGTGCCGTTATTTGCTAAAGAGACAAAGCTATCCCACGCTACAGAATTGTTATTAAATCGTTTTACAGTTATCATAGGGTTAAATGAAACGAAAAATTAGGGGGAGATGTTTTCATATACAATTGCAGATTGATTTGCGTTTGCACCACTGTAACCAACACTATAATTTGAAACCTGAAATAATGAGCATAATTTATGCCTAAACCAACAATTACCAATGTAACTGCCCGACAGATCCTTGATTCCCGGGGGAACCCCACCATTGAAGTAGATATTATTTTGGATGACGACAGTAGGGGCCGGGCCGCGGTACCCTCCGGAGTCTCCACCGGGGAACATGAAGCGGTGGAACTGCGAGACAGAGACATCGCTCATTTTCTCGGAAAAGGTGTATTGCAGGCCGTAAAAAATGTTCAGGAAATCCTGGGCCCGGCGATCTACGGTATGGTGGCTCAGGACCAGCGCAGTATTGACCAACGCATGATCGCATTAGACGGTACAGAGAATAAATCTCAACTCGGCGCCAATGCCATTTTGGGGATTTCCATGGCGAACGCGCGCGCTGTGGCCGCAAGTAGGAAACAGCCTCTTTTTCAATCCCTGGGCGGGAATGATGCGGTCACTTTGCCCATCCCCATGATAAATATTTTGAACGGTGGCTGCCACGCGGATAACAATGTGGATATCCAGGAATTCATGGTCTTTCCAATCGGTGCGGAATCTTTTTCACATGCATTGCAAATGGGCACGGAAATATTTCATCATTTAAAATCCGTTCTGAAATACAACGGCTTGAATACGGCAGTAGGTGATGAAGGCGGTTTTGCCCCAAACCTCCGCTCCAATGAGGAGGCCCTTGAAGTAATCACAGCGGCAGTGGACAAAACGAATTACACTATGGGTAAAGAGATATTCCTGGCTCTGGATGTGGCTGCCAGTGAACTGTTGACAGACGGACACTATCACTTGGATGATCAACATTTGTCCTCTAAGGAGATGATTAACTATTATAATGAGCTGGTGGATAAATACCCAATTGTCTCTATTGAAGACGGTCTGGCGGAAGACGACTGGGACGGTTGGCAGGAACTGAACGCCCAGTTAGGGAACAGGATCCAGATCGTTGGGGATGATCTGACGGTCACCAACATGCGTCGTCTACAGCGGGCTGTTGATGAAAAATCCATAAATGCCATTTTGATCAAGCTGAACCAGATCGGCACCGTTACTGAGACAATCGCTGCTGTGAACCTGGCCCGCAAAAATAATCTTGGTATAATTGTTTCCCATCGTTCCGGAGAAACAGAAGATACTACCATTGCTGATTTCGCCGTAGCCATGGGGACCGGACAGATCAAAACCGGGTCGGCTTCTCGCACGGACCGGATATGCAAATATAATCAGCTGCTGCGCATCGAAGAGATCCTGGACAGCAAGGGGATCTATCCTGGCATGGAGGCACTGGGTCACTCGTGAGACGTTATTCCCTACCGCAGCGCAGGCGACGCAAAAATAGACCCAGCCGGGCGGCGGAATTCCAGCGGAAATTGATCCGGGCCATTCTGCTGATCGGAGCTATTATATTGATCATTATATTCTTTTTTGGAGACCATGGCGTTTATCAGCTGTATGATCTGCGTCAAGAGAAAAAAGAGCTGCAGAAAACCATTTCCCGACTGCGGGAAGAGGAATTGCGCCTGGAAAAGGAAAAAACCCGTTTAGAGACTGATTACGAATATATTGAACAACTTGCCCGGGAACGGTATCGCATGGCCAAAAAGGATGAAAAAGTCTTTAAGGTGATCCCCAAAGACCAATAGCCTATAAACCTAAATTATAATACCTGGTCGCCCCCGCTGGTGCAGATCAGTCCCACATTTTGAGGTTTGGATTTGAAATCGTAGATCTATTATGCGATAGTAGTCTGGTTCGGTTTAATAATAGCCAGGTTCTGGAAATTCCTTCTTAATGGAGTTAGGCTTAATTCACATTTATTTTCGTTCTCCCTTTACTTTTTTTGCAATACCATGGACGAATAATATAAGGCTTATGTGGGATGAACATATGGTATCTGTAGTGTGGCTGTGGCCCGTTTCCCATCCTGCCGAGTATTTAATAATGCATATTGGGTATGGTCAGCGTTTTGGACCACCGTGGCTGGGTGCGACAACCGCTATTCCATGAATTTGCAATTGGAATGTATAACTCCACAGTCTATTTCAGAAATTTCCTGGACTTGCCTTATATCAGTTTGGTTACTTTTGCTCCTGGATAGAATTTTCTCTAGCTGATGTGCTCGATTTAGATGGGGTTGAGAATACTTCCGTTCTCTTATTGTTAGAAATGACTGGATACGGGAGGAAAACAATTATACGGCACTTAGTATTACTTCAATAAATCAGAAAACGTATTTAAACCCTGCCCCATGCAAGATATCATCAATGTTAACGGAAGATATAAAGGAATATAACTTACCTAAACTTGGCAACGATCTAAATTACTTTAATTCGAAGTAAAAACAGACTTGTAATTTACTCAAGCTCGCCTTAAAAAGTGGTGTTTGGACAAAAGCGGTTTTTCCGGAGCAGCGGGCTAGGCAAACAGTAAAGCAAAAACATAAAGCGGACCAAAAGATTAATACATTTTGGTATTATCTTAAAATTCACCAATAGAAATTCGTGGTTACTGAACCCATAAATGGGTCCAGTACGGTGTCATTGGGTTTCGTAAAAAGCCGGATAAACCATTCAGGAAGCTTCTCAGGAAATGGGGCGCTGTGGTTTTTGTTATTGCATTCGGTGGCTAAGTGCAAAACATTGGTAGGGTAGGCTTTATCCCTACCCAACCAATTTGAAATATTCTTGCCAAACCCGCATCCCGCTTTGGATTCATCTCTTATTTTGTCTGTATCGCTTAGATTTTTTAGTCTGGTTTTTACTCAATCCCCCATGGGAACCATCACTTCTTCCTGGTATATATTGAATTTCCTATTCTTATTGAATTGAAAAAGTCGTTCCCATGCGTCACGAAAACGGTTTGACCATTTTCCGGGGTAACAGTTTTTCTTATGCCAAATAAATTCTTCTGTCCATAACCATCCCTGTTTTCGCATTGCCAGGATCAACTCTATTACATAAGTGCTTCGCTCTTCGCTTACCACTTTTTCCTCGATGTTTAAAACGAAAGTACCTGTCGGTTTCAAAACCCGTAGAAGCTGCTCTGAGATGGGTAGAAACCAATCAACGTATTGGCTGGGATGTATTCCACCATAGGTGTTTTTTATTTGGTCTGCATAGGGAGGTGAAGTAAATATCAGGTCAACCGAATTGCTGGGTAGTTCGTGAAGCATATCTTTGCAATCTCCTAATCTAATGTCCGTTTTTATTTCCATTGATCTTTTTGTACCATTTTTTACTTGATTTGACAGTCAATTATTGTGAATCAGAGTGTGCTTGTTTGACTTTTTCCGGTTCTATGGCCTGGTGCTATCCAATATAAATATTTTTGAGCTCCGTAAAACATCGATATGTTTGAAATTAAAACTGTCCACTGCTGCAGTGACCATAGGTAGGTTATTTTCTGAATTTATTGTTCTTAAACGATAATTCCACGGCAAAAAATAAAATTTGTTAATGAAAAAAATTAACAAAAATTCATGTATCCCTAACCTCTTCTATTTATTCCTTTGGACTAAAAATAGAAGTAATAAACCATAAATATTTATCATTTGTTACTAATATTTGAAAACTAGTAATATAACGATAGTCATATGAAAATCTCAAAGTATTAATAAGTTATAGTTGTCATTTTCATTTGGTGTAGATATACTTTCCACTGCTAATCTGGGCACTGTTTATATCAATTACCAAAATTTAATCTAATGTACGTTGAAAAATATCGCTTTACCTCTTGTTTGCATATAATGCACACGCCAATGAATTTTAGGTTATAAAAGGTTGGGTATTTCCATTGAGACAAAATCTCAAAATGATTGAAAGACGATCAAGCATAATATGGTTCATTGCGATTTTCCTGTTTTGCTGGGAAATTAGTTGGGGGCAAATAACAATTATAAGTGATGATTTTGAAGATGGTAATATCGCTGGTTGGACAGAAAGCACCAGTGGCCGTTGGAGTGCATCCAGTACGGAGGCCATCAACGGTTCATATTCATTAAAGCACAGCTATGATAACTCATCAGCAGACCGGGATCGAATTTCTTTTCCCATAAACTCACTATCCCTTGCAGGTGGTATAATAACCTGGCGTTTCCAAGCAAAACATGGCTATAATCCTTCGGCGAACAATAATTGGGCAGTATTCTTGATGTCAGATTTGGGTGCAACTGAAATGTATCCCAGCGGTAACGCAGATGGGTATGCTGTAGGCGTCAATTATTCTGGTAGCGATGACAAAGTGAAGCTATGGCGAATAAGCAGTGGTGCTGGCTACGTAGTTGTAGACACCGACTTTGATTGGGAGTCACAAATTGGAACCGCTACTGCAGTGGGATTTGAAATAGCAAAAACAAGTAATGGTGACTGGACATTGAAAATAGATTCAGATGGCGGGTTTGATAATTTAATTACCAATGGTACTGGCTCCGATACCACACATAATACATGTAATTATTTTGGTGTGTATCATGAATATACAGCGACTCGCGATCAGAAACTTTGGATTGATGATATATTTGTTACCTCATTCCTAGCGGTTACCATTTCTGACTCTTCCGGTTTCCGGATGATGTCAAGCCCGGTGTCGGGGCCCATATACGGTGACCTGTTGGATGAACTCTGGACCCAAGGCATGACCGGGGGTGATATTACATCCGGGCCAGCCAATGTATGGACCTATGCCGATACCGGCTGGTCAGCACTAACAGACATTAGTTCTAGTGGCGATACTCTGACCGCCGGGCAGGGGTTTTTGGTCTATGTGTTTGCCGATACGGATTTTGATGGAACTGATGACTTGCCGGTGACCTTGAGCGTCAGCGGTACAGAAAACAGCGGCAGCATTACTGTCCCCAGTACCGGTTCCATCGCTGATGATGCCTGGGAGTTGGCCGGCAACCCCTATGCATCGACCATCGTTTGGGATAGCGTCACCCAAACCAATGTGTCTGCAACTGCTTACGTATGGAATAACGCAATAGCAGATTATATTACCTGGAACGGGACCACGGGTAGCTTAAGCAATGGTCTCATTGCCCCCTTCCAGGGTTTCTGGGTTCAAGGGAGTGGCGGTAGTGGTTCCATCACCATTGAAACAGCAGATACATCTTCCACCGCTGGCACGTTCTATAGAACCATGCATGACAGCAGCACTGGCAGTATGAGTTTTACCATTACAGCGGACGCTTACAGCGATCAGGCTTATGTGTCGTTTACGAATAATGGGGAGGAAGGTATAGACAATGCCGATGCCTACAAACTGCTGCCACTCACCGTGAGTGAACGGGTAGTGGGGATCACTTATGCAGATGATCAGAGCCTGGCGATTAACAATTTACCCTATGTGATGGATGATGCCCTCGTCATCCCTTTTGACGTCATGTATCTGATGGTGGAGGGGGATACTAACTTTGTGACCACGGAACATCCGGTAACCCTGACCTGGGACCTATCCAATTTGCCAGAGACTGTGGTGGGGTTGACCCTGACAGACAATATCACCAGTGATACCTATGATCTGTTGAACCCAGACCCAGACGCGATTATTATTACTACGGTGGCGAAGGGCAGCTTTTTAGCGGACGGTTCAGATGGGGTAAATATTTATCCACAGCTCGGCGATAGCCACTTTACCTTAACGGTGGCCTACAGTGCATTGTCAGCGGAAGACGAATCCACTCTACCCAAAGAATTTGCTCTGCACCGGATCTATCCGAACCCCTTTAACCCCAGTGCCACAATTTCATTTGACATCCCCCCGGTAGAGACATATAACAATACGTTGCTGCGGGTATACGACATCAAGGGTCGGCGGGTGGCAACCCTGGTGGATGCCCCCTACAAACCGGGCACCCACACGGTGCAGTGGCACCCCCAGAACTTTTCCTCCGGACTGTACATAGTGCAGTTCAAGGCTGGAGATAAAACCTTTAACCAGAAGATCACCTTCATTAAGTAACAGGAAACATTCAAAAATCATATTAAGAAATGAACAAGAGAGTAACATTTAATAATACCCAGTGCATTAAATATCAAACATTGGTAATTTTTATAGGTCAAATTAGAAACTGCCCACTGTAACCGGGGAGGGTTAAAGAGCAGCTTCCAATCCAGATACTATGGGGGTAGTCATCCCGTAAAAAAATCTGGAGACCGGTAAAATAGAGATTACCAGGCAGAACCATGGATTTGCAGTGGATATGGATTCACTCCCAGATAATATTATTTCCACTCACGTAAATTTAAATGACAACACATCGGAAGGAATCCAGTGCAAAGGTTTAAGTGCATTTTCAGGGCAAATATCATCCTGAAGCGGGTCCTGGACTGAATAACAGCCGTTATTTAATTCAAAAATTTATAGAGTTGATGAAAAATGATTCTAAAAACAAAAAATTTGTCCAAGTCGTTTGGGCGCCGGAAGGCGGTGGATAATTTATCCCTTGAGATTCCGGAGGGAGCGGTATTTGGCTTCCTCGGTCCAAACGGTAGCGGAAAATCAACCACCATTCGGATGATGACCAATTTAATAAAACCAGAAGCAGGTGAAGTTTTTATTAGAGGAATATCTGTTCAGAAACATCGCCGAAAAGCATTGTCGGGAGTAGGCGCGTTCATTGAACGGGCGGATTTCTACAAACACCTCTCCGCCAGAACAAACCTGGAAATTCTAGCTAGGATGGATGGAACAGATTTTAAAAATATTCCGGTAATATTGGAACGAATGGGATTAGCTGAACGAGCAAATGACAAAGTAAAAAATTATTCCCATGGAATGAGACAACGTCTTGGCATTGGTCAGGCATTGTTATCAAATCCAAATTTGCTCATTTTGGATGAACCTACAAACGGGCTGGATCCGCAGGGGATGAAGGAAGTTCGGGATTTGGTGAGGGAATTAAGTGAAGAAGGCATTACGATATTTATTTCATCTCACTTACTGGATGAAGTACAAAAAATATGCACGCATGTGGCGATAATACATTTAGGGCGATTGATTACATCCGGAATGATTGACGATCTTCTACAAGAATCTGAGTTATTTACTACGGAAGTACGCGCTCGTCCAATCGAAAAGGCAAAGGCTATTCTGAATGACCAAAACTGGGTGCATAGATGCGAAGAGAAAGATGGATCCTTATTTGTGAATGTATCCCCCGGGAAAATGTCTGATTTGACTGCCTTATTGGTTCAAAATGAGTGCAGTGTAGAAGCGATGATACCCAAAATATCCCTGGAGGATGTTTTTCTCTCTAAAACAACTGCGGAAATTTTATGATCGGACTCATTTATAACGAATTGTTAAAAATAACTGGCCGGTGGCGGAGTTACATCGGTTTCATTGGGGTCGCAATTTTAGTACCCCTGATTCTTTGGGGATTTTCTTATGGTGGTGGAGAAATCCATGATCAATATACTCGCCAACTGGGAGACAGCTTCATTGTTGCCGGGTCTATCTTTAATGCATTTTTGGCTACATACATTGTGATGAATGCCTTTTGGATTCATATGCCGTTTTTGGTGGCGTTAGCTGCCGGCGACGCCGTGGCGGCGGAAGGTGCATCAGGCACGTTTAGGATCATTCTTACCCGATCCACAAGTCGATTGAAAATATTATTTGCTAAGCTGTTTGCCTCCTGGGTATACACCACACTGCTGATTTTATTTTTCGCTTTTATATGTCTGGGAATAGGTACTTTTTGGTTGGGCAGCGGCGATCTCATCGTTTTTAACAAGGGTATTTTAATTCTGGATCAAAATGAAGCCTGGGTTCGGATGGCACTGTCTTTTGGGTTGGCTATTCTGGTCATGTGGGTTGTCGCCACACTGTGTTTTATGTTTTCCACCATGGTGAATAACGGTATTGGTCCCATCATTGGTGCGATTTTCCTGATTGTAATTGGTTATATGATTGTGGCTATTCCATTGGATATGTTTGAAAAAATGGAACCATATATATTTGTTACGTATTTTGATGTCTGGCAGCAAGTATTTAAAGATCCAATTCCTTGGGATCACATTGCCAAGAGTTTGGGGATCCTTGCTCTTTATACCGCTGGATTTATTGGTGTAAGTGTTCACGTTTTTTTGAGGCGGGACATCAAATCATGATAAGATATTTGATTATAATGACTAGCCTGCTTGCAGCCCAAATTCCTTCGGTTGAATCTATTCAAGACAGTCTAATTACCCGATTCAATCGCATTGAGGATTATTCTGTAAAAATTAAAGTATCCGTGAAAATGACGGGTCTGCGGATGCCTCGAAAACAAATCAAACTTTATTATAAAGCACCGGATAAAATGAAAGTGAAATCAAAAGGATTTGCAATTGTCCCCAAAAGAGGTCTGGGAGGATCACCTGAACAATTTTTAAGCATGATGAAATCCATTCATGTCTCTGGCAGGGAATCCTTGCACGGAAGAAATCATTGGCTGTTGACCGGATCCGTAATTCCCGATTCACTGGACATTCCGATTGAAAAGGATGACTTTCTGAACATCAACATGAACCTTTGGGTGGATGCGGATTCCTGGGTGATATCTCTGGCAGAAACAATGATAGATTCTCAAAGAGTTTTTCATTTGTTATCAGAATATGAAGAAGTGGAAAACGTTTTTCTTCCATCGAAAACAACATTGTCTATTGGTTTCAAGGGGTTGGGTAATTGGACCATGCGCGATCCATTTGGTGGGCCAACTGGAGATAGAAAAGATTTTAACAAAGTGGATGAGGAAGCAGGTATTGATCCAAACGAAAATGAATTTGCCGGGACAGTTGTCATGGAATTTTCAAAATACAAAGTAAACCAAGGTTTGGATGATTCATTTTTTAATAAATAGCCACAACACCTGAAATTCCTAATATTGTAGGAGCTATAGACTCCATAAGACTAATACTCGCCGATACCACCCATTTTGGGCCCATTACCCCGGTAATATTTGAAAACCATATTCAAAAGGAAAAATTGGATGCAATTTTTCCGATGGTAAGCGGATAGAATTTCTTGAATTTGGCCATGGATTTGCAGAAGCGAGAAATCCTTGTGAAGTACAATCTGCAGCTTATTGGTACACAAATAGATGCTGTTGAAAAAGCGGAAGACGGGGTGGGCTCGGCCTCCACCTTGTAGGGTGAAGATCAAAGTCAGCGAAGCTGGTGGAGAAATCGCTGTTTGACTCCCCACCCCTGAAGGATGGGGAAGAGTTCGACTGGGAGCAACAGAGTGCTTTAGATCTTCTGAATTGCGGGCAGGTTCTTATGTTTCTTCGGCATCAAGGTAAAAAAACTACAGTTGTACAGGATTTTCGAGGTCAAATCTTAAATAGGCAGCGATCAGGTACCGGGAAACGTGGATTGCCTCCTACCATTAATTATCATGATCAACCAGTACGATTAATAGTTGTTGGACTAACTTATCGAGAAACTTAAATTAGTTAGTCACAACAATTAACAAGAACATTTATAGTGATCTCATAAATTACAGGAAAGGACCTGGTTTAAAGACAAATTGTGAAAAGGAGCTATGTTTATGAAAAAGTTAAGGGCTACAACCGTAGCAATCTTATGGATTATCGGATGTTTATTGATCACCGGATGCTACAATGACGATCAATTTGAGCCTGATGATCCTTTTGAACCTGAGTTTGATATAGAAAATTACTTAATTAAAAAGATAACCGATGATAATGGTAAGCGTACAATTGAACGCATATTTAATTATAGTGAAAATAGACTTGTCGGATATCAAAAAATACTCCGAAGACTTGGGGGATTTTTAGATACTTTAGATATTGATGAATATCGCTATGAAGACGATACGTTATACAGTCGATACGATGTTTTAAATGAAAGTGAATATATATACGAAAGAGATGAGCAGGGAAGAATAATAAACCCCAACTGGAATTGTCATTTTATCGGGTTTAATGAAAATGGATGGCCAGATTCAATACAGTGCTATTTCTTTGACCTATATTATCGGTATCGATATTTCTATGATAAAAATCAGGATATTACCAGAGCGGAGATATCAAACCCATCTCAATGGGGGAATGAAGATTCAAGATTTTATGAGCATAAGGTTATCTATTCCAACTATATCAACCCCTTGTTTTATCTAAATCAGATACTTGAGTATTCGTTGCATAAAGATTTTTACCCTTATCCAGGTATACCCGACAATTTTCGCGCTTATTTGTCTAAACACTGGGCCATAAAAGAGGATGTCAAACTCTATGTTAATGATACATTACACTCAGAATATACATATACCTGGGATGAAGGCCTTGAAGTTGACCACCTGAATCGAGTGATCTCCTATGATTCAACAACGTACGAATACTTGAAGTAGGAATTTATAAACGATTTACCTCCTCGTTCAGTATTAGACCATGGAGCAATAGTAATTTGCCAAATTTTCGAGATCGAACTTCACATAGATCACGATTAGGTATCGGGAAACGTGGATTGTCTCCGATCATTAATTAATCATCATGATCAACCGGCACGATCAATAGTTGTTGGACAAACGTATTGAAAAACTTAAATTAATTAAACTTTAAAAGATTAACAGGAACAATCGTAGTGATCTCATAAATTACCGGAAAGGACCTGGTCTAAAGACAAATTATGAAAAGGAGCTATATTTATGAAATTACTTCAGAAAACAATAGGCAGGGTGGTATTGAGTCTGTGCTTGGGTTGGGGAACTTTGCCCCTCTCTGGATCGGAGATTCAATCTGATGAGCAACAGGCCGAAAATCAACAAAGCGAATCCAGCGAAACAAAAAAGAATCTTTATGGTAATAATCAACTGATCATTAAGGTGGGGCTGGATATACCAGGAATTTTAGAGACAACTGGAAATTATGTTTTTGGCGAGGAGGTTTTGCCACTACCGGGACCTGAACAGGATATCGAAACCGGCGTGACCCTAGCGGGCGAAATTTTCCATCCAATTTCAAAAGTGGCATCCCTGGGTATGGGTGTGTCCTATCAACTACCAAGAACAATACAAGGCTTTGAAGATAAGTTTAACTTTATTCCTATTTACGGGGCTCTTAAGTGGCATCCTCTGGCAATGAAAGAAATGACTCCGCAATTGGTTGTGCATGTAGGATACAACTTTCTGGAAGCAAATTCGGCATTTAAGATGAGGAACAGATACTTTGGTAATGGTCTGAATTTAAAAGAGCTCTCCGATCTTCGTGGTGGTTTGTATTGGGGGTGGGGAGTTAAGATACCTATTACTCGATTTTGGGAATTTGAAGTCCTTTATTCCGCCCAAAAGGGATCGGCTAAAGGGGATTTTGATCTCTACGGGTGGCCTAGAGAAATTCCATTGGATTTAGACTATTCTCAAATTGGTTTTTCGATAAGCTGTCGTTTTCCTGGTACTCGATCAAATTATTAGAGGAAAAGACACGATCATAAGTCCCTTTTCCCCTGTAGGTTCAGCGAGATAGCTGTCTAAACCACGCTGACTTCATAAAGAATAAGGACACCCCGTAGGTGTCTCTCCATTTCGACAGGGACAAGGCGGGGGGAGACAGAGACTCCTTCAAACTAGCAAAATCCAAGTAACAGGACCCCCCAATAGATGTCCAAATATAGATCCAAAAGAAAATGGCCACGGAATTGACCAAGGGTAACATTTTGACGGCCCGGCTAGCATTAATTAATCATCATGATCAACCGGTATGATTAATAGCTGTTGGACAAACGTATTGAGAAACTTAAATTAGTTAGTTATCAAATCATTAACAGGAATATTTATAGTGATCTTATAGATTACCAGAAATGACCTGGTCTAAAGACAAATTGTGAAAAGGAGCTATGTCTATGAAATTACTTCAGAGAACAATAGGCAGGGTAGTATTGGGTCTGTATTTGGGTTGGGGAACTTTGCCCCTCTCTGGATCGGAGATTCAATCTGATGAGCAACAGGCCGAAAATCAACAAAGTGAATCCAGCGAAACAAAAAAGAATCCTTATGGAGAAGATCAATCGATTATTAAAGTGGGGCTGGATATACCAGGAATTTTAAAGACAACTGGAAATTATGTCCTTGGCGAGGAGGTTTTTCCACTATCAGGACCTGAACAGGATATCGAAACTGGTGTGACTGTAACGTGGGAATTTTTCCATCCAATTTCAAAAGTGGCATCCCTGGGTATGGGTGTGTCCTATCAACTACCAAGAACAATACAAGGCTTTGAAGATAAGTTTAACTTTATCCCTATTTACGGAGCTCTTAAGTGGCATCCTCTGGCAATGAAAGAAATGACTCCGCAATTGGTTGTGCACGTAGGATACAACTTTCTAGAAACAAATTCGGCATTTAAGAAGAGGAACAGATACTTTGGTAGTGGTTTGAATTTAAAAGAGCTCTCCGATCTGCGTGGTGGTTTGTATTGGGGGTGGGGAGTTAAGATACCCATTGCTCGATTTTGGGAATTTGAAGTCCTTTATTCCACCCAAAAGGGATCGGCTAAAGGGAGTTTTGATCTCTACTTCCACGAAGAGTCTGAAGTAATTTCATTGGATTTAGATTATTCTCAAATCGGTTTCTCGATAAGCTGTCGTTTTCTCCCGATAGATTCAGCGAGATAGCTGTCTAAACCACCGTTGACCCTCATAGAGAATAAGGACACCCCGTAGGTGCCTCTCCACTCCGACAGGGACAAGGCGGGGGGAGACAGAGAGTCCTTCAAACTAGCAAAATCCAAGTAACAGGACCCCCCAATAGATGTCCAAATATAGATCCAAAAGAAAATGGCCACGGAATTGACCAAGGGTAACATTTTGACGGCCCGGCTAGCATTAATTAATCATCATGATCAACCGGTATGATTAATAGCTGTTGGACAAACGTATTGAGAAACTTAAATTAGTTAGTTATCAAATCATTAACAGGAATATTTATAGTGATCTTATAGATTACCAGAAATGACCTGGTCTAAAGACAAATTGTGAAAAGGAGCTATGTCTATGAAATTACTTCAGAGAACAATAGGCAGGGTGGTATTGGGTCTGTGTTTGGGTTGGGGAACTTTGCCCCTCTCTGGATCGGAGATTCAATCTGATGAGCAACAGGCCGAAAATCAACAAAGTGAATCCAGCGAAACAAAAAAGAATCTTTATGGTAATAATCAACTGATCATTAAGGTGGGGCTGGATATACCAGGAATTTTAGAGACAACTGGAAATTATGTCCTTGGCGAGGAGGTTTTTCCACTATCAGGACCTGAACAGGATATCGAAACCGGCGTGACTGTAACGTGGGAATTTTTCCATCCAATTTCAAAAGTGGCATCCCTGGGTATGGGTGTGTCCTATCAACTACCAAGAACAATACAAGGCTTTGAAGATAAGTTTAACTTTATCCCTATTTACGGGGCTCTTAAGTGGCATCCTCTGGCAATGAAAGAAATGACTCCGCAATTGGTTGTGCACGTAGGATACAACTTTCTAGAAACAAATTCGGCATTTAAGAAGAGGAACAGATACTTTGGTAGTGGTTTGAATTTAAAAGAGCTCTCCGATCTTCGTGGTGGTTTGTATTGGGGGTGGGGAGTTAAGATACCCATTGCTCGATTTTGGGAATTTGAAGTCCTTTATTCCACCCACAAGGGATCAGCTAAGGGAGACCTTTTTTTCCACGAAGAGTCTGAAGTAATTTCATTGGATTTAGATTATTCTCAAATCGGTTTCTCCATAAGCTGTCGTTTTCTCCCGATAGATTCAGCGAGATAGCTGTCTAAGCAATACTGCCCCCAGAAGACTGATAATGGAAAAGATCAACTACATATCTCTGAACTCGAAGCAGAAAGAAATCTACAATTCTCCCAAGGTACCGAAAGCGATATTGGAGATGTTGAACAAATACCTGCTCTAGTTTTTTCCCACTGAGGCAGAGACAGGACGGATAGAAGGAGCCTTTCAAACCAGCGTACCCGAAGGCCGAATATCTAACAATCATAGGAGCCAAGAAGAAAATGGCCACGGAATTGACCTAGGGTGACATTTTGACGGCCCGGCTAGCATTAATTAATCATCATGATCAACCGGTACGATTAATAGCTGTTGGACAAACGTATTGAAAAACTTAAATTAGTTAGTTATCAAATCATTAACAGGAATATTTATAGTGATCTTATAGATTACCAGAAATGACCTGGTCTAAAGACAAATTGTGAAAAGGAGCTATGTTTATGAAATTACTTCAGAGAACAATAGGCAGGGTGGTATTGGGTCTGTGTTTGGGTTGGGGAACTTTGCCCCTCTCTGGATCAGAGATTCAATCTGATAAGCAACAGGCCAAAAATCAACAAAGTGAATCCAGCGAAACAAAAAAGAATCCTTATGGAGAAGATCAATCGATTATTAAAGTGGGGCTGAGTATAGCAGGAATTTTAAAGACAACTGGAAATTATGTCTTTGGCGAGGTTTTTGCACTATCAGGACCTGAACAGGATATCGAAACCGGTGTGACTGTAACGTGGGAATTTTTCCATCCAATTTCAAAAGTGGCATCCCTGGGTATGGGTGTGTCCTATCAACTACCAAGAACAATACAAGGCTTTGAAGATAAGTTTAACTTTATCCCTATTTACGGGGCTCTTAAGTGGCATCCTCTGGCAATGAAAGAAATGACTCCGCAATTGGTTGTGCACGTAGGATACAACTTTCTAGAAACAAATTCGGCATTTAAGAAGAGGAACAGATACTTTGGTAGTGGTTTGAATTTAAAAGAGCTCTCCGATCTTCGTGGTGGTTTGTATTGGGGGTGGGGAGTTAAGATACCCATTGCTCGATTTTGGGAATTTGAAGTCCTTTATTCCACCCACAAGGGATCAGCTAAGGGAGACCTTTTTTTCCACGAAGAGTCTGAAGTAATTTCATTGGATTTAGATTATTCTCAAATCGGTTTCTCGATAAGCTGTCGTTTTCTCCCGATAGATTCAGCGAGATAGCTGTCTAAACCACCGTTGACCCTCATAGAGAATAAGGACACCCCGTAGGCGCCTCTCCACTCCGATAGGGACAAGACGGAGGGGGACAGGGAGCCCTTCAAACCAGCAAAATCCAAGTAACAGGATTCCCCAATAGATGTCCAAATATAGATCCAAAAGAAAATGGCCACGGAATTGACCTAGGGTGACATTTTGACGGCCCGGCTAGCATTAATTAATCATCATGATCAACCGGTACGATTAATAGTTGTTGGACAAACGTATTGAAAAACTTAAATCAATTAAACTCTAAAAGATTAACAGGAATCATCGTAGTGATCTTATGGATTACCGGAAATAACCCGCTCTAAAGACAAATTATGAAAAGGAGCTATGTTTATGAAATTACTTCAGAGAACAATAGGCAGGGTGGTGTTGGGTCTATGTTTGGGTTGGGGAACTTTGCCTCTCTCTGGATCGGAGATTCAATCTGATGAGCAACAGGCTGAAAATCAACAAAGCGGATCCAGCGAAACAAAAAAGAATCTTTATGGTAACGGTCAACTGATCATTAAAATGGGGCTGGATGTATCGGGAATTTTTAAGACACCTATATATTATGTTGCTAACGATGGAGTTTCTGTACTATCAGGATTTGAACAGGATGTCGAAACCGGCGTAACTCTAACGTGCGAAATTTTCCATCCAATTTCAAAAGTGGCATCCCTGGGTATGGGCATGTCCTATCAACTACCAAGAACAATACAAGGCTTTGAAGATAAGTTTAACTTTATTCCTATTTACGGGGCTCTTAAGTGGTATCCTCTGGAAATGAAAGAAATGACTCCACAATTGGTTGTGCATATAGGATACAACTTTGTGGAAACAAATTTAGCGTTTAAGACGAGGCGCAGAGACTTTGGTAATGGTCTGAATTTGGAAAGGCTCTCCGAGCTTCGTGGTGGTTTGTATTGGGGGTGGGGAGTCAGGATACCCATTGCTCGATTTTGGGAATTTGAAGTCCTTTATTCCACCCAAAAGGGATCAGCAAAGGGATATTTTGATCGCTACTTACACGAAGAGTCTGAAGTAATCCCATTGGATTTAGATTATTCTCAAATCGGTTTCTCCATAAGCTGTCGTTTTCCCATTGATCGACCAGATTATTAGAGCAGTAGACACGGCCATAGATTCCTTTTTCCCGAGGTCCCGCGAGGTAGCTGCCTAAGCAATACTGCCCCCAGAAGACTGATAATGGAAAAGATCAACTACATATCTCTGAACTCGAAGCAGAAAGAAATCTACAATTCTCCCAAGATACCGAAGGCGATTCTGGAGATCTTGGACAAATACCTGCTCTAGGTTTTTTCCACTGAGGCAGAGAAAGGATGGATAGAGGGAGCCCTTCAAACCAGCGTACCCGAAGGCCGAATATCCAACAATCATAGGGGCCAAGAAGGAAATGTCCACGAAATTGGCCAATGGTGAGACCTCATGTAGCCTGGCTATCATTAATTAATCACCATGATCAACCACCATTTTGTTTATATGGAGAGACAATTGTAAGTATTAGAGGTAATTCCTATTGTAAGAGATTTTCAGGAAATCGGTAATAAGATCATGGCCACTTCAGGAAAGGCGACTGAATAGAGCCGAAATGTAATCCATGCAGAACCCATCTACAGATTAGGAGAAAATCGTCCAAATGTGATGGATGGAACAAAAACCGAGGGATTTATTTGATGATAAATATACAATTGGAAGCCCAATCACGTTTTTATGGAGAAGAAGTTGAGCATGCGTGAATTAAAAAATAGAATCATGGCTATAACAACTTTATCCGATGCAAATGCAGCAGTAAGAGCAATTCAATCATCTGATAGTCCTTCGAAGTAAAATCTATCCAGAATTATCACAGTTTAATTAATTTTTTTAATCCCTCCAAATAACCGGTTTTCCCTAATCCATATATCTGGTCAATACAGACATCGCTGATAACGGAGAGCCTACGAAAATCTTCTCTATTTTGGATATCGCTTAAATGGACTTCAACTGTGGGGATAGTGGCTGAAGCGATGGCATCGCGAAGTGCATAGGAATAATGAGTGAATGCTCCGGGGTTGATGATGATTCCATCTATATTTTCGATGGCTGTGTGGATCCGATCAATGAGATGACCTTCATGATTCGATTGGTACCATGTGATGGTATGATCTTTTGATTCCGGTTGGTGTTTCAGCCAGTTTTCAATGTCAGATAAGGTTTCATTTCCGTAAATATCAGGTGCTCGAACACCCAATAGATTAAGATTTGGTCCATTGATTATTAAAATTCTCATTGGATCATTCTCAATGAATCACTGATCATTCTTTTCGTAACGGTCTGACAGATATTGCCTTTTCCTAAAGCTTCAAGTATTACAAATTGTAAAACACCATTGCGGTATTTTTTATCATTTCTGACAAATTCTAAAATAGTTTCACTCTTCATTTTTGGTAAACTAGGCAAAGGTAGCTTTTGAATGGTCTCATATAGAAATTTTGTTTCTTTCTTGCTCAAAATGCCTAAGTGGTTTGATATCCAACCAGCGCAGAGCATTCCATAAGCCACAGCCTCTCCGTGGCGGATTCTACCGTATCCTAATTGTGCTTCAAGTGCATGGCCAATCGTATGACCAAAATTGAGCAACTTTCGAAGCCCTCCTTCTTGTTCATCCAAGCAGATACCAGGAAGAGGTGGCGGTGTGGAATACTGATGATTCTTTTCTGCAACTGCTTATCATCTCTATCAATAAGCATTTCTTCCTGTATCAATAATTGGTTTTGATCCAGCCAACGTTTCCTTACCGGTTGCTTACAATTATTAAAAGCGACCTACAAATGAGCTTCATTCCAATAGCCTGTAGATATTAAAGGTGTACTGCAACAAAATTATGAGTGAGCCGATAATACAATGTGAAACCTGTCCCCTATGGCTTAAGTATGCAATAAGGAACTTATACAAAAGAGCTGAAACGGTTTACGGAATAGGCTGCAGATCTTCATCCAATTGGTTTGATAGTCGATAGCGTAAGATCCGACCGGTGGCCGTATCACAAATGTAAACAATGCCGCGGGTATCCACCGCTACTGCTTGTGGTTCCACCAGAAATCCTTTTTCTTCTATGGTTAAAAATGTATCCACCAACACACTTTCCCCTCCGATCATAACCTCCAGCGTAGTATCCATGGGAACTGTTTCCACACCGGCTTTTAGAAAAAACTGCCCTTCGGAATCAAAAACCTGTATTTCCTGGGCTTGGGTATTGGCCACGTAAACAAACTGGTTGTCATCGACCGCCACATCGGACGGATGATCAAAGCGGAGCGGATCCATGATATCATTGGTATCTTGTTGGAAAACAGAGAGGTATCTCGTGTAAGTTCCGGATGTAACCAGCTGTATCTTGTGCACGGAAAAGGAGCCTCCACTTTGGGTATAATAAATATTGCCGCTGTAATCCACATCAATACCCAAAGGGCTGTCCACCGTACCGGCACCGGCACCCGCTTCCGATACGGATAATTTGAACTCCCCCCAATGGGACCAAATCTCTTCTCCGGTAGATAATTCTAGTAAACAGGTCCGCTGTAGATCGATGCGGATGATGCGGTCATGGGTGTAATCCAAAACGTATATAAAATTATCTTCATCATCAGTGGCGGAAATACCGGAAAAAGTTGACTCTTCAGAATCATAATAAATGTCATTGAATGTCTGCCTGGGATCAGTGCTGTCAAAAAATAAACGGGGGGCCAGCAGGGAATCAATCAAATCCTGGGGAGTGCCCCAATTTACGTATTCCAAGTGCCATTCATCATTCCTTAAATATTCCATCCATTCAGGAGTAAATGAATTTATAGTAACAGATCCGGCATTTTCATTATAAAAAGAGGCCGACACAGCCAATGCAGCTATACCCACATCGTTAATATATTGATTCCACACATAAATTTTGCCGCTGCCATCAATAAAATACACATTCATCTTTTGGTCAATATCCACATCAATAGGACGCACAGACAAGTCCCGCAATTGTTCAAAACCAGACAAAAGGTGCCCATCCTGACCGAAGACAAAAATAGATTTTGCTGCTGAATCAGCTATGAAAACGTGACCATCCTGGGCGATGGCTATTTCCACCGGAGCCTCCAAACCCAAATCCTGATCCCAAATTGGTCGGATAAGAAGATACGTTGTATCCCCGGCGGAAAACTCCACATTATTTTCCAATATGTCAGGTAACTGCATTTTTTCCACACAGGCTACTAAAAACAATAGGAGCAGGATGGGTTTACGGAGATCCTTTAGCTTCAAAATGAAAATCCGAGTGTGATGCGGTGGGGGTCAGAAAGATGCTCAAAATTGGCAAAGGCATAATCCAACCGGAGTTTAAACGACCCAATGGGTATGATCAGACCGGTGCCAAATGAGGCGTTTTCCTCTTCTTTATTTATTTTATACCCAGCACGGATAAAAAACAGCTCTGCAAAACCATATTCCGTACCGGCAGAAATATTTTCGGCATTATCCACAGGGTGATTCAATTGCAAGGACAGAATGACTATTTGCCTAGCAGTTTGCCAAACATCCATAGCCACCCCTACTCGAAATACAGTTGGCGGTGAAAAGGGTTCAAATGGGGTTAACACTATTATCTCTTCCCCGCTATCCCTATCCAGGACGGTTTTTTCATAGGTACCTTCCGGCTGTGCTTGGCGTCCAAAATGAGATACGGAAGTCGAAAAACGTAAAGCACGAAAGCCAGTCCAATAAAAGGTGCCCATATCCATCATGGTGGAATTCATAGATTGCTCGGCGAGGTTTTCTGACACGTGTTTGATCGTAATACCGAAGCTAAAGCGGTCCGTCATCCTTACCCCGTAAGTCAGGGCTAAAAATCGATCTTGGTACATAAAATAATTACCAGTGCCATGGGACAAGTATTCCGTTGTTTCTATCATGGGCGCCATATGCAGCACACCAAAGGCGACCCCGGCGTAATGTCGGCCGCGAACCTTGCTCGCCAAACTGAAATAGTCGTAATTGATATCCGCGGGCCATTTGATCCGCGATGCGGAAAACTCTGTTTGAGTAAATTGGGCAATGGTTCCGGGATTGTAGTATGTAGATGCTGCATCTTGCTGTAGAGCCACCACCGCTTCACCCATACCCACAGCCCTGGCACTGACTCCGATCTTTAGAAAGGTAAACACGGAAGTACCAGCGCGCTGACCACCCAGAATGGGGAAAAAATTTTGTCCTTGAACAGTGGCGGAAATCAGGGATATAATTAAAATAATTTTACCCATCAGAAGAATATCTGCAGCCCTAATTCAACAGTACGCGGCTTGCCATTACGGGAGGGATCGACATTGGGATTTGGTCTTGAGATCATACTGTAGGGGATAATTTCATTGGGGTTATACCCCCGTCCGGTGTAGGGATTTATACGGCGGGGAATATGTTCATCTAATACATTTTCAATCTCCAAATAGACCTTATACCGCATATTTATTAGAGCAAATGACTTATGTAGTTTGAGGTCCACCATACTGTAGCCTTTGATATTTTTCAGACCGAAAAATTTGGAATCGGTTTCACTGATGTAAGCATAGGGATTATTATCATCCCGGGAGCCGACATAATAGGGTACACCATCCACATAGCGAATGCCATCCACATATTCACTAGTACCGAATATGGAACGTGTGTATCGGCGCCCAGAACCAAACTCAATTCGCAGAGCTGCACCCCAATCGGCAGGGTGCGTATAGTATATGTTGCTGAAAAATTGCACTGGTCGATCCCAACTCATATAATTTTCATCCAAGGGCTTTTCGCGTAAGGCTCCGGCTTGGACCAACAGGTTGTCCACCGGTGAAGAGCTTTTCCCTGTCACAATGGAATAATTGAAATTCAAATCCACGTACCAGCGTTTGGAGACCCTGCTTTTCAAGATCATTTCAATACCTCGAGCCCGGGCGTAGTCAGCATTGAAGTACATGTTAAAATTCAAATGAGCGTACTTGGGATTTGAGGGTGTAATTGTTTGGGACGTTTCATAATCGAACATATCTTTCCAATAAGCTTTCATTTCCAGTACCTGGTCAGCACTGAAACGGTGCTTGATACCCAATTCGTACTGTACCGTTGTCTTTGGATTCAGATTGGGATTACCAAAAACTTGATAAGTTGATTGAGCAATGGAGTGCAGCTTGGCATAGACATACTGGAACGTGGGTAGCTGGGAAAAGTGACCATAATAAAAATAGAGCACATCATTGTCCGTGATTGGGTGAGAAATTCCAAAACGGGGACTGAATCTACCCTTGCCGCGGTAACCAAACAGTCCGAATGTTTCTTTATGGAATTTGTGGCGAGCAGCATCCGTAATGATGACCGTGTTGGGATCATTGATAGCGTTCTCCACATATTTTCCAGGGAACCAGTAGTCGTAGCGCATCCCTAGATTGAGGGTCATCCCGGCAAACGTGATCCGATCCTGAATGTAAAATGCACCAAAAATCGTACTGGCTGTATACATATCATAATTAGCACCTAGGCCCGTGGTACCAGCCCAGGGTTCATTTATGTCAATGACCTGGATTTGGGTAAAAGTATTTTCCAAACCAGTCTTGATCTTATGTCGATCGCGAGTGAGGTAGGTCCAGTCAAAGTCGATGCGGTAATTATCACTAGAAACGTCGTACCACTCTGGGGCAAAACCGGTATCGTAAAATTCATCGCCGTATGAAGTAGTAATATTCCCATCCTGATCAACTACAGTATAATTGATGGGCTCTAAATCCAACCGTTCTTTATATTCTGACCAATGAAGATCCTGGACGGCACTATGCTCTAGAGTTAAAAAACGACCCAAAGTCAATTCATAGAATGATTGCGTATTGAGGGTATGGGTCCAATTCAAATTGTAGAGCCGAGTCTCTCGGGTAATCGTATTGTAATTATCAAGGATGTTCTGGTAAGCATAGGGATAATAAGTGGAAGAAAAAGCCCGGGGCATAAAAAAGCCTTGGTTGATATTTAAGGAGAGGTCGTAGGACAAACTCAACTTCTGTTTTGCAGAGAGGCTCCACGTTAATTTATACAGACCGTGCCAATCGTTGTTTTCCCGCGGCGCTAATGATGAGAGCAAATTATCCTGTGCCTCAGTGCTTAATCCGGGAATGGACCAATAACGGTGAGGATATAATCGACTGGCAGTGGGCAAGTTGCCGTCGTACATTTTCCCATACCCATTGATGAATATCAAAAAAGTACCTGGTAGGTTCACACCCAATTTCGGCAGGAGCAATTCCATAATCGGATCGGGGCCACCTAGATTTAACTCCAGCCTGTCCGTGGCTAAATGCTGGATCGTATTTTGTTTCAATCCCCAGTTATCGCTAGCGTACTTCAGCGCACCTTCAAAGGTGTTTCGGCCTTCCTTAAGCTTAATATTCACAACACCAGACATTGCCTGACCGTATTCCGCATTATAACCTCCGGTTACAATCTCCAGATTTTCGATTGCCTCGGGGTTTACAAATAAATTTCCGGAATAGCCCGAAAGGGGATCTTTTACCACTTGACCATCCACTACAAACAGGCTTTCATCGATGCGGCCACCGCGGATGTGAATTTCATTATCCTGGGTGGTCACCCCAATCTGTTCCGCCAAAATATCACTCACACTAGACACTACCTTATTGGCAATATCGGTGCTAGTGACTCGCGCCACACTGGCGGTTTCATCCACATCAAATAGGGGTTTTGAGCCTAAGACCACTATTTCTTCACCAAAAGCGAGTACGGTTTCTTCCATGTTGAAGTTCAAGTCAGTGGTTGCGGCGGATTCTACGTTTATTCCAGTTTGCAACAAAACTTTAAAACCAATTATACTTGCTTCCACATCGTAGGTACCGGGCGATACACCAGCAATAAAATAGTGACCGTCCAGGTCCGTGGCTGCACCATAATAGGTACCCTTCACCATTACGTTCACTCCGATTAACCCTTCATTCGTTTTTACATTTAGTATTCGGCCAGAGATGGAGCCGCCGTTTTGGGCCAGCACTAGGAGGGGCAACAAGGTGATCAATACCTGCAACATCATTCTGCAAACTCTTCTTTTAGCAAATAATTAAGAAAACCGATACTGCCACTCAAAAGTGGTATGGAGCCGTTATGGATGGGAATAGATAACAGACTCACCTTGCCGGACTCAGCCGTGGGCGAGATCTGAAACCGGCCAATACTACACACGTTCGGAGAGCCGGTCCATTCATCAGTAGTGTCCGCCATTTCCAGCTTATATAAACTTCTGATAGTACTGAATTGGCTGGAGTCCGGGGTAAATTCGTGCACCCGAATTGGAATCAATGATGATAGAGTTAAATTAAGACTGTCATGCACCTGTGATTCGAGTACTGTTCCCTTCTGGAGGCCCCGCCCCGTAGGGTTTATTACTGTTGTTTTCTGTAGCGGAAACCAAGCAACCGTGGTATCTTTTAATTGTGGGGCATTGATCAGAATATGTCCGCCGCTGTATATGAAATTTTGAATGCTGCTGCTGGCATCTTGGTAAGTTTCGGCGCCGGTATAGGCCCCGTACCAGAACACTTTATCAAAATAATTTAAATTGGCGCTGACATCACTGTTGGAATAAGGTAATTCATTTCCAATTTCCCATACAGAATAGCTCTCGAAACCATTGATGGAATCCAATACTGAACGATACCAAGATTGAGCATTGTTCTGACTATCTTGGAGAAAATCATCAACCAACAACACATCCCCTTTTACAGGCATCACCCGCCAAAAATTTGGTTCTGAGGGATTGTTTTCATCCGGGAAGTGGATGACAGCACTCTCGGCCCCAGCAATATCTTTTGCTTTAATATAAAAGCGGTGGTAACCAGGCAAAAGATCCCTAAGGGTAATGCTGGAATATGACGCTGCTGCCAATTCTGTCCAGCAGCTGGCACAGGTATCATCCAGAGCGTAATAGATCGTGGTAACGGTCTCAGCTCCTTCTTGGTCAATGACATTCCAGACAAAGGTACGGGTGGGAAACGTTAAGCTAGTATCGCTTTGAATGTCCACCACGAGCGGATTGCTGCGATATCGGAAACTGATCTCGGGGTTCGAATTTGTGATCGGCAATATCAGTTTTGCCGGGGTCTGATCTGTTTGGCCATCATCATCTACAGCTTTGACCTGAAATTGGAACACATCTAAGTCGGTACGGATGGGTACATAGAACAGTCCTGTTTCTTGGGTGGTAAATATCCATACTGAATCGGAGCTCCATTTGTAATAGTAACCAACCACATCACCATCCACATCTTCGCCCCACCAGTACAGCACCTGTTTACTGGTGGTGATGGTAGTAAACGCATGGTCCAGAGTATCCCAGATCATACCCGGAGCGGGGTCATCGCCAATAGCATAAGTGTAGACGCCTGTGGTCGAATCCAAGTGGGCGTAGATGGTATCGCTTGCAATCAGGGAGAGGTATGTCACCGGTGATTTATTAGCAAATGGACTAGAAGGGTCTTCGTATTCCCACAGGGAACAGGAAACAATGAACAACACGATTAAAAATCCTAGTCTACGCATTTGCAAAAATACAGAGGTTGTAATTTTACCGCCCCTATTTTATTGCTCTACCTGATGAGCAGCATTTTCCGGTGGGCAATGAAATTACCAGCTTTAATGCGGAAAATATACATCCCTGTGGCCATTGCGATTCCGGCAGCATTCAAGCCATCCCAGTTGACCACATGATACCCGGCATCCATATTAGCCGCTATCAGCGTACGCACATTACGACCTAATACATCATAGATCACAACTTTCACATCGGACTGTTCAGCCAGTTGGAAGTGGATTCGGGTTTCCGGGTTGAAGGGGTTTGGATAATTCGGATACAAGGCAAACTCCCTGCTCAAACCAGAAAAGTCATCATCAATACCCAGTGTACCAAGATCACCCAGATCTCGGACTTGGATTTTGTAGGTGCCAAAACTGAAATTGAAAATCCCGGTCACACTGGTCAAAGTTTGCCCTTCTTCCAGGTTGCTCATAAAGCTGTTAGCGGCCGTGGTGGCCATATCATCATCAATGAGACATTCCACTCCCGAACCATCCATAATGAACCAATCATACTGGTTTACTGTTGAAACAGTAACATTAGTCACCGCTACTAGACAGCCTTCATAGGATTCTACTTCATCGCCATCCTGGGTCAGGTCAGCAGTACTCACAGACAGGGATGATAGTGTATTGCCGGAGCTGTTTATGGTCACGGCTGAGATATCGATCAATTTGGTATTATTGTCATATTTAGAGTGCCATGCGGGATCATATTCTTCCACACGGCCGGTGATCGTCACTTCATCTCCCCGGATAAGTTCGCTTTCATCCCAGCCATCAAATACAATGCCGGACCAGGGCATTGCTTCACTCTGGAATGCATACGCGCCATAACTGGAACGATATTGGGCAGTATCGGCAGTTATAATTCCTGTTACGGTCACTTCACAGCCATTGTATAATGAATTTCCGGAGGGCCAATCAGTTTCTTGTACCATGTCAATATTTTGATTAGGACTGATGTAATAACCCAGTTGATCTGCTTCAATATCATATGGATATGTATTGGTCTTTACCGAATTCTGGTCAACACCATCATCAGTAGCAGAAATATAATAATAGAGCACGGCGTCACCGGTAGGATCCGTCGCGCTGATAATCGTACCGGACCAGGTGTCATCTGCTCCCAAGGTCATACTCAGGGACTGGTATTCACCACCATCGATGGAATAGAAGACCTCCGCTGTGGCCACCGTTGAATTATCTATAATCACGGCGGATACGGTCACATCTTCTCCGAAGTCAGGCACACACGGGTTTCGGGATACATCGGAAATAATCGGTGGACCGGCTCCAAATTCAATATCTGAAACATACAAGGGTTCCAATTTGTACGTACTTGAATCAGAATAAATACCATAGTGATGGTAGACCCATCCTTCCAACGAGCTTACAAGTGAACCAACTGGTGGTGGGCCAACAGCATCGAAATAAGTTGCAATACTGTCCGAATCATCATCCACCAACACACCCCCAGAACCGTCATCAACTTCAAATATCTCGTATTGAAAATCATTGCCGGTTATAGTACCATCTTCAATCCTGACGATCACATTCCCCCACTGTTCGGCTGTGGTCGGCCAACGTAGGTCCCCTGTTTCAACCAACTCAACTTCTGGCAGAGCTTCACCTACGGAAAGGATATTTATTGGTTCTGTGATAAAGAGTTCGGTCATATTAGCCGGACCTGTGGAATATTCAAATACATAACCGGTAATTATAATCCGATCCCCTTCATACAAGATCGGAAAAGCGGAACTATCTGGATCGTAAGATAAGATCGAGCTCCAGGGCCCACCATGTTCATCCTGAAAAATGAATTTGACCCCTGTCCCGGCAAAACTCAATCCAGTGGGCATAGTGACAATCCCTTCAACGGTAACGGTGTCTTCAAACATATAAGAAATATCTGATTCTTCATCTTCACCGGCTTTCAGTAAGTCGCTGTAAAGAACCTGCTGGATGCGCTGAATTCTGGTGGTGGGATTAGTTGGGGCCCCCCCTACCCAGCCTATCTCAACAATATCTCGAGCCAGACGCGGCTGCAGCTTATAATTTTCGAATGAATAGTCGAGAACACCGATGATATCAATCACTTCATCTGCTTCAGGAAAATAATAATAGTCCCATTTATCATCACATCGAGCATAATTATTCGAATCGGCGAATTCCCACTCACCAAATCCCAGGTCAGGATCTGAAACGTAAACCTGATTAACTTCGACCAAGCAGCCCTCATAGGCTTCGCCGATATCAATCACGGCTATAATGGATGGCGGAATCATTACCGCAGCTGGTCCGTGGATAAAAACCTCAGATACGTCTGTTATCTCAGTTAGGTTATTGTATTCTTCCACCGTCCCTGTAACAGTTACACTATCGCCCTCCGCCAAGGAATGGACTGTTCCAGCAGGTGAGGTAAAATCAAAGGTATCCCAGCCGTCGTATTCAAAACAGACGATGCCATTCCAGGGACCCGCCGCATCCTGCACGTGGAAATAACGGTTACTGCTGCTACCCCAGAATTCCGCGGTGACCACGCCACTGATTATTACTTCCTGGCCAACCAAGGGACTAGCGTCATCGGTTAGCGGATCACTGACATACTGAATATTATAAATAGATGTGTTCACTGCTCCGGCAGAATTTGCTGCCCCGGGAGTGGGCGAAACAAAAAACTGCCAATTATCCGATCCATCTGGATAACGACCGTAAGAAACATCTGCCGTTTGACTACCAAATGTTAACGAATCAACAACCACTGTATCGGTCCCGGAAATGTATATCAAGCCGATATCTTCGCCACCGGAGCTTAATTGGAACCCACTGGTGTGTAATATTCCTTGGGTGCTTTGATCTTCATCTGCCCAGATGACAATATGTCCACCGGCCGCCACGGTGGTGGTGGTTGAATCAGTTGCAGGAATCTGTTCCCAATTACTTGGATCATCCAGGTTGTCCGTAATCCATAGACCACCGATATCTACAGCTGCTGTTCCGGGGTTGTAAATTTCTATAAAGTCTTCCATTTCCCCATTACCATCAGGACAACATTGGTCACTTGAAGCCAAGAATTCGTTTATTACCAAATCTGGAGCTGGGTCAATTACAATGTCATCATCATCGCGGGGAATCATTTTATAATTGCTGTAGGTGTAATTCAATGGCCCCGTTATGGCATTGATAAATTCACCATTGCTTGGCGAGTACGAATAATTACCGGCATTATCAATCATAAGCGTATCCACGCCATCGCTCACTTCCCACTCGCCGAAACCGGAACTATCGTTTATGACCGTTACATTTTCGATTTTTACTAGAACGCCTTCCCAAGGTTCCCAATCCAATTGATTCAATGTGAGTTCTTCTGCAGCGGGTAGAGATACATTTGTGCCGAAAGTGGTGATATCCGTCACATTTGTGATCTCTGTTTTACCAAAATACTCTACATACTCCCCGGTTACCTGAATGCTATCGCCCCGATTTACACTGAAATTAGAAGCACTGGAAATATACACGTTAATACCGGAATATTCTCCGCTCCCGTCCTGGATATAAAAAGCCACACTGCCATCCGGGGTTTCACCCGAACCAGCGGTAACCACCCCTATTACTGAGACGATGGTCCCTTCAGCGATGACACCAGATTGGATATCATAGATGGAGGTATCCGTCATGGATAATTCCATAATCCATGTTTCCACCAAAGCAATATTAGCATCCGACAGCGGAGGAGCACCTTGAGGCATTTGCTGGCCGAAGTTACCGCCACCGGATATCTTATCATAAAGGACGGAACTGACTGGGTCTCCACTTGCCACTCGTAAAGCCGGTGCATACCCATGCGATTCTACATCCACCAATTGGTTATAACTGTTACCAGTGGTCAGGTCGAGTCCGCCGGCGTTGGAACCATGGCAGTAAACAATGGCACAATTGCTACCAAAAAGAGGTTGGATCTCTGTATCAAAATCCACTTGTGCTGGTAATCCAGTAAAAATAAACATAGTTGCTATTATTACTTTATGCATCTTATTCTCCTCAATTTATCATGGACTTAGTCAAAAAGTTGAGTCAAAGTTAAGCAACATGGTGTATTTTTCCATATTCAATAGGTGTCCGGTATCCTAAAACTGAATGCAGCCTTTGGCGGTTGTAAAACACCTCTATGTATTCAAATATGTCTTGTGTTGCTTCTTGTCTAGTTTCATACTTATTCTGGTAGATTAGCTCTGTCTTTAAGGTCTTAAATAAGGACTCGGCCATTGCATTGTCATAACAATTCCCTTTTCCACTCATACTCTGTCTAATCTGGTGCTCTGAAAGAAGTCTTTGAAAGGCATGACTGGCATATTGACTCCCCCGATCAGAATGAAAGACAAGGCATTGACAATCCATCAATCTAGACACCCAAAAAAAGATCAGATCTTAGACGGTGGAAAGCAATAATACTGATAGTTGCAATGAGGATTCCAAAAATTTCCTATTTCCAAGTGATGACCACTCCTATACAAATTCCCATAAGGGAAAATGCAAATTGTATAACCTTGTTAGGCAAAGCATAAAGTCAAGAAGCCTCAATTTAATTACCAACCTTTTTGATAAACACGAGACTAGGGAAAATAATCATATTTTCAAACTTTGATCCTCTTTTGGGTTTACCTTTAAGTCTTTTTCTTGTGGCATCGTGCGCGCCCTGTTCATCTATTAACTGTTTGACAAAACCTACCATCCCATAACTATGACATCGCATAGGAATTTTCAAGCGCAATTTTCCAGCTACCTTTAACCAGAACTGATTAAGCCTAATAAGCGACTGCGAATATGAATCAAGGTTGAGGCTTTTACCATCATGCCAATCATCCCAGTAACCAGTACCCCAATCTTCAATTACATAAAGACCATTAGGCTTTAGGTGGTTATCAAATAAATACCAAAATGATATTTTAGTCAATTCACCCATATGTGAAGCGTCATCAATTATGATGTCAAACCCGTCAGTAGCAACATCACTTACGACGCGTGACAGGAATTTCGGATCAGCTTGGCTACCTTCGTACATGTGAATACGTTCTGTAGGCATGAAATCCTTCGGCAGTTTCTTATCGATGCCCACAATTGTACCTAGTGGAAAATAATCACGCCATAGCAAGAGCGAGCCACCTTTATGAACCCCGAGTTCTAGAAGAACAATCTTCTTTTCAATCCAAGGTTCAAGAATTTGGTCGTATCGCTCAAGATAACGACCAGCTATCTTATCTGAATCATATTGATTTAAATCTAGCTTCAAGCTTCGCATAATTTCTTCCCTTCCTTCAAACGAATAAATTTGTCGGTGTGTTCACCCTTGCGAATGATCAGTAGCGGGTGGTCGAACAGTAGTAAATCTATTCTACTAACGATTATTATTTCTCTCCTCTTTATTATATCTTAAAACTATAAAATTCCATACAGTAAGGCTGTTCGGTTGAGCGGAGGTTATCCTATCGACATAACACACATGTTTAAAGTAATATTTCCAATTCAATTTCATCTCGAATAGGTATGTTATTTGATAATCAATGAAAATCCTTGAAAAAAATATTCTCCGCTCCCGTCCTGGATATAAAAAGCCACACTGCCATCCGGGGTTTCACCCGAACCAGCGGTAACCACCCCTATTACTGAGACGATGGTCCCTTCAGCGATGACACCAGATTGGATATCATAGATGGAGGTATCCGTCATGGATAATTCCATAATCCATGTTTCCACCAAAGCAATATTAGCATCCGACAGCGGAGGAGCACCTTGAGGCATCAACTCGCCGAAGTTACCGCCACCGGATATCTTATCATAAAGGACGGAACTGACTGGGTCTCCACTTGCTACTCGTAAAGCCGGTGCATACCCATGCGATTCTACATCCACCAATTGGTTATAACTGTTGCCAGTGGTCAGGTCGAGTCCGCCGGCGTTGGCACCATGGCAGTAAACAATGGCACAATTGCTATCAAAAAGAGGTTGGATCTATGTATCAAAATCCACTTGTGCTGGTAATCCAGAAACAATAAACATAGTTGCTATTATTAATTTATGCATCTTATTCTCCTTACCATCATTATTTAATGATCAAAAATTTACCTTCTTTAATTGTCCCGTATGATAAACTTTCATTATCTAAATTTTCAACTGTATATAAATACAAGCCAGAGCCAACTGCCTGGTCGTGATGGGTAATGAGGTCCCAGGCGTGTTCTCCGCCGCTGAACTGGGGGTTTTTGCGCTCATCAATATTCCGAATATCACTGCCGTTGTAGCCTCGATCATGTTCTAGGATATCCACCAGGTCACCCGCTAGGGTAAAAATCCTTATTTCAGCTTTATTGGGTAAGTTCTGAAACCAAATCTGGCTACTACGGCTGCCGTAGCCGTCCCATGCTGCTTGACCCCGAAATGGGTTCGGATATACGCTGGGTTTTCCAGACCAATCGCCAGTGGCTTGTACGCCGGGGTATACATAGTGGCGGTTGGCGTAAACAGCACTCTCTAAACTTTCTAAATTGGCATCGGGGTCCCCCCGGTCATAAGCGGTCACAGCGTAATAATTCAACCAGCCATTTTTGACCTTACTGTTGATAAATTTATAATGGTAGAAATTCCCATCGATCATTATACTGTCTTGTTCGCCAAATTCATTTACAATCCGAATAAAGTCAAAGCTAGTATTGTAACCAATATCTAAATGATCCTGATGGATCAGGTCGAATTCCCCCAATAAAGTAAACTCCTTTTTGCTGTCATCTAATGTTTTCCTGGCACCATAGATCCGATAACCTTCAAAATCCTGTTCGTGACTAATAGGGTCTTTGAAAGATTCGGCATTTTTTTGCCAAAAAATCGTTACTTCCTGGTCACGAACCTGTAAAGCCATGTTGGGTACCGGCGGCGGTTCCGGTAAGATGTAGCGCGTGATGGAACCATTCCCATCCAAATCCTCATTGTCGTCCAATACATTATTTCTGTTAATGTCTTCCCCATCATAGGCTTTCTGGGCCCAATCATTATTTACGTGCAGATTTACCCTGCGGTCGGGACTGTCAGCGGTTGTGCCGGACCAGCGAGCACAGATCACGGCCAGTACAATTGTGCAGGAATCGCCCGGTGGCAGATCCCATACGGTGGAATCGACATCGGCCGGCTGACTACCGAACGGACCAACGGAAAAAAGAAACAACCAGCTATTGGGTGCTGCCGGGTACCCTTCATTTGTGTAATTAATGCCGGTTCCTTTGGGTACATTTGTTTTCATTGCATCGTAACGCTCAAAATCCATCAGGGGCATGTTATATTGGGGATAAGCGGAATTAGTGGAATTTGTCCAAACCCATTGGCTATAGTGAGACTGGACGTAAGGCCGGTGCACGTTGCCACCCAAAAATGAAACACCGATATAGGATTCAGCCCAGCCGTCGTCACCATCGGCATCGTATTGGTAGGCAATATCCCGAGCAAATCCAGCATCATCCGGGGCCTGATCGAACCCATCCAAATTATCCTCCCAGGTGAATCCGCCGCCCGGTTCATAGATATTGGTATAATTCATATTTGCCACAGAGGCATCCATCCATAACCCAGTGTAAATGTCCTTAATCGTTGTATTGGATCTGTTGCGGATGGTGTAATTCAAGATTACAAATGCATCAGCGAAGGAAAAATTCCAGGCGTAGGTCTCCAAGTGGACATCAATGCCCAAGGGTGTATGATTGGGGATGCCATAATTATCTTCTGTATCAACACCATAATCCTTAAAATCCATAATAAAATCCTGATGGGAAATGGCATAGGGGGAATAGTATCGGGCCATTGAATCCAGCGATGTCGAGGAAATAGACGAGCGAATCTGTACACCGGAATTAGTAAAAAACTCGAAGCCTTCCTGGCCAGATTCAAACACACCGTCCACGATGGCTGTGGATACGCGCCGTTCGCCGTTCACTTTCCCACCGATCCATAGGCCGGCATAGGAAAAATGTTCAACCTGTTCACGCAAAATTTCTGTCTTTTGTTTATACATGCAGGATGGCTGAATTCGACCATTAACCTTATTCCAGCCGTTACCCAATACTCCAAAATTTGTTACTGCTAGCCCCAGCTGACCAACGGCTGTATATTTATCGTACACATCATCTGCAAATTGGGCGTAGAGCGGTGTTGTATATAATGCTACACCAAAAATGATAAAATAAAAATTAGCTTTTTTCATTTTCTTTAACAGATTGTGCAGGCAGATTTGCTTACCTGCTTAAAATTTGGACTGTCAAGTTTAATATTGACGAAAGGTAGAGTCAATCAAAACTGAAAATTATTTCAATAAGATCAGCTTTTGGATTTGCGTGGATCTACCACTAGTAAATCGAGCAAAATACATTCCGCTGGGGATGGCGGCAGCGGTCCACAACACCTCATGGAGACCTGGTTCAAGGTCATCATTCACCAGTGTATCTACCAACCGTCCATTTAAATCATAAATCTGTAAAGATGTGTAGCAGCGCCTCCCGACCATAAACCGGATGGTGGTGGTGGGATTGAATGGATTGGGATACGCTGGATAAAGAATGAATTGATCAGCGGTGAACGCAAAATCAGCTCCAGTAGATAATGTATCATCCCAGGCTCTGCCAGGCGTGCCGAAGTCACCATCACCATAAGGTGCCGCTGACATAGCCCAACTTGAATCAAGGGAATTGTCCAAATCCACATGAGTTAGGTACATAGATGCTCCGCTGGAATATGGAAACGAATTATCGTAATCTATTTCATCAACAAGACGATTTTGTTCATCGATCAATAAAATTTCATCGGCGCTGTTGCCTAATTGGAACCCGGAATATTCATAATCCGCTTGATATCCGCCGTTTACCGCGCTGTCTATATTACGGCCGAGAACCAAATAGTCGCCCGGTGCGATAAAAAATTCAGTCACAGTGACAATTTGATAGAAGTCATCATCTCTGTCGGCAATCTGCCAACCAGAAATATTGATGGCTGTTGTATCATTATTGTATAGTTCAAACCATTCGCCGTAGGCATCCGACACAGCCGCGGGATTCACCATTACTTCCGTAATCACAATTTCATACGGGGAAGGATTGCCACCGGGGAAGGAAAATTCAGCCATGACCGGCAAGTGATCCGAGGCTGCATAGAGAGCGTTGGCAATGGAATCATCGACCGATGTATTGTTGCCATCATTGATGGCTTGGTTAAAATGGTTGCCGTCATTACCGATGGCCCAATAGGAATCTGCATTGTAATTCAATTCATAAGTCTCCGTTAAAACAGCCGCAGATACAAAAATCCAATCGAAGCGGTCATCCAGTCCACCAAAACTCCCACCTCGGCTAGACTGGGTGTGGACATCAGCAAAGGAACTGTTATTATGCCAATGGCCGATACGATCCACCGGGTCAAACAATTGTCCATCCTCATCATCTCCGGGACCAGTCAACATATCAAAAGCCGGTTCAGTGGAAGAATTATTACTGTAAATATTAAAATCACCGGCGACAAGAAAATGGCTACCCGCTGGCAGGTCATCTAAATATTCCCGCAGAGCTATAGCTTCAGCCAAACGTTGAGTCGCGTTGGTGGTGCCCGAATTGGCTTTGAAATGAACACCATACACGTTGAACTGCACTCCCGATTCATTGTGCGCTATAATCCATTCCACACCATCCCTGGTGCTACTCGACTGTGCGATATCAACTAACGCCGTGCTAATGAATGAAAAAATATCTTGACGATAAAAGAGCGCTATATCCTGACTGGCGCTCTGGTTGATAAATGGAGCACCGGACCATTCTCCCGGTGCCAATACATCCAGCACGTCGGTTTGAAAATGATTGTACCCATCCGTTCCTATAACTTCCTGGGTGATGATAACATCCGGATCCACATATTCTAAAATTGTAACAAAATCATCCTCGCGGTCATCTTCATTTTCATAGTTCAACAGGTTATAGGACATAAATATATGGTTGGATTGGGCTAGGGACTGGCCGAAGTACACCACACCCAAAAAAGTAAGTAACAATCTACTCATAACATATCGATTGCGATTGCACCTACGTCCAACTTACGATGATTACGTAAAATAGTATACCGGTATTGTTTTAGGTTTTCCAGTTCATCATCGAATAACAGATCCATTTCTGCCAGTATAGCCATCATCACATTTGGTGCACAGCGTTTATTTCCATCTAAAACTTTCAAGGCCAAACCGAACACTTCGCCATCTCTATTACGGATGCCTAGGCCGCGGACAGCTTCTCCACCCGCTTTAGTTACAGCGCGGCCACCAAGGGCAGAAATAAAATCAGTATCAAACCGACCTTTACCTGCTACAAGATAGGCGTAGCTAGTCATGGCCGCGAACAAGGCTTGGAGCTCTTCATGATTTCCAGTGGTAAATTTTTGGAACATCAAGGCAATATTATACAACGGCATAAAGGGTGTCGGTGCACTGCAGCCATCAATAGCTACGGGAAGTTTGTCCAATTCGGAATAGGCTTTAACCTGCTTTAAAATAGCTTGTTGTACCGGGTGTTCCAGCGCTGTGTATTCGGTTGGATCAATACCCATGTGCTTCGCTAGGGCCAGCATCCCAGCGTGCTTACCGCTACAATTATTGTGCAAGATCGTTGGGGTTTTTCCAGCTCTAATCAGGTTTAATTTGGCTTCTTTTTCATAGGGAGCATGACTGCCGCAGACTAAGGTTGAAATATCAACACCCAATTTATCCAGCATTCCTTGTCCTGTTTTGACATGAATTTCCTCGCCGTTATGAGATGCGCACATGAGGGCCAATTCTGCATCGTTAAAACCGGCGGCTACCGTGGCACCAGCTTTTACCACACTGCCAGCTTGGAATGGTTTTAATGTCGAGCGCACACAGGTTAAATAATGCGCATCACCCCAGTACCGGACAATTTTCCCAGCATTGTCAACCACTACGGCATAGGCAACGTGCATACTTTCAATAAATTCACCGCGCATGACTTTGCACATGATACCCATGATCAATTTACCACATTCGATATAAAAACGAATTCAAAATGTCCATCGATCATTTTTGGAATCTCACGCCGTAAAACATTCAATGTATTTTTTCTAACGTGGCCGATAGCAACCGCCATACCGTTTTCTCGTGCTTGTTGCTTCAGTTTTTCCACTTGTGATACGATCAGTGTTTCATCGTCATCATTATCCAGAAATACATGCCTGTGCCCGGTGGGCACACCCAAAGATCGCATCACTGCTTCCGCTTTTGTTGCTGGCGTAGTACGGCTGTCCAGGTAATATTTACCATGATTTTTCAATACCGTACCGATGACATTCATGGTGCGGCTGTCCACCGTTGTCTTAGATCCCTGATGATTGTTCATACCCACTGCTTCCGGTAAGTGGATCAGAACTTTTTCTATCCGCTCTTCCACTTCGGTACTGGTCATCGATGATTTAATCACATATTCGTCTTCACCAAAACTGGGGAAATTTGACTCCATGGGCATATGGACAATAACTTCAAACCCATTTTCTTTTGACAACCTGGACATGGTTTGGCTATGTTTGTGTCCCGGAATGACAGCAAATGTCAGTTTCACATCCAGATCAAGAAAACCATCCGATACGGAATCATTTCGGTAGCCAAAATCATCAATGATAATGGCAATTTTACCTACACTAGTAATAGGGGGCTCCACAATCGTTTCAACCGTTGCTGCCGTTTCTGACTGTGTTTCCTCCAGCGTTCTGACCCGATGATACATTTTGATGATAATACTGCTTAACACCAGGATGATAAACAATAAAATAACGACGATCTTCTGGGTGCGGTCGCGCGCAGAACTCGAACGGGACATTACATTACGGCAAATGGATGCTCAAATCGATCATTTGCGGCAACCCCAGGTCCTGGGAGCCAAAACGGATGCCGTAATTCAAACTATAGATACCAAATTGTATTCCCACCCCTGCTGAAGCTACAATGGTTTTTTTGGATAATTGACTCCCCAGCTGGAACTGCATTTGCCGCCATTTGCTTAAGCTGCTTGTATGGAAAACCATACCATCAACTAGATTGGACCATTCACCTCCTACTGAAACAGTATGGTTAAATTTTTCCCTATGATATACATAACTGAATGTAGTCAAGGCCCTAAAGGGTAAGGCTGGTTTTTCAAGGTAAAAATCAGACATACGGCCCAGGTTTAGTAAAACGGCCCCGATTGTTAGGCGGTTGTTCACCTGTTTGCGCAAACCCAGGTCTAATGCATACCCGTTGCTGTTTTCAGTATACATATCCACACGTATAAATTGGACCGCAGCACCCCACTCCATCCCAATGGCTGACCATCCGAACGCACCCTTTAGGGCCAACCCGCTCGCCCCGTAATAAGCCAGAGGTTCATCCGTGGGTGGGTTGGAGCGCAGTTCCAGATCATCCAGTCCAACGTAATTAAGCGTTAATCCAAATCGATGATCTTGCCTGCCAGATAGAATTCTTAATGATGATAGCTCAGTTTCGGCTAACCAGAAACCGTGGGCAAAACACAGCAACGGACCGGAGTCATAAATGGTCATTGCTGCTGGATTAATACTGTTTGCTAGCACAGCGCTGGGCCCTTGGGCTAATTCGAGAGCATTCCCAGGAATGACAAGAAATTGTGCACCTGTCCCCGAAAGTACAGCAGTAAACAATAATGGTATAAACCTAAAAAACAAACGCATAAGAAATTATATGAGTTGTGCCGACTAGAGATTCAATGATCATGGCGTAGTCCAAATAGGCATCATTTTCCTGTAGAAACAAAAAGTTTATGCCACCACCCACACCGAACTTGCCATTGCCGTACCCGCCCCTAAAAAAATAATTATTCCGGTAAGTGTATTCCACCCCACCACGTAATGATCGTCCCAAATACTCGATACTGCCATCACTATATTCACCCATGATTAACCCCAAGTCGCCGGTCAAATATAAATTCCGCAGTTGATAAGTCATTCCGGTTCGTATTATTCTTGGGAACACATCCCGGTATAAACGGCCTTCTTCCTCAAATACAGCACTAGTATTCCACTGGTAATAGGTATAGGGATCCTGCATTACAAGACCAAAAGCCAAATGCGATCCGGGACGAATCAAAATACCTGCATCGAATCCGATACCTCTACCAGTCAAGTCTTCGTCATACACGGGCAATTGGTTGAACAATATCTTCACATTAATACCCAGGCTGAACCATTTCTTAAACCGCTGGGCAAAACTGATATAGATGGCGTTTTCCACTGTCGATAACGTTGCAGTATGCTCCCCGGCTGTCGTCCTGCCATCGATACCATCTACTCCGGCACTGACCCAGGCAACGCCTAAACCGGCTGTGGGTGGTAAATCACTGGCAACACTGGTGGCAATGAAACGTCGGCCCAAAGGCAGATTATGGTACGTAAATGCAGCCATCCGTTTTTGCAAGAAGGCTACACTGGCCGGGTTATGATAAGCGGAAAACCCGCGATCAAATTCAGCGGTAAATCCACCCCCCATCGCAAGGGAGCGGGCCGACAACCCCATGCGTAGGAATGAACCGGCATAACTGTTATAATCAGCGGCGCAAAGCAAAGCTAATAATAGAGTTGCTATCAAAAGTATCTTTTTCATTTAATCACAATCAATTTAATCCAATGGTCCGTTGGGGTGGCAGTGTTATCTTGGGCATAGTTCAATTTTACAAAATAAACACCATTACTAACCAACCGGCCGTTGCCATCTTTGCCATCCCATTTGATCGACCCGGTATTTGGATCTTGGCGGTTATACACGTTTTCATAGACTGGCTCCATGGCAAAGTTATAGATGGCCATTTGTACTTCGTTCGCGATGAATTCCCCCAAATGAAATCGAACGTAGCCCTGACCTTCAAATACATTGTGTAAATTGGGTGAAAAGGGATTGGGATAGGCATAGATAATTTCCGGATCAAAATCAGCTCGGTAGATTTGCCAATTACTGCCCGCAAGATCATCGGAACGAGCCAGCCCATCCCCTGTACCAATCCATAAGACAGTACTGCTGTAGTAGTTTCGTTCATCCAGTACAACAGCATAGATCTTGTCAGATAATGTTTCATCACCATCCAAGGGAGTAAGGTTTCTGGCTTGATTGTATTTCGCCCAGTTCTGCCCGTCTTCTGACTTCCATAATCCATTTGCAGTGGCAGCAAACACCAGGGAATCCTGGGCGTAGATATTATAAGCCCGTTCACCGATCAAAGCTGTACTCCAGGTGCCACCATCATTGCGGGTATAACTGACACCGCGTTTTTCCGTTTGGCCTTCTGCATTCAACGTGGCTGCCCAAATAATACGCTGGCCGTTCCAAGTTTGCCGAGCAATGCTCACAACAAAGTTCCCAGAAAGGTTTTCAAAAGGATAGGCATAGTGTTCCCAATCAATACATCCTTGACTACCGACAATTCCCCGATTAATACCATTCGCTGTTCCAACCCAGACCGTATCCCCGTAAACCAATACAGAAAATGCCTTATGATTATGATTGCCACCATCGATCGGATCCCGTGGATTCAAAGAATAATTTTTAAGGATATTTTGACCATCAATAATTTCGTATGAAGAATCAGCGCATGTAGCCAAAGTCATCTGATCATCCTGTGGAATCGGAATGCGTTCCCAACTACCATCCGATAGTTTGTATCGCCTTAAGCCACCGGCCCAGCTGGCAATCCAAATGTAACCGGCTCCAATCGTGGCATCGTAGGTTAGATTGTACTGCGGAACCGTAATTGGTAATCCACGTACAAACCCGATACCTCCAAAGGGGAAGATTTCCGCATTTTCATCATCTACCGGCTGTTTATAATACTGCCAAACCGGAAACTCTGCACCGGTGTTAGTTGAATACACTACCCCTTGACCCGTGGAAAAATCATTTACGCTTTTGGAAAATGCAACAAACACGGTATCCCCTTTTACAGCAATGGCGGAAACACCCCCTTCTGGAAAGTAGCCACCAGTGGCTGAATCATTAGTCAATTCAGTATTGGCAATGGTAAAAAATGATTCGACATGCAGAGAATCTTTGATGCGAGAAAGCCCCCGGGTCGTGCCCAACCACACCCAGCTTGTATCGCCCTGCAATCTGATTTCTGAAATAACATTACTCGTCAGACCAACTCGGGTTGTTTCTGCTACAGTCAGTGTTTCTAAAAACGACCCCTCTTTTGGAAAACGGAATTCTGTAGCTACTTGTCCAATCAATCCACTGACTAAAAATAAGATGATCGTTACTCGATTCATCATTACTGTACCACAAGAGTCGTTTTATACGGTGCAGAAAGGATACCCGAATAATCCCGGGCATAGAAAAAAGATGTATAAATGCCCAGGGGATTATTGGAATCGATAACTATGTAACGCGAGAATTTACCGTCATTGGCAGTTTCATCCCATAGATACATGGCCAAATCTTTATTGCCGTCGTCGTACAATGAAATGGGACTACCGCTGGAGAAAGTGCCGTCTGGTTTGCGGAACATCAGGTAACAAGTTTGCACATCCTCATGTCCGTTTGGATCGACTACCGTAACTTCGATCGTACCCACCGCAATACTGTCTAGGCTTGGCCGTCGCATAGTATCGGGCATACTGACATGCTGGATTAAAGGTCCTTGATCCCCGGCGGGGGATGCAGCTAATTGGCTCACGGCAACTGAATCATACTGCGCCAGATACCTTACATAGACTGCTCCAGAATCTGTTGGCTCTAATATGTAGGTAATGGTAATGGAATCGTTGGTCACTTTCCTGGCAAATACATCATCCTCGGGGATAATATCTCCCTGTATACCCATATCATTCAGAAGCAGTGTGTCGGCCGTTTGGGTACTATCCAAACCGTAATATAGCACATGTACAGCCTGGAGTTGCTCCCCGTGATTATACGGTTCAACATGAACACCGAAATACAATGTATTCATCCCCTGATTATAGTTGAACTGCAGGTCCTGAAACAAAACAGTCGGTTCATAGGTAGCAGTATTATCATCGAAACAGCTCCAAAGCAAACATAACAAGCCCAGCAGTAGCCTAGTGAATTTACGCATAGAAAATAAGTAAGACCGATTCATTATTCAATACCATAGATATGATGAACCAGGAGCGTGCCCACTTGTGCAAGACTTTTTGGGGAACACTTATCCGGGGTGTCTTCCTGTGTATGCCAGTAATTGGCGTACGGATGCGGATAGGAATAGTCGATAATATCCACGGCCGGAATACGAGCATACTCCCACAGGGGCACATGATCATCATAGATCATGGGGCCTAAAGATTGGTCAAATGCAGGCAGTTGCAACGATTTGGCCAGCTGCCACATTTGCCGTACTAATTTTGGTGCATGACGATAAGAATAACGCTCGATAGGTAAATGGAGATGGGTATCGCCAACCATATCCAAAACAATTGCATGATCCGGTGTTTTTATCGACAGATTGCGGGCGAAAAATTGCGATCCTTGAGCATAGGAATTACTTTCCTCGGGCAACCCCAGATCTTCGCCGTCGAAAAATACGATGGTGATCCCTGCATTTGGTTTTTCTTTACTGATAATTCGTGCCATTTCCAATAATACAGCTACACCGCTGGCACCATCATTCGCGCCCAGAATAGGCTGTTTTTTTAGCCCTTCATCCGGATCATTGTCCGCCCAGGGCCGGGTATCCCAATGGGCACCCAACAATACCTGATATCCAGCATCGGGGTTGTACCGCGCAATAATGTTTTGCAGTTCATACTTATCGCCGCGGTACGGATCCTGATAGGTGAAAGGTTGTGTCCATACCGTATCTGCTGTTGCCTGCAATTCATTGACCAGGTAATCCAAGCAGTCCAAATAACCTGCAGAGCCCGGGTTACGGGGGCCAAATGAACACTGTTTTTCCAGATAGGCGAATGCATTTTGTCCAGAAAAATCCGGAACAGAGTTTTGACAGCTGTTCAGAAGGAGGATAGTTAATAATATAGAAATTCGTTGTACCACTTATCCTCTGATAGCAATATTCACGTTGAACCCAAAATCACGATTGATCGTTTTACCCAAAGCTGAAGCTTTTGATTCTGATTCTCCATACTCATATCTGATTCCGCCGCTGACCTGAGCACTGAAGGAATAAGTAATATTCAGGGTCGCATTCAATGAGTTATTGAATCCCGGCGGACCAAAATCAGCGCCACCATTTCTGCTGCCCAGTGTTTCGCTTTCGTCTATAGACAAATTTAGGTCAAAGTTTACAGTATTTTGCACGTTCAAGTCTTCCATAAAGGGTAGCGGTATTACAAAACCACCTCTGTGACTGTAGCCACTGCCGGCGGTCCATGTTTTTTTATTAGTGACTTCCAACCCATTGGTTCCATTATCCAGCTTCACCCCTTTTGAAAAACTGTGGCGAATTGTCAATTTTATGCCTTTTTTCAGATACATGGTTAGTCCAAACAACGGCGAAAAATTGATCTGCGTCATAGATGAACGCTGATCATCCATATACTCATCTATAAACGAACCAAGATTAAATACCGGCATGGCCGGTTCGTCAAAACCTTGGAATATCCAGTTACGATCATCTTTACCACTCATAGCATGTTCCAAACTGGCTGTTCTGGCAATTCGGCTTAATAAGGGCCATTTCTCCACACCGCTCCACTGCACAGTCCAGCCAAAAAAGGGGATACCGTTTTCCAATTTTTCACCCCAGGAGAGATAACCTCTGGACATGGTTCGTGTTTCAATATTGGACGTCCCTCTTGTGGTAGAAACATTCTGCGAATAATTCAGAGAGGTCGATAGACCGTGGGAAATATTAATACCAGAGCGAATGGAAAAATCACGTTTATGAGCCCATAAGCCCAAATTCGAACCAACGTTTTTCGAATAGTCCAACCCATGATCTGGTAACCAACCAAATTTATAGCCAGCCGGAACTTCACCTTGCACACCACGGCCGGTGCGTTTGAGGTTTTCATTGTAGGTTAAAGTAATGGGATTGAACTTCCTGACCACTTCATGGACAGAATCCAAAAAAGGATTTTCTTTTTGTTTTTCTGCGCGTTGTTGTTCAGTCTCTTCGTTTTCGTTTCTGTCAAGGCCCCGTTTACGACCGGTAGATCGGTTCGCCTTGTCGGGTGGTTTATAAAATAGTTCAAAAATTTGTTTAGGAGATATTCGGACATCCATCTTGAAGCCAAGGTTCGTACCGATTCCGGCCCCGTTAAGATTACTGGCCCGCGGCTGATTCCATCTGAACAACGCATTGTGATTAAAATTCGGTTTCAACCAGGTAAAAATTTGTGGATTAAAAGAAGTATTGAGAGATTCTGTAATATTTTCCACTATTCCCAAATCAAAATTCCTTAGGGCTAACCAAGCATAGCCGCGATTATCCCGCATGTCGCTGGAAACGGTTTTTGAATATTTGGTTTTTAATTTATCAGTCAAGTTATAATCCAAGCCAAAAGTACGTTGCAAGCCAAATGAATAATTGTCTGGTGAGCGTCCACCGATCCGTTTTGTTTTCTTGTTCAGTGTTTCATTAAACTGCACATTGGTATTGATGCTTGATGGTGTATAGTAAACATGTAGTTCACTCATTTGTTTTCCGATCCAGGGAATCTGCTCCAACCACTTGAAGGGTTTGATGTAATTATCCCGACTAAAGGGGTAGGAGTATCTGACTGTCCCGGAATATCTTTCTTCAAGCACTTCTGCATTCAAGTCATCGGAAGATCGCGACTTACTTGCTGTAAAACTGGGGTTTATTTTGTCAATCGTTGCTTTAACAAAACGGTTGTCCGATTTACTGGTTTTTGAGAAGGATGTACCAAAAGAAATTTTTTGGAATTGAGTCTTGATCGAATCCGGGACATTGTTCAAATCCACCAGTACATCGGTGTCCGGGTAATATTTTGGTTTACCTTCGTTTTTTGAAAAAGACACATTTACAGGAAGATTGACCCCCCAGGATTTGGGTACCAGTTTATGTAGCTTGGCATTCATCCTGACGCTAAAGTTTTCTGTATTATTATTGCTCCCCAACCGTTTCTGTAGAACGTGAAAATCCGCATCTTTTCTGCTGTATAAGAATGTCGTCGTTACCAAATCAGCCAAGTTAAATTTTGATTGAAGGCGCATGGACACACCACGATTCTTCTTTACACCACTCAATCGCATTTCATCGATCCATACTGCTCCAGAAATAGGTTCATCACTATTATTAATGACCCCCACAGTAAAAAACTTAATATTGGATAGTGCGGGTTTACCTTTAATTTTAATAGTTTTACCTGTAGGGACCCCTTCTTCATCAGTAAATGTATACAAACGGTCATTCCCGTCGACTTGAAAAATATCGGTCTGTGAATAGCGAATCACCGAGGACGAATCGGTCAGTTTTAATCTGGTCAGCCAATCGAGATCAATCTCGATTGCATTGCGGCCCCGGATCTCATCCCAACCACTGTAGACTGGCTGGATGATCTCATACCAATTATTTCCTTGTCCAAAGCGCAAAAAGATATCCACTTCCGTTGTGTCTTTTCCAATCCAGGGATTTGATTCTTCGCCATAAACGTACATTTTAAGTCGATCATACTGCAAGTAATCAGCGCCGGAGATCCTTCCCAAACCCTTTCGGGCCGCACCTCTATAATGAGCGGGTAGTTCCTCATATATCATTACCAGTGATTGTTCCTTGGATTGAATTCCATTGATCCGGTCATATTCCCCTCTCACACCCTTCGGCGGAGTATAGTTATCATTATCTTCAGTATTGACGACTGAAATAGCAAATATGCTATCAGCATTCTCTTTACTAAAGGCATTTGTTGTATCCGCGGCAATACCAAGTTCTTGCCAGTTATTTCCTACTAATTCTATTTTAGCGATGCTAATATTGACTTTGCCGGTATCAGTTACAACCAAGCGCAGATGGCTTATCTTTGTCCACGCTGGACTTATACTGGTATCAATCCTTGCAAAATGATTAAGGGGAATACGATACAATTTCCATCCGGTAAAGGTTCCGTCCGATTTTTTTGTGCGACCAGCTAAATACGTCGTATCAGCCAGGAAAATTGATTTTGTAAAATACTTGTTTACCAGTAAAAGTTCTGAGGAGCGATCAAGGCTTTCAGTGTCCGGGTAATACCCCATGTCTAATACATTGCCTTCTGTCCCATTGATCTTTGAATAATTTGAACTCCCTTCCTGATAAGACCAGTTATCGCCATTGGGATCATTTACATCCCGATCCGGGAAGGAGTAAACTTTATCAGCCCAGATTGGATCGTCAACCACATCAGCATATAGCGTATCGAGGCAACCGCCCCAACCATCTTCATAGTCATCGGTACAACCATCCAAGCCAATATCTTCACCGTCTTCGAGGCTCCCATTACCACTGACGAAACCGACTATCTTCTTGTCTTCTGTATTCAAGATCTTATCCCCATTTTGGTCTTCGCTAATACGTCCAAAATTTACACTTAATTTTCCTTTTTCACCATAAACCCATATTTCAAAAAACTTCGTATCTGTTTGATTATAATCACCGGAATATAAGGGTGTAGTAATTCCAGCCCAGATAGAATCTTGCGGTAATCCCGCTTGTGCGTCTCGGGGTCGAAATCGCAAGTTCAAAATGTCTGTTGTTTCGTTTTGGGCACGGATGGAAGTGGATTGATTGGGCCAGATATCTTTGGTCAATACCTGTGCATAAGGATTGAACCAGATCAGCTTGGCGCGGTTACGCTGTGATAAGAGCCCATCTCTTTCATATAGATATGGCGCTGAAGATGTTTTCCAATATCGACGTTGTACGGGGATGGAAGTAATGAGTTTAGAACCTTCAAAATCATCAATGAAAGCAACGCCGTTGGGGTCTCCTGTTTCCGGATTATTAATTGGATTTGGGTTGGGAAGTATCTGAGATATTTCACCTTCAAATGATAGAGCCGACATTACGTCCGTTTCGATGATCGGTAGCCGGTCCATTGCTCGGGTCAAGTTATCAAATTCAAACCCGTAACGGCCGGTCACATCCCAAAGAAAATTGCGCTTGGGTTCAAAGCCCACTTCTACTTTTTCATTTATAATGGATTGATTATAATACAACGCTGTAGCGGCAACGAATGATTTTTCTCCCAGGTCCATCTGCGCCCGCGTACCCATGAGTGTCTTCTTATCAAAAGAAACCAGCTCATGCTTATCGTACAGAACCTTCAAATTGGCGTTGGGATCAATATTTTGATCCAACACAAGGGTGCCGCTGTAATAGTCCACTTGGTAATCTACACCACGTTGTAATTCCACGCCGTCCATGAACACCTGATCGCTCCCTTCAACGATCAAAGGGCTTAAATTAATGGTCGAACTTTTATTGGTATACTGCACTTCCAATTCCCAGTGTTTATCCTGTTCAATCTTACTGCGGTTGACTGATGTATACATTGTTCCTGTACCCAAAAATTCCTGTAGATCAGGGTTCTGATTACCGCCCGCCAGGGAATCATTAGCAAAAGGTAAAAACATGGGAAAATGCAGTTCTCCTGCTTCCATATTCACAATGTTTGCGTTGGAGAAATCAATAATTTCATCTGATACTAATTCATTGGATGCATCGACGTTGTCCAAGTCAAATTGCGTTATGTATGGCACACCGGATGGATCATTATAGTTATTCCGTGCTAGGTTCATGTTCCAGATTTTGACTTCGAAGCCTTCCGGATCAATCCCCGTGGCTCCCAGATAGTATACATTCTTGAACATTAGGTCCCAGAGTACATTATCGGGTGCCAGACTCTCAGGTTTGATCATTTGCAGCTCAATGGTTGAATCAGTGGCCGTCAGACCATGGCCAACGGCCAAAACTGTATCCAACACTTCTTCTCTATCAGTCGAATCTAATTCCACAATTATATAATGACAGGCCAATAGATCATCATCGGATGCCCTCGATCTCATCCGAATAAAACCCAGATCAGCACTCAATGTATAATCGATATCATTATCAAGCCGTTTGAAATTCACATTTCGGTCATTGTCGGATGGATTATTAATATCCTCATATACAGTCCCCTGAATCGTGGTTGGATCTTCCGTTGAGCGATCCATTCTGTACAATTCAAATTCACGTACCGCATAGCGTCCAATACGATGGACTCCATTCAGATTGACTCCATTCAGATCGACTATATTCACAAGGGGATAATATGGCGGGATACCTCGGATTATCTTGGGTTGACCCATATACTCCGTTTGCAGGTTTTGGACGCCATTGCGGTACATTAAATTGATGAAAAAATATTGGTTATCTACATAATTGTAATCCCGTATGCGCAGGGCTTGGACTTGATTGGTACCCTCGTATTCCTGCTGCTCTTTTATTACCTTTTCGATCGATGCAATGGTAGTCACATCGACCGGTCCGAATTTAGAAACGGCTTTTATGCCAAATAATTCATTATTCTGATCGGAGGTCGCAAGTTGTGTTCCCGGGAGGGATAAGACAATGTTTCCGGCATCCACCTTCTGAATAATGTCATCCTCGGCCCCTTCGTAAGCGATATGGATATTATTCTCCCAATCAAAAACATTTTCCGAATCGTTGTCCAATAGTATAGTAATCCGATCCCCAATTTTACCATCCACATTCAAATTTTGTTTCTGCTCGAACTCCAAATGGGACGTTTGCGATTGATTCAACGTTGAACGCACCAATTCCTGGTCTCGGAATACCATCTTACCGGAAATGCCAATATTCCCGCGGACACGCAGTGAAGCGGTTCCCAGTGCACCTATATCCATAAGATCAATCGTTATTCCTTTCCCGTCTCGGCCGGATCCATCCTTTCCATCTTGTGTGGTTAATGACACTTGTTCTACAAAAACTATTTGGCGTTTAACGCTGATCATATTCTCAACATACCACCCCAACGGAGCGGTAAAGGGGATGCGATATATTTCACCATCAATAAATTCTGTAAGGGTAATCATATTCCAGTCTCTATCGATATAAACCTCAATTTCGCGTTGCAGAAAATTGGTTGTCAGCCAACCCAGTGGTGTTGTCAGAGTGTCGTTCAGGAGGCTGAGTGGTTGCGGTTTAGTGGGAAACGGCGGTGCAACATAATCGGATCCAACATAATACGATTCCGGTAATTCCAAGATAGACGAATCTGGCCAACCGGTCTGAGCATAAAGCACAAACACGGTCATAAAAAGGCAAACAATGATCATAGACCCTTTTCGCAAAGGGCAACTCCTGCTTATTTATTATCGGTGTTATTCAGCCCCAATCGGTGGGGTCAATCCAATAACGGTAGGTCTATAAATTATGCTCCAATTGTCTGGTTAGAGTACCAGTATTTGAGTAATCGTTTTCGAATGTTTTGTAATGCACGTGCCCGATGGCTGATCTTATTCTTTTCATTTGCAGTAAGTTCCGCGAAAGTACAATTCATTTCCGGTATAAAAAATACTGGATCATAACCAAACCCGGCACTTCCACGTGGTTCTTTAGTAATCATTCCCTGTACTGTTCCTGCAGCGGTAATTTCAGTCTTTTTATCTACATAAGCAACACTTGTCCTGAATCGTGCTTTACGTTTGTTCTCCGGTACATTTTTTAATTCGTTAAGCAGTTTTTGCACATTTTCCGTGGAAGCGACACCCGTCCCTGCATAGCGCGCAGAGAAAACTCCCGGTGCACCGTTGAGCGCATCAACTTCCAACCCGGTATCATCTCCGATCGCCGCACAGCCCGTAATTGCATATACCGTACGAGCTTTCAATAGGGCATTTCCACGGAGGGTGGGACTCGTTTCTGGAATATCACCCAGCTCTGGAAATTGATCTAAAGTAATAACATTTACTGAAAGATCGGTCAAGATATCCTTGATCTCTTTTGCTTTGTGCTTATTATGTGTTGCTAAAACAATATCCATAGGGCTTATAAAAATTCCTGAGAAAATAGATATTTGGTAGTGCGGCAGCAAGAACTTTTAATTGTCCTGTTTCGGTTTGCAAAAAGTCATTTGATACATACTAATAAAATTGATGTATATATCGGTACTTTCATGAAGAGAATCCGCGAAAAGAGATAATAATACTAAAAAAAATGATATCGATATATCAAATATATCAAAAAAGAAAATTGTGAATGAGTTGGATATTTCCTATCGCACTAACCAATAGGCTAACCAAAACCCGTACGTTCAATACTATGAAAAAAACACGAATTTGAAGTCTGCTGCTCTCACCGCTGAACTTAAGGGGCCCCTTTGGATTAATTATTTTAGATTTTGGATGATCGATTCATGTACCGAGGAATTACGGTGGATCAACGTGTAATAAAAAAGCCCTCTATTAGAAGGCTTTTTTATAGTTGTCATTGCTCTTATTAAAACAACCATCCGGTCATGAAGCCAACAATTTTGGCAAAGCCAGTTATGGAACTGCTATCAGCAACACCGGCGATCGGATATACTGCGACTTACTTGGCGGTGATGATGAAGTGTCCTCGCCGGTTCTGCGACCAACAGTCTTCATCCTTCTCCATGCAAAAGGGCGATTCCTCGCCACGGCTTACCATTGTGATCCTACTAGCATCAATCCCCATCGAAACCAAATAGTCGCGTACCGCAGCCGCCCGCGATTCACCGAGCGCGAGGTTATATTTATTGGGCCCCCGCTCATCGCAGTGTCCCTCGACGCGTACCCGGGTCGATGGCCAGCGTTTCAACCAATCGATGTTCTCCTGAAGAGTCATCATTTGACCATCCGACATAATCTCTGCCTTGTCGTAGCTAAAGAAAACGGGCATCAGTGGCATCATAGTGTTTAACTCGTCCAAGGTCATAAGCATGAACAATTCCTCCTCGGTAGGGGGAGAAGGCGGAGGTGGGGGTGCCGGAGGCGGAGGTGGGGGTGCCGGAGGCGGAGGTGGGGGCGCCGGAGGCGGAGCTGGGGGAGCCATTGGCGGTGGCTCCGGTTGTGGTTTGCTGGCGGAAGCCATTAGGCCAATACTGGCAAAACCAGTTATGGATTTACGATCGGCACCGCCGGCAAAAGCAATAACGCCACGGAAGTAGGGCTTGATAACTACCGGCATATTAGGCATATTGTAATCTAAGGATGCGCCACTGGTAATACCCACTCCACCAAGCCAGCCGAGACCAGCAAAGGCCGATACGGGGCCTCGAGGTAGATTAAATACGGGCGTATTGGCGTAGACATAGGCTGAGGTTAAACCGTTCATCGATCCAATACCGGCATTAAAACTAACATTAAACGGTCCCATGGGCATACCGTAGGGAGTACCAATAGTTAACGCAAATATCGGCATTACACCAATACCGGTTTCTTCATCAAATGTTTCACCAACAAGAATGGGATAACCGACATCCAGACCGATCGTGTATCCACCTAGAGGGGCCTGGGGTTCGGAGTCTTGAGTGTTTGCATTTGCAACAGGTACTATCAGCACAACGCACAGAAGCATTATTAAAACGCGTTTCATGTTTTCCTCCATGAAAAATTAACAGTTAATTAAAAGCTTACGCGAACATATTACAATGATAAATAGACGCAAGTCAAATGGTTTTAATTTATAAGAACCCTTTGAATAAAGCCTTATCATATCTACCTTTTGCTATTTATGGACTATTACTTTTTCTATCGAGTGTCTTATGATTTTATAGGCTGATTATCTTGCTTTTTTATCTTTTGGGTTTTTTCCGAACTAAAAGGACACACCTTTCCTCCGTTTATTAATCAATTCTTATTAATAGGCTATTTAAAAGGCAATCTTAAAACCATGTATTTGGTTGCAAGGAAAGAGTAATTTAAGGTTGGCTGGAAGTGGAGACGAAGTTTACGCCCGGCAAATAGAAATTCTTCACTCCCGTAGATTATTAGATTATCGGCTTAAAAAAGGATGTTCAGAAACCACCGGCAAGATAGTGAAATAAAGTAGAAATGGAATATTCTCAATTCCCGAAAATAAACCTTGCCGAAAAAAATTAAAATCATTACACTGACTATAGAATATCAGAATTTGTTAGGATTGTTGAATTGATCGCATTAAAAAAAGAGCGAGTTACACTCATAGCCTTTCTGGCTCTGTCTTTAAGGTCTTAAAGAAGGATTCGGCCATTGTATTGTCATAACATTCCCTTTTCCACTCATACTCTGTCTAATCTGGTGCTCTGAAAGAAGTCTTTGAAAGGCATGACTGGCATATTGACTCCCCCGATCAGAATGAAAGATGACCGCTCCAGCCGGTCTTCTCTTGTTGAGCGCTCTTTCCATGGCCTGTATGACTAAAGACTGGGTCAGGCGTTGATTGACTGCCCAGCCAATAATCTCTCTGTTATAGGTGTCCATCACTTGAGCGAAATACAGCCAGCCCTCATCCGTATCAATGTAAGTAATGTCTCCAACCCAGAGCTTATCCGGACCATCCACGCGAAAGCATTGACCCACTAGATCCGGGGCAACCGGTAACCGGTGAGTGGAATCAGTAGTGGCTTTAAACTGCCGCTGGGTTTTCGCCACGAGTCCATTGGCTCTCATCAGCCTGGCCACTCTTGCTTGAGAACAGGATAAGGACTGTCTGTTTAAGACCGGGGTGATCCTCGGACTCCCGTAAACACACTGATTCATCCAATACACATCCTTGATCTTCTCCAGTAGAAACTCATTCTCTTTATCCCGTTTGCTCTGACCTTGCTTTTTCCACCGGTAATACCCCGCAGCGGTCACACCAAGCATGAGGCAGAAGGTCTGAACCTTGTGGGTCTGCTTATGCTGATCGATAAACTCAAACTTCATCTGCTTGTCTGTGAAAATATGCCCATGGCTTTTTTTAAAATGTCTTGCTCTTCCTGCACCAACTCCAGGTCTCGCTTTAACCGCCGCATTTCCGCTTCATATTCCAGCACTTTACCATTACCCGGGAAACCGTGCCTGGAATCTGCTAAAAAGATTCGCTTCCATTTGTGGAGCGTATTTTGACCGACCCCAAGATCTCTGGACACTTTGGCGATACGTTGATGCTTTTCCAATATCAACTTCAGGGCCGATACCTTAAAATCACGATCATAGGTCTTTCTTATTCTTTTATTTTCCATTTCGATTCCTTTCCACTTTCGCATATTAATTAGGTGCTTAACTTTATGTGGACTTTTTTGACTAAGTCCAAGCTGTGGCTAGATTGGTTACAGCCCATCATAATGAGCTTGATTTTTTAATTAACTCGTGGTTAAACTTCCAATGAACGATGGTTAATTTAACAGCAGAAATCAAAAACCCAATTCTCGCTGCTTTTCTGGCGATGTCTTTTATAGATATTAATGGACAAGAGATAGATACATTAATATACTTTGATGAAACAGATTCTCTTGATTCTTTTTACGTTATTGATGATGTTTCTGATTTGGGAGTAAGATTCACGCCTGATTCTACTTGGGACTGCTTCGATATTATTAGTGTAGATTTTCTCACGCCTGCACCATATCCAGAGCAGGTACCATTCCAAATATATAATGCAAATGGTGAAAATAATTACCCGGGGGACATTTATGATAACTTTTCCGTTTTCTTTGGTAATGATTCTTCAGCAACATACCCACTTTGGAATAGTATAGATGTTTCTCATTATGAATCGATGCAAAATATTTGTGGGGATTTCTGGGTAACTGGGGTAGCCAATTTTGGGGTATTAGTAGTAGCAGATACTAGTAGCATTTCTGGCCACACATATGCATACTTTCATGCTGGGTATCCATGTGCACCATGTTGGGGAAATTCACCCATATTGGATATCACAATACGGGCTGTAGTCGCAATGGATGATAGCATCATGACAATTAATCATTCCAATAGTTTAAACAACAATTCTTTTAATAATATTATAGTGAATACCTACCCAAACCCGTTTAATTCTTATCAAAATATTTCAATAGAAATTCCAAATCAATTTTTATTGTTAGCACCCACTGTAAATATTTACAATTTACTCGGTGAAGTAGTTTTTCGTGAAAAAATATCAACGGGTAAACACACTTACGTGTGGGATGGTGTGGATTTAAATGGGGGAGACGTTTCTTCTGGAATCTATTTAATTTCAGTGAATGTTGGACACCAGGTTGAGAGTAAGAAAATAATTTTATTAAAGTGATGGAGGTTTAAAATGAAAAAGATCGCGGCAATAATTGGTTGTCTGTTAGGTATTAATATTGTGTACGCAGTAAGTTGAGCTTGATTTTTTAATTAACTCGTGGTTAAACTTCCAATGAACGATGGTTAATTTAACAGCAGAAATCAAAAACCCAATTCTCGCTGCTTTTCTGGCGATGTCTTTTATAGATATTAATGGACAGGAGACGGATACATTAATATACTTTGATGAAACAGATTTTATGGAGCCGATCATCGTTATTGATGATGTTTCTGATTTGGGAGTAAGATTCACGCCTGATTCTATTTGGGACTGCTTCGATATTATTAGTGTAGATTTTCTCACGCCTGCACCATATCCAGAGCAGGTACCATTCCAAATATATAATGCAAATGGTGAAAATAATTACCCGGGGGACATTTATGATAACTTTTCCGTTTTCTTTGGTAATGATTCTTCAGCAACATACCCACTTTGGAATAATATAGATGTTTCTCATTATGAATCGATGCAAAATATTTGTGGGGATTTCTGGGTAACTGGGGTAGCCAATTTTGGGGTATTAGTAGTAGCAGATACTAGTAGCATTTCTGGCCACACATATGCATACTTTCATGCTGGGTATCCATGTGCACCATGTTGGGGAAATTCACCCATATTGGATATCACAATACGGGCTGTGATCGCAATGGATGATAGCCTCATGACGATCAATCATTCCAATAGTTTAAACAACAATTCTTTTAATATTATAGTGAATACCTACCCAAACCCGTTTAATTCTTATCAAAATATTTCAATAGAAATTCCAAATCAATTTTTATTGTTAGCACCCACCGTAAATATTTACAATTTACTCGGTGAAGTAGTTTTTCGTGAAAAAATATCAACGGGTAAACACACTTACGTGTGGGATGGTGTGGATTTAAATGGGGGAGACGTTTCTTCTGGAATCTATTTAATTTCAGTGAATGTTGGACACCAGGTTGAGAGTAAGAAAATAATTTTATTAAAGTGATGGAGGTTTAAAATGAAAAAGATCGCGGCAATAATTGGTTGTCTGTTAGGTATTAATAATGGACAGACTCTATTTATAGAAAATCAAATGATTGTAAAAATGGAGGAAGAACACTATGCATTAAACCGGGTTATGAATCATCAAGGGATTGCTGAAACAGGTATTAGCGAAATTGACGATCTCAACGGATTGTACGGATGTATTGATATTAAAAAGCTGTATAGAGGTCCCAATGAAAATGCAATGGGTTTATTTGTTTTTACGTTTAATGATGGAGTAATGAACGATAGTATAATTGAACAATATTCTCAATTAAATGATATCGCATGGGCGGAATTGGATTTTCTTTTTAGTATAGGAGAAACCTATCCTATTGATTGGAATGATAGTCTATAAACAGGGTTGGCTCAAATGAAAGCTCCAGCATCATGGGATTATAATACAGGAAGCCCCGTTGTAGTCATTCAATCAAATGATACAGGAGTGGACTATACCCATCCCGATTTAGGAGACAATATATGGCAAAACCTTGGTGAAGATGCCGATGGGGACGGGCAGGTTTTACAGCAGATTGAAGGGGAGTGGGCATTTGACCCCGGTGATAGCAATGGTGTTGATGATGATAGCAATGGTTATATAGACGATTTTGTTGGGTGGGATTTTTTTCATGATCATAATCAACCGTCTCCTGTTTACGGGAGCCAACATTCACATGGTACATCTACATCAGGGACGGCTGTCCAGGTTGGCAATAATAGTATTGATGGTGTAGGCGTTTCCTGGAGCTCAAAAGTAATGGCTGCCAACACTTCCTATCGGTCTGGAAATAATGTATACATTAGTGGTAGTTCTGCAATCAGTGCTATTTATTATGCAATTGACAATGGAGCGGATATAATCAATATGAGTTGGGGTAGTTTTCTTCCGAGTTCCTCAATACGTACAACACTTATGACAGCGTACAATTCCAATTTGGTGTTAGTGGCTGCTGCCATGCATACCACTAGCGGAGGGACAAATGGGCCCTATTATCCAGCGGCATGGGAACATGTTATTGGTGTTACATCTGTAAACCTGGATGATACCAAATCTACAATAGTTCAATACGGCGATTGGGTGAGTGTGAGTGCTCCAAGATTTGATTACTCAACAAGGTGGAGCCCTGATGGACATACTGTTGCGTATTATGCCGGTCAAACATCTACTTCAGCTCCCTATACATCCGGACTTGCGACGCTTATTATAAGTGAATATCCGACAATTACAAATCAGCTAGTTTACTCAATAATTGAAAATTCAACAGATGACATCCGTGAAGCAAACGCAGGGGAGGATTGGGAAAATTTAATGGGGACAGGACGAATCAATGCAGAAAAAGCACTACAATTAACTCAATTTGTACAAGATAATGGAATTGATGAAATATTATCAGGAAATATTGATACTGATATAGAGGGAAATGTTTTATTAATAAATAAGGTGAAAATTGTAAATGACCTAAATGTGGTTCCCGAAGCGATAGTTTTCTTATACCCAGGAACAAGGTTGAGTATCTTAAATGACTTAAATATTGAAGGAACTTTCATTGCTCACGGCACTGAAGAAGAACCAATTCGTATCGTTGGTGTTGGTCGTTCTGACTTTAGATCGAACAATGCAAATTTCTCCTTGTCCAACGTCCACTTCGAAAACATGTGGATCAATTGGTTTACATCTTCAAACGGGAGCGCTATAAATTGTTCATTTAATCACAGGCTGGGGACAATCATTGAAGGCGGTAACTCTTTTTATTTTCAGAATTGTAACTTTAACTCTGGTATCGTTGGTCTTGGCGTTTCTGCCAGGCCGGGAGAACCAGCTAATAATGTTGTTTTGGAGAATTGTATCATTGAAAACAGCGACTTTGGCTTAGTTATTTCTTATCGAGCAATCACAATGGTAAACAATTGCACAATAAGAAATAATTCATGGGGTATCCTAGCCGATGGTTTTGCCCAGCCCTGCCTACTCCAATATGGTAGTAATTATGGATGTGCAGGAACCAATAATGTCATTATAGATAATCATGTTGGTGTAAAAATAATCCAAGATGCACAACCCTGGCTGGGAATTTATTCCGAACATACAACGAGTTACCTTGAAGGTCATAATCGATTGGACAATTACATTGATATTGATAACAGCACAGCACATCAACGACCCATATACGCCCAGGCAAATAATTGGTATAGTGGCGCGGGGTGTAATCAAAGTTTTCCAAATAATTTAAATAGTCCTGTAATTTGGGAACCTACGGTATATGATATCTATAATTCTGATCCACCAATCTGGGATGATCAAATCGTATTATTGATGGAAGCAGGAGGTAATTATGCCGCCGCCGCCGCATTATATCAACAGAAAGTTGAAGAGGACCCCACTGATTCTGCTGCTTTATGGGCCTTGGCCGGCGTTACCAGATGTTTAGAAAAAAATGACCAGGTTCAAGAATTAATAGATTTACTTGATACGTATATATCAAATTATCCGGGAACTGCTTTAGAAGAATATGCCAGCAGTTATAAAATTTCAACATATATTCTAAACGGGGAATTTGATTTGGCTCAAAATATGATTGAACTGTTCAATACAACTTATCCCAACAGTGAATTAGCCTCTAATAAGCAATACGAGTCTCTTATACTGGCCGAACTTCAAAACACGGGCAGCCAAGGGAAAATGATTCCTGGATATAGGGATGTCATTGAAGATGGTTATCGGAGTTTAGCGCAAGACTATCCTGAAACAGGAGTTGGAATACTTGCGTCTATTAAACTTGGGCAACAATCCAATGAAAATCCAGTGAACACAACTCCACAGAAATTTTTACTGGCCAGTAATTACCCCAACCCCTTCAACCCAACCACGACCATTCGTTACGGTTTACCGGAAAGCAGTGATGTGTCTGTCATTGTGTATGACATCACCGGCCGGGAGATCATACAGCTGGTCGATTCAAGGGTTCCAGCCGGAGACCGCCGGGTGGTCTGGAATGGAAGAGATCAACACGGAAACCCGGTGGCCAGTGGACTTTACATTTATCGTCTGGTGGCAAAGTCGAATCAAACGAAGCAAGTATTTACCCAATCCAATAAAATGGTGTTGATGAAATAGGAAATACATTAGAGGGGCTGTTTGTTGCCGTTACCCCGTTTTCAAAAGCGACGCGCATCCATAAATTAAAGAGTGTAAACATCATGCGGGTATTATTAGGGTCCTAGTACAACTCCGACCCTGACAAACTCCTTCCACAAGGATAGTTCCGATTCGACGCCACATGAAACGAATATTTCCTGCCGAATCTCACATTCGGGAATCTCCGTATCAATGATCGCTCCATCAAAGTCGAATATCAATAGCAAAATATTCTCTTACACAAGTCGAAAGAGTAGTAATATTATCGTATGCATTATCTCAAAAAAACAAGCAATATCGGGGCAATATTATATCTGACCCACAACCCCGCCCGCCTTTGACAAAAGAGAGCAGGGAGAATTTGCAATAAGGAAACAACGATGTCACATCAAAAGATCATCGAGCTCGAAAGACAGATTGGTGAGTTGATAATTGAGCTCAACGCGCTACGCAAGAAAAGCGCAGGAATAGCCGTCTCAAATTACAAATTTTCGACACAAACAGGCGAAACGACACTACGTGACCTGTTCGGCGAAAAGGACAAACTGCTCACCATTCACAACATGGGACAAGCCTGCCGCTACTGCACTTTGTGGGCCGATGGTTTCAATGGCTTGTTGATGCATCTGGAATCGGTAATGTCGGTCGTCTTGCTTTCGAAAGATGCACCAGAGGTTCAGCGTCGTTTTGCCAACTCTCGTGGTTGGCGATTTCGCCTCGCTTCACACGGGGGAGGAGACTATATTCGCGAGCAGTCTACCCTTGAAGGTTCTGACAATTTCCCAGGTGCCGTTTTTTATCAGCTTAATGGTGACACCATTCTTCGAAAAAATTTCTGTGTCTTTGGTCCCGGGGACATCTATTGTGCGCAATGGAGTTTGCTCGCTCTCGCTGGGATTGGTGAAGAAGACTGGACTCCGCAATACTCCTACTGGAAGCGTCCCACTATGATGGAGGATGGGGGAGAAAATCTACTCGATTGATTACTTTCTAGTGAATCACTTTCATTGAGGTAGATGAGCATTGCAAGAATACTTGCAATGTCCAGAGTCCGACACTTTTTTAAAAAACTCATCGCGGAGCGACAAAATAGGACGGGACGGGCGCGGATTTGTCACGAGCTGTTGGGGGCACCCCCTGTATTAGTGAGACAATCTCCCCTTGAAAATTAGAGAGCAATGTAGAGGGCCAAGGAGCGGCGAAAATTTTATCCGGCGTGCAGGTGCAAGTTGAGCAAATGATTTTAGCGTAAATGTTATGAATAAAAAAGAAATTGCCACTGGTGTGATACACAAAATGCCAGCGGATTTACGAAAAACCCTTACTTCTGCCCCAGCAGCGCAAGCAACATGGGAAGATATTACGCCACTCGCACGCAATGAATGGATCTGCTGGGTTATTTCCGCAAAAAAACCGGAGACACGGGCCCGTCGGATAAGAATCACCAGGGAAAACATGAATGCCGGAAAACGCCGAACTTGTTGTTGGGCAGGTTGCTCGCAGCGGAATGAGTGGAAAATGGTGTTTCATTTTCCCCGTGGCAGCAAAGCCTGCCTTGGTGAATCATCAATGTGTCAACCATTCTTGTTCCCATAATGGAAGATCATGACGTTAATTAGAAAACTCCAACCACTTATCTCTGAACCCAGAGAGGAGCTTGGCATCGAGTATAAGGACTGGCTCAACCTGACGGAAAAGCCGCACAAGGCGAACCTCGCCAGGGGTGCAATCGCATTGGCAAATCATGGCGGAGGATTCATCGTCATTGGCTTCGCTGAACAAGGTTCAGAATTGCAATCACACCAACGTCCGTCAGAAATCCCAGAAACAACACAGGATGCTGTGAATAATGCGGTATTGTATTATGCCACACCGGAGTTTCACTGCGGGGTGGATTTCGTCACGCATCCGAAAACGAACGTCAGACACCCGGTCATAACTGTACCTGGCAATCTCACTGTACCGGTGATGAGCAAACGTGATTGCAAGGAAAATATTGCTCGAAACCGTGTCTATATTCGGAAGCCGGGACCACGTAGCGAGGAACCTCAAACAGGCGAAGAGTGGCGAGAATTGCTTAATCGGTGCGTAAGGGCTCGCAAGGAAGATATGCTTGAAGCCATCCGCTCAATTGTATCGGGACGCGTTGAATTACAAAATCCGGCTCCGAAAGCACTTGACGAGTTGCAAACTTACTGCAACGACGCACGCAAAAAGTGGGAGAGATTGGTAGCGGAAGAACCCGAGAACTCTCCTGCTCGGTTTCCACACGGCTTCTACAAGATGGGCTTTTTTCTGATCGGAGCGCAACCAGCAAAAAGCCTTGCTGAAGTTAGGGATAAACTTGCCAGTGCGCAGAAGATTCAGTTGACCGGGTGGCCGATATTTTTGGAGATATCCACTCTGAAGGAGCGTTCGTCCTATACTTATGAAAATTTCGTAGAAGCATGGGTCGGACACCCTGTCCCCGCCGAGTCGATAGAACGCGAGCCAGCATACTGTGATTTCTGGCGAGTTTCAAAGGATGGAAAGCTTTACACCATTCGCGGATATTGCGAGGATGGGCAGAGCTTATTCCCTGATGGAAAACGTATTCCAGTTTTGGATGAAACTTTACCTGTCTGGGGAATTGCCGAAGGACTTCTATTTGTCAGTCGATTTGCAGAAACGTTTGATGAAGTAGACGAAATCGCAATTCAATGTTGTTTTACAGGATTGAATGGTCGTCATCTTACAGACATAAATAGAAGACGCGTTCCTCTAAATCGCCATATCAGCAGCACGGATAAAATTACGTTAAAATGGCAAGTCACCCCGCAGCAGGCGAGGGACAATCTCGCGGAGATGCTTCACCAGGAGTTGTCACCACTCTACGAGCGCTTCAATTTCTTCGAATTGCAGTCCGATACAGTTCAAAAGGCACTAACAAGTCTTATTAGACGTGATTTCTGACTGACCCACCCGGAGCGAGTCGAAACCCCAACCCCCAGATCCGGAGTCTGATGCTCTATCTATTGAGCTACGGACGTTTCCGACCGCCTTTTCCAACTATTTTTTCGATACTGTCAACTCTCGCCTCAGTCAAGAATTGTGCAACCCTGCCTTATGCGGCCGGCTTCAGAGGCCTCTAAAGAATCCACGAACAATCTATTGAGAACTCGATAGGCCGATCCGCATCGAACCCATTACCTTGGAATACATAACTGCAATCATTGAGAAAGAATCATCGGATATCATTCTATCAACCGTAGGCAAACAGACACCATTGAAAATCGGCAACGCTTTAGCTGATGTTGGTGTGCCCATTATTAGAACCGCCCCGAAAAATATCAATTTGGCAGAAGATCATGAAAAATTTAGTTTGACCCTGGATAAACTGAATTTCAACTACCCCTGACACGGCCCCGGATCAAGCTCAGCGGTGGCGGAGGATATTGACTCCCCCTTTGCTGACGCGGCCCAGTTATGCATCGGGTGACAGGGCCATGGAGATCGTCTATTCCCAGGAACGCCACTCCGGATAAATAAAAATTATTAAGTATTACTAATTATTATAAGAACTTAGCCAATAAACCAATAAGATCAACCACCCGGTTGGAGTAACCCCATTCGTTGTCATACCAGTTTAGGGTTTTAATGAAATTTCCATCGATCACGCGGGTAAATGGAGCATCGAAGATGGATGAATGCTTGTTGCCTATGATATCAGTGGATACCACTGGGAGAGTGGAATACTCCAGCACATCCGCAACCGGACCCTGCTCTGCTGCTAAAAAAACAACTTCGTTAACCTTCTCCACAGTGACATTTTCTTGCACACGGACATTTAAATCCACAACTGAACCATCGGGAACAGGGACACGCATGGCAATACCATCTAATTTACCATTCAATTGCGGGAGTACTTTACCCACTGCGCGTGCGGCACCGGTTGTTGTGGGGATAACATTTTTGGCTGCAGCCCGGCTGCGCCGCCAATCGGAGTGGGGGACATCAGCCAAACGTTGATCATTGGTATAGGCATGAATTGTATTGATAACACCAAGTTCAATTCCAAACGCTTCATGCAAAACCTTAGCCATGGGAGCCAGACAGTTTGTGGTGCAGCTGGCGTTTGAAATAATCGCATGTTCGGCTTTGAGACCATCATCGTTAACGCCGATTACAACAGTATAATCGATTTCATCCTTGGCCGGCACAGTGAGAATCACTTTTTTCGCCCCGGCCAATAAGTGGTTTTCCAATTGCGACCGCCGCCTGAAAATGCCCGTGGATTCAATGACAATATCTACGCCCATTACACCCCAGGGCAATTGTGCGGGGACACGTTCTGAAAGTAATCTGACATCTCTGTTACCAATGGACAGGAAATCGCCTTTATGCGTTACTTCCTTGTGGAAACGCCCCATGACAGTATCATATTTCAACAGATAGACCAGGGCACCTTTATCAGAAATATCGTTGATGGCCACCACATCAATACCATCGCAGTCGCTCAATATTCGGAAGACAGAACGACCGATACGGCCAAAACCATTAATCGCAATGCGCATCAGGAAGCGTCTTCCTTTCCGTATAGAAGAATTGTATCAAGAATGCGTTGTGAAAATCCCCAACCGTTGTCATACCAGCATATTGTTTTTAATAGCGTATCTGATGTGATCATGGTGGCCTGAGCGTCAAAGATCATCGTTTCACTGCAGCCGATCACATCACTGGAGACAATTGGATCAGCAGTATAGCCTAGAATACCCGCGTAAACATTTTCAGACTCATTCTTCAGCAACCGGTTGACTTCATCTACTGCTGGAACCGTTTCTAGTTCGGTGGTCAGATCTATACAAGATCCGTTCGAGACTGGCACATTAAATGCTATACCGGCCAGTTTCCCTGTGAATTCAGGCATTAATTTCTCTACGATTTCCGGTGCCCCGCTAGTATTTGGTATAATATTTTCAACTGCTGAACGGCTGCGGCGTAAATCCATACCAATGGCATCGGATAAAGGCTGATCTGAAGTATAGGCATGCACAGAAGTCATCATCGCCCGCGTTACAGAAAAATGTTGGTCAAGAATTTTAAGCATCAGGGCCAAAACTTGAGTGGTAGACGATGTAGCCGAAATGATCTTGTCATTTGCTTGAATTGTATCCTCATTAACGCCATGGATTACAATTCTATCTATATCATCTTCCGGTGTTCTGGTGACAAGCACTCTTTTGGCCCCGGCTTGGATGTGTCTATCCAGTTCAGCATGCTTTAAATAACTGCCAGTCGCATCGATTACAAAATCGATATTAATATCACCCCAGAGCACTTCACCCGGTTTATCCCCCGGTAGAATGCTGATTGTTTTATCATTAACAATGAATTGTTCACCATCGAGCTGGATGTCATCGTCCAATGGGCCATGGATTGAGTCCCGTACCAAGAGATAATGGAGTACCTCTGCACGGCTATGCTCACTGATAGCGATAATATTGAAGCGGGGATCCTGGTAAGCAATCCGAAAGAGGTTACGGCCGATGCGACCAAAACCAAACAGGGCAATGTTGATGGGGGTTTGCATTAAATGATGGGATATGCGCTAAAAGTAACTCAATATTGTATTGCTAAGTTAATCCTTCTCCTAAACGCTGGTCAATTGCGGAGTACATTGATAAAATATTTCTTGAGTCGATTGCTTCTTTACCGGTTTAATCGTTAAGGATCCAGATGCATTTCACAGTGGGTAAAATCAAGATTTTCCCCGACCTTTATCACTGAAAGTATCAAAGGGGACAATTCAATCGCACGCTTCCGATGCCATCAAGTCATAGCAAAGCAGCTCAATTCCAATATAATCTTTAACTTGTTCAAGATAGTAGATTGTAAGTTCTACTGATAGGTAAGGACCTTTCTGATTTGCTTGATGATGTACTGCGGAATATCCTCCCGATTCGGGTCATTTTTAATCCCAGTCTGTTTGTTTATACGCAATATTGATCTATCACCCACTCTAACGCGGAGCGGGTGCCAAGTGGAGACACAACCCCTTCAGCGATATACAAGTTATAAGTGGAGTTTTGTGTCTGAAAAATGATTCAGGAGGATTTATAATTCACTGCTGACTATTAATGAAAATTAGATTTGGATGGAATAATGCCGAACCGAAATATAGGTTAGGCACATATTGTTTCAATCAGTGCCGCACATACCTGGTACGGGTCCATATTAGCTGCCGGCCGGCGATCTTCCAGGTAACCGTGGCCATCTTTTGCAGTGGTTAAGGGAATCCGAACAGAGGCGCCGCGGTCACTCACACTGTAGCGAAATTCATGAATCGAACATGTTTCATGGAGTCCGGTTAACCGTTCTTCATTATGAGCACCATATACAGCAATATGCTCTGCATGTTTTTTACCCAAAGCTTCACAGGCGGCTTCAATGACGTTGATTCCACCACTTTCTCGCATTGTCTTGGTGCTGAAATTGGTATGGGCCCCGGCCCCGTTCCAATCGCCTCTTACGGGTTTGGGATGCAGTGTTACTTTGACGCTGTATTCCTCAGCGATACGATATAGAAGCCAGCGGGCGATCCATAGCTGATCGCCTACTTCGGTAGGACCTAATGGACCCACTTGAAACTCCCATTGTCCCGGCATTACTTCTGCATTTATTCCGGAAATAGAAATATCCGCATCCAAACAAGCTTGCATATGCTCTTCAACAATATCCCGACCAAATACTTCATTTGCCCCTACACCGCAGTAAAATGGTCCCTGCGGAGCAGGATAGCCACCTTCCGGCCAGCCCAGTGGTGATCGCCCCACAACAAATGTGTATTCCTGTTCAATTCCAAACCATGGTTCATGGTCTTTGTATTTTTCAGCCACCTGAACCAATTGCGCTCGGGTATTGGATTCATGTACACTTCCCTCTGGTGTACGCACCTCATTCATTACTATGATATCGTCACCACCTCGTATCGGGTCGGGAACATAGTATACCGGTTTTAAAGTACAGTCGCTATCATGACCTTTTGCCTGCATGGTACTGGACCCGTCAAAACTCCAGATCGGTATATCATTTAATGAACTTACCTTGTCATCAATAATTTTTGTTTTGGAACGCAATTTTGCTGTTGGTTTATGGCCATCTATCCATAAGTATTCGGCTTTTATTTTACTCATGTTATTCCTTCGTAGTTAAATAGTGTTTGGTTTATGCCGCAACATTTAAGTTTTGACTGATTTTGTATGAAGATAAAATTATTTGTGTTTCAGTGCATTCTACGCTAGGCCAACTTTGGATCGTCCGCAACAGCTTTTCAAGGGATTGTGAATTTTTTGTAACCACTAATAAAGTATGCGATCCTTTACCGGTCGTGCTGAAACACTGGATAACTTCTGGAGTGTCTATAGCATAATTAATTACCTCTTTGTAGTGTTCAGAAGATTCTGATATCACCGAAATAATTGCGGAAATATCAAACCCCAATTTTTGAGGATTTAATACCGCATGAATTCCTTCGATAACCTCGGCCTCTTTTAATTTTTTAATTCGTTCATTAACTGTGGGAGCGGATAGTCCCACAGCATCGGCAATGTGTGTGACTGCCTCCCGGCCATTTTTCTGCAGCAAGGATAGTATCTGGCAATCAGTCGCATCTAATTTCATTAATTATTCTTTGAGAACCCCTCGTTTAAATTATAATATAAATAAATTAAATTGAAATATAAATTGATGAGATTTACTAATATTACATAATAACAGATAGGTAATTATAGTACGGTTTGTATAAAGATTTTTAAGGAGTGCTAAACGATTTAATTTTTGTTCATTCCTTCAAATTTTGTCAGCCTGGTTTCGGCATATCCTCAAAATCCTTCTATATCATTTATATGCGCTTGTCCTTTAATAAATTAATCATTACCATGATCTAACCTACTAATGCTTTTTTATGTCCTAAATCTACTCACCCACTGTATCCTCATCCATTTATCAAAATGAACAATACTATCTCTGTATATGCTTTTCTATTACGTTTATAATTTCTTTCTTTTCTGGGCTCCAAAATATGATTCATGAATTTCTATTTTACCTTTAAAGGAATTTTCTAATCGAGGTTAATCCTATAATACGCTTTCGAAATAGTATTAACAATCTGTTTATAGAATGGCGATTAATACCTGTCACATTTGATAGTTGAACAGTTGTTAAATCCGCGCTGAGTAGGTGTAAAGCTTTCTTAAATGCACGTTTAGAAAAGTGCGGTTGTTTTATGCACTTGGTTTTTCATTGAATCACAGCTAATTACAAAAATATTAACCTTGTAATCTATTCATGACCCGCATTAGACTTCCGAGTATTTGAAAAGTATGCATTGCATTAGGGATAAAGCAGATTCCCCTAATCACAGATTTTACAATTTGAACAGACGAACTCAAAGAAGATGTTATGCGACGTACGATCAGTCATTTATTAACACTATATTTTTCTTGTTTAGTAGTGTTGTATTGGTCCTGCGATCGGCGGACACCGTGCGGTTGCTAATCACGGGAGGTATGCTGTGGAGTGGGTAGGATATACCGTTGTTGTCGATTCAGACGTACCCATCGATGTTAGGGTAATCACTTATGAAGATGCTGTGTTTAAGCCGCAATATTTAACAGTCCGGATTTCTTTGGGATAGCACAGGAGACAACATTGAACTCTGGCGATACATCTTGGATACTTGTTTCTACCGCTCTAGTACTATTCATGACCTTACCAGGACTAGCCCTTTTTTACGGTGGTCTAGTTCGTTCTAAATCGGTGTTGTCGGTGATCATGCAGTGCTTCTCCATTGCCGCGGTGGCCAGTCTTCTATGGTTGATTCTGGGTTATACTCTAGCCTTCGGCAATGATGTGAACGGAATTGTAGATAACCTGGAAAAAACCTTATTCGCGGGCATAAAACCAGATACTGTCATGGGAACAATCCCAGAGATCGTGTTTGCCCTCTTCCAGATGACCTTTGCCATCATTACACCAGCCCTTATGGTGGGCGCTTTTGTGGAGCCCATCAACTATCACGGCGAACGGGCCAATCGTATAGTCCATGATATGCTTCAGATGGGCAGGGATTCTGGGGAACGGCGGCCAACAAACATCAACAATCTACTTGATGAGCACGCCCGCCTTGCTTACCACAGCGCAAAGGCCACCAACGCTGACTTTCAGCTGACCCTTGAACAGGACTTAGACCCAGAAATGGTCGAACTGGAGGTAATTCCTCAAGACCTGGGTAGGGTGTTCCTCAATATGGTGAGCAACTCTTGCTATGCCACGGATCAGAAGCGTCATGTCTTTGATAAGACAACTACCTATATACCCACCCTATGGCTGTCTACGCAACAGGGCAAGGATACGGCGGAGATACGGATTAAGGACAACAGCACAGGAATTCCGTCAGAGGTCATTGATGAGATATTCAACCCATTTTTTACGACAAAACCCACGGACCAAAGCACAGGTCTAGGCCTATACCTGTGCAATGATATCGTACAGAGTCATGGGGGTACTATCCGAGTAGATTCGGAATCGGGACAGTACACGGAGATGCTTATTGAGCTACCGCTGGTACCACCGGGGGGGGGGTTCTTGGAGAGAGCGAAGATGAAGAGGCGGCGGCGGAACTGCCATAACTTCATACTGGGGATATGGCCAGTGGTGCACCATGGATGATGTAAAAAGCAAAAGCATATTTGGAAACTTCCATGAAATTCTCCCACACCTTGGGAATAGAAACTCTGGAATCACTTGAATGAAATAAGGTAGAGAATATTTTCTGACGATCAAAGTTGATGATACAGAACACGATGGTATGCTTCCAATACTAGGCTATGTTCCAATCAAAAAAGGAATGGTGAAAATTGGTGAATTCTTAGTCAAAAAATTAAAAATATAGCAGCACCCGATCCAGAAGCAAAACCCCAACGCTTTTCTCAAACAGTTGCAGGTAGAACCATACAGAAAAATTGTCTTTTCCTTTTGAAGGAAAATATCTCTTGCCTCTGGTCGCAGAAGTAATAAAGCAAGAAGTGCCTTATATTAGAGGGGGGAAATTCATAATAATTGCACAGCAACGAACCTCTTGATTATTAGTAAATGAGTAGGGTAAATTACCAAAGATTTAAAATAAGGTAGGGCGGAGAAAAAGCATTGCTCGCACCGCCGGCTTTACAATTTGAACCCACAAATACAAGGAGGAATAATGCCACGGACAAGCCGTTATTTATTCAGTTTATTTATCTTAGTTGGTAGTGTTGTCTATACTCAGAATCAGCCTGTGTATGCGGTTTTGACCAACACCATTGACTTTGCCGGTAATGTATTGGGTTCCCCCACAACCGATTCGGTGTTGATTACCAACACCGGCGCCGACACCTTGGATATCTCTGCGGTTACCGTCAGCGGTACTGGCTTTAGCACCGCGGTTACTTCTTTATCCATTGCAACTGGGGATACGGCCGCCCTTGCGGTTTCTTTTGCCCCGAGCGCAGCACAAGATTATACCGGCATGCTGACCTTTACCACCAATGATAGCACGATGCTAACCGATACCATTGCCCTGTCTGGGTACGGTGTGGACGCGGTGTTCTTTGAAGATTTTGATCCCCCTACAGGCTCCTCTACGGACTTGCCCATGGAGGGCTGGACCATTGTTGACGGAAATGGTGACGCCACCTCCGTTCCGCAACACGAACGGACCTGGTACCATAGTGATGTGGATAACAATGGTAACATGAGAGCATATATAGGCTTTCGCAACAGTTATTCTGCTAGCGAACAATTGACCACCCCCAGCTTTACGGTGACCGAACCCGCTGCAGTGTCCATGGATGTATCTTACATTAATAGTCAAGAGCCCTTGAATGTGATTCAGGTAAACAGTGATGGTACCAAAGATACACTGGGCACCATAACATCGGGCGACAGCTATGATAACTATAGCTTTGTATTGAACGACACGGGCACCATGCAGATTGAATTTGATTTCAGTCCGGATTCCGATGGCCTTTATTATTGCCATTTAAACCTGGATAATGTGAAAGTTGCTGCACTGCCTACGGTTCTGGGCAGCGCTATTGACTTTGGCAGGTATGTATTGGGTTCCACCACAACCGATTCGGTGTTGGTTAGAAACAACGGCTTTGACACCTTGGATATCTCTGCGGTTACGGTCAGCGGTACTGGCTTTAGCACTACGGTTACTTCTTTATCCATTGCAGTTGGGGATACGGCAGCCATTGCGGTTTCTTTTGCCCCGAGCGCAGCACAAGATTATACCGGCATGCTGACCTTTGCCACCAACTATCCTACGGTGCCAACCGATACCATTGCCCTATCTGGGTATGGCGTGGATGCGGTGTTCTTTGAAGATTTTGATCCCTATACGGGCTCCTTTACGAACCTGCCCATGGCTGGCTGGACTATTGTTGACGGCAATGGCGACGCCACCTCCGTTCCGCAACGCTACCGAACCTGGTACCATGATAATGAAGGTGTGGATGACAGTGGTAACATGAGAGTATATATAGGTGGGCGCAACAGTCGTGAAGCCAGCGAACAATTGACCACCCCCAGCTTTACGGTGACCGAGCCCGCTGCAGTGTCAATAGATTTAGATAGGGATAATAACCTACAGCCCTTGAGTGTGATCCAGGTAAACAGTGATGGTACCAAAGATACACTAGGCACCATAACGCCGGGCACAAGCTATGCTAACTATAGCTTTGTATTGAACGACACTGGCACCATGCAGATTGAATTTGATTTCAGTCCAGATTCCGGTGGTAATACTGCCTATTTAAACCTGGATAATGTGAAAGTTGCTGCACTGCCTCCTGCGGGTACCATTTCCGGCTCTTCCGGTTTCCGGATGATGTCAAGCCCGGTGTCGGGGCCCATATACGGCGATCTGTTGGCTGAACTCTGGACCCAAGGCATGACCGGAGGTGATATTACATCTGATCTGGCGAATGTATGGACCCATTCCGATACCGGCTGGTCAGCGCTGACAGACATTACTCCTAGTGGTGATACTCTGACCGCCGGGCAGGGGTTTTTGATCTATGTGTTTGCCGATACGGATTTTGATGGGACTGATGACCTGCCGGTGACCTTGAGCGTCAGTGGTACGGAAAACAGCGGTAGCATTACTGTTCCCAGTGTCGGTTCTATCGCTGATAGTGCCTGGGAGTTGGCCGGCAACCCCTATGCATCGACCATCGTTTGGGATAGCGTCACCCAAACCAATGTGTCTGCAACTGCTTACGTATGGGATAACGCAATAGCAGCTTATATTGCCTGGAACGGTACCACGGGTAGCTTAAGCAATGGTCTCATTGCCCCCTTTCAGGGTTTCTGGGTTCAAGGGGATGGCGGTAGTGGCTCTATCACCATAGAAACAGCAGATACATCTTCCACCGCTGGCATATTCTATAAAACCATGCATGACAGCAGTACCGGCAGTATGAGTTTTACCATTACAGCGGGCGCTTACAGCGATCAGGCTTATGTATCCTTTATGGATAATGGGATGGCAGGTATAGACAATGGCGATGCCTATAAACTGCTGCCACTCACATCCAGCGAACGGGTAGTGGGGATTGCTTATGCAGACGGCAAGAGCCTGGCGATTAACAATTTACCCTATGTGATGGATGATGCCCTGGCCATCCCTTTTGACGTCATGTATTTGACGGTGGAGGGGGATACTAACTTTGTAACCGCGGAACATGACGTAACCCTGACCTGGGATCTATCCAATTTGCCAGAGACCGTGGTGGGGTTGACCCTGACAGACAATATCACCAGTGATACCTATGACTTATTGAACCCAGAGCAAGACGCGATCATCATTACCCCGGTGGCGAAGGGCAGCTTTTCAGCGGACGGTTCAGGTGGGGTAAATATTTACCCACAGCTCGGCGATAGCCACTTTACCTTAACGGTGGCCTACAGTGCATTGTCAACGGAAGACGAATCCACTCTACCCAAAGAATTTGCTCTGCACCGGATCTATCCGAACCCCTTTAACCCCAGCGCCACAATTTCATTTGACATCCCCCCGGTAGAGACATATAACAATACGTTGCTGCGGGTATACGACATCAAGGGTCGGCGGGTGGCAACCCTGGTGGATGCCCCCTACAAACCGGGCACCCACACAGTGCAGTGGCGCCCCCAGAACATTTCCTCCGGACTGTACATAGTGCAGTTCAAGGCTGGAGATAAAACCTTTAACCAGAAGATCACCTTCATCAAGTAACCGGAAGCTATATTATGAAAGATAAACTCACAAGATTGGCTGTAATGCTATTCCCCTTGGTCACCATTATCAGTGCCCAACCCGGCTTTCCCGATGACCCGCCTCAGGGCCCCATCGGTGGACTGGGGTTGTTGGCTGCGGCCGGTGGCGCCCTGGCCATCAAAAAGTTGTGGGATAAGAAAAGAAAGTAATTTTTCACAGCTGGTTTCAGATTTTTATAGATTTCAATCGTGGTCAATCTGAAAAACAAGTTTGCTCCGTTAACGGTTTTCCTGCTGAAAGCTGGGGGTGTATACGCCACCTGGCAGCTGTTGTATGACCTGGTGATACTCCCGGATGGACGGTTGGATACCGGGTTGAGCTTTTCCGGGGTGGCTCTGGCCCATGGATTTTTATCTTTCTTTGGCTGGGAGGTGGAATCTACAGGCCGGTTCATTGCCTGTATTGGTTCCCGGGGAGTGGAAATTATAAACGGTTGTAACGGCTTGGACTTGTTGGGCCTTTATGCCGGCTTTATCATTGCTTACCCCGGAGATATGCGGAAACGGTTATTTTTCCTTGGTAGCGGTCTGGTTTTATTATTCTTTGCAAATGCGCTTAGAATCGCGTTTTTTGCCCTATCCAGTCTTTATTTCCCGCAATATTGGGACCCGGTCCACATCTATAGTTCTTATATATTTTTCTACCCGATTGTGTTAATATTGTGGTATCTATGGACTACCATGAGCGATCAGACCGCTATCTTTTCTGGCGCCGGTTTATCATCGGCCTGACCGCCATCGGCCTTGTTTACATCCTCTTTATCCGCCCCCTGCAAATCTATATCGTCCGGAAATTGATCGTGCCCACCATTAAAATGGCCATTACACCGGACAGCGATATAGCCACCAGGATAGGTAACGATGAATTTTATTTAGTGTCTACTAGCAGAACTTTTTCTAAAGTTAAGATCGAAGTGCCCTTCAATGGATTCTTCTGGCTAGCCATGGCTATGATCTGGCCGACCCGCAACCGCCACTTTAGTCGGGTGGTCTGGATATATAACTGGGCTCTGTTTTTAATCATTCCCCTGATCATCCTGGGAATATTGGCTGGCTGGAACTGGTTGGTGCCCCTGGCCAAGGTACACGAAGACGTATACAAAGCATTGTTCCTGATATTGGGGATATTAGCTTTAAGAAGTGCAGATAAGTTGCTTAAAGGCTAATTCTTTTCCCGGTCCTGGGAAAATTCTTTGCTAGCCTTGTATAAAAATTTCTTCTCTTCTTCCGTCAGATGTTCGTACCCCTCGGTGTTTATCTTATCCAGCAATTGATCCACCCGTTGCTGGGTCTTCACTTCTTTTTTATCTTGCCGATTCTGGATGGAAATCTTCAATTCCCGCAGCTGCTTAAAAAGTGTAAACCGCACCTCCTTCCATCGGCGGTAATAGCGGAGATAAACGAACCCTATACCCATACCGGATAAATGGGTGAGATGGCTAATATTGGAATGATTGCTGAAGGAAGCCACAAACGCCACCACACCGAGAAAGATTACAAACCACTTCACTTTGATGGGGATCATAAAATAGAGATACACCCGACGGTTAGGGAACATCAAGCCGTAAGCTAGTAAAATACCATATACTGCCCCGCTAGCGCCGATGAGGATGGCCATGGGCTGATTTAAATTGGACAATAACCACACTAGTCCAGAACCGCTGCCGGTTAAAAAATAATAACGTAAAAATTGGGTGCGGCCCCAAATGGATTCCAATTCTGTCCCAAACATCCATAATACAAACATATTGATGAGGACATGAAACACATCACCGTGTATAAACATATAGGTCAGGGGCTGCCAGATCATGGGCCAGGCCGTTTGACTGGACAGGCCGAACACCCGGGCCAGGTCGATCTGGCTGGCGGAAATGACCTTAAGGAAAAAGAGCCCCACATTGATCCAGATCAAGACCTTGATCGCCTCGGTAAACAGCTTTGGCCGAAAGGAAACATTCCCGTGTTCTGATTGAAATTGATACCTCAAACCAAACCTATTTTAACCAATTTCTTATATTTTTTCTGTTTTTCATATTCATCAGGTGCGATAATTGCGAAAAGTGGAGCTTTCGGCACTTTTAACTGCGGCCGCATATATAGTTCCAATTCAAACCCCATACCCCCTTAGCTGCTGCATGTGTTAGATCATATTTAACAACAGGTTTTGAACCGGTATAGGGGGGGGACAGGATAATAATGATGGGTGCACCGGGGTCATATAATTCTATGGTGGAAGATTTTGGGTACAGTCCAGTTGATTCAATCAACAATGGATTGCCCCATCTCAGATCAATGTCAAAATAATGGAGTTCGCCCATACTGAGAATGAATATTATTTACCCCTTTAAAACCAGTATCACTTTGGTTGTTTGTATGGTTATTTTAAGCCAGCAGCTGTTTGAGTACTTGCAGTGAATTCAGGGTCCGGCAGGCAGCGAAGTGATATCCTAGGTTGGCCGCAATGTAATTGCCGATGACGCGGCGGTCTGTAACCGTTAGGGGCTGCTCTACCAAGAGCGACTTGAACGCATCAGTTCGAATATTGGCCATAATCAATGATTCCAGAATATCGCGACTGTGGGGTCCGGCGTTTGGGTCCGGCAGCATCATCCCTGGAAATTCCCGCTCGGTCAAACGTGGCTGAAACCCCAGCTTGCTCAGTAACTTCAGTTCGTAATACCAAAAACAAAGGTTATAGTGATCGCCCTCATCATGAAAGTAGGACAAAGTACCAACCAATTCATCGAATAGTTCCGGGTGGGGGTCTTGGTCTGTAATGGCCTTGTCTGTTATTTCGATAGTGGCCAGGGCATAACTCAGGCGTTTCAAATCATCCTGAAAATGGATCCAATTGTACAAAAAACTGGCCTGGGATAATGTTTGCAGATCGCGATTCTCCTTAAAGTAATAAATCAGTTCCAAGTAATTGGCTGGTTGAAAATACGCGCTTAAGGGTGATTTTAGGCGTTGGGCACCCCGCACCATAACACTGATCTTGCCCCGATTTCTGGTAAAGCAATGGGCAATGACGCTTGTATCAGAATAAGGAAACCGCTTGAGGATTACAGCTTGGGATTCAACAATCATGGCGGCCGATGCAGAGGTCAATAGGCCTTCGCGTAGAGTACCTCATGCCGGGCTGGTTTGCCGCTATAAATGCATTGCAAACCTACATTGTACCCATCGGGAAGGATGCAACGGATCGTGGCTTTGGTCTCTTTTTTTATGGCTGCTTCGGTCTCCGGATCACCATCCCAGCCGCAGCGGATGAAGCCGCCCTGGGAAATCACAGCTTTGAATTCATTATATGTGGTTACCGTGTGGGTGTTTTCATCCCGAAACCGTTTGGCTTGAACAAATAAACCATCCTGAATTTCATCCAGTAATTTGGGCACCTTATCCAATAAATCTCCCTTCCCCAAGCTGATTTTTGCCCCCGTATCGCGACGGACTATCACCATTTGTTCATTTTCAACTTCCTGGGCACCGACTTCTAACCGCAAGGGCGCGCCTTTCATTTCCCATTCATTAAACTTAAATCCGGGTGAATGATCACTCCAGTCCACATACACCCTTACACCGTTTTCCTGCAAACCAAAAACATAGGGCTCCACATATTCTTTGATATTAGTTGTCTGTTCATCATTTTTCGCAATCGGGACGAGGACCACCTGGTACGGAGCGATTCGGGGAGGTAGGCGCAGTCCTTTATCATCCCCGTGGGCCATGATCACAGCTCCCACTAGACGCGTACTTACACCCCAGCTTGTGGCATACACAAAATTTTGTTCGTTATCCTTTGTCTGAAATGTTACATCAAAGGCCTTGGAAAAATTCTGCCCCAGGTTGTGGGATGTACCGGCCTGCAGGGCCCGTTTGTCGCCCATCATGGCTTCGATGCAGTAGGTGGCTTCTGCTCCGGCAAACTTTTCTGCTGCTGATTTTAATCCGGTATAGACTGGGATGGCCAGATGCTCCTCCACTAGCCGGCGGTAAAGTTCCAAAATCAGTAGTGTTTCTTCTTGGGCCTCTGCTGCTGTAGCATGAGCAGTATGTCCCTCCTGCCACAAAAATTCGGTGGTACGTAGAAACAGACGGGTACGCATTTCCCAGCGAACCACGTTGGCCCACTGGTTAATTAACAGAGGTAAATCCCGGTAGGATTGAATCCACTTTTTATACATGGACCAGATCACGGTTTCCGATGTCGGCCGGACAATGACCTCCTCCTCTAGACGGGATTCCGGATCCACTACAATACCACCGTCCGCAGCAGTTTTAAGGCGAGTATGAGTCACCACGGCACACTCCTTGGCAAACCCGGCAATGTGTTCCGCTTCCCTGACCAGAAAGGATTTGGGTATAAACAAGGGGAAATAAGCATTTACATGACCAGTATCTTTGAGCATGCCATCAAGGGTTTCCTTAATATGATCCCACAAGGCGAAACCGTATGGTTTGATCACCATGGTACCTTTGACCGGCCCGTAATCAGCCAGCCCGGCTTTGGTCACCACATCTGTGTACCAGGCTGCAAAATCCTTGCTTTGGGATGTAATTTGCTTGGACATTATCATTGCTCAAAAAAATGATGAAGCTAAAATTACCGGGGTTCGTTGAGGCAATCAAACGGTTTGTTTAATATATAACCAAAGCAGAACTAAAACATTTTCAAGTACTCCACTGAAGGAAAAACCGCCAGCAATACGGTCATTTCATTATTGAAGGGGTGCAGCCGGTGCAACCCGCACTGTTAGCCCAGATCCAGATTGTTACCATGATGTTTTATATCCTCCGCACCGGGTCTGGGGAATCACCGAATGTAGCGGTTGCAGGCGATATAGTATTGACTCAGTTTCTAAATCGTAAATAAAAAGCCCTCAGACACTGATGGCTTCTATCAGGTGCTGGTTTGTTTTATAAAATTCTACTCGAAACATGTATATATTATCCTATGAACTTGAATAGAAAATGTAACGTCTCTTTGCTTTTCGCCTTAGCTAGTGTAACTTTTTAGTTAATGAATTCCGCAGAAACCGACCCTAAACCGAGGCTTAAGAATCATGAAAAGCACATTAACCATCAAGAGTGTTTTTGGAATTGTCATATTGTCCGTTCTATTGGCGTTGTGCGTAGGTACAGTCGTAGCCTCTATCGGGTTAACATATCTCCCCAAAACTGATATTCAGATCACCAGCTTCCTGGCGTTGTTCATTGGCCAGGGGTTTATGATCGTGCCCCTGCTTTTTTTCTTAATCGCCCGGAAAGAGCCACTTTTACAGCGCCTACGCATCCAAAAAGTTGCACCTGCGGCCCTCTTGGCCACTGTAGTATTGTCTATTGGAATTATTATTATTGTAGACGAATTTGACCGGTTGGCTAGCCTATTATTCACCCCTCCGGAATACATGAATAACCTGAGCTCCATGCTACAATTCAATTCCTTCGGTATGGCGCTATTCCTGACAGCAGGGATTGTGCTCCTGGCACCCCTAGGCGAAGAATTGCTGTTTCGGGGGTTTTTGCAGCAGTTTCTGGAACAATACTGGCAGGATATTACCCGCGCTGTGCTGGTCACCAGCCTGTTTTTTGCCATCATCCACATGAACCCCTTCTGGCTGATTCAGATCTACATACTGGGTCTCATGCTTGGTTATCTGACCTGGCGTACAGGGTCCATTTGGGCCGGATTTATTTTACATTCAGCCAATAATTTTGTGGCTTTAATGTTCTCTAATTTCGATACTAACCTAGCCGGGATATATACCTGGCATGGCCACGTTGCTCCCTGGTTTTTAGTACTGGGTATTGCCTGTGTATACCTAGGCTTCACCTGGTTGAATCAGACCGTAATCGATCGCTAATGAAACAACAGATGTTTGAACGGGAAATTCACATTTTGCGGGATACATTTCGCCGTTTGCTTCGCCGCCACGCCCATACCAACCTTGGCAAATTAATCGAAAAAACGCACCCGGCCGATTTGGCGGTACTCTTTCGTTATTTTGACACAACCGAACAGAGTGAATTATTCAACCTGATGCGCCCCAGCGAACATACAGGCGACTTCCTAACCGAACTGGATGAATCTATTCTGCAATCGCTTTTTGTCGATGCGCCTCTAGAAAGGATTGCCGAACTTATTGATCCCATCAGTGCCAGCGACCAGGCAGAAATCCTGAATCGCTTATCGGAAGACCTGACCCATAAAATTATTGAACGTTTAAAAAAGGAAGAGGCTAAAGAAGTTGAAGAAATCATGGCGTATCCTAACGATAGTGCCGGGCTGCTTATGTATACCGATGTGTTCACTCTCCACGAAGATACCAAAGCTAAAGACGCCATCGCTGCTTTGCAGCACGAAGAAGAAGCGGAAATGGTCTTTTATTTATACGTTACCAATAATGAGGAACAGTTGACTGGGGTGATATCCCTACGGGACCTGGTCACCACTGCCCCGGATACACTACTGAAAAATATGATGACCCGCAAAGTCCATACGGTTCTACCGGATACGGATCAAGAGGAAGTAGCTCGGGTGGTATCGCAGTATAACTATGTGGCGGTACCGGTCACTGACCAGGACAACAAACTGCTGGGAATCGTTACGGTGGATGACGTGGTGGACGTGATTCGGGAAGAAGCTACCGAGGACTTTTTAAAAATGGCCGGAGTGGGAAAAGACAGGGAAATCTTACTCAAATCGTCCTGGGGGAATGCCAAAAGCCGCTTACCGTGGCTCTTTGCCAGTTGGGTCGGCGGCGTGGGCGCAGCGGCTATTATTGGCCTGTATGAACATATTTTACAGAACACGCTTGTCCTAGCGGCATTTATCCCGGTCATCATCGGGATGGGTGGAAATATCGGCACCCAGACATCCACGATTATTGTCCGCGGTTTGGCTACGGGCCGAGTGAACATTGGCAATAATTTTAAAGTCATGTTCAGGGAAATATGGGTGGGCTTGATCTTGGGTATTCTTTACGGTATTTTGCTGGGGCTTTTTGCCTGGACTAGATTCTTTAACCTATCTCCCAACTTGGGACTTGTGGTTGGACTCAGTATTGTTTCGTCCATGACCATTGCCACCACTATTGGGGCATTTGTCCCGCTATTTTTAAACCGTCTGGAGATCGATCCTGCTGTCGCCACCGGGCCATTTGTAACAACTAGCATTGATATCATCGGGGTTACACTTTACTTTCTGATTGCTTCATTATTATTGCCACTGACATGAGTCTGCTGTACGCTGCCCTGTTGATCAGCCTGGGTCTATATTTCTTCTTTATTATGCTCTTTTTTTATGGTCTGCGCAGGCACAAGATCAGTGAACCGGTAGAAGTTGATTGGCCGTCCGTGGCGATTGTAGTTGCCGCCCGCAATGAAAGCAATAATATTCGAAATCTGCTTGAGGATTTTACCCGGCTCGATTATCCACAGGACAAACTGAACATTGTAATCGCTGATGACCGCTCCACGGATGATACCTGGTCGGTCATTTCAGCATTTTCCGCACAATGGCCCCAAATCCGCGGCATCCAGATACAAGAAAAATCCCCCAGGATGACACCCAAAAAACACGCCTTAACTCAAGCGATCCACGCTTCCAAGTCAGAGTATATTCTGACCACTGATGCTGACTGTCAGGTGCCCCCAGGGTGGGTGCAGAGCATGGTCAATGAACTGCTAACAGGCCAAGGCATTGTCATCGGATCGTCCCAAATCGACACCCCGCCTGGCAACATTTTTGCTCAATACCAGCTGATCGACTTTTTAGCCTTGGTAAGCGCTAATGCTGGAGCTGCGGGTTGGGGTTGGGCCTGGGCTGGTACAGGCTCGAACCTGGCATATACCCGTTCAGCATTCAAAGTGGTTAACGGGTTTGAACCGGTACGTCAGCAGGTGTCAGGGGATGACATCTACTTGGTCCAATCAATTGCAAAACACCACCCCTTTGTATTCAACAAAGACCCGCGCAGTTTTGTAAAAACAAAGCCGGTCAAATCGATCAGATACTTTTTTAACCAGCGTATTCGCTGGTCTTCCAATTCACGAATGGCTGCCCGAGCGGTACCGGTTTTTCTATTATTTTTGCTCAACGCATTTTTGGTGAATACGCTGCTTTTGGCAGGGCTTTTTACCTCCGACTTCCGGAACCTACTCCCTATGGTATTCAGTATCAAGTTTATCAGTGATGCCCTAGTCATTTTTTCTGGCGCAAATATGCTGCAGATTTCATTCTCGCCTCTGATTTTTATCCTGTGGAGTCTCGTTCAGCCCTTTTATATCCCCGTTGTAGGATTGGGCGGTTTAATCGGTAAATTCACTTGGAAAAAATGAAAAAACTGCTGTTCCTATTGCTGGTCAGCGTAGCGGTGCATGCGCAGAACTACACTATCACTATCTTTGGATTCCCGGCGATACATATAAATATGGAACAAGCCCCTGGGTATTTGTCCTACCGCGTCAGCACGGTCGGGTTTCTGGATGCTATATGGCCCACAAAAAATATCTATACCTGTCGTTTTGATACGGCACATTACGGACTGCTGGCAACAGAAAAAAAGATCGAACAGGGGTCCAGTAAATACACGGTGTCTGGGGTTTATGATCCCAAAACACAGACACTGGTGTATAATAATGATATAGTACTGCAACGGCCGCTTGCGACACAGACCATCCTGACTATTTTAGCCCGGGTCCAGGAACAGGATATTAAGGAATTTGATACCCACTGGCTGCCTCTGGAGCACGATGGGCAACTATATCAGGCTCGACTATTATGGGCGGATACCGTTACCATTTCGGCCGCTGATATGGATATATTATGCGATTATTACCGGCTGGATATCAACGCGGTAAATACTGTAAGCTCCCTATCAGAACAACCTGATTATTTTATGAATAATATCATTGCAAAAAATGCTGTGCGTCAGATTTGGGTCGAGCATGACGGCCAAAAGCGGATCATACAAGCCGCTGTAAAGGTATACGGATTAAAAATTATTGTCCGGCTGAACGATGTATAAGGCAAACTTTTTTCAATTATATAAAAAACAGATCATCATTTGGTTAGTCATTGCTTTGGTAATGGTCTTCGCCTTGAAACTAGGTATCGACCAGAAAATTGTGGTCTTTGTCTCTGTAGTCCTAGGGCTTTTAACCCAATTCTTTGCTAGTTTGGGTGCTATAGTGGCCATGGTCCCCTTCATTGGACCTCTGATCGTAAAAGTGTTTGCCATCCCATTCTTTTGGCTGCTGAACGCCCTGAACTTTTTCATCGGTGTGATTGCCATCCGTCGCGGGTATTCCCGTGAAGTCATGAAATCAAGGGTGCTGACCGTGGCCCTATTGGTGGGTATTGTTATGGGTTATATTTTAGGGCATCTTTTACCGCTGCGCTGACCCGTGGTAATACTTGTATTGCAAGGACCTAATTTTAACCTGCTGGGTACCCAAGCGGCCCGAAGCGGTGAACAGGTGACTCTGGACAAGGTGAACTCTACCTTGCGGAAACACGCTCTCCGGGCAAGTCCGGAACTGCAATTACGTTTTCTACAGACCCATAAGGCCGATCAGGCACTGTCCTTCATCCAGCGTAACCGCAAAAAAGCAGCTGGCTTGCTCCTGGCCCCGGCGGCTTGGGCGCGGTATGAATATGCCCTGCTGGATGCCCTGCGGTTGGTGATGCTTCCCAGCATCCAGGTGCTGTTGACAAACCCCTACGGATCTATTAATACGGAAGAATCCATTTTTACCCCGATCTGCAACGCAACGGTACACAGCCATCCTGACGGAGCCTTTAACGATGCCCTGAACGCATTGGCTGAACTCATTGACTAAGCAATCGTGATTCGTATTTTCCCGTTGTTTATCATGCTGGTGGGGTTGACCCAAAGCTGTGCCCCCACCGTTCCCTATACAGCAGCAGCGCAGTTTATTGAAACCACCATTTCCGTATCAACTGACCATAGTACCGTCACAGCTACCTTTACTGGCTCGTTCACCTTGGAACGCTTCAACGCTGTAAATAGTGTATTAATTTCCACCCGGAACCAGTATATCACAACCACCATCCAAAATGAACTTAAAGATGACTCCCTAGCAGCGCTGGTGATCCCCCTGGTGCAAAAAGACTTCACTGATACAAATAGTTGTTATTCCCTTACAGCTCTGGAAAATATCGGCGAAAGTGTCACGGCAGAATTTAGGATCAATGTACCCTTGATACGGTACCGCATAACACCCATTCTAGAGCGCTACGGTCACCCGGAAGATATCCCAATCCATCCCCTGTTCACCAAAAAATACGCACCCCCATCCCCTGAAAATGTAAAGGGTCTGAACCTGCTGCTACCCAGCGCCGCTACAGCCGTTCCCCAACAGGCCTCCCGCCTGCCCAATGCTCCCCGGGTTTATCGTAACGGTATACACCGGGGCATTGATTTTGTGGTGGAGTGGGGGACACCGGTGCGGGCCGTAGCCGATGGTATTGTGGTGCGGGCCGATCACGGGTATAAAGAATTTCTTCCAGAATTTCGCCAACAAATGTTAGCCGTTACGGATAAACTACACCAAACACCCTCAGACATTTTTGAGTATATCCTTCTGGGTCGAACAATATTCATTGATCATGGGTTTGACCTAGTGCCTGGCTACCGGGCCCTGTCCGTTTATGCCCACTTAGAACACATTGAAAAGAATATCACACCAGGAACAAGAGTCAGTATGGGGCAGATATTAGGCCAATCCGGGAACAGCGGCACGGAAGACGGTGCATTAGGTCAACGTACTGGTGCTCATTTGCACTGGGAATTACTCCTGCAGGACAAAGGCGGTGAATATTATCTAGGGCAGGGGTGGAATACAGCTACACTAAAAAATAAATTAACTCTTATTTTCAATAAATAACGAACTATTGATGATAATATCTGCATCAATAAGAAACCGGTTTAAAATTATATTTTTACTTAATCCCGGTTCTTGATCATGCAATTGACTTATAAACAGGTTGTATATTCTTTTGATTTTTTCCAAGTTGAATGTTTTTTCAAGCCTTGGAAAAAGTTTTTGGTTTTCGTTATACCACTTATGCATTACATATTTAGCTGCAACATCTTTTATCATTCTTTCAAATGAATATCCATTTTTGATATTCATGGTATTGTAATATGAATATTTTTTAGCCTGGTTTATGATCCAATCAATAGTCATCGGTAGTGAACCAATTTTTCCCAATTCACCACTGAACCTAAAATGATCTAGTTGGGATAAAAGTGTTCCATGCATAGTACCGATACCTGCTGAGTTCTTAAATAAATCCCAAGCATCGTATAACTGATTTTGATTAAAAGTAATACCAAATTTTTTATAAAGATCGGTTATGAATTCAGTAAGATATTTGTCTACGTATCCATACCGACCTCGCTTCAAATCTTTTAAAATAGTTTCAGAGTTAAAATCTATCTTTTCTGCCCCATGTCTTGGCACTGTATGATCAACGATGATTACATGATAACCTAATGGAGTTTCTATTGGAGGATGTAGGTAGTAGATCCTAATGTGATCATTGTAGACAGGGCATTTTTGGCGGGTGCGGTTCCTATGGCATGTGAGCGTGCGTCAAGCACATGGAAAAGGCCAGCGGTCCTCCAGTCAAATTAACTACTTTTCCCCCAACAGATATCTTACCAGTTTGACCCCAGAGTAGGTAGAGTGTAAACCAAGACTAATTTTTTTTATTAATATTAATGAGCAGATACCGTTTCACGACTGATTTCAAACGTAACTTAACGGGTAATTGTTATTCCCCAATACTGAGGTGACAATGGCTCCCGGTTCTCTACCATTCCAGTGTAGAAAGCGCATTCATAATTTAGTGTAAATTTATTTTCGTTTGTTGCCCCAGCCCATGATGGCCGGAATCACGAATATCGTGGCCAGAAAACAGGTTCCCACACCGATGAAAAGAGCAATACCCATCTGTCCTAGTCCACGGTAGGTGGCAAAGGTCAGTGACCCGAAACCCAACATAGTGGTCAAAGATGTAAGTAGGATCGCCCGACCGGTGGACGCAAACACAATCTGGTGTTCCCGCTGCCCTTCCAGCTGGTAGCGGTGAATGATATGAATGCCGTCATCCACGCCGATGCCAATGATCATTGGCACCACCATAGCGTTCATCATAGTCAGGTATAGTCCGGACATCTCCATTACGCCCAGCATCCACAGAGAGCCCATCACCAAGGGCACCACTGCCAGCAACGCTTTGCGGGGGTTACGGAAGTCCAGTAGCAGGATTCCAAAGATCACCATCAGGGCCAGACCCGTTGCAAATCGTCCGTCTTCCGCAAAGAGGTCGATGAGTTGCCGGTACACCACTGGCAGACCCGTGGCCCGGTCACTTACCGCTACCAGGTCCTCCGTAAAACGTTCCAGAAAAATTTGGTCCCACACATTGGATTTCGGGAATACAGTAACCAAAAACAGGTTCTGGGATTTACCTACGTACTGGTTGCGAATATTGGTCGGGATGGTCTCCAAGGTAACCACTTCTGGATTGGCCATACGCGATGACATGGTCTTGAAGGCGATGGCGAACTCCTTGTGAAATGCAGCCAAGCTGGGACGGGCAGACGGGCCAGCGGATTCCAAACGCCCGATGAGTTTGGACAGCAGTCCCGTGGTAATATCGGAGGTCACCCGCTGCAATTCCTGCTGCCAACCCATGATAGTCTCATCTTCCTCTTCCGAAATAACCCCTACCAACAGGCCGGTTTTCAGATACACTTTTTCCTGGTCACCAATATTGGCCATATCTTGGATTTCCATTACATTGGCTTCCAAGCGCATCATTTCATCCAAGAGAATATTTTGATCAACCGCTGTAAAGGCCGGTGCAATAGAGGCGTGGTTGATCTTACCCTGGATATCCCGAACAATATCCCGCCGAGTTTCCTGCTCACTCGCGGCCGGCAGAAAATCGGAAATGGACCGTACTGTGCCCGCTGTTTTCATATCCTTGGCCTTATCTGTAAGCCTGGTGGCTTCTTCCAAAGTGTGGGCGGTGAAGTAAGCATAGTCGGCACTCATACCCATTTTTTCGATCATTTTATCCTGTAGCAGGATCGACTCCAACCCTTCCGGCTCCATGTTTAAATAGTTATAATCCCACTCCAACTGGCTGCCACGCCAGCCCACAAAAATACTGACTACCACCACCGCGGTAATGGTCATCAGGGGCTTGCTGGCCAAGCCGTCAGCAAAGCGACCCAAGCTACGATAGGAAATATCTCGGGGCTGCTTGATTTTCGCGGATCGTCGCAGGCGGCTGGTCGCCCGATCCCACAGGACCAACAGGGTGGGCATGATGGTCAATGAAGCCAACATAGTCATGAAAATTCCTAAACCCAATGACAGACCAAATTCCCGGAAGCCGGCGGTGCGGGTGAATACAAAGGTCAGAAAGGCCATGGCCGTGGTAAACCCACCGGTGAGCACCCCCAGCCCCGCCTTTTGAAAGGTAAAACGCATAGCCTCTTTGACCGTTCTGCCAGCGGCCCGTTTTTCGCTGTAGGCCGAAATAATATGGACGGAAAAATCAATACCCAATCCCACTAGAATAACACCCATCATGGCCGTCATCATGTTCAGGGTGCCTGTGGCCAGCCAAGTGATTCCCAAGGCCCATACCACACCAAAGATCAAGGTAAGTATAGCCAGGATCGGACTCAAGATCATACGAAAAGCCAGAATGAATAACACCAGGATGGCCAGCAAAGCTACTAGAGAAATCGTAAATGAATCTTTTTTCATAGCCCGCAATTCGTCCCGCTGCAAGGGAATCGCCCCTGAAAGACCGGCAGAAACCCCAAACTCGGTGGCGTTTTTTTTCACGATTGCTTCCGCATCATTGGTGGAATTAGAATAAGCGTCAAAATCCTGCCAGTCAAAACTGGAGATAACCTGCATGATCAGCATCTGCCGATCCCAGCTTCGGTAATAATTGTCTCCCATCAAAATCGCACCCGCAGCTGCAGCTCCGGCCCCTTTACTATCCCCGTTCAAGACTCGGGTCATTTCTTCCGTGAAGGTCTGGATGCCATCCATAAAGCGAATGGCGCCTTGTTCTTGTTCCTGGCCCTCAATGGCCCCACCGCCGGAACCGGTATATTCTTGCTCAAAGATGGTGTTCAGGTTCTGCAGAAAGACCGTCAGGTTGGGGTTTTCAAAGAGAGCACGGTTATTTTCCAGGTCCTCACTTTTCATGAGCATCAGGGCATGTTCCGCCATCAAATCTTTGGGTAGGCGGTAGTCCACTTTTTTGAAGTACTGAGTTAGGGTTTCCAGTTCTGGCGCTGTTTTTTCCGCAAATTTTATCAGTTGCTCCGGGGCCCCTTCCGCTATTACCAGCATGGACATGGCACCGTCAAATTCATCTATGATACGCTCGTATTCAGTGACCATGGGATCATCTGGAGGCATCATGTCCGTAAATTCCGTATTAAATTTCAATTGTCCGGCCATTACACCAAAGATAACCGTAATCGCCAGCAGGATCAATGCCGACCACCAGGGTTTAGAACTGATGAAATCAGCCAGTTTCGTTAGCAGTTTATGTCGCGTAGTTGATTCCTTTTTGCACCGCACAGATACAAAATTCAGGGGAGGTTATTTTGAGTTCACTAAAAAATTGGTTGCCTGTCTGCTGAATATGCGTTTGAATGTCTTTTGTATCATTTTTTGGCTATTGGTTAATTGTCTGAATCGCGAATTAAACAGATTAAATCGATTAGTGGATTATAGAAATGTATACACGTATACACAAGATAAATTAGTGTAAAACCCCCTGCGCTTTTAGCCGAGAAATCAACTCGGCTTGTGTGCCTTGCCCTTTAGTAGAGTTGCATGCACCGCAGAGGAGTTGGAGGTTATCCTCGTGGCCGGTGCCGCCTTACGATTGTGGCACGATGTAGTTAACCCTCATGTTTCGAAACGGAAATTGTGTCCGGCATCCGTTACACAAGCCTTCACTGTTTACCGAACAGCGTATGTTTGTGGGTGCGATAGTTGAGGAGCTTCTCGCTCCGTTTGGGGATGTCTGTGCGGTGGATAACATCTCCGAAAAGTCCGACCTCGTTAACCGCACACGCACAAGGTCAACGGCTTTGGGTGATATGTCTATACCGATCCAGTGCCGTTGTAGCCGTTCTGCCGCCACACAAGTTGTAGCACATCCACAGAACGGGTCTAACACGATATCGTCCTTATTGCTACTCGCTTTGATGATGCGTTCTAATAATGCAACAGGTTTTTGGGTAGGGTAGCCGATACGTTCTTTGGACTTACCTGAAAGCGGATTTATATCTGTGATAACATCGTGGACTCTTCGCCCCTTTGACGTAAACAAATACCTTTTGAACCCTGGAACTCTACCCCTTGGAGGCCAATAAACCAATCCATTCGTATCTAATGCATCTAATCTTTCCTGAACCGATAGGTTCTCATAGTTTTCAGGGGGTTGAACATCTTCGGGCAACACTTGTTTTTTGGGAACACTCCAACATCTTCCCACGTCAGTCGGATCCACATCACGCCAAAGTTGTCCCGATTCGCCTTGACTCACACCAGGACCAGTTAGATCGCCAATTCGGTAGCGACCTCTTTCATCTCTGTGGCGATAAAACTTTTCTACGTATTCTGGATTATGTTCTGTATAAATAGGATTCCATACCGCTTTCTGTCCGTTGTTATAGGATAAAATTATGTCGTGAACCCTGCCGAAGCGGTTACTGTCATTATGAGCGGAGGTGCGTTGCCACACTACCTCATTCCTAAAGTTTCTCCTTCCAAATACACTATCCATAAGCATTTTCAAATAATGGCTGGCAGTCGGGTCGCAGTGCAGGTATATACCCCCCGTCTTTTTCAAGACACGTTTCATCTCTAACAACCGCACCGCCATCATAATGAGGTAAGACTTCATCCCTTTACCGTGTGTGAGTTCAGCAGCGTGGATCGCCTGATACAAAGCCGGTTCGCGGTCAGCAATTTCACCATGCCATGCATTGTCAACATCGGAGAGTCTCCAGGTATCTTTGAAGGCTGCGCCTGCTGCATCGCTCCCGATGGGTGCAGCGTAGTTGCGGTTGGAATTGAAGGGTGGGTCAAGATAGATCAGATTGACCGATTCGGTGTCCATGCCGCGCAGCACGGGTAGGTTGTCGTTTGAGAAGATGGTTCGGTTTTGGACGTTCATGGGGTGTTACTTTCGGTTATTGGCTTGTTGAATGTCTGGTGCATTGGTTGCGTTAAAATCAAGGGTAAAATCATCCTTATAGTTTCTTTTCCTTATATTTTGATACGTTACATCAATCTTTGCTTTTGACTTTCTATTTTTATCCACTTCATCGCCAAAAATTTCGCTCCACCTTCCCCGATTTGCAACGATTTTATCGGACACCTCTTCTCCTGGGCGCAGAGCATCACTTCCATTTTCAATGAAGTGGATACTATTGAGGGATTTACCTTTAACAGGTGCAAAAGATAAGTCACCTGCAAACCTTATTTTGCGAGCAGCCCTTGTTCCTATATTTTGTACACAGAAAAATATTTTAAGGTAGAAATCACCATTGTGCAAGAGCCAATTTCTGAAAGTCAAAGAGACTACGATTTCTGGTATGTACGTCTCGTCTATCGTCCACTGTCGTATTTGGTAGTTCGGCACGTTCGGATTACAATCACCGATGAAAAAAGCAATCAGCATTGTGCCAGCGTGTTCCGATACCCGTACGATGAGTTCGTCTCACATGTCAAAAGATACCAACTCTGCCTGATTCACAAACACCGTATCAAAAATAGGCCCGGACCCGCATCCGAAAGGCCTGGTCTTGTAATCCGAATTCCGTATCCTGTTCGCCTACCGATTTACTCACCAGAAAACTGAGGACCAAATTCTCCAGGGCACTCCATTCCACCTGGTGCGCCAGTGTAAAACTGCCGTCATCCAGATTGCCATACACCATAAAACTGCCGGAAATAAAATTGTTAAAGGCAAATATGGTCAACGCCAGTATATAATTCTGCATAAGGGATTTACTCTCCGCTTTAAAGGCATGAATATAATTGTCAAATGAAAGTTCGTTCGTTGTAGCCCCCAAGGTATTGTGGAAGTATTCCACCATCAGATAGAGACCGTTATCAAGGGTGTGGTCCACCCCCAGCACGTATTCCCAGTGGCCGTAGATATCATTTGGGGACCAGAGCATCTCCCCCCAAAAGCCCAGCTCCCACACTTGCCCCACAAATGATCCCCCGTACAGAGCTATGGTTACTTGGGTCTGCAGCTCATTCATAAAACGCCAGTAGGGAAAGAGTTGGTAGTGGTGTGCCAAGTTGGCCGTAAAATCAAAACTACCCAGGCCGGTTTTCAGCTGTAGCATTTTGGTGCCCGTGTCCATGGAATCGTGGTTAGCAACTATAATATCAATACCCGTGTGATCGTTTAACGGGATCTCCATACGAACCGCATCCACCCCGGGCTGCTCGTAGGTCGGATCAAGCATGTCTTTCTGGTTAAAAATGTCAAGGGGATTCCAGGCATAACCTGTTCCCAGAGAAATGGGTTGCCGACCTAAGGTTACATCGGCAAAGGGCAGGTTCAAGCGCAGGTTCAGGTTATCCAGGTAGGTGGAGTCACGAAGGATAACGGGAAGGGAATAGAGCGTATCGTGAACCAAGCCTACAGAATCGTATAGCAGTACAGAATTGTAAGGCAAAAAGTCCAGGAAATCCCATTCAGTCTGACCTAGATAAGTCTGGGTGTTCACGTTCCCAGCTATAAGTAGGTATTCAGCGGGGCGCCATTGGGCATCCAGGCGCAGTTTGCCATAGCCAAATTGGTATGAATTATCTCCCAGCTGCAGTTGATCCCCTTCTATTTCCACGTAGCCGAAATAATCGAATTGTCCTAACAGAATAGCTGGCAGCAATAATAGTAGGAATCTCATTTTTTCAGACTGCGCTCACTGAAGAAGTTCTTGGGCGGCTGCCACCCGTAGGACATTTCAAGCGTTTCCATAACTGTTTTGGTGCCCGTCAGATAGTTGGCCATAATGATCACCATGGCGGTAGGGTAGTCGTCCACTTTGCGGATATTCGTCAGGGTCAGGGTTTTTTCCAAATCACCGTCATCATGGAAATAATCAATCTGCACGGGGTAGTAATTGTCCTGGCGTACGTAGAGCATTACGGAGGAGTAATCTACGTCGGCACCTTCCCGGGCTTCTGCTTTCAGAACCCAACAGAAAACACCAGCCTTTTTCGTTATGCCGGTGTTGGTGACGAAGTAGTCTTCATCCCAGGTGTTTTCAGACGAAAAATCCGCGAAAGAAAAGTCGCTTCCCTGTACCTTCTGCTTTTTGGCGTGGCTGGCCAGTTTGCGTACCCGACGGGTTCTGGGAAAGTAGGTCCATATGTCATCGCCGGCATTGAGTATGAGGAAGGTCTGCCCCTTCACACTAATAGGTTTGAAGTAGCGCATGAGCATTTTATCCCCCTTGTCTCCGGAATACATTTCCATGTCAAAAGTACGGGTCTTACCATCCGCATAGTGGTTAGTTTGTTTGATCAGTCCCTTGCTATTTTCCGGAGACATGATAGCTGTCATACTGTCGATGACAGTGGTACCGGAGGGGATTTGCTCCTGGGCAAATAAGGTTGCAGCAATCATGAATAGTAATCTTTTCATTTTTGGATCCCTCATATGAATAACTTAACGACTTCCTGCTGGATTTTTCCGCAATCGCTTGCATCTTTCATGAACCAATAGTGCAGGCCCATGCCATCCAGAGGAGCAAGCAACAAAGTAAGTATACCAAATTTAGCATCGATCACCTGCGGAGAAATGTTTATTGTGTGCAAGCAGGAATAGAGCATCAAATATCAAGCGGTACGATTAATAAGCGTAGGGGTAAATTAATTTGAAAACTTAAACTGTTAAACTGTTTGGTTATAAAAAAATTATAATTACAAAGAATTTTTGCTATCAAAACATCTTTCCTATTTCCACGCGAGATCCCAGCGGCAACACCCCCAACTTCCACTAGTCAAGCACAGCCATTTGCTCCATAGCAATCAATACTTCTTCTTTCATGACTATTCTGTGCCTCTACAATAACAAACATATTTATCTCTATCCCTCATGAATAAAAAGAGCCCCGGTTTTGCCGGGGCTCTAGGACTTAGAATGAAACAAGAATAGTAGAATTCAACCAACTATAATCACTAAACACGTATTGCAGTATCTGTTCAATACGTATTATTTTTCTCCTATTCTTATTTAAGTTTAATTCAAAATTGCAAAATACACAAGGTTTTTTGGGTTCTTTCCGAGCTGTCTGACCTCGTTTCCCAAAATATTTATCTCCACCCCAGTTGTTTCCCCCTACATAGCTTTACCCTCATTTCCTGTGTGAAGTGCAGGATCCCCCTCTGGCCATAAAATAGAATTTCGCTTCGTCTTTCCAATCTACTAGGTCAGGTGCCACGTTTACTGCCAGACCTACATATTTTTAGATCATTCTTTTTGATCCAAGATAGCCAGCGGGAATAGTTTTGTACAGACCCTTTCTGGATCATCTGCAGAAATTCAGTTTACCATCAACAGTCGGATAGTCAACCAAAAGGGTAAGTTTAAATAGTAATGGCGATTTCTGAAAATGGTTTTTTACTGATGAACGGCACTGCTGCACCCTCCGCCGGGTAGCCCACTGGTATCAGTAGGAAAGCCCGTTCATTTTCTGGACGGTGCAGAATTTCCTGCAAAAATTTCATGGGGCTAGGTGTATGGGTTAATGATACTAATCCAGCATTATGAATCGCCGCCAGTAAAAAACCACAGGAGATGCCCACCGATTCGCTGACATAGTAATTTTTGCGATGATGCCCACTCGATTCCATTGCATACACTTGCTGAAAGACTACAATCAAGTAAGGAGCCGTTTCCAGGAAGGGTTTATGCCAATCGGTGCCGAACTGGTTCAGGTCAGCCAGCCATTCTTCGGTTGCCCTGTGACTATAAAATTCTTTTTCTTCCGCTTCCGCCGCTTTACGAATCTCTTTTTTCACTTGTGGGTCCTGCACAATGACAAACTGCCAGGGCTGTTTGTTGGCTCCGGAGGGTGCAGCAGCAGCTGTTTTGATACAATTTTTGATCAGGGTTAGGGGTACCTGGCGATCAGAGAAATCCCGTACTGTGCGCCTAGTGCGCATCGCGGCCAAAAAGGTAGACGACTGCTCCAACATAGCGCATTCGGAAATTTCATTGAAATTTAATTTTTGAAATGACATCGCTTCACTTTCTACATTATTTTTACATGTGTAAATTACACTATAACTATGCACTTATTTATCCTCTGCCTGGCGCTGCTAGTGTATCGCCTTACGTTTCAGAAAGACACCAAAGTGCTCCTGGGTTTGCTGCTTTCTACTATTATCGTTCTTATTGCCCAGCTCTTTACTGAGACCTACCGCTGGTAAATTATGTTGAGGCACCTTACAGTCGGTTTTTTCTGGGGACCGGTATGCGGGCCGCTCTATCAGCAGTGATCATAACCAACGTCGTTATCCTTTGGTTCTTTGACCATTTATTTAAAAAATGCAACACGACTTCCCTGAAAATTTAGCCTATTACCCGGTAATACAAAGGATAAACTAATATGCGACAGCACGCGGTGATTATCCTGTCAATCCTGATGCCGTTCAGGGTTTATCCTGTGTTTACTAGCACATTACAGTTATTTTATTTCGGAACCTGTCTACCACACCGAGCGCAGAGCAATGCATATTCGATCTTCCGGTCGTTTATTACCTGTTATCACTGCAGCTACCATTGGGAAAATCATGAGTATCCATACATTTCATGGCGGCGCCTGCCAACGATACACAAGATGAGGAAGCATCATCAATGAACCCAATCACCGCCATCGCGGGACTTGCAACAACGACACTACTGTGGCGGTTTTTCTTTAAACCACCGTTCGGACAAAATATTGTTCGCATAAACACAAACCAACGGATTGTCGCGCTCACTTTCGATGATGGACCGAATCCGCCCTACACCGAACTGGTGCTTGAGGTCCTGGCCGAACACAACGTCAAAGCCACATTCTTCATGGTTGGAAATCGAATCGAAAAATATCCAGAAACAACACACCGCGTTATCGCTGAAGGGCACCAGATCGGTAATCATTCCTATAGTCATTCCATGCTGGGTTTTCGGTCGCTGACCTATATCCAGAGCGAAATTGAACGTACGGACCGCCTTCTACGCCAGTTCGGTGTTGTAGATGAGATTGTGTTTCGAGCACCAAGGTTAGCGCGATTTCTGCCAGTCGCATGGGTGCTCGCAAAAGGTACCCGAACGCACATCGGTTGCGATGTGTGGAGTTGGGATTGGACAACCCAAAACCCGGACCGAATCGCCCGGAGGGTATTGAAAAAGGCAACACCCGGTTCGATTATCCTATTACACGATGGTAAAGCAGAAAACGAACACGTGAACCGTTCGGGTACGGCCGAGGCGACCGGCCGAGTCATCACGGCACTGAAACGAAAGGCATACCAGTTTGATACGATTAAACACTGTCTTGAAAACTTTAATTGACCTGAGGGTGGTTCATAATTCCTGAGGGCATAGGTAACAATTTCCCGTAGGTTAAGTTGAGCGGTGTGGCACTTAGTTGTCTGTTTTTAGTCAGTGATGGTTTGCGTTTACCAAACGTTGAACAAATTGGTCGCGTTATAGCATACCCTGTGTTGATTCATCATAAGAAACTCAGATCCTTCCCCTTTAATTCTGTAAATCCGGATTCAGAGCGATTAAATCCCAAAAAAAGTGATAGAAAAAATCGTAGAACTTCGTCTTGATAAAGTATGAAGGAAAAACGGAGAACAGTAGCGAACGACAAAACACGCATCTCTCGCGTTCACTCTAAGGGTGAATAGGCATTTGTCGAACGGATGCAGGCGTATCATGCTTTCGTTTATGCGATTGTCATCGCAATCGTGAACAATACGCACGAGGAGGAAATTGTGCATGCTTTACTGGTCGCTGTACTACTACAAAACCATTTTCCAAAAGACAAGTCTTGATAAATTCCGAACCATTGTTGTGGGTTGGGGTAATTACCTTCATGGCTTTAGATTTATTTGCCTTGATCAGCGTTGGCTTGATTGGTAAATACATTCACAAAGGGGACTCTTTGGCTGATTTTCACTTAAAAAGGTCAATTCAACCTTTTAGGTAATTGCTTTTCAGATGTAAGCTAGGAGTCGAATCTAGTCAATTCCGTGACATTTACTGCCACTCCACCATTCCACCCCACGGCACATTGTGTCTTCCTATTCATCTAAAATCACAGCAATCGTCGGCGCCCAGTGGGGCGATGAAGGGAAAGGAAAGATTACCGATTTTTTTGCCTGTGATTCCAACTATGTGGTCCGTTTTCAGGGCGGAAACAATGCCGGCCATACGGTGATCGTCAACGGCGACATATACAAACTACACTTAATTCCTTCTGGTATTTTATATGAACATCCTATCAGCATCATTGGAAATGGTGTAGTAGTGAACCCCAAAGCACTTTTGGATGAGATCGCTTATGTCAAAGAAAAAGGTATTGTTCCCAAACTCATGGTAAGCGACCGAGCCCATGTGATTATGCCTTATCATATTGATTTGGATAGCGCTTTATCAGGACACCAGGGCCAGTTAGCCGCCGGCAGTACCCGCTGCGGCATCGCCCCGGTCTATGCCGACAAAATGTTCCGCAATGGTATCCGCATGGTGGATATCTTGGAGCCGGATGTCTTCAGCGAAAAACTAGAAAAAGGCTATACCTTTGCTAAGGGGCTTATAGAAAAATCCATGGGGCAATCCTTGAAAATGACCTTGGCTAAGATCTTTGATACTTATATGGGATACGGAATGACATTGGCGCCGTACATTTTTGACACGTCCGTAGAATTGTACAACGCTCATAAGTCCGGAAAATCTATCTTATTCGAAGGTGCCCAGGGTATAAGTCTGGATGTAGATCACGGCGTCTATCCCTTCACCACATCATCCAACACAGCAGCGGGACATATTTCTACCGGCACCGGTGTCAGCTTCCGGGATATTGATCGCATCATCGGTGTGGTGAAAGCATATTTGAGCCGTGTAGGTGAAAGTCCACTACCATCGGAGATTCATGGAAATGATGCAAAATCTCTGCGGGAAAAAGGCGGCGAATACGGCACTACCACTGGGCGACCCCGACGAGTGGGCTGGCTTGATCTCGTCCAGGTCCGCCAGGCCGTTCGAGTAAATGGGCTCACTGAAATTGCCTTAACCAAACTGGATGTGTTGAACGGGTTTAATGAATTACCAGTCTGCGTCGCTTATAGTGTGGACGGAGAAAAAATCACGGAAATGCCCGCTAGCCTCACCAAATATCGAAAAGCAAAACCTGTCTACGAAGCACTGCCTGGATGGTGCGAACTACCACAAAACATCTGGGACAAGGGCTACGATGAACTGCCCCAGAACTTGAAAGACTATATTACGTTCATTGAGCACGAAGTGGATTGCCCGGTGAAAATCGTATCGGTGGGCCCACAGCGGCATGAAACCATTATACGATAGGAATACGTTCATTTGTTTACGTGTTAATGTGAAAACAATAGAAGCTTCATAACCTGAATACTCCCGCTCACAAACACTTGAATAAGATGAGTTTCACACAAGAGACCATTGACTGCGCGGGGTTGACAAATTCAGATATCGAAGCCATGCTGAATGAACTGAATATTCCTCTCACCACCGATGAAGTACTTAAGATACAGAACGACATACTTGGTCGAGCACCGTCTCTGGCAGAACTCATCTTATTTTCTATTCAAGGTTCGGAACACTGCAGCTACAAAAGCAGCCGTCCTCACTTAAAGCAACTCATTACCGAAGGACCTGATGTAGTACTGAGGGCCAAAGAAGACGCCGGCGTGGTGGCAGTTGCTACCGATAATAACGGCTATCGCTGGTGTGTGGTCATGAGCCATGAATCTCATAACCATCCATCCCAAATCGTGCCTTACGAAGGTGCAGCTACTGGTGTGGGCGGCAACGTCCGGGATGTGATGTGCATGGGTGCCGAAGTGATCGCCTGCACCGATTCATTTCGGTTCGGAGATATCAACAGCAACAAAACCAAATGGATCCACGATGGTGTGGTGGCCGGAGTAGCCGGATATAGCAATCCGTTGGGAATCCCCAACATCGGCGGGGATATTTATTATCATGAAGGTTATAACGAAAATTGTTTGGTCACCTTGGTGACCCTGGGCATTGTTCGGGAAGATCGCATCATTCATTCCTATGCGCCGAAAAATGCGGATGGGTATGATTTGATACTCATTGGAAAGCCCACAGACAATAGTGGCTTGGGCGGCGCCAGTTTTGCATCCCTTGAATTGGCAGAAGAAAAGAAAGAGCAGAACAAGGGGGCGGTCCAGGAGCCCAACGCATTTTTGGAACGGCACCTACTCAAGTCATCCTATGCCCTGTTTGATATCCTGAAAGCAAAGGGACTTATTGAAAATGTCGGTTTCAAAGATCTCGGTGCCGGCGGTGTTGCCTGCGCGAGTATAGAGCTAGCGGAAACGGCGGGTTACGGATCGGAAATATGGATAGACAAGGTCCACATCGGGATGGAAAATTTGCATCCCTCCGTTTATCTCTGTAGCGAGACTCAGGAACGGTTCATGTGGGTGTGCCCACCAAAGGTAACACCGCTCATTGTAGACCATTATAATAAGGTCTTCGATCTGCCCGAGGTGAGTGTGGGGGCACAGGCATCGGTGATCGGCAAGATTCGCCGGGATGGCCAATATGTTGTCCACTACGGGGATGAAGAAATTGTCAACGTACCGGCTGCAGAAGTAACCAAGGGTTTTTTATACAACCGTCCTTATAAACCGCGGAAAACCAATTTCACCGAACCGAACATTTCTGAACCATCCGATTATAATCAGACTTTACTCGATATTTTATCCCATGAAAATATGGCCAGCCGTGAGCCTGTATTTGAATGTTACGACAAACAGGTGCAGGGTCGAATTTATACAGAAACCGGTTTAGCAGATGCCGGTGTCATGGTACCATTCAATTCTGAAAATTACCCTGAAGAGATCCGAAATGTGGGTATTGCTCTATCCACTGATCACAATCCCCGGTACGGACTGATCGATCCATATTGGGGTGGTGTGAACGCGGTGGTGGAAGCCATGCGGAATGTGGCGACGGTAGGCGCCACACCCCATGCTATATCGGACTGTCTCTGCTTCGGAAATCCGGAAAAACCCCATCAAATGTGGGAATTTGTGGAAGGGGTACGCGGGGTGGCTAATACCTGCCATACCATCACACTAAAAGATGATCCCAACCATGCCACACCTATCATCGCCGGTAATGTAAGTTTTTATAACGAATCGAAAAATGGAGCCATTCCGCCCAGTCCCATTGTGAGCTGCCTCGGTCGACTCAAAAATGTGAACAAAGCAGTGCCCATGCATTTTCAAAAATCTGGTTCTGGGTTATTAATGGTTGGTGATCGGAAAGATGAACTAGGTGGTTCGGTCTATTATAGTCTTCACAATGAACTTGGCGCCAACATCCCCAAACCCGATTTGGAAGAAGTGAAACACCAGATATTTGCCCTTACGGATTGCATCGATGACGAACTGGTCCTGTCCTGTCATGATATTGCCGATGGCGGTATTGCCTCGGCCATTGTTGAAATGACATTCAGAAACGGCATTGGTTGTGATGTGCATATCGATAGCAATCTGGCTACGGATAAAATTTTATTCTCGGAAACAGGTGGTTTTGTCATGGAAGTGGTATCCGATCATGTGGATGGAGTGCGATCTGCCTTTTCAAAATACGGATTAGATATAGTTTATATTGGCACAACTGGCGGTAACATCATCCAATTGAATGGCATGGTATATCTGGCGGTAAGTAAAGTGAAAGATGCTTGGTCCAATGGATTACGAAAAAAATTATAATGGGTAAGATCAACTACAAATCCGCCGGTGTAGATATCAACGCCGGAAAGGCAGCCGTCGACCGCATCAAAGATGTTGTAAAAACCACCTTCACCGCCAACGTGCTCACGGGGCTTGGCAGTTTTGGGTCGCTCTATAACCTGAAACCAATCCTGGAACAATATAAAAATCCGGTCATGGTCCAGAGTATTGACGGCGTGGGAACAAAAACTATCATTGCCCGAAAACTAGGGAAATTTGACACCATCGGCATTGACCTGTTGAGCACCGCCGCCAACGATATTATAGTTATGGGCGCACAACCCCTCACTTTTCTCGATTATATTGCGAATGACAAATTGAAGCCAGACATCATAGCAGAAATTGTATCAGGGATAGTCAAATCCTGCCGGGAAACAGGCGTATCACTGGTAGGGGGTGAAACAGCGGAAATGCCCGATACCTATCTGCCTGGGGAACATGACCTGGTGGGTGTCATCACCGGGGTGGTGGAAAAAGATAAGATCATTACTGGTGAATCCATCAAGGCTGGCGATGTTGTCCTGGGGCTGCCATCCAACGGGTTACACACTAACGGTTATTCATTCGCACGGAAGTTATTTTTTGAGATCGGTGGGTATGATGTGAATAATATAATCCCCGAACTGGAAAAATCCGTCGGACTCACCTTACTGGAGTCCCATATCAACTATACGGACCATGTGTTTGCAGTTCTGGATACAGGTATTAATGTGCAGGGCATTGCTCATATCACCGGCGGTGGGCTGGTGGAAAATATTCCGCGAATTTTACCGGAATACTGCTGTGTGGAAATCCAAAAAGGATCCTGGCCGATTCTGCCTGTTTTCAAAGTGATGCAGTCCATCGGAAAAGTGGATGAAGCTGAAATGTTCCGCACATTCAATATGGGAATTGGGATGGTCTTTATTGTGGACCCGAAGGATGTGGATGTAGTAAAAAATGCATTGAGCGATCATACAGATATCTATGAAATTGGTGCTGTTGTTAATGGCAATAAATGTGTTATAATCAATTAGATTAACCCCAAAGAAGCATAGACTACAGAGAAATAGTAATATGAGTACACTGCGGTTAAGGAGTAAAAGAAAATGAATATTGCCATTATCCAATTTCCCGGTTCCAACACGGAGCGTGAAACACTCATGGCCTGTCATCGCGTGGGACTGAACCCCGTAGAATTCCTATGGAATGAACCAGTGGATAAATTGTCGGACTTCGACGGCTATGTTATCGTAGGTGGATTCGCTTATGAAGATCGATCCCGTGCCGGCGTTATTGCGGCATTGGATACCATTATGAAACAGATCAAGGCAGAAGCTGAAAATGGCAAGCCTATACTTGGCATCTGTAACGGCGCACAAATCTTGGTGGAAAGCGGGCTCGTCCCCGGGTTGAACGGTCATCGGGTAGGTGTGGCACTCACTGATAACAAGCGAGTGAAAAACGGCCACGTAGTCGGTGTGGGCTATTATAATACATGGACCAATCTGAAAATGTCCGTGCCACCACATCGCTGTGCATTCACCCGCCACCTGAAGAAAGACGACTGGATCAACATTCCACTGGCCCATGGCGAGGGGCGATTCATTATCCCTGATGAACTTTTGAGAAAAATGATCACCAATGATCAACCCGTATACCGTTATTGTGATGATGATGGCGATGTGGTAGATGAATTCCCCACCAACCCCAACGGGTCTATACACAATTTAGCGGCGGTGTGCAATCCGCAAGGGAACGTCATGGCCATGATGCCCCACCCGGAGCGAACTGAAAAAGGGGACTCTATTTTTTCATCCATGAAAGAATTTATCGAAACAGGATTTCCAATTACGAACCACACCCTAGCCTTTGACCGTCCCCACTTTGAAGTTATAGATTATCAGCCCAACCCTGATTCCACCGAGTGGGTCATTGACTTGCTCATCACCGATAACGAAGCAACATCGGTGGGCAATGCACTGCGCCACCTGGGTCACGATGTATCCATCTCCCGCCAGACCCATTGGGAAATCTCTACAAATGGTGACACGGATGCCATTCTAAAAGCGATCAACTCCACCGGTGAACTTTACAATTCCAATAAGGAATTCATCAGCAAAACAACATTTTCTCAAAACGCCGCGTCATTCTTGGTGCGACAGAAAGAAGATATTCAAGGACGGGAAAAATTCGAATCATTGACCGCACGGTTCCAGATCAGCGATCTAACCAGCCTAAAGCGTGGTGTTATCTGGAATCTGACTGCTAATAGTGGTAACATCGATATTGTCGCACAGGACGTACTCAAAACACATATACTATTCAATCCTTTATCCCATGAATTCTATCGAATCCACTGATTGCAGAGCTGTTTATTTACAATACAATTTGTACCTTTCCCCAAAATTGGACTTAGTCAAAAAAGTCCACATAAAGTTAAGCACCTAATTAATATGCAAAAGGTGAAAGGAAGGGAAATGGAAAACAAAAGAATAAGAAAGACCTATGATCGTGATTTTTAGGTATCAGCCCTGAAGTTGATATTGGAAAAGCATCAAAGTGTAACCAAAGTGTCTAGATATCTTGGGGTCGGTCAAAATACGCTCCACAAATGGAAGCGTCTCTTTTTGGCAGATTCCAGGCACGGTTTTCCGGGTAATGGTAAAGTGCTGGAATATGAAACGGAAATGCGGCGGTTAAAGCGAGACCTGAAGGCAGTGGGCGAGATGAAGTTTGAGTTTATCGATCAGCATAAGCAGACCCACCCGGTTGAGAGTATGTGCCTCATACTTGGTGTGACCGCTGCGGGGTATTACCGGTGGAGAAAGCAAGGTCAGAGCAAGAGGGCGCACGAGAACGAGTTTCTACTGGAGAAGATCAAAGATGTGTATTGGATGAATCAGTGTGTTTACGGGAGTCCGAGGATCACCCAGGTCTTAAATAGACAGTCCCTATCCTGTTCTCAAGCGAGAGTGGCCAGGCTGATGAGAGCCAATGGACTTGTGGCGAAAACCCAGCGGAAGTTTAAAGCCACTACTGATTCCACTCACCGGCTACCGGTTGCCCCGGATCGGGTGGGTCAATATGCCAGTAATGCCTTTAGGAGACTTCTTTCAGAGCACCAGATTAAACAGAGTATGAGTGGAAAAGGGAGTTGTTATGACAATGCAATGGCCGAATCCTTCTTTAAGACCTTAAAGACAGAGCTGATCGATCAGACTAAATATGAAACCAGACAAGAAGCAACACAAGACTTGAGTACATGGAGGTGTTTTACAACCGCCAAAGGCTACATTCAGCTTTAGGATACCGAACACCTATTGAATATGGAAAAATACACCATGTTGCTTAACTTTGATTCAACTTTTTTGACTAAGTCCACGTAATTTTAACTATGTTTAACGGTACCCCAAAAGGTTTTTAATGAAGAGCAGCTTCTTTTTCTTATTTATAATTATTGCTTTCTCTTCAATATCCGTGCCACAAACAAGCGGCTCTGAGGAAGAAAAAGAAACCATTCTAAATACAATACATTATCAAGATCAAATTGGACTGAAAATTGCCTTTGAATACATTCCGATAGAAAATTATATCGATGTTGATACATATGTATTAGGACCTAATGATCTAGTGACTATTAACGTAAAAGGCCCTTACTTTATTCTTTTAAGGGGTATTATCATTAACCCTCAGGGAGATATCGTAATACCTATTGCTGGTACAATTAATCTAAGAGATAAAACTATCCACGAAGCTCAAATTCTTATAAAAGAAAAGATTTCTGAAACTTATAAAAACCCTGAAGTAGTTTTGACACTTGATCAGCCTAGATTGATTAGTATCCATGTGACAGGTAATATCCCTCATCCGGGGAAATATATTTTACCCCCTCAGTCACGAGTTGATTTTGCTATTTTTCAAGCATTGACGGACGGTAATAGAGAGCCTATGTCTTCAAAATCTTATTCAGCAGATGCACTACTATCTGAAAACTATTCTTTGCGAAATATTCGGGCAACTGACAAAAATGGAGTTGTTAATACAGCAGATTTAATTTCTTATTACAGAACTGGAATATTTGAAAAAAACCCTTTTGTTAAAGATGGAGATGTCATAAGTATCTATAGAAGGGACAACAAGGACGCGCGTACAAGTATGTCAGGTGCTGTTAAAGTGCCTTTAGAGATTGAATATCTTAATTCTGACACTCCTGCCTCTTTATTACAACTAGCTGGGAACTTTAAACCCGAAGCTGATACCACTAAATTATTGCTGTTAAGAAAAAACGGAAATGAACTGGAACGTATAGAAATATTTAGAGATCAATGGGAAAACTTTGAACTAAAGCCTAATGATAGAATTATTGCTTTATCCAGTCACACTCATCGCATTTCAGCTTCTGCATGGATTACAGGTGAAATTAATGTGCCAGGTAACTATCCTATTATTGATGGCGAAACTACAGCTCTAGACTTATTAGAGGTGGGAAATAACTTAACAGATAAAGCTTTGCCTGAAGCAGGGTACTTAATTAGAGCTGGTTCTATCAAAAATGAAGTACCGAATAAATTTAATACAGAACTTTTAAAACGGACGTCTGACCAATTAGTACAGGGACTTCAATATCTTGATTTAGAAACAAAACTGAGTAGAAACCAAGTTTTTATAAATCTTTCAGATCGTGATCAGCTGGCGACGGTAAAATTATTTGATGGCGATAGATTATTTGTACCTCGAGATGAAAACACATTGTTTGTTTTTGGACAGGTTAATAATCCGGGATATTTTCCTTTTGACAGAACAAAATCTGTACAGGATTTTATAAGGCAAGCCGGCGGTTTTTCACTATCAGCTAATAGTGATCGGGTATTTATAGTTAAAGCTGGTAATAAAACATGGTATAAGTCAGGAGACACTCCATTGAGCTCGGGCGATATGATTTTTGTAGACAGGGTACCCAATGATGAACTAAATGCTCAACGTAGCTATGATATTCAAAAACGCCAGCTCAGAATAAGTAATACACAGATAATACTTAGTTCAATAACTACTATCACTGCTATTGTTACTACGGTAGTTGCCATTAGAAATAGATAAACCTCGGATATTTTTGTCATACACAATGAATCTTCTTTATATATTTCAATATTATCCTCCTCCATTATTTACCAGGATAAGAACCATAATATTGAGCAAAATTTCGAGGCTAGGGGTAGTCGTTCTGACTCAGCTAAAGATTTTTTTCGTTCAGCAAAATTTTCATTATACAAGTTCGGACTTTGGGTAGAGAAACTTATCTATAATATTGCAGATTTTGTTGTTTGTGTTACTAATGAAGTAGAAAAAATTATCACTACTGTTTCAAAACCGGATCTCAATAAGATTTGAGTACTGTTATTTTAGCCTTAAAACATGATTGTGAAGAAATAAAGCGATTATCAATTAATCATTTTAATTTTATTGAAGAAAATTTTGCTAGAAAAAACTTGAATCCAGACTTAGTAAGTTCATTATACATATAAAAGATTAAAATGAGTGAGAATCATCTGATACCTATCGTAAAAGCTCTTTATAAAAGAAAAAAATTTTTGGTTATCTATTTTATTGTAGTTACTGTAGTATCTGTATCAATAGCTTTAAGTGCAAGAAAAACGTTTACTTCCTACGCTGTTGTTTTACCGCCAAATGCTTCACCGTTAAATAGTTTTCTTCCCTCTGAAATGACCCGAGGGCTAGGTAGTTCTATTCAGTCTCTAACAAGCACTTCTGGTGATGATACCAATAAAATGTTATCGATTCTAAATAGCCGCTCATTAGCTGAAACAATTATAAATAAATTCGATCTAATTGAGCAATTCAAAGCGAAAACAATAGAAGAGACAATAGAAAATTTTCATGAACGAGTCTCCTTTGAAACTGATGAGGAATTGATGGTAAGAGTTTATGTAAATATGCAAACTGAGCTCTTTCACTCTAAACATGATGAAGAAAATACAAAAAATCTTACCTATAACATTTGTCTCTTTATTGTTCAACAGTTAGATAGCACATTCACAAATTTGCAAGTTGAAAGAGCTATATTTGCAAGGATTCCGATTGAGGAGAGATTTGATCAAAATCAATCAGATTTGCTAAAAGTACAAAATGAGATAAAAATATTTTTAGAAGAAAACGGGATCATCTCTTTACCAGAACAACTGGAAGCAACTATTACTTCAGCTGCACAAATAGAGAGCCAGATTATCATAGAAACAGTAGAATTAAATGCTTTAAAAAATGCTTTTGATAACTCAAGTCCAGACATAATAAACCGGCAGTTCCAAATTGATGAACTTAGAAATGCCTTAAATGACTTTAATAACCCTCACCTAGCCAACGATTCGATGAGTGTATTGCCGAGTATTTCAGAATCTCCGAGTTTGATTGTAGAGTATGCAACATTACAGTTTGAACTTACTGTTCAAGAGATTTTATATCAATTCCTATTTCAACAGTTTGAACAATATAAATTACAAGAAGCAAGACACACACACAGCATTCAATATATTGATATACCAAGGATACCTGAAAAAAGGACTAAACCAGTTAGATCAATATTGGTTTTGGCTCTTCTATCACTGGGAATGATCATCGGAATTACTTATGTCCTTTTTATAGAAATGTATTCCGAAAAAACAAAACTATTGATGAAAGAAATTACTAATCCAACAGAGTAGATGGATAAGATTCTAAACAATGTTCATTCTTATTATTCTGCAATATTTACCTTCATTGTTTGCATTCTACTCATCTTTTCTTTATTAATTGATTCTTCCTTTTCCTACTTATTTTTTTTATTATTTCAATCTCTTCCCTCTATTTCATTATAAGGGATTTTAGGGTTCCAGAAAAGGATATTCCAGTAATTGCTCTTTTTGTAGTCTTTTTATTACCCCCTATAAGTATCTCTGATACTATTCCAGTTATTAGACCTGAGCAATTTCTTTTCTTAGTAGTTTTTCCGCTCATGATTTTATTAAGAAAGGATACGGAGAGGAATGGAATTAAACCATATGTTTATATTTTTGCTGTATTTATGTTTTATCAATTTTTTTCAGTTTTCTTTGGAAAGTTTTTTAAGGGAGTCGTAATTGGATATAAAGATTTTGTTGAAATAGTACGGGTTGGTCAGTATATAATTGCCGCATACTTAATAAGCCAACTGAAACTTAATGAATATGAGTTTAGGCATATTATTTATGCTATACTTAATTTTGTTTATTGCTTCAGCAATAATTGGATTGGTTCAGTTTTTCGGCGTCCTTGGTTTTGATAATTTAACAGCTCCCCTCTATTCAAAAACAAAATCACAGTATTTAAATATACGTATGTTTGGAACATTCATTGCCACTGGAGCACTATTTTCCGTTGGGATGTTTTTTTATGAGAAGAAGTTTTGGTCAAAAGTTATATTAGGTATCTTTTTTCTAATCTTGTTTTGGGTGTTAGCTCTAACAGAATCAAGAACAGCACTTGTGACGCTATTTAGAGGAATTTTTGCCTTTATATCTGCCTATTATCTTCTGATAAAAAAGAAAGTAAGTGCTTTATTGAAAACTCTAATTGGCTTTATTATACTTTTCTCAGCATTATTCTTAACATTAGATCAAGATCTGATCAGCCGTTTTGGGACTATATTAAATTTCATGGAGGATTTAAGTTTGCAGATGAGACTCTTCGCCTGGTATGCAAATTTAAACCTTTTCCTCCAATCGTTCTTATTCGGCTATGGACCGGCCTTTCATCAATTTACCCCAACTGTGGACAGTGACTATATTTTTATCCTTCGTCGATATGGAATAGTTGGGTCTTCCATTTACTCATTGATATATCTGTATCCAATAAGACTATCATTGAGAGGTTTATCTGAGAAGAATATCTATTCTATATTTAAGCTCATTACTTTCTCTGGCATTATAATTTTTCTCATTGAGAATATTACAAATCCATTATTTCATGAAATGCAATTTATGGGTTTATGGGCAATCTTATTTGGTTTATTATTCTCAATAAAAAAGTAAGTTCATCAGTTTGAAAGTATCGAAACGCTGATTTTTATATTGATTTAAACTATTTTTTCCCGGGGATTCAACCTCCACCCTTGTTTTTGTATAAGTTTGTAACAGTCTTTTAAATCTAATCCTTTTCCATACAAATATTCTTCTTTGAATTCCACCCACCCTATATCAAATTGCTGCTAGTTTTTTAATTTGGAATTCAAATGGATAATGGCAAGACAGTATTAGTTATACTTCGATTAACAGGATTTTTAATCGCGTACCAACGGAAAGTACCATACACCATTAATGACTATGAGGATAAATAAAATATTATGAACCAAACTTGGTTAATTATTTTTCTTCATTGCTTGCGAGCATTATAAAAGACAATCAAACAAACGAGGTTTACTATGAGACTATTTCTAATCATGCTGCTGTGCAATATCACGATTGGCTGTTATGAAAATAAAAGTGATCAAAATGAATCAGATTGGCGGGATGAATATGGTATTTTAGAAAATACAGGGGCAATTGCTGGGAAAGTTCCAGTATGGGGACCAAGTTCTGCAATGATGTACCTGGAATTATACCAGTATGGGCGTGATATAATTATTGCTTCTGGAAATGTAATTGAAAACCAACATGGTACAGTTCTTATTTTGAACATTCCACCTGGAATATATACAATGCACATTTATAACAATAACGATAAAGAAAAAAGATGGGCAACGTATAATAACATAGAAGTAAAAGCTGATTCTATGAATATAATCACGATACAAACAGTACAATTAGGTACTATAATTGATCAACGTATTGAACCATCGACACCTTTAGATACTGTAATGAGTATTCCACTTGATTCTGCTTTTCTAATTAATATTCCACTTGATTCTGCTTTTCTTGAGGTACAATATACCGGTTTTTTTGGTCAACGTATGACACCACCAGGGCTACCTTTTATAGATCATAGGGATCCGGCAACGGTCTGGATGGATGAGAGAATGATTAAAACATTTTATGGAGGCAGTGTCATTTATGTCAAATAAAATATATACTTTTACTATTTTGAATTTAGTATACATAATGTTTGCGAACGCGCAGTCGTTGATTTCCCGAGAGCTTAACGATCTAGTGGGAACCCCCGCTGGGTATTATGGTGCGGAGATAGTCAATGATGGTGACACATTAAAAGCGGTTTTCATTAAGTTTGCTACAAGCGATAAGCTCACGATCAGATCAATATCTTCAGATTTAGGTATTGATGTGAACTCAATTTCTCAAAGTGGTATCGCCTCCTCTTTTCTGACAAAACAGCAACTCAGTACAATCAAAACAAATGAAGATATTTCTTGGATCGCGCCTGCCGGTTTTGTTGAAACTCAATTAGATGAATCTGGCACAAAAGTTTATGCACACATAGGAAGAGAGGCCTCAGGTTTATATGGAAAAGATGTGATTGTTGGTTTTGTTGATACCGGTATTGATTTCTCTTTGGATGATTTTAAAACACCGGATGGATCATCAACGAGGATCTTGTTTATTTGGGATCAGACTGATAATTCCGGGTCACCACCCGCAAATTTTACTTATGGGATAGAATGCTCTCAATCTGATATAAACAATGGATATTGTAATCAACAAGATGGTACTTCTGGACATGGCACCCATGTGGCTGGAATTGCAGCAGGAAATTGAGGTGTCATTACTGCGGGGTAGCGAATCGTTTGAAAGTATCGAAACGCTGATTTTTATATTAATTTAAACTATTTTTTCCCGGGGATTCAACCTCCGCCCCTGTTTTTGTATAACTTGTAACGGTCTTTTAAATCTAATCTTTTTCCATACAAATATTCTTCTTTGAATTCCACCCATTCTATATTACACTGCTGCTGGTTTTTTCATTTGGAATTTAAATGGATAATGGCAAGACAGTATTAGTTATACTTCGATTAACAGGATTTTTAATCGCGTACCAACGGAAAGTACCATACACCATTAATGACTATGAGGATAAATAAAATATTATGAACCAAACTTGGTTAATTATTTTTCTTCATTGCTTGCGAACATCATACAATAAAATCAAACAAACGAGGTTTACTATGACTATGAGACTATTTCTAATCATGCTGCTGTGCAATATCACGATTGGCTGTTATGAAAGTAAAGGTGATCAAAATGGGTCAGATTGGCGGGATGAATATGGTATTAGCGAAGGAACAGGCATAGTGATAGGAAAGATTGGTATCAAGTCTATTAACGGATTGAAATTAACAACAAAAAAACGGGGATTAATAAAGCTGCTAAAGATAGAAGATGAAAATATGTATATTTATCGAGAAGTATTTACAGATTCATTAGGATTTTTTCAGATTATAAACTTGGAGGAAGGAATTTACCGTCCATCTATTAAATTTATAGAACCTGATTCATCTTTAACAATCCCTTCATACCCAAATTTCGGCACACCAACAGAGTTAAGATCACGGCTATGTAATGATATAAAAGTGAAAAATGATTCTATTTCAGTAATAAGATATGAAATACCTGTTTTTACCCAAAGATATTTGGATATTATGGAAATACTAGAGTGGGGTGGGGTTTATGGACATTGTGATTATTTAATAAATTATTTTTTATGCGATTACCTTCCTATGACTGAATCCGCACTCACGAATTATAATCAATACTGTGGTTATAATATCATGAATCCTGATTTTATGGATATCGCGATTCCCTCAAATACCTTTATTAATATTCTTGGTGCAAAAGGAATTAGAATAGATAGTTTAGGAATATTATATCACAACATTAGTTCATTGGAGGAAATACAATGCACAGATTAAATCTGAAAACAGTATTTTACATTTATTGTGGTATATGGAGCGTAGTCGGTTTTAGATCATCATTGTATGGTCAATCAGCGGTAGTTGAGTATAGTTGGCTTGAAGAAATGATCGATTATGAAATGATGAATGGCATTACAAAATATGGAGTATTTATAAGATTCAAACAAGGTGTTCGCAGTACAAATGAACAAGTAGCATTAGTACAATCATATGGGGGTACAGTTGAATCTCGAGTATCTGATGAATTTATTACAGGTTTTGTGCCTAAGGAAAATATTATTCTACTGAAAAATAATGAAGATATAGAATCTATTGGATATGGATTTAGTAATGGTGAATTAGAATTAGATCAATCTAATCAAATTACTTATGCTACAATTGGAAAAAATGCTGCCAGCCTTGATCCTAATGGAATAATTCCGCTAAATGGAAGTGGAGTGGTAATAGGGATTGTTGATACTGGCGTTGATCCCGAACATGAAGATTTTAAAACACCTAATGGAACAAGAATATTGCACTACTGGGATCAAACATCTAACGTGGGGAATCCTCCCGCAAATTATACATACGGTAGTATGTATAATTCTGATGATATAGATAATAATTTATATGGAACGGCATTAAAGGATACTGATGGACATGGCACCCATGTGGCAGGTATCGCAGCAGGAAATTGAGGTGTCATTACTGTGGGGCAGCGAATCGTTTGAAAGTATCGAAACGCTGATTTTTATATTAATTTAAACTATTTTTTCCGGGGATTCAACCTCCGCCCCTGTTTTTGTATAACTTGTAACGGTCTTTTAAATCTAATCCTTTTCCATACAAATATTCTTCTTTGAATTCCACCCACCCTATATTATACTGTTGCTGGTTTTTTCATTTGGAATTCAAATGGATAATGGCAAGATAGTATTAGTTACACTTCAATTAACAGGATTTTTAATCGCGTACCAACGAAAAGTACCATACACCATTAATGACTATGAGGATAAATAAAATATTATGAAACAAACTTGGTTAATTATTTTTCTTCATTGCTTGCGAGTATCATACAATAAAATCAAACGAACGAGGTCTACTATGAGACTATTTCTAATCATGCTGTTGTGCAATATCACGATTGGCTGTTATGAAAATAAAGGTGATCAAAATGGAGCAGAGACACCTTCCGATACTGTAATGAGTATTCCACTTGATTCTTTGGTTTGGTTATTCCATTTTGATTCTTTGGTTTTTCCAGAGCCAGAGTGACTTACTAGATGGTTTTTTTGGTCAACGTATTACACCACCATGGCCACCTTTTATAGATCATAGGGGTCCGGCAATTGCCTTGATGGATGAGAGAATGATTAAAACATTTTATGGAGGCAGTGTTATTTATGTCAAATAAAATATATACTTTTACTATTTTGAATTTAGTATATGTAATGTTTGCGAACGCGCAGTCGTTGATTTCCCGAGAGTTTAACGATCTAGTGGGAACTCCCGCTGGGTATTATGGTGCGGAGATAGTCAATGATGGTGACACATTAAAAGCGGTTTTCATTAAGTTTGCTACAAGCGATAAGCTCACGATCAGATCAATTTCTTCAGACTTAGGCATTGATGTGAACTCAATTTCTCAAAGTGGTATCGCCTCCTCTTTTCTGACAAAACAGCAACTCAATGCAATCAAAACAAATGAAAATATTTCATTGATTTAAACTATTTTTTCCGGGGATTCAACCTCCACCCCTGTTTTTGTATAAGTTTGTAACGGTCTTTTAAATCTAATCTTTTTCCATACAAATATTCTTCTTTGAATTCCACCCACCCTATATCAAATTGTTGCTGGTTTTTTCATTTGGAATTCAAATGGATAATGGCAAGACAGTATTAGTTATACTTCGATTAACAGGATTTTTAATCGCGTACCAACGGAAAGTACCATACACCATTAATGACTATGAGGATAAATAAAATATTATGAACCAAACTTGGTTAATTATTTTTCTTCATTGCTTGCGAACATCATACAATAAAATCAAACGAACGAGGTTTACTATGAGACTATTTCTAATCATGCTGCTGTGCAATATCATTATTGGCTGTTATGAAAATAAAGGTGATCAAAATGGATCAGAGACACCTTCAGATACTGTAGTGATTATTCCACTTGATTCTTTGCCATTTGATTCTTTGACTTTTCCAGAGCCAGAGTGACTTACTAGATGGTTTTTTTGATCAACATATTGAACCTGAATCATGGCCATTTTTGATGGAGAACATCCCCCCTGGTGATTACGCAATCATTGCAACTAGTGATCTAATTATTGAGAATAATGTGCTGGTCAGAGGGTTTAATCTTTATCCAAGTTTCTCAATATGTTCCCCACCAAATTTCCATTGTTTGAACTATGCTATTTCCGTCAGGCCAAATACGATTACGAAATTTACCATGATATTAAGTGCACCTGGTCTACCTCCTTCTTTTTTGCAGAACTTAATCGGTGTCCCCTACGAACCCAGAGAATTATATCATTTCCGGGAAGAAGATGGAACCCTTGAATACATGCTATTGAATAAACATAATTACGAAAATTTATTAGTAAAAGAGAAATAAAAAATGCTAAATAATACGTTCGTGCTTTTGATTCTATTTACTTTTGTTCAATTATATAGTCAGCAGATAGTAAAAGTGCCCATTCAGTTTCCGACCCCTTTGGATGGATATGAAATTATAGATGGAGATACGATCATTGGCGTATTTTTACGCGACAGTACACACACCAGAAGTTCACTGCGTGCTTTAGGCATTAAAGTGTCTACTGGAATCAATGGACTCATGACGGGAAGAGTCTCTTTATCTGATTACAGAAATATTAATCGGAACAACTCCGTTCAGTGGATAACCCCTGTGGGCATCTCATATCCAACACTTGATCAAAGTGGTCCTTCGGAGCTTTTGGTTTACAAGCATATTGGACAAGAAACAGCTGGCGTAAGGGGTGAAGGTGATCAAAATGAATCAGATTGGCGGGAGGACTATAGTATTAACGAAGGAACTGGAATTGTTGTCGGTGAAATCCGATTACGCTCACCATGGGAAGGAGAGACCGTTTATATTTATTTACGGGATCCGGTAACTCCAGATTCACTTGAGCAGATGAGGTACGTGGTCGGATTGGATACGATCACTTCTGGGCTGTTTTTGATGGAGAACATCCCTCCCGGTGATTATGCAATCACTACAGCTAAAGATTTAGTCATTGAGAATAATGTGCTGGTCAAAAGGTATAATAAGTATCCAAGTTTCGAAGGAAATTGCTTGAACTATGCTATTTCAGTAAAGCCAGATAGGATTGCGAAATTTACCAGGATATTAAGAGCACCTGGTCAAGAACTTTCTTTGTATCCACCAATTGTCCATTTAACTGTTGAACTACCTTCCAGCTCATACACACCACCCAGAAAGTTATGTTATTTGAGCGAAGAAGATGGAACCATAGAATACATGCTATTGAATAAACATAACTACAAAAATTTATTAGTAAAAAGAGGAATAAAAAATGTTAAATAATACATTCGTACTTTTGATTCTATTTACTTTTGTTCAATTATATAGTCAGCAGATAGTAAAAGTGCCCATTCAGTTTCCGACCCCTTTGGATGGGCATGAAATTATAGATGGAGATACGATCATTGGCGTATTTTTACGCGACAGTACACACACCAGAAGTTCACTGAGTACCTTAGGCCTTAACGTTTCTACTGAAATAAATGGACTCATGACCGGAACAACTCTGTTCAGTGGTTAACCCCTGTGGGCATCTCACATCCAGCACTTTGACCAAAGTGTTGTTGTAACGCACTGGTCGTCTGTTGTACTCTTTTCTATGGCGATATGGATACCTATTGAAGACTGGGGAGGAATTTTACCTTCATTTGAGGAAACTTATGAAATATAAATTAAGCAATATTCTAAATACTCTATTTTGTATTACACTAATAAATCATTTTATTTCAGGCAGTGAAATTGAAGCAATAGAAATCGATAAATATTTTAATATAATCGACCAGAAATTATTTAATAATAAAATTATAGATGTTGTTTATTTTGATTTAAGAAATGAATTCATCATTATTGTGGAGGATGGAAATGGAGGGCATCAATTAGAGTATTACAAGAATAATATTAAAACATGGGATCTTGATCTGGGGCATAGTTCATTTTTTAGAAGTTCCAAAAATGGTAAAGTAATCTATGTTTTAAACCATGGCCGCCAAGAGTTTTATACGAACAATGGCGATTTATTGTTCGAAGAAGGACGTGAGGTATCCTACACTGTTTCACCGAATGGACAATACCTTATCCAAGAGGAGTTTGGTGGTGGGAGCATGGGACTTTATTATTATACTAATAATGGTACAAGGATACAGCCTGAACACAATAAAGATTTTTATTCTTATGATTTATATCTGCAGTTTACTGATGACAATAGAATTATTGTTGTTTATGGTGGTTTTGAGACAAAAAAAATTAACGAAAAATATAGAAATACCTGGTATTCTGATTTACCTAACCAAGACAGTGAAGTGTTTTTGGTTGATCCAGAAAAAGAAAAAATAGTCTGGACTACAAAATTAAGTAGTGAGCCGACTTTTCAACTTGGAATACCATCACAACAGGTTATTTATCCGAAAGATGATAAAGTATTCTTATTTGATAGTGATCTATCTAAAAAAGTGCTTGATATATTTTGTTTAGATGTGAACAGTGGGAAAATATTGTGGAAAAGTCACTATCCTGATTTTTTCAGACCAAATATTTTTGTTGCGGATGATAATTGGATATATACAGTACAAATTATTTACCAAAAAGTAGAAATCTATAGGATCGGGATAAAAACCGGGAAAATGGAAAAAATGAATGAATATCCAAGAGCCCATGGAGAATACCCTATACAATTACAACAAATAAATGATGTATTATTTTTATACAGTAGTAAAGGTTATTATTCAAAAATCGTTAATATTGCAACACCAAACGGAAAAATAGAAGAGATGGATGGTTTTATTAAATCGAATAAAGGAAATATAAATTATATAAATGGGAATACAATATATAAACTGAAGAAAAAGGATTTTTGAATGAGAAAAATAATTTTATTACATTTTTCTTTTTTTTGTTTATCCTATAGCCAAGATGGGGTGTGGCCAATAGATGGAGATACGATCATTGGCGTATTTTTACGCGACAGTACACACACCAGAAGTTCACTGAGTGCCTTAGGCATTAAAGTGTCTACTGAAATAAATGGACTCATGACGGGAAGAGTTTCTTTATCTGATTACAGAAATATTAATCGGAACAACTCCATGCAGTGGATAACCCCTGTGGGCATCTCACATCCAGCACTTGATGAAAGTGTTGTTGTAACGCACTGGTCGTCTGTTGTACTCTTTTCTATGGCGATATGGATACCAAATGAAGAATACGGGGTAAAGTAAATGCGTATTTTAGTTCGAGGTTCGATTAGAATAAGAATGTAATTATGATTATTAAAGAGTTTTAGAGAAGTTTTATTTTATAGAGTGTGAATATGAAAAACAAAAAATTAATCGTAAGGTTTACTTTATATATACTTTTTATAACCGTAACCATATTCCCTCAAGATAAAATAACCAATCTTTATACTAGATTACAATCTGCTGAGATAGATTGGGAAAAAGCTTATACTGGGAAGTTTATTGATTTTAGAATTATTCCTAATACGAATGACAATGTAATTCTATCTGCTGATAATGTAAATTTTTATATAAATTATTTAGATATTGAGGGTCGGGTAAAATGGACAATTTCAAATACCATTGGGAGACCGAGCCGTACAATCTTTGCATTAAAAGTATCCAATAATGGGGAAACAATTATTGTTCATGGACACGATGTAAAATTTGAGGATACTCAAAATTGGGTTTTCAGTGGTGACGGTGTTTTAATATTTTCTGAATTATTTGGAGAGGGGTTTTACTACCCATCATCCTCAGGTGCATATATGTCTTTTGAGAGCAAATATGGGTTATCACCATTTAAACTATATAAACGTGATGGTACTGAATTGACAACAGGACTATCGGAAAGATTAACAGGGGTAAGTCAAAAGAATCGATTTGTAGGTGATGATCAACTACTTATATATACTGATAAAAAAGAATTATCGTTAATTGAAATTCCCACAATGAATGTATTATGGTCGCATACATCAAATGCAGGATTATGGCTTATTGATTTTAGTAATAGAAATTGTGCCTATAATGAAGAATATATTGCCATCCAAGGTACAGGTTCTTCTAGAGGTGGTGGTATGATAGTAATGTATAGAGAGTCAGGATTAATCGCATGGGAGGACGAAGAGTTAACATTTAATTCTGGGTTGGATTTTTCTAGTGATGGAACAATACTTATTTCATTATCTGCAGGGAATACGATTCATTTGATCAATACAAATAATTGGGAGATTGTTAAATCAGTAAGATTAATTAATAATGGGGTTATTATCAATGTACAAAAATTTTCATGGATAAATAATTATATTGTTATTTATTGTGGTGGAATAGAAGCAGGTGATCCTAGAGCCAAGGGTATCGGGAGAGGTTTTGTTTCCGTCATATTTAAGTTGGATAAAAATGAGGACAAACCAGAAATAAATTTTATACCCCATTTTATTACTAGTAATACAATAGGAAATGAACAAGTTGTTTTTTCTCACGCACGTGGGGAACAAAAGATTATAAAAAGAAAACTACTTAAATGATATCATGATTATTCAAAAAACCGCTTAATAATTTGATGATTATTAATAAAATTGTATTTTTGGTATCTGTTTGCAGTTGTTCCCTATCGCAAGTATGGCCAATGCCCGTGGGGCAAGAGGATGCGCCTATTACTTCGGCTTTTGGACCCAGACTTTATGCAAATCGTTATGATTTTCATTGGGGTGTTGATATTAGAATTTGGAATAGTCAAAGTGTTGTTGCAACTCATTGGGGATACGTTGAATTTGCTGATTATGCTCCAGGTTGGCAGAAGATGGTTTATATGTCAAATTATGATGACGCTGAATTTGGCACTGGATATGCCCATTTATCAAATTTTTTTACAGGTAATTATGATGAAAATAATGATTCAATTTTCACACAACTTAACTCTGTATTTCACGGAGGTAGCCAAATTGCTACAATCAATTATAATGATGAAGACATAGATCACTTACATTTTAATTATTATACATTAGATTGGGATGGGTCCATTCCTGAACAATGGACCCATACAGATCATCCAATGAAACTTTTGCCTTATGATAATTCGTCTGCTCCATTTTCACCAACTGATACATGGGTGGCAACCGGGTCAGATAATAGTAGTATTACTACAATTCAATTTGATGTAGAGACCCCTTACAATGAAATGGATTTAAATGCCCTCACTTTATGGATTGATGCAAATACATTTGAAACAAATTTTGGTGAAAGAATCAATATCAATACGGGTGATTCCGATTCTGATGTTCATACACAAACCACTGAGATCTCGACTGGTTATGGAACCATTGATTTGCAAATAACAGTGTTTAATTTTAACACACCAAATGATCATACAATTAGATTTAAATATGATTTAACAAACTACTACGGTTCAAATAACAGTAGTTTTCCATCAGACGCTATATTTGTTGACATTGAAGATATTGATTTTTTTACTACAATCTATGGGTTTAGTGCCGAACATGAATAAAGAAAGGATTTGAAATGAGTAATTATTTTAGGTGCATCATAATTGTTTTTCTGATTTTTGATATGACAAAATCGGAAGAATTTCTAATTGTATCCCACAGTCAATTAATAGATAATTCTTGGTATCAACCATTGGAAGAATTACATAATGGTTTAGGCAACAATGTTTCATTAATCAGTATTGCTGATTATGTAAATGTCCAAGATATAGCAAGTCAGATATCAACCCACCAACCATCGCCTGATTTTGTATTATTGGTTGGCGATGCAAATAATCAACCGGATATATGGAAAGAAGTCGCCTGGTCTTATGATGGTAACTATATGCCATTTGGTTATGAAGAGATGGAAGTATTTTTAGGGTTTGGGGGATTTGACACACTGGATATTGCCAGCGATAAAGTAATTAAGGATGAATTAGAAAGTGCTGGTATAAACTGCTTGTTAGGACGTGTTCCTGCTGAATCAATACAAGAGATGGTCAATTGGGTTAATAAACTGGTAGACTATTATAGTTTTAATCAGTACGCGCAATATCGCAACAGAATACTTATTGTTACTGATAATAAGAATCATCCAACAAATGGTGGTTCCGAATGGGGTGCAACGAGAGATAGAGATAGGGTTTTGGAATATTTAAATGATACCGATTATGAAATAGTTCAACTGAATTCTAATGAATATACTGGCGGCTATTATGAAAATATTAGCGTTAGAGCAACTAACTTTGAAAGTACGGTTAATTCAAATCTTTCTTTGATTTACACTCATGGTTCTGGAGCATCCGAAAGTTGGTTAAATAATTTTTATTGGGACTCAAATGATGAGGGGAATACCCCAAATTGGAATTTTACGAACCAAGGAAATTATCCATTTTTATGGGGATATTCCTGTGATATTGGACGAATCCAAAAATCAGACCAAAATAATTATTATCAAGAAACACCATCTATATTAGAGAAACTACTATTTCTTGAAAATGCAGGTATTGTAGGAGCAATTGCTCCTACAGCAATAACTTTCTCTCCCACTTTAGACACTCTTTACTCTGCGTTGTGGGAAAGATATGTTCATGGAAATTATGCTGATTTTTATACATTAACTGAAGATGCAAAACAAGATATGCTAGATTCTTTTGCTGAGTATGCGATGGAGAGGACTTATGGTACGCGAGAATGGGAACATCGGTCATATGTTTTTTATGGTGATCCGAGTATACCTATTTCTACAAACCAGTTTTATAATTCCAATATTTTGGAAAACGCAGTTTGGAAAGGCAGCATAGTTGTTGAGCAACCAATCAGTTTAACATCGGGGAATACCATAACCATTAAACCCGGCACCGGAGTATTTTTCAAGCCGGGAGCTCGTTTGGTTGTGGAATCCGGCGCGGTATTAAATGCGATTGGCACAGAAGCATTTCCCATCGTTTTTGTCCCGGCAACGGAAGATAATTATCAGGCCGGCTACTGGTCAGGAATAGCAAGCGAAAGCGAGGGCGAAGTCAATTTGACATATTGCAAAGTAAAAGGGGCGGTAACAGGGCTATCGGCCACAAAGAGTACAGGAACGATTGCATCTTCCGAGTTCAGTAAAAATAAAATAGGCATAACCCTCAATTATGCAAATGGGTTTTCAATTAATCATTGCCTTATCACGGATAACCACACCGGCGTTCAACTCTTATATTCATCTCCAGGCGTTGCCAAGAATACCATTACCAACAATACTCATTACGGACTCTATGCGTTTCGTTCAAAAAGTAAAATGGCAAATAACACATTTGAGCATAATGGAATTTATGGATTAAAAATTGCCAACAAGAGTATGCCTATTCTAACGGCAGTCCATCCATCCAATAATCCACAGGTGAATAATGTTTTTGAGAGTAATGACTCCGCGTCTATTTGGATAGATTTGACCAGCCGTCCTGATTTAGGAAGGTATATGGGAATAAATGGACAAATATATGGTGGTTTTAATCAGTTTAAGAATCGTGGCAGAGATGTGGATATATTGAATAATGCCGAGACTGTCAGTGCCAATGTCAACTGGTGGGAAAACATGAACATAGCGGGACAGGGTTCCATCGATACGGAACCGACAGCAGATCAACTTTTTGGTCCTCCGGCAAGGACCATGGCATCCCAATCGGATTCCCTTCCACCTGCATTAGGGCAAGCATACAGCCTTGAATTAGAAGGCAATTACACAGATGCCGTCACACTGTATGAAACAGTGTTGGCAGAGGCACCGGATGGCGATTATGCCGTTGAAGCTCTGTACGGCATTATTCGCTGCTATAGTGAACTAAATGATATGATCACATTGGACAATACCTTGCTCAATTATTATACAACCTATTCCGGTCTTCAGGTTGGTATTACTTCTTATGATTACAGTATTACAATCAATACCCAATTACAGCAGTATAGCGAAGCATTGAACCGAAGCATTGATTTATTAGATAAGGTAGCCGGGACAGAAGATGAAGCTCATGTTTTATTAGAACAGGGAATCCTATACAGTTTTATGGCTGGGGATAGTACCGGTTCCGGCCAAAAGCAAGTATCCCCCGGTTCCGCCCAGCGGCTGGCATTGGCTACCTATGAAACTGTTTTGGATAATTATTCTGAAACATCATCGGCAGAGATTGCAGCGTGGTTTTTGGGTAAGACGTATGTTTCCTCAAGATCGGAGGAACTGGACGCATCGGTCCCCAATAAATTTGCGTTATATCAAAACTATCCAAATCCCTTTAATCCTAATACCACGATCCGTTATGACCTTCCGGAACAAAGTATAGTGTCTTTAACAATATATGATATTCTTGGTCGGGAAGTAAAAACACTAGTCAATGGTGCACGGGTGATGGGCAAACATACGGCTATTTGGGATGGCAAAGATCGGTTTGGTATTCCGGTATCAACAGGGATGTATATTTACAGGATCACCGCAGTTTCAAAAGAAAGTGAAAAACACTTTGTGCAAAATCATAAAATGGTGCTGATGAAATAGTACCCTAAAAAGTTTATTTTATTGCTGTAATTTTTAGCTTCGTTTTTCACTGAAAAACGATTTTGATAACACTATATACACTTTTTTTATCCCATGAATGCTATCGCATCCACTGAACATTATAAAGACCGCATCAAGGCGGAGTTGCATAACACTTTAACTGAAACAAATCTACCCAGGGGACACAAAAAAACCGGAAAGGTTCGGGATCAATATGATCTGGGGGATAAGATTGCTCTGATCACCACAGATCGCCAAAGCGCCTTCGACCGGGTGTTGACGTCCATTCCATTTAAGGGGCAGGTGTTGAATCTCACCAGCGCCTGGTGGTTTAACCAAACCCAAGATATTATTCCCAATCAGGTGATTGATGTGCCTGACCCCAATGTGACCCTGGCAAAAAAATGCGCTGTCTTCCCTATCGAGTTCGTGGTTCGGGGCTATATTACCGGCAGCACCGGCACATCACTATGGACAGTGTACAACAATGGTGACCGGGAATACTGCGGAAACATCCTTGCGGATGGATTGGTGAAAAACCAAAAGTTAGAAAACAACATGCTCACACCCACCACTAAGGAAGAACACCACGATCGACCCATTGCGCCGAGTGCGATCGTCAGTGAAGGGTGGATGACACAGGAAAATTGGGATTATTGCAGTCAGAAAGCGCTGGAATTATTCACCTTCGGTCAGCAAAAGGCAATTGAACAGGGGCTGATTCTGGTGGATACCAAATATGAAATGGGCCGGGATGCAAATGACAAAATTGTACTTGTTGATGAGATCCACACCCCTGATTCCAGCCGGTATTGGATCGCCGAACCCTACGATGAACGTATATCGGCTGGGCAGGAACCCCAAAATATTGATAAGGAATTCTTGCGGCTCTGGTTCATGGATAACTGTGATCCGTACAATGACGATGTCCTCCCGGATGCACCGGAGGATCTGGTGATAGAACTGTCCAGGCGGTACATCTATTTATACGAGACCATCACCGGCGGGGTATTTCCATTCCCTGATTCAGACAAACCGGTTGGTGAACGTATTAGAGAAAATTTGAATGAACATATTTAATCACAGAGTAAGCGCGGCAGCCCAAAGGTATACAGAGATAGTCTTATTGTAAACTCTCTATAGGAATCTCTTATTAAAGTTCTTAAAAGGATATAAAATGAAAGCAGTCATTATCATGGGATCTACTTCCGATGAACCCCACGCAAAAAAAATAACCGATAAATTGAACGAGTACGGCATTATCTGGGATCAGCATGTGGCATCGGCTCATAAGCAACCATTAAAGGTCCTGGAGATTCTTGATGCCAATAAAAATAAGAAGGATATTGTTTACATCACCATCGCCGGGAGATCCAATGCCCTTTCCGGATTTGTGGCAGCCAATTCGGATTTCCCGACTCTAGGTTGCCCACCGTTTTCAGATAAGGCGGATATGTTAGTGAACATCCATTCTACTCTACAGATGCCCAGCGATACACCGGTACTCACTGTCCTTGATCCCGGAAATTGTGCTCTGGCAGTTAAACGGATTTTTCAAGTGTAGGCAATTCGGCCGTTAAGGAATTAAAGTCATAGCAAAGATCACAAAATTTAAAGATTTGCCTGATTTCATTATAAAGAATTCGTACGCTTTTTGGATATTTCACAAAGTTCAGTTATAGATGTGAAAAGTTTACTATAGGTTATTTTGGATCAACTGTATTTATATGCTGAGACAATCCAATCTTTACAAATTGCGTTTGATGAGTTTCGTCAAACGCAATTCCCCCAACACTCGAACACATAAACACTCAAACACATGAACACATTAAAAACCATATCACCACTTGATGGTCGGTACGCAAACAGCGTTGCGGAACTTTCTAATTTTTTCAGTGAATTGGCACTCATGCGCACCCGCCTGAAAATAGAGATCGAATACCTCATCGCGTTAAGCCAGGAAAAATCAATCAAAGACCTGCCACCCTTTTCCAAAGATAAACAAGATCGATTACGGATGATCTACCAAAACTTCAATACTACCAGTGCTGAAAAAGTTAAAACCATTGAAGCCACCACTAACCATGATGTGAAGGCTATTGAGTATTACATTCGGGGCAAGATAAAGAAAGCGTTGCACCCGTGGATCCATTTTGCACTAACATCTGAAGATGTGAACAACCTGTCCTACACACTCATATGGCAAGATGGTTTAAAACAAGTTTGTTTACCTGCTCTTCAATCGGTGAATAAAGAACTGAAGAAACTGGCCCAGAAATATAAACATGCATCCATGCTGTCGCGCACACATGGCCAGCCGGCTACCCCAACCACATTCGGAAAAGAATTGGCTGTGTTCTCCGCCCGGCTGGAGCGCCAGATTAGCCAGATTAAATCTCATCGGCTGTTGGGAAAATTCGGCGGCGCAACCGGCACTTGGTCGGCCCATGTTGCGGCCTATCCAAAGGTGAACTGGACATACTTTGCAAAAAAATTCATTAAATCCCTGGGCTTACAACCAAATCTAATCACCACCCAGATCGAGCCCCACGATTCAGCTGCAGAAAGTTATCATCAAGTAGTACGAGTGAATTCCATTTTTATCGATTTCTGTCAGGATATGTGGACGTACATCAGCTGGGGTATTTTGGAACAAAAAATAGTATCTGGCGAAGTGAGCTCATCCACCATGCCCCATAAAATCAATCCCATCCAGTTTGAAAATGCGGAAGGAAACCTGGGTATCGCCAATGCGTTGCTGAACCACCTAGCGGTGAAACTGCCCATTTCACGACTACAGAGGGATCTCTCTGATTCTACCACATTGCGGAATCAGGGCGTGGCCTTAGGACATTTTTATTTAGCATTACAGAATATTTTAAAAGGGTTGCGCCGCGTCACTATCAATAAAAATCAAATGGCAAAGGAACTGGATAATCATTGGGAAGTGCTGGCTGAAGCGGTCCAAACCATTGTTCGTAAAGCGGGAAAACCGGATGCCTACGAGCAGCTGAAAGTGCTCACTCGGGGCCAATCCATAACCGCCGACACCATGGCGAAATTTGTATCTGGATTGAATATTTCGGATGATGATAAACAGACTTTATTGTCACTTACACCTGCTAATTACATCGGACTGGCACCTAAATTGGTTGAATTACTATAATTACATAGAACCACCGGTAAGTACAGTAATGGAATTACATGAACAGACAAAGGAAATCATCGGCGGTGGGATCGAAGTACATAAATATTTAAGCTCTGGATTGCTCGAATCTACCGACTAAGGACCAACGGAGTATAAACTCAAACCAAAAGGCTTGAGAATTGAACCGGAAGTTCTAATCCAATTATGTATAAAAAGCTTAAATTAGAACAGGAATGCCACGCCGATATTATATTAGAAAACAAATTGTACTCGGATTGAACACCCAGACAGATCGGTATGAGATTATTTAAAGCACAACCCCTAACCAGTACACGGCTAGCAAATTGTAAACTCGGTTTATTCATAAACGTTCATTTTAAATAATTGGTCGATGAAATTAAGCGCTACATATTCTAATACTTTGCGGTTCTCTTTGTTTCTCTGTAGCCAAAGGAAAATCTAATGTGCGGTATCACCGGTATTTTTTCCCATAAGCCCGTTGCGGCAGAGCTCTACGACAGTATCATCCACTTACAGCACCGCGGACAGGACGCCGCCGGCATTATAACCTACGATAACCGCATGCATAAAGAAAAAGGGTTGGGGCTGGCTCGGGAGATTTTCACACCGGAAAACATAAAACTGCTCACCGGTAATATCGGCATTTCCCACAACCGCTACCCCACACACGGCGGCTTCGGACATGGGGAGATTCAGCCATTCTGGACGTCCGTACCTTACGGAATCGCCCTAGCCCACAACGGCAACCTCACCAATTACAAAGAACTGGCAGAACAGATTACCCAGAAGGAAACTCGGTATCTGAACACCACCAGCGATACAGAAGTGCTGCTACATTATTTTGCAGATCAGTTACATCGGGAGGTACCCCCTCAAACCAATCAAGAATTTTTTGATCTACTTTGCGAGTCTGTTTCCGCCATTTACGCGCATGTGCTAGGTGCCTATTCAGTGGTATGTATCATTATTGGTAAAGGCTTGGTGACGTTTCGAGACCCTCAGGGTATTCGTCCCTTGGTAAAGGGGCGACGGTCCAATGACAAGGGCGACAAGGATTATATCTTCGCTTCTGAAAATTCCATGTTTTATTCACTAGGGTATGAACCGCAGGGTATGGTACTACCTGGTGAGTTGATCTATGTGGCAGAAAATAGCGAAGTGTTCAGCAAACAACTCATAAAAAAAGACTTTAATCCCTGCATATTCGAATATGTATACTTCGCCCGACCAGATGTGAATTTGAATGATGTAAATGTGTATCGGGCTAGGTTGCGTATGGGGCAGAACCTGGCCAAGGCCTGGAAGAAAAAACATCCAGACAAGATACCCGATATCGTAATACCGGTCCCCAGCACGGCCAACACAGCAGCGCTTTCCTTCGCCCGACAGCTCAACGTACGTTATTCCGAGGGATTATATAAAAATCCATTTATCGGCCGAACCTTTATTATGCCTGGGCAGGCAGAGCGAAAAAAATCGGTGCGCTACAAACTTGTACCCCAGGAAACAGAGATCCGTGACAAGAAAGTGCTGATCATGGATGATAGCATTGTGCGGGGAAACACCAGCCGCGAGATCGTGCGAATGCTCAAAGATTTTGGGGCGAAAAAAGTATACTTTGCTAGCGCCTGTCCGCCGGTGAAACATCCCTGTTTCTATGGTGTGGATATGCCGTCAAAGGATGAACTAATCGCTGGAAATATGACGGAATATGAGATCGAAAAATATCTGAAAGTGGATGCCTTGCTCTACCAGCAGATCGATGACCTGGTAGAAGCGGTGACCCGGAAGGGCGATCACCATATCGATACTCCCTGCATGGCCTGCCTGGATGGAAATTATGTAGCCAACGATATTGATGTGGCCAAGCGCACTGAACTGGAAACCCTCCGGAATCATGATCGCAATGGTACATAGATTATTAGTCGTTGGCTCCGGCACCAAGGAACATACCATCGTCCGAGCCTTGGATCGATCCCCCCAAGATAAAACGATTTACTGTTTCACATCCAATATGAACCCCGGTATTGCCAAACCCTGCGACAAAATCACCGTGGGGAATATTAACGATCCGGAATTTGTAGTACACTATGCCAAAGAAACAGGCGCAACACTGGCGGGCGAAGGAAAGCGCCACTTCCTGCGGCTGAAAGAGAATGAAACAGTACAGGTCCTGCAGGAGACCCCTCAGGCGGCGGAGAAGAGGCTTACGGATGTCGGGGAAGTGCCACCCAAAGATAGGGGGGGTTGAGGAACAACCTGAAAAGGTAAACTATGATAAAGACAGACCATACGATCGTCACCGGTGATTCCCGCAGGATGTCGGAGATAGAAGATTTCTCCGTTCATCTCGCCGTCACATCGCCCCCTTACTGGCAGTTGAAAGATTATGGGTATACGGGACAGATCGGCTTCGATGACACGTATGAGGATTATATTAACCACCTGAACCTGGTCTGGGAGGAGTGCTACCGGGTGCTCCACCCCGGGTGCCGACTCTGCATCAATATCGGAGACCAGTTCGCCCGATCGATTTACTATGGCCGGTACAAGGTGATCCCGATAAGAACCGAAATCATCAAATTCTGTGAAGCAATCGGATTTGACTATATGGGGGCCATTATCTGGCAGAAGGTGACAACAACCCACACCACCGGGGGCGCGACAGTGATGGGGTCGTTTCCATATCCGCGAAATGGGATTGTAAAATTAGATTATGAGTTTGTTCTGCTATTCAAGAAGCCAGGAACGCCTCCGAAGGTTTCAAAACTCCGCAAGGAACGGTCGAAACTCACGACGGAGGAATGGAATACCTATTTTTACGGACACTGGAACTTTCCCGGCAAACGACAGGAGAAACACCTCGCGATGTTTCCGGAAGAACTCCCGAGGCGCTTGATCCGGATGTTTTCTTTTGTAGAAGAGATGATTCTGGACCCCTTCCTGGGAAGCGGTACGACTTCGCTGGCCGCCAGGAACCTTGGCCGCCATTCCACAGGGTATGAGATCAATCCCGAGTTTCTTCCCGTGATCCAGAATAGACTCGAGATCGGGAAAAAAGATCTGTTCAGTGATTCAGTAATCTATGAGGTTGTAAAACAGCGGGGCCATAAATCTGACTTTAAGGCTGAAATTTCTAGGCTACCCTATATTTTTAAAGATCCTGTTCAAGTCGATAAAAAAGTAGACCCCCGGAAGTTGGGATTTGGTTCGAAGGTTGATGGGAAAGAGCCAGTCGATAACCGCCTGTACTCGATCAAGCGTATTGAATCTCCCGATTGCATAGAACTGGATACCGGCTTGAAGGTTCGGTTGATCGGTGTGAAATCGATCAATGAAAAGAGATCTGAGGCCATGGTCTTTCTACAGCACCTCACAAAAGGAAAAAAGGTATTTTTGAAATTCGATCATCAGAAGTACGACAACCGGGGTATTCTTCTTGTCTATCTTTATCTCAAGAACAGAACGTTTGTGAACCGACATCTGATTCGCAGCGGTCTGGTAGAGGTCGAGACCTCAATGAATTATAAAGAAAAAGAGAAATTTTCGCGCGATGTGAGCAAGCAGCATCAGGTGGGATAATTTGTGAAAGTCACGTTGACTGATAGAGAGCTCCGAGAATATTTGGGTGCCGAATCGCCTGAATTCCCCAAATATACGACCCAGCTCATCAATCTGGCGAATCAGAATGCACAGGGAACTCGTCCCAAAGTTGTTGGACAGATGAGCGATCTTATCCAGAAATTTCCTGGGAAACAAATTGCAAAGTGGGAAAAATGGTATCTCAAAAGGAAACCGGACACGATTGCTGAGGCGACCGATAAAATCATGGAGATGCTTGATAGGTTGAAAGAAACGATGAATGCAATCGATAGGTATATAGTGGAAAAATGGGTTAGGGATCTGGTCATCATTAAAACGTTTGTCGGTCTTCGCTTTCAGGAGGCGATTTTGGAGAAGGTCGCGGATTTACAGAGGTCCTCGTACAGGCTGACATCGCCTGAAGAGGAATCGCGGGGGATTGATGGGTTTGTCGGAGACCAGCCTGTATCCATAAAGCCATTGACGTACAGATCCAAAAGAAGCTTGGAGGAAGCGATTGAAGTTGTAATCATATACTATTCCAAGGTCAGAAATGGAATTGTCATAGAATTGGAAGATGCCCTCAAAAGATGAACTAATCGCTGGAAACCCTCTGGAATCATGATCGCAATGGTACATAAATTATTAGTCGTTGGCTCCGGCGCCAGGGAACATGCCATCGTCCGAGCCTTGGATCGATCCCCCCAAGACAAAACAATTTACTGTCTCGCTTCCAACATGAACCCCGGCATTGCCAAACTCTGCGACAACCTCACTGTGGGAAATATTAACAATCCGGAATTTGTGGTACACTATGCCAAAGAAATAGGCGCAACACTGGCGGTTATCGGACCGGAAAATCCCCTAGCCAACGGAGTGGCTGATGCGCTATGGAAGATTGGTGTGAAAGTTGTGGGGCCCAAAAAAGATCTAGCACAAATTGAATCGTCCAAGGCCTTCACACGGAATTTGCTAACTGAATTCAATATTCCAGGGTGTCCACAATTCAAAACTTTCCACTCCATAGATAAGGTGAGAGATTTTTTGAATGATCTCGGAGGAAAATATGTAGTAAAGTATAACGGTCTCGCAGGTGGAAAAGGTGTAAAAGTTGCGGGTGATCATTTGCATTCCCATGATGAAGCGTTAGCCTACTGCCAGGAATTAGTGGATACAAACAGAAAATTTGTCATTGAAGAAAAATTTATCGGGCAGGAATTTTCACTCATGAGCTTTTGCGATGGAGAGAATTTGCAACACATGCCGGCGATCCAGGATCACAAACGGGCTTACGAAGGCGACACCGGCCCCAACACCGGTGGGATGGGCACCTACTCTGACGTAAATCATTCCCTTCCTTTTCTAAAAAACTCTGATATTATTGAAGCTCATGCCATTAACCTGGCTACAGCAAAAGCCCTGAAAAGTAGATTCATCGAAGGCTACAAAGGCGTGCTTTACGGCGGATTCATGGCCACGGCAGATGGTGTGAAGCTGATCGAATACAATGCTCGCTTCGGTGACCCGGAAGCCATGAACGTTTTGTCCGTTTTAGAGTCCGATTTTATTGAAGTCTGTAATGCTATCGTCAATGGTACACTAAACACTATCGATGTGAAATTCCAACACAAAGCCACAGTCTGTAAATATGCCGTACCGGAAGGGTATCCCGATAGTCCCGTGAAAGGTGCACCGATCGACGTGTCTGGCATTGAAAACACCAACGGACTTTTTTACGCATCTGTGGATATTCAAGATGAACAGCTGGTGGAAGCAGGGAGTCGCACTGTGGCGGTGGTGGGTACAGCTAATTCTATTACAGACGCAGAAGCGGCGGCGGAAACAGAAGTATCTGCTATACAAGGACCATTATTTCACCGGAAAGATATCGGGACCGATGCGCTAATCAAGAAACGTATCGATCACATGAATTCGCTCCGATGATCAGGTTGGGTGTTTTAGGTTCCACAAAAGGCACCGACCTGCAGGCCATTTTTGATGCCATTGTATCAGGGGAACTGGATGCGCAAGTTGTGGTGGTGATCTCGAACCAGAAGAAAGCATATATCCTTGAGCGTGCGAAGAGTTACAGTGTGCCGGCAGTAATCATTTCTCACAAAGGAAAATCCCGGGAAACATTCGATGCGAAGATGACTGCTGTGTTAAAAGAATATGGTGTAGAGTTGGTCTTGCTCATTGGATTTATGAGGATTCTTTCAGCAGAGTTTTGCCACGATTGGCAGGATAGATTGCTGAATGTACATCCTTCGCTTTTGCCGAAATACGCCGGCGGAGTAGACATGAATGTTCATAAAGCAGTGTTAAAGAACGGGGATACGGAAACAGGATGTACGATTCATTTTGTTACCGATAATGTAGATGGGGGACCGATCCTAATCCAGAAAAAATGCAAGGTTGATTCAGATGACACGGTGGAATCCCTGAAAACGAAAGTACAATACCTAGAAGGAGAAGCTTTTATCGAATCAATAAAATTGATCCAATATGCAAACGGGTAAAACTATTCATACTATCACTTCTAAATTACCTATCAATCACTATGATAAAAAAACCAACATTAAACCAACACCCAATTAAAATTAACCGTGCTCTTATTTCAGTATTCGACAAAAATGGTGTTGTGGAACTATCTCGATCGCTGAACGATCACGGCGTTGAAATTTTATCCACTGGCAGAACGGCCAAAGTGCTTCATAATAGCAGTGTCCCCGTCACCGACGTAAGTGACTACACCCAATTCCCGGAGATTATGGACGGCAGGGTTAAGACTATTAATCCACTGGTAGAAGGAGGCATCCTGGGGCTTCGGGATCAACACCGTGATGATGCAGAAACAAATAATATCCAGTGGATTGATCTGGTTATATGCAACCTATATCCATTTTCAGACACTATTGCCCAGGAAGATTGCGACTTGGCCCTAGCATTAGAAAATGTGGATGTGGGCGGCCCAACCATGATCCGTGCTGCTGCGAAAAATGTAGGCTGGGTTTGCGTAGCGGTGGATCCGGCCGATTATTCCAACATTATTGACGAATTACAGTCTGGAGAAATTTCATTTGAAACCCGGAAACGTCTTTCATCCAAAGCTTTTGGACATACAGCCCAATATGATACCATCATACACAACTATTTAAAAGATGAAGATCTATCCGACAAATTTTCACTCACCTTTGAAAAACAATTTGAAATACGCTATGGTGAAAACCCACATCAGCGGGCGGCCGCTTACCAGATTCCCGGGGATAATTCAAACAGTATCCTGAATGCAAAAATTCATCAGGGCAAACCATTGTCCTATAATAACATAATGGATGCAGACGCTGCGCTAGCCTGCTTGAAAGAATTTGACCAAACCGCTAGTGTAGTGGTCAAGCACGCCAACCCCTGCGGTGTAGCGGTCGGCAGTGATTTGCTGGATGTATACAAACGCGCCTTTAACGCAGATAGCATGTCAGCCTTCGGTGGAGTCGTCGCGCTGAATCGAAAATGCACAGCTCCCGTAGCAAAGGAAATCAACAAAGTGTTTGTTGAAATTGTATTGGCTCCTTCATTCGAAGATGAAGCACTGAGTATTTTTTCGAATAAGAAAGACCTGCGGATTCTCGAAACCGGCAGATTAACAAAACGGGAACCGAAACTAGAAGTGCGAAACGTTGACGGCGGAATCCTAGTCCAGGAATCAGACACATCCACCTTGATACCCGAAAATTTAAACACCGTAACAAGAACAAAGCCGACGGGAGAAGATTTAGAAACCATGCTTTTTGGCTGGAAAGTGCTGAAACACGTCAAATCAAATGGAATACTCATTGTAAAAGAACAAACAACCGTTGGCGTGGGGGCAGGGCAGGGCAGCCGCGTGGATTCGGTAGACATTGCCATTCGTAAATCCGGGAATAATCTTGATGGCGCAATATTATGTTCCGATGCTTTTTTCCCTTTCCGGGACAGCATAGATAAAATCGCCGGCACGGGAATTAAGGCGGTTATTCAACCTGGAGGTTCACGGCGCGATCAGGAGGTGATTGACGCCTGCAATGAATACAATCTGGCCATGGTTTTGACTGGCCAGCGGTGCTTCAAACATTGACTGTAATAAAACAAAGATTGGCTAATCGAAAAGAAGCTGCTCTGGCTTGGGGTGTGTCTGTGTGTTAATATGTTGAAGCGCTAAAGTGTTTAGGTGCAGACCTGTTCGGGTTTGGTCTGTCTTATGTTTGACACTTGACTACACCAACATATAAATACTAAAAATGGATTGGATTGTCCTCGTAATTAGCCAACCGCGTACCTTTTCATTCATAACTCCAGCAGTAAACCCTCTGGGAGCTGATCCCAATAAAATGATCGTCTCCAATGATTGGAGGATCATAAAAGAGATCTTCCGTATCTCCAACAAAGTCAAACAAGACTTTACCAGTGTGTCTATTCAGTATAACCAGATGTTCTGCCAATACAAATAGAAAGTCGTCTTTGACTTTCAAATACTCGATAGAAGCTTGTTGTAATTTATTATACCACAGTTCTTCCCCAGTTTTTATATCTAAAGCCATTACGACTCTATCCCAAGCGGTGGAACCCAGATAAAGAATCCCATCATCAGATACCTCCAGGCCAAAGAAAAAACCCAGGTTATCAAAGTCTTTTTTCCATATTTCTTCTCCGGTAAATTTGTTTACCACATATACATCGCTTCCAATATAAGCCAGGTGATCTCCCCAGAAATCCATTTTACTGGGTGACGGTGAAAATATAGTTCCACCACTGGTCGTGTCTATGACGCTTTGAATGCGCCAATTTTCTGCTTTTGAGTTTAGATCAATAGAGGCTACATAACCTCCACTTAATGGAAAATTAGAATCTTGTCCTTCAATTGCGAAAACGACGGTACTCTCATCAATTTTATACAAGTCTCTGACCACTACCCAGCGAGGTGTCAATTCCAGGGATATGATTTCAGTCAGTTTGATTTCATCAACAATACTCCCTGTAAACTTATCAACGATATAACACCCGTTTCTTTTGGGGATGTAGAGTTGATCTCCATACATGTGCATTTCGGTGGCTATTTGAGCCACAGGATCATTGATAGTGGTATTCCAGATTAATTTTCCCGTATTAAAGTCATAACATCGTATCCAATTTGTTATATGTATGTATATCCTATTGTCTTCGAGGATCATATTCCGAGATCCATCAAGCCAATGATCCAGATCGGATTCCACCGTAAAGGTAATCTCTCCTGATTTCATATTTATGATATGGAAATTAGAATCGAGCTGTACCCAGACAATATCTTCCTTTATGATCCCTGGAATTGGAGATACTTGAATATTTTTACCATAATCATTCTGCCACTTGAGGGTAAAATTGGGTTTTGCTGCGGGTATGTCATCGTTCGGATCAGGACAGCATCCCATTAAAGAGAATACCGTGATCCATAGCACTAAGTGCTTAATAACTAATACACACCCACTTGTTGTAATGATCTTCTTACCATCCGCATCGCATTGGGATGCTTGGTTTCCTCATTGTGATTGATACTGTAGCAGATGTTCACAAGGCCTACAGGCATTAACCCAACTGCTGCCTGAGAATAATAAGGAACAAAGCCGTCGCTTGGCCACCAGATGGAAGAAGTCCGGGATCCATCCATATACGTGCTCCACTCCAGTTGCTGCTTGTATAACAATGACACTGCTCCTTGGTACCAGGCAGAAGCTCCATACGCAAAACGATGATATAGGGTCAGAAACGGCCAAAAACGTGTTGCACGGTACAGTTTATAATAACGTAAGGCAACACGTGAATAAGAGCGCGCGACGAGATAGTAGGTGACTCCCAATGCTGTAGCAGCACCGGCGACACGGCCATATTCCGGATTGCAGTTAGTTACCTTTGACTCTAAGAACCGGTAATGGTGTTGCCAGCGTTCAATGCCAACAATAAATCTATTGTTCGCTATTGGGCTAGGCAATGATGCGGCAAAATTACCATTTAAATTATTTAAGAAGCTACTTCCGGGGATCATCTGATTGGTTGATGGTTGACCGAGTGGAGTTAATGCTTGCACTAAGGCGGGCAATCCGAGGATTCCTAAACTATTTATATACGGATGGTTGGTAGAAGAGCACCAGACACCACCTCCCAGGGTTGCACATGGACCTTGCAGTAGATCCCTGATCCACCGGAATAGTAGTAGTGCTGCATGTGCCCCCTGAGCTGTAATGGGAGCTCCAGTATGCGGAGTGCCTATTGTGATCAGGTGATCAAAGACATCTCCCTCAACAATTTCTGATCTCGCCATTAATCCACCCATACTATGCGCCACAACGGCATTGTGTTTTCCTTGATAATTGATGTCATGATTCTGTATTGGAGCGGACGTAGGTCCATATAGGTCCAGGGTGGTAAATGCCTGAAACTGGGAATCGATAAATGCCGCGGCATCATCCCATGCACAAGTATTACCTAATCCGCGTAGGAAACTGATATCCATATCCGGTTGCGTGAACCCTAATGATGTTAAAAATAGAATAGCTATGAATGAAGTTCTTGCTCTCATGGTTGATCTTATTCCTCCGTGTTAGAAAATGTTATTTTCATAATCTCCAGGCCATCCATGAATTTTGAGATGGTTACATCTCTTGGATCATTGTATTCGTTTGAGAATTCGAAGCTCATTACCAATTCTTCTCCATCCTTTATTTCTGTATGGAGGGGTTCATTGGTTGCTTTGTCAATGGTAATATATGCTTTTAGTACATTCCCTGATTCTGTATGAATGCTTCCCATTTCGTAAATCAGTATTATTTCATCTTCACTTTCATTGATCTCCACATCTTCAGAATTTTCATAATGCTGGATATTTTCCGCAAGGGACATTGTATCGGTGCCATTTGAGAAGGGGGGCACAAATATCTGCAGAGAGTCAATCGTATTAAAAAACTCTTCTGGTATGACCTCTTCTCTTAGCTCTGATTCATAGGTAAAGCGGACTTGACCAGGTTCAAATTCTATTTCAGGCCCCATTAAGTCTGCCATCCCTTTGACATAATTTGTAATTTTCGACGTATCATCATTATACACTTCCCCATCTGGAACATCAAATTCCAAAGAAAATCTCTTCAAGGAGGCCGTATTTTCTAATTCAGTTATATCGAGATAGGGGAATTCAATATATTCCCCACCACTCCCATCCGGATTTCTAATAAGTCCCTGGACATTCATATAATATGTACCTGACGAATCGGATCTAAGGGATCGAGCAGGGGTATTAGTTTCGTCTTGAGGAGTGTGATGGAGCGGTTCTTCCTCACACGATGAGAGCAACACTCCTAAAATTAGTAAAACTATATATTTACGCTTCATATTCGCTTCGTATTCTTAATTTTTGAAATTTTCAATTCAATAAAGGTCATTTGTTTATTCACTTATTCATCTAGCACTGAACGACAAAAAGACAAAGAAACAAAGAAAAGAAATAATCAAATCAACATTAAATATGACCATTCCCCTACCTCGCCGGTTTTAAATACTCACCTCCCCCATGTCAAGTACTTTTTTTGGAAAATTTTTATTACATGTTTTGGGTGCTTCTGTGTTTATGTTCAAACGTGTTGGGGTGTTCATGTACTCAGGTTAAAACACCCGCACCCTAACACATTTACACTCATAGACCCTTCCAAATTTTTTCCAGACACTAGTAACGAGGAACCGCTGGATCAACGGTCAATGACCAAGCCTCAATTCCGCCTTCCAGGTTAATCATATCATAACCAAACTGCTCCAAATACACACACACTTGCGCCGATCGAACACCGGTATGACAAATTACGACCACTGGTTTTTCTTTATTGAGCTCTCTAAATCGAGCCGGTATATCCTTCATTGGAATGTGGACATGGGGGTCAATTCTGGCTTTGGCTATTTCATCGGCATCCCTAACGTCAAGCAGCGTGAAAGTATCTCGCACTCCGCTATATTCCACTGCACTAATTGATTTCATGATCTGCCAAATCCTCCTCCTCCCGGTGTTTTGACAATAATTTTTTCACCGCTTTTAACAATCAGCTCTGCTTTTCCGCATAGTGATTTTTCCTTTCCATTCACATCCACCAGAATATTTTTCCCTTGCTTTCCGTTTTGTCCGCCTTTCATTCCATAAGGTGGATACTTTCGCCTTTCTGATAAAAGTGAGACCGCCATCGTTTCCAAAAACCGGATTTCTCTTTCCGTTCCGTCGCCGCCAGTCCATTTCCCTTTCCCCCCAGAACCCTTCCGAATAGCGAACCGGTCTACTCTAATATTTGGAAACCTGTGTTCCAGCACTTCTGGGTCAGTAATGCGGGTATTGGTCATGTGGACCTGAACCGCGGATGCGCCGGAATGGCCCTCAGTCGCTCCAGAACCACCGGCAATTGTTTCATAATATTGTTTTCCGCTTCCATCTGGCGCACCGAAAATGAAATTATTCATAGTCCCTTGCGAGGCAGCAGCAATACCGAGAGCGCCGTACAACACATCTACAACCCTTTGAGACGTTTCCACATTCCCCCCAGCCACTGCCGCAGAGGGCGATGGACTGAGCAGGCTACCTTCAGGAACAATCAGATTTACTGGCCGGAAACACCCGGCATTGAGCGGAATATTTCTCATGACCAAAGTGCGCAAAACATAAAGAACAGCTGATTTTACCACTGAAACAGGAGCATTCAAATTGCTCTCCATCTGCGGAGAAGTGCCGGAAAAGTCAATCTTGGCTCGGCAGCCTGACAGTGTACGTTTGATTTCTATCTCAACCCAGATCTCCAATCCTTCATCAAGCCTGTCCGTAAACTTTCTTATATAAGTGTCTGCTGAACCCAAAAACTGATCAAAGGCGGCTTCCATTGCTTCCGCGGCATTATCCTGGATGTGCTGCATAAAAGCTGTAACCACATCGAGTGACATTTCATCCACCAAATGTTCCAGTGCCTGTATTCCTTTGGCATTGGCAGCGCACTGCGCCCTTAAATCTGATATTCTCTCAAGGATATTTCTGGCTGGAAAAAGTCCGCTTGAAAGCAGTTCAACAAGTTCCTGTTCACGAAAACTGCCATCGCGCACCAGCAAAAAGCCATCAATAACAACACCTTCCTCTTCCAGTGAGGTGGCGCAGGGTGGCATGGATCCTGGGGTACGGCCGCCAATGTCGGCATGGTGCCCGCGCGTGGCCACATAAAAAACCAGATGCCGACCAATAAAAACAGGAGAAACAACGGTTAAGTCCGGAAGATGCGAGCCACCCTTATGTGGATTGTTGATCAGAAATACATCCCCCCGATTAAAGGTTTCCCGATGGTCGGCTAATATGGTTTTTACAGAATCTCCCATGGCGCCCAGATGGACTGGAATATGCGGCGCATTAGCAACCAGGTCACCGTTGGAATCAAAAATGGCGCATGAAAAATCCAGCCGTTCTTTCATATTGACCGAGTGAGCCGAATTGACCAAAGTGAAGCCCATTTGCTCGGCAATACTCATAAAGCGGTGATTAAACAATTCCAGCAAAACCGGATCCCGTTTAGTAGAAACTCTTGGCTTTTGAATTCTTACAGCATTCATTTCCAGATGGCCAAAAAGATTTATTGAATATTGGAAATCCGGCTCTACAACAATGGTGGTAAAATTGTCCAAAATAACTGCTGGTCCCGATAAAGTAAGTCCGGACTTTAATTCCTGTCTATTAAAAACAGGTGTTTTTTCCCACTTTCCATTGAAATACATTTTTACAGTCTTCACTCGGTTTCGCTCTGATAAATTCCTTGATTGATCCGCTTGCTTTTCCTGCAGGATGCTACGGCTAGCGGTTACAAACTCAGCGCGCATATTAACTACTTCAATTCTATTCATGTCAGGTGTAAAACCAAAACGCTGCCGATACACGTTCAAAAATTGACTGCACACTGACTGCATATCCAATTTATCACTCACCTTCACTGTTAGGTAGGCGTCGCTGCCCAGCGGGCGCAGATCCAGGTAGCGTTTGACCTTGATGTTTTTATGGTAATCGGGTTCAATGTTTTCAGACACCTTAAATTCTATCTGCTGAAATTTCTTCTCTAATCTTTTTAATAAATTATCGGTAAGGACATCCATAATTGCTACTACTTTTCGTTCCATGCTGTGTGCTATGGCAATTCCGTAAGCCGATAAAATTCCGGCCAACGGATGAATAATTATTTTCCTCATTCCCAGTGACCTCCCCAGCGAACAAGCGTGCTGTGGCGCTGCTCCGCCAAAACAGATTAATGCATGATTTCTTATATCATATCCTTTGGCAACTGAAATTTTCCGGACAGCCCTTGACATAACTTCATTGGCGACAGCAACAAATCCTTCCGCTAGTTCCCAAAGCGTGTGTTTTGTGTTGGTCGCTTTATTAATTGTATTAACCAGTTTTTGAAACTTCAATTCGGTAGATTCCAGGTCTAACTTATCGGTGCCCGTGTTCCCGAAAGAATCAGGCATATTGTCAGGTAGAATTCTACCCAGAATTAAATTTGCATCTGTCACAGTCAGTGGCCCCCCTTTACCGTAGCAAGCCGGTCCTGGATCAGCTCCGGCGGATTCGGGACCAACCGTAATTTTCTGTCCGTCAAAGCCAAGGATTGATCCACCGCCAGCGGCAACTGTTTCCACATCTAATTGGTCAGTCTGATATTTTATTCCGGCTTGCTCCGTTTCAGATACATAGTGCATTTCCCCGTCATAGCGGCTCACATCTGTAGAGGTGCCACCCATATCAAATCCAATGGCTTCATTTATATCGAGTAAATTGCAGATGGCCGCCGCAGCAACCACGCCACCCGCAGGGCCGGACAGAATGGAATCTTTAGCGCGGATTTTTTCCGAATCCATAATTCCCCCTGAACTCGTTATCAAATGAATTGGTATTGCTAGGGACGCTGTTTTGAGGTTTAGAATATAGGACTGGAATAATGAAGCCAAATAAGCGTCTACCAATGCTGTCTGGCCGCGGGGGATCATTTTAATAAGAGGCAGTGTTTCATGCGAGCAAATTATATTCGAAAACCCATTTTCTCGAGCAATATTGGCAACTTGTTTTTCATGATCAGGATTCTTCCAGGAATGCGTAAACAGGATGACGACTGCTTCGACATCTTGCCTTTTAAACTCATTCAGCGCATGCCGTACATCTGGTATTTTAAGTGTTTCTTCGATTTCACCCTGTGCATTGATGCGCCCTCGAATACCTACTACTGAATGGTATAACTGATCTGGCTTTTCAATCCATAAACTAAACAAATTGGGACGTGCCTGATCTCCGATTTCTATCAGATCTTCAAAACCCGAGGTAGTCAGCAAGCCAACCTTAGACCCTTTTCGTTCAAGGAGTGCGTTCGTACAAATGGTTGTCCCGACCCTAATTTCCGAAACGACTTCGGGTGATATCGGTTGTCTGCATTTTTTGAGAATCCGGCGGATACCTTCCAATACAGAATTTTGATACAACCTCGATTTTGATAGGATTTTTGCGTGATGGATTTGGCCTTTGGAATCCACTCCAAGCACATCGGTAAATGTGCCACCGCGATCGGCAGCAAAAGTCCACATTTTGTCTACACGCTCTTTAAATCTCATGTAGACAAAATGAATTTTCTTGTGAATTACTTATACACATCACAGAATTCCAAGCGGTCTGTAATAATTCCATCAACACCTATTCCAGTTAGCCACTCAACGGCTGGCCTTGTATTGACGGTCCAGGTATTAATTCGCAGGTTTTTTCGTCGGGCAAAACGGAGAAATGTATCATCTACCAGACTCGCGTGGGGGTGGATAAAATCTGCTCTAGAGAAATAGACAAAAGGGATAGTTTCCCGGTATTGAGTAATAAAGGCCGTTAATATTTTATTATCAAACAGTTTGACAGCTAGTAGCGTTAAGGGATTAAAAGATGAAATCATTACTCGTTCGTATAAACGTTCATTCTTGATTTTTTTTACCACCAAGTATGCTGTTTTCAGGTCAATTTTCTTCGCTGTTTTTATATCCACATTGAGTTTTATAGCTGAAGAAATTTCTGCAAATAATTCATCCAACAACAACATTGGTGCTGGGGACGTACCTTTTGGTCCAAACACTTTAATATCTTTAATATCTTGATAGTTCATTTTATGTACATATCCAAATCCATTCGTCCCATACTCTAGATCAAAATTATGGGAGGCAATCACCATACCGTCTTGGGTTGACATAACATCTACTTCCAACGCTGGTAGGCCTGCCTCAACTGCTTGACTGAAAGCATCCAGAGTATTTTCCGGTGCCGATAACAGTGCCCCCCGATGAGCAAACCACAACACATCTACATCATTATAAAATGTGCTATCATAGTTGGGTCGCCACGAAAAATGCCAGGCCAAAACCATAATTATTATGATGGTTAAAATGGTAAACAAAATCATTTGGGATTACCTACAATGAAATTTGGACTTTATACAAAAAAGTTGAGTCAAAGCTAATCAACTTTTTTGTATAAAGTCCATAACGTATGATTCTAATGACAAGCCCGGTTTTGTCATAAACTGGTATGACTGGCTGCCAAGAACCACACTTGAACAAAATAAAATAATAAACATCATTGCGATGATTGAAATTTAATCTCTGGAGATCTTCGCCAGCGTTGGTTTATATCAGGTTTCAACTGTAAAATCTTCGCCTGATTTGATTCAAAAATCATGTTATTAGTCATCGCCATTACAGCTGTTATTTTTACGGTCTATTTCTTCATCCGGGACATGGAAGATAAGCAGATCATTTCCAGCCGCTTTGACTCTTTTTACCGGCCTTTTAGAGCTAAAACCGTTGTCCAGCACGAATACGTATCCAAACCGGAGACAATTTGGAAAGCGCTAACCCGCTTTGAAGATTATTGTATATGGTTTCCTGGTGTGAACAGGGTCCTGCCGGTCCTAAACGTTCCCCGCTATGTTCACCGATTCTCATTCGATCGTTTTTCCATTAAGCCAGGCGCATATATAAAAATAAGACCCCATTCATTGTTACCTTGGTTCAAAGGTCGCATTTTAGGTTTAGAAACCAATAAAAAGTTGGAATTGGAAATGCGTTTCAGTCCCGTTAACAAGGAACTTGTTACCTTTGAAATCAATCGCACACCTAGCGGTTCTTCCGAAGTCACATGTCAACGGACCAGCAATGGATTGTTCTCCTTTTTAACCACCTGGGGTTTTGCTGATCACGGATCAACCATACTGCACAATCTTGCCCATTTTATACCACAGGATCAAACCGATGAAAAGGAAATCGCAACCGCCAGTACCAAAACAGCCGGTCCCCAGCTGAGTCGGGAAGCAACCATTGCCCAAGCTGTCCAGGCTGGCATGGATGGCAATATGGATTTGATCAATGCGATTGCCGATAAGCCAACCCGCGGGTTGGCCAAGGCAGCCTTAGTTAAAGCCAAACGCACCGGCAGTATGCCTACGGAATTACTATCCGCTCTATCAGCCAAGCCAGTAACTGCAGCTCCACCACCATCTATATCCGGAGATGTTCCTCCCTTTTCATCAACCAATGACCTGATCGCGTTTGTTGTTAATAAAGCCCTGGATGGTGATATGGATCCTATTAATAATATTCCTGAAAAACCGATTCGCGGCAAAGCCAAAGCAATGCTGGTTAAAGCCAAACGCACCGGGAAGCGACCCCCGCTACCAGATATTTCTCCAGCCCTGACCACTCCAGCAAAGACCCCTGTGATAGACAACGGTAAAGAATCCGAGACCGATCTGATTGCCCGGCTGGTGGCGGCCGGTGTCAAAGGAAATATGGATGAAATCAATGCTTTGGATAACAAAGTGCTGCGGGGAAAAATCAAAGCAGCTATTATCAAAGCAAAACGTGCCGCAAAATAAAGACCACACCCGTGGCCGATGATCTGAAAACCTTCAGCATCGAGCAAGCCCGCAGGATCGCACTTCATGCACAAGGGTTCGCGCATCCGCGTCCCAACGCTGGGGAAGTCAATCTCGGACATTTCAAACGCGTCATGCGGCGTGTGAACATCGTTCAAATTGATTCCGTCAACGTTCTCGTCAGGGCCCAGTACATGCCTTTCTTCTCAAGACTCGGTCCGTATCCACTCGAGATGCTCCACCAATACGCATACGAGGAACGCAGGCTATTCGAATATCCGGTGCATGAAGCATCGTTGTTGCCGATTTCCCACTTGCCGCTCGTTCGACACCGAATGGAAGGATGGAAACCATGGCCACGATGGCAGGAGTTAATGGACCGCCATCCCGAAGTACTCGAATCGACAGTGGGTGAGATACGCGAACACGGCGCGCTTGAGGTCGCCGATATTCAACACAAAGGAGAACGCTACTACGGACATTGGAGGAGCACATCGACCGCGAAACTGGTACTAGAGACAATGCTGACGCAGGGCAGATTGGCAGTATCAGATCGAATCAATTCTGCGCGAAGAGACGCGGCCATGGCAATAAAGCACCTCGTAGAAACCAGTGAAATAGAGCCCGTCAGAGTCGACGGAGTAGCTGCCGCTCCACCGCTAGATGTCGATCAGGCACATCGACAGATGATGAAGCTCGCTATTGAATCACTCGGAATCGGCACTTCCGCTGATTGTGCCGACTACTACCGTATCAAGCGAAGAGACGCGGCCATGGCAATAAAGCACCTCGTAGAAACCAGTGAAATAGAGCCCGTCAGAGTCGACGGAGTCCGTAGCCAGATGTTTGCGGCGTTCGGGATCGAAGCGCCTGATAAACTAATCAACGCCTGCGCCATCGTCTCTCCCTTTGACCCATTGGCTTGGTATCGAAATCGGCTCCAATGGCTCTATAACTTTGAATACCGTATCGAGATATATACCCCGGTCAAACAACGCAAGTACGGCTACTACGTCTTGCCCTTCGTTTTGGGCGAACGATTCGTAGCCCGTGTAGACCTGAAAGCAGATCGCAAAGCTAGCGTGCTGCGCGTGCCGGGCGCATTTTTGGAAGCGGGATGCGACGAGGATTACGTTGCGCACAATCTGGCATTAGAGCTACATGCGATGGCCAATTGGCTTGATTTGAATCGCGTCGTCATTGGGAGACGAGGCAAATTGACATCCACATTGCGTCAGGCTGTCAAGCGCGTTTGAGCAACACTTCACACTCAACGCATCAAATGTATAATGCGGCGTGCTTGCGCTGGCCGCCCTGCTTGATCTCGGCGATGACATTCAGGTACTTCTCTATTTTCTTTTTTTCCGATTATAAGTGCGTTACGAACGTCTGGAACTCGGCGATCAAAAGCTCGTGGTACTTCACGCCGAGTGATAAATCTTTTCGCTCGTCCCGGTAGTCCGAAAATAAAAAAGCGAGATAGACTCCCAGAAAGACGATCCAGAGTTCTAATGCAAAACGGGCCCCGCTTCGCAGTTTTCCGATTATGTTGACCCTCCCTTTCACGCATTGCCCCTTTTCAATGTCGCAATCGTTTCCGCCTCCCGAGTGCATCGCGCCGGCGTTAGCTTACGGTAGAGGTTGATGAGCACATTGTGCCCCAACGGCTCAAAAAACGCAGCGGGTCTGGACGCGGGGACGACTTCGCCGCAGGCTGCGCCGAAGTCCAGGTGATGGAGGATGCCCTCAGCCGAGATGTCAATCCCGATAACCTCCGTGCCCACACAATGGTGGTTGAATACGCTAATTTTCGATATCCAACCCAGGATAGATGACAACGTAGCCATCGCTTTCGCGTTTAATTATTGCTGTCAATTGTCTGGACATCTCAACTCTCACCTTCTGATTTGATTAAGTCAAACAGCAGCGGAATCAGGGTTAACTTTCCATATCGAGATAATCAAAGCGTCCCCATTGAAGCAGGTTCTCGCGAGCCCGTTCGGCATCTGCTCGGACGGTTTCATCAGTGCTATCTAGTCCGGCTTGAAGAATTGGCCTCGCTTTATCGGTCCGAATGTGAATGATGGCGTCATTCTTCACAGCGAGTTCAGTCAGCTCGACAAAGCACTTTACAACCAGGGCAACATGATCTTCAAGCATCCCCCGTAGGGCATACACCTGGCCGCCGATGGAGAAGCCGGCCAGCTCGCTCGGCCTTAATACATTGAGGATATTCAAAAAAGAAGTCAGGCGCCATTCCGCGTCCAGGCACTCCGCCCCCAGCCAAAACGTGAACTCTCTAAGTTCCAACGGGTCCTCCTTTTCAAAGCACCAGTCGAAAAACTCGATGATTCTCTGTTTAAGATCTTCTTCCAGGTGCCTGCCACTGTTACTCAAAAATCGACCCACGTAGTGAAACAAACGAGCCCAACGATTTTTGTCGTCTTTGGTCTTTTCGTAAAATCGTTCCAGTAGGCTATCGCCTCCTGTAAGCGGATAAACTCTCCAGAGATAGAGTTCAAACAAAAGTTTACCCAACAAATCAATAAAATTATATCTCTGATTATCACTCGTTTTGAAATTCTTGACATTTTCAATCGCAAACTCAAAGTCATCTCTCAACATATCGAAAGTTGGTTTGTACGGCGAGCTCATCCTGAGGAAATTTCCAAAAGCTTCCACCCAAGCTGGAAAATTATTCTGTGGAAAAAACGACACCTTGTGTTGGCTTGCCCAATCCGGGTCCAAATCGTAAATGAGACCATAGAGCATTCCAAGTAGCGCATATTCAGGAAGAGTCAATGGGAATTTACATTCCGGACTAATTCGCTTATTCAGAATACTGGTGACTTCAGGCACTTTCGCCTGATTGTCATCCAGTTGGCGGCGAACCCAATAGCTGAAATCGACCAAATTCTCTAGTGCCCGGCTTCGTGTATTGTTGATCGCTTCGGTTAGCGGGTCGTCCCCGTTCAGAAGAACGTGCTCATTGTCATCCAGTCGCCTATCGTATTGGGTGCAAAGCTTATCCAACAGAGAGACCAGACATTCTCGTGCCGTAACGGGGATGTTGACCTCCTTTGTTAGACACATCCCGACAAAATCGCCCACCGCTCGACGCGAACTTAGCCAATCTGGGTGCTCTCTGGATTCATCGCTGCGGTTGACATCTTTTTCCTTTGACTGGTCGGGTTGAAGCAATATCCATTCGCAAAAATTGAGCCATTGGTCGAGCATGATAAACTGCTTGGACTTTACATACTCATGAATGGCAGATACCATCGCCCGCACGTAGATAGGTCGCTTGATCCGCTCCTTATTTTCGATCCAGAAGTTGAACCGCGATGCGTCCTCTCTGAAGATCGCCTGAAACGCTTGGGCAAGCCCCTTGAAATTGATGTGCACCCACCACTTGTCAGGATCATGGTGAACGTTTTCCCATTCGTTCAAAAACGAAAGGAGTTCCTCGTCTGACATTTTCTCCAGTTCTTCAGCCGGCTTCGGGCTGCGTTCTACTCTTGCTTTTACACCCTCCAAGTTATAAGGCGCATAATCATCATCCGTAATCAGCTTTTCTTCCTCCGCTTTCAACTCCTGGAAATAGTTAGCGTACTTTCCGAAGAGCACTGAAGCAAATGGACTCAGTTGCATCCTGTGAAAATAGCGTTTTCGTCCTTCGAATGCTTCTTCGTTAAAACGATCTCCCATCCAGTCTCGAAAATCCTGTTCCGATGGCCCGCTAAGGATGGCCTCAAATATCCGCTCCTTTTCGGCTGTGGTGAGCAAATTAGGGCCGAGATTTTCGCACGCGAGGCGAATCATGCGCTGAAACTCAAACTGGTGCTTCCATTTATCATAGTCTTTATGAGTGAGGATCAGCTCACGAATCCAAGGTTTGGTTTGTTCATTTGGATACAACGCGTAAAGATACTGGCGAATGCGTGTAAAGATATCCCAACGCTGCTTTCGCAACGCTTGATCCAGTGCCGACACAGGCTCCGGCTCCCCCTCATAGACTTTTTCACATGCGAAAGTCAGCGTATGAACAAGACTCTCGTCCGAGTCCTGATAATCCTCGCTAGGTTCGTTCACCCGCGGACACCAAATGATTGAACTATCATTACCACTGCTCTTTTCAAGATCGTCCTGATGGGACTGCAAGCAGATCATGGTCGCCGTGGCATCGATCAATATTTGAGCAGTTTGGTAAGGCGCCTTTTCCGACAAAGGTCGGACACCTTTTTCCAAAATCTCCTGGTACTCCCACTTATCAAAGCGTGGGCGTGGCTCCAGTGGAGGTGTCCAATTCTCTGGATCGGCTTTGCGCCATGCCTGTTTATCCTGTGACTCTGGATCAGCCCCGAATGACACCGCTGTCTTTACGAGGTTCAATGCTGCATCCATGGCCTTCTTGGTGGAGGCGCCCGACCAACGATTCACGAGCTTCTTAATAAGATCAGAGGCACCTAGGTGATAAGGAGATTGCAAGTATTTCGATACCCAGTCCTTAAGCCGAAGAGACTGTTCGATTGGCTCCACTTTCAAAGCGATCTCGGTAATCTCATGTAGAATACGAGGGTTGTCGGTATTTTGAAAACCGAGAATAGTGTCCACCACGAGACAGGGATCGGTTATAGAAACTCGCTCAAGGTAAAGAATCGGCCACCAAAAAGGAAAAGTTACCTCGTTGTCATCGATTGGCTCTATCTTTGGCGGTCGAGCAAAATAACCCCTGTTCTTGAGGACAGGTATCCACGCAGCGTCGGTTGCATGCTTGAAAAAGAAAGCGAAGTTGGCTCCCCTGCGTTCAATGAGTGACAACATCCGTTCCACATCACTCTCAGACCTGTCGGAACGCTTTAAAATTGATTGAATCTCACGTTGATCTTGTGTGATTATGGAAGCAAGAAGGTCGAATACTATTCTTTCCAGTGTCTCCAAGCACTCTTCTCTGAATTTTTCAATATCTGGGTTGCTTCTATGATGCGCAAAGCCTTCTAATCTTTGCCACAAGTTGTGCAGTTCATCCCGCTTCGCTTGTTGAATGGTGATGCCCAATTGGTCCGCCACCGGATCAAATCCCGTAAACGGTGTCTGCATTTGTTCTCTCCGAGTTGGCTGCTGATTACACTCAAGGTAATTGTCTAATTTCCTGAGTGTCTTGTCAAGGCCTTTATCAATCTCTTTGCCTTCCCATTTTTCTTCGTAGCGTTCTTTATCTTTTGAGAAGCGCTCATGTAACTTTCTTCGCATTTCTTTGAAATCAGGCGGATGGCCTTGGGCATCTATTTCCGAAACGACTCGCGGGAGTTTTTCAAGAAGCTCTCGTAGTGACTGGGCTGCCTGCGAAATGCTGTCCGGGTTATAGTGATTATGCAATGCATAGAGCGCGCCATGATACCACTTGTTTAGTGGGTATTTCTCTGTTTCTTTACGCTTTAATGCTTCCAACACCTCCCGTTGCTGGCCGGTTAGTTCCAGCGGCATTGGCTGTCTTTTATTTGGACTTTCGTCATTCATGATGGGGTAAATGTCTCTCTTTTTATCTTATGTTATCCTGGTAGTTTAGCCGACCCACACTCGCCCAACCGTCGCTCGAATCTTCCCCTCTATCCGCTCCATCGATTCCCGATCATGTAGCTGCCACCTCGTTGAGGATTTCCGTGTACAACTCCTTGTTTGCTGCGCAGTGCTTCCGGACTTCATCCACCCATCGATTGTACCAATACCAAGTGCCAGCAACCAGCACCCCATAACCTTTACCATCGTTCTTCCCATCCATTTTCTTCCAGAATTGGGTGTGGTGGTGCATGTTGAAGCGAGCATATCCTTCATCTTTCATCAACCTGACGATTGCACCCGGTAGGCGCTTAGATCGCTCGATCTCTTTCAATAGTACTTGCTGATACTTATCGTTAATCTCTCGCCCCATATCGGAGTCCAACGGCACAAATTCGATTACCTTATCGGACTGTGCCCTCTTGCTAGTTACCATAGGAGTAAAAAGAAACCGACGCCGAAAATAAGGTGACTTCATGTCTTCATCGGATAACTCTGCATCAAACTCCTGAAGGTACTTGGCTACGTTGGACGGCAACGGAGCCGCAGCTTCTTTAGGCAAGGTCGAATTGGTGAAATCACGGAACTGTAGCGTGAAGGCGACCGCTACATCGAGGGAATATTGCTCACCGAACAGATTAGAAATGTACCGTTCGTAGTTGAGGCAACAAGCGAGATAGCGTCCTGAGAACTCTTCGTCGGCCCCAGCAGACTGATGATGTTCAATTTCATGGCGCAAACCAATAAGAAATTTAAGGTTGAGTTTGGTTGGTTTATCCAATGGACAGGCTTTGTCTTTGAGACAACGCTCAAGTTCCCAGTACTTGAAGGCTCCCGATTTGGTCCGGTCAAACTTTCGCCGCTTCGATCTCTTGGTATAGTAACGGTATTCCACTCCTTTGCTACGGTAATATGCATGAAGGAGGTACATCCAAGCGATGTTCATAAGGACTGAACGTCTCGGTCTTGAAGGTCGTAAGAGGATTGTTGAAAGTCTGGACTGCATTGAGGGCTGCCTCACGTGACTTGTAGAGTAATTGTTTCTTTACCTGCGGACTTCGTTTCCTAATCATTTTCCACTTTTGTCATCGCTCGTACAGTATTACCCTCACCCCACACCCGCCCGATGGCCGTTTTAATCTTCTCATCCATCCGCTCTATCAACCCGCGATTGCTATCAACAAGTTTCTGATCAGCTTCGATCTCGGCGATGATGGCTTACTGAGTTTCCAGACCCGGCGCCAGAAGTCTTGCCTCATTGAAACTGCGAATTAGCAATTAGGGCTGTGCAATACCTGATACAACTGCGTCGCGTTATACCTTGAAGTTTTGGGATTGAAAAAACAAAAAAAATAGTTTCCAGACAACTCATTCTTTTTAGGTCCGAAATCAATGACCTGGAAGTTAAAACTTCAAGGTAATAAAGAAAAACTTTTAATCTAATCGGGGTGTTCTTATGCTATATTGTAAACGAAACCTGCTTGAAAATTAAGCCGCAACCAGCTGTAAAATGCTCGAGGTACTTTTGCCTTTAGAAGATCCAGTGTTTTGGTATTACCCTTTGCAAATTTACAGTAAAGCCTATGATTACTGATATACCACTGACTGGAACACTTACAAAGCGTACCTACCGGTGGATGTCCACCTATTTTTAGATTTTACATTCAGTGTGGCTCTTTCCGAAGTGCCATCCATGTGCAAATTCCCATTCCCACAATTACAAAGGAGAATGGGAAACCCGATGCCAGTGCGGCTGTCTGCATTGCCGATAGCCCGCCTCCGAGCAAGAGGGCGATTGCCACAAACCCCTCTGCAGTACACCAAAACACCCGTTGGGCTACGGGCGCGTGAAGCTTTCCGCCAGCAGTAATTGTATCAACAACCATGGAACCGGAGTCCGATGATGTGATGAAAAAGATGATTAGCAGGACAATGCTGACGAATGAAGCGAGCTGCGTGAAGGGAAGTTGCTCAAACATTTTGAATAGTGCGAGTTCATACCTCTCTGCGGCGACGCTCTCCATCACGCCGGTGTAGCCATCAGCGAGAAACTGGTGGATTGCGGTACCACCAAAAGTACTCATACACAATAGGATAATCAACATTGGCAGGACTAGCACACAGGACATGAATTCGCGGACCGAGCGTCCCTTTGAAATACGGGCGATGAACATTCCAACGAAGGGGCCCCAGGCAATCCACCATGCCAATTGGAACGCCGACCAGTCATGGATGAAGTAGTTATCCGTACGCCCGATCCAGTTACTGAACGCCACAACTTTCACTATATAGGTGCCAAGTCCTCCAAAAAAACTGCTGAAAATCGCGCTCGTCGGACCGACGACGATGACGAACATGAACAGTGCAAATGTGATACAGATATTGATTTGGCTAAGCCGCTTGATACCTATATTAATCCCGCTTAACACCGAAGCCGTAGCAATAGAGGTAATCAACACGATTAGAGCCACCTTGGTGGCATTGGTCGCGGGGATGTCGAACAGGTAGTTGAGCCCTGCTGTCACCTGTTCTGCGCCGAGCCCGAGGGAAGGTGCAAGCCCAAACAAAGTCGCGAATACGGCGAGCGTATCAATAACGTGCCCAGGCCAACCCCATATACGTTCACCAAGAAGGGGATAGAACGCCGAGCGCAGGGCGAGCGGCAACCCCCGGTTATAGGTAAAAAACGCGAGGGCAAGCCCAACAACAGCGTAACCTGCCCACCCGTGGAGACCCCAGTGGAAAGCTATCGCCGCAAAACTCATATACCAGGCCGCCTTAACATCCGGGTCATTGATTTCGGGCCATGGATGCTGCGCATCGTAAACCTTGGTCATGTTAAAGGGTGGATGCTGGAAATGGTGAACCGGCTCCGCTACCCCGAAATAGATGAGCCCGATAGCCAAGCCTGCCGAAAAGAGCATCGCTATCCAAGTGGCAGTGGAATAATCCGGCACTGCGTTCTGCCCGCCGAGGCGAACCTTGCCAAGCGGTGAAACAATCAGGTACAGACAAAACAGCACAAGAAGGCTGCTGGTAAGCAGGAACACCCAGTCCAAGCGCGAAATCATCCACACGCGAACAATTTCAAAAGCCACGGTCGCCTGTTCCTGAAACACGAGTACTACAAGGACAAAAATGATAATGGCAAGGCTGGAAGTCAGAAATACCGGCGCATTGATATCCAGTCCGAATATCTGAAGGTTGTCTTGGCCGGCCTGGTAACTCGTTTTTACCTCCGGTTGCAACTGTTGCTCTTCTGCGTTCATATTTATGCCTTATTGACTCTAGGATTTAATGAAAATTAAGATATGTAACTTCTTGTAACTTTTGCGGTAATTCCCTATAGTCTCGCTTTGTAAGAACATATTCACACCCACATAAGAAGACCCACTTGAAACAGCACCTAGAAAATTATTGAACATGTTGTAAAGGGATGATTTCTAGAGCATCTCTATGAGATTATTGTGATTCACACAATTCGCTACCAAGACCCACCCAGACGCAAATTGCCATTCCTAATAGGACAATGGCGAATGGGAAACCCGTTGCGACGGAGGCAGCCTGTAACGACTTCCATCCTCCTCCAAATAGTAGTACGATAGCAACTAATCTCTCGCTCGGTAGTACACCAGAACACACGTGGCGGTAGTGGTGCGTCAACCTTGCCGCCTGCTGTGATGATGTCAATAATCAAGGAACCGGAATCCGACGAAGTAACGCAAAAGACGATTCCCAGTGTCATAACGATACAAGAAAAGAGCGTTGTCCACGGCAGGCCTTCAAACACTTTGAAGAGTGTGCGTTCTGGTTTATATGCCTCAACTAGCTCAGTTACGCCGGTGTAGCCCTCGGTGAGAAATTGGTGGAGGGCATACCGCCAAAAGCACTAAACCAGAGCAAACACAGCAGCATCGGCAGGATAAGCACAAATACTATGAACCCGCGTTCTTCAGAAGTATCACGCGATGAGCTGGTTCAATGAAACGTAATCTTGTGACATACCCGGGTACCTGTGTCCTATATTTCTGGGACACAGTGACCCTGAACTGGTCGAATAGCATCCAGTTGATCTTTATACGTGCGGTCATTTCGTTCACAGAAATTACTCGGTCGCTTTTCCTGGCAGGATTCCCTTTCGTGTAGTTTCAATCAGCATATCGACAACGGCACACAAAGCATCCTGCTTACCCTTACCAGATTGGATGGCTTGTTCGTATGTTTTAATCTGCTTGTGTGCACTGGTGCCTCCGGCAAGGATAAAGCGCGTATGTTCTATTTCATTGGTACAGCCCAGAGCTTCGGCATCTTCTTTAACCAGTTCAAGCAATTCTTCCAGCAATTCATTAAACTCTACCACTTCGCCCTTGCCAAAATCTATCAGCCCCTCATCAGGTCCGTAGCGCATGGCACGCCAACGGTTTTCAGTGACCAACATTCGGGCATAAGTACGCCATCGCTGGTTATTCTTGCGTAATCGATAGAGCATTCGCATAATAGAAACCGTCAATGCGGCAATCGCGATCGCATCATCTATATCCGTACAGACATCACTTATACGTGTTTCCAATGTGGGATAGCGTGCGCTGGGCCGGATGTCCCACCAGATTTTAGTAGCATCATCAATTGCCCCAGCTTCTGTAAGCATATTAACGTGATGCTGATACTCTGCATAACTGGAAAATTGATCAGCAAGACCCGTGCGCTGTAATGCATCAAATACCGTTAAACGATAAGATAAAAGACCCGTATTTTCTCCTTCCCAAAACGGCGACGAGCAACTTAATGCCAGCAGGTGGGGTAGGAAGTAATTAAATTGATTCAACAGATCGATCCGTAGATCGTCATCCGCTATGCCGATATGGACGTGCATACCACAGATTAACAGGCGTCTTGCTGCCGCCTGCATATCATGCTCCAGGATAGTGTAGCGCTCTTTCTCGGTGTGTTTCTGTTCATGCCAACTGCTGAAGGGATGGGTAGAAGCGGCAATGGGTGCAAGCTCATGTTTACTGGCAACTTCGATGACTGCGCGACGCAATAAGATTAGATCCTCCCGAGCGCCGGAGATTGTCCTGCAGGGACGGGTTCCAACTTCGATTTGGGAGCGAAGGAATTCCGGGCTCACCTGTCCTTCACACAAGGCTTCGCATTCCTGTACCATTGTCTCCGGTGGGTTAGCACACAGCGCCCGTGTATTTTTATCAACAAGCAGATATTCTTCTTCAATACCAATAGTAAATTTGGGTTTAGACACAATCATAAGGCTGTACTCATTTTATTCAAGTATTTATAAATTGATTCATCATCCAGTATCCTGTATAAGGCATCGCAAAGGATCGCCACCCAATGCTCAACGCCAGTTTCATTACTTATGAGATCTTGGCGAATCTCAATGGACACATAGGCAAGTTTGTTATCCTCCGCATGATGATCAATTGTATAGTCGGGGCTGTGGCGGCCAGAATAGGGTTTGTTATCACCTACGTTCAAATCGGGATTTTTCCTGAGCGTTGTCAATAATGGTAAGGCAATACGCGGATCTTTGTCCCATAATACGCCAATATGCCAAGGTCGGTGCCGGTTCTCTAGCTCTGGCGTAAAGCTATGGATACTGATAATCACCGGTACAGTTCCCCGATTTAAAAAACCGTTAATTATGCAATCTATCGCGTTGTGATACGGTTGGTATATTGCATTACATCGCCGCTTTTTTTCGACAGCACTGATGTTTTGATTCCCCGATATTGCGATACCATCACTTTCATCAATGAACGCAGTTGAATCATTAAGATTACGGTTCAAATCTACAACAAGCCTAGAATAGTTAGCCAATATCAACGGAGCACGTAAACGACTTGCCAGGAGAGTCGCTGTCGCACGGGTGCCGATATCCACTGCAATGTGTGTATTCAATACCCCCGGTGCTAACCCTAATCTCTGCAATGATGCAGGTACAGCATTTCCAGCATGATCAGCGACTACCAGACATTTTGCCGAGCCGTGATTGCCACCTAGTTGAAATGGAGGTAGGTCCGTAGAGCCAAGCAAAGGTTGAAATTTTTGTATTTTATCGCGTCGCATAGTATATAGACGATTGCCTCTAACAATGACCAATGGTCGTAACGATAATAACCGTTTCGTCCGGACGCTTATAGATCAGCTGCTGTGAATTGGGTGTATCCTGTTTGTATCTCTCCTCCGAGTTGGGCGATGAAAATACGGTCAAGATATGTAGATTGCCCCACCCTAGATCCCATAAGTAGTGCCAGTTGCTATTCGAGAAGATCACGAACCGACAATTTCGCGAGCGGGTGTACTTCCACGCCTGTTCCTTCGCCAGCAGGGGCTGCGTTTCTTCAGAATTTGTTCCCAACACTAGGTAGGAAAAGCTCTTCGCGTCCAATAAGAAAAAGTCGATGTTGCGCGCAATCATAGCGGCCTTGATGTCCTTTTCTGCTGCCGGCGGCGAAGTATCACGCACCTAGCAACGGTAGATGCTTGACACGATGATATGTCAGAGTGAGCGAGACGCAGTGCTTTAATTCGTTAACTGGTAGCACATCGGTTTCGCCAAACACGATGGCCCTGTTGCCTTCAAATGTGAACACATCCCCGTAGACCTCTTTGAAGGTGGCAACCAGTGAAGTGTTACAATTGAAGTACATCGCGTACTGGTCCGGTGTCCTGTCCTTCCAGTCCATTCTGATCGTGCTGCCCCCCTTACCGCGATAGCTGGGCTCTCCCCACTTCAGGGTCTCTTCCACCTCGTTGACGCCCTCTATCTCCAATGCCGTGTCCAAAACTAACTGCCGAAGGCGCACCATCTTCTTGCGCATGGGCGCCGGGTAGCCCGCAAATACCCGCGCGACTTCAGGGTTCTCGATTTTGGACATGTCCACCGCTGTCTTTCTTCCTTTCAGGCTAATAAAATGGCTGCCTATCCAAGACAGAGCCAAGGGAGAAATTAAACTACCTTTTTGAGCGTGCCAAGCATCATGTAAAAATTTGTGTGTTACTTCACCCAAACAAATCACTAAAGAAAAACTTGTTTTATCAGCGGTAAAAAATTTTCGGGAACGAATTCTTGCAGGTTGTTAAAAACCGTAGTTCACCTGGCTATGTACGATAAATGAATCGAAACAATTACTGGACCTAGTATAAAAAAGTGTACCTGGAGTTAAGCAACTTTTCATTTGCTTAATAGCGGTATATCACTCATATCATATCTACTCTACATATTGTACACATACCCTCTTTTATCTAAATTTTGAAGTGATTATCTTGCAAAGCTGTATTTTTGAAAAACTTATTAATTGAAAAAAATTATTTTAGAATAATGAAACCTTTAGTAAATGTTGAAACGAATAAAAATGTTAGTGTATTCATAAATTCTATAACTAACAATAAAAGGAAAGAAGATAGTAAGAAATTAGTTGAAATAATTCAAAAAATTACTGGTAAGAAACCAAAGATTTGGGGAGTAAGCAAGAATTTGAATGGTTTAATGTTGGTTTTTCACCAGGGAAAACCAACCTGACAATTTATGTAATGTATGACATTAATGAAGAAAAAGAACTGCTCAAAAAACTAGGCAAACACAAAACAGGTAGAGGATGCCTATACCTTAAAAGTTTAGAAGATGTAGACATTAGTGTTTTAAAAAAAATCATTGCCAAAAGTAAAAGTTGGCGATAAAGTAATATTGAGTTAAAAATTCTATATTTAAAAATTTAATGTAAAACCAAAAAGTTATTTAATGTCATTTTAAATTATAAATTTGAGTAGAACAAAATACAAATGGCAGTTTTCGGATAGGAAATGATCCTTGTTATTAGAATCTGTAAAGGTTCCACTATGTATTAAACCATCCTCATTGTAAACCCATCACTTTGCACCTAAAACAAGGTCATAATGATCGAAAATAAGACTCAGGGTATATGCACCGTTTGATCGAATACCCATACACCAGATTCGGTTGCAAGCCAAAATCCATAAATACGGCAATGGCCAATGCAAAGCTAACAATCGTCTCCAGGAAGATTAGAAAACCGATCCCTGCTTTTTATACAAGTCGGTATAACGAATATTAATTGAAAAAGTGAATATTATCAAAATGTCCTCCCTCGGATGGCTCGTTAAAATCGGTCTATCTATTGAGTGAATGCAGGAAAATTCCGATAATTATTGAAACACGGAACCCTTATAATGTATTCACTGTAGAAGTGTAATTTCCTTTCCGCATTATGAATGACAAACTTCCCAAGATCGGCGTTGTGGGTGTCGGGCACCTAGGTCAACACCATGTAAAGCATTTGACCAATAATGAGGCGTGCCTGTTCACCGGTATTTATGATATTGATGTGAAGCGGGGTAAAAAAGTAGCCGCAGAATACGGCACAACAGCTTATAATTCTCTACAAGAATTACTGTACGTATCTGATGCCTTGAGTATTGTAACACCAACAAATCAACATGCTGCGGTTGCCGAAAAGTGTATTACTGCCGGAAAACATGTGTTTATTGAAAAACCAATTACGAAAACGACATCTGAAGCCGACCGCCTGCTGTTGCTGGCTAAACAAAACAATGTTCTGATCCAAGCAGGACATATTGAACGGCTAAACCCGGCGTTGATACCCTTGCAGAAATTTGAGATAAATCCTAAATATATAGAGGTACAGCGCTTGGCACCGTATACTGAACGGGGGACCGACGTGCCCGTTGTGTTGGATTTGATGATCCACGATATTGACATTATTCTGGTGCTGGTCAATTCCCCGGTTAAAAATATTCGGGCCAGTGGAGTTTCCATTATATCCGATTCTGTGGATATTGCCAATGCCCGAATTCGTTTTGAAAACGGTACGGTTGCCAATATGACCTCCAGTCGGATTGCCCGGGATAAGGTGCGTAAAATCAAGGTGTTCCAAAAGGATATGTATGTGACCATCGACTTTTTACTGGGTCTAACGGAAATTTATCGGGTATTGGACGTCGAGGAAGATGATCCAGCCGCCGTACAAACTGTTCCACTGGAAACCTTCGGGAATCAGCACAAGATCGTTTATGAAAAACCGGAAATCAGTCAGTTTGATGCCTTGGAACTAGAGCTGTCTAATTTTATTGCCGCCATCCAAGGACAAACGGCACCGATCGTTGATGGTTTGGCCGGCCGGAATGCACTCGATGTGGCAATCCAGATTCACGATATAATCCTGGAAGATATACTTTAATGGACATTCGCAATTGTTTATTTAAAAATCGCAGCTATACACCGATCCCCCTGGCTTTGCTTGTCATTTTTTTTTCCAGGCCGGTTCTTCCATGTTTTTGGTTAGGTCTGGCCAGTGTGCTGATAGGCGAGTGTATCCGCATCTGGGTTGTACGCTATGCTGGGGGGGGCACCCGAAGCATAAAGGTCCGCGCACCGGTTTTATGTTTTACCGGCCCGTATGCTTATGTTCGTAACCCATTATATATCGGTAATTTATTTATTTTTACAGGTATAGTACTTACAGCCGGGGCACCAAATATCTGGGTCATGCTCGCCATCACCTGGCTGTTTTTTATCACTCAATACGCCCTGATCATTGGGTTAGAAGAAGAAACTCTGGGGAGAGTGTTCGGTGATGCGTACAATAACTACAGAGAAAATGTCCCGCGCCTCCTGCCACGTCTGTTTCCATGGCCAACCACAGATGCACGTCATCCAATGTCTCTAACTGCAACTTTAAGTACAGAAAAACGCACCTTGCAGACTATTATGCTGATCCTGTTGCTGCTACTGATCCGACAACAATCTAGTTAATCTATCTTGCACTAAATTGTAAATATGGATAATAAACAAATTCGATTTTTTCTGTCAGCAGGAGAAGAATCGGGTGATATTCACGGTGCGAAGCTGATCGAAGCCATAAAAACACAGATCCCCAATGCTAAATTCATGGGCCACGGCGGTGACCAAATGAAAGCGGCCGGAATGACCCTGTTGGAGCATGTCAATGATTTGGCTGTCATGGGTTTTACAGAAGTGCTGAAACAGTTGCCCTATATGCTGAAGGTAATGGGTCAAACCATGGAATCATTGCAACAATATAAACCCCATCGACTCGTTCTGATCGATTACCCCGGATTCAATTTACGCTTGGCCAAACGGGTTCGGCCTTTTGGTTTACCGGTAACGTACTTTATTTTACCTCAAGTTTGGGCCTGGAAAGAAGAGCGGATACGGATCATCCGTGCGTGTATGGACCAAGCTTTGTGCATTTTCCCTTTTGAACAGAGTTGGTTTCAAGCCCGGGGAGTCAATGCCCATTTTGTGGGTCACCCCTTTACGGAATTCAAACCACCAACGATCAGCAAAAATGAATTTTTTACCTCCCACGGTTTGGATGAGAATAAGCCTTTGTTGGTATTATTCCCCGGTAGCCGGCAGCAAGAAGTAGATCGACATCTGCCCATTTATAAAAAAACCGTGGAGTTATTGAACTCTAACCAGCCGCAGGTAATGATTGGTAGGGCACCGCAAATCAAACTAGGCTCCATCCCCAGTAATTGGAAAGTGGAGCAAAATGATACCAGCTTATGTTTAGAGTACGGGTCGGCTGTACTGACATCATCCGGAACGGCCACTCTTCAGTCTGCGGCGCAAGATATCCCGGCGGTGGTAAGTTACCGGATGTCAGCGGGAAGCTGGTTCTTCACCAAGCACATGTCCAAAGTGCAGTTCGTAGCTATGACAAATCTGATTGCCGGGAAAAAAGTGGTTCCCGAATTTCTTCAGAAAGACATGACGCCGGAGAATTTAGCCAGAGCTATTAAACCATTGTTGATGCTTTCTCCTGAACGAAAAACCATGCTATTAAACTATGAAGAGGTCCGACGCACCTTGGGCATACCCGGCGCCTATAAGCGCGCAGCAGAAGCAATTTTGGCACGGACAGTCTATTAATATGAGATTATTATATTATTTTATCACTCACATCAATTTTCCCCTCTGATAAGAGAGAAAGTTATGTTGATAATCATCTATTTTTCTCCGGTAATAAGGAACACATAACCGGGTATATAATGAAAAAAAAGATTCCATTCTTTCTTGGGGTGTACTTTGGGAAATGGGTCTTGAAGTTCCTATACGGCACCAACAACTGGCACATTGAAGGGGATGGAATCATTGAAAAACTGCGGGCGGCAGGCAAGTCTATTATTTTTGCAACTTGGCACGGCAACCTTCTACCGGGCTACTTGTATGTGGTTGATAAACAACCTTACGGTTTGGCCGGTACACACGGTGATGCAGAAATTATTACTCGGATCGGGGTTAAACTGGGTTATAAAGCCATTCGCGGTTCGAGCTCAGCTAGCGGCAGAAAAGCGTATAAACAAATTGTGCAAGTATTGGACAATGAACCGGGGGCATTGGTGTTCATTACACCGGACGGTCCTCATGGTCCAGCTAAAGAATCGAAACCTGGAGTGATAAAGGCAGCTATGCGCACCGGCGCTGTCATACTCCCTACTGGAAGTTTTACCTCACGGCACTGGGCTATCAAAAATTGGGATACATTTTACGTCGCAAAACCGTTTGGACGAGTATATTTACATTTGGGAGAACCACTGGAATTCTCCGCAACAGATAATTATCAGCAGTGCGCTAAACAACTAAAACAAGCTTTAGATCAACTGGAACAGGAGGCTGCAAAACGTGCCGCAATTTGACCAGCAATCGCTAAAAAAGTTCCGCTTAATGTTGTGGCCCCTAGGATTTTTCTACCGGCTGTTGATCTTTTGGCGTAATCTGTATTACGCAGTCGGGTTTTTTGTCTCCCGTACATTGCCTTGCAAGGTCATTAGTGTCGGTAATTTAGTGGTAGGTGGGACAGGCAAGACACCTTTTGTTATATATCTCGCTAATTTACTCCAAGCACAGGGCAGATCTGTTGCAGTGTTGAGCCGGGGATATAAACGCCTTTCCAGTGGTACCATCATCGTCACTGACGGAAACGAAGTGCTATCATCTTTAAAAGACAGCGGCGATGAACCGTATATGCTGGCGCATAAATTGATCGGTGTTCCGGTTGTAGTAGATGAGAACCGCTATCGGGGCGGTCAGGTGCTTTGCAATGAATTTGACCCGGACGTGATCATTTTGGATGACGCTTTCCAGCACCGGCGCATTGTCCGCGATGTGGATATAGTCCTTATCAACAGCAATCACCATAATCTAAAACTACTACCTTACGGTTTACTTCGAGAACCATTAAAAAATGTGAAACGGGCGGACGTTGTAATCTTTACCAAGGCCAACCTGACACCACCGCATGAAACGTTTGTGGAGAAAGTCGGGAATAAATGTTCAATTTTACTGCTATCCGAGCTGGTGCCGAAGAAAGTTCTCATTCAACAGGACGGACTTGCAAGGCCTTTGAGTGAAATAAAAGGACCCGTGGTGGCGGTATCCGGGGTGGGCGACCCAGACAGTTTTGAGGTGATATTGGAAGAAGCGGGGCTGGATTACGTCCATCATTTCCGCCAGGATGACCACGGAGATTATTCAGCCACGGACCTGACAGTAATCCGGGAAGTGTTCAGCGCGGCCGAAGCGGCAGCCATTATTACCACGGAAAAGGATATCTCGAAACTGGGGAGCTTATCTGACCTGCCGCTGTTGGCGCTACCGGTCAGTGTAGTGTTGAGTGAAACTGATGAAAATCAACTATTATCGCTTATTATTTAATCTACAGATGATGAATCAAACTATCAAAAATATCCAGCAGACCATCCAGTGTGTAATCAATTTTCTCTGTCTGCCACATGACTGCGGGCTGCTCCACACAACACCAGGGGCCCCTGCCCGAGTGTCAGAAACCAGACATCTTAACCTTACCCACTAGCTGTTCAAACAACCGGTATCACCTTGAACATTGAGGAATTGAGATGAGGCGAATTGGCTATAACGTTGCCATGAATCTGAATGGGGAGGTGTGGTGAGGCTCATCGTGCGTTTATTGCGGGATGTTTTGATGGAACGTCCTCACGAGCAACTGGCCATCAGCGGCAGAGTGAACAGCGGCTGGAACGACGTCCCGGATATCCTGGTCGCGATGCCGGAAAAGGGTAAAAGCAAATAGCGGTTTTTGTTACCAGTGCATCGATGTCAGAAATGGTAACCAAAAACTAGTTCACTATGTTGTATCTTATTCATTTGTCTTTATTGCATGTCAATTGCTTCCCGTAAAAAATACTTTCTATTTACATCATTTGGGATACGAATAGGATTATTCACCATTGCTGAACCAGAATATCGTCTTTCATCCGTGAAAATAAGGAAAAGGCTTTTTTTGCTTTAGAATTAACTAAATTTGATCTCATTTTCCTTGCACAATTTGAACCTCAAAAACATAAATTGACTTATGCGCTTCATTTCACCACAGAAGATTAAATGTTAAAAAAAGTATATTTTATCTTGCAACCAGTGCCACTACTGCTTTTCGTGCAAAGTGATCTTAATTCTATCCAGAATCACTATAGCGATGGTATTAGCTACAGCTTAATGCATATACCTTTAGATTCTGTCCCTGGCACCACCTTTGCTTCTATCAACGAATTAGGGGGCGGATAGATTTGAGTAGAACTTCTTTAATTTCCAGGCGATCATATAACCATCAAACTGCTAATCCGTTTATCATCTTAACTTTTTACTATTAAAAAATGAACAAATCATCGCTAATAAAACGTGCACCTTTAGTGATTACAATTTTTACCGTAATCGGTTTATTGCTTATCCCGGCGGCACAATTTCTTTATTCCACCAGCCCTTACCAACAAATAGAAAAAAAACTACGCGTTTTAAACCAGATTCTGTATTATGTAAACCAGCTCTATTTTGATGATGTCGATATGGACAACCTAATGGAGGGTGCATTCCATGGAATATTTGAAGAATTAGATCCCCACTCAATATATATTCCGGCCAAACAACAGGAAGAAATAGATGAATTGTTTCGAGGGTCATTTCAAGGTATTGGTATCGAATTTGATATTTTAAACGGCTATATTACTGTTATTTCACCTGTAGCAGACAGCCCTTCAGAATTGGCAGGGCTGCTTCCGGGCGATCAGATAATTGCAATCGAAGGTGAAGATGCATATCAAATCACGAAGAAAGAAGTTTATCAAAGACTCCGCGGACCAAAAGGCACTAGTGTAAATATCACAGTTTATAGAATTGGTGGTGAGAAGTTTGATGTAACCATTATTCGGGATGATATCCCCATTTACAGTATCCGGGCGGAGTTGATGTTGGATGAAGAGACGGGTTATCTTTGGTTGACCCGGTTTTCGGCAACGAGTGATGAAGAAATGCGGCAGGCACTTAATCAATTAGAAGCTCAGGGAATGAAACGGCTGGTGTTGGATTTGCGCAATAATAGCGGCGGGTTTCTTGAACAAGCTGCCGCGATAAGCAATTTATTTATCGCTAGACAGGATACCCTTGTTTATACCAGAGGCAAAAGTAAAAAATTCGAACAAGTGTTCATCGCAAAACCCGACTTGGGACGGGAAGACTATCCGCTCATTGTATTAATTAATCGCGGATCTGCCAGTGCCAGTGAAATTGTAGCGGGTTCTATTCAAGATCTTGATCGAGGTTTGGTTATTGGTGAAACCAGTTTTGGTAAAGGACTAGTGCAAAGACAGGTCCCACTCAATGACGGCTCCGCAATTCGGGTCACAATCGCCCGTTATTTTACCCCAAGCGGTAGATTAATCCAGCGGTCATACGAAAACGGAAATACCCGAGAGTATTATAAGGAATTGTATATGAAAGAACGGCAATCTGTTCTTGATTCTTTAAAAGAACTACAGCCAAAATTTTATACTCGTTCAGGGCGGACCGTTTATGGCGGCGGTGGTATTACACCAGATAAACACATCCGCTGGAAACTGGATTTGCAGGATAATACCCAACAACTATTAACCCACACTAAACGTCCTTTTTTCAATTGGGGATCAAATTATGCCAGTACCCATAAGGAACATTTTACCTCCTACAGCGATTTTCTGAACAATTGGTCTCTCGATGACAGCGATTTTCTGAACTTCATTGAATATGCCAAGAGTAAAGATGTTCAAATCAATCAGGAACAGCTTGAAAAAGATAAATTATATATATTAAATATATTAAAAGCAGAAATTGCCGGAGCCCAGTGGGGTAATGATGAATCTATCGGTATTCGTCTTAAGTATGACAACCAGGTTATGGAAGCATTAGGGTATTTTAATGAAGCTTCAGGTTTTATAAATTATACTCAGTAATTAAAGTAGCTGTTTGTTGACATTTCATAGTGTTGTTAATAATTTTCACCCCTCTTTCCGGGGTTAACTGAACATAAATAATAAACGGAGGACTAGATGCTAGTCGAATATTTTGTTAATGGCGGGCCATTTATGTGGCCCATTCTGATGGCTCTGATTTTTGGTCTTGGCTTTGCTGGTGAACGTTTCTATTCACTTATAATGTCTTCTATCAATGCCCAGAAGTTTTATGATGATGTGAATGAGTCACTTAATAATGAAGACGTTGAAAACGCTTTGGCATTGTGTGCGAATACAAATGGGCCGGTGGCTGAGATTTTTCATGCCGGTCTTTCGCGCATGCATCGTGGTATAGCAGAAGTTGAAAAGGTAATCCAAAATGCCGGTTCTTTGGAAATGTCCTTTTTAGAAAAAAACATGATCTGGCTTAACGCAGTCATTACCATTGCTCCAATGCTTGGTTTTACCGGTACAGTTGCGGGTATGATCAGCGCATTTGATGCGATTGCGGCAGCTGATGATATTTCACCCGCCGTGGTCGCCAGTGGTATCTCCCAAGCGTTATTAACAACTGCATTTGGTCTAATTGTGGCAATGATCATCCAGATATTACAGAACGTTTTTGTGTCGCGGATCGATAAACTGGTTTTGGATATGGAAGAACATTCTGTACAATTGATTGATCAACTGTATGATATAGATGCCAAGAAATAATTAAGATATTACAATGAACAAAAAGCGCCGATTTAAAGGTAGTGCGATTCCCACCTCCTCCATGGCAGACATTGCATTTTTACTTCTTATATTTTTCTTAGTCACAACTACCATAGATGTAGATAAAGGCTTGGGGATTGTGCTTCCGGCTAAAGGTGAAGAAATTGAGATTAAAAAAGATAACATTCTCAATTGCCTGATTAGCTCCAGCGGTGATGTTCTCCTTGGTGAAGAACAAATTGAAATTAGGGAGCTGAATAAGGAAGTGCGACGCAGGATTGCAGAAAATGATAAACTCATCATTTCGGTCAAAGCACATAATCAAGCAAAGTACAATGATTACATCGCTGTTATTGACCAGTTAAAAATGGCAAATGCAAAGCGTATTTCAATCGCGGAAACGGACTAATGAACATCAAACGGAAAGTAAAAATATCCAGTGATATTCCCACGGCATCTATGCCTGATATTATTTTCATGCTGTTGATTTTCTTTATGGTAACAACGGTGCTGCGGGAATTTTCTGGTTTACCGATAGAATTACCAAAAGCCAAACGAATAGAAAAACTAAAATCAAAACGGCATATATCACATATTTGGGTTTCTAAAGAAGGACTCATTTCTATCCAGGATAAATTACATAGCATAGGAAATGTAAGACATATTATGTACGACATCCGAGCAGCAGACCCCCAATTAACCGTTTCATTAAAAGCGGACAAATCGGCGAAAATGGGTCTAGTGTCAACCATTCATAATGAACTGCGGGAAGCTGATGCCCTTAAGCTGAATTATTCCACAAAAACAGCCGTAAATTAACCGGCATGAAACATACGTCCCAATTAAAATTTAATTATCCCGTCACGGTACGGATTGCGGGTTTGATAAGTATTTTAATTATTATAATGGGCTTTCTGTTTATTCCCAGAGCCACGACTGTTGCCGTTCTAATCGACCACGATCCACCACCCCTTGAACCAATAGACATACCGCCAACGGAACACTTTAGTACACCCCCACCACGACCGCCACGACCATCCTTGCCAATTGAGTCGGAAGAAGAGGACTTGTCCGCTGATTTAACGATTGAAGAAACCGATCTTGAGAGCTTTACAGCTTGGGAGCAGGTACCACCGCCACCGCCACCAGATGTAATATTCATTCCTTATGATGAACCGCCAAAAGCTCTGACGCCGATTAGTCCAAAATATCCAGAGGTCGCCCAGGAAGCGGGGATCGAAGGCACTGTTCATGTACAAGTATTCGTGGATAAAAAAGGGCGGGTACAAAAAGTCAATATACTGAAGGGCATCCCCAATACCGGTTTAGATGAAGCAGCCGTCGAAGCCATTAGAAAAACACGCTTCAAACCAGCCAAACAGAGAGAACGCCCGGTGGGTGTTTGGATCACGTTCCCTGTTGTGTTCAAATTAAAATAAAAACCCTTCTTATAGAGCTTTAATACTGCAAAGCAGTTCGGTTAATTCTTTTTCCTTACTGCTTTAAAATATTCTCTATTCATGTGGGCAATATTTACTATAGAAATTTCTTTCGGGCATTCTGATTCACAGGCCCCAGTATTTGTACAATGACCAAAACCTTCTTCATCCATTGTTGCGATCATATTCAACGCTCGTTCTGTTCTTTCCGGGGCACCTTGAGGCAATAGGGCAAGTTGCGAAATTTTTGCCGAAATAAATAAACTGGCAGATGCATTCTTACACACGGCTACACAAGCCCCGCAGCCAATACAAGCAGCGGCATCAAAAGCGGCTAAAGCATCATCTTGCGGTATGGGGATTGCATTCCCATCTGGAGCGCTGCCAGTATTAATAGATATAAACCCTCCAGACTGTATGATTCTGTCAAAGGCGCTGCGGTCAACAACAAGATCTTTAACTATGGGAAACGGTTTAGCGCGCCATGGTTCGATTGTGATCGTATCACCATCTTTGAAATGAAATAGATGCAACTGACAGACTGTCGTTCCTTTTAGAGGTCCATGGGGCTGCCCGTTAACCATCATTGCGCAGCTGCCGCAGATTCCTTCCCGGCAATCATGTTCAAAGGCAACGGGATTCACATCTTTCTTGATCAATGTTTCATTTAATACGTCTAGCATTTCCAAAAATGACATATGCGGATTCAATCCTTGTAATTCATATGTCTCCAGCGCACCAGCCGCAGTAGTTGAGGTCTGTCGCCAAATTCTTAACGTAAGATCCAGCCCCCTCATTATTTGTAACTCCTTTGGGTTGGGGTTACGGTTTCAAAGTGCAAATCTTCTTTATACCGCACTGGATCTATACCTGCGCCCTGATATTCCCAAGCGGAAACAAATGCATAATCGCTATCATTGCGCAGGGCTTCCCCTTCCGGTGTTTTATATTCATCGCGAAAATGTCCACCACAAGATTCATTCCGGTCTAAGGCATCGTATATCATTACTTCACCCAATTCAATAAAGTCAGCAACCCGACCTGCTTTTTCGAGTTCTAAATTCAGTGTATCGGCTTTTCCCGGGACCTGTACATCAGACCAGAATTCTTTTTTTAGATCTTTTATTTTGCATAAAGCACTTTGAAGACCTGTTACATTGCGGGCCATACCGCAATGGTTCCACATAATCTCTCCTAACCTCTTATGCAACTCGTCTACCGTTCGATTACCATTATTATTCAGCAATTGTTCGATTTTATTCGATACTTTCGAAACCGCATCACTAAAGGATTGATGATTCGTGTCAATTACCGGAGTTTTGATCTCATTCGCCAGATAGGTGCCGATCGTGTAGGGTAAAATAAAGTAACCGTCCGCCAGCCCCTGCATCAAGGCCGAGGCCCCCAGGCGGTTTGCGCCGTGATCAGAAAAATTGCATTCACCAATGGCAAATAGGCCTGGGACACTCGTCATCAGATTATAGTCAACCCATAAGCCACCCATGGTATAATGTACCGCTGGGTAAATTCGCATCGGTTGCTTATATGGATCATCGCCAGTTATTTTTTGATACATTTCAAATAAATTCCCATAGCGAGCACTTATGGTATCCTGACCCAAATTTTTTATGGCGTCACCAAAATCAAGATAAACGGCGTGCCCTGTTTCACCAACACCATAACCTGCATCGCACCGTTCCTTGGCCGCCCGGGAGGCAATGTCCCGGGGGACTAAATTACCGTATGCAGGGTATTTTCGCTCCAGGTAATAATCTCGTTCAGCTTCAGGGATCTGATTTGCCGGTCTATCATCATTTTCTTCTTGTGGTACCCAAATGCGGCCGTCATTGCGCAACGATTCCGACATGAGAGTTAGTTTAGACTGGTACGCTCCTGATACAGGAATACAGGTAGGGTGAATCTGCGTAAAACAGGGATTCCCGAACAGAGCACCTTTTTTATAAGCTTTCCATATAGCCGTTACATTGCTACCCATGGCATTTGTAGATAAATAATACATGTTTCCATATCCGCCGGTAGCTAAAACAACGGCGTGCCCAAAATGACGTTCCAATTCACCGGTAATTAGATTGCGGACGATAATCCCTCTTGCTTTGCCATCAACGATCACAATATCGAGCATTTCATGCTTGCTGTACATGATAATCTTGCCTTTAGCAATCTGCCGACTGAGTGCACTGTACGCTCCCAATAGCAATTGCTGACCAGTTTGTCCTCGGGAATAAAACGTCCGTGATACTTGTACTCCACCAAAAGACCTATTGGCCAAGGTTCCGCCATATTCCCGGGCAAAAGGGACCCCTTGAGCAACACACTGGTCGATAATTTTTCCGGATACTTCCGCTAAACGATAGACATTGGCCTCCCGGGATCGGTAATCGCCACCTTTAATGGTATCGTAAAATAACCGATATACACTGTCACCATCATTCTGATAATTCTTTGCGGCGTTTATGCCTCCCTGTGCGGCAATGGAATGAGCACGTCGCGGACTATCCTGGAAGCAAAAAGATTTGACGTTATAGCCCATTTCGGCCAAAGATGCGGCGGCAGAGGCCCCCGCCAAACCGGTTCCGATTATTAATATATCCAACTTTTGCTTGTTTGCCGGACTTACTAAGGGCAAACTGGAACAGTACTTGGTCCATTTTTCAGTTAATTTTCCGGGAGGTATAGCAGCATTTGGTATCATAGATGTCCTCTGTTTAAGACCCCAAACCAAAGAGCGATAAAAAAGAATCCCGCCGGAATTATCAACCAAAAAATGACAGCCAGGCTATTAATCGCCTGCCCAAGGGGGGTATGTTTTATACCAAATGTTTGCAGGGCAGATTGAAATCCGTGTCGTAAATGAAATCCCAGTAAAACCATGGCTATCATATAGAGTATAGTAATAAATAGATTACCAAAACCAATCGGACCGCTGGTAACAAGTTCATAGTATATATCGTGCTCATGAGTCGTCTGAAAATTGAACCAAAATGTGGATAAGTGCGTCACCAAAAATATGAACAGGATACTGCCGGTAATGCCCATAGTTCGTGAAGAAAAAGAACTGCTTTGCTTCTGAGCCTTCACAACATATGCATCGGGGCGTGCCCGCTTTGCGGCAACCGAAAGGCGTATTGCATTTATGACGTGTAGTACGATAATAATAAGGAGTACCACTTCCATGATTCTGATCAGAGGTTTGATTTTCTCCAACGAGGCGACCAGTTGATTAAATACTTCCGGTCCGGCGAACAGGGTGAGGTTGTTCAATAAATGAAATACCAGAAATAAACAAAATAGAATTCCAGTCACAGCCATTATCAGTTTTTTCGCAATGGATGAGTTCATCGAGCAGAGAAATGAATTCATTTATTTAGACTTTAAGTTCCTTTTTCAATATCAAAATTAGACCAAAACAATCTATCCAAGAAACGTAAACCTATTATATTCGACCGGCCAAAACGGCACCAAGGTAGCTCCCATAAAATAATACCACAACGGCCAATAGACCGATAAAATAATACCAAACAGACAGAGTACTAAACCTGCGTTTGGGGGAATATCGAAAAACTGCCAGGCCGAAAAAACAAAGCCAGGTTATCATTTGGATTGCACCATGGGTTGTGAACAGGGGGAATGGCAATCTCATATGTCCGTATAATTGATCAGCAATAAATCCAGTTATAATCGCAGCCAGGCCGAACATTACACCCAATATTAACGTATACCAGCCGGCCGTAATCAACTTGTCATTCTTTAAAATAAGCGCTGCAATATCAAACAAAAAGCTGGCTGACAATAACGCAATAGGAAAATGGATCAATTGGTTATGGATATGATCAGGACTGAACATTATTGCCCTTGCTCATCACAAATTCCTTAATTGTTGATTTACCTTTTTCAAACTGTTTTTGTTTCTGCAGAGTAAAAATGCCATCGGAGAATACACTGTTAACAAATGGCGTAATATACTTTTTTTCAGATGGAATATGTAACGTGGCTTGTCTATTGTCCAACCCTGTATACATGATATCAAGGAGCCACTCAATCCATTCCAAAAGTGATTTGTTTTTCGGCCCAGGGCGGTGTACATCCAATGTAAATGCTTGTTGGTTCAGAGTATGTCGTTCCGTTGCAGACCAGGACAACAATTCTGAAAGTAATTTTTCACGTACGTTTTCTTTCTCCATTAAACCCATCCAAAAAGCAGTCGCAGCCAATTCATACCCGGTTGGAGGTCTATCGCAGGCACGTATTTCCAAAACAGATTTATAACGATTATTGGTAAATATTTGGTGCAGTGCTGTAGCGATATCTGCAGGGGATACCTGTCTGATCCGTTGCACAGTTTCAAGCCAGTTGCCAATGGTTCCCGAAAAAGTTCCGACATTATTATACTCATCTGGAGTGGTGAATATAACCGGCACTTGTGTTACATACTGTGCATATTCATTTACTATATCACCAGGACATTTTATGTTGTGGTCCAGTAAATGATTACATCGTAATGGGTCCGTATCGGTCCATATTTTGTAGCGCATATTCTCACTACCAACGGGACGATCATTCATAAATGGTGCGTTTGAAAACAAGATAGCCGCCAAGGGACTGATACAATCTGCGATGAAACCAACCTCATTGGCGTCATTTTTATCCAATAAGTCGATATTAATTTGTACACTCGCCGAATTACGCATCATCCAGGCACCGTGATGACCTGTAGTTTTAAAGTGCTCATGCATCAGTTGGTACTTGCGCTGATTAATAAGTGTTATATCTTGTGGACAGTAAATTGGATCGAGAGCCAAATCGATAATGAATAAATCATGTTCATTACACAGAGCTAACATCATTGTATTCAGGGCAATGAATTCACGGTGGATATCATGCAGCGATACAGCTGGTTGAGAGGCCCATTCAACTTGTCCCCCGGGTTCCAACGAACAGGATAATAACGATTTATTAGCACTACAAACCTTTTCGATCGATGCAATAAAATCAGATGAAGAAAAATCTGTTTTTGATGCAACAGGTATCCTGCAACCCTTATTGTTATACAATATTGTTTCCAGTTCAATTCCAACCGTCCGTATCCGGAGACCGGTACATCCGGATAAAATACAATTTGCAATGTGCTCAGCGGAATTGTTCATTATAACGCTTTTTACTTATTACCGGATCTATAATATCACGGAGGCTATCGCCTAAAAGATTAAACCCCAACACGGCTAAAGCAATCGCTGTCCCTGGCAGCAATGATGCCCAAGGTGCGGTGCGCAGAAAATCTTTACTGCTATTGATCATAGCGCCCCAACTGGGTGTGGGTGGTTGGGCACCCAACCCCAGAAATGATAAACTCGCTTCTGCCATAATTGCTCCGGAAATTCCTAAACTAAAGGTAACAATAATAGGTGCCATACTATTTGGCAGAATATGTCTAAACAGAATTGTCGCATTATTCAACCCCAGTACTTTTGCTGATTGAATATATTCCATTTGTTTCAATTGCAACACCTGTCCCCGTACCAACCGTGCCATCCCCGGCCAAGTGACCAAACCAATCGCCATAAATACTACATTTAGACTGGGTTCCATAGCTGCGGTAATACCAATTAAAAAAAGCAATGTGGGGAAACCAAACATAATATCAGTTAAACGCATGATAATAACATCCGTTTTACCGCCATACATGCCGGCCACAGCGCCTAGCAATACTCCAATGAGCAGAGCAATTATACTGGCATTTAAGCCAACCGCTACCGATATGCGCGCACCGTATAAAAGGCGAGAAAATATATCCCTACCAAAATGATCTGTACCCATTAAATAATAAATTCTTTGCACTCCTGAGGCAATGCTACTCCCATCCAGATTCTGAATGGCTATGGTGTGTTGTCTATCTAATACATCTGTCACTATAATATGATCATCACAAATGGCTTTATCTTTTACGGCCAAAGTAATGGGTGGCAATTCCGGTGATAATCTATAGCGCAATATCTCACCAGTAAACCCAGGGGGCTTATGCCTGAATTCCAATGTTTGCAGAATTGGACTTTGGGGTGCAATCCAAGGTGCAAACATGCCCGCGGAGACAATCAGTAAAACACACGCTGCACCGATTATGATACCAGGATCTTTAAAATTATTATTGATCATTTTCCGATCCGTTCCATACGAATTCTAGGATCCACAACACCATACAACAGATCAACAATAACGTTCATCAAAACAAACATTAGAGCCATGAACAAAACTGTACCTTGAATGACCGGAAAATCACGCTTCAAAATTGCTTCCAATGCCAAGCGACCGATTCCCGGCCAACCGAAAATAGATTCTGTCAGAACTGCCCCGGACAGATAACTGCCAAAATCAGTTCCAATTACAGTCATAACCGGAATTAATGTATTGGGGAACGCATGGACCAAATACACCTTCCACGCAGGGAGCGCCTTTGCCCGGGCAGTGCGTATGTATTCCTGGTTTAATACATCAAGCATGGTCGCCCTGGTCAGTCGTGTTATATAAGCTGCTGACCGCATACCTAGGGCCAAAGCGGGTAAAATAATATATTCAATACCACCGAATCCCGTTGGCGGCAGCCACTGCAGTATTACACCAACGACCAAGACAAGCATTAGCCCTATCCAGAATACAGGAGCAGAAATTCCCAGCAAGGCCAACACCATGATCCCCCGATCTAATACGCTCCCGGGTCTGATGGATGATACTATTCCCAATGTGATTCCTAAAACGATGGCAAATAGCATTGCAACAATAGCCAGCAGCATCGTGTTTGGAAATCGTTCCATGATTGCGTTGATAACCGGTTCTCCGGTGATAAAAGAATTGCCAAAATCGCCCTGCAAGACATTGCTTGTGTATCGAAAGAACCGCATCGGCAATGGATCGTTTAAATGCATTTCTTCCCGCAACTGCAGTACTCGTTCTTCACTATAGCGCTCCCCCACCATAGACACAACGGGATCCCCGGGGACAATATACATCAAAATAAATGTAATGATAACAACCCCCAGAAAAACAGGGATGAACTGGAGTAGTCTATTTAATAAATATTGGATCATTGTAGATTAATATTTTTTGTAACCGTTGTGTAGCGCTGGGCATTAAAAATTGGGGAAGTTTGAAAACCATATATCCATTTTTGCGTTAATGTAGTTTTTTTATCATGCCATAAAAAAACCCATGGTGCTTTACTAGATATCAATTCATGAGCCATCTGAATTAATCCTTGTCTTTCAGAATTCATTGGTAAACGTTGAATGCGTTCAATAATGTCATCTACTTCCGGATCAGAAAACCGGTTTCGTTTTATCATCGATTCTTTGCTATGGAACAGCGGATAGAGAAAATTCTCACCATCAGGATAATCTGCAAACCAATCCAGATAATATAGGTCTGGTTTTCCTTCACGAACGGCAGTTTTAAATAGGTTCCAGTCACTGCGTACAATTTTTATGGTGACGCCAATGGCCGCCCAGTCGGCTTGTAACGCTTCCAGGACATGAAACATTTTTGAATTACCAGCAACTAACAATTCTGTATTCAAACCATGCGTATAACCAGCTTTTTGTAGAAGTTGAAACGCTTGCTGAGGGTTGTACTGATAATTATTTTCTGCTTCCCGAACAAGCAACTGGGGTGGAACTGGTCCAGTAGATATCCGGGCTGATTCATTCAATAGCAAGCGGATTATTTTTTCACGATCAACAGCATAATTCATAGCCTGCCGCAAGGCAATATTATTAAATGGTGGGCGGGAACAATTCATACCTATATACCAAATGTTCAATTGATCTTCAGCTAAACTGTGGTAACCCTTTCCCTGCCAAAATATTTTTTCACTTGCTGGTACTTCAAATACATCCAATTGGCCGGCTTCAAACTCAGCTGAATGGGTCATTACTTCCGATAATATCCTGATGCGTAAACGGTTTGTTTTGGGTGGACGGCCCCAATAATTCTTATTTGCATACAGTAAAATTTCTCCATCCCGCGTCCACTTTTCCAAAAGCCAGGGACCCGATCCGGCGGGATAGTTGGGGAAATTACTTACTTCGTCAGCGTTAATAATAGCAGCCGACGGCATCGCTAAATATTGAATAAAAGGGGTAAACGGTTCTAATAGTTTGATGATAATTGTGGAGTCATTTGGTGCTTGTAAACCACTTACGTTTTGTTCTTGTCCGGAAATAAATTTTTGCGCACCTGCAATACGATCAAACAACCAGGATTGCGGTGAAGTAATTTGGGGATCCAATAATCGTTTAAACGAGTTTATGATATCGCTGGTGCCTAATACGGGGCCATTATAAAACTGAATATCATTGCGAATAATAAATATATATGTCCGACCGTCAGCACTTATAGACCAATGCTTCGCAACTCCAGGAATAAGATTCATTTCTGGGTCGAATTGCACTAAGTTATCATAAAGAAGTGTCATGACTTGTCCGGTGCGTAAATCTGTGGCAAATGCGGGATCAAACCCCCGGATATCGGCCGAGATAGCAATTGTAATCGTTTGATCATCGATAGTTTTCGTACACCCCGTAATGGAGAGTATAAGAATTACTGCAAAGATACAGCTATACATAGGCTTAAAAATAAAACAGCATTCACAATATGCGAAGGCTTCAAGTAATTATATTGTTATTTTACTCTTTTTGCTATCCCTTCCATCCACAGGTACCGTTATTACTAGATCAGGTTTGGACGGTGGCGCATTATCCAGAGAAATAATTTTTTAACAATACTTACTACTATTTTTTTGTTAATCAGTACTGTTGTAATTTTTGATTATGGCCTGGGTCTCCAATTCATAAAATGCCCAAGCACGGGGGTCATTTGCACCATCGCCCACCGTTTCCAAACGGGTGGGCCCAACACCTATTGCACTCAATCCCTGCATTACTACAGAGGCACTTGTGTTCTTCCAGCTTTTCTATATTGATTACCACTCAAAAAAATCTTATATTTGACAAAAGATGGCATGGTAGAGAAGTCGATATAAAAAAGTAAAAACTTGCTATCATAATAGTTGGGTATCAATTAACAGATTAAAAGGCACTTAAAAATGAATACTTATTTTAAGATATTTGTGATCGCTTTATGTTTCATAGCCTGTGACAAAGACGATATCTTACTTACCCCGCTTGAACTCCCTGATTCATCCAAACTTGCGGGTGTTGAACCTGCTGAGTTGGGAGAAAAGATCGAAGCATTCGGATTAGATTTGTTTCGAGAAACCTATCAGCAATCGGACAAAGAAAATATCTGTATATCTCCACTGAGTGTCAGTACAGCTGTTTCTATGGCGCTTAACGGAGCAGCAGCACAAACAAAAACGGATATCCTATCCACCTTGCATTTCCAGAATCTCTCGCTTGACTCCATCAATTCCGGCTTTCAACTTCTCAATGAAAACATGGAACCGGTGGAAGACAAGGTGCGCATACATTCGGTCAATGCCGCATTCTGGGACGAAAATCGCGTACAGCCTTATGATGATTTTCTCAATGCCTTATCCTTTGGATTTGATACACAGACCAAAAAACTGGATTTCAACCAGGTCGAAGCATCCAAAGATCATATGAATGCATGGGTGGAAAATAATACAGAAAATAAGATCAAAGATTTGATCAAAAAGATTAAAGAATGCGATGTCATGTTCCTGCTCAATGCACTCTACTTCAAGGGGGATTGGGAAAACCCTTTTAGTGAAGGGTCGACCAGAGACAAGGCTTTCCATAAAGAAGATGGAACAACAGTAAATGTTCCGTTTATGAAGCACGATTCTAAATTCAAATATTATATCGGTGATGACTATTCTGCTGTCGATCTGCCTTTTGTGGGATTGGACTACAGTATGACCTTCCTGTTACCACCGAATAGCTCATCACCCGGATCATTTGTTGAAGAATTAGACCCGCAAATGATCGAAGCCCTCTATGCGGACAAATTACAGATCGGTCGGGTCTATTTGGGGATTCCCAGGTTTGAAATTAAATTCGAAATTGAGCTCAAGGAGGTTCTATCTGCACTCGGAATGGAAATAGCATTCAATAATGATGCTGACTTTACCGATCTGGGAGAAGCCTTTGCTTGTAATAGACGTATGTACATTAGTCGTGTAAATCACAAAACCAAATTAATCGTAGATGAAAAGGGTGTGGAAGGTGCCGCTGCAACAGCTGTGGTTATCAGCACTTACTCACTTCCGCCCTCAATCGTATTTAATCGGCCGTTCATTTACCTAATCCGGCATGCAGAGACAAAAACCATTCTATTTATCGGGGTAGTGGGAGATCCTTTGACTTGATTAGCTGCTGATAGAGTAACAAATAAAAAACATAGTTATGAACACATCAATCGTAATCAAAACATTTAAAGGGATTTTCACCCTGGCCTGTCTTTTGGCTTTCAATTTAACCCTGTATGGGCAGAATGACATGGAAGATGTGGTTTATCTGAAGAACAAAAGTATTTTAAGGGGTCAGATCATTGAAATCAATATGGACGCATCGGTTACCATTGAGATTTCAGGTGGGAGCCGGCTGGTATATCCCATGAGCGAAGTGGACCGCATTACCCGCGAAGCCTCCAAATCCCATAAAAGCCAAAAAGAGGTGAGGATCAAAGAACAAGGGTATTTTAACTCCACTGAGATCGGTATCACTACGGACATGAGCGCCTTTAGTGTTCATAATGTAAACGGGTATTATTTCAATCGCTTTTTGGGTGTGGGTGTGGGCCTTGGTATTGATGGTGGCGGCGTTTCTGATCATGATCTTTATGTAAAAGAAGAAGACCCGTTTTTCAATATTTATCTCCGGGGAGAATGGCAGTTGTTCGAATCAAAGATCACACCGTTCTATTTTTTGGATATCGGTTATGGCATACCGTTATTCACATCCAGCAGGAGCGACAACATGGGACGACCTTTTTTGACCTTCCAAAGAACAACCACCGAATTAGTAGAAGGCGGCTGGATGTTCGATATCGGTATGGGTGTGCGCTTGCACTTGCATACGCCTTCCAGAATATCCGGGCAGTTGACACTGGGGTACAAATTACAGCGTAGCATAGTTGAGGACAAATGGTGGTGGGAATATATTGGTCTTGTTGTTCCTTTCGATCCTCCTCCCGTACTATGGGAGGAGGATGATCTAATAGAGCACGATCTCATGTTGATACGTAAAAAAAGAACCATCACCTCTGCTTGGCCTACTTTGCGATTGGGTATAACATTTTGAAAAACCGGCAAATAGATACGGTTAAGATCCCTTTTGCTTTTGGAAACAACATGCGGTACCAACCATCTATATAAAAAACCAACTGGAAACTAGTTCACCCCGCCCTTCAGCATCGGCACAAAAGCAAAATAATCGAACCGTTCTTCCTTAAAATCATTACTGGGAAGTTTCGTTAAGCGTATCATCACCTGAGTATCGCCTTCACCGAGCAGGATGACCAATATCTCACCGACTTGAACCTGCTCCTTTAAAGTTGGAGGAACCTTCGGTGCGGCCTTACGGTCGTTCTGGAACGCCGAAGTCGTCCTCGACTGAGCCAATCACTCAGGGACGGGTGCGAAACCACGCCGCTCATAGAAGCAAATCGCCGTGGCATTGTCCTTCGTGACGTACAGGAACACTTCGTCGTGGCCAGCATCGAGCAACGCGTTGACCGAATGGGCGATGAGGTTCGACGTCAGCCACCGACATGGAATCCAGTTCCAGCCGCATCCTCATCCGTGTTCTGGTCAAGTAGAAATAATGGGAGTATTTTATTGAGGAGAAACCTATTTTAAATTTTATAAAGTTATGGATAGGGGTGTTACTATATAAATATTTCTAAATCAAAACAATATTGTACAAATTTGAAGACAATTATAACGTTAAAGTAAATTCATTCACCAATATTCCGGGGCATTGTATGGCGCCTAATGATCTTCCACCGTATGTTTCCACCTGCGGATTTATGCTTAACTTATCTTCCACCGCTTCAAGATTATCACCAAAGAAATTGTAAAAAGAATCATCAAAGCGCATGGTTGACAGCGGAGCGATTATTTCACCACCTGCAACCCAAAAACATGCATAACGAGTTAAACCAGTAATGCGCCCGCCGGCTGTATCACTCCAATTTAAATAATGGATATTGGATAAATACAAACCGGTATCGATCTTGCTTACCACATCTTTATGATTCAAATCGCCCGATGCCATTTTTGGGGAACGCATAAACTCACCCGCTTCCGCAAAATTAGAGTCAACACCATATTCTTTTGCCGTACGACTGCTAACCAAGGTATTGCGTAATTCACCGTTTTGGATCAGGGCAAGTTGATCATGAGAAACCTCACCATTAGAATTAAATTTAGGACAAAACCCCGGTGTAAAATCTTCCGTTAAAAAAAATTTTGGGGATAAACGCACATTATCATGACGCATGAGGCCAAAACTGCTGCAACCTTGCCGTAATGATGCTTCCGAAATACCATTCCAGGAAAACATATCTAAAAAATCCGCCACTGCAGCAGATTCAAACCATGTCCGGTAGTGGCCTGTGTCCACTTTTACGGGTTTACGCTCCATCAACGTTAATTTTTCACGGGTGCCAAGCGCATAAGATTCGTATTCATCCTGGTCCCAATCGGAACCAGCAAAAGATCCTTTGACCATTTGATGGTCCGCGGTCACTAACGAATAATCCAAGCTGAATGATTCCGTCTCAAACCAGTGTTTCTGACCGAGGCTGTTCGCATTGCCACGATATATCTTACCATTGGCCCAAATACCTACAAAATCCACACCGAGCATGGCCGGCAGCAGCGCATCAACTGCTTGTTCGAAGGGTAGTCCATTAGCTGTTTTCACTGCATAACTGGATTCTAAATTTTCTGGTAAAACCACAAAAGGATCTTCTGGGAGCTCCTGAGCTTCATTGCGCATCCGTACAATCTCTCCTGTCCCCCGTGCTACGTCCAAATCAAAATTGCCGGAAACTGTAAATCCCCCACGCACTGTCCTGTTATTTGTAATAAATTTCAACCCCAGATCGGCATCATCCACCAAGCCCGTTTGCCGTACAGAGGCATTATTAAATCGAATAAATTGGCTATGTTCTCCTGAAAATGACAGGATCAGGTGTTCACCACTATGTAACTCTTCAAAAAGAGCAACACTTAGTTGATCAAAGATCTGTTCCATCACACACCTCCGAAAACCTGTACATTTTCAAACAAACAGGCTGGTGAAGCATGACCCACGCGGATAATTTGATTCGGCTCACCCTTCCCACAATTTGGTGTACCGTAAATACCAAATGTATCCCCATTCCCAACTGCTTTCAGGCTGTGCCAAAAGGGATTGGAAATCCCTCGGTAATTTGGATTTTTTACTACGTTTGTCAATTGCCCCTTTGTGATTAGCCGGCCGTATTCGCAGCCGAATTGAAACTTGTTCCGGTAATCATCGATAGACCAAGATTTATTGGATTCCATATAGATCCCTTTTTCCACTTGGCTAATCAATTCATCAAAGGTGGAATCGCCCGGTTCAAGATTTATATTTGCCATACGGTCGATGGGTGCTCGATTCCAGCAGCTGGAGCGGAAATTTGCCACCCCATCCAAGCCGGAACGAATCTGACTTTCCTGCCCGCCCAGACCACGAAGGAGTAAGCCATCTTTGATGAGATATTCTTTCGTCGCTCTCAATCCACCATCATCAAATGCATAGGAAGCAAATTCAGACGCCATTGTTGGGTCAAATATTACATTCATGAGTTTGGAACCATACCGCAGTTTTCCGAAATCCTCCATCCTTACGAAACTCCATCCGGCGTAATTTCTCTCATCACCAAGTATCCTGTCAACTTCCAACGCATGTCCAACGCTTTCATGAATCTGGAGCATCATTTGGTCTGAGGCAACGACCACATCCATTTTACCGGTGGGACAATCATCCGCAGTGAGTAACTCCAACGCCTGTTCACCAATACGATTCGCTTGGGCCAAAATTTCATGCTTATCAAAATATTCCATTCCCATTTGCCGGCACGTACCGCGCATCCCGCCGAAGGTTCTGGTTTGCTGGACGGCCCCCGCCATGGCTGTAGCACTTAAATCAAATTCCAGCATAAGAAAGTCCTGGTTGATATCACTCCCGTTGGAACTTACGAATTGCAAGGATGTTTCGATCACCTGACACAGAGATGATGCACTAACAATCTTATCAGATATTTTCAAATGATGATATGCATCCAGCAAAATTTCATTTAATTGGCTCGCGGACAAAGAATTACGGTCTTTGGTAAATGGGGAATTATAAGTCCCCTGGTGTGCTGGGCGAGCAGATTCATCAAATTGAAATGATGCATGTTTTGACGCAAGCTCTGCCTGTTGAAATGCTTTTTTTGCCGCGTTGGCAATTCCTTCCGAGGTCATATTCGGAGTACCGTAGTAACCAAATTGTCCATTAACCAATACCTCTACCATAATGCCGTGTGTCATAGTACGGGCATTGGTTAAAGGCACACCATCCCGAATTATCCGCGGCGTATGCGCTTCATATACTTTCCGTAGACCAACCCATTGCGCGGGAACATCCACAGCACTTAATAGTCCTTTAATATCTATATTTTCTTCCATAATACCCATTTATTTTGTTTCTATTTCCAATAATATTCAAATGTTTTTTTATCACTTTACCGCACTTACTACCCGTTTCGTTATTTTCCAGACTACCTACTATAATAGAAATTAAGTGGAATATTCTCAGCCGGGTAATTTAAGCTACTATACTTAATAGCGGTGCCCTATCGGTTGATCTTGTTTACTTGATCTGTTCTGCACCCAACCCAAATTGCTCCGGAGCATATCGATGTCTGATACTATCGCTGGCGGTTTCTTCTCCCGATGGTATGAGTTCGTCAAAGAACACCTGTCCTGTTCGGTTTTTTACTCAACGACTCGCTTGGTTCATTACTCTGGTTGAGGTTGTTAAGGTTCTGAATGTTTTTAACTTACGATCTCAAAGACAACCAGTACGGCCGCCTTAAATTTGACTTTTTGTTCAAAAATGCTTACCATCATAGGGCTTTTAATGGACAGCGCGGCACTTTCGAGCGGCAAAAACATAAAGTCTTGTGCGAGATTTTTAGTCCGCGAACTAGTCAATGCAGAACGGAGGCTGGATAGGTACTGGTGAGATAATTTAGAAATTTCCTCTATATAAATGACTTTGCCTAAGGTGGAGTGTATAGGTCGTACCATCAACTCGGCCCTTTCACGCGCCGTGGATACTGCCTGTCCCAAAACAATGCGCTTGTGCACTTCACGGTTTTTAACCAAAAAGGATATATCAGACATACGGTCGGGTTTACCTTCACTAATGGCAACAATGACGGGTTCCAATAAATCTAGACTGTCGATAGTGACGGTAACGGTCATTTTTGTTACATAGTCCTTTTTAGAAGAAAAAAAGGCATGCCATTTATAATTCTCACCACTGTAGATGTGAGATGTAGCCAGATCTGATTCCTTTAAACCGGTATCGTACAACGCTTTAGTTATCCGGGATGTTTGTTCGCGCACATCCAAGATAGCCCCGCTCAATGATTTATCTAATCCTTTAACTGTAAAATCAATCTGAGCCCGATTAGCCGGTACCTCTAATTCATGTTCACCGATTACCACCAAGTGGCGGTAAAGATCTTCCTGGGCAAAACCAATTTGGGTAACCGCAGTATACAAGCCGAACACGAGATAAATTGTGATTTTCATGTTTTCTTCTCCTTTTAAATCAATAGCCTTTCACTCCCATTTCCACGGAATCTCCATCATGATGAGCTTATTGGTCCGCAGTGACAGGGCAACCACATCCCTTAATTTCTCTGATTTCTCAGCACACCAACCATTGGCACCCAATAAATGAGCCAGTTGTATATATTCAGGGGGAGGGGTTGCGGATAACAGCATAACATACACACACTGTTCCTATGTTAGCTTCTTTAACACAAAAAAGCAATACGAGAATTTAATAACAATATTCTGTAGCCGAATATCTGATAGAGAAACTCGTCAAGATAAGTCAAAATGGTATTCTTAATATTGTAGAATACCTCATTTATATTGTTTGTGTCAACGGTAATGTGTTTATCAACTTTCTTTTGGAAATGATTTTTTACTTTGCTCCATTACCTAAAACCACTTTGGCGTTAACCCTTCAGCAGTGCATTCGCTGGCAAGTACAAGTTATCACGTCTACTGGTTACTACAGTAGGCCGCATCACCACTTCCTGTATCAGCAGCAATAATATTATTCTTTTGCGGATGTGGATGTAACTATGTACTGCCATATTTCTAGCTGGAAACAATATGGATCGAATCCAATAATCTTTTTGAACTTTGCCTCAAAATAATCAAATGATACCATAAGTAACCTTTTAAAAGTATTACAATTTTATATTGAAGATGAAACCTGCCTAACTTACACATCCTATTACACAGCTAACATACAAAAATGCACCCACTACCAAACCAGCTTGGGTTGGAGAGAAAGTATTGACCATGCCTTCAATGAAAATTCAAGCCAATACCAACTATTATACCGGAGTTATTAAAGGGAAGCGCGAAAGTCCCCAATGCACTTACTTTGGGTGATATATCTATTTCCAATCCACATTGTCCTAAAGAAAAGTCATTTCTATTATGGCGATTTCCGGTTAAAAACACATAATTAATGCCATAGGTTAACCCGAAAAACGGTCTAATCATCAACTCTGATTGAGTTTCTGGGTTTGGAGTGATACCAACACTAGCTGCAACAACAATATTACGTGCATGTTCCTGTGAAAATTCGGTTAAAATGCTGATGACTCCGGTACTAAAATTTATCAATGAAAAAAGTCTGAATCTCGACTGTCCGACTGATTCAAAATTCAATATCCCAAACCCCACCTCAGCGGATGAAGGCATTTTCAATTCACTTGGGCCTCTGTCCCCAACAAAAAATTCATCTTTATCAATAAATCCGAAACTAAACCCAATCATAACCTCTCTGTCTTCTTTCAGGCCGTATTGCAGACTTCCACTAACGGATGTAAGATACTCATACCAATTGACACTAATTCCGAATGCAGTTTTTTTTGGTGATAATGTGCGGAGACTTACCTGAGAATAAGCGGTAAGAGGAAATATGAATAAAGATACGAACACCCAATTCATTTTTGACTGCATTTTATTCCTCCCTGTGCAAAAAATGATCTACGAACGAATTAATTCCAACTTTAACTGTACTAAATATAACCAATACCCCAATCCAAGCATATCAGTGATGCTAAGTTTCTATGATTTTCAAGAGAATTGCCATTTTTTTTAGTTTAAAACGAATTCGATTCTACGTTTTTCACATCTACATTTACACAGGTTGATATTTTCCCAGACCCCCATGTCATTTTTTATCACAAAAGATAAGAATATCCCAAATCGCCTACATCCTTTGCCCGTACCGGCATCATCTTAACACCGATGGATTGCTGAAGTATTCCGTTCTCATCAACAGTGGTTCAAGCTTGTACATAGTGCCGGATATATGGTTGATGGTGGCGATATAGTTATGACTTTTCTCCAGCTTAATGGCCATTGGGGTCTGGCTCCTTCCTACGATGATGCCTCCACTCCTTTTGAGAGTCCTGTGGATAATTGCTCAAAATTAAAAGTATGTAGCTTTTTATAAAAATGGTTTGTGTTTAATACCTTCAATTTTTGCAGTGATATTACGCGCTATAACCCCTCCCAGGTTACTTTTAACTAACGCTGACATCGTTGGTCCACGACCTGACCAGACATAAACAAAAAATTATGAAGATGATATTTCTGGCTTTAACCTTCATACCAAAAAAGGTTTTTATTATTATTGAAGCTGTGATACAGATCACTCATTGAGTCTACAACGAAATAGCGGTCTTGAATATTACTGTAATCAAAACGGGTCAGCACTATTTCTTCAATATCATAAGGTAAAAATTTTGAGCGATCTGATGCACCGGTAGCACATTGTATTACATTATTCGTTTCATCAAATGATGAAATGATCCCAGCTCCGTATATTTCGTAATCTATGTCATTTTTTTTGTGGCGGTAGGTGTCTGTCGCCGGGCTGGCTTTAACCACACCAAATTCACACGTCCACCAGGCGAAGTTCTGCAAACGCTTGAGGTTGTGAGCAACCAATTCAGGGCCCAGACCACGCTCATCTTGAATCAGTGCATTCCCTAAAATTCCCAGTTCGTGCATGAAATCGGCATATGTTTTGTTCATCAAAAAAGGAATATGGGCTTGTATATCATGAAATATATCTGGTTCCGGAGTGTATCCTTCATCATTTCGAATTTCAACCCCTTTGTATTTTTCCGCCAGCCGCGGCGATCGGCGAATGATATCCGTAACTGGAAATTTGCGCTGGGAATTCAAGTCAAAAAACAAAGCTTCATCCAGGAATCCGGCAACGGGAACAAGCTGCCAACCTGTAGAATTTTCAATGATCGGTGAAATAGCAGCAAATTCCGGGAATCGGTCATGAGGGATCGGTAATGCCTGCACACCCATTAAATATTCCTTTGTTGCATATTGGTCAAGTAGCGGTTCCAGATTAAGGAAAAGATCCCCCCAAATTTTATTTTCCAAGTTGGTAACGGCATTGTACTGCTGGGGTTTTTCATAGGCATCATTTGCTCCAAAAATTAATACACCCCCCACTGCGTTAGGGATTATATGTTTAAACAAATGATCGTATTTCGTATAATTCTCAGTCATATCTGTTTTACTCAACCCTGTAATTTACGTATTTGTCATGTATTGATTCAATCCAACCAGAATATATGTAACTAATTTACTCGCTGTGCCGCAGGTGGAATCCATATCAACACTATGCTTATGAAACATATTGTGTTCCTCTCCAATAATAACCGCCGGAAACTGCCTCGCCTCCGCAGTATACCAGTCCCAAACCATTATACACAATGTGCCCCGGTAGTTCCATGAATAATCTTGATCGTCCAAATATATCCATTGTCAAGAACCCTACATAACCGCTGTTTCCAATACGGATAGAACCTTATCTAATGAATAATTTTGATGTCTTATGTCAGTAGTTTTAAGTATAATATTGTACATAAAATTAATTTCATTTTCTAAAATTTTAGCGTCATTGAAAGGAACAATATGAAACAAGTCACGCTAGGCAGAACAGATGTGGTTGTATCCGCGATTAGTTTGGGCACTTGGTCCTACGGAGGTGAGAATACAAGCGCCAATCGGTCTGTGGGTTGGTTCGGTCAGCAGGACAGTGATTCCCGGGCAGCCCTGGTAAAATGTTGGGGAGTCGGGATCAATCATTGGGATACTGCCGATGTATATGGTGATGGACACTCGGAACAAGTGATTGGCAGTATATGGGAAACCGTTCCCCGTAATGATATTTTTTTAGCAACCAAAGTTGGTTGGAATCAGGGACACAATGACCATTTATACCACCCTGAAGCGATGCGCAAGAACATGGACCGCTCATTAAAAAACTTAAGGGTCGACTGTATTGATTTAATATATTTACATCACTGCAATTTTGGTCAAAATCAAGAATATTTTGATGATGCGCTAGATGTATTAACTCAATTTAAGGAAGCAGGAAAAACACGATTCATTGGTTTATCGGATTGGTCTTCCGAAAAGATTATGAATTTTATTGAGCGCTGTGACCCAGATGTGGTGCAGCCCTATCGTAATATTTGGGACGATTCCTACACATCCAGCGGCTTAAAACATTATATTGAGGGTAATAATTTAGGGGTATGTTTTTTTTCACCACTGATGCATGGATTACTAACTGGGAAATACATCACCCCGGCCACATTTGCCGATGGAGATTTTCGGCAAAATATTGATGCGTTTAAAGACCAAGCCATTATCGATAAAATAAAAACCAATGCCGAATCACTAAAGGAACGATTTAGCAAACACCCAAATCCGGTATTACACGGTGTGATCGATACCCTTATTTCTGATTCGGAAAACAGTTGCGTGCTTTTGGGTCAGCGCAATGTAACCCAAGTAGCTGCAGCACAAACCCTCGGAGTGGAAATGAATGAAGAAGATATAACTTGGGTCAAAGAGCTTTACAGTCATTAAATTAAATATGAGCTTTCAAGAAATCATTTCGATCAATCTTGCTGCAAAAGAACAAATCGCAGTGTTCCCTTAATGGCAGTCGACCGCATTACCCCAATACTAAAGCGTGCCCGAAATGCTAAAACATTTTGGGTCGAACCAAGATTAAACCAGGGGGTTCGGGATATTCGGACTGTTGTATGTGGTCGGCCACCCTTGAACCGCCCATCACAGGTCAACATCTGTTCGATTCAAGAATCAATGGCTGTTCTACTACCACAATCTATCTGGTCGTATTCGGAATGTTTTAACGGCAAAACATCCGCGTCAATATCCAGCATCCACATTTAATCATGTACCGTTCCTCTCGTTGAGCGGTCGAAAAGTGAACCGGCCAACCTTGCACGCTCCCGGAGAATCATACTTTGCGCATACTCGCCTAGATATCATCGCGATGCTGGATCGAATTCCGGAAACCGTTCTAGAGGTCGGATGCGGCAGCGGCAATACGCTCCGGTATTTAAAGGAGCAGGGCGCTCGCAGGACCTTCGGGATCGAGGTGAATAGTACCGTTGCAAAAGCAGCAACAAACCATGTGGATCACCTCGCCGTGGGCGATATCGAATCAATGGAATGGTCATTCGCGGACAGGCTGTTTGACTGTATCATTCTCGGCGATATCCTGGAACATCTGCGCGACCCTTGGGGGGTCGTAAAGAAACTTTCGGAATCACTTCCAAGTGGGGGGCAGCTGGTTGCCTCTCTCCCCAACGTCCGTTTCTACAGCGTATCCATTCCCCTCCTTTTCGCAGGCCGATGGACCTACGCTGAAGAGGGCATTCTCGACCGCACCCATCTGCGCTTTTTCACGCGCAGAACCGCCGTTGAGTTGTTCTTAGAAGCAGGATTCGCAATTCGCAAGGTTTCCTTCACCTACGGGCCAAAGAGACGTCTGTTCAACCGCTTAACCCTGGGAATCTTCCGCAATTTACTCGCTTACCAATACCTAGTACATGCCTACAAGGTGGATTAATCTTGCAAGGGTAGACAACTACCACTGTGCGGCGATGTCATTGCAGCTACCAAGTTTTTCCAATTCCCACCAAAGCCACCGATGCAAGCAGGAAGTGCTACATATCCGATGAATAAATACCCGCAACACCCGAAGTGCATTGTTGATGTTGATACTGTTAACAGGTTACTTGAAAATAATAAAAATTGTACTGGCTGTCAGGTACAGAGGTTATATAAGTATTCAATATGAGGAGGCAGAGCTGAGTGAGATGAATGGGATAGTATCCACAAAAAAACTGATGAAAAGTGTACGCAAAGAACTAAGCGCAAAGTTTATTTAAAAACCAATCTAACGTCCTCTAAAAATCAAATAACCCATGTTTAATAAAATTATTTCCTTGCTATTGATTTTGCTTTGGCAGCAATCCTGTAGTTTCATTAAGCAGGAATATTATTTTAGTGGTCCAACCATGGGCACCACTTATCATATCAAGATCATATCAAATTCAATTCGTACCGGTGATATTAATAAGATAAATGCAGGTATAGACTCGGTACTGAACAGCATTAATCAACAAATGTCCACATATATTTTTAACAGTGAAATATCGCAATTGAATGCACATGAATCTGTGCAACCTTTTCCTGTATCTGCAGAATTTGTGCAGGTGGTTAAACGGGCTCTTTATTGGTCCCAAAAAACGAACGGTGCTTTTGACGCTACTATAGTTCCACTCTTATATCTGTGGGGTTTTGGTCCCAGACAAAGCACCATTACAGTGGATAATCTTCCGCAGTCGGACGATATTGCAAAGTGCTTAGTGCATGTGGGTTACAATAAAATATCCGTCACAGAAAACACAATCATTAAATCGGATACTGCAGTCAAACTGGATCTGAATTCTATTGCCAAAGGTTACGGTGTGGATGCTGTGTTCAACTACATCGAATCAAACGGTATAAATAGTATTATGGTTGAAATCGGTGGTGAGGTACGAACGAAAGGAAAAAATAAAAAAAACAAGCCCTGGGTTATAGCAGTAGAACAACCACAACTAAATGGTCTGGGTAAAAAAGCGGTATGGGGAGTAGTGTCGCTGGAGAATAAAGCAATGGCTACTTCCGGGGATTATCGTAATTATTTTTCAATTGATAATGTACTCTTTTCGCATATCATCGATCCCCGTTCCGGGTATCCTACACAAGCTGGTATTGCTTCAGCTACGGTTATAGCTGACAATTGCATGGATGCCGATGCGCTCGCCACTGCCCTGTTAGTTTTATCTGTTGATGAGGGGATGGAATTAATTGAATCTTTGGAAGGTGTCGAGGCGGGGTTGATCCTACGTTCAGGAGCCGATGATTATACGATCCTAAAAAGCACCGGAATGAAAATCAACGAGTGATACAAGGAACCAGTAACCGAATATCATTACAGTCTGCGGATACAAATATTTATACTCAACGATCTTTATCCCATTCAGCCTGAGCTGCTGCCAATCGCGCAATGGGTACACGGAATGGAGAACAACTGACATAATCCAGATTGTTCTTTTTACAGAAATGGATAGAGGTAGGGTCACCACCGTGTTCGCCACAAATACCAATTTTTAGTTTTTCGTTTACACCACGACCGGACTTAACAGCCATGGCAATCAGTTTGCCAACTCCGGGTACATCCAAACTTTGAAAAGGATCATGGCTTAAAATATTCCGTTCTAAATAATCCGGCAAGAACCAACCAATATCATCCCGGCTGAAGCCATAGGTAGTCTGAGTCAGGTCATTGGTACCGAAGCTGAAAAATTCGGCGTGTTCGGCAATTTCATCAGCGGTTAGACAAGCCCGCGGCAGCTCAATCATGGTGCCCACCAGATAACTTATCTCGACCCCTGAAGCTGTAATCACATCTTCCGCAACTTGGCGCACAATCGCTTCCTGGTTCGTAAATTCTGTTGCTGTACCCACCAAGGGAATCATGATTTCCGGAAAAACATCTACACCCGCTTCAGTCAACTCTACAGCTGCTTCTATAATTGCGCGAGTTTGCATTTCTGTAATTTCCGGATAGGCAATACCCAAACGACACCCGCGATGACCCAGCATCGGATTCAGCTCGTGCAGTTCCGCTATACGCTTCTTCACATCGTCAATAGTTTTGTTCACCTCAGCGGCCAGATTCCTTACCTGCCCTTTGGTTAAAGTCATAAATTCATGGAGGGGTGGATCCAATAGCCGGATCGTTACCGGCTTACCGGCCATCACCTTAAGAATGCCTCTGAAATCCGTTTTCTGATAAGGCAGCAGTTCCATAACAGCAGCTCGTTTATCTGTCTCATTATCTGCTAATATCATTTTTCGCACAGTTAAAATCTGTTTTTCTTCAAAAAACATGTGTTCCGTACGACATAGACCGATTCCTTGCGCGCCGAAGGCAATGGCCTGGCCGGCATCCGCTGGTGTGTCCGCATTGGCCCGAACTTTCAGTGTCCGGATTTCATCAGCCCACTGCATCAGGATTTTATATTCAGAGTGGGTATCAGGGTCAGCTGGAATAAGATTGACCTGACCACTGTACACATTGCCCACGGCACCATTCAGAGTGATCAAATCACCTTCTCGCAGCACAATATCACCAATATGTAATTCCCGCTTCGCTGCGTTAATATGCAGTTCACTGCAACCGACAATACAACACTTTCCCCAACCGCGAGCTACGAGCGCAGCATGGGACGTCATGCCACCTTTGGCAGTCAAAATTCCTTCGGAGGCATGCATGCCATGGATATCTTCCGGCGAAGTTTCTTCCCGGACCAGTATTACTTGTTCACCTTGTTTATGCCATGTTGCAGCATCATCGGCAGTGAAAACGATTTTACCGCTGGCTCCTCCAGGACCCGCTGGTAATCCTGTGGCCAATAAAGTTGCTTTTTTTTCAGCTGCCGTATCCAGCATGGGATGTAACAGTTCATCTAACTGTTTCGGTTTAATGCGTTGTAATGCTGTTTCTTTATCGATCAATCCTTCCTTGACCATATCTACAGCCATTTTAATGGCCGCAGCACCATTGCGCTTACCGGATCGGGTCTGCAGCATCCACAAGCGGCCTTCTTGGATAGTAAATTCGATGTCCTGCATATCTGTATAGTGGTTTTCTAGAGTCGACCGGATAACCATCAATTGCTTGTAAAGCTTCGGCATGGACCTTTCCAAGGATTTCATCTCCTTTCTAGCAGTTGTTTTCATATCTTCATTCAAGGGGTTTGGAGTACGGATACCAGCTACTACATCTTCACCTTGAGCATTGGGCAGCCACTCACCATAAAATTTATTTTCTCCGGTAGCCGGGTTACGGGTGAATGCCACCCCGGTGGCGCAATCATCGCCCATATTGCCGAAAACCATACTCTGCACGTTGACCGCCGTACCCCACTTATCAGGAATGTTTTCGATCCGGCGATAATTTACTGCCCGTGTACCGTTCCAACTTTGGAAGACCGCCTTGATTCCACCCCATAACTGTGCCATAGGATCATCTGGAAATTCTTCTCCCAAACCAGTTTTAATCTCTGCTTTAAAAGACTTCGCAAGTTTTGCCCAGTCCACAGCGGTTAAATCTGTATCTAATGTATATTGTTTTTCAGCTTTATACTCCCCCAGTATTTTTTCCAATCGTTGACGTATTCCCAGTCCAGCCTGTGGTTCTTTTCCTACAGCTTTTTCCATGACCACATCAGCATACATCATAATCAACCGCCGGTAAGCGTCATATACAAAGCGAGGATTGGTTGTTTTTTCGATCAAACCAGGGATCGTTTTTGTAGTCAAGCCTACGTTGAGCACCGTTTCCATCATCCCGGGCATGGACAGCCGTGCCCCGGAGCGAATGGACATTAATAAAGGGTCTGTCGTGGATCCGAAGGATTTTCCCATATCCTTTTCAACAGCCAAGAGGGCATCCTGCAGCTGTTTTCCTAACTGTTGTGGAAGTTGCCGATCGTTCTCGTAATAATATATGCAGGCATCCGTGCTGATGATAAACCCCGGTGGAACGGGCAATTTCAGATTAGTCATTTCGGCCAGGTTAGCGCCTTTGCCTCCCAGTGTATTTTTTTGCTCAGCAGAACCTTCCACATTGCCCTTAACAAAAGAATATATATATTTCATTCTATGCCTTTTGAATTGTTAGATAGTTGGTCGTTCCTGGTTGTCCCACCGGCACACCACCCGTGACCACATACCGCTTACCAGGATGGATCAGTTTTTTATCAATGAGAGTCGCTTTAACCACTGCAGCAATGTCCCTGGTACTATTGTATTTTTTAATCCTATAGGGTGTGATGCCCCACACGATCAATAATTGGCGACAGGTGGCTGGCACCGGTGTAAGCGCCACGGTTTTTTCTTGCGGTCGATAACGAGATATCATCCGGGCAGTGCTGCCGCTGTGGGTCATGGTAACAATACAGTCTGCACCAAGATCTTGCGCTACTTGACATGTTGCATGGCTGATCGCATCAGCGGTGGTTTGTCGACCGATCGGTTGGCGTACGTCATGAAAATTAATGGTCTTTTCTGTTTCCAGGATGACCTTCTTTAATGTTTCTACAACGGCAACAGGGTGGGCACCGATCGCCGTTTCCCCGGTCACCAGCAATGCATCAGCACCATCAAAAATTGCATTGGCTATATCACTAACCTCGGCCCGTGTAGGTTCGGGGTTTTTAATCATTGATTCCAACATTTGGGTCGCGATAATCACCGGTTTGCCGCGGGCATTTGCTTCCTGGATAATCTTTTTTTGGGAAAGAGGCACTTGTTCAGGTGGTGTTTCAACACCCAGGTCACCGCGCGCCACCATAACTGCATCAAAGGCATCGATAATATCTGCAGATGATTGAACCGCCTCCCATTTTTCAATTTTAGCTATCACCGGGATCCGACCACGAGCTTCTTTTAACGCCGCATCGATCACCTGTTTATCCTGGACTGAACGCACAAAAGAAAGGGCGATCCAGTCGACTTTTTCCCGCACCGCCATCCGTAAATCTTTCCGGTCTTGCTCCGTCAACACGGGCAGCTTTAGCATGATACGCGGAAAGTTCACACCCTTCCCGATCTCAATTCTCCCGCCCCGGACAACAATACATTCCAAGGTTGTTGGGGATATTTTTTTATTCACTTTTAAAACGATCCGACCATCATTGATCTTGATCCCGGTGCCTTTTTTTACCTGTGAGTATTTTATGCCAAGCGTCACTCCTATTGTTTTGCCATCTGTCTTAGAGGCGCTACTAATTAATATTTTCTGATTTTCCCGGGCAGTAAAACCTTCCGCTACTGCCCGAACTCGTATTTTTGGACCAGCAATATCCACAAGTATACATGGCCGTTCACCGCTTTTTGTTTTCAGTTGTTTTATTGTTTGAATTATCGTTTTTTTATCTCTCTGGGTACCATGAGACATATTGACACGGAAGGCATTCACCCCGGAAGAGACCATTTTTCTCAAGGTGTACAAATCGCTACATGCCGGCCCAACTGTAGCAATGATCTTTGTACGGTTTAGTATCATTAATTTTTGGAGAATGGAACGGCTAACTTAAAGGGCTTAATTTGGGCATCAAACATATCTCTTGTCGGCCGTACCATTTGAAACGCACCATGCATAACACCAAATTCCGTTAGCAAGGGACAAAAACTTGTGTATTGAAATGATTCACCGCTTTTCAGTTTTGGTTTTTTCCCGACCACTCCCGGGCCTCGAATCTCCTCCACCTGGCCAGTGGCATCCATGATGTGCCAATAGCGGCTGACCAGCTGGACCTCTTCTTTGGACTCATTGGTTATGGTAATATGATACGAAAAAACATACAAAGGCTTGGTTGGATCGGATCGATGTGGAATATATTCGGGGTCAACCTGTATGCGAACTCCATTTGTAACTGTATTGGACATAGAATTTTAAGATTATTTAAAAAAATAAGGGCGTAATTTAGGGTTAATGGAATCACCATTTTATAGACTTATTAAATATATACCTGTTTTTATTATTTTCATCTCAGCAACCGAAAACACTAACCCCATTACCGCAACAGAAATCGCTACGCACATTCGTTATCTGGCAGCTGATAAACTAAAAGGCCGTCACTCAGGTTCTTCGGGCTTTCGACTGGCAATCCAATACATTGAAAAAAACTGGAAAAAAACTGGGGTTCTGCCGGCTGGTTCAATACGGTATAAACAGCCGTTTAAATTTACCAGTGCTCTATCTTTGTACGGTTATAACCGTTTAAAAATCAATGAAACCCGTAGAACCTACCGGGTGAAAAAAGATTTCATGCCACTCAGTTTCTCCGGCACGGGCATCGTATCGGCACCGGTGGTCTTTGCGGGCTATGGTTTCAGTACAGAAGATAGTGTTTCCTGGAATGATTACGAGGGTGTAGATGTATCCGAAAAATGGGTCCTAGTTTTCCGCGGCAGCCCAGAGGGTAGTTCACCCCATTCAAGTTTTGCTGATTATATGCCCCTTCGTAAAAAATACATAACTGCCAAGGATAAGCAAGTAGCTGGCGTCTTGTTTGTTAACCGGTTCAATGATGATAAACAGGAGGGTTTATTACCGCTGCGTTACCGACGCGCAACAAATATTGGTAGTGTCCCGGCCATCCATATTTCCCAAGCCGTCGCTGCCCAATTACTGGGGGGTGATATCAACTACCTAAAACAGATTCAACTTGATTTGGACACAGAGTGCTCCGCCCGGTCCTTTCACATTGGAGTGACCGTAGCTGCAACCGTAGGATTAAAAGAAAAAAAATCCTCCGGAACAAATGTTGTGGGTTTGGTCCCTGGAGATGGTACTACTGATGAGATCATTGTTATCGGAGCCCATATAGACCATTTAGGATACGGTGGCTGGGGAAGCGGTTCGTTGGTCCCAGATGTGAATGAAATTCACAATGGTGCTGATGATAATGCCTCCGGCATAGCAGGTCTTTTGGAAATTGCAGAAAAATTGGCCACAGCGAAAACTAAACTATCTCGGGATGTTTTGTTCATTGCATTTGATGCAGAAGAAAAAGGCTTATTAGGATCAAAATTTTTTGTGGATAACCCGACGGTTGACCTGAACAAGGTTATCACCATGATCAATATGGATATGATCGGTCGTTTGCAGGATTCAACACTCACTGTCGGAGGTACCGGCACTGCACCAATGTTTGAACCACTGTTGGATTCTCTCCAGACCCATTACGGCCTGCAAGTCAATTATAGTAAAGAAGGGTTTGGTCCCAGTGACCACAGCAGCTTTTACGGCAAGGATATTCCCGTTTTATTTTTCTTCACCGGCACCCACGAAGATTACCATAAGCCATCCGATGACTGGGAAAAGATCAATTCGTCGGGCGCGGAGACTATCCTAAAAATGGTGGTTGATATCGTAACCGTAATTAGTTCCAGAGAAGAAAAACCAGTATTTACTGTAGCCGGGTCCAAAGAACGGTGGCCGCAACCGCAGTTCAAGGTTACGTTCGGCATTATCCCTTCTTATGCCGGTAGCGCTCAGGGCTTAACTCTGGATGGTGTGCGCTCGGGCGGACCAGCAGAAAAAGCTGGTCTTTTAAAAGAGGATGTTATTATAGCAATAGATGGGAAAGAGGTGCGGGATATTTATGAATATATGTATCGTTTAAGCGAACTTAAAAAGGGGCAAAGTACTGTCGTCAAGGTGCGTCGGGGTACAGAGATCTTAACGGTCGTTGTTGAGCTTTAACTGAATTACCTTCTGCAGTGCATCCTGCAATTCTAACACAGCCCGCACGTAATTATCAGAGTGATTGTAAGCAAATACTGCTTTATACACTTTTTCCCAGTTGTCGTCATCACCGACAGGATAGCTGTTTTTGATCAGATAATTTGCTACGCTGCCAATTACATCCGGCCAGCTATACGCCTGCCGCACACCATCGCCGTCAAAATCCACCGCATAATGGTTAAAGCTGGAGGGAATGAACTGGCCATACCCGTAGGCCCCGGCATAGGAACCAAATACAGTGTGCGGGGCAACTGAATTCTGATGGCAATAGTCCAAAAATTCCACCAATTCCCGCTGCGCCCAGACAGCTCTTTTTGGCATTGCCGCTGCTTGGGTATACAGGGCATTGAATACCGCATACTGTTTATGATGGCGGCCGTAATTACTCTCCACACCGATAATGCTCAAAATCAAACAGGGATTTACTTTATATTTTTCTGCAGCATTCTCCAGTAGTTCCCGGTGCTCAAAATAAAAGTCACAGCCGTTGTCAATACGAGATTCAGTTACAAACATTTTCCGGTATTCAGGCCATGTTTTTCTTTCATAAGGTTGGATAAATTGCTCGAGGATATCTTCATGAATTTCAATACTGGGCGCGGAAAATACCTGGATCAGAAATTCTTTCGGTATCCCCCGGGCAAGGGCCTGTTCTTGTATAGCCAAATAGACTGAATCAGTAGCAACCTTGGCAAAATATGCGTTGAGATTGAATAAAAATATCAGCACCGATAATATACTACAGGTCATTAGTTAACCCATTCACAAATGAAAATATTGGTTTCTCCAAGCTGGGCCTGGTTGCGGTTTGAGGCAAAAACAAAATAGTTGCCATCTAAACTAAACATCGGAAAACCATCAAAACCTTCATAAAAGGTTATTCGCTCCAGGTTATCACCGTTTATATCAACGGAATACAAATCAAAATTACGACTCTGAGGATCATGCATGTTCGATGAAAAGACAATCCGCTGATCATCGGGGAAAAAGAAGGGGCCAAAATTCGTACCATTATTATCCGTGACCTGTTGTTTATTGCTTCCGTTGCGGTTCATTATCCATACCTGTAGGGCCATTGGCCGGATCAAATTCTGGGCCAGTAGATTTTTATAATCGGTAATTTCTTCTTCTGTTTCCGGATAATAAGCCCGCCAAACAATTTTTGTACCATCATGGCTAAAAAACGGGCCACCATCATAACCCAAGCGATCTGTAAACTGTGTTTTGTTTGTACCATCAGGGTGCATGGTCCACACCTCAAGGTCTCCGCTGGAAACAGATGTATACACAATTTCACTGCCGTCAAATGCGTAAGTGCCTTCAGCATCATAGCCATGGGCGAAGGTTAACCGTTCCAAACCGGTACCATTAGGGAGAGCTCGAAAAATATCATAGTCCGGATACAAACTCCAGACATAACCAAGACTGTAATCTGGCTTGGGTGGGCAGGCTGCTGACCCCAAGTGGGTGGATGCAAAAATGATCCTGCTATCATCAGGATATTGGAAATAGCTACAGGTAGTTACCCCGCTCTGGGAAATTTGCTGTACTATTCCGCTGGCTAGAGTCATGATATAGATCTGGTCACATAAATCATCGCCATCATGGGCCTGGAAGATCAGTTTTGTGCCATCAGCACTAAAATACGCTTCCCCATTTTCACCAGAAAAGGTCAACTGTTTCAGATTTTTAAAATGCGTTTCTTCAGGGAAGGTTATATTCTCCTGGGGGTACAAGAAGGTAAGGGCTATGCATTTGATGATACATATTTTGAGATTCATATATTTCAATATACTGCACCCACTTTACTATGATGAAATTTTCCATGGTTTATATCCGGCAACAAATCAGCAATGCGACACATAATGTAATGACCAAACTCATCTATTTGTTTTTTTGTATCCCCAGGGATCTGATTAGCCAGATGAAACGGTTTGCCAATATTAATGAGTACCTGTGGTTTTGTTCCTCTAAACCAGTTCGTCCAGGCATCGTTTAGACCGCTTACACCCATAGGCAGAATTGGCACACTGGTAATCGTTGCTAAATAAACGATCCCGCGTTTCGCCTCTCGCAGGGCAGTCCCGATAGTTGTTCCTTCCGGAAAAATTCCCAATATATCTTCATTAAATAGAGCATCACGGGCGCGCTTGATCGTCGACGGGGCTAAGCGGTTACGATTGGTGGGGATGAATCCATACAACCACGCGGCCCATTGGTAACACCAGGAGATACGCTGATCGCTGGCGGCCATAAAAATAACCGGCCGGCGCAGTGCATATAGCACAAATGCAGGATCCATATCGCTGAAATGATTACAGGCGACTATATACGGACCGGTATTGGGAATATTCTGCCGACCATTAACCCGAACTCGACACAGAACCGCACCCAGTAATAAGGCCAAGTATCCGGCTGCATAGCGCACCCATTTTGGGCGTGGTGTATAACTATCCAAGTGTGTGCGGGCACTCATTGCATAGTCTTCTGCTAATTATTATGACCAAAAAACAAGACAGCAGGGGTCAAAAAGACCCCCTTATATATTACTGTCTTTTGTTTAGACATGATCCTCAAAAGGGAAGGTCATCATCGGCACTATCTACAACTGGCGGGGCATTTTCGTCTCCGGCGGTGCTGCTTTTCCGACCCAGCATTGTGAACCGATCGCCCAGGACCTCCGTGGTATAACGGGTAACGCCGTTTTTGTCTTCCCATGAGCGGGTACGGATGCGGCCTTCGATGTAGGCCATTTGGCCTTTTTTCATATACTCACCAGCAGTCTCTGCTGCTTTTCCGAAAAGGACAACTCGATGCCATTCAGTTCGGTCTTCTAACTCCCCTTCATTATTTTTCCAGGATTCATTCGTCGCCAGGTTAAAGGTGCTGACAGCAACGCCTGTTGGTGTGAACCGACTTTCCGGATCTGCACCTAGGTGACCAACCAGAATCACCTTATTTACGCTTCCTTTTTGCATAATCATTCTCCTTTCATGTTATATTATACTTCAAAGCGATAGTTTCAAAAGCACATTTTCATGCACACATTATATTCTACATCTCAAAAAAATATATTGTCAAGCATTTTCTTATTTTTTGCATTATTAACGGTAGTATGAGCAATATTCACGGTCGGTACTGGGCCCACACCAGAGCCCATGTATACTTACTGCTAGGCGCCAATGAGCGCTCCCATCAGCATAAACGAGACAATTGGATATCCAGCGTTGATCAAGTAGTGCTTCAGCGATTTGGATTCGAACACGTAGGAAGAGGCAAAGGTAGCCGCTACGAAACCGAGACCTACCACAAGACCAAGCACTGCTCCCTCGACTAAATAGCTGACGCGCCGGATATCTCTGCAACCCACACGAGCGCGAAGGCGATAAGGATCGACGCAATGATGCTAATAATGTAGCCACGGGCAGCACTTCCTTGTTTACGAATCATTTCTTCGGTGAAGTTATTCATCGCCATCCAGGGATTGGCAAAGAGTAACGGCGAGTACCAGATCGCTCCAACACCCATGTTCACGATAATCGCTGCCAACACAGCGAGATAGTTGATGTTCCCTAGTGCAAATTCCATGTCATTTTTCCTAATTCAAGACTCTGGGGGGTATCAACAGGTATCACCGGTCGATAACAAACCACAAAACTCATTATTGACCATTCGTTCTTCCTCCTTGTGCAACAAAATCTCCCTTTACTAAAAGACCCACTACTATACACACCAGATCCGTATAGGAATCGGATACTGATTTGAAAACGATTATTCGTTGTTCCTTTTGTATTTAATAGCTAGAGCTTCGATCCGTCGCTTTTCTACCACTGAACTACTACTGTTCATTATGTCTGATATGATGGTTCTATTGTCCTTTTCTTCTTCTTTGGTTCGGTGCCGGATTCCAGACTTATTTATTCCTGTCAAGGCCTGCCCGAAGCCAAAGATCACAACTCCATCAGCGCCATTTTCACGAGCTTTTTTAAGGACCGCTTGGGTGAATTTCTCACTGCTATAGAATAGTTCATCTGAATTAGCGGTTGCCACCACCCGTCCGACCACTTTGTATTCCTGCTCAATATCTTCTTCTGAAAAGTAGAGGTCCACATCTTGGGTCGAAGGATAAGACTCACCTATGTAATTGATGGTCGCGCAGCCCAGCATTAAAAAACATAATAAACCGATAAGGTGTTTTATGATAGAGCCTCCCATTTGTTTAACATAATCATCCCGTGAAAATTATTTCTATAAATTTAACGATTACGGTATGTATCTTGTCAAGTTTTTAAACAAAAGAGCCCCGCTAAAAAGCGGAGCTCTTTGGCATTAGGTGTATACCGAAACTTATTTCATCAACACCAGCTTTTTAACCGCATTAAAGCTAGCGCTCTGAATCTGGTATATATACATACCGGAGGGTAGTGGTTTACCAAACTGATCCGTGCCATTCCAGCGTATAGATTTATAGCCGGGTTTCATAGTGCCATTTACCGGTGTGGCTACCTGCTGGCCCAGAACGTTGTAAATCATCAGCCTGATGTGGCTTTCTTCGGGTACATCAAAGCGAATGGTCGTCACGGGGTTAAAGGGATTCGGATAGTTCTGGTGCAGAGTGAACTCATCCGGTACCCCCAGCTCATCCTCAACACCAAGAACATAACCAGCATCGAAGGTAATCATGTAGGGGCCACCTGTAGCAAATGTTTCATTAACACCATCGCTGGCAAAGACTTGCCACCCGAATGTGTGCACCACACCGAGGCCCAGAGCATTTAGCGAATCAATGAAAGCGACAACTTCAGTTAAGGGCTGATCATAGAATGTGTCAGCACCAGTACCTTCACAGAATATTTCAATAGGAATAAGAGGAGGTGGAGCTTCCCACGTAACACATATTTCGTATTCCACAGGAGTTCCGTTTGGATCCGCTGACTCCGACCACTCAAAGCGCTGGTTCGTGTTCAGATTATCTTCAGTGATTGTAACGGTGTCGCCATCTGTTGGAGACAGGAGTGTAAAATCCCCTGGAGGCGCGTTAAAAAGTGCCCCACAAGCCTCGTTAGATGCTCCGGTCTCTACATACACCGTATCCCCACCAGTGCCCAAGCGCCTTAAAGAAGCAGTCACCACATAGCAGGCCGAATCCAACGTTGCGGTTTCATCAACAAAATGAGTTGATTCCAGAGCACTCGCAAGCAACATGTCATCCCGGTAAACATTGTACAACACATCCGGTATCGGAGGTGGCGGTACCGCTTCATAAACATCAAGAACATAGTCGCCTGAACTACTGTTATCATATCCATCTACGATAATATGGTAGGTTCCTGCTGGAATGGAATCTGGGTGTATTTCCAAGTATGACGTGTACAGCTGACCATGATCAGCCGTACAGAAATCATCATTACAAGCCACAAGGTCATTGATATCTCCATTGGCGTATACATAGACTTTCGTATCATAATATGATTGACACAAGTCTACGATCAATGGGTATTCAAGGTCTTCGGTGAGGGTCAGCTCATAAACAACGTCTGGAGCTCCGGTAGGTGAATAAGGACACACTTCATTATAATCATCTGTAAAACCAACCGTTGATCCTTCCTCATAAAAGGGTAAGGAACCAATGACAAAAGGATTAGAGATACTATCGCCTTGCACTCGGACGAAGTGTGGTTCTGGTGGGCTTTCAACCTGGACACCTAACGCTTTGCGTTGATCGATTCCTTGCTTACGTTCTTGTGACAGCTCCTTTTCCCAAGGTTCTACGGGGTGCGGGTATTCGTTCACCCTGGAAGCGGTCCCACCGCCAATACCAGTCCAAGACAAGGTAACATCTTCAAGTGTCGCAGTACCCGTCAAGTTTGTGGGACCCGGTAGAGTGGCCACTGCAATATTGTCTACGGCAACGCTATAAGCCCAAGCGCCAACATCATCATACCAAAAATAAAGTCGAACATGCTCAACACCGGCCAAATTAGACAGATCGACGGATACCGTCTGCCAATCATTATTTTCCGGCAACGAGCCCAAATTCAGCCACGTATCCCAGCCAATCCAAGCCCATAATTCCAATGTTTGGTTTCCACTGTCATTAAAGTAGTCAAACATTAACGTGGCATGGTCCGCGTCGCCCAAATTAAAAAAGGGCGTCATCAACCTGGATTGCGACGAAACACCTGAACCAGCAGCGTCATCATTAATGTATGCAAAATAGCCGCCATTGTCCGGGATCGGTGATAAAGAGGAGCTCGCCGACGCTGAGTCGCCAATACCCCAACCATTATCAACAAATGTTACCACATCCCAGTTGCCATAGGTAATATCTTCAAAATCGACCGCTAGCTCTGCCATCGTTACATCATTGACCAACCCGGCGCCCGCTGCAGCCCAGTAGGAGGCAATGCTTTCCCCTTCATCATACACCGCGGTGACATAATAGTAATACAGAATAAAATTATCTACGTCTGTATCAACGTATGACAGGGACATCGTATTGGCAATCAGTTCGAACCCGCTGAAATCTCCAACTTCAAAACCGTTTAAGAGATTCTGATCCGTACGATAAACGTTGTAGCCAACCAGGTCCCGAGAAGCATTGTCCGGAATGTTAATGGTCAACGCTGCTGTACCGGTCTCATAGTCATAGGCCTTACGGGGATTGCGCGGGTCGATCCGTGCCCGTTCGGTGCGATTCATAGAGATCGTATTGGTCTCCATAATCCGCTCACCGCCGGAGGGTTCGCTCCAGCTTAAAGCAATCTGGTCATTCACGAAGCTTTCCGCCATTAGGTCTTGAACCCCGGGCCTTGATTCTAAATACCCGGTGACTGAAATATCATCGATCGCAACACCAAAACCCGATATCACCGAGCCGTCCGCGTCAAACAACACAGCTATTTCCACCCCATAACTTGTACCGACAAAGGGGGTAAGATCCGCGGTAACCTCTACCCAGCCATCAGAAACGCCGTTTATCACATCGGCACCGTCACCGACACCATCCCCATTCACATCCAAATAATAGTAGGTTGTGCTATCGATCTCCGGCCGGTTTGCTAAAAGGATAATATCATCATAGTTATTCTCGGTCCAGTAATTCATTTTCAGGGTTATATCAGCGGAGACCACGCTGGATAAGTCCATATCAGAGTCCGGAAGGTTGAACCACCAGGAAAATTCGTTATTTACATATCCGGTAGGTGAACAGACCATCATACTGCTCCCAGAGTACGGGGCAACATCAACACTGTCGGACCCTTGAACAAACGTAAAACCATTACTCACTTCAAAGGGATTTGTACCACCGGTAAAAGTCCAGCCCAGGTCATCGTCGATTTCAAAGCTGGTTTCATATACGGTTGAACTCACGGAACCTATAGGAAATAAGTCAACGTTTTGTTCAAGACTATCGCCTTCTTCTATCACTAAAGTAAAATGAGCATCCAGGTAACCGGCAGCGGAAACGGCAAGCACGTGCTGGCCCGGGTTCGCACCATAAAGACCAAAGGCGCCGTTTGCATCCGTAACACCCGTCACACCACTAAATTCAATAGTAGCACCGTTGATTGCTAGGTCTGTTTCATTATCAGTAACCGTGCCAGACACATAGGTGTTCGGTAGTGTATACGTTCGAATATTATCCAGATTTAAATAGGCAAAACTGCCACCGGAAGCTGGACTAAAATCAAATTCAATCTGCATGGGGCCAGTGCCGTTCAATACAATGGTATAGTTATCATAGCTTGTGCCCGGCGTGATGGTCCCCAGTGTATCTTTGGTACCATCACTGTTTACCTGGACCACATTGAGAGGCTGTGAATTAAAAGCACTATATACATCCATGGACACGCCAGTGGGCTCGGTCACCGTAAAGCTGGGAGTGGTCAATTGTTCGCTGGCGGAATAACTGTTGGAAGAACCTATATATGCCACCATGTTACCACTGCCATCCACACCAAAGTCATCATGGTACCAAGTCCGTTGGTATTCCGGAATGGAGGTGGCGTCGCCATTACCGTCAACAATGGTCCAGTCAGCCATGGGCAGGTCCGTATAGGAGCCTGTATGGGGATCAAAATCTTCAAAGAACACCGCGTCCACACCGTACCCAGATAGGGCAATGGTGTCGGTTAGCATCGTGCTATCATTGGTGGCAAAGATCAACATGCCGGTATAATCTTGTGCTGCGGTCGGGGCAAAAGAAACGTCAAGGGCGGCCGTATCTCCAGTTACAATATCTAAAGAAGTAACCGCGGTGCTAAAGCCAGTACCGCTGACTGTAACCGCAGAGATATCCAAGGTGTCGCCACCGGTGTTGGTAATCAACACCGAACCGGTTGTAGTAGAACCCAATACATTACCGGCAAAGTCAATGGTGCTGCCCGAAGCCATATATATAGGATCAGTAGGTGGTTCAGCAACGGACATATCATCAATATACCATTCATCGGCATAGTTTCCAGTATAATGAAATCCAATCATTACCGACGACGATCCAGCATATGTTGACACATCCACCATCCGCTCATACCAATTACCATCTACTTCACCAGGTAGGGGGATACCGCTGTCGACAACCGTCCAGGTTGTGCCGCCGTCTGTGCTTACGGAAACATCATGCACGCCGTTGATATAAAGTGAAAAATCAATTCTATTCCACCAAATTAACCTGGGTGCCATTGCGCTGGAAAGATCAAGTTCAGGGGTTATTAACCAACTGTCTTGGTCCCCACTATCGTCGTTGTGATATGCACAGCGTCCGCTGCCATCTGCATCAGCGTCATTACTTTGCCAGCCATTGCTTCCTGTATGCGTTTCTGTCCATCCGGTTGGCGGCATCATGTCTGCATCAAAACCCTCAAAGAACACCGCGTCCACACCGTACCCAGATAGGGCAATGGTGTCGGTCGGCATCGTGGTATCATTGGTGCTAAAGGTCAACATGCCGGTATAATCTTGTGCTACGGTCGGGGCAAAAGAAACGTCAAGGGATAGCGTATACCCAGCTGCAATGGATAAAGAAATAAACGTGGTGCTAAAGCCAGTACCGCTGACTGCAACCGCAGAGATATCCAAGGTACCGCCGCCGGTGTTGGTAATCAACACCGAACCGGTTGTGGTGGAACCCAACACATTACCGGCAAAGTCAATGGTGCTGCCCGAAGCCGTATATACTGGATCGGGAGGCAATGCAGCAACTTTCACATTATCCAGGTTTAAATAGGCAAAACTGCCACCGGCAGGTGGACTGAAATCAAATTCAATCTGCATGGTGCCAGTGCCGTTCAATACAATGGTATAGTTATCATAGCTTGTGCCCGGCGTTATGGTCCCCAGTGTATCTTTAGTACCATCACTGTTTACCTGGATCACATTGAGAGGGTGTGGATTAAAAGCACTATATACATCCATGTACACACCAGAGGGTTCGGTCACCGTAAAGCTGGGAGTGGTCAATTGTTCGCTGGCAGAATAACTGTTGCTAAAGCCTATATATGCCGCCATGTTACCACTGCCATCCACACCTTCCTCATCATGGTACCAGGTCCGTTGGTATTCCGGAATGGAGGTGGCGTCGCCATTGCCATCAACAATGGTCCAGCCAACCATGGGCAGGTCTGTATAGGAGCCCGTAGGGGGATCAAAACCCTCAAAGAACACCGCGTCCACGCCGTACCCAGATAGGGCAATGGTGTCGGTTAGCATCGTGCTATCATTGGTGCTAAAGGTCAACATGCCGGTATAATCTTGTTCTGCGGTCGGGGCAAAAGACACGTCAATGGCGGCCGTATCTCCAGTTGCAATGGATAAAGAAGTAACCGCGGTGCTAAAGCCAGTACCGCTGACGGCTATTGCTGATAGCTCTAAATTGGCGCCGCCGGTGTTGGTAATCAACACCGAACCGGTTGTAGTAGAACCCAACACATTGCCGGCAAAGTCAATGGCACTACCCAAAGCCGTATATATAGGATAATTAGGTGGTATATTTTCATAAACATCAAGAACATAGTCGCCTGAACTACTACTACCATATCCATCTACGATAATATGGTAGGTTCCCGCTGGAATGGAATCTGGATGTATTTCCAAGTATGACGTCCAGAGCTGACCATGAGAAGCCGTGCAATCATCATCACTACAAGCCACGGGGTCGCTGGTGTTTCCATCAGCGTACACATAGACTTTCGTATCATAATATGATTCACACAAGTCTATAATCAATGGATATTCAAGGTCTGCATCCAAAGTCAGTTCATAAACAACATCCGGAGCTCCGGCAGTTGTAGCAGTACACGCTTCATTATAATCATGTGTAAAACCAACCGTTGATGCTTCTACATGAAAGGGTAAGGAATCAATGACAAAAGGGTTGGAGATACTATCGCCTTGGGCCCGGAAGAAGTGTGGCTCTGATGGGCTTTCATCGAAGACTCCCAGCTCATTTTTTGTTACGGCCTCGCCAGTTAAAGAGCGCCTGTAATTTTCTGCGATCCGCTCATCAACCTGCCCGGTGCCCGGTTTACCCTGGGCCTGGTTACCTTTTTGTTCATTAGCAGTATATACAACACTACTAAACAAAACGAATAGAGTTAACAAATAACGGCTTGTCCGTGGCATAATGCCTCCTTATGGTATTTATTGGTTCAAATTGTAAAACGATGGTGCGAGGAATGCTTTTCTCTCGCCCTACCTCAGTACAACTCATTCAAAATGCCCGGTAATCTACTGTAATTATTTACTAATAATCAAGGGTTTCGTTGCTATGAAATTATTATGAATTTTCCCCCTCGAATATAATATTAAAGGCACCCTTCATTATAATTGTTTTAGCACCCCGGTTACAGTTTTTTTCGACTCTTGTTTATATTAATAAATATTACCGGAACATACCAGCAACCGGTCCAAACGACCGTTTGTATTGGTATCGAGCTATTGCAGGTGTTAACCGGGCGGTGCATCGCTCATTTGCTAGAAGAAACAGCCAGTGCATAGAATGTCGTTAAAGGGTTGATTCCGGACAGTTGTCTTTCGTATCGTATGAGCAACACCTATACAACCGAAATGGCAATTAAATCAAGTTGAAGGTGAGGTCCTGCCGTAAAGAACGCACCAAATGTTGCGTACGCTGGTCCAAGTTGATCTTTTTCTCGATGCTCCGGCAGGCATGCAAAATTGTGGTATGGTCTCGACCCCCAAAGTGCATGCCAATATCCATAAGGGATGCGCCCAAAATCTCCCGGCATAGGTAAACTGCAATCTGCCGGGCGGCGGCAATGGGCTTACGGCGACTTCTGCCGATGATGTCTTTTTCTGGTATCTTAGTTGCTTCCGCCACGCGCTTAATAACATCCGCTGCCGTAATATCAACGATTATGCTACTGCCTACCCGCTCGCGTACAACCTTTTTCACCAAATCAAAATCAATTTCACAACTTGCCAACGATGAATAAGCCAACAAACGAATTATGGTACTTTCTAGCTCTCGTACATTGCGTTTTATGTGTGTGGCCATGAATTCAACCATATCATAAGGCAGATCCAGTCCGTTTTGTTCCGCTTTTTCCATCAAAATAGCGATTCTGGTCTCAAAGTCCGGTGGCTGAATATCTACAACCAACCCCGATTCAAAGCGCGACAACAGCCGATCCGTAATCCCCTGTATCTCGCTCGGCAGGCGATCGGATGTAAGCACAATCTGCTTGCGGCGCTGATACAGATCATTAAAGGTATGGAAAAACTGTTCCTGTGTTTGTTCTTTCTTTTGAAAAAATTGAATATCATCGATCAATAACACGTCCGCTTTTCGATAGGCTTTGGAAAAGTCGATGGTTTTGTTTTTTTGAATAGCAGAGATAAAATCAAGGGTGAATTTTTCACTTGAAGCAACGACTACCCGTACAGAACCGTTATTATCATTATCCAAAATGTGGTTGCCGATAGCATGCAGCAGATGCGTTTTTCCTAAGCCAACCCCACCATATATCAATAAGGGGTTAAAGGACTGTTTTTCTGGGGAATCAGCTACAGAATAAGCTGCAGCCCGCGCGAATTGATTGTTAGCCCCCTCAATAAAAGTAGAAAAGGTATATTTTCTATTCAGATTCGGTCGCTTAACTTGTAGGTAGGGTAAATGGATACTGGTAGATTCTTGCGGCAATGTGATCTGCTTTGCTGGTGCAACAGTAAATTTAATATTGATACCAATATTGCTGTTCTGTTTTGCAATATTGGTAATTTGCTTTTTGTAATGCCGGTCTACCCATTCATAAAAAAACTGGTTTGGAACTTCTAAAACCAGTTCTGTTTCGTTCTGGCCAATAAATACAATGGGTTCTAGCCAGGCATTGTATGCATGTTCGGGTAGGCTTTCTTTTAATTTATCTTTGATCAAATTCCAGGGGTTTTCCACAAGTTTTCCACAGTGCACTTTATACACAATTTATAATTTATTTTTTTCTTCTATCAATCCATATTTTTGCTGTGCTTCTTTTTTTTTATTTAGAAACTGCTTTTCCTTTTGGACTTTTTTTCAGTCGTTTTGTAGTTTCCTGATCTAATTTTGAGGCTATAATTAATGAAAAGAACCTATCAGCCCAGTCGGCGGAAACGGAAAAATAAACACGGTTTCCGGGCACGTATGAAAAACCCCAGCGGAAAACGCATTCTAAAGCGGCGGCGGCAGAAAGGCCGGCGGATCTTGACAGCCTAGCAATAACGATGCTATCCAAATTGATCCAAATTACAGATCGGGCGATAGCCGGGTTTTTATTATTAACCGTTTTCGTTTATAAAAAACTACTCGCACCGGTTTTTGGTACTCAGTGCCGGTTTCACCCCACCTGTTCCACATATGCGCAAGTAGCCCTACAACAAAAAAATGTATTCATTGCAATACTGCTCATAATTAAACGGATTGCAAAATGTCACCCTTATCACAATGGTGGATTTGATACGGTAGAGTAGATTGATCTATGGATAAACGAACACTTACCGCTTTTTTATTAATTGCAATCATCGTTCTCCTAACGCCGGCCTATTACAATCTATTATACCCCACCTTGGAACAGGAGGCTGCGGCCGACAGCATAGCAACAGCACAGGAACACCAAACCGCTGAGTTGCCAACTCCAGGAAGAAGTTCTACACCTACTGATTCTATTGTGGTACATAAGGAACAAACCTTCGCTGTGGAAACGGATTTCTTCAGTGCCACGATCAGCTCCCACAACGGTGGATCGATTTCCTCTTTTCTAATGAATAAATATCTGCTGAACGGAGACGGTGCGGGTCGAGTACAGCTCATTACGGAAAAAAATGCCAATAATCTATTACTGTCCTTTCGCAGTGTTGATGGGGAAGACGTTGCCTTAAGCGGACCTTGGGCGATGATACGGCAAAGCAACTGGTCCTTCCGGTTTCGGCAGCGTGTATTTGATGGCTATGTGTATAAAACGATCACATTCAACCCCAACAGTTATTTAATCGATGTGGCTGTAGACCTTTCTGAAATCCAGCAATATATATCACAGGGTGTTTACGGGCTTTCGTGGTTCAATGGTTTACCCGTAACGGAAAAGAACAAAAAAGACGACCTTAACTATTTCGACGCCTACATCTACACTGGTGATGAGCTGCACAGCCCCGAATTCAAAAAAGAACCAGACCCGAAAAAAGACCATGTAAAGGGTGCAACGAATTGGGTGGCGGTGCGTACAAAGTACTTTATCGCAGCACTACTGCCACTTGTGCCCGGTGTTGGTGGACTAACCTCCGGACAGGTAACACAAGAAAACGACAAAATGTTAAATGTCACCATTTTGCTCTCGGCCACAGAAAATCCAAATACGGTTCTTTACCTGGGGCCCTTGGAATATGCTCGGATCAAAGCCCTGGGACCCGGGATGGATCGGGTGATGAATTTTGGCTGGGGTTTTATTCGGCCGATCTCCAAAGGAGTATATTTTCTACTCATAAAAATGAATGAATTCATTCCCAATTATGGATTAATCCTGATTCTCTTTTCTGTGCTGGTCAAGGTGTTGGTGTACCCATTAACTAAAAAAAGCTATGAGTCCACAAAGAAGATGCAGGCTGTACAGCCCCAGTTAAATGCCTTAAAGGAAAAGTACAAACACGATCAGAAGAAAATGAGCCAGGCCCAAATGGCACTGTTTAAAGAACATGGTGTCAATCCCCTGGGCGGCTGTTTCCCAATCCTGCTGCAGATGCCGCTGCTGTTTGCTTTGTTCCAGGTGTTTCGCTCTACGATTGAATTGCGGGGTGCGCCTTTTATACTGTGGATCGTTGACCTTTCCAGCCCGGACGCGGTTGTAGATTTACCATTTTCTATTCCCCTCTATGGCGATCATATTGCTGTACTACCGATATTAATGGGTATTACAATGTTTGTCCAACAAAAGATGATGGCCACCCAAACAACCGGGCAGCAAAAATTTATGTCTTATTTCATGACCGGTTTTTTCTTGCTGCTGTTCAACAACTTCCCTTCCGGTTTAAACTTGTACTATACGCTCTTCAACCTGCTAACAATCCTGCAACAGAAGTACCTATCGCCGGCACCACCGGCATTGCAAAAAAAATGATTTCCACAGACTGTATTGTCGCACCAGCCACCCCTTATGGTCTGGGTAGCATTGCTATAGTGCGCATCAGCGGCGCAGAAGCCTTTAGAATTGCAAAGCGGATCACTAAAAAGAAAAAGAGATTTGCCCTGCGCCATGCCACTCGGGCTACGCTATATACCGGGGAAAACAATGCGTATGATGACGTACTGGTTATCTTCTTTAAAGCCCCGGCTTCGTATACAGGTGAAGATGTTGTTGAAATATCCTGTCACGGTAATCCTATTATTGTACAGACCACTGTGAAAGAATGTGTCCGACACGGTGCCCGCCTGGCCGAACCCGGCGAATTCACCCGCCGAGCATTTATTAACGGTAAGCTTGATCTCCTACAGGTAGAGGCGGTGGGGGCGCTCATTTATGCCCAAAGCGAAAAATGTGCCTACCTCAACCAGCGCACCCTCACCGGGGTCCTTTCACAAAAACTCAAAGAAATAAAAGACCAAATAATACAAACGCTAGCTTATGTAGAGTTCGAATTAGACATATCTGATAAAGACATTGCTTTTGGAATAGTCGAGCAATTGAAAATAAATACAGATCTGGCTCTGAAAGAACTACGGGCGTTGTCAGCTTCATACCAGGAAGGGAGGCTAATCAATAATGGTGCCAAGGTTGTAATTACCGGAAAACCAAATGTGGGTAAATCCACCCTATTGAACGCCCTTGCGGAAGAAGATCGAGCTATCGTCAGCGCCACGCCAGGCACCACCAGAGATACAGTAGAGGCCCGTTTGATCTATGATGGCATCAGCGTCCATTTAACCGATACCGCCGGGGTTCGAAATAAAAGCAACAATCCTATCGAACAAGAAGGAATCAAGCGCGCCCGGAAAAAGGTTGCCGCAGCTGATCTGGTTTTACGTGTTTTCACACCCAACGTGAACCTACCGCAAAACAGCGAGAGTAACGGGACTAATGAAATTAAACTAATGAATAAAATGGATACCGTATCTGATCAAGTTCCGGTCCCTAAAGATATTTTACCAATATCCGCCAAGAGCGGTCAAGGTTTACACAGATTGAAACGCGAAATAAAAAAGCGTTTGGGTGTGGCGGATATTGCTTCCCACAATTTGTTCATTACGACCCAAAGACAATTTAACATAGTTCGGACAGGTGTGGCGGCTCTAACCAGCGCCCGCGAAACACTAGAGAATGCATACCCAGCCCTGGAGTTAGTGGCCATCGATCTCCGGGAAGGGTTAAACACCATTGATGAAATGTTGGGTAAAACGACCGCTAATGACATATTGAACAATATTTTTAGCACTTTTTGTGTGGGGAAATAGTTTCACGTGAAACCATCAATAACCACCAAATTTGATGTGCTTGTGGTTGGTGGTGGCCACGCTGGTGTAGAGGCCGCCTTAGCGGCGGACCGTAAAGGACTAAGCGTTGGTTTAATCACCTTGGATCCCGAAGCGGTCGGAAGAATGTCCTGCAATCCAGCAATTGGTGGCATAGCCAAAGGTCAAATGGTCCGAGAAGTTGATGCCTTGGGTGGAATAATGGGTTTTATGGCCGATCAGTCGGGCCTACAATTTAAAATATTAAATCGTTCAAAAGGGCGCGCCGTTTGGTCGCCCCGGGCGCAAGTGGATAAGAGAAAGTACGAAACGTTATTAAAAAATGTTCTGCGGCAGCAATCAGGGGTCGTCTTGATAACAGGAGAGGTCGTGAGTTTACTTTTGCACGGCGACAAACTGTCCGGTGTGATGCTACGGGACAAAACTAAATTACATAGTAACAGCGTTGTTTTAACCTGCGGTACATTTCTGAACGGTCTGATTCATGTCGGTGAAAGAAAAATAAAAGCCGGCCGGATGGGAGAACGACCCGCTGAAGGGATCACAGAATATTTAACGGCGCTTGGGTTTCAAAGTGGACGACTTAAAACCGGTACTCCGCCGCGCCTTGTTGCCAACACAATCAACTGGACTAAATTAAAAGAAGCCTGGGGCGACTCGTCGCCCCAACCGTTTTCATACAGAACGGTTGCTTTTGACCCCCCAAATGTGCCTTGTCATGTTGCCAACACCAACAACATGTGCCATGAAATAATCCAGCGCGACATAAATTTGTCGCCTATGTTTTCTGGGGATATCTCTGGTGTGGGGCCACGTTACTGTCCATCTATCGAGGACAAAATCCACCGTTTTTCCGACAAACCCTCCCACCAACTCTTCCTTGAACCAGAGTGGGCCGGGTCCAACCAAGTTTACACCAACGGTTTTTCTACCAGTCTTCCTGAAAAAACGCAGCGAACTGCATTGCAAGCAATTCCAGGACTAGAACAGGTTGATTTCTTTCGTCCCGGTTATGCAATCGAGTATGATTTCTTTCCCGCTTTCCAGCTTTCGCGTTCATTAGCAACAAAATCAATTCCCGGGCTGTTCTTTGCTGGGCAAATTAATGGTACCTCTGGTTATGAAGAGGCGGCGGCCCAAGGCCTCATTGCCGGAACGAATGCCGCTAACCACGTTATGAATAACGCACCGCTCACATTGCAGCGAGATGAAGCATACATCGGAGTTCTTATTGACGACCTTGTCACTAAAGAAACATTTGAACCCTATAGAATGTTTACCGCGCGAGCGGAATATCGGATATTAATGCGTTTTACAAGCGCTGGCAAACGCTTGTCCGACAAAGCCCTAAAACAAGGGTTGATTTCGCCAGCACAGTTTGACCGGGTATCCCGATACATTGCGTTCTTTGAAGACACAACCTCGGCTTTGCACACCGTCGTGACGCCGGAGGAAATAAACCCAACCCTGGTGCGCCATCAGGAAAAACCCATCATTCATAACCAGCAAGCCGCAGCTCTCTTACGGCGGCCACCAATCGGTATTGATGATCTCCCCCGTAGAATCTTTTCCAATATTGATATAGCCGACATTCCTAATCCTTTTATTAAGGAAATGCGCCTGGAGGCCGAGATCACAATAAAATATAGCGGCTATATTGACCGCCAGAAAAAAGAGATCGAGCGATTATTAAAGAATGAACAAAAAACAATTCCAGTTGATTTCGATTACACACGCATGAATAATATTTCAATAGAAGCCCGAGAAAAACTAGCATTTATCCAGCCCGAAACCTTGGGCCAGGCAATGCGCATTTCCGGGGTTAGCCCGGCCGATGCAGCTGTCCTTGCTGTGTGTTTGTTCAACTAGTTGATGGGTGTTTCACGTGAAACACCATATTGGCAAAACCTGCTAACTCTTATCTATGAGTCCACATATGGTGCCGCACTTTTGGCAAATAAATTTGCTTGTTTTTCTTGTGTACCACTAGGCTTTACCAGCCTGTTGTGTGCCGGGTGGGTCGAGTTGAAGAAGGCCAGTGTCGTTCTAATTTGTGAAGAAAGTTTTGCCGAACAATTTCATTTACAAATAAACGACCTTGTTCCGGGTCACGCGTTCTTTGCTCCACAGCCAAAAAATGATAATAATAGCGGTTTTTCGTTTGCTTCCGAATCCATAAAGCATTTCAATGAAAGCTATGTTTATTGTAAAAAACTGTCGCCGGGCGTCTTAACGGTGTCCACAGCCGCGTTAAGTGAACATGTTCGAAATCCCAATGAAAATAATGCTCGTGTGATGGTGCGGATAGGAGAAAATCTAGTTGTCAGGGCCGTATGTCAACAGTTGGAAAATTGGGGTTATAATGCAGTGGATGTCGTGTCAAATCCAGGGTTGTACGCCAAACGTGGTGGCATTTTAGACATATACCCTTTGTACGCCAAATTGCCCCTACGCATTGAATTTTTTGGGAACAAGGTCGAATCTGTCCGGCGCTTTAACCCAATATCTCAGTTGTCGTTGAAAACATTGAAGCAGGTCGAGTTATTGGCCCCTTCCGGGTTTTCCAGCAGATCACTTATGCCTTTTAATAAACTGGTTCAATCAACCTTTAAAACATTCCTATATATCAAAAAGGACCGGAACGGGTATACAGTCGCGAATGCACCGAGCGACCCGGAGAAGGGCATAGAAACAAAGTTTACCATCGCCACCGATCTTTGGCAGAGACAATCCACAAACAATGTGTTTGTTTTTTCCCACCGGCAGAAATTGAATAAAAAACAGCAAAAATCTTTGAAAAAAGCTTGTTTTATTGATCGACCACTGGAAACCGGGTTTGTGGCTGATGATCTAAGTTTGACTGTTTTTGGTTATTCAGACCTGCGGATGCAACGGCTCATCTATTCTGATAAAAGTAATGGCCAACAGCTCCGGGAAAGTGTCTTCAAACACCCCCAGTTTAGTTGGGGTGAGCCGGCTGTCCATGAAGACTATGGAGTGGGACTATACCGTGGATTTGATGTTCTGAAAGAAAATAATGTGCGGAGAGATTTTATTCATCTGGAATACGCAGACGGCGGCGTAGTACGTGTCCCTGTTGATCGAATTGATAAAGTGCATAAATATACTTCATCAAAAAAATCCCCTGTTACGCTATCTCGTCTCGGTTCAAAAACCTGGGCGCTGCAGTTACAATCAGCCAGAAAAGCAGCTGAAGAAACAGTGGCAAGTTTGGTTGATCTGTACTCGAAACGACAAACCCTCCGGGGGTTTGAGTATGCAAAAGATGATGAGCTGATGAATTATTTAGCGGCCAGTTTTCCCTTCAAAGAAACAGATGGTCAAAAAATAGCGATTACTGAAACGCTGGCAGATATGTGTAAAAAACACCCCATGGATCGGGTAGTGATCGGTGACGTGGGTTTTGGTAAAACGGAAGTTGCACTGCGTGCCATTATGAAAGCGGTGGTTAGCGGCAAACAATCCTTTTTCCTCGTGCCTACAACAATATTGGCTGATCAGCACTATATTACTTGCAAAAGCCGCTTGGGTGATCTGGGTGTGCGTGTCGCGCTATTGTCTCGTTTTAAATCAAAAAAAGAGCAGGCGGAAATTCTTTCGCAAATTGCAACGGGCGCTGTAGATGTAGTGGTTGGAACCCACCGTTTATTATCAACGGATGTAACCATACAGAACCTGGGGTTGCTGGTGGTGGATGAAGAACAACACTTTGGTGTAAAAGATAAAGAACGGTTACGAACTATAAGAAGCAGTGTTGATGTTTTAACGCTAACAGCGACACCAATCCCCCGTACTTTACAGCAGTCATTGGTCGGACTGCGAGATGTAAGCGCTATCAACACGCCTCCTCTGGAAAGATTAGCGATTAAAACAACCGTTCTTTCTTTTTCCTGGATGGAGATCAAAAACAAGATTGCCCGCGAATTGCGCCGCGGCGGACAGATTTATTTTTTACATAACAAAATTAATTCGTTGCCGTTCTTTGCAAAAAAAATACAGTCTTTTTTCCCAGATAGCCAAGTAGCCGTCGCCCACGGTGCAATGTCCAGCAAAGATCTTGAACAAATTATTTTGTCGTTTTTTAAGGGTGTTGTCGATATTCTGATTTGCACAACAATTATCGAATCCGGTTTGGATGTGCGCCGCGCCAATACGATTATTATTACCAACGCTCACCGGTTTGGACTGGCGCAGCTCTACCAAATACGCGGACGGGTCGGGCGGGGAAACCTCCAAGCCTATTGCTGGTTGATGCTGCCGAAAAACCCCATCAACCGTGATGCATACCAACGTTTAAAGGTAATCGAACATTTTTCTACACTCGGCTCCGGGTACCAGATCGCGATAAGAGATCTAGAATTGCGCGGTGCCGGCAGCCTTTTCGGTTATAAACAAAGTGGTTATATCAATAAAATTGGATATGATATGTACTGCAAGGTTCTACAAGATGCGGTTCAATCCTACCAGGGTGGAGCAGAAAAAAACATGGTTGTTAATCCAAAAATTGTTTTTTCCGAACCAGCTTTTTTACCGGACGATTACATTGAGTTAATTCAAGACCGAATGTATTATTATCAGCGTCTGGCCACAGCTAACACCAAAACAGCCGTAACACAGGTTGCAAAAGAAATGAAAGATCGATTTGGTACACCCCCAAAACCAGTAGAGAACATTGTTGCCGTCGCTGGCCTGCGGGAACAATTTTCAGGGCTGAGTGTGGAAAAGATCGTACTTAACCCAGATCATTTGCATTTTTATTTTAAATCGTTCGGTATTCGTTCTACACTAACCACCCCGGTTTTATTAAAGGCTTTAAAGTCTTTTACATTTGATTATCATTTCATTCCACCAAAAAACGAACATGACCTGATTCTTTCTATAAGACAGAAAAAAGAGCTTTTTTTCGTTGCTGAAGCGTTTGGGAAGCTATTAAAAACCACTATAAAATCATAAATTTTAATATGCGTACTTCTTCATTTTACTTATCCTTTTTGTGGTTTTATGTTTCCTGTGTAAACGACCAGGAAAAGGTTGATATTATTGCTCGGGTACACGATTCCACCCTTAGCCGTGTTGAAGCTGGGGCGTTAGCTGGCGTCGATTCTACAAACTTGGTTTCCATTGTCAGTGAATGGGTTGCAAATGAAATTCTGTACTACCATGCCCTTACAAATAGTTTTGAATCCCAAATAAGGCCGTTCACAGATACCCAAAAACGGCTGACAGGGCAGCAGTTTCTAAGGCATCTCGCTAGTGCTGATATTACCGTTACTGATCCAGAGATTTCCCTTTATTATAAGGAAAATGAAAACTCATTCAAAAAAGATAAATCCGGTGCATTCATTTATCATTTTATATTCCCTAATCCGGGGGAGGCTGAAGATGTGCTGCACATTTTAAGCGTTGCTGGGACCAAGGAGGAGAAAAATAAATTATTTTCTGATTACAATGTACGTCCACTATTAATTTATGAAGATGAAATCTTACCCGTTTTAAGCAACGCTGTCTTCTACAATACTGCTCAAAAACTACACGGCCCTTTGCTAAGCCGTTTTGGTTATCATGTCGTTTATATAAAAGAAAGAATAAAAAAGGGAACTGCACCACCGTTAAGTGAATTATATGATGAAATTTATTTCCGTATTTATCAACATAAACTTTCCTTAAAATCCCTGTATCTTTTAGACAGTTTAAGCAATCATACTTCCTATGAAATTTTTCTACAATAAAATCGTTGGTACAGTTTTTTTGTGCTTTATTATAGCACGATCAGCTCTTCCCGCCCAAGAAACAGCATCGCTGCCTATTATTGACGGTGTTGCTGCTCTCGTTGGTGAGCATATAATTCTAAAAAGCGAAGTTGCCCAACTGGTAAATATGACTGCCATCCAGCAGCAGCTTAATCCGACCACAGAAGCAGACCTGCTACTACAGTTACAAAGGGATGTGCTGCAATCGATGATCGACCAAAAGATAATTTTGGAAATGGCATCAATCGATTCGATTATGGTTGACAATAAAGAGGTGGATCGAGCTATGGACCAGCAAATTGAAATGTTTATAAACCAAGCGGGTAGTAAAGATCGCGCTGAAGAAAGGCTAGGACAACCCATTAAGTCATTTCGCCGTGAATTTTGGTATGACATGAAAGATCGGCTTATTTCCGATCGTTATCAGCAGACCTTGATCAATAAAATATCTGTCAGTCGGCAGGACGTGGAATCTTTTTATAACACTTATAAAGATAGTTTACCAGTTTTTCCTTTGACGGTAAAACTGCGCCACCTGCTTGTTCGGGTGGCGGCCGGTGTAAAAAGTAAAGCCGCTACAAAAGCTTTTCTTGACAGCTTGCGGAGCGAAATCGTTTCCGGAGCTTCTTTTGCAGAATTGGCCAACCTCTATTCACAAGATCCAGGTTCAGCTGCAAAGGGAGGTTCTTTGGGCCTCGTGCTGCGCGGTGCCCTGGTGCCTGAATTTGAGACAGTTGCCTTTGCCCAAGAGGTTGGCACCATCAGCGACTTGGTAGAAACAGCCTTTGGTTATCACATAATTGAAACAGAAGAAAAAAGAGGTGACCGGGTACGGGTACGTCATATTCTGTTAATACCAGATATCACTGAAGAAGACGATTCACGAGCTTATCGATTTGCCCTTACTTTGAGGGACTCCGCAACCACACTTGCAGAATTTAAACACAGGGTAAAAGTTTATTCGGCAGATGAAACTACCAAAGATGTCGGTGGAGATCTAGGGTGGGTTAATCCTCATAACTCCCCTATCCCTGAACTCTCCCAGGTTATAAGTTTATTGGAAATGGGAGAATGCAGTTTGCCAGTCAAGACCGAACAAGGCTATCATTTGTTCTGGGTGGAGAACATTCGTCCTGGTGGACAACCCAATCTTGCTTTGCATTGGCCGGAAATTGAAGACATAGCTTTAAACCATAAAAGAACTATTTGGTACCAAGACTGGATAACTATGGCCCGTAAAAACTTTTACATACAGGTCAGCAATTAAACGTTATCCACAAATATTAATCACATTATTTCCCCAATTAAAATAGTGTTTGCCATTTGTATGTTTTTTAAAAACTTAATCATATATGATCGTTGCTTTACACAATTGAATCTACCTATTCCACATTAAGTTATTCTTTAATCAATTCAGAATATTTTTCTTCTTATATGCAATTAAATATGCCTATGGTTGATTTTTACACACTATCCACATGATTAAATAATATTAATTATAGATTTATACATATATAATATATTTTATTAACCGGTTTTTTCTATTATAACCATTATGATGTTTACAGTATTATTTTTAGCTATAATCTTTTGTGTTATATAAACTTAAATTCCTTACACAAAAAAATTAAAAGAGATAAAGAATGCGAATATCAACTTCATCCATAGAATTATTAAAATCATTACAAACCCTAGCAAAAGCAATTCCTTCAAGATCTACCTTACCCATACTCAACTGCGTTATGATCGAAGTACAAGATAATAATATATCTTTAAAAACAACTGATTTGGAAATAACAATTATCAGTAAGATCAATGCAAGTATAGAAGAATCAGGTGCTGCAGCAATTCCACTACAAACCATACTGGACATTACCAATGAACTACCCGACACGAGGATGACCATTACCACAGATGATGAGTACCACATTAAAATAAGTACGGACGATGGAGCTTATGACCTTATGGGAAAACCGGTTAAGGAATTTCCAACCACCCCGGAAGTTAACAACCGGAAAACAACAGGTATAGATACAAAGGGATTAAAAGAAATAATTAAGCTGACCAGTTTTGCAATTAGCAAAGATGATCTCAAACCAGCCTTAACGGGAGTTTTATTTCGTTTTGAAACCGATCGCCTTATTGCGGTTTCTACAGATGGACACAAACTTGTACATTATGTTCGCAGTGACTTTAAAAGCGCGGAATTCGCGGGGGATGTCGTTGTGCCCAGGAAATTCTTAAACCTGATGAATTCTTTATTACCAGCCCAGGAAAGCATTCAGCTTTGGATGGGGGACAATAACTTGATGGCTATAGCTGGAGATGATATTGTGTTTACGCGTATCATTGATGAGCGATTCCCCGATTTTGAAAGCGTTATACCCGTTGATAACGATAAAGAGCTTTTAATTAAAAGAGAAGTTCTTCTAGGTGCGGTCCGCAGAGTTTCTATTTTTTCCAACCGTTCCACACACCAAATTGCTTTAGATATTAAAAAAGACATAGTAAAAGTACGTACCGAAGATCCTGAAAAATCATCAAAAGGAGTTGAGAAAATTTCAGCTACATTTGAAGGTGATGAAATAATAATAGGTTATAATGCGAACTATTTGAAAGAGGTATTAATGCACCTGGATACTAAAAATGTAATATTTAAAGTAAAAACACCTATAAGTGCTGGTCTCATTTATCCAGACGTGCAAAAAAACGGTAGAAAAATTACGATGCTGTTAATGCCCATTCGCTTAAACGATTAATAATCATCACTAAACAAATTCACATCTACCAAACGTATTCTTAATGCCCTATATTGCAAGAATTGATATAAAGAATTTTCAAAACTACGTAAGCAAAAGAATCTCGCTTAAAAAAAATTGACTCCCTTTTGAAGAGAAAATGAGTCCGGTAACATAACCATCACTTCAGAAGTAATTTATTATTTGTATTTGGGTTTTTTGCATAAGAAAACTTAACCATAGAACATCAAAGGATAAAACTCGGGCACAAAAAATATAATCACTCGGGACAAGACACTTATCACAAAAGTACAGAATTGCGGGAAAGGCGACAAAAAAACAGATTAATTGGTTTAACAAGTTTTCGTTACGATGAACAAGTATTTTGGCCATAAAAATAACAGATTTAAGCTGAAATATAATCTGAACGAAACGACAGAGACCTTTGTAAACCAAATCGAACAATAGTTAAATTCAGACCCAATAAAAAGATGGACAACCATAGGTCTACAGAAGATCGTTTACTCTTTAACTTTAAATGGGTGGGCATGGCGTGATTATGACGCCAAGGGAGAACATAAAATAATGCGTATCTTTATTAAAATAGCATAAAAAGATGATCAAAATATAATTGGAAGCAAAATAATCTGAATGAAGAACAACCTCTTTGCCAAATACGGTTACTAGCAAGCTGATGATGTATTGAATACAATGAAAAGATGTAAACAAACCCTGATCGCAACAATCGATATTGTTGATATTGAAAACTCTGGAAAAAACCTGAATAGATTAAACAAAAATACATTTTATTTAGAACGCATGTGCAAAGTTTAAAACAGGTACTAAACGTTTATCTACACAAAACCGGTTTAGCCAAAGGTATAGCCCACCAGACTGCCTTGCAACGGTGGCCGAAAATTGTCGGGGAAGCCATTGCCAAAAATACAAGAGCTGAAAGCGTAGAACACGGTATAATAAAAGTGATCACAAAAAATCCTACATGGCGACAGGAACTGTTATTTAAAAAAGAAGAAATAATTCAAAAACTAAATACAGAGCTGGGTAAAGGTACAATAAAAGATATTCAGTTTTTATGACAGAAAATAAAACAACAAATAAGTACAGCGCAGAAAGCATTAAGGTTCTAGAAGGTCTGGAGGCCGTACGCAAACGGCCGGCAATGTATATTGGCGATATCGGCAAACGAGGACTACACCACTTGATTTATGAGGTTGTAGACAACGCTGTTGATGAAGCGCTGGCCGGTTTCTGTACGAAAGTTATAGTTACCTTTAACGATGATGGATCTGTGACAGTAGAAGACAATGGGCGCGGAATTCCCGTTGATATACATAAGGAAGAAAAAAAGCCGGCGGTTGAGGTTGTTATGACTACATTGCACGCTGGTGGGAAATTTGATAAAGGATCATACAAAATTTCTGGCGGTCTGCATGGCGTTGGTGTATCCGTTGTGAATGCTCTGTCTGAGCGGCTGTGGGTTGAAGTAAAGAGAGATGGAAAAATCTACCGCCAGGACTATAAGATCGGTGTACCACAAACTAGTTTAAAGGTAATGGGTGACGCGAATACAACCGGTACCAAGGTTTGCTTTTTTCCAGACACATCGATATTTAAAAGTCCCCAGTTTCAATATGATATTATTGTCGAACGATTACGGGAATTGGCCTATTTAAATGGAGGATTAGAAATTGTTTTGAAAGATAAACGTGCGGAAGATGGAAATTCTGACACCTTCAAGTTCAAGGGCGGATTAGGTGACTTTGTGAAATATCTTGACGAACACAATAACCCTCTGCACAATAAAATTATAACGGTTGAAAAAGAGAATGGATCTGTCCCTGTATCTGCTGCCTTACGCTACGGCAATACGTATAACGATAATATTCTTACCTTTGTCAACAATATAAATACGATAGAGGGGGGCACACATCTGTCGGGGTTTCGTTCGGCGCTGACCCGGGCGATGAACAATCATGCCACAAAAAATAAGTTGGTTAAAACAACGAAAAACGAAAAAATAACGCTTTCAGGGGAGGATTTTCGTGAGGGTCTAACCGCAATTATAAGCATTAAAGTAGCTGAACCACAGTTTGAAGGGCAAACCAAAACAAAACTCGGCAATGGTGAAGTAAAAGGGATTGTTGATAAGGTTATTTATGATGGAATACTAGACTTTTTGGAACAGAACCCGGCAATCGGTCGCAGGATCATCGAAAAAGCGCTCCTGGCGGCACGAAGTAGAAATGCCGCTAAAAAAGCACGGGAATTGATCCGCCGTAAAGGCGCACTGGGTGGCTCTACTCTACCGGGAAAACTAGCAGACTGCTCGAACCGAGATCCAGCCTTCTGCGAATTGTACTTGGTTGAAGGTGATTCTGCAGGTGGTTCTGCAAAGCAAGGCCGCGACCGCAGAACACAGGCTATTTTACCGCTTCGCGGAAAAGTAATCAATTCTGAGAAAGCACGGGTGGATAAATTGCTTTCAAACAATGAAGTCCAGGCGATCATTACAGCATTGGGAACAGGGTTTGGCGGCTCAGAGGATGAAAGTGGTGAAAAGTCTTTAGGAGACTTTGACCTTGAAAAGTTGCGTTACCACAAAATAATAATTATGACTGATGCTGATGTGGACGGTTCCCACATACGTACCTTATTACTGACGTTTTTCTATAGAAAGATGAAAGAAATCATTGATGGAGGCTATTTGTATTTAGCTCGACCACCCTTATACCGCATAAGTCAGGGGAAAAAACAAACTTATGTTTATGGCGATAACGAAAGAGATTTGGTTGTTGAACGGCTACAGAAAGAAAATAAAAACGCTAAAATATCCATTCAAAGGTACAAGGGGTTGGGAGAAATGAATCCGGATCAGCTGTGGGATACAACTATGGACCCAGAAAAGCGCACATTAATACAAGTAACCGTTGCCAGCGCAGCCGAGGCAGCGGAAACGTTCCAAAATCTAATGGGCAGCGATGTGGAAGCACGCCGAAGCTTTATCGAAAAAAATGCAAAATTTGTTGTTAATTTAGACATATAGGGTAAAAATATGATCGATCTTAACAGAGACAATACACTGCCACGCGACATCGTAGATGAGATGAAAGAAAGTTATTTGAACTATTCCATGTCTGTGATTGTTTCCAGGGCTTTGCCTGATGTACGTGATGGGCTTAAACCCGTTCACCGCAGAATTTTATACAGTATGAGCGAGCTAGGTTCTAGTTGGAGCCGTCCCTATAAAAAATCGGCGCGTATCGTTGGTGATGTTTTGGGTAAATATCATCCCCATGGTGATAGTTCGGTTTATGACGCTTTGGTGCGCATGGCTCAGGATTTCTCAATGCGGTATGAGTTGGTTGACGGGCAGGGAAATTTTGGTTCAATAGATGGCGATAACGCCGCCGCTATGCGGTATACAGAATCGCGTATGACTAAACTGTCCAGCGAAATGCTGAAAGATCTGGATAAAGACACGGTTGACTGGGAACCAAATTTTGATGAGACCCTTCAAGAACCGTCTGTATTGCCGACCTCAGTGCCAACGCTATTGATCAATGGCTCCGAGGGTATAGCTGTTGGTATGGCAACCAAGATCCCTCCCCATAATATAACGGAAATTATCAATGGCTTAATCGCGCTTATAGACAATAAAGATATTTCCATTGAAGAACTGATGAAATTTATACCAGGCCCGGATTTTCCAACTGCCGGGCTTATCATGGGCATTAACGGACTGAAAGAAGCTTATGGAACCGGAAGGGGAAAAGTAAAAATGCGTGCCCGGGTACATGTAGAAACAAGAAAAAATGGAAAAGATAGAATCATCATAACAGAAGTTCCGTTTCAAACCAATAAAGCAAATTTAGTAGAAAAAATAGCAGACCTTGTTCGGGATAAAAAAATTGAAGGTATTGCTGATCTCCGCGATGAATCGGATAAAGACGGAGTACGAGTGGCAATCGATACAAAACGTGATGCTGTTCCAGAGGTGATTTTAAACCAGCTGTACCAACACACCCAGTTGCAGGACACATTTGGGATTATACTTTTGGCGTTGGTTAATAATGTGCCAAGGATTATGCCCTTAAAAACAATCTTGTCGCACTTCATAGATTTTCGGCACGAAGTTGTTGTGCGCCGCACAGAGTTTGAATTAAAAGAGGCGGAAGCCCGGGCACATATTTTAGAAGGGTATAAAATTGCCTTGGATAATATAGATGAGGTTATAGCGATTATTCGCAACAGCAAGGACATATTACAGGCCAAAGAAGGTCTAATGAATAACTTTAGTTTATCCGTAATACAGTCCCAGGCAATATTGGATATGCGGCTTCAGAAATTGACCGGGTTGGAAGTCGTGAAAGTTGTCAATGAATACAAAGAAACGATCAAACACATTGCTCTATTAAAAGGTATTTTGGATAGCAAGCGACAACGCATGGATATTATTAAAAATGAACTAACCAAAATCAGGAACCAGTATGGTGATGCCCGGCGCACTGAGATCATACCCGTTGATACTGAATTTTCTATGGAGGATATGATTGCGGAAGAGGACGTTGTTATAACAATCACGCACAAGGGCTATATAAAACGTACACCATTAACAACCTATAGAACTCAGAGAAGAGGCGGGCGCGGCGTCCAGGGTGCCACATCAAAAGACGAGGATTTTGTTGAGCATTTGTTCATAACAAACACGCATAGCTATTTATTGTTTTTCACAGATACAGGTAAATGTTATTGGTTGAAAACATATGACATACCCCAAGGTGGGCGGGCAACACAGGGGCGGGCAATTGTAAATCTTATCGATTGTAATCCGGGGGAAAAAGTGGAGGCATTTGTAAGTGTAAATAATTTTGATGATCAACGTTTTATAGTGATGTCTACCCAAAACGGGTTGGTAAAAAAAACAAAACTGTTGGCATACAGTAACCCACGCAAGGGTGGAATTTATGCCGTAGCAATTCGGGATGGAGATCGTTTAATTGAGGCAAAAATAACAGATGGAGATAACGATATTCTGTTAGGCACCCTGAATGGTAAATCTATACGATTTTCTGAAAAAGATATTCGTCCCACTGGTCGAAAAACAATGGGCGTAAAAGGCATTACCATCAGCGCTAAAAATGACCGCGTTGTGGGAATGTTAGTGGTCAAACGCGAAGGTACAATACTGGTGGGTACGGAAAAGGGTATTGGTAAACGTACGGAGCTGCTTCAATATCGTACACAAACCAGAGGTGGGAAAGGTGTGATGACAATGCGGGTAACGGAAAAAACAGGAAAAATGAACTCGATTATGGAAGTTGTTGAAAAAGATGACCTAGTTATCATTACGAACAAAGGCGTTCTTATGCGTCAGCCCGTATCCGCTATTCGCACGATTGGCCGTGTAACTCAAGGGGTCAAACTGGTCAAGCTGGACAGGGGCTCTAAAATTTCTTCTATTGTTCGTGTCATTCATGAAGTTGCGGACATTGAGCGGGATCAATCCAAAGCACTAAAGGCAACAGCAAAAAAAGACACATCTATAATAGAAGATGGTACTTAGAGAGCGAATCCTTCTAAACGTTGCCCAAGTAAAAGAAACCATATCCACTACCAAGGAAAAAATAGGGTGTAACCAAAAAGTGGAAATTGTTGCGGTTACCAAGAATCAGCCTCCCGAAGCTATCGAAACCGTTCTAGCTGCTGGCATTAATCACATTGGTGAAAACAGGATTCAGGAAGCCGAAACTAAGTTTGCTAAGATTGTATTTGGCAGTGTATACACAAAAAGAATGATCGGACATTTGCAATCAAATAAAGCAAAAAAAGCCATCAGGCTCTTTGACAGTATTGATTCTGTTGACTCTTTAAAACTTGCGCAAAAATTAGATAAGCTGCTAGATAATAACATTGGTCATCTTCCTGTATTGTTGCAAATAAACACAAGCGGGGACGAGGAAAAATTCGGTTTCTGGCCCGATGAAGACCAGGGGCTACTGGCGTGTATTGCTTTAAACAATATTGAGGTCGTGGGCTTGATGACTATCGGACCGCTGACGGATGAAGTGAAACCGATCAGGATTGCTTTCAAAGAATTGCGCAGACTCATGGAAACACTGAATAAACAAAAAGACAAAGAAATGAACCCTCTAACCGTCCTTTCTATGGGTATGAGCAATGATTATCCTTTTGCCATAGCTGAGGGCAGCACAATGATCCGATTAGGCAGAACACTGTTTTCCTGATTATACCAAGGGCTCTATATTTTCATTCATAACTCCAGCAGTAAACCCTCTGGGAGCTCACACCGATAAAGTGGTCGTCTCCAATGGTGGGTGGAAAATAAAAGAAATCACCCGTATCTCCCGCAAATTTAAATAAGATTTCGCCGGTATGTCTATCCAATATAACCAGATGTCCTGCCACTACGAACAAAAGATCATCTTTAACTTTCAAATAGTGAACAGTGGCTTTTTGCAAATTATTATACCAGATCTCCGCTCCAGTTTTGATATCCAAAGCCATGACGACTCTATCCCAAGCGGTGGAACCCAGATAAAGCACCCCATCCTCGGATACCTCCAGACCAAAGAAAAAACCCAGGTTATCAAAGTCTTTATTCCATATTTCTGCTCCAGTAAATTTGTTTACCACATATACATCGTTTCCAATATAAGCCAGGTGATCGTCCCAGAAATCCATTTTACCAGGTGGTGGGGAATATACCGTTCCGCCACTGGTGGTGTCTATAACGCTTTGAATGCGCCAATTTTCTGATCTTGGATTTAGATTAATGGATGCTACATAACCGCCACCTAATGGAGGATTGAAATCTTGTCCTTCAATTGCGAAAACGACGGTATGCTCATCAATTTTGTATAGGTCTCTGATCACGACGTCGTAAGGCTCTATTGCCAGGGACATTATTTCAGTCAGTTTGATTTCATCAACAATACTCCCGGTAAACTTATTAACGATATAACACCCGTTTCTTTTGGGGATGTAGAGTTGATCTCCATACATGTGCATTTCAGTGGCTATTTGGCCATCCATGGATCCGTATCCGTATTCCAGATCAAATCGCCAGTGTTAAAATTATAACATCGTATCCACTCAGGGATATGAATATAAATCCTATTATTTTCCAGGATCATATTCCGAGGACCAACTAAATTATAGTCTTGACCTGAATCAATTATTTCAATTACATCTCCACCACTAACCTCTAAAATATAAAATGTAGAATCAAGATTTAACCATGCTTTCCCATTACTAATTACGCCAGGAACCCTTGACCATGGGCCGTGGCCGCCAATTTTAATTCTACCATAATCATTCTGCCACTTGAGGGTAAAACTTGGTTTTTTGGATACGTCATCTACATTACTGTTATTATCGTTACAGCATAAAATGAAAAATGACGCTATGATAAATAATATCGAGTTCTTTATAGCTCTAATAGACTCCAACTTCTTCTAATGACTGTATTACCGCATCCACCGCATTGGAATGCTTGGTTTCCTCCAGGTGGTTGGTATAAAGAGAATAGTTCCGAAAGCTCGATGGCATTAACCCATAGGCTACCTGGGAATACGAAGGGCACAATTACCACGTTGGGTGTTTTTTCATTCATAACTCCAGCAGTAAACCCTCTGGGAGCTCACACCGATAAAGTGGTCGTCTCCAATGGTGGGTGGAAAATGAAATAAATCACCCGTATCGCCAACAAAGTCAAATAAGATTTCGCCGGTATGTCTATCCAATATAACCAGATGTTCTGCCACTACGAACAAAAGATCATCTTTAACTTTTAAATAGTGAACAGTGGCTTTTTGCAAATTATTATACCAGATCTCCGCTCCAGTTTTTATATCTAAAGCCATGACGACTCTATCCCAACTCGTGGAACCCAGATAAAGCACCCCATCCTCGGATACCTCCAGACCAAAGAAAAAACCCAGGTTATCAAAGTCTTTATTCCATATTTCTGCTCCAGTAAATTTGTTTACCACATATACATCGCTTCCAATATAAGCCAGGTGATCGTCCCAAAAATCCATTTTACCAGGTGATGGGGAATATACCGTTCCGCCACTGGTGGTGTCTATGACGCTTTGAATGCGCCAATTTTCTGCTTTTGAGTTTAGATCAATAGAGGCTACATAACCTCCACTTAATGGAAAATTAGAATCTTGTCCTTCAATTGCGAAAACGACGGTACTCTCATCAATTTTATACAAGTCTCTGACCACTACCCAGCGAGGTGTCAATTCCAGGGACATTATTTCAGTCAGTTTGATTTCATCAACAATACTCCCGGTAAACTTATTAACGATATAACACCCGTTTCTTTTGGGGATGTAGAGTTGATCTCCATACATGTGCATTTCAGTGGCTATTTGGGCCATCCATGGATCCGTATCCGTATTCCAGATCAAATCGCCAGTGTTAAAATTATAACATCGTATCCACTCAGGGATATGAATATAAATCCTATTATTTTCCAGGATCATATTCCAAGGACCAACTAAAGGATAGTCTTGACCTGAATCAATTATTTCAATTACATCTCCACCACTAACCTCTAAAATATAAAATGTAGAATCAAGATTTAACCATGCTTTCCCATTACTAATTACGCCAGGAAACCTTGACCATGGGCCGTGGCCGCCAATTTTAATTCTACCATAATCATTCTGCCACTTGAGGGTAAAATTGGGTTTTGCGGCGGGTATGTCATCTACATTACTGTTATTATCGTTACAGCATAAAATGAAAAATGACGCTATGATAAATAATATCGAGTTCTTTATAGCTCTAATAGACTCCAACTTCTATTAATGAGATTATTACCGCATTCACCGCATTGGAATGCTTGGTTTCCTCCAGGTGGTTGGTATAAAGAGAATGGTTCCGAAAGCTCGATGGCATTAACCCATAGGCTACCTGGGAATACGAAGGGACAACGCCATCGCTTGACCAGTAATTATTTGTAGTCAGGGCTCCATCTATATGCGCGCTCCACTCCAGTTGCTGCAAAGTCAATAAAGAATACGCTCCCCAATCCCAAGCTATAGCTACATACATATGGTGTTGGTATAGGAAGTAGTACCACCAATCGTTTGTTTCATAGTAAATCTGAAGACAGTAGTTGGCGTAATATTGATTATTCGCTGATATTATCGCATAGAGATATCCCAATATTGTAGCAAAACCGGCATAATTTCCATTTTCTGGTGCACAATCATTTAGAGACGACTGCAATAATCGGTAATGCTCTTGCCAGTTTTCAATGCCATAAATGAATCGATTGTTACTTGTCGGGCTGGGTAGCGATGCGGCGAAATTACTGTTTAAGTTATTTAAGAACGTACTTCCGGGGATCATTTGATTAACCGATGGTTCACCAAGAGGGGTTAGCAATTCAACCAAAGCCGGAAGAAGCGTCAATGCAAGTGCATCCACAACCGAATTGTCTAGATAACACCACACACCTCCCCATTGTGCACACGGGCCCCATGTGACGTCTTGTACCCACCAGGTAACTAAGGTCCCTATATTTCCACCTTGCGCTGCCATAGGCGCTCCCAAATGGGGAGTGCCTATGGTAATCAGGTGTTCAAAGTCATCTCCTTCAACAATCTCTGATCTCGCTACCAATCCACCCATACTATGCCCCACAACCGCATTCAGTGCGCCTTGATAATTTATATCATGAGTTTGTATTGGATCGGTGGTAGGTCCATATAGATCCAGGGTGGTAAAGGCTTGGAAATCTTGATCAATTTGAGCGGCGGCATCATCCCATGAGCAGGTATTCCCTAATCCTCGTAGGAAACTGATGTCCATATTCTGTTGAGCCAGTCCTGGAACTGTGCCAATCAAAATTGTTATGAATAAAATTATTGGTTTCATGATTTGTATTATCTTTATTTAGTGTTAGAAAATGTTGTTCTTAAAATTTCCAGGTTGTCCATAAATGTTGAAATGGTTACATCCCTGGGATCACTGTATTGGTTTGAGAATTCAAAACTCATTACCAATTCTTCTCCGTCTTTTATTTCTGCTTCAAGCGGTCTATTGGTTTTTATGTCAAATGTAATATAGGCTTTTAACGTATTTCCGGATCCTGTGTAGATACCCTCCATTTCTTGTACCACGGTTATTTCATCTTCCCCTGCGATCATTTCAATATTAGGATTATCCTCAAAATTCGACATATTCTCTGAAAGGGATATTTTCTTTGTACCTCCTGAGAAAGGTGAGGTAGGTACTTCAATTTCATCAATGGTATTAAAAAACTCCTCTGGTACGACAGTTTCCATAAGGGTTGATCCGTAGGTGAACGAGACTTGTTCCGGTTCCAGTTCTATCTCGGGCCCCATCAAGTTGTCCATTATCTTGGTATAATTAGTAATCACCGTACTATCGTCATTAAAGGCACTCCCATCGGGAACATTAAAATTGATCGAATATTTTTTAAGCGATGCAGTGTTTTCTTCCTCAGTAATATTAAGGTATGGGTAGTCAATATATTCTCCACCACTTCCATCAGGATTCCTAATAAGTCCCTGGGCATTCATATAATATGTGTCTGATGGACCGGATTTAAGGGCTGGAGCAGGGGTATCCGTTTCATTTTGAGGACTGTGTTGGAGGGGATCATCAAAGCACGATAAAGCGACTACCCCTACTAAGGTTAAAAAAACGAGAAGTTTGCGCTTCACAAATACTAAATTAAAGTTTGCAAGTATTGATTTAAAAATTGTAACCATAGTCACCTCTTATTTATTTTATTTATTAATTATTTAGGCACAGTATGAAAACAACACTAACGAAAACCGGTGTTAATTTAGTACATAATCAAACTTATTGCAAGTAATTTTTTATGCCTTATGAATGCTATGCATGCCAAAAAGAAAATTTATAGGAGCAGACTTCTTAACAATGCTCCAGAGAAAAGAGAAACACAGCAGGTGGCGATCGTAGATATCTGTTAGGTTTTTGGATCTTCATCTTTAGTAATTTCAGCATTGGAGTTTTGAAAATTAACCAATGTCTTGGTATTCCTTTTCTATTTCATTTTAGGATCGATGGACGCCTTCAACAACATAAAGCCAAGATGATTGGAAATGTATTGAGGTCTGATTGGTTTAATGTAATTTCTGTATTCATAAGGATGAAAAAACTATACATAGACCCAGATCCGGAAGAAACACAAGAGTGGATTGAATCTATTGATGGGGCATTGGCGGCTCACGGATCGGAGCGAGCCCGGTTTTTATTAGAAAAGCTTATTGACTATGCCGAACGTCAGGGTGCGCGTATGCCTTTCAACACCAATACGCCTTATATCAACACTATCCATGCATTTGAACAAAAACCATTCCCTGGAGATAGGGTTCTGGAACGAAAAATTAAATCCCTTGTGCGGTGGAATGCCATGGCCATGGTTACCAGAGCAAACAAGTTGCACGACGGGATTGGCGGACATATTTCCACTTATGCTTCTTCTGCTACGTTGCTGGAAGTTGCCTTTAATCACTTTTTAAAAGGACCTGAACATCCAGAGGGTCCTGACCTGGTTTTTTTTCAGGGTCACGCTTCGCCAGGGATATATGCCCGAGCATTTTTGGAAGGGCGTTTATCAGATAATCAGCTGGAAAATTTCCGGAGAGAACTGGCTCCGGGCGGCGGTCTTTCATCCTATCCCCATCCCTGGTTAATGCCTGATTTTTGGCAGTATCCCACGGTCTCCATGGGTTTAACTTCGATTCTGGCTCTTTATCAGGCCCGTTTTATGCATTATTTGGAAGACCGCGGCTTCAGCGCAAAAACTAGCCGCAAAGTTTGGGCCTTTCTTGGTGATGGTGAAATGGACGAACCGGAATCCTTAGGTGCGATTACCTTAGCGTCCAGAGAGAAATTGGACAACTTGATTTTCGTTGTGAACTGTAACCTACAGCGCTTGGACGGCCCGGTACGGGGCAATGGAAAGATCATTCAGGAATTAGAAGGAGCCTATCGAGGTGCCGGTTGGAATGTGATCAAAGTAATCTGGGGTTCGGACTGGGATCCGTTGCTGGAAAAAGATGACAGCGGTATGCTGGCCCGACGGTTGGAAGAAGTGGTCGATGGGGACTTATTAAAATATGTTGTTGAAGACGGTAGTTACATGCGCATGCACTTTTTTGGCAAATACCCCGAATTATTGGCAATGGTCGAAGACATAAAGGATAATCAGCTCTTGCATTTGCGTCTGGGCGGGCACGATCCTGAAAAAGTGTTTGCAGCCTATGCGGAGGCCGTAACGTACCAGGGAAAACCAACGGTTATTCTGGCTCGAACAATCAAAGGTTATGGTTTGGGTGAAGCGGGGGAAGGACGCAATATTACCCACCAGCAAAAAAAACTTAATGAGGAAGAACTGCTGTATTTTCGAGATCGGTTCAACATTCCCCTCACTGACCAACAAGCAGTTAAAGCCCCATTTTATAAGTCAGACGAAGCCAGCGCTGAAATCAACTATTTAAAGCAAAAACGACAAGAATTAGGCGGATATCTTCCCCATAGAATACAAAGAGCAGAACGATTGACTATTCCCGATATTTCGATTTTTGAGGAATCGCTGCAGGGATATGGTGACAGGAAACTTTCTACAACAATGGCTTTTGTGCGTTTGCTCACCAAGTTGACAAAAGACAAAACCATCGGGGAAAATATTGTACCGATCATACCAGATGAAGCCCGCACCTTTGGCATGGAATCCCTGTTCAGGCAGTTGGGAATATATGCTCATAGCGGTCAACTTTATGAACCGGTAGATTCCGACCAGTTTCTGTATTATAAAGAGGAAAAAGATGGTCAAATCCTGGAAGAAGGAATTAATGAAGCGGGGGCAATGTCATCGTTCATTGCTGCCGGGACGGCATACAGCAACTATGGCATCAACATGATCCCTTTTTACATTTATTATTCCATGTTTGGTTTTCAGCGGGTATGGGATTTGATTTGGGCCGCCGGAGATATCAGGGCCAGAGGGTTTCTGTTAGGTGCCACAGCGGGCCGCACCACCTTAAACGGTGAAGGACTACAACACCAGGACGGCCACAGTCACTTGGCTGCTGCCGCAACACCAAATATAAAAGCCTATGATGTCGCCTATGCGTCTGAAATTGCCGTGGTGATACACCGGGGTATGCAAGAAATGTTTACAGAACAAAAAGACGTTATTTATTATTTAACATTGGCCAATGAAAATTATGAACATCCGCAGCGACCCCAAGGTGCTGAGCCAGATATAATTAAAGGAATGTACAAAATTCAACCCACCAAAAACACGGTGGTCAGACTGCTAGGGGCTGGCCCGTTGCTTCATGAAGCGCAGGCCGCTGCCGACTTGCTAAAAAAAGATTGGAATATCGAACCGGGTGTTTGGAGCGTCACCAGCTTCAGTGAATTACGTAGAGACGCCGAAGAAACCGAACGCTGGAACCTGATGAACCCCAATAAAGAGCAAAAGAAATCACACCTGGAAAGATCGTTGAGCAAGCATAAAGTGCCTACAGTTGCTGTGTCCGATTACGTCAAAATGGTCGCCGAACAAATTGGCCCCTACGTACCGGGGGATTTTTACGCCCTGGGTACGGACGGATTTGGTCGAAGTGATACCAGAGAAAACCTCAGGCGTTTCTTCGAGGTGGATAGGTACTATATTGTGCTTGCGGCCATCCGTGCTCTGGAAAACAATGGCACAATGAAAAGGGGTACATCGGAAAAGGTGATCAAAATGTATAAAATTGATCCAAATAAACCCAGTCCTATAACAGTATAATAATCTGTGGCACCAGAAATGAAACAGTCATTTTACTATTTGAAAAATAAACAATTTGGTATCCAACAATCATCTTTTTATATTGGTGCCATTCAATGATAATATAAACGGTTTGAGCTTTGTGGTATATTAAGGCAGCAGCAAAAACCAGTGTCAATATTTTTGCGAAAGGAGCAGCGAATGAACACAAAAGAAAAACTGGAAATGCTTTGGAAATATCTAACACTTATTTTTGTGGCCGCGCTGGGCTTTACCTGGTTGGATTCTGCCCATTTTAGCCGCGGCCACAAAAAAGGTGAGTATATCTTCATTGATGAAAAAGATCACGGTTTTTTTGACGGTAAACCAATGGACGTTACATTAGAGAAAGAAATTGTTAATGGAGATACAACTATTCAAGTCTCAGTGAACGGAAAACCAGTGGACGCAGAAAAACTCAAGGAACTAAATGGCATATTGACTTGGTCTGCGACAGATGGTAAAGAATATGTATTCCAAATTAATGGTCATGAGGGCAAACGGTTGAAAATTATTATTGAAGATACAAACGCACTACATGAGGACGAGAAAAAAACAATCATCCGTAAAAGGATCCGTAATCATGGGCAATAGTTAAAACTGCTGCCAAAAAGGGAAAATATGATGAAACAGATATGCACAGGAGGAATAATTATTTTGTTCCTTTTCGTTATTACTGAATCAGAAATTTATGGGCAAGAAGCAGACACAACGGCCACCACTGAAGAAAAACCGCCCACTATTACTGAAAAGGTCCAGACAGCCAAAAAAATTGAAGGTCTCTTCACTATGTATCAAGACACGGTGAGCGGAAGTGTGATGATGATTATAAAAGAAGATCAGATTGGCCGTGAATATATCCACTTTGTCCATACCTTAGATGGTGTGGTTGCTGCTGGTCATTTCCGGGGGGCATATCGGGGGTCAAAGATATTATCAGTGCAAAAATATTTCAATAAGATTCAACTGGTGGCGGAAAATACTTGGTTTTATTTTAACCCTGACAGTCCATTAAGTAATGCAGCAGATGCAAATATTAGTCATGCGATATTGGCTAGTTTGGAAATCATCGCGGAAGACAAAAAGAACAAGGAATATTTGGTTGATGCTGATGCTGTTTTTATAGCGGAGACATTGCACCAAATAAAACCGTCGCCGCGACCCAATCCACCCCCGGGACCAACACCCTTTACATTGGGCTCGCTCAATACCGGCAAGAGTCGTTATGTGGCTGTAAATAACTACCCTGAGAATACAGATATAATAGTGGAATATGTTTACGATAATCCAGCACCGACAAATTATGGCTCTTTGGGGGCCACCGATGCCCGAGCGGTCAGCATCAAAATGCAGCACAGTTTAATTACTCTACCGGAGAATGATTATCAATCCCGTTTTGATGATCCCCGCGTGGGTTACTTTATGACTCCGGTCGATGATATGACCAATGATAGTCCAACCCCATATAGAGACTTGATTCACCGATGGCATTTAAAGAAAAAAGACCCGGCCGCGGCCGTCTCTGACCCAATAGAGCCGATTGTGTGGTGGATCGAAAATACCACACCCTATGAATTTAGAGATGCAATTACGGTCGGAGTATTACGTTGGAATAGTGCTTTTGAGGCTGCCGGATTTTCCAATGCCCTGTTGGTAAAAGTGCAGCCGGATGATGCCGATTGGGACGCGGGAGATATACGTTACAATGTATTGCGGTGGACATCATCACCCCTACCCCCGTTTGGCGGATATGGTCCCAGTTTTGTAAACCCGCGTACCGGGCAAATCATCGGAGCCGACATCATGTTGGAATATGTGTATTACACAAACCGGGTAAAGTATGATGAACTTTATCGATCGAGCACTTCGCCACTCGTATGTTCTGCGGGCGAACAAATTCAGCAGGGTATATTATTTGGTGGAGCTGTCATGGATGTTTACGGTGGTGATTTTAATGCTAAAAAAGGACTCATATACGAATCGCTAATGTATTTAACCCTTCATGAAGTTGGACACACCTTGGGGTTAAGTCATAATTTTAAATCCAGTCGCCTGCACAGTTTGGAAGGAATACATGATAAAGAACGTACCGCATCTATAGGCCTCACCGGATCGGTCATGGAATACCTGGCTATTAATGTGTCTTTAAATCGTGAACAGCAGGGGGAATATTACACAACTGTTCCTGGACCTTACGACATCTGGGCGATTCAGTTTGGCTATTCTCTGGAAATGAACGACAGCATGAAGAAAGCGGCCCTACTTAATAAGTCTACTCAACCGGAATTGGCCTTTGCCAATGACGCCGACGATATGCGCACTCCTGGAAAAGGCATTGATCCCCACGCTATGATTAACGATATGTCTTCTGATGCAATTGGCTATAGTATTGAACGGCTGCAACTGATCGATAATTTGGAAGGTGAAATTCTGGAAAAATATTCAAAACCAGATCAATCCTATCACCAACTACAGGATGTGTATAACATATTGGTGCGGGAAAAACGCAATGCCTTAAACACAGTTTCTCGTTATGTTGGTGGTGTAAGGGTGAATGGGGCAATGCACGGACAGGATACCGAACAACCACCCTTTTTGCCAATTGCTCTTGATCAACAGCAGCGCGCTATGTCGGTTCTGGCGGAATATGCCTTTGCTCCGGAGGCGTTTGATCCGCCTGATACCATATTAAAATATTTACAGAAACAACGCCGCGGCTTCTTTTTTATTAATGACCCAAGAATACATGAACAAATTTTAGGTATCCAAAAAGGTATATTGAATCACTTGTTGCACCAAAACGTTTTACAGCGAATGACAAATAGCTTATTATACGGCAATGAATATTCAGCTATCGCTATGATGAATGATCTAACCGATGCTATTTTCAATGCGGACCTAAAACAAAACATAAACAGCATCAGACGGAATTTACAAATTGAGTACACCCATAAACTGGTGGAGATATTGACTTTAGGTGGTGATAGCGGTTACCATCACGATGCACGGGCGGGGGCTTATGCGAATCTTATCCGTATAAAAAAAGATATGTCTGCCCAGGTGAGAGTATCTCCGGAAACAAAAGCGCACCGCAGTTATATCAGCCATATAATCGCAATCGCTTTAAAGGAATATTAATAAAGAAGAATAATCATGAACCAAATAAAACGAATAGTTGTGCTAATAATCCTTATGATAGGAACTGTAATGAATCAAACAAACGTGAATGGATTCGAATATGTTAAAACATCCGGTGGAATTAATGAATACACCATGACGAAAAACGGACTAACTGTGTTGTTAATGGAAGATCACTCCGCACCGGTAGCAACCTTTATGGTTACTTACCATGTGGGTTCGCGCAATGAAGCAGTTGGTCACACTGGGGCCACGCACTTACTGGAACACTTGATGTTTAAAGGGTCCAGAAAATTCAATAAAAAACGAAACACTGCCATTTGGACTGTGTTGCAGAACATTGGCGCGCAGATCAATGCTACGACCTGGTTGGATAGAACAAATTACTTTGAACTTTTGCCTAGTGAGTATCTTGAAACAGCTATTGCAATTGAAGCGGACCGGATGCGTAACGCATTTTTAAACGATGCAGACCGACAACCGGAGATGACAGTGGTCCGGAACGAATTTGAACGGGGTGAAAATGACCCCTTTGAAGCACTGGATAAGAACATTTGGACTACCGCTTACCAGGCCCACCCCTATCATCATTCTACCATCGGCTGGCGTTCGGATATTGAAAATGTATCTACTGAACGGCTTAAGGAATTCTATGATACCTATTACTGGCCAAATAATGCCACCGTTACGATTATTGGAGATTTTGAAACGGAGGAAGCCTTGTCGCTGATCAAAAAACATTTTGGCCGTTACAGAAGTAGTATTCATGAAATTCCGGTTGTGTATACGACAGAGCCAAAACAAGAAGGACCACGGCGGTTAACCATTAAACGAAAAGGTCAAACTGGTATTATTGGCGTCGCCCATAAATCTCCGGCCGGACTCCATGAAGATACCTATGCCCTTCAAGTATTGTCTAAGATACTGGGCGGCGGAAGATCAAGCCGGTTTTACAAGAAAATTGTAGATCAGGGCCTGGCAACGGGAATGTTTATGTGGGATGCCCCTTTCAAAGATAACGGTTTATTTATAACCTATGTCTTTTTAACACCAGGAATGGAACACGAAATAGTAGAGAAACTCATTTTGGAAGAATATGAACTGATAAAGAACAATGGAGTTACCGATAAAGAAGTCCAGCGAGCCCAAGCGCAAATACGGTCGGATGCAGCCTTTAGCCGGGACGGGTCTTATTCGATTGCATCCGCTCTGAATGAGGCAATCGCTATTGGAGATTGGACTTTTTATACACAATATAATGAACAGATAGCCAGCGTTACACCAGCTACTGTCCAGCGCGTTGCTAATACGTATTTTAGTGAAGACCAAAGCACCACAGGTTACTTCATCCCTGATTTAGCCGATGCCGGCAATACTAGCTTGGTACCATCACCACCCCAAGTACACCAACCACAGTTTTATCGTACGAATAATAATTCGCAAACAAATAAAACGACGCACAATATAGCTTCCGGTGAATCGAAGACAAAACAGACTACAATCGCGCAGCAGATTCATACGTCGTCACCGGTGGATGGACTGGTTCTTAAAACAATGAATGTTCCAGTAAAGGATGTTGTGACGATTACTGGTAGCCTGTACGGGGGCGATGAATTCAGCCCCGAAAATAACCCACTTATTGCTGAACTGACTGCAGATATGCTGGATGAAGGCACAACAAAACAAACCAAGTTTGATATCAGTGAACGGTTGGAATCTGTCGGTGCCTTGTTATCGTTCAGCAGCGCTGCATACCATGTGCGGTTTAATGCTCGCTGTATGAAAGACAACATCGATTTGGTCATTGAGTTATTAGGCGAACAGCTACGCAGTCCGGTCTTTAATGCAGAAGACTTGGATAATCTCAAGAAAAGAAAAATCGGCAGTCTAAAACGTGCTGCGGAAAGTACCAGAACACAGGTCAGGGGTAATTTTTCCAGGATCGTATACCCAGAGAAACATCCCAATTATTACCTGCCGATCCCGGAGCAGATCGTACATATTGAACAAGCAACAGTAGCAGATCTGAAATCATACCACACAAACTACGGATTGGGTAAAATGACGGTGGTTGCTGTGGGTGATGTCGATGATAAAATTTTAACAGCTGTTTTGAAAAAAACATTTGGCGATTGGACCATATCAGAGCTGGAAATGCCAGCACTAACAGTGGCTGCATACGATATTCAGAAAACAACACAATTTGTTTCTATGAAGGACAAAACAAGCGTGGATGTCATTTTTGGTTTGCCCATCGGAATTGATAGAGAACACCCGGATTATTATCCGCTGATGATTGGGAACTATATTTTGGGTGGTAATTTTTCGGCGCGCCTTATGCAAACCGTTCGAGATCAAAAAGGACTTACATACGGCATATATTCCATGATTCGTGGTGTTAATAACGGCAATGATGGGTATTGGGGTGTTTGGGGCACTTTTGCGCCAGGCTTACTCCAGGAGGGCAGAGTGGCCACAGAAGAACAGATTCATTTGTGGATTACGGGCGTTTCTGAAGACGAACTGGCTGTAAAAAAAGAAACTATCACCGGTTCTTATAAGGTCGGATTAGCAACCACCAGAGGTCTGGCCAGCCAGATATTGACTAATGTTGAAAGAGAAAACCCGGACACCTTTTTGGATGAATATCCAGATATTATCAACGGTATTATACTAGAGCGGGTTAATGAAGTAATCAATAAATATATAGACCCCAACCAACTGGTAATTGTTGCCGCTGGTTCGATTGATGAAACGGGGCGGCCCCTGGAAGAATAAAATAATATTTGATAGTGAAGACATAGATTGATATGCAGTATTCTCGGTATAAGCAAACTTGGACATTATATTAATAGCAGCTGTTACCGTTGATGGTTATATAGCCCGGCGCACCAATGAAGAGGTGCGATGGAGTGAAGATTTGCATATATTTAAAGAACAAACGATGGGGTCACCGGTTATCATGGGATCACATACCTTCGCCGTCCTGAAAAAAGAATTAACGGGCCGTGAAATTATTGTTTTGCACCGGTCTGATGAACCCGCCAAAATATTAAATAACATTGTTGGTGAAAAATGCTTTGTGGCTGGTGGTGGGCGCACAAACAGCCGCTTTGCTCCATATTTAACCCATTTATATCTCACCCCCCACCCCCTTGCTTTTGGTTCTGGAATAAGACTCTTTTATGATTTAGAAGAAGAGCTACAGCTGGATTTGATTCATAGCTTGCCTATTAAGCCGGGTTTAAATCAGCTGCAGTATAAAGTTGTGCGTTGAATAGTATTTGTTTAGCTGGTCAATGATTGCATTGATACATGAGTTATCTCTAAAACGGAGCAAATCTTTTACGGGCAGGCCTGCTGTTTGTTTATTGGTTGTTATGGTGATAAATGATGTAACCGTACCCTGGTATTTATATCTTAAATGATGAAAGGCAATGCGGAGCCCGGTCATCAAGGATCTTTCGAACTATTTCAATAATACCATCTTCCAATTGCTCGTATAATCATCAAAGTTATAATGGATTATATAAACACCAGACGGCAATGATTTTCCATAATCATTTTCACCATTCCATTGAACTTTATGTGTTCCAACCTGTAAAAACGCATCCGTAAGGTTTCTTACTTGATAATACCCGCATAATGTTTACACTCCTTAATTGTATGGATGCGCATCGCTTTTGAAAATGGGATGACGGCAACAAACAGCCACCCTAATGTATTTACCCAATCCAATAAAATGGTGTTGATGAAATAGCCTATTTTGGCTCTATTCCCGTCATGGCTAAAACAATATTGGTACTGTCGATGAAGGCTTTGTGCTGGGCCAGAGTGGCTTTGATATAATAATAAAGTGTTAGCATATAAAATAGATGAAACCACCATTCGCTGACCTTTCCTAGAAAATAAGCTCCATCCAGAATGACCGCTGTCATTCGTGGCGACGTATAAATAACCTTTTTTTGTAATTTCCCCAGTTAGACAATAATGCAAATGTACTATTTTGATCATAGCGCAACTACACCCCTACATCCGCGAGTAAAGGACCTTATGCGTAATGTGGCAGAACACCATTACGGCAACCCCTCCAGTATCCATTCAGCGGGACAAAAAGCCCAAACGGTGATCGAAAAAGCACGGGGACAAATGGCTAAGGCCATTGGTTGCAGTTCCAGGGAGATCATTTTCACGGGGGGTGGCACCGAAGCAAATAACCTTGTTTTGTGGAGCGTACTCCACCAAGAAAAAAAGCATGTGGTCACATCAGCAATTGAACATCCGGCTGTGTTAAATGTTTTAGACAAACTGAAAGAATTTGGGGTGTCCCACACAGCTCTAGCTGTTGATAACAACGGATTGGTGCGCGTGGGTAGTGTGCGTGAGGCACTCACCGAAAAAACGGGGCTCATTTCAATCATGCTGGCCAATAATGAGATCGGTACTTTACAGCCCGTAACTGAAATCGCTGCCCTCGCGAAAGAACAAAATATCCCTATGCATACTGATGCGGTTCAAACATTGGGCAAAATCCCAATTAATACAACCTCATTGGCTGTGGACTGCATGAGTTTCTCCGCGCATAAATTTTATGGGCCAAAAGGAGTGGGCGCCCTCTTTGTACGTAATGGGGTAAAACTGTACCCCCTGATTATTGGTGGCAGCCAGGAAAAGTCGTTGCGGGCTGGTACTGAAAATACAGTTGGTATTGCCGGATTAGGCTTGGCAGCGCAACTGGCAGCAGAAAACGTGCTCCAGACACGATCTCATTTGAATAAACTCGCACATGCATTTCGTGAACAAATTTCCAACGAATTTCCAAAGGTAGTATTCAACACCCAAACTGAAAATGTTTTGCCCGGGCTGATCAGCCTCACGTTTCCAAATTTTAGAAGCGATCTGTTAATGATACACCTCGATCGTGCAAACATTGCTGTTTCCAGCGGCTCGGCCTGCTCCTCTGGTGATATTCAACCGTCTACCGTTTTACAGGCAATCGGACTGGCCGACGATTTGAACATTTGTACATTGCGGATTAGCTTTGGCACTGGTAACACCCGTGAAGATGTTGATTATTTAGTCAATGCATTACACAAAGCAATAACACAGATCCGCGCTGTTAGCTGATTGTAATGACAGAACGAATTATTATCGGTATGAGCGGCGGTGTTGACAGTGCTGTTTCTGCGTTACTTTTGAAGGAACAGGGGTATGACCTAGAGTGCGTGTTTATGAAAAATTGGGTAGAAGACAGCCCTTACTGCACAACAGAACAAGACTACAAAGATGCATTATTGGTCTGTGATCATTTGGGCTTAAAACTCAATACAGTCAATTTTAATAAGATATATCGAGCAAAGGTTTTTGATCAATTTTTGAAAGAATACGCTGCGGGACACACTCCCAATCCAGATACACTTTGCAATAAAGAGATAAAATTTAATGCGTTTCTTGACTTTGCGCTGCGAATGGGCGGAACAAGAATTGCGACCGGACATTTCGTGCGTATCAGCAAACGCAATGGAACTATATCACTGCGGAAAGGAGTCGATCAAAATAAAGATCAAAGTTATTTTTTGTATATGCTAAACCAAGCTCAGTTGGAAAAATCATTATTCCCGGTTGGACCTATGACCAAAGGGGAAGTCCGTGCACTGGCCAAAGAAAAAGGGTTACCCAACCACGATCGAAAAGATAGTACCGGTATTTGTTTTATTGGGGAACGGGATTTCGGGGAGTTTTTGCGTCAATATTTTAACGCTGACCCTGGCGATATGATCACACCTAAAGGGAAAATAGTGGGCAAACATGAAGGGCTAATGTTCTATACAATCGGTCAGCGTCGCGGACTGGGCATTGGTGGTGGATATGGGGACAAGAAAGAACCGTGGTTTGTCATTGACAAAATTATCAACAAAAACATATTAATTGTTGGCCAGGGGCAGGACCATCCAGCACTATATAACCAGCACATTACCGTAAGAGATCTGCATTGGGTTTCCGACGCTGCGCCTGAAGTTAAATACATGAGTGCAAAAATCAGGTACCGACAGGCTGATCAATATTGTTCGGTCAAAATTCAAGATGGGGGGGCAGAAGTAGAGTTTGCGAAGCCGCAGTTTGCCGCCGCGCCGGGGCAAGCAGCTGTATTTTATGACGGTGATGTATGTCTCGGTGGGGGAACAATAGAAACGCGGAACTAATTTTTAATTGGGGGATTGCAAAAAGAGTTAATTAAAGCGAAATTACTACCATGAAAAAACGATTGCAAAAAGTCATTACCTTGATAATCATTCTTACTGTGGTTGGCTCTGTACCATCGTACAGTCAATTTAAACACGACGTACCAGTGCAAGACATTCGGGAGTCAATTATTGGCAACCCGGTAATGGGGTCGCTCTTTGATCCCAGTAGAATTTCTACGAATCACCATTTTTCTTTGTCGATCATGAATTTGGGTGGCTCTATGGTCAACGTTGGTGCATATACAAATTCTTTTTCATTGGCCTTAACACCCAAACTTGATCTAAATACCCAAATCAGCCTAGTGCAGCATTCAATGACAGGAATCAATTCACAAGGTTCAATGTACTACGGAGTTGGCTTGAATTACCAACCGACAGACAATAGTTTTTTCAGTTTTAAAATAAGCAATTATCCCACATATTACCGTAGACCAAACCAGCATCTTTACTTGAGAGGCTTTTAACATTTGGCAAAATTAAGACGTCGTAAAAAGAATAGATTTCTTTTTTCTACACGTTCTAACAAACTGAAAAAGCCTAAAAGTTGCCAAGGGACAATTTTGAACTCTGCAATTGTGGCGCTGTCACTACTGCTCATTGCATTTATTTTTTCTTTTTCCAACCGCCAAATCCAAACTGGGGTACCTATCGAAGTAACGTTCCCGGCGGAAACGGACACACCTAAACTCGCAATGGAAATATATGAGCAAAACCCCATCCTGGATATCGAAATAGAAGTATTGAACGGCTGTGGTGTGCCCGGATTAGCTGGCAAGGTTTCAGATTTCCTAAGAGATCAAAAACTGGATGTTGTTCGCTCCGAAAATGCAGATCATTATCATTATGATCAGACACTGGTAATATTAAGGAACGAAAATTTTGAAGGTTTGAAAAAAGTAGCCGAAATGCTGGGAATGGACGAAAAAACTGATCCCCGCGTTAAACATATACCGGATGAAAAATTAAGTGTAGATATTACTCTTGTCCTTGGTGATGATATAAACCAAATCAAATCAATCGCGGAGTTAATTCAATAACATTGGCTCCTGCCCCTGCTGACGATTCCAAGCAACTGTCAGTTAAAATTGCTCAACTAGCGCTTGAGAAAAAAGCTGAAAATGTCATTGTCCTGGACGTACATGACATTACCAGTATAACAAATTATTTTCTTATCTGTTCTGCCGATACTGATGTCCAAGTTAAAGCAATCGCTGACAATATTCGCCGTGGTACAGACCATAAGCCCTGGCACATGGAAGGGTATGAACAGCTCCATTGGGTTTTGCTGGATTATATTGATGTTGTGGTTCACATATTTTTGACTATGGAACGAAATTATTACAAACTAGAAAGTCTGTGGGCTGATGCACCTATACAAGAATTTACCGATGGACCTTAAGGACTATTTGCAAACTATCCTTGCCAATGCGGCCCACAAAGCTGGCCTAGAAGTGACGGAAGTGCAGATTTCCTATTCCAGAGCAAAAGAACATGGTGACATAACCTCAAACTTGGCACTATCATTAACAAAATCAGCCCAGAAACCACCAATGGAAATTGCGGAAATGATTATCGCACACTTACCCACAACAGATGCGGTTATTGCAAATATTTTCTTAGCCCCACCGGGCTTTATCAATTTCAATATTAAGAACTCATATTATCAATCGTTGATTAAAAAAATTGTTGCCTCAGGTTCAGACTTTGGCAAAACCAATAAGGGTCAAGGGCAAAAAGCAAATGTGGAGTTTGTCAGTGCCAATCCAACCGGCCCCTTGACGATCGGCCACGGCCGGCAAGCAGTTTTGGGCGATGCGGTTGCAAAAATTCTGGAGTGGCATGGCTATGAAGTGACCCGGGAATATTATTTTAATGATGCCGGCCGGCAAATGCGTCTTTTGGCTGAGTCGGTTGCAGCCCGTTATTTGAAGCAAATTGGGGAAAAAACTGATTTTCCGGAAGATGGCTACCAGGGTGAATACATCCATAGCATTGCAGCTGCTTTGATTAAGGAATATGGAACCGCATTAAATACAGGAGATGATCTTTTTCGTACGTATGCAGAAGAAATTATCTTTAAGGGTATCAAGGATGTACTAAAAAATTTAAATGTAATCCACGACCAATTTTCTAATGAAAAAACATTCTACGAAACCGGAGCAATAGATACGGTTATCACTGATTTAAAGAAAAACAATCTAGTGTACGATGCGGACGGCGCTACCTGGTTCAAAACCACTGCCTTGGGTATGGAACAGGACCGGGTCTTAATCAAAAGTTCCGGAGAGCCAACATATCGTTTGCCCGATATTGCCTATCACCGGAAAAAAGTAGAACAGGGTTTTGATATTATTGTCGATATTTTTGGGTCTGATCATGTGGATACATACCCAGACGTATTAGCCGGTGTAAAATCGCTCGGATTGAATACAGAACATATACATATTCTCATCCATCAATTCGTTACCCTATTGAAAAACGGAAAAACAGTAAAAATGTCTACCCGTAAAGGCGATTTCATACCATTGAAAAAATTAGTTGATGACCTGGGTGTGGATGTTGTACGTTACTTTTTCATTATGCGAAAAATGAATTCACACCTCAACTTTGATTTAGATCTGGCGGCGGATCAATCTGAAAAAAATCCTGTCTATTACCTACAATATGCCCACGCCAGAATCTGCAATATCATTAAACATGTCGAACATTTAAAAATAAATATACAGGCAGATTTTGATGCCGGTCTAATTCAACATCCTGCAGAATTCAATCTCTTAAAAACAGCCTCACAATTTCCTGAAATTACCGATTACGCTTTGGCTACCTTCGAACCACAAATAATTGCAAATTACCTTCAAGATTTAGCTACTGCATTTCACAAATTTTATAGTGAATGCCGGGTGATCTCAGATAATAAAGCATTGTTAACCGCACGAGTATTTTTAGTTAAAGCTATCCGTAACATCATCGCAAATGGATTAAGTATATTAGGTATATCCGCACCGGAACGCATGTAGATGAGCAATCTATTACAAAGTGAATTCGAGTTTTTTTTGTTGTGTATTTCCACGCTCTTTCCATTGATAAACCCCTTGGGGGTTACACCAATTTTCTTATCAATGACAGATGGTTATAATCATAATGAGCGGATCGCTATTGCCAAAAAAGGTGTTCTTACAGGAACAGTTGTACTCATCATTTTTGCTTTGTTCGGATCAGTGATTTTCAAGTTTTTCACAATCACAATTGAAGCATTTCAGATTATGGGCGGAATTATTTTCTTCCGCAGCGGCCTTAATATGCTGGAAGCAAAGGTTGGCCGGACACGGACAACTCTCCAAGAGCAAGAAGAGTTTATTGCTTCTGATGAATTTGCTTATACTCCCATCGGAATTCCGTTGATCACCGGCCCCGGAGCCATTACAGGGGCAATGCTCCTATCCGGCCAATCGGAAACAATCGCCAATTTTGCAATCTTGACCCTTTCCATTATACTGGTCATGATAACCGTTATGTTTATATTATTTGGCGGTGAAAGACTTAGCAGAAAAATGGGCGTGGCCGGTATGCGCATCATCCAGCGCATCATGGGGTTAATTTTAATGGTGATCGCCACACAGTTCATTATTAACGGCCTCACAGTGATATTAAGGAATATGATAAATTAGTGGAGGCGGGGAGATTCGAACTCCCGTCCGAAATAAATCCTTGAAAAACGTCTACATGCTTAGTCTCCTGGCGTATTCTTATTCCACTTATGGCCAGGGACGGACAATCAGCAGAACCAGCTCCATTTTTCTCATCTCAAAACGCGGAGCACAAGTTGAGACCAGTCTATGTAATCGACGTCCTTTTATCTAACCACAGACAAATCGGATAAAGAACGAGCTACAATCTTAAGCTGTAGCCATATAGCCGTAATCGGCATGTATGAATATCCGGATGATTAAAGAGAATTCCGGGATCTCCACATGCAGTTTAACAACGATCTTATCCCGTCGAAACCAGTCGCCCCCATTTTCAAAAATAGACCCGAGGAATTTACAAAATAACAAAGAAAAATGGCTCCAAACGCCAACCCGGAGCCATTCTACTTTTGTACTTGCTAACCTCTCCATAAACAAATTTAAAATCAATAAATTTGCTTTTTAAGGTAAAGTAAAACTACGTGGCGATTTTTTTCTGAGCAATAGTGAAAATGAAAAAAATATTATTTTAGTTTTCCTTTTGCACTCTTTATTATCCTTGCAATCTTGTTGGACATCCGGAGCTGGATTTCTAACTTCCCGCGCTTATTCTGTAATCATTTGCCCGTGTAGCTCAGTTGGTAGAGCAGGTGACTCTTAATCACTTGGTCGAGGGTTCGAATCCTTCCACGGGCACAATCCAAACGATCAAAAAGCTATCATGAACACTTTATGAAAAAAGCAGTCATTCTATTGAGCGGCGGACTAGACTCAACAATCTGTCTTGCCACCGCAAAAAATCAACAATTTGATCTGCATGCGTTATCATTTAATTACGGTCAGCGGCATAAACACGAGTTAAAAGCAGCAAAAAATATAGCGGACTACTTCCAAGTATTTGAACATAAAATAGTTAATATCAATTTACGGACATTTGGTGGTTCCGCATTGACAGATGAAATTGACGTTCCAAAAAATACCGCGCCAGATGATGACACCATCCCCATTACCTACGTACCTGCACGTAATACAATATTTCTTTCTTATGCACTAGCTTGGGCGGAAGTCATCGCGGCATTTGATATTTTCATCGGCATAAATGCTCTGGATTACAGTGGTTACCCCGATTGCAGACCAGCATACATCAATTCATTTCAACAGCTGGCTAATCTGGCAACGAAAACTGCAGTTGAAAGTAATCGATTGCTAACCATCCATGCGCCTCTTATGCAAATGACAAAAACTGAGATCATTCAGAAAGGAATTGAATTAAATGTTGATTATTCTTTGACCCATTCATGCTATGATCCGGGTGTTGACGGCATTTCCTGCGGTCATTGTGATTCCTGCCGGCTGCGACTAAAGGGTTTTTCAGAAGCCGGGATCACCGATCCACTGGAATATCCAGCATAATCATGTCGTACAAAATCAAAGAGATCTTTTATACGTTACAGGGTGAAGGATACCACACTGGAATGCCGGCTATATTTTGCCGTTTCAGTGGCTGTAATCTCTGGACAGGTTTAGAAAAAGATATAGAACATGCAACATGTAATTTTTGTGATACTGATTTTGTGGGGACAACCGGACCTGGGGGTGGTATTTTTAAGACAGCACAGGAGCTATCGGATAAGGTGTTGGCCCACTGGCCTGAAGATATCATTAGCAAACCGTTTGTAGTATGCACAGGTGGGGAACCGCTACTACAATTGGATCAGGAATTGGTGGATGCGTTTCACGATAACAACATCGAAATAGCCCTTGAGACTAATGGTACAATAAAACCACCGAAAAATATTGATTGGATTTGTGTATCACCAAAGATCGGATCAAAATTGATATTAAAAACAGGTCATGAATTAAAATTCGTTTATCCCCAGCAGGATGCGGACCCAACACAGTTTAAAGATTTATCCTTTGATCACTTTTCATTACAACCAATGGACGGTCCTGAACTGCAAGAAAACACTAAAAAAACTATTGCTTACTGCCAAGCGCATCCTTTTTGGAGTTTGAGTCTGCAAACACATAAATTTTTAGGTATTCCCTGATCAACATGGACATTTACAAAGAATTGACATTCGAAGCAGCGCATTTATTACCCAATCTTCCCGATGGGCATAAATGCAAGCACTTACACGGCCATTCGTTTACGGTGCGCATTACGATCAGTGGACCAATAGATCCAACAATCGGCTGGGTGATGGATTATGCAGATATTAAACAAGCATTTCAACCCATTTATGCCCAGCTCGACCACCACTATTTGAATAACATTGAAGGATTAGAAAATCCCACCAGCGAAGTGTTGGCACAATGGATATGGAAACGATTGAAACCTGCCTTAGATAACTTATCATCGATTGAAGTGAAAGAGACTTGCAATTCCGGCTGTATTTATAAAGGGTAGGGTATTTTGCTTATAAATTCATCCAGTTTGTTTTTTATTTTTGAGATCCATTGGTCAGTTAATTTTCCAGAATGGTGTAAAATTCCATTAAACTTCTTCCGGTAGATATTTTTAACGATAAAATATCCACACCCGTTTTTTCAGCAATTTACTTGACCAACCGCAATTACACTTTTAGTAACCCGCACCGATTTTTCAACCATTTCTGCGTTAGATGTCACCACTTGCGCGATAATTTCCCTATTCAATGAACCGTATTTATCTAATAAACTGCTTTTACTATCGGTTAATATCTCATTGATAAAATTGGTTATAATTTGATATTTTATATGCCTAGTGCTGTAATGAAAAAGTGCAAGTCTATCATAAATCTGCATTATATTTTATTAGCGTTAATTTCACTGTAAACTCGTTGTAACATTACCAATCTCATATAGGAACCAATGATGGCTAAAGCAGATGGAAAAATATTTGATTTCGATGGTGAAGAAAAGATTCGTCAAGATTATTTAGAAACATTTGATTTTGATAGTCCGGAGCAGTATATCATGACGAAAACGGACGAATTCAGTGCCGGTTGTCCCTTTAGTGGTTTACCTGACCTGGCTTCCGTAATCATTGAATATTATCCTAAAGGTGGTAAATGCGTTGAATTAAAATCACTAAAATATTACATGATCAGTTTTCGAAATGTCGGCATTTACCAAGAAGCAGTAACAAAACGAATCTATGATGACCTCCATGCAGTACTACACACAGATCAATTGCAGGTTACAACTATTTACAATACCAGGGGCGGTTTCGACACTACTTGCATCGAAGGGACTTTGAAAAAAAAATAATTACTATATATCAGTTCTCAAACTGATGTTTAGATTGCTCGATCAGCTTCGTTAATTCTTCTATTGCCAGGGTCATGGTATTGCTTGATCCATCGATCCCATCCCGCTGTAAACGGACATTCCCATTCTTATTTTCAGCAACAATCCATTCCCGATTATCTATTATGATCGACTGTCCGATATGATAAGTTGATGAAAAATCTATACTTTTATCTAATATCATGTTATACCTTTTTTATACTGTTAATGATATAAGCCATAAACAATTGATGTTAAATTGAATATCCAATATAACGAAAGTCTTTTCTATGGAGTTTGAATGGAAAAATGTAACTTTTCGACCCTCAATTTTAAGGTATCTGATCCCGTAGCTCAGTTGGTAGAGCAGCGGCCTTTTAAGCCGTTGGCCGTGCGTTCGAGTCGCACCGGGATCACTCTCTAAAAAGTCTTCTCTACTAACGGTAACTGGGTCGAATCCCACCCGGCACACAAATTATTGATTATTGATCTGTTATGGTGCTTTGTAATGGTTGCACTAACATAATCAACAACACGGGGAATTAAGAACTACCGATCCTCCGACAACATCCTTATTAAGCTCCGAATCAATGAGGTAATTCAAGCTTTCCACAATTTTCTTGTCGGTTACTTTTGACTGCACCCGATCAAGCGCTTTTGCAATGTCTATTACTTTTCCTTTTTGTTTTTTTGATTAAATCAGTGGATAAATTTCCAACATTAAACAACAGTGTTTTTACCCCAAAAATTTTGGGAGTAGCACAAAAAAGGGAGTGCTTATTTCGGTTTCGGTTTATATTTTTCTTATAGTGCTTTAATTTCAAACTGAATGCTATTGTTTCCCCGGTACGGCAACCGGTGATCGATTTCGCTTCTAATTATTCCCATCGGGATTCCGCCCGGGTAAACGGTACAAGTAAACTTTTTAAAGTCATGCAACCGGTGCAAACAATCCGAACAAAGCGGTGGTTCAACAGTCAGTGCTTGTAGTAATGGCATTGTGGTCTCCTTAAACTTGCGCGGGTCGTAGTAGTAAGAACTATAAAAATGTTCTTTTTTGAACTTGGTATAAGGCTTGTTTAATTACCGGACAAGCTTACCCCTTGCGCGTAAGTTGCGGGATGTTAAAAGGTATACAAATTCGTGCGTGACCATTCAATCAGGGTATTTAAACAAAAACCAACGACCAAGTTTGTAAACCAGACTTAATGAAACCTTTTTCTGTCTTCCATATTTAATATCTATTGTTTTCCCATTGACTAGAGATCGATATTCGTCCAATAAATTTTAAAGCAATTTATTAATTTGGTTCACCGCCTCCACATCAAGACTGGAGTGTTTTGTGCTGGACAGTTTTAAAGCCGTCCGCAAAAACAATCCGCCTTTGTTCCAACGTGTTTCCCTGAACCCAGAATTAAATCCTTATGAAAGAACAGAACCGGTGGACGTATAGTACTTTTTAGTTTACGATTTCCCTAAATAGTCTATTGAATATAGCTCAGGGAAGATTACAAACTAACATAGTAACACCAACTAGACCAAAAAGCATGTATTGCTCAATTTGATTATTATATTAAAAATTTAGGTGAAATGGAATTAGAAAGTGCTTTTGAACTAAGCAAGTTGGTGCAGCAAGAGGACATTCAGATCTGTTCAAAAGTGCAAAAAAGTTTAGAATTAAATGGTTACAATTCCGGCCGGTTTTCTATCCAAAGTGAAGTAGGTGTCTATCAATTTCAATTGTTATTAAAGTCGGTGTTATCAATTGGCTAAAGTGTGTCAAATCGGGGCGGGATTAGTAGGAAGGGCTATGGCATTGGATTTGGCACACGAGCACACAGTTTTCCTAGCTGACTTTGAAGCGGAGAGACTAAAATCTGTAAAAAAGTTGGATACATCAATTCATACCCATATTCTAAATGTTAACAATACTAAAGCAGTGCAGAAGTTTGTTATTTCTGCGGATATTGTTCTTCTGGCCGTCCCGGGATTTTTAGGTTTCAAGGCATTACACACAATCATCAAATCAGAAAAAAATATTGTGGATATTTCCTTTTCACTGGAGAACATTTTTACTCTGGATACGTTAGCCAAAGAAAATAATATTACAGCGATCGTGGATGCTGGTCTAGCTCCAGGTATACCAAATTATTTATTAGGCTACCATCACAACCAAATGAAAATTGATACATTTGAATATTTGGTTGGGGGTCTGCCAAAGTACCCGCAACCACCACACAACTATAAAGCTCCTTTTTCACCTATAGATGTTATCGCGGAATATACCCGCCCGGCTCGAATGAAAATACAAGGGAAAATCGTAACTAAACCTGCTTTGTCAGACATTGAAGAAATTGAATATGAAAATGTGGGCAAGCTAGAGGCTTTTAATACCGACGGCTTAAGATCAATCCTGACTACCATGGCATATATCCCAAATATGAAGGAAAAGACCTTACGTTATCCAGGTCATGCTGCATTGATGAAAACGTTTAGTGATTTAGGAAAGTTTGATTCCAAAAGTTTGGATAAAACAACAAAAGAATTAGCTGCTGCGTGGAAATTAAATCATAGAGAACCGGAATTCACTTTACTGGATGTATTTATTTCTAGTAAAAAAGAAAAGATTCACTATCAATTATATGATGAATATAATCCTGGTTCAAATATGACTTCAATGTCTCGCACCACTGGCTACACAGCTACAGCGACTATCAACTTACTTTTGAATGGATTATTCAGCGCTAAAGGCGTTTTCCCACCAGAGCTGGTGGGAAAAACGCCGGGGTGCTGGACATATGTAAATAACTACCTATTAGATAGAGCAATCTATATCAGAAAAAAATTAATTGATGTCGATAGCACATTACAGTCGGTTCAATATTGATTTGGGAAAATGCGTAGTAACAAGCATGTTGGGTACATCCATAACTTCAACAATTTTTAGACCACTGGACTTAGTCAAAAAAGTCCACATAAAGTTAAGTACCTAATTAATATGCAAAAGTGGAAAGGAATCGAATTGGAAAATGATCACTTAAAAAGTCAAATCCACCCACTTTTGCTTCTTCAGTGAAAACTGGATCAGTTAGCGGGTGTAGCGGGGCAAAATCGATATTGATCAAATCATCTAATTCAGCGTTTTTATGTAATTGGCCATCCGATGCTTCATTTGTAAACGCCTTAATCACAGAACTCGAAAAAACAGTAGTCGCTAGTGCAATAAATTCATGCTCTTAGGATATAATCAGATTTCCTTTCGCTTGTGTATAAACTAAAAAGACCTCATAGGAGGCCCATTTAGTTTATTACTTGTTTAGATACTTTAACCTGGTGTTTCCGCTTCCGGAATTGGAAATGTTACAATCGTATCACCGCGATCAGGCCTATCAAGAGGCAATTGGTCAGTCATACCATAATGTCGCATATCCACTAAGCGATGTCCTTCCAAGAATAAGGAATATCGCTTTTCATGGAGCACACGATCCACTGCATTACCGGCATTTGTCTCGGTGTAACCAGCTAGACCGGCCGCTGCACGAATCTCATTCATAATTGCTTCGGCTGCAGTATAATCACTATTACCGATATGAACTTCAGCCTGAAGTAGCTGCAGTTCTACGGCTCTCATTATCGGAACCGGATCGTAGGAGCTGCTGTAGAACGTTGGTGCTATAAAGCTTTCTAATTCATCATAAGTAATTACTTCACTTCGGATGTAGGTGTTGTCTGTTACACGAGAATCACCACTATCTGCATCAGTTATGTGAGATGGATGTATCATAAGCTTAACATACTCCCCATCTGCCGCTTCATACATTTGATTATCCAAATCATTTGCAGCTGTACTGAAAACGTGGTAAATGCCTTCGTCATGATCGGATGAGGTGGCCCAGGATCCGCAACTATCCAGTGCTGTCTGGGCAGCGCTCCAGTCATTCTGGTGCACCGCTACCCGGGCCCGGAGACCGCGGTTGAACCAAGCAAAAGTTGCGGGTGTATCGAAGTCAGAAAAACCGCTGGAGAGCGAAAATGAGAATGAACTATCGGCAGACTGCAAGTCGCTATAACCGGTATCCAGCAAGCTTTCAATCTCTACCAGCACTTTTGCTTTACTGGACACGGGGGCACTAATATCACTATCATAATTTAAGCGGGCGCCGCTTTCATCCCACAAGTAAACTAGGCGCATCAAGCTATAGGCGTGCAGAGTTTGAGCAACCCCTTTAGCACCCGCATCTGCTGAATCATGGTCCATAAGTGTTACGCAGTTAGCAATCACCTTATAAGCAGCCTGCCAGGGGCGATTGCAAAGGAATCCGCCCGGATCAATAGGTCCAATCAACAATTCTCCCGTGTATCTTGGATCTGCAGGTTCAAGGTAATAGGCTTCCCTGCCCACAACTAACAGATCCCTGAGGTAGATACCAAGATCTTGGCGCATAACAGATTCAGCTCCTGTTACAAGCGACTGTATTGTAAATGCTTCCTCAAGAGGGTCATTGGGGTCCGGGAAATCCAGATCTTCACATCCAGCCCAAAAAAGAACTGCTATTATGGGGAGGATATTCAATGTTTTATTTGTTCTAATCGTTTTCATAATTATTTCCTCCTGTGATTATAATCCGAGTGAAAGTGTGAAATACATACTCTTAGAAAGCGGGAAAGGATTCGTATCAACTGAACCGCCAACTGCTTCATTACCAAACTGACTCACTTCAGGGCTCAACCCCGTATAATCAGTGTCTAACCATAGATTCCGGCCGGAAAACCCAACCTTCAAATAACCAAAACCAAATCGATCAGGTACGCTGCTTGGTAAAGTGTAGTTCAAGCTGATATCCCGTAAAGCAGTGTACGTAGTCGATTCAATATAGGGTTGTGTCACCGTACCCAAACCACCAAGTCGATCGCCGCCATTCTCTTCATAGTCAGCTGTCGTACCGCCAAGGTCATAAATAAGGTTAGCCAGGTTAATAGCATGACCACCCTCCTTGTGATCGATCAAAAAGGCAAATTCTACTGGACCCAACCGTAATGAGTTATGGAAGGAAATCCTGTAATCAGGATTTTCATCACCCAATTTTTGATAACTTCCATCTGAATTTGTTTCTGATCCAACAATAGCTGTGGGTGACCAACCTTCCTCAATTCTGTACGTTCCAAGGAAAGTAGCGAAACCGCCAAAATTGTAAGGATCAACATTCAGCTTTGTAACCTTAGATTCTGTTGTGTAATAATTCATTCGGAAATTCCAGTCTAAACCGCCCAGGCTGACAAGTTGTGTTGGATTCAACCCCAGTGTAAGTTCAGTCCCTTTTGTTTCCATCTCACCACCGTTCTCCCAGCCATAGAGCAAGCCGGATGAAGCGGGCAGGTCCACCAGAAGAATAAGGTCTGTAATGTTCTGTGTATAAAATGTTGCCTCCACGGTCGCCAGGCCACCCATCAGAGCAAAATCAGCTCCAAGCTCGGTTTCAGTTGTGCGCTCTGGACTTATATTAGAAGCTCCTTTAGTATTTGGGTAAATAAGTCCATTAACCCCACCAATGTTTGAAGACATAAGACTGGTGTATTTTGCATTTAAATCGGGCATATTTCCTGTTTCACCTCTGGCAAAACGAAACTTCAGATTATCAAAAACCCCTGCAAATTCGCCAAACTGGTAGGAAGCAGCCATTTTAGGATACCATTCCATTGCTTCAGTATCCCCCATGGCGCTGGACACATCTCCACGCATACCAAAGACCAGATAGATGTTGTCGCCGATAGTGACTTCTTCTTGGAAGAATCGTCCACGATCTTGGCGCTTTGCTCTATCATGGTACACCGACTGGGATGTTGATTTGTCCACATTAGTCATTGATGGCACCATATTTTTCGCATGAACAAACACTGAATTCCAGTCATAGGTCTCATACTGGAGTCCTGCTGTGGTATTAAAATTCATCCCTGGCATTTTGAGCTTGTGAACAAGATTCAAAGACAGGTTTGTATTTAAATTATCTGTAGTTGTCATTACAGCTTGACCCGGTTCATCATTGGATTCTTCGATCTGTAGGAAGGGAGGGATAAATACTTCATTTTCCTGATTATAAAAATCCGCTCCGCCAACCACTAAAAATCCAAGGTTTTGGTTTGCTTTCTTTAAAAGGTTGTAATCAAAAGTTAGTGAGCCTAGTGCTCTATGGGTTAACTCATTGTTCACAAAATATTTAGCAGTTTCCAGGGGATTTGACGGATTAAAGGTATTCGTTGGATACACCCCATCACCGTCTGTATCTCTTATATCGATGAAACTGGGTGTAGAACCAATGGAAAACCCATAGGTTAGATTGGTATTGTCATTTCCAGTAACACCACGATCTGTCTCTGAACGAATAAGATTCGTAGATACAGAAAGCTTTGCTTTTTCGCTGAAGCGGTGACTAATGTTGATTCGGCCCGACAATTTCTTATAACCGGTATTTTTAATAATACCCCCTTCGTCCATATATTGACCGCCAATATAAAACTGGGTTCTTTCATTACCACCAACGGCACTCAAAGTCGTTTCTCTAAGTTGTCCAGTTTGACCATATAGTTCTTGTTCATAGTCAATATCACGACCTATCCAATTTTGTTCAAATGTGGGAAAAAAAGTGGTATCAAAGGCACCGATGGACGCAAGATTTGCAGGTGGAAAAGAACTATCCGGGTAGTCCACCATAAATAATGAGTCAGCGAAAGAATATGCAGCATCGTATGCATCTACGGCTGCTTTCATCTTATCAACGCCTCCATCCATTCCATATTGTGCGCCCTTACCAAATTGTTCATATGCTTCCTGAAAAGTTTCGAAGGTACGATGTCCCATTTTCTTTAATAGTGTAGAAAAACCTGTTCGGGTTGAAAAGTTGAATTTGGTCTTACCGCCACGACCCCGCTTGGTATTAATAATAATAACACCATTGGAGGCTTTCGCCCCATAGATGGCTGCGGCGCTGGCACCTTTCAATACTTCAATGTTTTCAATATCATTGGGATTGATGTCACCAATACGATTTGTGGGTTGGCCCTGGGGACGTGAACTGCCGGCACCAGTTGCTTTAGTCACCACATCGATCCCGGACTGGTTGGCATCATTATTCACAATAACACCATCAATCACATACAGGGGTTGGGTGTTGCCCGTCAGAGTAGATTGGCCTCGCAAGTTAACATTCACACCGCCACCAGGGGCGCCGGTATTACGGCGAATGTTCACACCAGCGAATTGGCCACTCAAAGCCTGATCCAACGTTTGCGTTGGTGCATTGACCAGATCATCGTTGGAAATCACTGCTACTGAATTTGCTGCGTTGCGACGCTTCACAGTCGTTACCAATCCGGTTACCACCACCGCATCCTGTTTAAGAACGTCTGTTTCCAGGGCAATATTCAATAGGGTTATGTCTGCTGCAACAATTATCTCCTGAGTTTTGTAACCAATATAGGTTACCACTAAGACGTCACCAGTTTCGGCGTCAATTGTGTAAGCTCCCCATTCATCGGATGTAGTGCCGATAAATGTGCCTTTCAAAAATACCGACGTCCCCACAAGTGGTTCACCAGTTTCGGCGTCAGAGACCGTTCCTGATACAGCGCTAAATGCTATAGAAAGAACCAGTTCTGCCGCCAGGATTATTTTTAGAGTACGCATAATGCTTCCTTAAATTAACTAAAATTTTGCGATCATTGCGAAATAGATAGATTATACCTATTCCACCCCTTGGTTAATACTTCCCTTAAAATTGAGGAAATATAAACTATATATCAAGAATAAAATAAATATTTTAACGAATGAAAATAGTTTTCATATTAACGAACTCAAGAATGCCTTGAGTCGAAAGTTCTCGGCCATATCCAGAGGCACCAATACCCCCAAAAGGCAACCGGGGATCAGAACGCACAAAGTCATTTACGAAACAGGTGCCAGCATGAAGTAGCTCCTTAGCGATCATTTCACCCTTTTCCTGGTTTTTGGTAAATACAGCGGCACCCAGACCATACGGTGTATTGTTAGCTAGGGCAATGGCATGGGCGTAGTCATCAGCGGTGATAATCGCCGCGACCGACGCGTGCGCCCGCGCTGTTAACCTGCTGGAGCGCGGTCAGCGCGAGCGTCGAGTGTTTCCTGTCCCTCGTCAGCCAGGGACTCCAAGTGGTCGGCGAAGTCGTCCATCACCTTGTCCGCGTCGAACAGCCGGTTGAAAATATCTCGCGCCGGCGCATGGTCCGTCCGATATCGATCCGGATCCTGTGCGATATCCACCAGGAGCTCGGCAAGCGCGGACGAATCGCCGGTAGGATAGTGGATCAAAGTGCCCGTTCCTGCCGTCAGCCGCGCGATCTCGCCGGTAAGATTGGTCAATATCCGCAGACCCGCGGCACAATAATCCGCCACTTTGTTGGGGATCGAAGCCTGGAAGTCGAACCGGTCCGGATAACACATCAGGCCGATGTGACTCTCCTCCAACAGCACGGAGAGCGCCGCCTGCCCAACCCAGTCGGCAAAGACCACGTGTACACAGTCGTTTGCCATCCGTTTGATGGTATCCGCCAAGCTTCCGGTTCCACAGATAATCACCTCGATCGCGCACCGATAGCGCTCCGGTATGCGTCCCAACGCCACCATCAACGTCGCCGCATCGGACTGCGGCGTCATGGTCCCGGCCCACACCAGGCGCGTCTTGGGCTGTGAGAAGTCGACGCCGCGCTCGGCCCAGGAGTGGATTTCCGCCGCGCGTGCGGTGCCGTCGATGGTGACGAAACGCTTCGACTGATAGAATACGCGGTCCGCGACGCGGCACTCCGGCGGCCGGCCGAAGCGCCCCGCCCAGTCCAACATGCCCTGGCTGATCGCGATCACCGAGTCGGCGCGGCGAAACGAACGGCGAGCCATTCGCTCGTAGGGGATCAGCAGTCCGTCGCTCTTGAGCCCCAGACGCCCGATTCTCCGATTCAACCAATCATAGATTATGTCCGGCCACAGATCGCGGATATCCACCACGACCGGAATGTGGTGGGCTTGGCCGAAGTCGACCGCGGCGCAGGCCAAGTCCACGATCGGATATGCGGCGACGATGACATCCGGGCGTTCCAGCGTCGGTGCCAGCGCCCGGAACCGGACGGCGATCTGTTTGTGGTCCCACAAGCGCCGGAATCCGATGTTGTTCTTGTAGCCGGGTGACGATAGGAATACCAGGTCCGGATCGTTACCGCCGGCGGGGATCGGCTGATCCGTCTCCACCGTGCGGAATTCCTTGCGGTTATGGTCGAACTGCGACGCCCACCATACGACCTGGTGGCCCCGTCCCGCCAGCGTCAGACACATGAGGCCAGCGCGCAGGAAGCGATCTTTACTCTCGGAGGTGAGGAACGGTATTGGCTCACCCGCCTTGATTACCCAGAATCGCATCTCGACTCCGATCAGCAGCGCAGACGACAGCGGCCCACGTCTGCGAGAGCGGCGTCCAGAAAGCCGATCAGATCGCGGTCTGCGGCATCGGCTAAAATCACATATGGGTCACTACTGATCATTTTACCGAATTCATCTTTACTCTTCCGCAGGAGTCTGCCAGCCGCCTGCAGGTAGGCTGCTCGTTCGGGAAATGTTGTGGTACGCCATTCATGAAATGCCCTGTCTACAGCTGCGATTGTTTGCTCAACTTCAGCAATGGTAAATTCTTTATATTGAGCGATTTTCCCACCAGTAGCGGGGTTAATAGAATGCAAGGCCATATAATATTCCTTCTTGACAAAAGATTATCTTTTCTATAGTTTGAAACAAAACAATCTAAATTTAAGGCTTGATTTTACATTCATTATCACCATGAAGAAACAACTACCCCCTCCCGATGATTTCACTGCAAGACATATTGGCCCGGACCAGAATGAAATTAATGTCATGTTACTCACGCTTGGTCTAGATTCTATAGAGCAACTCATTGCAAAAACGATACCGGAAACCATTATTACCGATCGGCCATTGGAAATTGGTGCAGCTTGTGATGAATTCAGCACTATTAAGGAACTCCGCGGTATTGCTGGCCAAAATAAAGTAAACCGTTCCTATCTTGGAACGGGCTATACCGGTACCATTACTCCCCCAGTAATAATGCGGAATGTACTGAAAAACCCCGGCTGGTATACCCAGTATACACCTTACCAGGCGGAAATTAGTCAGGGCCGGTTGGAAGCGCTGCTAAATTTTCAGACCATGGTCTGCGATATGACAGGAATGGATATTGCCAATGCATCCTTACTGGATGAAAGCACTGCTGCTGCAGAAGCTATGGCTATGTTGGCTCGGATCAAACCTAATCGCAAGGTTTATTACATTGCAGATAATTGTCATCCCCAGACAATTGCGGTGCTAAAAACCCGAAGCGAGCCGATCGGCATCGAATGTAAGGTTACACCCACAGGTGCGTTCAAATTTGCTGAATCTACCCTGGGAATACTGCTGCAATACCCAGCTACAGATGGGGAGGTTGCGGATTTTGAGGATTTATGTATCCACGCCCACAATGCCGGTGCTTTGGTTGTCGTGGCCGTGGACCTGTTAAGCCTGGTTTTACTAAAGCCACCTAGTCAATGGGGTGCTGATGTAGTGGTAGGCAGTGCCCAACGCTTTGGTGTACCCATGAGCTTTGGTGGACCCCACGCTGCTTTTTTTGCCACTCACCAGAAATTTGAAAGAAAGATTCCGGGGCGGATCATTGGTATTACCAAAGATGCCCATGGTGATAAGGCCTTGCGTATGGCCCTCCAGACCAGGGAACAACACATCCGCCGGGATAAAGCGACGTCTAATATTTGCACCGCACAAGTGCTATTGGCTATCATGTCCAGCATGTATGCGGTGTATCACGGCCCCATGGGTATAAGAAGAATTGCTAAACGAGTAAACTATTTAGCCGATGTCCTTGCTGAATCTTTGCGAAAATCCGGGTTGAGATGCTTACATGATCACTTTTTTGATACCATTCGGGTAGAGGCCAACTCTGCTACCGCAGATCAAGCAAAAAATGGTAACATGTTATTCAGAGATTTCAACGATGGCACCTTGGGTATTAACGTTGACGAAACAACGAACATAGAAGATATTAAGGACATTCTAGCTGTTTTTGATGCTGATTTAACAAATCCAACAGGAGCGACCATTCCAAAAAAACTGATCAGAAAAACACCGTATCTGGAGCATCCGGTATTTAACAGCTATCATTCAGAAACGGAAATGCTCCGTTACATATATAAGCTTCAGCAAAAAGATCTTTCTCTGACTACGAGTATGATTCCCCTAGGATCGTGTACCATGAAACTGAATGCCACCACTGAAATGGTGGGTGTCACCTGGCCGGAGTTTGCTCACCTTCACCCGTTTGCACCGGAGGAACAAACCAAAGGGTATCAAAAAATTATTTCTGACCTAAGCGTCTGGCTGTGTGATATTACCGGTTTTACAGCTTCTTCATTTCAACCAAATTCCGGCGCCCAGGGGGAATTTACAGGACTAAAGATCATTTCTGCATTACACCAAGCAAATGGTGATGATCAGCGTAATGTTTGCCTTATCCCAGCTTCGGCGCATGGGACCAACCCGGCCAGCGCCGTTATGAACAGCTTTAAAGTGATCGTTATTAACTGTGATAATAAGGGGAACATCGATATGGATGACCTGCAAACAAAGGCTACGGCACACAGTAACCGTTTAGCCGCGTTGATGGTCACCTACCCATCTACTCATGGAGTGTTTGAAGGACATATTGCTGCTGTATGTCAATTAATCCATGATCATGGCGGACTGGTATATTTAGACGGCGCCAACCTCAATGCATTGGTGGGACTATGCCGACCAGCTGATTTTGGTGTAGATGTATGCCATATCAACCTGCACAAGACATTTTGTATCCCCCATGGCGGTGGGGGCCCCGGGATGGGACCGATTTTCACCACAGCAGCATTGGCACCATTTTTACCAGACCACCCGATCATCAGTACAAATCCCGGAGGTGTGGAAGCGATATCTGCGGCACAGTACGGTAGTGCCGGTATCTTACCCATATCCTGGGTATACATTAAAATGTTAGGCAGCGCCGGTTTAAAAAAAGCAACCCAGGTAGCTATCCTTAACGCCAACTATATGGCCCACCAACTATCTGCTGAATTCAGTATTTTATATACCGGCCAAAACGGTATGGTTGGTCATGAATTCATAGTGGATATGCGTCCGTTTCGAAAATCCTGCGGGATTACCGATGAAGATATCGCAAAACGGTTAATGGATTACGGTTTTCATGCACCTACCATGTCTTTCCCCGTTCCCGGGACACTAATGATCGAACCAACAGAAAGTGAAGGCACAGCCGAAATGGATCGCTGTTGTCAAGCTCTGATCCAAATCAAAAAGGAGATACTTGCTGTAGAAAACGGGACATTCGATAGAGAAGATAACGTTTTAAAAAATGCACCGCACACCGCTCATCATGTTATTGCTGAGGATTGGTCGCATCCATACAGAAGAGAATTGGCAGCCTACCCGATAGATTGGACTAAAAAAGCAAAATTCTGGCCAGCTGTGGGCCGGGTGGATAATGCATACGGCGATCGGAACCTGGTATGCACTTGTCCACCGGTTTCTGATTACTCGGACTAATACATGTTCTTTAAAATGGTAGTGCGCACATTCTTGATGCAGCCTTAATTGAGCGAGATCAGCTATTCAAACAAAAATTGTACAACTCAATCCAAACGATCGATCAACTGCATCATTTCATGGTGGGATTTAAAACGCTTATGTAAAAAATACACTTGCAGGTTAAAACTCCAACTAAACATTTTGGCATAAAAGCCACCTATTATAATGATTATCAGCTACCGATTTAAAATGAGAATTTCAGCCTCATAGTAATTGCCAAAAAGGACGATAATAGACCTCGGAAACCCTCGGAGTCCCCGCGCCAGTGATCCTGCACATCAACAGACCAAAATTGAATGCACTACCATGAATACACAGTCGCTGGGGTATATTCTCCTGACCCAGAGGTGCGTACGACGCATGCCTCCGGTTTCATATAAATGGGCGAAACTGCGTTCAGTATACTCCGCCCGAAGTCGTTGCCGGGCTTGACCAAGTCCCGACGCCTGGGGCAAAGCCTGGGTCTGCACCCACAACTCTTCCTGTGGACTTTCTCGACGTTTGCTCATTGACATAGAACGGCCTCCTTCTGGGTGAATACCTACTGCAGCAGGTTTGGAAATGTCAGACCCAAACTACCTGAAAACTGAGTTGGAGTATAGTTTTTCTTGAAATATTATATTGAAATTATCGGTGACATATTTAGAGAAACAATATTAATGACATTTGTAGCCTTAATGTCTTTGTCATATGTCTAAAGTAAGTATCCATATGTTATATTTTTAATCATTTTAAATATCCGGTCACATCGATGAATGCACTTCTGGAAATCCAATAAGCTCCGAATACTCCTACTCCATTTTCAATGTTGGAATATTGAGTCAACGGTGCAGAAAACCCGCTGTACTCTTCTTTTAGGCCATAGAGAGATAACATTGTATTGTAATATGCTTCATCCAATAACCATACATCTAATTGGAGAAAAAGAGAATCAGAATTATCTATGATTTCATCCGTATCAAAACTCAATGAAGTTATTTGTTCTAATACGTTCCCTAACTTTTGAGAATATGATTTTCGTTTATTTGGTCTTTCATCCCAACCATCAGATATCTGATAACGATAAACAATTGTATCTTTTTTCCCAATTAAGTAGAGATGCGAATCAAATCCAACTGCATTTTCAGAATCGGGCCACTCAAAATCTAATACTGCGTTTTCATTTACTATTTCATTGATTTGATTTACAATAATATCACTTGGAACAATAGCCAAAGCCCATACCGATTCGTAATCAGGATGAGATACCATCAATTCAATGGTATCTCCGGGATAAGCCCTAAATTGAGTTGCATAATATCGATAGTATTGAGGTATCTGAGCACCCACGCCCATATAAACCGAATCTCTAATAGTGATATGAACCAATGCACTATCAATGCCAAATCCGGTATGAACATCTGCATCTTCACAATCATCATATCCACCATGAGATAAACACTCGTGTAATCGTTCTACATGAATATAATGTATTGAGTCACCTGGTTGTATCCAACCTGAAACAGCCATCATCGTTTCATCAATTATTCTTTCATACTTAGAGTGATCTGGAAAACAACCGATGAAAATTACCAGCAACAAAAACAATAATATTTTCATATTTCCCATGCTAAATCCTGGTTTTAATCCCAAAAGTGATGAGTGGCGGCATTTGAATATTGGCAACTTCAGCTCTGTTGTATGTTAAAACATTAAACCGGGCGTAAATATTGATCAAATCAATATATAGTGTCATCGGGGTTCCCCTAATTGTCATGTTTCTACTAAAGTTTAAATCAAGCCTATGGTAGTCAGGCAAACGCACACTATTTCTTTTTCCATACAAAGGAACCTCTCTCTGCCAAGCCGCCGGCGGCAGATATTTGATTATAATATCCCATGGTTGGCGTAAAGGGAGAACCCGTTTGGTAAACAAACTTCCACCCCATCATCCATTTTTTCCCTAATGGATGATTCCAATTAAAATTCAGATCATGTGTGTGGTCATATCTCGGGTTATATGTAATGCCCTGCAATTCTTTGATGGTTTCAGATAATGTATAGGATAAAAGGGTTTGAACTTTTCCAAAATCATCCCGGTGTAAAAACTCCACTCCATCAGATGAACCATTTCCACTCACAAAGTCAGGTTCATCCATGGTATATTTTTTCATATTAAATTCCACAAGATTTGAAAACTCCTTTCGAAAGACTTCAAAGCCAAATCGATTCCCATTATCAAAATCATGCCAAAGCCCAAAACTCACTTGCACAGAAGACATCACACCAAAGTCCTGTGGGATTGGGAGCCATGCGTCAAATAGGGTTAAAAGGACTTCTTCATTGCCCACTGTCATAATCCCTTGATGTCCGGTGCTCCACGTACCAGAAAATTTAAAATTAAAGGGTAATTTCAATGTTGTCCGTCCAAATAGAGATTGTTTTGTTTCTTTTGGATGAGTGAAATATGTCAATCGGTCGCCCAATTCAACTTTTCCTATATTCAACATAGGAATTGTCCAATGGACAAAAGTAGACCATTCACTGAAAGTACTTGCTCCCAAATGGAGGGGTAAGTAACTCAAACCGGAAATGTCAAAATTAACTTTATATTGTTTTGGTTCAATTCCTACCTGAATACTCCCATTTTGACTGTAATTCCATTTGCTATACGTTTTAAACTGAAAGAGAGAAATTTTGTTATCAATAGCTATGGATGATATAGTGTCGGTAGGGGGCCATTCTAATTTAAAAAGACTCATAGATACATTATGATGCATCATGAATGAAGGAGACATTTGTTTATCATAGGTGATACTTATAGATCCATTGACGCATGTGAATTTATTTCCAGGCTCATCACCTTCTATTTTTGATAAATCATAAGTGTCTTTTCCCAAATAAGTGGAAACTCTTATTTTGGATGTGGGCGTAGGGCGCTTCACCAAGTTTTCCTATACCATCAATGAAATTGTAGGGTAAAACTATTTCTGGTGGAAAAACTTTTATAAAGCGCAATACATCCAAAATCAAATCAATATAAGTTCGCCGAATAGACACCATATAGGAACCTTTTTTAATGGGTCCTTCCCAGCGGAAGCGAGAAGACATTAAGCTCACATTTGTATATAAACTTTTTTTATTTGCTTTCCCATCACGAAGATTAATATTGATGACCGAACTCAAATGATTCCCATATTCCGGATGCAGCCCCCCTTTTTGGAAATCCACACTTTGTACTGCATCAGGATCAAAGGTGGAAAATATCCCGGACATATGAAAGGGATTAAAAATAGGCATATCATCTAAAAGCAAAAGATTTTGATCTCTATTTCCACCACGAACATAAAATCCAACATTAAAATCGTTTGTCGAGGTAACCCCTGGGAGCGTTTGCAATGCTCGAAGTAAATCCGGCTCACCGGCACTGGGAATTCGCCTAATAAACTGTGAACTCAAACGATGCTGCCCTTGGAGTAGTTCCTTTTGGTTTCTATTCATTGAAACCTCAATGGAATCCCATTCAATTGTGGTTGGAATAAGTTTTATTTCAAGGATGACAGGATTATCTTCGATTATCTGGATTTCCTGCTTCCATGGTTTAAATCCAATGTGCGTTGCAATGAGTGTATAAGTTCCAGGATTAATTTTGTGAATACTGAAAAATCCATTTTTGTCCGAACTCGTTCCACGGTGATTTTCTTCGAGAAATATATTCGCATTTTCCAAGGATTCCAGAGTATTCTGTTGGAGGATCGTCCCTTCAATACCCCTTGATTGAGCTACTAAAAAAGACAATATTATTTGTATACTAAAAAACTTCTTCTTCATTTTTTTAATCGACTTTACTGCCGTTTACCTCTCACTAAACAGCAGTAAAGTGTATAAGTTAATTTGAAATTTTCTACATCATCAAAGGAAATATCAAGATTTTTACCTGCTGTAAATGGATGGGCTACATAATTACCAATGAAATCGTCATTTCCTTCATCATCGATATTTAATGTGACCGATAAGCTCTCAACTAAATTCCTGTTAACCAAAGGATTTTAGCGAACGGATAAATAGAGAGTTCGAGATACCTCATCGTAAGGGGTGGAGATGATACTATCGGCGTAACGAAGTTAGCCCTCGCGTTACGGTATCATGTAAAATGCGAATATTTAACGCACAACATCGCTGTATCTGCAACTATTATGATAGTTAGTAAACTGACTGTTCACCCGCTGGTTTAGCGTAAAAATAAAAAAACGGACATGGATTTTCTAGGTCCGTTTTTCATGTGGCTCCGGCGGAGGGACTCGAACCCCCAACCTAGTGGTTAACAGCCACCCGCTCTACCATTGAGCTACGCCGGAATGGTCAATTTGCGCGGCGAAATTAAGCGATTGGAAGGATAACTACATCTCTTTTTTAGCGGTAAGCTTCCGGCCCTCAACAAACAGACCGCCTTGGGCCTGATCGGGCGTCAGGTAAATCACACCCGGCTCATTGTGTGGTTTACCAAACATAGAATGAATTGACTTTAAACCCCCTAACCATTTTCTCTTATCCGCAACGTACACCAAGTCTCCGGTTTCGGCTTTCATCCGTTCCATATCCTGGGTAGAAAACCTAACCACATCCTCCAGATCATCCATAACTTTCCAGGAGACATTAATTATATCTCCCTGCAAATCATTCGCTTTACCACCTTTAAATATCTCTCGGGTTACGGTGGCTGCCAATTCCCTTGCTACCTTCATTGTATTTGCAATGGTGTCGCTTCTGCTTGCTCCTCGGGCCAACGGGATCGTGCAAAAGGAACAGGTGTAATCACAGCCGTCCTGGATCTTCAAAAAAGAGCGGGTTCGTTCACCAAATGAGTAAGACCGCTTAAATTGCTTGACACGATCAACTGCGGACTGGATCACCGTTGTTCCGCCATTTAAGTCAACCTGATCCAAATGCTGCAGTAAATTGAATTTTTCTTCGGTACCCAATACAATATCCACCCCGCCGATAGCCACAATATCGTTCGGTTTCAGCTGTGCATAGCAGCCGATCACGGCCACAGACGCATTCGGGTTCTATCGCTTGACCCGCCGGATCAGCTGGCGTGCTTCTTTATCCGCATGCTCAGTAACCGATCAGGTATTCAGGATATAAATATCAGCCTTGTCACGGTAGCTTACCCGTTCAAATCCATGGCGGATAAAATCTCGGGAAATGGTGGACGTCTCAGAAAAATTCAATTTACATCCCATAGTATGGAATGCGACACGTTTGGTAGGTGTACTCATAAAAAATAGCAAGGAAATTAAACGATTATATACTTTCCATCAACCAATCTGATAGGTTAATATCAGAGTAAATCAATTTCAAAATTGGAAAGGAATACTTCATGAAACACACATCATTTATTGACCAGGTTGATGCCCAAATTGAAAAACACCATCTATTAAAACATTCATTTTATAAGGCCTGGAATGCCGGAGAATTAGATCCTGAGGTCATCCGGGAGTATGCAGCTCAATACTTCAAACACGTTTCTGCTTTTCCCCGTTATCTCTCTGCTATCCACACCAATTGTGACGATATCCGCGTCCGACAAATCCTGCTAGAAAATCTCATTGATGAAGAAATGGGAGAAGAGAATCATCCAGAACTGTGGATGAGATTTGCGGAAGGAATGGGAAACACCCGTGACAAAGTGAAAAAAACTATCATTATGAAAGAGACCAAAGAATTGGTAGATACCTTTATGAAGCTTTCCAAAGAACAACGGTATCACATTGGCTTGGCCGCGCTGTATTGTTATGAGTCTATGGTTCCGGAGATCGCCCAGAATAAGATCGAAGGACTGCGAACATTCTATGGAATTGAGGATGAGAACACGTTAAAATTCTTTACAGTACATATGCACACCGATAAGTGGCACCGGGAGGTCATCCGTAAATTGATCGCCGATCTCAATGACGATGAAGAAAAACAAGTTGAAACAATAGCAGCGGTCCAGGAAGCACTCCGTACCCTGAACAATTTCCTCTCCGGTATGCAAAGAACTTACTGTTAGAGATTGAACTCATACTATTTTATTAATTTGCCATCAACAGTAAATCCAAAATTGTTTCATTAAGGGATCCGTTAGGTAAATTTGATGAAAAAACATTGAAGCTATTGATTCAATGTTTTAAAGTTATTAGCGTTGTTGGAAAAATTTGAGAAATTACAATATCCAACTAATTCTGATATTAATAGAGAGAAATGATCTTCTACAGACTGAAAACAATGTCGGTACCGATCAAAATACACTATTTCCTATTCCAAATTTTAAATTTAATAGCCAAATATATTTTTGAGCGAAAACTATGATTATATCCATGTATAGAGTTGGTAATCCTTATACTCTAAAGCAATATACGAAAGGGACTATTAGATTTTTCCACCCGCCTATTCCCCTGAATCTGAGTCTTCACATCTCCTACACCTTTCCAAGTGCATTTCCACCAACTACTGTTAGAAACAACAGATCGGTAACTCAGAATGTCCCTTATCGGCTACTCCGCTTCCTCCGAAAAAAAAGCTTGATCAAATTTGTAGCATTTAGTACAATAAAGGTGTGATTAGAATTGAGAACACTGGTATACACATATATGCTCACAAACTCTATTTCCTAAAAAGGAGGATAAATATGTTTGAGCTAAAGCGAATCTGGGCACTTGTATTTGGCTTTGTACTCTTCGTTTTACCGGGTTTCCCCACTGTTGTGCTGGCGGCTGACCCAACACCTGACACTGCTGTCTGCCTGATTGGAGATCATCTGGGTATCATCGAATTCGATGCCCAAACTGCTGCGAGGTTGATCTGTGATGCGCTGCGTAAACAAGGCATATCGGTATCTGAGCCCGTTTACAAGGCACCTGCTTCCACAAGTGCGTATCGCCTTGTTTTACGCCGTCTGGGTAGGAAGATTTTCGTGCGCTTGAGCCAGGAAAATCCTATCGGAACAATAATTATCGAACGGCAGATGACCTTAGCAAATATTGAAGAGATGATCCCAGTAGCACCGCGACTGGTTGATGCGCTTATCCACGACAAACCAATCGATTCTACGGTTGAAATAGAGGATCATACTGAACAAGAAACCCGCATGCACCGAAGGATGTCAAGTGAGCACTTTTGGAGCACAGGGATTTTCGGAACTTTCATCCCTGGAACGGACATAACAGGTGCACCTGGTTTTGAGGCTGGTTGGTATTCTGATACACCAGCCTATGCTGTCGGGAGCGAATATCGGGTTAGCTGGCGCTCTACCAATAACAAAGATGACAGAGATAGTTTCTTCTTCCACACGGTGTCAATCGGCGGACACCTCTTGTCTAAGAAACGGAACATCTCACCTTATGTAGGTGGTGGACTATCCATAACAGGAGCCATTTACAGAAAGAAAGTAAAGACAAAAAAACCAACATTGTACTACGACCACCGCTATGATTCAGAATATGAATCTGGCTTCGGTTTCTATGGAGTTGTTGGTATAGAGGCGCTGCGCTTCAATAAAGGTCGCTTAAAGTTTCAAATACGAGTGGATAGGCCTTTCTTTAAGTTGCCAAACCAAGATCTAATGCCGATAACATTTGGCGTATCCTTATCTCACAATTATTTTCGCGGCCGTTGGCGGCGTGGCTGGTTCTGACTTTCAGGCTTGGTTGAATCAACCGTCACCTCTAAAGGATCTAGCATCCATTTTAAATCAAATGAGTTAACCTTCTTCTATAAAATCCACGATTCAACATCAAGAAGGAATTATAGTAGTTTCATCCCATAACCGATTGTTACTGGCTAGTATAGGTGCGATTCCTTAGAAACCTTGGCCACAACTTCAGTCTTAATCGCTGTTGATGAAAAGAATTTGTATTACGCCTTGCTATCAAAAACTCGAGAAGCGCCTTGTAGTAGTTACTTGCGCCGGATTGATCACCAAATCAGCTGATTTTTACTGAAAAGTAACAGGATGAGATGTGCTGGATAAAAAAACAGCTTAACACCGTATTGGCATGTAAACTTTGCAAACATTTGATTCAGGAAAGAAAATATGAAAATAAGTGCCACGGGTATTGTATAAAATATCCAGCTCAAGTTGCCGTGAAATATCTGACAAATTATGCTGGTATAATTGCCACTCAATCAATGTGTGGGCACAATTGAAATATTCCACCAAACAACATGATCAACTCGCAGAAAACAAGGTGAAAGAGTTTGGTATTCAACAGACAGTTATTGCTACACAGGTGGCTCAAAATCTATTTGGCCTCGGGGATCAAACCTGCGACAATATTTGGGAGCTTTATTCTAATTTTCAATTATACAATCATTATGCTACATCAATAATTGAAAATCTAAGAATCGCTACAAAAACAAAAGATGGCCGATTGACGGAATTTTTAGATGTGGCAACCTGATAGCTGGCGGAATTTTACTGCCAAGCATATTCCGAATTATGCAAATAAAAATCATTTGGCAGATGTAGAAACAGCCCTAAACGACCTGCCTCCATTGGTATTCGCGAATGAGGTTCGTTCATTGAAACAAATGTTAGTGGGAGTATCTGAAGGTGAAAGATTTTTGCTTCAGGGAGGTGATTGTGCGGAAAGTTTTTTGGAATTTCATGCTGATAAAATTCAAGATACTTTTCGAGTCATTCTTCAAATGGCAGTGCTAATCACTTCCGGTACAAATCTGCCAGTTATAAAAATGGGGCGCCTAGCAGGGCAATTTGCTAAACCCCGTACGAGTCCAACCGAAATCGTAGATGGAGTTGAGTTTCCCAGCTACAGAGGGGATATTATTAACGGAATTCAGTTTGATGCGGACGAGCGCACACCCGATCCTGATCGAATGTTAAAAGCCTACTCTCAATCAGCATCCACATTGAATCTTCTGCGGGCTTTTTCCAATGGTGGATATGCCGATCTTTGCCATGCGAATTCTTGGAATATAAGTTTCGTAAAAAACAGCCCTCTAGGCGACAAGTATCGTCATTTGGCCCAAAAAATCCAGGAGAGCTTAAATTTTATGGAAGCGTTGGGGATCACATCCCAAAATCAATCCAAGCAGCAGAAAGTACAATTTTTCACTAGTCATGAGGCATTGCTACTTCCCTATGAACAAGCTCTAACTCGGGTGGATCCTACCTCAGGGGAAATGTACAATATGTCGGCTCATTTTGTCTGGATCGGTGATCGAACCCGATTCAAAGATAGTGCCCATGTAGAATACTGTCGCGGTATTCAAAACCCCATTGGTATCAAATGCGGCCCATCTTTGAAGCCAATAGAACTGATTGAATTATTAAAAATACTAAATCCCCATAATGAAAGTGGTCGAATTACACTGATTACACGATTTGGCTATAAGAATGTTGAAAGGTACTTACCGAAATTGCTCCGGATAGTTCAGGAAGAAGGTCGAACTGTAGTATGGTCTTGCGATCCAATGCACGGGAATACGACAAAAAGCAGTCACCAAATCAAAACCAGGTCCTTTGAACATATTCTTTTGGAAGTAAAAAAAACTGTCGAGATCCATAAGGCCGAAGGATCGATAGCTGGAGGTGTTCTGCTCGAAATGACCGGTCAGAATGTGACCGAATGTACTGGTGGGCTAGATGAAATATCTGAAACAGATCTTACAAATAGATACCGAACTCATTGCGATCCGAGATTGAATGCGAATCAGTCCATAGAACTAGCTTTTCTCATCGCGGACCAATTGAAGACCAATGGCTATTAAAGATAAAATCACATTCTCAGGCGATAAATCCCTCTCGCACCGAGCACTCATGTTCGCTTCTTTGGCAGATGGGGAATCGCGAATTTCTAACTTGTCCACAGGAGCTGATGTCCAATCCACCCGCTTATGTCTTGAAGCTTGCGGTATTCAAATCAGAGATGTGGGAAATGATGTAATTGTAACCGGCGGATATTTGTCAGATCCTATACAACCCTTGGATTGCGGCAATTCCGGAACCACCACACGACTGCTTATGGGAATCTTGGCCGGTCAAGGCATCAATGCTACGTTTGAGGGGGATGTTACCCTATCATCCCGCCCCATGAACCGGATTTTGAATCCACTATCCAAAATGGGGCTCCAATTTGATAGTAATGAAGGGAAGCTTCCAGTCAACATTTACAATAGTACATTGAAGGGAATTCATTATGAATCTCTTACGGCCAGTGCACAGGTAAAATCTGCTATCTTATTGGCCGGATTAGGTGCCAATGGAAGGACATCAGTATCTGAACCAATTTTGTCCAGAGACCATACAGAAAAAATGTTATACAACTTGGGTGCCGACTTATCAACCAATGGATTGACAGCTACCATTTCCCCGTTAACAACTCCCCTTTCTGTTTTCGAATTGTCCGTACCAGGGGATTCATCTACTGCAGCATTTTTCGCGGCGGGTGCTGCTATTCTTCCCGGCTCCGATCTCATTATAAATCGAGTTTTAAGAAACCCAACCCGGATCGGGTTTTATTCAGCTCTATACCAAATGGGTGCCGGCATGGAATGCTTGGAAGAATGGGAGGAAGCAGGCGAGCTGATCGGAAATTTAAATGTATTTCACCAACCTCTGAAAGGAATCACAATCACAAAAGAAGACATCCCGGGATTGATTGATGAACTGCCCATCATTGCCATTTTGGCCACGCAGGCAGAAGGTAAAACAGAAGTTCATGGTGCAGATGAACTCCGGTTGAAAGAATCCGATCGCATTCATGCAGTATGCATCAATCTGAAAAAAATGGGGGCAAAGATTAAGGAATTGGATGATGGGTTTATCATCAATGGCCCAACACCACTAACCGGGGCAAAGATTAAAACATTCCATGACCATCGGATCGCTATGGCTTTCACCATTGGGGGTCTGGTGACAAATGGAGATGTTGTGTTGGACCATCCAGAATGTGCGTCAATCTCCTTCCCGGAATTCTATGATGAATTGGATCGATTGAATACATGAAGCAATTTGCCGTTATAGGAGATCCCATCGCTCACAGTTTGAGCCCAAAACTCCACCGGGAGGTCTACCGCCAATTAGAGATCGATGCATCCTTTCTAAGTATCCATGTGAAACAGAACGAGCTACCTTCTTTTTTATCCCAACACAAATTGGATGGGTTCAATGTGACCATCCCTCATAAACAATCGGTTATACCTTATTTAGATGAATTGGATGAATCGGCTCAAACCATCGGTGCAGTGAATTGTGTTTATGGCAATAAAGGGTATAATACTGACTGGACAGGATTTCTGGATGCCATGAGATCCAATGGTATTTCTTTGAAGAATAAAGATTCTCTGGTCATTGGAGCAGGCGGCGCTTCCCGAGCCATCGCCTTTGGATTGGCCAAAGCTGGCGTGAAATCTATTTTAGTGCAAAACAGAACTCAGTCCAAAGCAAATGAATTATTGGAATGGGTCAAAACAATATTTCCCAATAATAAACCCAATACTGATCCCGACATAATCATTAATTGCACCCCACTAGGAATGTATCCAGACACTGAATCAATGCCGGAATATAAAATTAAAACGGCCCATACTTTGGCGGACACAATCTACAATCCAATCGAAACTGCTTGGTTGAAAAAAGGACGAGAGTTGGGTGCAACTGTAGTAGGCGGATTGGATATGTTCATCGCCCAAGGATTGGCATCGGCAGGCATCTGGTTTGGGGGAAAGATTTCGGAAAAAATAAACCCAGAAAAAATCAGAGAAGCCTTATTTATACATCTTTAGTGTTTCGATTCTATCTATCTTCCCTGTATCTGTTAACTTAAAATTAAGTAAAAAATAAACATCTAAGGGCCGTTCATATTTATCCAAACTTGCAAAGGAAATCTCCATCGCTGTCCCTTCCACCACCAAGATTACTTTCTCTCCCAAGGATTCATCCGACATTCCGGCAATAAAGAATCTTCGATCCGGGATCACTTCAGCTAGCTTGGCTTCTACCGCTTCTGGAATGATCTTGATACCACCTGAATTGATCACATTATCCATGCGCCCCAGCCAGCGGAATGAAGTGTCATCCACCAATTCAACCCGGTCATTGGTTATGATTGATTCAGGATTCACTGCCGGTGCATGAACCACCAGACAACCACGATCATCTACTGTAAAACAAACTCCGTCTAAAGCATGAAATACATCAGATCGATTAGAACCATTCAATGGTTTGATGGCTACATGAGTTAACGTTTCTGCCATGCTGTAGGTTTCAATAATTTGAGTAGGTATAGATTGAAGTCGATATATTAGTTTTGGATGTATCGGACTACCACCCACGATCAATGTTTTAACCTTGTCAATCTTAGAAAGAGATTTTTCCAACTGAAGGGGAACCATGGCGGCAAAGTCGATCTCCCCTTCTATCTTTTCCATTGGGGTCGATGACGGTTCCACCACTTTTAAATCCAATTCCAATTCCAGAGCACGGACCACCATCATTTTCGCCGCTACATATTTCATGGGAATACATAGTAAAACAGAATCTCCTTCATTTAACCCAAAAGTTTTACCAGTGAGTCGAGCTGAATTTTTCATCCAGTCTTTCTTGACAGCAATTTGCTTTGGCTTTCCTGTTGATCCAGAAGTTTGTAGCATCATTTCATCATTTCCACTTAACCATTCGGAAATAAACAGATTCACGTCTTTCCAAATCTTCAATTTATTTGAAGAAAGCACACCACTTTTTACATTGAGTGGTGATGGAAGATTATTGGTAAAAAGTTGTCCCGTGCCTAATCCCTGAAATCCTTCCGGATTCATTTTGGATGTCCACTGGGCAATTGCATTCAGGCCAATGCTGGACTCCAAAGCAGATGTAATCCACCATCCTATATTGCGTTCTTTTGCCAATTTCATCCAATTCTCTGATTCAGAAAACCCACCTAATAAACTGGGTTTCAGCACTAAATATTGAGGGTTCACTTGTTCCAGTATTTGGATCCGTTCATTTTCATCGATTAACGGAATCAATTCTTCATCAAGTGCAATGGGGACAGGAGATGTTTTGCATAATTCCGATAATAAATCCCATTGGCCTGATTGAATTGGCTGCTCGATAGAATGGAGATCAAATTCAGCTAATCGATCCAGCTTTTCAACGGCACCATTTTTAGAAAAAGCACCATTGGCGTCTACCCTTATTTCAATCACATTTTTTCCAAATTGGGATCGAACTGATTTCAGTATATTTATTTCATCATCAAAATCTAGAGCACCGATCTTCATTTTGATACATCTCCATCCTTCGGTCAGCTTTTGAGACACTTGTTGGATTACAAAATCACGATCCCCCATCCAAATAAGTCCATTAATAGAAATTGGTGCCTCGGAATCACTGAATGGTGAATTGTAATAGTTTTGTCCGCCACCATTTGTTAGATCCAATTGAGCCATTTCCATTCCAAAACGGATGGAAGGAAAGCCAGATAATCGACTTAAATCACTCAAATAGGAATTTGGATCGGTACAGACTTCATCCAATTTTGATTCTATCAGATCAACGTCATCCATACTCAACCCAGGTAGTGGAGCGCACTCACCCACACCAGTAATGCCATAATCTGTTAATGTTATATACCAAACAACCCGGGTTTGCATTACACTACGGGAAGTGACGGCGGGTTGTTTAAAGACTAAAGTTTTTTTAGACCAATTGGCTTTCATGAATTTTTCACGATAAATTATTTTTTATAATCTTCATATATGAAAATATCTTCTATTTTTGAGACAAATCCCCTTGAAATTTCGGCTACCATTTGAAGCAAAGAATTATACTTTCTATTTTTGAGAAAAAATTTTCCTTCGCCGGACACTAATCATTTTAGCAAATTATCCTGTATTAAAAATATTTTGCTCTATACTTCTTGATTTTATTTTCGATTCGGATTGATCCACACTGTGTATTAGAAAAACATGATTTTTATTACAATTAATTATTCAAATATTGGAGATAATTGAGAAAATACACGAAAACAAAAAAGTTGCAATGGCTTGTTTTTTAAGAACGGAGTCAAACAACTTGAAATTATTGATTTTAAAAATTTCAAGTGTCGGTTTCACAAAAAGGATAAACCCAAAAAGGAAAACCCAAAGCGCTTTCATATCAGGAATCGTAAAAAAAACAACCAAAAGAACCCCAACAATATTCAGTAAAATATGGTATCGTTTTGCTGAAGCTATTCCAATCCTGACTACTAACGTATTTTTCCCGCATTTTGCATCAGTCTCATGATCGCGCATATTATTGATATTCAGGACTGCCGTGGTAAATAATCCTATGGATGATGCAGGCAACAGAAGTTCCAAATGAAACGAATGTGTATGCAGGAAGTAAGGACCTAACACACCGAGCCACCCAAAGAACAAAAACACAAAAACATCACCAAGACCGGTATAACCATATGGATTCTTACCCATTGTGTATTTCACTGCAGCACCCATGGCCATCAACCCAAGAATAGCAAAGAGTCCTGCTTTTTTTAAATCGAGTCCAAGTGTCCCTTCATAAATGAGCCACACACCGATAATGGAACAAAGCAATGAAACCATACATAAGGCTTTCACCATTTCGGGTTTGGTGATGAGTCCTGATTGCATGGTTCGTTCCGGACCAACCCGCTCTGAATTATCTATCCCTTTTACATAATCACCATAATCATTGGCCAAGTTGGATAGGATTTGCAGGAACAGAGTTGTCGCTAATGCCAGAACAAAAACGACTGGTTTGAATTGACCATCCTCCATAGCTAAACCGCTTCCCATAATAATACAGGAAAATGCTAATGGTAATGTTCTTAACCTAAAAGCTGCGAGCCACTTATTCATATTCGATGTGTTTTTTGAGAGGATGTTTAAGTATTAAAGTGCAGTAAGTCCAACTCCTTAAAACTAGACGCATAACCATTTTCATCAATAATCACATTTATGGAAATTTGGGATATTTTGAAAAATCAGGTTTACGCTTCTCCATAAAGGCATTTCTGCCTTCCTTTGCTTCATCGGATAAATAATATAGCAAAGTAGAATTTCCCGCTAATTCCTGGATTCCCGCCTGTCCATCTAGTTCAGCATTAAAAGCTGACTTCAACATGCGTATCGCCAAAGGAGATTTATCCTGGATCTTTTTGGCCCACTCAATAAAAGTGTCTTCCAGTTGCTCAAGTAGAACAACCGTATTCACTAATCCCATATCAAGCGCTTGCTGTGCATCGTATTGATCACATAAGAACCACATCTCCCGAGCTTTTTTTTGCCCCACATTTCGAGCCAAATAAGATGCGCCAAATCCGCCATCGAAAGACCCTACTTTGGGTCCGGTTTGACCGAATCGTGCATTTTCTGCAGCGATGGTTAAATCACAGACCACATGGAGCACATGGCCGCCACCAATAGACCATCCAGCCACCGCTGCGATTACCACTTTGGGAATTGAACGGATCTGCTTTTGAAGATCGAGCACATTGAGTCGCGGCACTTCATCCTTGCCAACATAGCCGCCGTGGCCCCGAACGCTTTGATCTCCACCGCTGCAAAAGGCCTTACCCCCTTCACCAGTAAATACGATGACTTCGATATTCTCGTCATCCCGGCAAATGTTCATTGCATCGATCATTTCCGTCACCGTTCTGGGAGTAAATGCATTATGCTTTTCAGGACGATTGATGCTAATCTTGGCGATCCCTTCGAAAAATTCAAAAGTGATCTCTTCATATTCTCGAATTGTTTCCCAATTTCGTTTCCAATTCATTATAATGTCCTTTTCATGTATTCAGGTTTACAAGCCTTCAGGTATTCGTAGGCATGATCACCTTTTATTTTGATATTAATTGATTAAACACTTTTGAATTCATTTCCATTTCAGTAAATATTTCTATGATACCACTTTTCCATCCCGGGATTTCTTCCAAGGACCGTGCTGTGGTATTGCGCAACCCAAATTCATTTGCTGTGAATTCGGCCGTCCGGTGGTGGGGCGTAATAAACAAATCCACAAGTCCATCCTGGTTGGATGGTCCGGAGATCATATAAAAAATACCACCCCCGTTGTCATTCAAAATGACGATCTGTAAATTCTGCGGAAATGGTCGATTCAGCCACAATCCGTTTCGGTCATAAAAAAATGAAAGATCCCCAATAATTAAAGTGTGTTTCTTTTCTATATTCGCTAAAGCATGACCGACAGCCGTACTGACCACACCGTCTATTCCGGATGTACCACGATTGCACCAGATCTCAATAGACGGATCATTAATCCCTATAATATTGGCTATCCGTACCGGCATGCTGTTCCCCAAGTGAAGGATAGAATTCTCTGGAAGTTGATCCATCACTTTTTGAACGGCCGAAAAATAATTGAATTCCACATCCTTCAACACTGAGGTCAATTCTAATTCAATACTTTCCAGGGTTTGGTTTAATTGATGCCTATATTTGAATTGATTTTGCATCAAAATATTGCGATTCACCCATCCTTGTAAAAAATCCACAGGATCTGATTCAACAATTTTTGTCAGCGATTGAAACGGATCTCCCACCATTCCCAATCCAACATGCCAATGAACTTGCGGTTTGTGTTTTCTTAAATAGAGTTTAAGATTGCTAGAAATGACAGATCGTCCAATAGTGATCAGAAAATCCGGTACCAATGATGCATCAGCCGATTTAAAAAGTAAGTCAGCAGATTTGAGCACCCCCTCCACACCATGAAGATTAGAGATCACATCACCCACCACTGGTGTATCCAATTGATTCAACAATCTGACGATTTCATTGTTCGGTGCCATTTGCCCACCCAACACCATCACTTTTTCTAACGAACTCAATAATTCACTGAATTCATACCATATCTGATTGGAAATTTCACCTAAAGCTTTTCTCTGCATTTTCTGTGATTCTGTTGGAAAAATAATCTCTTCAGGTGAGTCTGGATAAAATGGTTCCCGAATAGGGATATTCAAATGAATGGGACCATGTACTCCATCTAAAGCTAGTGTAAGTGCTTCTTCTGCTACATTTACATTTTCTTCATCATAGGTATAACTGCTTTTGATGTGGTCGATATACAAATTTTCTTGATGGATGGTTTGCCCATCCCACTGATCGATCCATTCTGGCGGACGGTCTGCCGTCAACACAATTAGGGGAACATGTTGATAGAATGCTTCCGTAACGGCCGGGGCAAAATTTTGGGCCGCTGTTCCGGATGTACACACCAAAACCACCGGCTTCCCGGATTGCTGGGCTAATCCCAATCCCACAAATCCTGCAGATCGTTCATCGGTAATGGAAATTGTTTTAATGTTCGGATGTTTCCAAAATCCAATCAACAACGGTGCACAACGGGAACCGGGGCAAATTACGGCTTTCTCCACACCAAAGTCAGCACAGAGCCCCACCAAGTCATAAATATGTTGGGTGTTTTGGATTGGTATTAAAGTGTTCATGTTAAAATGTGATCATGATTTCACAATTTTGAGTTTATCGTGCAGTTCTTTCGACCTTTACATTTAAACAGTCCTGCACTCAAACACTGCCATCCCCATTCATTACATTTAATAAAGTTTGGCACTTCAAGGTTGTTTCTTCCCATTCTTTTTCTGGGATAGAAACACGGGTAATTCCTGCACCGGCGTAAAGCACAGCACAAGTTTGAAGGATTTGCATACACCGGAGATTCACATACAATCTAGATACACCATCTAAATTCACTGGACCTATATATCCACCATAAAACTCACGATTTAAATTTTCATGCGTAAAAATGAATCGGAGTGAAGAAAATTTAGGTATCCCACATATGGACGCTGAGGGATGAATTAAGTGGAGCATTACTGTTCCCAAATTTGGAAAATGAATTTCGTTCAGATCTACAATATACTCTGTTTTCAAATGGATCATATTGCCTGCTCGAACCGTTCTTGGGCCAGTTTCTTTAAATTTCCGTACGTTGATGGCCTTGAACTGATCAATGATGTACTGGCTCACTAAGGCTTGCTCATCGATCTCTTTCCCAGTCCAGGCTACTTGAGATAAGTCTTTTTTCAGCGGATATGATTGCGTCCCTGCTATGGAAACAGTTCTGAAATGGGAGTTTGATGATTCGACTAAGAGTTCCGGTGTGGCCCCCATCCACGTGCCCCGTCCGGGAATGGAGACCAAACTTATAAATGCATCGGGGTAGAACATTCCTAACCGATAAAATTGGTCTATTACGTTAAAATTGACGGGTAATGGGTTGTTGTATGTGCGCGCCGTTACCACCTTATCGAATTTACCTCCTGCAATGGCCGAGATCCCGTCCTTTACCATTTGAATAAAATGGCCTTTTTCTCTGGATATCTTTTTCTCCGGCCGCGTATTCAAATGGTAGGAAGGGGTCAGTGAACCCGTCAAACCACTAATGTCCCCATCATCTCGTAGCGTTCTCCATCCACCCTCACCCATTTTTTGAACATAAACATCCGAATTCAAAAAGAGTGTTTCATTTCCATTAGGATTCATGAACGGACTCACCACAAATCCCATGTCCGTATTTTGAAGGTCAATCCGCCCTTTTGCAGGCGACTCGGACAAATCACCTAAAAAATGAATTGTGGATTCATGTGGACACCGCCAAACAGCAGTAGATCCATTTTGACTTATCACATCATCCCAAAGTGATTTTAGTGAAATTTGCCGATCTGTTGTTGTTTCATTTATCATGTGTTCATTTTTTCAGGTATTCAAGTTATTAACACATAAATCTTCTCATACTTTAACTCTGATCATATTTTTTTAATTACTGCCAAAGTCAACCGGCTCACTGCAACCATCTGGCCATCACCATTTTTAATCTCAATATTCCAAACTTGGATTGTTTTCCCCAGTTTGATGGGTGTGGCGTTCCCATAGACCCATCCATCTAGGGCACTTCTTAAATGATTACAATTGATCTCCACACAGACTACATTTTGCTTTTCCGTATTCACTTTTATCCAACCGGCAATACTGCCGAGCGTTTCCGCCAAGGCAGTTGATGCACCCCCGTGGAGTGATCCAAAAGGTTGGACAGTACGTTCATCCACGGGCATTTTACCGCAGAGAAAATCATCTCCGAAATCCGTGATCTCAATACCTAATTGTTCAACCATAGTTTTTTGTCCCATGGTATTCATTCTTTCTAATGCTTTTTTCTTATCCATGATTAAAAAATGTGTATGTGTTGGTGGGTTCAATTATTAAGGGTTCTAAACACAAGAACACTTTCAAACTTTAACCCGTATTCATTTATTCCCTATATAAAGTGTGCATATCCCGAATGTGAGCGGAATGGCCCTACAGTTTTTGAGTTCCACCGATTCCATGAGAGCAACGAATTCTTTCTGAGTAAAGAAGTTCAAGATGGAATCGGCAAGATACTCATAAGCAGCAGGATTTTTTGTAAAGATTTTGGCCAGTTTTGGCAGGATGTCCTGGAGATAAAATTTGTAGGTGCTTCGACAAAATCCCGACTCTGGTGTTGTGAGTTCCAGTACCATAACTTGTCCATTTTTCACGATGATACGCTTCATTTCTGTCAGGGCTTTCACCTTATCGGGAATATTACGTATACCGAATGCAATAGCCGTAATATCAAAAGTATTATCATCAAATTCAATGTTCGTGGCATCTCCAAATTTCAATTTTACGCGGTCATCCAAATTCTGTGCATTGACCTTCTCAATTCCTTTATCCACCATTTCTTGGACGAAGTCTACCCCAATAACACTTACATCTGGATAGGAATTTGCACAATCTAATGCAAGATCACCCGTTCCAGTGGCAACATCTAAAAATCGATGTGTGTCGAAGAAATCCATTTCATTCACAGTGCGCTTCCGCCAAGCCACATCCCGTTTGGCAGATAAAAATCGATTCAAAAAATCATACTTATCTGTGACTGACGAAAAGATGTCTTTGACGATACCGATGTGCTGGTTATCCGTCATCTTTTCAACAGATGCGTAATCTCTATTTTGTACTTCTTCCATTCCTTTATAAGTATCCACGTGTTCAATAACATTCATACCCGAATGCCTCAACACTTTCTGCACTTATTTGAAGCCTTTGGAAAATAATTGTGTAATTCCTACCACCCACTCGTATCGGTCAAATTGGTTTCCGTTGGATGATATTTCATGGTATTCTTTCAGAAATCGGGTCAACACAGCATCCATGTAGAACACAGCCTTGGATTTATCCAAATTGAGGTTCAACTCATTTTGGTCCAGCGCATCTTGAATGATCTTCCCTAAATAATCATCTGATAGTTGTTGAAGATCGGCAACGATTTTCTTTCGGTTCGGAGAATCAGCAGAATAGATAAGCCCAAAATAAATCTGTGCCAATCGCGGGTGATCAGAAATGAATTGAACACCAGAATCCACGACGTTGGCCAGACGTTCTTCAAACGGCAAGTCAGCCGTCTCATCCCGGACCTTTCGTAGATAAGATTTAACTTCGCTAATAGCCAATTGATAAATATGATAATACAGACTGCGCTTGGTTTTGAAATAATTGAATAGCGACCCCTTGGCAATACCTGCCCGTTCCACCACCTTATTCATGGATGCAGTCTTATAACCTCGTTCCGCAAATTCGGAAATGGATGCATTCACGATTCGGGCCTGCTTTTCAATAGGCAATTGTTCAAATTTTTTTGTCGATGATATCATAAAAATTTTGATAATGACCAGGTGGTCAATTTAATGAATTTTATTAAATTCAGTTAAAGTATTATACTATGTTACAGAAAATAAAATTTCTCACAGCTGGGGAATCCCACGGGCAAGGGTTACTCGGAATTTTAGACGGCATCCCGGCTGGTTTGGATATTTCAGAAGATTATATCAGTGGTCATCTCTTTCGGAGGCAAATGGGCCACGGCCGTAGCAGTCGCATGCAAATTGAAAAGGATCACGCAGAGATCTGGTGTGGTGTCCGCCATGGAAAAACGATTGGTGCACCTGTGGGACTCATCATCCGTAACAAGGATTGGGAAAACTGGACAAATAAAATGTCCGTATCTCCTGTGGATAATGAGATCAAAAAAGTAACTCTTCCACGTCCGGGCCATGCGGATCTGGCTGGTGTTCAAAAATATGGATTTGATGATATTCGTAATGTACTGGAACGATCCAGCGCCCGGGAGACCGCCATGCGCGTAGCTTTGGGTTCAATCTGTCGCACGCTGCTGGAAACAGTCGGTGTTCAAGTAGGGAGCCATGTGATCCAAATTCAAGAGGTGACAGATGAAAATCCTGTTCCTTTAGACCTCTGGCCAAACCAGATCAGCAAGACAGCAGATGCGTCTCCCGTCCGATGTTTGAACAAAATCGCTGAAGAAAACATGATACAAACCATCGATGATGCGAAAAAGGCCGGTGACTCAGTAGGCGGTATCTTTGAAGTGATCGCTACGGGATTACCTTATGGCCTCGGTGCTTACACTCAATGGGATCGGAAACTCAATACAAGCATATCCGCAATGATAATGAGTATGAATGCTTTTAAGGGGATCGAGATTGGCGAAGGATTTAGCAGTGCCAAAAAACTTGGGAGTGAAGTCCATGATGAGATCGGATACGATAGAGAAAAATTTATTCGTTATTCCAATAATGCAGGCGGTATTGAAGGTGGTATGAGCAACGCCCAACCCATTGTTTTGCGAATCGCCATGAAGCCGATTCCCACATTGATCAAACCCTTGCGGTCTGTAGACATCTGTACAAAGGAAGAAAAAGATGCCCATAAAGAGCGAACTGATTCTTGTGCTGTGCCGGCGGCATCCATCATTGCAGAAAGTATGCTCTGTTTTGTTTTAGCGGATGCACTGTTGGAAAAATTCGGAGGTGACTCCATAGATCAGCTACAGAATCACATGCAAGCAACTGCCAAGTATTAGTAGTCCGAAAGTGTGTGTGCGTTCAAGTGTTTGAGAGAATTTTAAGTGTGTTTTTAGAATTAACACTTGAACGCACACACACATATACACTTAAAAAATGACCATTTATTTGATTGGAATGATGGGTTCAGGTAAATCCACAATTGGGGCATTGCTGTCCAATAAGATGGACAAACCCTTTGTCGATCTGGATTTGGAAATTGAAAAGTCCGCAGGGAAATCTATATCGGAAATATTTGAAGAAGATGGTAAAGACTATTTCAGAGATTTGGAATCCAAGCAATTAAAACAATTTACAAATTCGGTTATTGCTTGTGGCGGTGGGATTGTTTTAAGGAAAGAAAACCGACGTCATATGATAGAAAATGGTAAATCGGTATTATTGACTGCTTCGATCTCGGAATTGGCGAACCGGCTCCCAGTCTTCGTTGATCGTCCCCTTTTAGTAGGTGAAAGTTTGAAGGAAAGACTGACCCAAATATGGCTTCAACGCCAAACCTATTATTTGAGTACGGCTGATCTCACCATTAAGACGGTGGGTAGATCACCGGAAGAAATCACAACTGACATTGTATCTCAATTACACTCATGCAAACCATTCAAGTCAAAATAGGCGATCGATCCTACACAATTCTTGTGAAATCTGGACTCTTGGCGGATATACATACAATTCTGTCTGATACCAATCATGGACAGAAATGGATTATTATTTCCCAACATCGTTTGATGGAATTATTCGGATTTGAACTCATGAAAAACCTTAACGCAAACAATTTTAATGTGAGTTATATCACACTCCCCATAGGGGAAGAAGCCAAGAGCATGATTCAATTCAGTCGGGTCATCAGCCAAATGATCCAATTGAGAGCTGATCGCAGCACAACGATTTTGGCACTGGGCGGTGGTGTAGTTGGCGACATTGCTGGATTTGTTGCATCATCCTTTATGCGAGGGATTGAATATTATCAAATACCCACAACGCTATTGGCTATGGTGGATTCATCCATCGGCGGAAAAACGGGCATCAATATTGCCGAAGGGAAAAACCTGGTTGGTTCCATTTATCAACCGAAAGGTGTCTTGGTTGATCCACAAATATTAGAATCACTCCCCAGAGAAGAAGTAATATCGGGATTAGCAGAAGTTATTAAGTATGGAGCCATTATGGATGTAGAGTTTCTGAATCAAATATCAAACTGGTTGGATGATATTGATTCTATTCCTTTTGAAATGGTAGTTGAGCGGTCTTGTAAAATTAAAGCTGAAATTGTCTCTTTGGATGAACAAGAAGGAGGGCTTCGAAAGTTGCTCAATTTTGGTCATACGATTGGCCATGCACTTGAAGCACAATTAGGATACGGTAGAATCCGCCACGGAGAGGCTGTGGCTTATGGAATGCTCTGCGCTGGTTGGATATCAAACCACTTAGGCATTTTGAGCAAGAAAGAAACAAAATTTCTATATGAGACCATTCAAAAGCTACCTTTGCCTAGTTTACCAAAAATGAAGAGTGAAACTATTTTAGAATTTGTCAGAAATGATAAAAAATACCGCAATGGTGTTTTACAATTTGTAATACTTGAAGCTTTAGGAAAAGGCAATATCTGTCAGACCGTTACGAAAAGAATGATCAGTGATTCATTGAGAATGATCCAATGAGAATTTTAATAATCAATGGACCAAATCTTAATCTATTGGGTGTTCGAGCACCTGATATTTACGGAAATGAAACCTTATCTGACATTGAAAACTGGCTGAAACACCAACCGGAATCAAAAGATCATACCATCACATGGTACCAATCGAATCATGAAGGTCATCTCATTGATCGGATCCACACAGCCATCGAAAATATAGATGGAATCATCATCAACCCCGGAGCATTCACTCATTATTCCTATGCACTTCGCGATGCCATCGCTTCAGCCACTATCCCCACAGTTGAAGTCCATTTAAGCGATATCCAAAATAGAGAAGATTTTCGTAGGCTCTCCGTTATCAGCGATGTCTGTATTGACCAGATATATGGATTAGGGAAAACCGGTTATTTGGAGGGATTAAAAAAATTAATTAAACTGTGATAATTCTGGATAGATTTTACTTCGAAGGACTATCAGATGATTGAATTGCTCTTACTGCTGCATTTCCGCTTCATATTCCAGCACTCTACCATTACCTGGGAAACCGTTCCTGGAATCTGCTAAAAAGATTCGCTTCCATTTGTGGAGCGTATTTTGACCGACCCCAATATCTCTGGACACTTTGGCTACACGTTGATGCTTTTCCAATATCAACTTCATGACCGATACTTTAAAATCACGATCATAGGTCTTTCTTATTCTTTTGTTTTCCATTTCGATTCCTTTCCACTTTTGCATATTAATTAGGTGCTTAACTTTATGTGGACTTTTTTGACTAAGTCCAATTTGGCATACTCATAAGTAGCAGGGGTTTTTGTTTATAAAGAGCCGGGTATGGGACTCGAACCCACCTACTACTGATTACGAATCAGTTGCTTGAACCAACTCAGCTAACCCGGCATTAAATCATCAAATGAATTTAGTAAAACATAGCATTGTTGATTATGTGAAAAAACGCTCAAAAATTAATAAATTTGTAAAGTCCTATAAAACCTGTATATAATTGTATTATTACACTTACAGAAGTATGGTATTGTAACTAAACCCTATCTTTCGTCGTGCATGGATCGCTGCTTCGACTCCACTGCCAATAATTCCAAATTCAATATTGAATTTGGTGAGATTACACCCAGATTCTGACTGCCATAACCCATTTCGAGTGGAATAGTCAGTTTCCTCTTTTCTCCAGCCCCATTAGACCCTCATCCCAGCCAGCGATAATCTGTTCCACACCAAGTGTAAAGCGCAAGGGATATCTGTCGGGTTTGCAGGAAGAATCAAAAACGGTACAATTCGCGAGGACGCCTGTATACTCCACAGTCAGAATACTGTATTGTTCTGCAACTGCTCCATTTCCATTGTGCAGTGTTTCAATGATCAATTCATTTTCCATGACAATCTTTTTCTTTCTGGCAGCTCGCAGATATCAATAGAACGCTTGTTAGAATAATGTGTCGATATGTCGATAGTCGCATTTTTTCAACGTAATTTCTGATAGAGTTTACCATAACCTATGACACAATCTAGTACCCTGTTTTCAGCTGGTCATTTACCGCCCCTTGCAGATCGGATTCGTCCATCCACACTGGATGAATTCATTGGCCAGAACCACTTGGTGGACAAAGATAGAATCATCGCCCGAGCACTCCAGCAGAAAACCCCCTTTTCCATGATCTTTTGGGGACCTCCAGGTTCAGGAAAAACCACACTGGCCCGGATCATCGCCGGATCAGTGGATGCCGACTTTCACGAATTATCTGCTGTATCCAGTGGTGTAAAGGACCTGCGGAAGATTATCGCCAAAGGGAACAGTAATATTGAAATAGGAACCACAACACTATTATTTATCGATGAGATCCATCGCTTCAGTAAAGCTCAGCAGGATGCATTGCTCCATGCTGTTGAAGAAGGAATATTAATACTGATCGGTGCTACCACAGAGAATCCTTCTTTTGAAGTCATCAGTCCCCTCCTTTCTCGCTGCCGAACCATGACCCTTAAGCCATTAACGGAAGAGCATCTCAACACCGTTTTGCAGAGGGCATTTGACCTGGACATCATTTTGTCCAAAGGACATGTTGCACTCAATGATAATGTGGGCGATGCTCTGATTCATTCCGCAGGTGGGGATGCCAGAAAAATGCTGAACACATTGGAAATAGCAATCAGTCTGATCAATGAAGAAGGGAATATAACTGATGATGTGCTCCAGGAAGCCTTACAGTCCAAAACACAGCTCTATGATAAAACAGGTGATTATCATTATGATACCATTAGCGCGTTCATCAAATCAGTTCGAGGAAGCGACCCCGATGCCGCTGTGTATTGGTTGGCAGTGATGATAGAAAGTGGTGAAAAACCTGAATTCATCGCCCGCAGATTGGTCATCCTGGCTGCGGAAGATATCGGCAATACCGATCCTCAAGGACTGCCGATTGCTACATCCGGTTTCCAGGCCGTGCATATGATCGGTATGCCAGAAGCTGCCATCATATTGTCGCAAGTGACCACATATTTAGCCAGCGCACCAAAATCCAATGCCGCTTACAAGGCTGTAAGTGCAGCCATGGGGAAAGTGCGAGAAGAAGGAACTCCCGGCGTCCCTCTGCATTTACGAAATGTTTCTACAGAGCTCATGAAGTCCTTGGATTACGGGAAAGAGTATAAATATCCGCACAATGCAAAAGACCATTTCATTACCGAAAATTATTTTCCGGATGGAATACAGGAAACGTTTTATCGCCCAACTCGACTAGGCTATGAAAAATTTATTTCCAATCGCTTAAAACAATGCTGGCCAGATCGCTACAAAGATTGATCATTTTCCTACCGTTGCTGTTAGTGTCCCAGGAAAACCGTTTACGGTTAAAACAAGCGGACCTGCTGGAAAACAAAACGATACAGGGTTATGCAATCCAATTTCTCAGCGGCAATGTAATTTTCACCAAAGGGCAAACAACAATCGCGTGTGATTGGGCCCGGTACAACGAAAAAAAGGGGATTGGCCTGCTCAGCGGCAGTGTGCATATGACCAAAGAACAGCAATACCTGACAGCTGATTCCGTACTTTATGATTCTCCCAACGATAAATTCACATGTTACGGCCAGGTTCATATCTGGGATGACGACTATGATCTGGTTGCAGATACGGTTATATATTATTCGGAACTGGATAGTGGCATTGCCAGTGGTCATTCCAAGTTGGTCCAAGAAGACCAAACCATTACCGCCGAACATTTACGCTACGCCAAAGATGAGGGTGAAGATGCGGTGTCTTACATTGCGGAAAATAATGTTATGATCGTTGAAGAAGCGCGCCTGGCCACCTGTGGAATGGCTGTATACGATGTGCAAAATGATCGCACCTGGTTGCGTATTAAACCGCAATTGAAGGAGGAAGGCCGTATTTTGGAAGGAAGCGAGATCCAGATGGTTTATAAAGAGGATGAACTGGATTATATTTTTATTCCATCCAAAGCCCGTGCTCTAAATACTGCTACCGGCTTTCGGGAAAAATCTCATACTGATCAAGATTCAACTACCACCGAATATATTCCTGTATCGTTTGCCGATGAAATGAGTGGTGCTATTTTGCAAGGGTACTTTAAAAATGGAAGTTTAGATTCGGTGCAGTTGGAAGGGATGGCCGCCACCTTGTACCATATTTTTGAAGATTCTGTCTATCAGGGAAACAACATGGCCTCCGGGGATACGATCGTCATGACGTTTCGGAAATTGGACAGCGCTACAGAGGGATTGGAAAGCATTCACGTGCGGGGCGGATCGCGGGGATTATATACACCGGATACTGCCAACGCCGAAATTGATGCCCCTATTACCTATTTTTCTGATGAGATTCACTATGACATAGAAACCGAAAACACAGACTTGATGGGCGCCGCCGGCATCAAGTATACCGATGTAGACTTGCAATCCGGATTTATTAATATTAACTGGAGCAGTAGTGTATTGAAGGCATTACCCGCTTATCCGGCGGATACCACCGCCATGGTGCAAAAACCGACAATCATCGAACAAGGCCGTGAGCCTATGGTGGGTGATACATTGGTCTATAACCTTAAATCGAGAAAAGGTCGCGTAAAGCATGGCCGCACGAAAGCAGATGACGGTTATTATACCGGTGATGATATCCGCAATCGAGATCAACAAGAATATTTCATCGAAAACAGTTCATATACCACCTGTGATCTAGAACCGCCTCATTTTCATTTTGAAAGCACCAATATGAAAATCATCAACCAGGATAAGGTGATTGCCCGGCCCATTGTTTTATACATTAGCCGTATACCTTTATTTGGTTTACCATTCGGTATCTTTCCCCACACCGGTGGCGGACGTCGTTCCGGGTGGATCATGCCCGGCTATGGTGAAAACAGTCTTCGGGGGCAATATATAGATAACCTGGGTTATTTTTGGGCGCCTAGCGATCATTGGGGTTCAAAATTTATAATGAGTTTTGGTGACCGACAGGGCTTTATATTCAATCTAGAAAATGTCTACTCGCAACGTTACAAATTCAGAGGTTCTTTAATTCTACAAAGCAGACAATTGCTTTCTGGTACAGACAATATTGTGGATATTGGGACTAATAGACAATCCAGCTACGTCGTACAATGGACACACACCCAAACATTGCGCCACAATCAACAATTTAATGTAAATGCAAAATATTCCAGCAGCGGAGATTTCAGTCGCAACTATATTGCTGATCTGCAACAGCGGATTAGCCAGCAAAAAACGACGTCTAATGCAACTTATTCAAAGCGCTGGCCGGCGATTCAAGGGTCACTGAGCGCCAACGTATCTTCAACAACAAATTTAATGGCTGATGATCGGATTGATCCAGCTTCGCCTTTTTATGAACAAGCGACCAAAACCGGATTACAAACGAACATTACCACGGCCACACTACCCTCCATGAATTTTAATCTGTCACAACGCAACATATTTCCAAACAAAGGTGGCCCTGAACGTTGGTTCAATAATATTACCTGGCTGTACAAGACCACTTTTATTAATAAAGTCCGGCAATATTATGAGTCTACGGAAGAAGCAATTGATGATACAACTTTGGCCTATTACTGGAATAATGAAAAGCAGTTTTTCAATGACAATATTATACGCCACTCCATGTCACTCAACGCCCCCACCAAAATTTTTAAATACATAACTTTCAATCCTTCAATAAAATTGAATTCGCATTGGGTTAACAGAACATTTTCCGCGGGTTTGGACAGCACAACCAACACCATCCAAACCACAGAAATACCCGGCTTTGCCACTCGGACTACCGGTAGTTTTTCGGCATCTATCAATACTCAGATCTATGGTCTGTTCCCATTCAATGTTGGGCAATTGACTGCTGTACGGCATGTGGTCTCTCCAAGTATAAGTTATTCTTATACACCCGATTTCACGCAACCCCTTTTTGGTCAGGATTTGGGTTATTTCGAGGTAGTAACCGACACCAGTGGAAAAGACATTTTTCATGATCGGTTCGGTGGTACACTGGCTGGGGGTACGCCGCGCAATGAATCTCAAGCCATGAATTTCAGCATCAATAATAACTTTCAAGCCAAAGTAGAAGACGGGGATCAAAGTAAAATAATTAACTTGTTTTCCTGGCGTATGAACTCAGGGTATAATTTTGTCGCCGAACGATTCAAATTGAACAATCTTTCATCATCTATCCGTTCCAAGATTGGCAGTTTCAACATTGATTTAAGTATGATCCACGATTTTTATAAATACAACACTGACAGCAATCAGCGTATTAACGAACTGAGGAAAAATGATAAGGGCATCCCCTGGCCCAGGATGACCAGTATGCAATTATCCACACGTTTCAATCTTTCCGGCCAGAAGTTTGGTATAGGCACAGCCGAAGCTGAAATAGAAATCGATAATGATATGCCGGACACATTGAATGTTAATCCGTCTCGATCCGAAAAACAGTCTGGAAATACGTTGTGGACTACCAGCTTCGGCGTGAGCTATTCACTACAGCGACCGAATCCCAATAACTCCCAGAATACGTTTTGGCTCAATACAAATTCGACCATCAACCTGACCGATAAATGGCGGATTGGGTATACGGCCCGCTTTGATCTGGTGAACCATGAACTGATCAGTCATCATTTTTCAATTTATCGCGATCTGCATTGCTGGGAAATGTCGGTTGGGTGGACACCTAGCGGTTACGCCAACGGATTCAACCTACGTATCAACGTAAAATCAAATGTATTGCGCGATCTGAAAATAGAAAAAAAAGGTGGCGCCCACAGACGAATGCCTTATTAATTCCTTGTTCATTCTCAAATGAATTCATCGCAAATTTAACGATGGTTAAATCTGATTTTAAATACTGTCCGCAGTGTGGTTCTGAATTTAATCCGCAAATAGATATTTGCAGTGCGTGTGGAGTCACTTTGGTGAACGGGGCACCGATGACTAAACCATTACGAAAAATTGAATGGGTGGAAGCCGGACAATTTTCCGGAAATGTTTTTGGAGAAATGGCCGGAGAAATCCTTACTAAAAATAATATTCCTTATTTTTTAAAGGCTGATTTTTTTAGTACTGCATTCAATGCATCATTGACAAATCTACCTGGTGCGGTTGTAAAATTGTTCGTCCCCAAAGATAAAAAAGAAACGGCCGAACGGTTAATTAGTGATGTGGTTGAGTAAATAATGAAATTTCGTGCGATCAAGGGCACCAGAGATATTCTCCCTGAGGAAAGCACTCGGTGGCAACGGTTGGAGAAAATTATTGGTGATATTACTGCTGCTTATGGCTATCGTGAAATTCGTACACCCATTTTTGAAGACACCGGCCTATTCAGTAGAAGCGTTGGTGCGGATACAGATATCGTTTCTAAGGAAATGTACTCCTGGAAAGATCGTGCGAGCGGTCATTTAACTTTACGACCGGAATTAACCGCACCCATTGTCCGCGCTTATATCCAGAACAACCTGAGCGCACAAACACCTCTGCAAAAATTATATTATATTGGTCCGCTGTTTCGTCGCGAACGACCCCAAAAAGGGCGCTACCGCCAGTTTCATCAGTTTGGCGTTGAGGCCTTTGGTTCAGTATACCCTGAACAGGACGCCGAAATCATTGCCCTTGCGCACCACATTTTCAGCAAGTTGGGTATTGTTGACTCAACATTGCAATTGAACTGTATTGGCTCCGGCAACTGCCGGCAGCAATACAGCGCCGCACTCCGGGATTATTTACAGCCCTTTACGAATGAATTGTCAAAAACAAGTCAACAGCGGTTGAAAACAAACCCATTACGAATTTTGGATACAAAACTAGAACATGAACAGGTTCTATTGGATGCCGCTCCAAGTATAAGGGAGTATTGGACCGCTGAGGATTACAGACATTTTGATACCCTGCAATCGCTTTTAACAGCAATGACAATTCCCTTTACAGTTAATGTTAAACTTGTCCGGGGTTTACATTATTACAGTCGTACTACATTTGAATTTATTTCCGGTAGCTTGGGCGCGCAAGATGCCATTTGCGGCGGTGGGCGTTATGACAACTTGGTAGAAATGCTTGGTGGTAAGTCAACCCCGGCAATCGGATTTGCTGCCGGAATAGAACGGGTTTTGATGTGTATGAATCAGCCAGAATCAAAACTGGATGGGATCAGGATTGCTATGATTAACTTGACGGAGGCAACATTAGAATTATCTTTGCAGGTGACTCATGACTTGCGCCAAGCGGGATTGAGTGTGCAAATGGATACCTTGCGGCGCAGTTTAAAAGCCCAATTACGTTACGCAAACCGGAGTGGCGCAACGCATGCGGTCATTATCGGTGAAACGGAACAAGAAAAAATGACCGCCCAAGTAAGAGACCTGAACGAAGGAAACCAACAGGCTATTGGTTTTTCTGAACTTGTAAAATATTTCACTATTTGAATTGTTAACAATGATTATACATTATAATAATACGCACGCATAAAAACTTGAAAAAAGGAAACATGGGTAAACCATTAATCATTGTTGAATCTCCGGCGAAAGCCCGCACGATCAAAACATATCTGCGTAATGAATACGATGTATTTGCTTGTATTGGTCACATAAAAGATCTGCCCCGTAAAGAACTCGGTGTAGATGTAGACAAAGGATTTGTGGCCAATTTCGTGATCATGGACGGTAAGAAAGATATTATCAAGACCATTAAACAAAAATCTGCGGCGGCTCCAGAAGTGATCCTGGCTACAGATCCAGATCGGGAAGGTGAAGCCATTGCAGCACATCTCGCTGAAGAGGTAAATAATAGTGCTATCTCCCGGGTGCAATTCACCGAGATTACAAAAGAAGGTATCATGGTGGGCATGGAACAGCGCCACGAGGTCGACCAGGACTTGGTAAACGCTCAATATACGCGCCGCGTCATTGATCGGCTGGTGGGTTATAAACTCTCCAGATTATTATGGAGTACACTGCAAAAAACAATGAATTTTGTCAAAGGATCTCTTTCCGCGGGGCGAGTCCAGTCCGCTGCATTAAAAATGATCGTTGATCGTGAACGATTGCGAGCCAAATTCGAATCAACAACATACTATGATCTTTTGGCTAAGCTGGAAACGGAGGACCGAACAGGATTCAATGCAAATTTGATATCGTTGGATGGTAAACGATTGGTTACTAGTAAAGATTTTGAAAAAGAAACCGGTACATTGAAGAATAGGACTGTGCTGCTGCTTTCAAAAGCACAAGCAACTACCTTGATTCAAGAGATACAAAACGGCCCATGGATTATCAAAAGTATCGCAGAAAAACCACAAACTTCCAACCCTTATGCCCCATTTACTACCAGTACCTTGCAACAGGAAGCAGCCCGCAAAATAAATATGTCTGCCCGTAAGACAATGGGTGTTGCCCAGCGGCTTTATGAAGCCGGTTTTATTACCTATATGCGAACTGATTCTATCCAATTATCGCAAGAGGCCCTAGCTGGAGCGCGGCAGATTATAAAAGATAAATACGGCAGTGAATATTTACCGGATAAACCCATCTTTTACAAAAATAAGGTGAAAAATGCCCAAGAAGCGCATGAGGCCATTCGTCCAGCGGGAAACACGTTTGCTGATCGTGTGGCGGTATCAAAAAAACTGGGAACCAATGAGCTGAAGTTGTATGATTTGATATGGAAACGAACAATCGCCAGTCAAATGAAATCCGCAAAACTGAGACGAACGATTGTAGATATTGAGAATCAGAAAACGATGTTTAGGGCTCAGGGGCGGGTGATCCTGTTCCCCGGATATATGCGAGCTTACGTTGAGGGGAGTGATGACCCGGAAGGAAAATTAGCTGATCGAGAACGATTTTTACCTGAACTAAAGGTCGGGCAAAGATTAACTTGTAAACAGTTGAAGGTTGCAGAACACAATACAAATCCGCCGCCAAGGTTTACGGAAGCATCCATCATTAAAGAAATGGAAACACAAGGGATTGGCAGACCTTCTACTTGGGCCAGTATCATTGGCCGACTGCGGGAAAAAGAATATATACTAAATCAAAAGGGAATCTTGGTCCCTACATTTTTATCTGTGGCGGTCACACAATTCTTGGAAAATCACTTTAAGGCTTACGTGAATACACAATTTACAGCCAGCATGGAAGATGGCTTGGATGCCATATCCCGTGGGGAGATTGAACCGTTGCCATTTATGACTGATTTCTATTTTGGCAATGATAATACCCCTGGTCTAGAAAAAATGCTGGCCGGTGAAATTGACATTCGTAAAGCCTGTTCTGTCATTGTTTCCGATGGCAGTGCTGAAGAAGAAATCGTGATCCGAGTTGGAAATTACGGTCCCTATTTGCAGCAAGGTGCGGTACAGCATGGCATCCCCAGCGTACTTGCCCTGGGCGATATTACGTTGAAAAAAGCAACTGAACTCCTGACTCAAGACACATCGCAATCAACAGCCCTGGGACTAGATAAACAGACCGGGACAATCATTTATTTAAAAGATGGACCTTACAGCCTCTATGTCCAACTAGGTGATTCAAAAATACGGAAGTCTGTACCCAAAGGAACCGCAAGAGCAGATGTGGATTTGAAATTAGCAAAACAGTTACTGGCCTTACCTCGACTATTGGGGACGCACCCGGATACAAATGACGAGATCTATGCGGATTTTGGCCGTTATGGTCCATATTTAATAGTAGGGGGGGAAACCTTAAAGCTGCCTCGTCCCCATGATCCCCTGATGGTTACATTAGAAACGGCAGTAGCCATATTAGCACAGCGCAATAAACGCAATAGCGGCTTCTTCAAAACCCTGGGGGTTCATTCGGAGACCGGAGCAACAATTACAATGAAACACGGTCGCTACGGTCCTTATGTAACGGATGGGAAAATCAATGCTGCTTTGCCCAAAGCTAAAGCACCTGATGAAATTGATCTGGAGCAGGCGCTTGAACTGATTAAGGAACGGCGGCGGAAAAAATCATGAATAAATATGCATTAATCTGCTTAAGCGTTATACTATTTGGAGGCACCCAGCAAGATATGATATTGGATATTAAAAAACGTCTCATGGCCCCCTGTTGTTGGAGCGGTACAGTCTACGATCATGGCCACGAGGAACTGGAGGAAGAAATCACAGCAATGGTTCAAGCAGGGCAAACGAAAGAGGCTATTTTTGAACATTACGTAGACATTTACGGGGAGCGGATCCTAGCGGTTCCGGTAGCACAAGGCTTTAATTTAATGGCGTGGTTGGCGCCTGGAATAATCGCCGTCGCAGGATTATTTATTTTAGTTATATACTTGCGCTCTCCACATAAAAGCAATACTATATCGACTATCGCGGACACAAGCGATACCACCATTCCATTTGATGAACAAATCGAAAAAGAATTGCGGGAAATGGATTGATGACCGACCAAAGTCATGCTTTAGAAAATATCGTTTCGCTATGTAAACGGCGGGGATTTATTTTTCAAAGTTCGGAGATATACGGCGGATTTGCCGCTGTGTATGATTACGGCCCGCTGGGGATCGAATTAAAGAATAATATTGCCCAGTTGTGGTGGCGGGCCATGACCCAACTCCATGATAATATTGTTGGTCTTGACAGCGGTATTCTGATGCACCCCAAAATCTGGGAAGCCTCCGGCCATGTGGGGGCTTTCAACGATCCCCTGGTGGACTGTAAACAATGCAAAGCCCGTTACCGAGCGGATGAATTTGTCGCTGCTGATGATAAAGTGGATTGGTCTGCAATCCAGTGCCCGAAATGCGGTACAACCGGCAACTGCACCGCACCGCGACAATTTAATTTAATGTTCAAGACTCACATGGGACCAATCGAAGATGACAATGGTGTTGCTTATTTGCGCCCGGAAACAGCACAGGGTATCTATGTTAATTATTTATTGGTGCAGGGTAGTATGCGGTTAAAAATTCCGTTCGGAATTGCCCAGATCGGGAAAGCATTCCGCAATGAGATCGTTGCCCGAAATTTCATTTTCCGTACCCGGGAATTTGAACAGCTGGAAATGCAGTATTTCATCAGACCAGGGACAGATAATGAGGAATTAAAATCCTGGAAGGAAAAACGATTCAATTTTTATACAGCAGAGTTGGGCATTAAAAAAGATAATTTGCGGTTTCAGGAGCATGAGTACAATGAGCTAGCCCATTATGCCAAAGCCGCATGGGATATCGAATATAAATTTCCATTCGGTTGGGCCGAAATAGAAGGGATCCACAATCGTACCGATTTTGATCTAAAACGGCACCAGGAGTTTTCCGGTAAAAATATGCAATATTCAGACCAAGTCGCCAAGGATAAATATTTTCCATATATCATCGAAACATCAGCCGGATTGAATCGCATATTACTGATGGTGCTTGCGGATGCATATTGGGAAGACAAAGCTAATGATCGTATCGTAATGAAATTGCATCCCCGTTTAGCTCCGATCAAAGCGGTAGTATGTCCCTTGGTCAAAAAAGACGGTTTACCAGATATGGCTCAAAAAATCGCCGCTAACTTGAAAGGACACTGCAAAGTGATTTTTGATCAACAAGGATCCATCGGTAAACGTTATTACCGCCAGGATGAGTCTGGCACACCCTTCAGCATCACGGTGGACCATCAATCATTAAAAGATAATACTGTGACCATCCGCCAGCGAGATACACAGGTTCAAGATCGCATAAATATTAATGCTATTGTAGATATGATCGGCGCTGATATACAAAAATAAAAATGGCCATGAAATTCTGGTTTTAGTTATGCGTTGAAATATTAAAAACTCTTGTTTTTATATCAATAATATATTTAGCTTTAGTGCATGTCCCCACAGGAGGGCATAAAAAGTATGTTTTTCAATCGCATACTAAACCACTAATCAAGGAGAGTAAGATGAAGAAACTTATCCCAATTATGTTTGCCCTTGGGGTGTTTACAGGCTTGATGGCTCAGGGGGTTATTTCTGGGTCAATTATGGACCAGGATGGCAATGCCCTGCCGGGTGCCAACATAGCTGTGGAAGGAACATCCTTAGGTGCAGCAACTAATGTTAACGGGGTTTATTCCATTATGGGCGTTCCAATGGGAACATATATGGTAATGGCTACTTACATCGGTTATGAATCATCCAGTATGAGTGTGACCGTTGGCGCTGGAACTGCACAAGCAGATTTTACACTGGCTGTCAGTGCCCTGGCCGGAAAAGCAGTTCCAGTGATCGGTTCGCGTTTCGCCCACTCGGCTGAAGACCAGGCAGTACCTGTAGATGTGTTTACAGCACAGGAGATTCGCCGGGCCGGCTTTACTGAAACAGCACAGGTACTGCAGTCCTTAGCGCCATCATTTAATTTGCCCAGAACATCTATAGCAGACGGTTCTGATACGGTGCGTCCTATGACGCTGCGTGGTTTGAGTTCCGGCCAGGTTTTGGTGCTGGTGAATGGAAAACGCCGGCATACAACCGCCTTGGTCCACGTGAATAACAGTCCTAGTCGTGGTGATACCGGTGTGGATCTGAATGCAATTCCAGCAGCAGCTATTGAACAGATCGAAGTACTGCGCGATGGCGCCGCGGCCCAATACGGTTCCGATGCGATTGCCGGTGTGATCAATATTGTGTTAAAATCCGAACACAGCGGTGGTTCTTTCAATGTGTATAGGGGAAATAATGAACATACCATTGAAGCAATTCCAACGGATTATAACCTCTATGGTATCACGGCGGACCCTGAAAAGGCCAAAGACATCCTTAATCCCGAAACAACTCCTTATACCTGGAATCCGACTACCCAAGTCAAATACTCCCGCGATGATAAAGGTAATCCAGAAGCACTTGTAACCGCCAGTGAAGATTATACGGTTAGAGACGGTGAAGTCACACAATACCAACTGACTCGCGGACTTATGATCGGTGATGGTGGTTCGTTCCTGATTGCCGCTGAATACCGTAGCCGTGGTGCTTCCAACCGTGTTGGTTTTGAAGGTGACCAGTATTATGAACCGTATTCTGATTACTGGGACGATGATGAAGCTGAATCGCAGCGTTTACAGGCCGGTTCAAATTGGTTTACTGACCCGTTCCGGATGCTCTGGGGTGACCAGGCCCAAACGAATATGGGCTTTATGTTCAATGCCGATCTACCGGCAGGAGAGAAACGCTATTATGCCTTTGGTGGTTATACAGCCCGCAGAGGTGATACCGGCTGTTATACCCGCCAACCAGATGAGGGGAACAAAGTTTGGTTGAGCTCAAATCCAACTGGCTATGTGCCGCACATACAACCAGAAGTTCAGGATTATTCCATGGCAGTTGGCTTCGAAGGATTGTGGGGCAATTGGGCCTATGACATCAGCAATACTTACGGTAAAAATGACTTCCGTTTTTACATGAATAGCACCAACGCTTCCTATGGTCCGGAACCGCTCCGGGAATACGATATCGGCGGGTTTTGGTTCGATCAGAACTCAACCAATGTGGATGCAATCACTAATATGGGTCATATCAATTTTGCCACCGGTTTGGAATTGCGGTCTGAAAGTTTTCGCATTTATGCTGGCGAAGAAGATTCATATAACGATGGTCAGGCTGGCATCAATGTAGTCGGCTGGGATGATTATACCACAGCAGATGACACAAATGGTGTGACCTACGGTGATACTTTTGTGTTGGGATTAAACAGCATAATAGCCGGCGATGGTTGCCAGTGCTTTAGCGGTTTTAAACCCTCGAATGCACTAGTGACACAGAACGCTGACCGTAGTGTAATGGCTGTCTATGGTGATGCTGAGGTGGATATAGGTATGGTGCGCGTGGGTGGTGCTATCCGCCTGGAAAGCTATGATGACACCCAAATAGATGGTTCATCCGATACGTATAGTAACTTGGGAGTTAAAGGAACTGCCCGAGCTGAACTAGCTACGGGTGTTGTTGTCCGCGGTGCTTTCGGCACGGGATTCCGCGCCCCTGCATTGGCACAGTCTTATCAGGCAAAAATTGCGACGAACTTCCAACCCGATCCAGTTACGGGTGAAACAGTCGCATTTGAAGTTGGTACTTTTCCGGTAAGCCATGGTTTTTCAAAGGCCCTGGGTGCTAAAGCCCTTATACCGGAAACGTCCATCAATTTGAGTCTTGGTGGTTCTTTGAATATGGGTGGCCTCATGGTCACAGCGGACCTGTACAATGTTGCCATTGAGGATCGCATCGTACTAACCGGTAACTTCAATGGAGATGCAGATGGTAATCTAGATGGTGATGGAGATGGTGAACCTGACAATGTTTTTGGATATGCTGTTCAATCATTGTTGGATTCTGCCAATGAAAACGCTACAGGCGGCCGGTTCTTCATAAATGGTGTAAATACAACCACATCTGGGTTAGATTTGACTGTTGCCTACGAGATGGGGCTTGGGAATTTGGGCAATGTTGATCTCAGTCTGAGTTACAACAGCACAGAAACAAAGATTGATGAAATCAACCTACCCAGTGAACTAGGATCATCCCCGAACACAACTATAATTTCTGATAGCGAGTTCTCGGATAAGGCATTGGAAACTATGTTTGATGCTCGGGAACAGCGCACCATGACTAACTCACAACCCAAGTCAAATATGATCATTGGTGTAAACTGGAATGGTTATAAACTGCCTATGCTTGGGATCCCGATTGCTGTTGATTTCAAAATGCATGAGTACGGTGAATATCACAGCAGATATACTGATCCCTCGCCAGGCGAAGATTATACCAGTGTAGGATATGCTGACGGCCGTGCGCAGGTATTTAGCGCTGTAAGCGTGATGGATATCGAAGTCAGTACAGATCTGGGTGGTTTTTCCATCGCTACCGGTATCAAGAACTTGGGTGATACCATGCCCGACAAACTCATGATTAAGAATAGGAATAATGATGGTGCATTTGTCTATCCCAACTTCGCGCCGAATGGCATGAACGGTAAATTCGTTTACACGAAATTATCCTTCAATTTCTAAACAACCATTGTTTAGCTAAAAAGGGCGGCTGACTAAAGACCGCCCTTTTTTATTTTATCCAAATAACATTGTCTAATTAATTTTACCGCCCATCATGAATCAAAAGCACCCGCCCCACCTTGATGAATTAACCCCCTCCTCCACATTAGCTATAAATGAGTACAGTTTAGGTATAGAGGCTCAAGGGCGAACTATTTACCATTTTGGCTTTGGCCAGTCGCCTTTTCCCATCCCGAAAATAATCACTGCCGCATTGCAAGAGCATGCCCCGCGAAAAGAATATTTACCGGAAGAAGGTTTAGAGGAATTGCATCAGGCTGTAGCTAATTCCCATCACAAGGTGGACAATGTACCAATCAAGTCAAACCAGGTGTTTATCGGTCCAGGCTCTAAAGAACTCATTTTTATATTGCAACTAGCTTTGACCGGATCCACATTGATACCGGCCCCCAGTTGGATCTCCTATGCTCATCAGTGTCCTATTCTTAAACGTAAAATAAAATTCATCCAAACCCAGTTTAATAATAATTGGCGATTATTTCCGGATCAATTCCAATCAGCAATACACAAATCACCTGGGCCCCATTTGCTGATATTAAATTACCCGGGAATCCGGATGGCGGGACTTACACTGCTAACGAATTAGCAGAGATTGCGACCCAGACGGAGATATTTCCATGGCCGCTCTGAACCCCGTCATGGGGAAAATAAAAGCGGGTCTAAACCATTTAATTAATTGGCTACAACAATAAAATGAAAAAAATATTATTTCTTTTTCTGATCTTGATATTGCAACTGCAGGGCGCCAGCCCAGAATCGGTGTTTGCTGAAAATGGAATGGTTGTTTCCAGCAGTCATCAAGCCTCCGCATCTGGCATTGAAATTATGCAGCGGGGCGGTAATGCAATTGATGCGGCGGTGGCTACCGGCTTTGTCCTGGCGGTTACATCTTCACCCAATGGAAATATCGGCGGCGGGGGCTTTATGGTGGTTCATATGGCTGATGGAACACAGTTCACATTAGACTACCGGGAAATGGCCCCGGGAGCTGCTCATCGGGATATGTACCTGGATGCTGAAGGGAATGTAATCGAACATATGTCCTTATGGACACGGGCAGCTACAGGCGTACCCGGATCAGTTGACGGACTGCTAAAGGCCTGGACAGATCACGGGACCGGGAACATCTCCCGCAGAGAGCTGTTAGCTCCGGCTATTGCCCTGGCGGAAAAGGGGTTTGAATTAAGCCATTATGAGGCAGGACGGTTAAATAACCACAAAGATCTATTTTTAAAAAATAAAGCTGCCGCTAAGGTATTCATTCGCCAGGACGGAAGGCCCTGGAAAGCAGATGATAAATTTATCCAGAAAGACCTGGCCAATACATTAAAACGGATTGCCCGAGAAGGGCGAGCTGGTTTTTACGAGGGAAAAACAGCTAATTTGATCGTTGCTGAAATGCAGCGAGGCAGCGGGTTGATCACCCATAAAGATTTGTTAAATTATGAATCCAAGTATCGTGATCCGGTGCGGGGTAAATTTAAAGATTATGAAATTATTTCCATGAGTCTACCCAGTTCCGGAGGTATCATCTTGGTGGAAATGCTGAATATGCTGGAGAATTATCCTCTGGCAAACTTGGGTTGGAATTCGTCTGCCTATATCCATCTGCTGACCGAAGTTGAACGGCGCGCTTATGCCGATCGGGCAGAGCACCTTGGCGATCCGAACTATTGGAATCCGCCACAGAAAATGCTATTAGATAAATCCTATGCCCGTGAGCGAATGAATGATTTCAATCCGGATTTTGCTACACCAAGTATCAATATTTTTGCCGGTAAACCCAATGAGTACGAAAGTCACGAAACCACCCACTACTCCGTGGTGGATAAAGCGGGGAATGTCGTTAGTGTTACCACAACTTTGAATACAAGTTACGGTTCCGGTCATTTGGTTAAGGGCGCTGGATTTTTTCTAAATAATGAAATGGATGATTTTTCTGCTAAACCTGGTATTCCAAATATTTATGGTCTGATCGGGAATGAAGCCAACGCAATTGCACCAGGGAAACGGCCGCTAAGCTCCATGACCCCAACTATCGTACTGAGGGATAGTAAACCCTACATTATTCTGGGGACACCCGGTGGTTCAACGATTATCACATCGGTAATGCAAACTATTTTAAATGTCATCGTTCATAATATGGGCATTCAGGAAGCGGTGTCGGCGCCACGGATACATGCCCAATGGCTGCCGGACGTGATCATGGTTGAGCCCCATAGTTTGGTGAAAGATGTATCTGCTTCATTAATGAAAAAAGGGCACATTATTCAGCCCTATATATGGAATCAAATTGGACAAGTAAACGCAATTTTGATTAATGAACATGGCTATTTCGGAGCACCAGACACCAGAGGTGACAACACTGCCATCGGCTATTGATTAATCCTGTTTTTGAGTTCTTGTTCCCAGATCATAATTCGATTTTCCACCCATTTCAAGGCTGGAAAATGCACTTCCTCTATTTCACCATCCGGGGCGATAAATATCCAAGAATCCTGGGGGTTCCCTAGGGCAAATTCACCTTCCATGGCCACTGTTCCGTCTGGGTACCACCAGGTCCAATGGCCTACGTATAGACCCTTGTAAAATTCGCCTGCAAGACTTTTACCCCCGTTGGGATACCATTCCTGCTGAGGGCCATGCGGAGTACCATTTAAGTAATTGTGGATATAAAAGGTTTGGCCATCCGGGTACCAACGGGTATGCAGACTGTCCTTCAAGCCACCGCGCCAATAAAACGTCCATTGGGGCGCACCATTTTTGAACCAGCCGCGGTCATACCCATCTTTACGGCCGTACACAAAAAGAGCTTCTCCCTCCTTTTGACCACTATCATACCACAAGATCATCTTTCCGTGGATTTTATCCTGTCGATACGGTTCTGCGGAGGCAATTCCACCCGTTTCATACCAGTAATTCCATGTCCCCTGTTTCTTCCCACTGACATATTCACCCTCACGCTTATAATTTCCATTGGGATACCATTCTGTCCATAGTCCAGTTTGCTGGTTCATAGTAAAAAACCCTTCCTGCATTTTTGTCCCATCTTCATAATACCATAGCCAATGTCCATCCTGTAACCCGTTGGTCAATGAACCTAAAAATTCCTGCTGTTCGTCGCTGTAATTGTAAAATACCGTACCGGTATAAGGCTCCTCCTCGTTCAATAAATATTTTCTAATCGTGCCATCAAGGTCAATACGATCTACAAGATTCTTGACGTTTACTTGGGAGAACAAAAAAATATGCATGCATAGGCCGGCTATAAGATAGTTCATGGCATCAGCAGATCTTTAATCAATTGCACAAAAATGGAGGATCCTACTAACAGGGCACGTTCATCAATGTCAAAATGCGAACAATGATGGGGTACACTTCGCAGCGGTTGATCTTCCGGAGCTGATCCAACAAAGAAAAAGCACCCTGGAACCTCCTGGGCATAATAACTGAAATCTTCTCCGCCCATGGATAAATAAGGATACCCTGCGCCTTCGCCAACAATCTTCTGTGCCGCTGCTAAACATTTTTCAACAGCGGTCTTGTCATTGATCGTCGGTGGGTAACCATCTCTATAATTCAGCTCGATTTTGGCGCCAAAGGTTTGTTCAATACCAGTAATGATTTCCGCCATGCGGACCTTAATCAGCTGTCTATTTTCTTCGGTATAGGCTCTGGCTGTCCCCTTTAATATTACCTCGTCGGCAATAATATTGAAATTATAACCACCATTAATCATGCCCACAGAGACCACTGTGCTTTCTAAAGGGTTAGTATTCCTACTTACGATCGTTTGCAATGCAGTGATTAAATGCGCGGAAACAACGACAGCATCCACAGTGCCTTGGGGAGCTGCGCCGTGCCCACCCTTGCCTGTTATAATCATTTCAAATTCATCCGCCGCAGCTAATATGGAGCCTGCTTTCACTCCCACTTCGCCGTATTTTTGGTAATTCCACAAATGGAGTCCATACACTTCGTCCACTCCATCTAAACACCCATCTGCGATCATATACCGTGCTCCACCAGCACCTTCTTCAGCCGGCTGAAATAAAAAACGCACTGTGCCCTTTAGCTTATCTTTTTGATCAGATAACACTTTTGCTGCACCCAACAACATAGCTGTATGTCCATCATGGCCACAGGCATGCATCACCCCGTCGTTCTGGGAAATATAATCTATATCCCCTGTTTCCTGGATGGGTAATGCATCCATATCCGCTCGAAGAGCGATTGTAGGTCCAGCACCGCATCTCAAATCACCCACCACCCCGGTTTTACCAATCCCGACCTGTACATCCAGCCCCAATTGATTGAGTTTATCTGCGACTAGCCCAGCTGTACGTTGGACGTCAAATCCCAATTCCGGGTGTTTATGGATATCGCGCCGCATAGATATGATCTCTTTGGCAATGGTTTCAATTTGTGGTAAAATCTTTAGCGTCATACTTATTGATAATATAAAACCAAATAAGCAGCTGGTTCTATAATTGTTAGCACCCTTTGAAAAAGATCAATGCACCTTTTCTTTTATCAACGCCTCCTTTAAACGCCATATCGTAGTAAAGTCAGGAGACCTTGTGATATAATTTATCCATGCAAAACATTCTCAGCTCAACCAGTTGCAAAATCTTATCACAATCTACGATAGCGTTTATCTGCTCTAGTTGTAGAGGAACTATGCTGGAATTCTACTGCGACTTAATTCTATATCTGAAAAATGGAATTGGCTCATATTCGATCATTTCACCGGTCTGCGGCTTAAAAAGGAACTTTTTGGTCTTTGCTAACGATGAACCGATAATATGAACGGCTGCCATAATGTATTTTTTCGCAAGAGTTTTTTGCAACTCTTTCGGGATATTCCTCATTTCAGAAAACGCATCCACTTGACTTTTGTACATCCACCCAAATAATTGTTTCTGCTTTGAACGATAGTTCATCAACAATTGCAAATTCCGTTTTTTTATTCTAAAGGGTCGTAATCAATAAGGACCTGCTTAGAGTTATTTTGATGTATCACGGGGAAAAATTTTCAGCATCCTACGCGGGTGTACGAGACTTTAAGATTTGTTTCAATTTAAACTCACCTTTAAGTTATACCCTCAATTTAATCATCCAATCAGGTTCGATATATGTCAACACATAATGATTCAAAACTCGTTCAAGATCTTGCCGATTTTAGAAATAGTTTTTTAAAGGAGATTGGCCAAGTCATTATTGGTCAGCAAGATGTAATTAACCATTTTTTGATTGCGCTAATCTGCAAAGGGCATTCGCTTTTGGTGGGTGTACCGGGACTGGCAAAAACTCGACTCATCAAATCCATGTCTGAACTGATGGATTTAAAATTTAGCCGCATTCAATTTACTCCTGATCTGATGCCTAGCGATATCACTGGGACTGAAATGATTGAAGAAGATCAGTCAACAGGGAAACGGGATTTCATTTTTTTCCGAGGGCCAGTATTCGGAAATATTATTTTAGCTGATGAGATCAATCGGACACCACCCAAAACCCAATCGGCACTACTCCAAGCCATGCAGGAACATACAGTGACCGCCGGGAGACAAACCTATACCCTGGATGAACCCTTTTTTGTGCTTGCCACCCAAAACCCGATTGAACAGGAGGGCACTTATCCCCTGCCAGAAGCACAGTTAGACAGATTTATGTTTAATATTAATATAGAATATCCAAATCGCGAGGAAGAAGTAGCCATTGTACAATCCACTACCAGCAGTCCGGACAAAAGGCTAGATCCTATAATTACTAAGCAAAAATTACTGGATTTTCAACAGCTGGTCCGGCGGGTGCCTGTTGCTGAAAATGTAATTGAATATGCTGTAGACTTAGTATGTAAAACCCGCCCAAGTGAAAAAGGTAAAATAGATTTTGTGCAGGAATGGATCGATTGGGGAGCCGGTCCACGCGCTTCGCAATACTTAATATTGGGGGCGAAAGGAAAAGCTGTATTGGCGGGTCGCCCCACTCCGGATATAGCAGATGTAAACTCCTTGGCCCTACCTGTGCTGCGACACCGCCTGATCACCAATTTTAACGCAGAAGCAGAAGATGTTCAGGTCGATGATATCATAAATAAATTGATTCATGATTGATAAAAAAAAGTATTTACGGCCGGAGATGGTTGCCAAATTGGATAATATGGCATTGCGGGCCAAGTTGGTGGTGGAAGGTTACATTATCGGCCAGCATAAAAGTCCCTACCACGGCTTCAGCGTTGAGTTTGCCGAACATCGAGCTTACGGTCCCGGAGATGAGATTCGACATATAGACTGGAAACTGTATGGTAAAACCGACCGTTATTACGTCAAGCAGTATGAAGAGGAAACCAATCTGCGGGTGCATATTTTGCTGGATACCAGCAGGTCTATGAATTATAAAAGCGGAATCGTAACAAAATTGGAGTATGCCACCTTTTTAGCCGCTGCCCTATCTTATCTGATGTTAAACCAGCGTGACGGTGTGGGCCTGATCCTTTTTGCTGAAAAGATTAAAAAATTCATCCCGCCCCGTTCTACACCCAGCCATTTGAACTCCATTCTAAAACACCTGGACTTACCGGTACTGGGTGCCGACACAAAAATCGGTCTGGTGTTGAATCAGCTGGCGGAGCGGATTAAAAAGCGCGGTCTGGTCATCCTCATTTCTGACCTAATGGACAATCAGGAAGAGGTGTTAACCGGCTTAAAACATTTCCGCCATAATAAACAGGAAGTGATCCTCTTTCATGTATTGGATCGTAAAGAAATAGAATTTGATTTTAATGTGCGTACACGTTTCAAGGATATGGAAAGCGGGGACACCCTAACCACAGAACCGTGGCAAATAAAAACCATATATAAAGATTCTATTATAGCCCTGCAACAAACTTACCGCAAGGTTTGCCGGGAACAATTGATTGATTATGTACCCATTTTTACAGATCAAAATCTGGATATTGCTCTAAACGGCTATTTGAATAAAAGACAGAAACTCGGGTAATTTTTCCCGTTAATGCTGTGGGTTCGGTAATCTGAATCAGCGAACATTATTTGTCCCCCTTTTTCGGTGGGTGAACTGAAGGCCATTGTCCGTCAGGATTGTATGGATTTTGTAGGGCACAAGAGCGACCAGATTACCTAAGAACTTAACGGCCATCATTTTCGTCTGGCGTTTATGAAGTTATGCATAGGCCAATTTCGATGTCCGGTCGATGGTCACAAACAAGTACAGTTTTCCTTCTTCGGTGCGCACTCCCGCAATATCCATATGAAAGTACCCAATGGGGTATACTTTGAACTTTCTTTTCTTTCTTGGTTGAACCACTTCTAAAGCTGGTAAGCGACTGATCCCGTGGCGTTGAAACAAGCGGTGCAGAGATGAGCGAGTAAGATGGGGGAGGGTAGATTGCAAGGAATATAGGCAGTCATCCAGGGGCAACAACGTATGTTTACGAAAGGCGACACAGATGGCTTCCTCTTCGGTGTCAACACTGTTGAACGTGGATGCTTCGGCCCCATCGGCGCATCATGAACAAAGTCCCGTTTGCGCCACTTCGCTACCGTTTTCTTATTGATGCTGTACCTTTCGGACAAGGTCTTCAGACTCGCTTGACTATTTTGTATTGCTCTACGCACCGTCTGTGTCGTTGTGGCGCAGCCAGGTGATATCTGTCCCATAATGCCTCCTTTGATGGATTCTCTTTAAAATCTAACCCGCTACACTCTGAGACCTAACACCTAATGACTTAAGTTCAGTTGAGGTGGGGATTTTACCAAAACACGTCCGGAAAATTAAAACCTGCCGTAACCCCAAAATTTGAAACTTGAGAGAATAAAATACTTGAGCACATTAGAAAAAAGTTAACTTTCATTGTTAGATGATATTATTTAATAGACTTTAAAACCTTTATATTTGTTCAGGCGAGAGCTTTCTTACTTTATTTGATGAACTTGGAGATGAGCCACTACAATTAACTAAAACGCATAAAATAGAGAAAAGATACTACAGAAAATTTCTGTATATTTATTTTTCACACTCCTTTCCTGTAATGGGATCCTGAAAAGATGTACCTGAAATTTGAATTTTATTTACCCATCCGATAGAATTATCCAACGGACTCACTATTTTATAGTCTTCACCACTTCTTTCAAGAATTATCGCTCTACTTCCACAAAGCATGTCTCCAACTCTTCTACCTTTTCCTTCAGCAGTTGTCTTTTCCCAAACGTTTACTTTATAATTCATCACAGCCCATTTTTCCGTCTTCCCTAAGTCTCTTGCGATTTCTTTTGCGCTCAGGCAACGTATGACTTCTACACAATCTTGTTTTTTTGATTCTTTGACTTTTTTTGATTCTTTGACTTTTTTTGATTTTTTTAAATATCGCTCCGCTTCTGCTATTTTACCTTGTTGGGTTAATACTCTAACCATACCGAGATAGTGATCTGCGACTTCCGGCTGTAAGTAGATCAATTCTTCATAGAATTTTTCTGCCTTGCGCCATTTTTCATTACGTTCAAATGATTGCGCAATACCCAAGATAGATTCCACATCATTGGGATTAAGGTCCCATGCAGTCATAAAGTGCTCTTCAGCAGCGTCAAAATCTTCTGCCTCATTATACAATATACCCAGGTTAAAGTGTAGATCGGCTTTCTCTTGACTGTCCATCGTTGAAGTGATGGCTGTTTTGTAAGTGGTAATTGCCGCCTCCAGACTACCAGTCTCATAATAGACTTGGGCAAGGTTGCGGATTGCAGAGCTGTTTGCAGGTTCCAACTTTACTGCTTTAACAAAATACGATAGTGCTTCCTTGTGTTTGCCATTATGAGAAAAAATTTGTCCTGCGGCGTGGTTGGCGCTAAAGTTTTCCGGGTTTAAACTGACGGCATGAGTGATTAATTCTTCTGCGCGGTTAAAATTACCTAATTCATGATTGCAGGTCGCCATCATGAAATAATTCAAACTTTCATCTGCATTGATCATCGCCGCTGTTTCAAATTCACCGATTGCCTGTTCAAGAAGCATAGTGCGTTCACCGTCTTCCAGTCCTTTTGAAAAATTATAAGTTTGGATTCCTTTATTATAAGCGTCTGGCCAGAGTTGATTTCGCGCCAAATCTACATGTTCTTGGACTGTTTTCCCATCCAATATCTTGGCTTGCGGATTAATCTGAAGAGCTCCGTCAAAGGCTGAATTCATATCTGCCCAGCGGCCATCCCGTCCATATATATAATAACCCAACTGAAAGGGGATTTCAGGATTGTCTGGTTCAACAAGCATCGCCTTTTTTAAAAACTTTTCCGCTTCGGCATAATTTTCTTGCTGGAGGTATAACTTAGCTGATGTGTATTCTTGACTGGGGCAACCCCACATAATGAGATTAAACAATAAAATAAAGGGGTAATGGATTTTTATTTTTCTAAACATAATTCCTCTATCGAATAATTTGTGAAAAAAAGGTATTAGAAAGTACTTCTATTGGTAGGTTTTTTCAATAGCCGAGAGTGTGTTGCAAATAGTCAATTCTTTTTTGAATTTCACTGGCACTACAGTTCAATAGTTTTTCCGCACCAAAACCTTCTACGCAAATTGATGCCAGTGCAGAAGCAGAGACTAAGGCCTGTACTGCATCTCCTCCGCTGGCTAAAATTCCAGAAAATGCTCCGGCAAATACATCGCCAGCACCGGTCGGATCTACGACTGTAACCCCCGGGAACACTCCGATACGCAGCATTGTATCAGAATGGAGTAACAACGCGCCGGTATCGCCCAGTTTTACGACTACCTTTTCCGGGCCCCGCGCTAACAATGCCCGTCCCGCATCGACCGGTTCTGAACATGATGTCAGCAATGATGCTTCTTTTTCATTGACCAGTAAAATAGTTGTTTTTTGTATAACCTTGTCCAAATGTTTCCGTGTGGTCTCAATCCACAGATTCATGGTGTCCGCGATAAATAAATCAGCCATCGATTGATCCATAACGGATAATTGTAAATCCGGGTGAATGTTTGCCAGCAAAACGGTTTTTACCTTTTGATTTTCCGAGCTCAATTGCGGTGAAAAATCAGCAAAAGCACCCAATTCAGTGAATAATGTTTGGCGCTCGTTCCAATCCTCACTATAGCGGCCACCCCAACTGAATGTTTTGCATTCAATCTCCCGCAAATCTGTTAGATTCGCAGCAAATTTTGAATACAATTCTCTACCCTCTTCCGGAAAATCTGTTCCAATAATACCCACTATATGTGGAGCTGCATATCTGCTGGCGGCAATCATGGCATAGGTGACAGAGCCACCCAAAACATGGTCCCGCTTCGCAACCGCTGTTTCAATGGTATCCATCGCAATGGAACCAACGATTAATAACGAAGATTTATTCATTTTAAAGGCTAGTTCAATTGCATTTATATGTTACAGCAAAGGATAACCTGCCACCTTGATTTTATCAGCATGAAAAGAGTGTTTTTTTCACTTGTGGGCACCAAATCTTTTGATTTAATAACGGATGCTGCAGACTCCGAGCTGCAACACATAGTCTGCTCTTAAAGATGAAACAAATGTAATTTTATAATAGGATTTTTTGGGTTTTCGGAATGGGGTTAGGTTTTTGTAAAGTACTTTGTGAAACCCCTGTCCATCAAAGGCGGCTTCAAAAGCATTTTGTTCCCGGGTATCCTTTTCAAATGCTCCGTCCTTTCCGTGATAGGCATCATATTCTAATTTGATCTTGCGTGATGTACTGGGTTCAATGGAAAAACGGCCCTCATCCATCCGGAAATATTCACAATCCAATGAAATACCTATTATATATATTCAAAAAACTAACGAAAACCAAAACATGCGCACGAAATGCGTCTTACTACTGAAAAAGTGCACTAAACTACTTGCATCTTTTCGACAACGAAAAAAATCAATCAAGAATTAATATACTTACATTAATCTAATAGTCAAAATTGACCATCCAATTAATACCGAACTTATCGGTGCACATGCCAAAATAAGCATTCCAAAATGTTTTCGAAAGTGGCACAACGATTTTCCCGCCTTCTGAAATGCCGTTAAATAATTTAGTCGCTTCTTCTTCGCTGTCTGCTTGGATCGAAACTGCGACGTTGTTACCAAAATTTGTGTTACCCGTTGATTCTAAACTATCACTTCCCATGAGCACAGTTTCATTTCCCATTGGCAAGGCAACATGCATAATTTTTTCTTTCTCACTTTCATTTACAGGCATATTTTCTTCAGATGGAATATCTTTAAAACGCTGCACACTTAGGAAGTCACCTCCGCATACTGACTTATAGAAGTTAAACGCTTCTTCACAATTGCCATTGAAATTTAAATATGGATGAATGGTTTTCATTTTATTTTACTCCTTCTTATTTATTTTCATATATAGTTAAAAGCTTTATTTTAAGCTTTTCCACTTTCAAATCTACCAATCATATTACTAAGATAAGAAAGTATCTTCCACAATGTGCTGTTTTTCTAGCGCATAGTTTGATCAGCATAATTATAAGTGTTTTGTCGGAATTATTCTCTCATGATCGTTAGAATTATAACCATAAATTATGTAGGTGACAACTATGAGTACACATACATTACCCATTACAAGAGCAAAGAATAGGTTAATCTATTTATTAAAATATATTTGGCAGATATCGGATAGAATCGATATTACCATAAATGGAAAAATGCGTCTATTGCCAAATTAAAATCAGCCATGCAGCGACTGTATGCTCTAAATGTAGAAAAGACCGATGAATAAGGGACTTTTTGATTGGTGGAGTCGTCATGATTCTGCTTTCACTCTGTTGGGCATGTTTTGGAATCGATACTATTCAACCTTTTGGTGCTCTACCAGTCGGAATTACTTTATTCGAGAGGAGAAAAAGAGCCCATGATGAAGATTAAGATGTTCACGAAAATGAATAAGAGGAACAGAATCGATCCGGCCCATAGCGAGTTTGAGGCAGAAGTCAACGAGTGGTTGCAGAACAATCCAAATATTGAAATTCAGTACATCCAACAGTCCGCTGGTGGCGGAAGCACAGGCCCTTTCTTATTTTTTATCACGGTCTGGTATGATGAGAAATCACCCGACTGAACCCGGCAAATGGGTTTGCAATCAGGCCCAGTGCCTTCAGCAAAAGGCTAGTTACGTCGGTTTTGACTGGGACAAGGTGGAGCAGGTTTGGGATAAGGTCCACGAAGAAATTTTGGAATTAAAAGACGCCCAGGCCAACAGCACCAAAGACCATATGGCTGAAGAGATCGGTGATGTCTTGTTTGCCATCGTCAATCTGTCTCGCTTCCTGGATATTCCTGCTGAAGACGCTCTACGTCGTACCAACCGGAAATTTACGAAACGGTTTGCACTGGTAGAAAAAGAACTCCAAAAGCAGGGCAAAACTGTGGACGAAGCCACCCTGGAGGAAATGGATGCCATCTGGAGTAGAGTTAAGGGTATCAAAACTGATGTCAATATTCCTGATACTCAATATATTTGAAGGATTAGTGTCCCTAATATGCAGTAGTGATTAATATGAGGTTAGTAAGTTTATCGATATATAACAGAACTGGACTTCATACAAAAAAATCCGGTCCAATATATTAAGTTGTTTAACACTTTAAAGTGTTATTAATGTTGACAAGTTACAGTAACTATTTTGAGCGTTTATCATGAATATCAAAAATTTCGGTAGTGTACTTATAATTATAACGGGCTTTATTTTCGCCCAGGAAAAAACATTCTACCTCAAGTCCGGTGATCAGGTCACTGGTACTATAATGTCACAAACAGATTCAACCTATGTGATCGAAACATCATTTGGTGAAATTACAATTAAGAAGGATGATGTAATACCGGAAGAAGCATTTATTTTCCTTAAATCAGGGGATAAGCTCCGGGGCAACATTGTTTTTGAAAGCGAAGCAGGTATTACAATCAAGACCCAGTTTGGGGAAGTATTTATAGAGCAGGAAAGAATCGAACGGATCGATTTTAAAAGTATGAGTGATGCACAGATGACTTTAACCCGGCCGCGGCAAGTTGAACAAGGTCGTTGGTACTACGGCGATGAACGCCTCATTGATGTTTTTAATGATCCAACAGGATATTTACTTGAAAACAATGTCTTATATTTAAGCGGCCTTTACTGGGGCTATGGCTTATCTAAAAAGGTGGAAATTACATCAAAATGGAGTGGTTATTTCGTAGAGAACCTGAATTTTCGTCCCAAATTTTTACTTTTCGAAAAAGGGGATCATAAACACGGACAGACTCTGTCTGTGGGTTTTCATTTTCATACGCGCGGTAAACCAATTAAATATGAATTAAAAGATCGTCACAAAGTTACCTTTGATTTATTTTATGACGATAGAAAAGAATGGGTGCGAGTTGGTTCTATATTAGATGAAGATGGGTATTATGATCAAGATAATACTAGTGATAAAATGTGGTTGGAAGTGTTTGGTGCCTATACCGTTTCTAATCTGAAAGAATCAGGACAGGGAAGGATCAACCATACCGTTGGTGCTAGCCTGACATCCTACCCTGACTATGATCTTATGCCCCGGGTATACTATGCGATCAATGCCGATGCTCGCCGCAAATTGAAGTTCATTTTCAAGGTTTTTTATGACCCTTATTGGGTGTCAATACTGGAGTTTGTTGATGTTAATAAAAAGTCGGATATAGACATTGACTTCGGGTTCATATATGCCTACAATGAACAGTTGCGGATAGGTATTCACTTTCAGCTGCCTTGGATCGTGTTCTATTATAAATTCTAAAAAAGAGAATTAATGGAATGTTAACATTCCATTAATTTGGACTGCTTGCATTCCCTTCTGGACTGAGATAGAATAGGTAAATTCTGGGCTACTACCCCGAAGAATCGGTGATCATTTATTTTGAGGCAGGTGATGGATGGTATTGGTGATTATCCCAGTAACGATTATCCCACCTAGATGATTCGCAATGGCGGGATTCCAACCTTGCGCACTAAAGGTTTTTTGTTTGATTTAGATGGTGTGTTCTATATTTCTGGGCAATTGATCTCTGGAGCAGTAAGGGCACTGGACCTCCTGCGCTGCGCAGAAATCCCGTTTCGCTTTGTAACCAACACCACTACCAAAACTCGCAGCCAGCTGGCTAAAAAGTTGAACGAGATTGGTTTGAAAATAAATGAGCAAGAAATTATCAGCGCCGGTCAGGCCGGGGTCATTCATTTACGTAATCTTGAGGCACCACCGTGTTTCTTATTGATCAGTCCTGAGCTTAAAAAAGACTATACTGATTTTGACTATGGCCCAGAGAAACCTGCTTGGGTAGTGATCGGTGATCGTGGTCATAACTGGACCTATAACGATATGAATGCCGCATTCCGTTTTATGATGGCGGGGGCACGGTTGTTGGCTCTTCATAAAGGAAAATTTTTTCAGGTTCATAATGGTCTGGATATGGATATTGGTGCAATTGTTGCCGGCTTGGAATATGTGACTGGTCAGAAAGCAATTAGTCTGGGCAAACCCAACCGTGAGTTTTTTCAGATGGCATTGGATGATTTGGGGATGGAGCCTAAAGAAGTGGTCATGGTAGGAGACGATCTGGTTAATGATATTGGCGGTGCCCAAGCCATGGGTATCAAAAGTGTGTTGGTAAAGACGGGAAAATATAGAGCAGAACTATTGGAAAAATCTGATATTATTCCCGATGCAATTATTGATTCAATTGCAGAACTAGAGGTCCTCCTGTAAACACCTTTTCGTTAAGACGGTTATTGGTGTATCCCATCATAACCGAATGGCCCTCCACAGTTAGGACTCCTGCTTTTAATTTGTAAGCAGTGAGTTGCAGCGCCCGGCTGCCTAGGGATAAAACAGCCGTATTTTCCGGCAGGATGTAGAGGTGCGTAGGATTATTGAGTTCTGACCATTCATGATCAACGATATAATCGGTATTATGTAACCCAATGGTTAGCAGTGGATCTTTTTGTGTCAGTGGCGCCCCAGTATAGAGGGGTAAGATGGCTTGTAATACAGCCCAGGCCGTATTAGTCGGCGGCAGGTCCACGTAAAAAGTACTGTCATCATAGATATCCAGCCGGCGATGAACATCATTGGCATTCATCAGCAGGTTATAATGGGATAAGCGAATACCCTTGCCGGCGGTAATATAAACCAGGGCTTCATATTCCAATGCCGGGGGGTAGACCGGAACAAATTCAGTGGGGTAGCAATCAAAATCTTTGAATTTCAGGGGATCGGTTACACTCAAATCTGGGGTAATGATTTTTGATAAGGATGATTTATCTTGATCCGATAAAATCACGGACGCCCCTATGCTCCAAATACCGAAAACTAACATTTCGGTCAAAGGAAATTCCTGGGGTACGATATAGACCCGCTGTCCGGCCTGCAGGCCTTGACTTGTCAGCCAGTGGGCGATCTGCTGCACCCGCCGAGAAAAGTCTCGGTTTGTTATACCCAAATCGGCATAGAGCATTTTACTACGATGTTTAATATTTTGACCAGAGACTAACCCCGGGAGATTAGGGTAAGGAGTCATATATTCAATTGGTTCCACGTTACCCAGACACTGAGCCTGATAAATGCGGCGCGCAAGAGGTTCAGGCACAATTATTCAGGCTTAATCTTGCGTTTGATTTCGAACTGATCGGTGAGACGGGTATATGTATTACCGGCTAAACGACCGATGGGATTCAAATTTTCAAGGATGATGTAGCCATCCTTATAAACATTATCATCAATATGAAATAAAACCACAGTACCAATAACTACAAAACCGCCACCAGGCCCGGCATTGCCCACGGGTACAATTTGGTTCAGTTGACATTCATAACTTATTTTTGCTTCAGCGACCTTGGGTGGAGCTACTCTTTGGCATGCTTCAGGGGTAAGTTTAGATATTTCAAATTCATTCACTTCCGGTACAAAATCTGTAGAGGTGGCTACCATTTGTTCAGCAAATTCTTCAGATACAATGTTGACCACAAATTCGTTTGTTTCCCGAATGTTATTCAAAGTGTCCTTAGTCTTACCGTCATAACCACGTCGGGCGGGACAAAATAAGATAGTGGGTGGTTGAGAGCAAACACCATTAAAATAGGAAAAGGGTGCCAAATTTAGTTGTCCATTTCCATTGGTAGTGGATACAAAGGCGATTGGCCGTGGTACAATGGATCCAATCATGATTTTATGAATTTCAGCTAGGTTATGTGCGGCCGGGTCAAATATCATTCTGTGATCCATGATGCAGGATAATCAGGATCATCCACCGTTCGTGCTGACGAGGTTATGTGTAAAGGCTTAAATGTATCCACCATAACAGCATATTCAGTTGTTTCGGTAACTCCAATGGATTCCTCGATCTTCCCTGGCTGGGGGCCGTGCGGCAGGCCACCGGGATGAAATGTGATGGATCCCTCAGAAATACCCCTGCGACTCATGAATTCTCCCGCTACGTAGTACAGTATTTCATCGGAATCCACATTACTGTGAGCGTAAGGAGCGGGAATTGCCTGGGGATGGTAATCAAAAAGACGCGGCACGAAATTGCACACGACCAGTCCCGGGGCCTGGAAAACCTGGTGTACTGGCGGCGGTTGATGTATCTTGCCGGTAATGGGCATAAAATCCTTAATATTGAAGACCCAGGGGAAATAGTAGCCATCCCAGCCGATCAAGTCACAGGGGTGGTGAACGTATTCATACGCTTGGATGCCATCCTGCAAACGGACCAGAATATTTATGGGGCCGGCTGTTTGTGGTTCTTCAAATTCTGGAGTGCGAATATCCCGCTCGCTGAAAGGGGCATGTTCCAGTAATTGGCCCTGCCTGCTGCGGTAGCGTTTTGGTGTTTCTACTGGTCCGGATGTTTCGATGATAAACTGTTTCATGTCATCTGCAGTCTCCATCTGCCAGATCACACCGCGGGGAATGATCACATAATCACCTGGGCTAACAGCCAATCTTCCAAAATTGGAACTGATCGATCCAGAACCAGTGTGAATAAATATAATCTCATCATGATGACCATTCCTATAGTAGTCTGACATCGCATTGTTTACGTGCGCTTTATATAGTGTGCAGTCACTATTAAAAAATAATGGAATCCGCGCTGAAATTGCATCGCCGCAGGAGTCCAAATCATGAGTTAGTAAATGGCGATGCCGGTGTGTGTTCTGACCCGATTCAAATTTCATGGATCTGAACTTACCGACCTTTTTGACGGCAGTAGGTGGATGCAAATGATATACATTTGAATAAATTGAACTGAAACCCTCACGGCTTATCAATTCTTCCCAATAGAGGTTGCCATCCTCTTTGCAAAATTGAATGTGCCGTTTGGTTGGAATTTCTCCGCGTTTTTGATAAAAAGACATTTATAATATCTTATTTTCCAGTACGCCCAGGTGGTCTATTTCCATACGGACCACATCACCTTTTTTAATCCAACCGCCGGTGTTCTCTGGACGCAGTTCCAATATACACCCAGTTCCCACTGTCCCTGAACCTAAATAATCACCGCCCTGCAAATTGGCATTCATACTAGCCCGTTCGATCATGGTTGGGAAAGAATGGTAGAGGTCGTTAGTATTGCCATCGGAAAGGAGTTGATCATTCACGTGACAAGTCATCCGCAGCTGGAGTTTACCACCATTGTCCCAGGCGTCAGCCAGTTCATCGGGTGTCACCATGTAGGGGCCGAAACTGGTGGCAAAATCTTTCCCTTTTGCTGGACCCAAATTCAGAACCATCTCTTCCCGTTGGAGATCGCGAGCGGACCAGTCATTGCAGATTGTGTAGCCAGCAATCAATCGATCCGCTTCGGAGGCTTTTATATCTCGACCTCCATTGGCAATGATAACTGCAAATTCCAACTCAAAATCCAACTCCTCCGTATAGGCAGGATAAGGGATATCAGCACCGTGCCCGTAAAGGGCATTGGGATTGGAAAAATAAAAGATAGGCAGGCGAAACCAATCCGGGTGCATTTCCAATCCCCGCAGCTTTCGAGCAGCCCGGACGTGCTGTTCAAAGGCATAAAAATCACGGAAGGTGGTTGGATTTGGTACAGGGGGTAAAAAATTCACATCTGTTTTCGGCAGGGCAACCTGCTGATTGTTGGCCATTAGCTTGGCAACCGGTTCATTGGTCAATTCTGCTTTAAGTTTCTGCAATTTGATCAAATGAGGTTCCCAGTTTTCCAGGCATTCTTTTAAGGAAGTGGGAATTTCTAAAAATTCTGCGTTTAGCCTTGCTTTGTTGATGAAAACTGCGGCCCGTGACACATCCACTACATAATCATCCAGTATAAATCCTAAACGATTGGATGTACTTTTTTTTTCGGTATAGGTGACAAATTTCATCGGGGAGTTAATTGCTGTTTATAAATTTCCCCGGAGGTCCTGTTCCCGCTCAATTGATTCGAACAATGCCTTAAAATTGCCCTTACCAAAGCTATTTGATCCCTTGCGCTGTATGATTTCGTAAAATAAAGTTGGTCGATCCTGGATCGGTTTGGTAAAAATCTGCAGCATGTACCCGTTTTCATCCTTGTCAACCAGGATACCGAATTCGGATAGAGTTTCGATATCTTCATCGATCTCTCCTATACGATCCATAAGGTTCTCATAATAGGTGCTGGGAGTAGGTAGAAAATCAACTCCATTGGCTCGCATTTTTTTTACAGTGGCTATAATATCCCTGGTGGACATCGCCACGTGCTGCACACCGGCAGTTTTATAATAGTCCACAAACTCCTGAATCTGTGATTTTTTCAATCCTTTCGCCGGTTCATTGATGGGGATTTTTATCTTTTCATTATCATTCGCCATCACAATGGAACGGAGGGCAGAATATTTGGTTGTGATATCTTTGTCATCGACCGTCCAGAAGCGGTGCCAACCGAAAACCTGTTCATAAAAATTGCAAACGGACTGCATTTCACCATCGGGTTGATTGCCAACAATATGGTCAATATGGACTAAACCGGTGGGATCAGCGACACTATCATTATCAAAGACAGTATATCCCGGAAGGAATACACCATTGTAATTATTTCGTTGCACAAAGGTATGGGTTGTATCGCCAAACGTTTTAATGGTAGCTATAACAGCTTCGCCTTTCCCATCATTTAAGAGGTGTGGTTCAGCAACACTTTCTGCGCCCCGGGCCGTTGTTTCCTTCCAGGCTGACTCGGTATCGTCAACGGTAAAGGATACGTCTTTTATGCCATCGCCGTGGCGGTCGATATGCTGTCCAATCTCTGTGTTGCCCACCAGTGGTGAAGTGATGACAAGTCGGATCTGATTTTGTTTCAGCACATAACTCACTCGATCTCGGGAACCGGTCTCTAACCCACGATAAGCAATGGGTAAAAACCCCAATGCGGTACGATAATAATGAGCAGATTGTTTGGCGTTGCTCACAAAGAGCTCACAATGATCAAATCCCTCTATAGTATACTCGTTCATTTATCGCTTAAGATATCGACTAATGAATTTACAAATATTTCGTTTTCTTTTTTCAGACCAATGGAGATGCGAATGCACCGTTCCCAACCAAAGGGCTCTAGATGTCGAACGATGACTCCTTTTTCCAGGAGCTTGCGCGTAATACTTTGGGCCTGGGCCTTATCTTCCCAAATGGTGGTAATGAAATTTGTAACCGAAGGGATACTTGTTATGTTCAATCGATTCAGTTCTACTGTAAGGTAGTCCATGCCTTCCGTATTAAGCGCAATACTCTGATCAAGAAATTGGTGGTCATCCACTGCAGCGTAGCCGGCCACTTGCGCCAAGTAAGAAGGTTCGAAAGGCACTTTCACCTTTAGCAGATTAGCGATCAATACATCATGGGCAAATCCATACCCAATTCTGATACCGGCCAGACCATACACTTTTGAGAACGATCTTAAAGTAATCACATTGTCATAGCGGTAGGTCATCGAATCCGGGTATTGGGGGTGTTGCTGGGCATATTCAAAATAGGCTTCATCCAGGATAATCAAGACCCGATCTGGCACGTGTTTGTAAAAGGAATCAAATTCTTTTTTAGTGATGTAGGTTCCCATGGGGTTATCCGGGTTGGCAATATAGATCAATTTAGTATAATCATTGATTTTTTTGGCCATTTCGAACAGATCGTAACGATAGTCTTTCATGGGAATCCAATGAATTTTTCTCCCGGAGGCCTTGGCCAAGACTCTAAAACCGATAAAAGAATTTTTAGCAGAAATAATTTCATCTTCGCTGAGTAAAAACGTACGCAATATCGTCGACATTATCCCTTCTGAACCGGCACCAAGAATAACATTTTCGATCTTTAAATTGAACTTTTCAGCCAGTTTTTTGCGTAGCAGATAACCGCTAGCATCCGGATAGCGATGAATATGATCAATGGCCTGCTGAATTGCCGTTATGGCGCGAGGTGACGGGCCTAATGAGTTTTCATTCGATGCCAATTTGATGATATCTGCAATGCCCAACTCCCGTTGGACTTCATCAATTGGTTTTCCTGGAACATAGTTTGTTAACTTCTGAATATATGATGGTACTAAAACCATACGTTGAATTTACATATGGTCAGAATTAAACTTAGCATGATGAAAATTGACGGACCACTTATCAAAGGGAAGTTATTATCCCGTCCTAACCGTTTTACCACGCATATTCAACTCGACTGCGATGAAGTGATCAGCCATTTACCTGACCCTGGACGGTTACAGGAGTTGCTGGTTCACGAAGCAACGGTGTTTGTACGACCGGTGGCGGAAGATGCACAACGTAAAACTCGGTTTTCCACAGTGATGGTTGAACATAAAGGTATCCTAATCTCTTTAAACAGTACTTTGCCAAATCGGTTCGTAAAGGAAGATTTCAATACTATTCCTTTATTTGATCAATGGCAACTGATTAATTCGGAAGTTAAGATTGGGAACCACCGTATCGATTTTCTATTGAAAGATCAATATGGACAGAATATATATACTGAAGTGAAATCAGTTACATTTGTTGAGGAGGGTATTGCCAAATTTCCGGATGCGGTCACAGAGAGGGGAAAGCGCCATGCAAAATTATTATCTGAAATGGCGATTTCCGGACAGAAAACAATGATTCTATTTGTTGTACAGCGACCGGATGCAGAAGAATTTCAGCCCATGTGGGACCGGGATCCATCTTTTTCTAGAGCATGCTTAAATGCTGAACGAGTAGGAGTATTGATTAAGTGTATTACCGTCAATGTGAGTCGAAAGGAAATGACATTTTACAAAGAAATACCAGTAACTTTGCACCCTCCTCATGAGCAGTAAATTACTACTGGCTTTTTCTTTTATGGTGTTGCTGTGCTGGCGTTGTGCGTCTATCGCACCACCCAGTGGTGGACCCAAAGATACAACACCCCCTTTTCTGGTTACGGCAAGTCCGCCCAGTGGCACAGTTGGTTTGCTGGAACCGCTGATCGAATTGATATTTTCTGAATATATGGATGAAAAAAGTTTTATTGATGGAGTTCGGATTTCTCCAGTGTTAATGAATGAACCAATATTGCGTTTCCAAGGCGATAAAGTTTTCTTGAGATTACCCGCAGATATTACAAGTGACATGACTGTTGTCGTGACTTTGAGTCGCAGTATTAAAGATGAGCATGGAGTTGCACTGGCTGCGCCAGTTCAACTGGCCTATAGTACCGGTCATCAGATTGATCAGGCTCTTATTAGCGGCCACGTTTATAGCGATCAACCGGCGGCTGTCTATTTATTTAAGGACACCGGTGCAGATTCTTTATTATTGCAGACTCCAAATTATATTACAGAAACGGATGATGACGGTTTTTTTGAGTTCAATTATTTAGCAGCCGGAGATTATAAAGTATTAGCAGTAGAAAGAGGTGCGGCTGGAGCAACTTTAGACCCCACCAGAATGATGTTTGGCATTCCTGCTTACGATCAAATTACCGTTGATTCATTAATGACTGGAATCCGTATCCAACTGCACCGTGAGCGGCAACCCTTGAGGTTATTGCATAGCACCTGGAATGAAGGTGGTTGGGGGGAGCTTCACTTCAATAATCCACTATCCGAAAATATGACCTTTCACGGTTTGCAGATTGGAACCAGTGCTTTATCGTACTTCATTCACCCAGAAGAACGGACAGGGTTGGTTGTAATCCCCGCTGATTCTATTCCAGAAGGAAAAACGACCCTCCGGATTCTCACTATTACTGAAGAGGATGAAGTTGTAATGGATTCTGTTGCCGTAAATATTGCATTTAGTTCAAGGCCGGATACAAATTTTTTAGCTTTGGTAAGTCCCAATGAAACAATCACCATTACACCCGACTTCAGCGGTCCACCCTTACCAGTGATTTTCTCCAGACCCGTTGAAACTGATTTAATGGCGAACCAGCGAATCCAATTGGTGCGTGATGATTCAGTGATGGTACCATTTAAGAAACAGGTGAATTCACCAATGCATATGGATATTATTGTAGACCAATGGCTGGCACAACATCAGTATACACTGCAGATATTTAGTGATCCAGACGTTGCATATCGGGAAACGTTTAAAGACTCAATCACAGTTGTAAAAATTACAACGACACGATCTCAGGGATACGGCGGTATCATTGGTTCAATCACCGGCTTGACAACCGCAAATACGATTGTGGTATTAGCACACGCTGAAAAACCGGAACGGAATTTTCAAAAACATGTAAATTCTGGAGGTCACTTTGAACTGATGAATATTCCAGAAGGTTTTTATTTCTTATCTATTTTTCAAGATCAAGACAGTAGTAATACATACTCGTATGGCACTGCGTACCCCTTTCAAGCCAGTGAATGGTTTTATACAGTCGCTGATACGATTGAGATCAGAGCCAATTGGGATATTGAACTCCCACCTATCTATGTTGAGCATTAACTGATGCACAGCATTATTTTGGCCGGGGGCAGTGGAACACGTTTTTGGCCCCTTAGCAGGAAAAAATACCCCAAGCAGTTACTGCACATTATTGGTGATCAATCGATGCTGCAAATGACTGTGGATCGTATCCATAAATGCAAAAAAATAGAAGCTGTCTATATTTCAACACGCAAAGATTTAGTCCGCTTGATAAAAAAGGAGGTAAAGGGCATTGATACTAACCACATCATCGCTGAATCAAGCCCAAAGAATACGGCTCCCAGCATCGGACTTGCAGCCCTGTATATTACAAAAGTGAACGAAGCGGCTTTGATGGGTGTTTTTCCAGCTGATCATCTGATCGTAGGCCACCGGAATTTTGAAAAAGCCTTAAACCAGGCCGCTCGGATAGCCACCAGGGAAAATGGTCTTGTTACGATCGGGATCGAGCCCACTTTTCCATCCACTGCTTATGGATATATTCAATATGATCAGGAGTCGCAACTAAATAATATGGATGCTTTTCCCGTCAAGACATTTGCCGAAAAACCACCACTGAATACTGCCAAACGCTTTTTAAAAAGTGGTGATTTTCTGTGGAATACAGGAATGTTTGTCTGGCGGGTAGATGTATTCATGGAACAACTGGCAAACCATATGCCCGATCTCACGGGCAAGTTGGAAAAAATCGCAGCGCGGATCGATGCACGAAAATTATACAATTCTATTTGGGCGGAAATCAAACCGGAATCGATTGATTACGGCTTAATGGAAAAAGTGGAAAATATTTTTGTTGTAAAAGCATCATTTAAGTGGAATGATCTCGGATCATGGAATGCGATCTATGATGAATTACCAAAAGGTAAACATGGAAATTTGATAAAAGGTAACGGCACAATTGTAGATGGCAAAGGTAATTTTATTTATAATAATAAGCACTTCACAGCTGTGATCGGATTAGACAACATCATGGTAATCAATACACCGGATGCTACCTTGGTTGTTAACAAAGAGAATGTTGAAGATGTAAAGAAAGCTGTAAATTATTTAATCGAAAACGGATACGAAGACCTATTATGAGTGTAGCCCCAGAAAAATTGCTCGCAATGTTTGCAGAACTGGCCGAAAAATTAGATATCGAACTGGTCCATGAAAAAGGGAGTTTTGAAGGTGGAACCTGTATGTGTAATGATCTAGAATATATTGTGATCAATAAATCCAAACCACTTGAGCAACGCTTAAAAGTATTGGCTCATGTTTTTGTAGAAAGAAATTTAGATGACACATACCTTGTACCAGCTCTACGTGCCTATATAGAAGACGTATCTGCCTGATTTCAGACATTCAGAATCACTTGAATTAATAGACAGCGATCATTACACTTGATCCCCGTTTTATTGGTAAGATCACAATTTTATTTAATAAATAATCGTTCGAGGTAAGCGCATGAAACAATACGCAACTACTAATATTCGCAACTTTTCCATTGTTGGACATGGAGCTAGCGGTAAAACTTGTTTGAGTGAAGCTATGCTTTTTTGCAGTGGCCAGATCAACCGCATGGGGACGATCGAAGGCGGCAATACGATTTCTGATTATCATCCTGGGGAACAGCAAAGGCAGATATCCATTCATGCAACACCGCTTTTCATCGAATGGAAAGAAACAAAAATTAATATTATCGACACACCAGGGTATTCTGATTTTATCGGTGAAGCCCTGAGTTCATTAGCCGTTGTGGATATGGCTCTGGTGGTAGTCAGTGCTGTGAACGGTGTGGAAGTGGGCACAGAACAAATGTGGTCCTACGCCACGAAAAATAACATACCTAAAATTATTGTTGTCAATGGCTTGGATCGCGAACATGTAGACTTTACCCATGTTTTGCAGCAATGCCGAGACCGATTCGGCCATAATGTATTTCCGATGCAGATACCGGTTGACCCCGGTCCCGGTTTCAATAAAGTGGTTGATGTGCTGCGAAATGAACTGATTGAATATAATAGCGATGGCTCGGGGCAGTTCAACGAATCTGAATTGCCCGAAGGTCTGCAGCTACAGGTGGCTGAGCTACACCAGAATCTGATTGAATATGTGGCTGAATCTGATGATACTTTACTGGAGAAATTTTTTGATCAAGGTAGTTTAAGCGAGGAGGAAATGCGCGCCGGGATTCATGCAGCGATGCAGAATCAAACCTTTATCCCATTATTCTGTACCTCATCCACAACAAATATTGGCGTAACGCGGTTAATGGATTTCATAACCAAATATGGATCATCACCCCTTGATCGGACACAGATTCCTGCTATAGATGCCGGTTCAGGCGCAGAAATAACGGTTAATTTATCCAGCAGTGATCCGGTGTTGTTTGTGTATAAATCTATTGCCGAAGGCCATGCTGGAGAATTATCATTTTTTAGAGTGTATTCCGGGCAGGTCAGCACCGGGATTGACCTTTACAATACATCCCGAAATCAGAACGAGCGAATCGGACAATTATTTGTGATGAATGGTAAGGATCGCACTAGTATCGATGCACTGGCCGGTGGCGATCTGGGTGCGGTCGTGAAGTTGAAAGATACTCATACTGGAAATACATTATGCGGGTCGGGTTTGAATGTGAAATTGAAGGATGTCCTGTATCCCAACCCGAATATTCATGCAGCAATAGAAATTACTTCTAAAGGGGATGAGGAAAAAGTAGCTGTTGGCTTAGCCACACTCCATGAAGAAGATCCAACGTTTATTTATCGTGTTGACCCGGAGTTGAAACAAACCCTTATTTCTGGCCAAGGAGAACTTCATTTACAGATTATTCATGACCGGCTGAAACGGCGCTTCAATGTTGACATTCACTTGAAAGAACCGAAGATTCCCTACCGCGAAACGATCCAGAGTAATGGTTATTCAAAATATCGCCATAAAAAACAAAGTGGTGGTGCTGGTCAATTTGCCGAGGTTTGGATGCGAGTTGAACCAAAACAACGCGGCGATGATATCGAGTTTTCTGAATCTTTGGCGGGACAAAATGTTGACCGTGTATTTGTGCCATCCGTTGAAAAAGGTGTTAAAGCTGCCTGTGCGGAAGGGGTTTTTGCTGGTTACCGCGTCGTGGATTTGAAAGTGGACTTTTACGATGGGAAACAACATCCAGTTGATTCAAAAGACATTGCTTTTCAAATCGCTGGTAAGCAGGCGTTTCGGGAAGCGTTCATGAATGCCCAACCCTGTATGCTGGAGCCGATCATGAGTATTGAAGTTAAAGTGCCTGAAGATCACATGGGTGATGTGATGGGCGATATATCGGGACGGCGCGGTAAAATTATGGGTATGGATGCGGATGGCTCCTTGCAAGTAATCAAAGCCCAGGTGCCCCAAGCGAATTTGTATAATTATTCCACAACCTTACGTTCTATTACCGGTGGTAGGGCGATTCACACTGAAGAATTCAGTCATTATGAGCAAGTACCAAAAGATTTGGAGAACAAGGTAATTGCCCGGTCTGATCAATCAAAAGAAAATTAAGTTTTTACAATGGATAATTTATGGGCTCCTTGGCGGATTGAATACATCCGGTCTGAAAAAGAAGACGGCTGTATATTTTGCGATAAACCACAACAGGATGACGATCGGGAGATGCTTATCCTATATCGGGGTCCGACCGCATTTATAATGATGAATTTATATCCTTACAATAATGGTCATCTATTAATTTCACCCTATACACATGTTAACAATTCAAATGAGTTGGACGCAAAAGAACGTAACGAGATAATGGAGCTGGCAGATAGATCCATGGCTATTATGAAAAAAAGGTTGTCGACTCAAGGTTTTAATTTTGGTGCAAATATCGGTAGAGCCGGTGGCGCGGGGATCGCAGAACATATTCATTTTCACATTGTTCCACGCTGGGATGGTGATACAAACTTTATGCCGGTCATTGGATATACAAAGGTTCAAGTGGATGGTCTACAGGAAACGTATGATTTGTTAAAACCTGGTTTTGATGCGCTATCTGGCAATGCTTGATTTTTCACATACCTGGTTACCTTATATTTATCTTTATGGCGTTGGTGGAATCGCTTTCATTGTTGGGATGATCCTGATTTTAAAGACTTCCGCGCTAAATCTTACTCAGTTAAAACATAGAAAATGGCTTGTGGTACTACTGTTTGGTTTTATGTATTATGCTGGGATCCATGGCGCCCTTATTATCGCTGCTTTAAAAGGGTAATATGGAAATTACTATCGGCACAGGTCTGGATCGTTTCGTTATACTTTTATATTTTGTATTGGTCATGGGTTTTGGTGCGTATTTCGGTAAATATAGCAAGACTACATCCGATTACTTTTTTGGCGGCCGCCGCTTTTCGTGGTGGTTGATCACCATCTCCATTGTTGCCACCGGTATCGGTTCCCACAGTTTTGTAAAATATTCCACCAAAGCATATCAATATGGTTTCTCATCAACGATGGCTTACATGAACGATTGGTTTTTCATGCCCCTATTCATGTTTGGTTGGCTACCGATCATCTACTATACCAAAGTTCGTTCTATTCCGGAATATTTTGAGAAAAGATTCAATAAAACGGCACGTCTATTAGCTACTATAATGATCCTTATTTATATGATTGGATATATTGCAATTCAATTTCTAACCCTGGCCACAGCTTTGTACCGGATCTATGGTATTCCGTTGATGACTACGGTCATCATCATTGCTGTGGCTACGACTATCTATATGCATTTTGGTGGACAGACTTCAGTGATATTTACTGATCTCTTCCAGGGATTAATCTTATTGTTTGCTGGTTTACTATTATTTTTTCTGGGGCTGCAGTACCTTGGTGATGGTACTTTATTCAAGGGGTTGCAGTCATTCTGGACCTATTTGACCCCGGGGCAAAAATTACCGCTGGGTCACTTTAATCATCCTCCGGATTTCAATTTTGTAGGTATATTCTGGCAGGATGGAGTTGCCGGTTCGATTGGTTTTTTGTTCCTGAACCAGGGGTTAATCATGCGATTCATGGCGGCAAAAAGTGTCCACGAAGGCCGCAAAGCAGCAGCTTTTAATGTTTTGTTGGTTCTGCCGATCTCAGCTATTGTGGTTTCCAACGCCGGCTGGATCGGGCGGGCCATTGCCAATGGCATGCCCGGTGTATTGCCTGCAGACCTGCAGCCAAACGATATATTTGTAGTGATTACAAACATTGTTTCAAGTCCTGGAGTATTTGGATTTATTATTGCCGCCTTATGTGCCGCGTTGATGTCCACTGCCGATACCTTGGTAAATGCGTCTTCGGCCATTGTGGTTAATGATATTTACCGACCGTTGCTAAAAAAAGAGCAAAGTGAGAAAAAACAACTGGCATTTGCGCGGCTGGCTTCCATTGGTGTGAAAGTGATTGCGGTTATATTGGTACCGTTCTTTAGTTCGTTTGACTCTATCTATGAAGCCCATGGCTGGTTTCATTCCACATTTACACCACCGTTGGTCGTGGCCGTTTTTTTGGGTATCTTTTGGAAACGCTTCACGACCCCGGCTGTGATCGCGACATTTACCGTAGGGGCGGTCTTGATGATATTAGGTCAGTTTAATCCTGAATTAATTACTCCTTTCGCCCACGGCATCGAATTGCGACCGGGTAAAGGATATTCCTACATTGGTGCTCTCTATAATATTTGTGTTTGTGCTGGAGTAGGCATTATTGTGACTTTCTTTACTCAACCGCCGCGCAGAGAAAAAATTGATGGTTTGACTGTATTTGATGTACACAAGCTGAAAGCGATGTTCAAAGGAAGTCCGGTCAATGAAACGGCTGGAGAAAAAGTGACCGTATACTGGAAACACGTTGCTGGCCATGAGGATATGATCCGGTTTTCAAAAAATGATATGCAACTTATGGCTGCGCAACCGGGCGACCTGGTCTATCTATCTGATAAGCGCAGTTGGCTGGGTGGATTAAAGTCGATTCATACAGTATACGGTGAACCACACGATGAAGATGGAATTGTATATATTACACAAGACCATCAGCAGCGCGGATTGTTTGATAAAAGCCGCGCGTTGTACGGTGAAAAAGAAATGTAACTTTGAGGGGAGATAAATGTAGGATAAACTCGCCGACTTTTTTTAAGTTGCTATATTGAATTCCGGAGTAGCTCAGTGGGTAGAGCGAGTGGCTGTTAACCACCAGGTCGGGGGTTCGAGTCCCTCCTCCGGAGCGAGTTTTTTGAGCGCTGATAAATCCGCCTCGACTAGTAAGGTGAGGCACCGGAAGGTCTTCCCTTCGAAATTTTGTTATATTGAGCTCTTTTAGGAGAAGTGGACTTTTTTATACTAAGTCCAGAGTTAAGGGAATCTTTGGACGATAAAGATATGACACCTACCCGAGATCGTCCCTATCATTCTCAAACTCAAGGTAAAATCGAAGGCTATCCCCCAACTATGAGAAATGAAGTAAAACTCCATCATTATTACTCTCCGGAAGAACTGGAAAGATTTTTAAAAACCTTTGTTAACCGATATAACAATCATCGATATCATGAGTCTTTAAAGAATGTGACTCCGGCAGATATGTATTATGGGAAACAAAGAGAAATATTCTATCAGCATGAATAAAATAAAATGCTGGACATTACAAGAAAGGATATGTCCAAAAGGTTTTGATGACGGACAGTTTCCGCGTATTTATAAAATAGACACAGTGTGCCCAGATTAAATCCACATTTCCAATTGATTAATTATACTAAACGCCAAGGAATTAGGGTCGGTCCACGTCAAACGGGTAAAGCCCAAATACACTGAAAGGTCGTTAACTATGAGTGAACAAACAGACAGTGCGCTGGTTCGTCGTGCTAACAGAGGTAATCGGGAGGCCTTCGCGGCGTTGCTCGATCGCCACTACGATCGCATCTATCGATTCAGCTTTCGGGTGCTCGGCGATGCCGAGGAGGCGGCGGATCTGGCACAGGATGTCTGTGTAAGTCTGCCCCGCAAGCTTACGTCCTTCCGTGGTAAGAGTCCATTCACCACCTGGCTCTATCGGGTCGTGATCAATGCTGGCCGCGATGCATTGCGCCGCAAAGGTACTAGGCGCCGCAACGAGCAGATTTACATGGAACTCGATGCACAGGAGCATGAAGACCGGGCCGGGCGCCAGCGGCAATTGGCTTGGTTGCAGGAAGCCTTAGGACAGCTGTCAGAAGAACTGCGAGCCACGGCGGCCCTAGTAACCGAAGAGGGGTTACGGCACGGGGAGGTGGGGAAAATCCTAGGAGTGAGCGAATCAACTGTGTCCTGGCGCATGCACCGGGTGCGTAAACATCTGCGTGCACTGGCCATCAATCAGGAGGAAATAACATGAACGAAGAGTTTAAGAAGCTAAAAGCTATGCTTCACGCCAACGAGCCACGGCCACCGGGCAAAGAACGTAGGGAGGCGATCTCCGCGGCGATGGAGGCATTCGACGACCATTATCAAGGCGAGTTCGAAGAGGAGCCTCATAAAAAGCAGGTGACCAACAACAGCAGGGCTTGGCAGCGGTGGTTCAGGGCACCATTGGCGTATCCACAAGGGGCCCTTGCTGGAGGCGTCGCCCTGGTATTTATCATTGGTGCTTTAGCCTATTTGAACCGGCCGGCTTCCCCAACGATGCCCACGCCGGTCGCCCAGGTCACCGAGCTTGAACCCGAAGGTGATGAGGCGATAGAAACCTTTAATACCATAGCTACGATAGAAGCGGCTAAAACATTGGCTACCGGGGATATTGCAGAAACAGCTCTTTCGCAAATTTCAGGTACCGTAGTCGACAGAGCAACCGGAGAACCACTAGCAGCTACCATTGTGAGTATTGAAGGTACTGTAATGAGTGCAATCGCGAATGACCAGGGTGAGTACTCAATATCGAATGTGCCGCCGGAGACCTACACCGTTGAGGCTAATGGGATCGGTTATCGGACTGTACGCGCGGTCGGAGCAACGGTGAACGCTGATTCAGCCACTACACTATATTTCGAGTTGGAAGCCAACGCTCTGGGAGCCCCTGCAGCAGAAGTTGTCGCTGCACGGGAGCTGGTACAGAGAAGTTGGACTATTGTCGGAACCAAAAGCCTCCCAAAGGTAAAGTTAACTGATCTCGCAGACGTGACGGTGACTAAAACTACAGACCCTGAGGCAATAATGGCTTTTAAGAACGAAGCGTTTTCAGATTTGGAATCGTCTGCGGAGGTATATAAGAAGAATCGAACCGACTATCCAATGTCTGGGAAAGACGTCCGGCTCAATTATACTTACCGTGACCAGGGGCGGGATCGCTTCACCGATTTCGATACTAATCCGGTAAAGATGGTCGCTGAAGCACCGGTCTCCACCTTTTCGATCGACGTCGACGCCGCTTCCTACAGCACGGTACGTGCTAGGCTGAAGCAGGTCGTATTGCCGCAGAAAAACGCGGTGCGCGTTGAGGAGCTGATCAACTACTTCTCCTATAACTACCCGTTGCCCACGGAGCGCGACGCGCCCTTCGCGGTTAGTGTTTCGCTGATGCCAACACCTTGGAACGATGATACCCGACTGATGCAGATTTGCATCAAGGGCTACGCCCTGGATACCGGCACTCCACCGCGCACCAATCTGGTGTTCCTGATCGATACGTCCGGCTCAATGAAAGCATTGAACAAGCTGCCGTTGTTGATCAACTCTTTGAAACTGCTGGTAGGCGCTCTCGCACCGGAAGACCGGGTGGCAATTGTGACCTACGCAGGTTCGGCCGGCACGGTGCTCGAGCCGACTCCGGTCGCAGAGCGCTCCAGAATTCTTACGACCCTAGAAGGCCTGCGTTCTGCCGGTAGGACAGCCGGCGGTGAGGGACTGCGCCAGGCCTATCGGCTAGCTGAGCAGAATTTCATCAAAGACGGGGTCAACCGCGTGATCCTAGCTACTGATGGGGATTTCAACGTAGGAATCACGGATCAGGAAGAACTGACGAGTTTTATCGAACAAAAGCGAAAGAGCGGGGTGTTTCTATCGGTGCTGGGTTTTGGTATGGGCAACTACAACGATGCGCTGATGCAAAGCCTAGCGCAGAACGGCAATGGCAATGCCATTTACATCGACAACCTGTCGGAGGCGCAGAAGGCACTTGTCGAGGAAGCCACCTCAATGTTGTTCCCCATCGCCAAGGACGTCAAAATCCAGGTGGAGTTCAACCCGGCCCGGATCAGTGAGTATCGGCTCATCGGCTACGAGACCCGTATGCTCAACCGCGAGGATTTCAAAAACGACCAGGTCGATGCGGGCGAGATTGGTGCCGGTCACACCGTCACAGCGATTTATGAAGTGACACCGGTGGGCTCCCGGGCCGAACGCATCGAACCACTTCGCTATCAGCAAGAGAAAAAGGCAAAACCGACGACTGATTTCACCGAAGAATTTGCGTTTGTGAAGATTCGGTACAAGCTGCCGAAGTCGGAAACCAGTGACCAGATCACCCAGTCGGTAACCGCAGCCGATGCCGTCGACCGCGTGGAAGCTGCCCCTCATGAAGCGCGCTTTGCCGCGGCCGTCGCCGCCTTCGGCCAGGTGCTGCGGGGCGGTCAATACACCGGTGATTACAGCTATGAGGACGTCATTGCCCTTGCTCAGGGTGCCAAAGGCGCAGACACCTTCGGTTATCGCGCCGAGTTCATCGGCCTATGCCGTCTGGCCCAATCCGCGGCCGCCATGGAGCCGTTGCGGTAAGCAATGATCACAGGAGTTGCGAGAGAGAGCCATACACAGAGCTACCCACTGTGTATTCCGAGGCCGATATTACCGTAAAGTCGAACTTGGTCTTTGGGCATTTCCTCAACCAGCCGCGATGGTGAGTGGATACGAAGGGGATTGAGGAATAGCAAAAAAGCCTTTCAGTCTATTGGCGGGAAGGCTTTTTTGACATTGGGTCAATCAGCATTCATTTTTGCGGATACACTCCTAAATAACGCCTTTTCAAATTCATCATTTGATTGATAACAAGTGCCAATGACCGACTCCCATAATTCTCTTTTCTCCATGCAAAAATAGAAAAATACCTTATCGTGCCAGGACTCGAACGCTCGCCAAATTGTTCCAAATATTTTTTCTTTGATATAGAAAGGATAGGACAATTTTCCGGCTGAATCTTCCATTTCTATCTGCAATACTTTACTGGAGATACCCAATGCCCGCAGATTTTTGATGGCCGGTTTTATAAACGTAAGTGTACCCAGAGAAATCATTCCTATTTCCTGAGGTGAAAATTTGTCCAGTATAGTGTTTATAATGTCTGTGTAATCTTTTTCATATCCTTCGTAGTACACAATCGGATGAAAGTGGAAACCAATGATTACACCGTGATCTGCCACTTGCCGCGCGGCATCCAAACGCTGCTCAAGGGATGCAGTAAAATGTTCCTCATGGTCAATAATGGTCTGCGGATTTAAAGACCAGCACACAAATATATTTGGCGGCAAGTCGATGGATAATAAGTGAGCAACCTGCTTTGATTTCGTTTTGAATTCCAGGATGATGTTCGGATGTTTTCGGGCAAAATTCAATTGTGCGTCCAATACACCGTTTCTGTTCCCCAAGGCCAGTGAATCGGACGATTGACCAGATCCAATGTGGTAATTCCGGCTTGGATCCAGTTCAATATTAGCCAGTTTATCCGCGAGGTTTGATTCAATCCCGATAGCACCTTGTTCATAAAATGTTTGAATACTGCAGTAACTGCAGCCGAGTCCACAGCCCTGGACGGCGTCTATGGTACGTAAATTACAACAGACAGTTTTTTTGGAGGCTACCGGGCACATCCCATATACTGCGTCCGCCCCAGAATTTTCTTGGACCTTGCGGACAACACTCCTGACTTTTGGAGCGTCCTGCTGGTAAACTGATGGCTGGTTTTTTAACGATTGCCAGTCGTTTTGAATATCTTTCAAAATGGCTTTTTTGGCATGACCGTTTTTTCCACGATGGGTGATTTCAAATTTTTTCCATCTCTCTTCAAATGACAGTTCGCCCCACATGTTAAAATCAATGCTTATTTTAGTAATCTGGTGCAGTTCCTGAAATGTCAACCTGTAAATTTCTCCAGTTCGGCGGATAAAGTTCTGTGTATCTGAGTCTAAACTTTGGAATAGCCTATTCTGACTGAAATCTGCAAATTTTTTGGTATAGGCTATATTTATATTGGTTGCCGCAGATTTTTTCATAATGTTTTTTAGTTCTTTTAATCAATTTATAATTAGATAAATTTCCGAGTTTTATTTATGTCAATGCAACTGTTAGTTTTGTTCCCCCAAAAATATTGATAAAAGGAAATACAGAATGAATTCAAATTGGGTGAATACTGAATCAGTAGTCAACCGAATACCAGATTTGGCTGTTCCAAGGACTCAAATTCCAAATTCAGCGGTTGGCCACTTCTCTGATTTGGGCCTACTGGCCACTTTCCACGCCGTACTCAAAAAAATGGGTCGAGCAGCATGAATCTTTTTGGTTAGTTCTGGGCTGGGATTTCTGGTATGTACATGAACATCCGACCCAGCTCATGTTTTGGTGTTTTTGAAAGAGTTGAATACAGAGCAATGACTGCGCGAAGCTCAAGAATTGGGAGGATCAATTGATGGAAATTGTTGACTGGATATCACCAAGAGTAAAATTATTTTTCCTTCAAGCAGGAGGTCTAAAATGTCCAAAAAAATAAACAGACGTGACTTTATCAAAACATCGGCTCTGGTAGGCGTCGCTACTACAGTGATGTCGAAAATATTATTCTCATCACCGGTGACACATAATCGGGTCAAACTGGGATTCATCGGAACCGGCCTGCGCGGGCAGTGGTTACTTTCCTTAGCGGTAAAATATCCCGATGTAGAAATTCCCGCCATCTGCGATATTGATAAAGGTATGGTTAGAAGTACGCTAAAGATATTGAAAGGTATTGACAAGCCCGAACCGCGGGTTTATCAAAATGGGGATGAGGATTTCAGGAATATGGTCGCCAGGGAAAATTTGAATGGTGTCATCATTGCTACCCCTTGGAAGTGGCACCACCCCATGTCCATCGCGGCGACGATGAATTGAATTCATGTGGGTGTAGAAGTGCTGGCTGCAATTAAGGTGGCTGACTGCTGGGACCTGGTGAATACATCTGAAAGAACGGGAAAGAATTGTATGATCCTCGAAAATGTGTGTTACCGCCGTGATATCATGGCAGTTTTGAACATGGTGAGGCAGGGATTATTTGGTGAACTGCTTTACTGCCAAAGTGGATACCAGCATGATCTGCGACATGTAAAATTCAATGATGGAAAACAACCCTACGGCGGAGGTATAGAATTCGGAAAAAACGGATTTTCGGAATCTATATAGTGGACCTGGCATTCAATCAATCGGAATGGTGATCTTTATCCAACGTACGGCTTAGGTCCCCTGAACACCATGCTCGATATTAACCGCGGCAACAGAATGGTCCATCTTACCTCTATCGCAACCCAGTCCCGAAGTCTGCACAAATATATTGTGGATAAGGGAGGACAGGATCATCCCAATGCCGATGTGAAATTCAAATTAGGTGATATTGTAACTACCCTTATAAAATGTGCTAATGGACAAACCATTGTTTTAAATCATGACACAAACTCGCTACGGCCTTATTCACTGAATTTTAGAGTACAGGGAACAAAGGGAATCTGGATGGTGGACAATAAATCAATCTATATCGAAGGAATAAGTCCTGAAGAACACCGCTGGCTCCGGACATGGTGGGATGGACTTTTTCATTGTTCGGACATTTTTGGAATCGTTAAAACGAGATGGTTCTCCACCCCTTGATGTTTACGACGCAGCCAGCATAAGTGTAATCAGCCCGCTGTCTGAAAAGTCAATTAAAACTGGGAAGTACAGCAGTTAAAATCCCGGATTTCACCCGTGGAAAATGGAAACCAATAAACCCATTTTTGGTTTGAATGACGATATCTAATTCGTGAATCTTTCCACTTTAGACTGGTCCATCATCGGTGTTTATTTTGCCCTGTCATTAGCGGTGGGGCTGTGGGCTTCAAAGCAGGCCGGAAAGGACACCCAATCCTTTTTCTTGGCTGGCAGGAATATGCCCTGGTGGCTGCTTGGCGTCAGCATGGTCGCCACGACTTTTTCCACTGATACTCCGAATCTAGTCACCGGTCTCGTCCGCCAGAACGGAGTATCCGGGAACTGGGCCTGATGGGCGTTTTTGCTGACGGGAATACTGACCGTTTTTGTGTATGCTAAACTCTGGCGGCGGTCTGGCGTGCTCACAGATATCGAATTCTATGAACTTCGATACAGCGGGAAGGCGGCTGCTTTTCTCAGAGGATTCCAGGCCTTGTATTTAGGATTAGTCTTCAATGTTTTAGTTATGGGCACGGTCAGCCTCGCGGCAGTGAAATTCGGTGAAATTGTTCTTGGTTGGCCGGGCTGGATGACGCTCACTATTGCCTGTTCCGTTACGCTTGCATATTCCACATTAGGAGGACTGAAAGCAGTTATCATTACGGATTTTGTTCAGTTTATTTTGGCGATGGTTGGATCTGTCTGGGGCATGCTATACATATTAGATTTACCGGAAATCGGTGGTTTGACAATGCTTATTTCCCACGCAAATGTATCTGCAAAAATTGCCCTTTTACCGGATTTATCCAATCCCGATGTATGGGTACCCGTTCTGCTGGTTCCACTGGCGGTGCAGTGGTGGGCTAGTTATTATCCGGGTGCCGAACCCGGCGAAGGCGGTTATATCGCCCAGCGAATGTTCTCCGCTAGAGATGAATCCAATGCAGTGGGTGCTGCTTTTTTATTTTAATCTGGCTCATTACGCACTGCGACCGTGGCCGTGGATTTTAATTGCCTTGGCTTCTCTGATTATATTTCCCGAACTTGCAAATATTCAAAAAGCATTTCCCAGTTTACCTTCAAATAAATTAGGACACAATGTAGCTTATCCTGTCATGCTTACCCTACTACCGTCCGGATTGCTAGGGTTGGTGGCTGCATCGCTGATCGCCGCTTTTATGAGTACCATGTCAATGCAGTTGAATTTAGGTGCCAGTTACCTGGTGAATGATTTTTATCATCGGTTCATTAAACCCGATGCTTCCGAACGGCACTTGGTTCGGGCCGGCCGATTATTTACGGTCCTTTCAATTTTACTGGGCGGCGGTTTGGGTCTGCAGCTCACCAGTGCAGGCATTTAACCTGCTGTTGATGATTGGTTCCGGGACGAGAATGATCTATATCTTGCGCTGGTTCTGGTGGCGGATCAATGCTTATACGGAAATTGTAGCGATGATCAGTTCACTGTTCATTGCCAGTTATCTGAATCTCTTTAGCACTGGATTGGCAGGGTGGCAAGAGGTTGTAGTTGGTGCTGTGTTGACCACACTCGTCTGGGTGACTGCTACATATTTCACATCCCCGGATAATGAAGAAACATTGCGTAAATTTGTGCAAAAGGTGAACCCCGGCGGTCCCGGCTGGACAAAATATTCAGATCAGGATTATGGAAAACCCTGGCCCGTGCCGCAGGGAATTCTGGCCATACTCTTGGGCTGTATGGCAGTATATGGATTTCTTTTAGGTGTTGGACAGTTGATCTATGGTTACAACTTATCCGGGCTTTTTGTTTGTGGATTGGGTGGATTGGCTTCTATTGGGAATTATATACCAAAGTAACCATTATTCACTTGATTTTCTCAATATTAAATAGTACTATAGTAACTGTAATCAGAAAGCAATCAGGCAAGGAAATGGCACCGCACGCACCCGGACGCTCCGAAAGAACAGGCTTGACCATCGTTCAACTTCTTCGTATGTTTCCAGATGACGATACAGCCGAACGCTGGTTTGAAAAACAACGCTGGCCTGAAGGTCCTGTCTGCCCTCACTGCGGTTGCATGCGGGCCGTGCGCAGTACCCACCCGACCATGCCGCTACGTTGCAAGGATTGCCGTAAACACTTCTCTGTCAAGAAGGGCACGGTAATAGAGTCGAGCAAACTGGGGTTTCAAGCATGGGCAATCGTTACCTATATGGCAACGACCAACCTGAAAGGCGTATCAAGTATGAAGGTCCACAGGGAACTGGGGATTACCCAGAAAGCCGCGTGGCACATGATCCAACGTGTCCGCGAGGCTTTTGTGGAGAACGCCTCTCTGTTCGTCGGTACGGTCGAGGTAGAGGAAACGTACGTAGGCGGCAAAGAGAGGAATAAGCACGCCAACAAGAGGTCGTTCGGGCGTGGAACGGTGGGTAAGGCTACCATCATGGGAGCCAGGGAGAGAGGCGGCAAGATCAAAGCACGTCCGTTAGGCTATGAATCGGGTGAAACTCTCGCTCGTTTTGTGCATGAGAGTGTCCAGTATGGCGAAACGGTTTGTACCGACGACCATAAAACGTACAAGGAGCTACAACGCCACTACACGCACGAGACGGTCAAACACAGTGCCAGCGAGTATGTTCGTGGACGAGTCCACACGCAGGATTTGTCCGTCCCGCCAACACTGCCGGATTCAGGCAAGAGGGTAGTGCAAAACGGGGAGGTAACAAATGACCTTGTTTTCAGCGTTTTCCAATCCGGGAATGAGTACGCCTTTCCGCAAATACTCGACCTGTACGTAAGGCCGGGAAGCGTCGTTGCGGACGTAACCTACGGCAAGGGTGTTTTCTGGCGCAGGGTTCCAGATGGATTGTACGAACTCTGGGCGACCGATCTTCTAACTGGTACTGATTGCCGGGATCTACCCTATGCCGATGGGGAAATTGATGCGGTTGTTCTTGATCCTCCCTACATGCACTCGCCGGGAGGAACGGCGCATTCGTCTACCGACACGCCGTTCGAGCAATACTACCGAAACAATGCCAGCGCCAACCGTACAGGCAAGAAATACCACGAAGCCGTTCTTGACTTATACTTTGAGGCCGGAGAGGAAGCCTTCCGGGTATTGCGCGACCGGGGTGTTATGATTGTGAAGTGTCAGGATGAGGTTTGCTCGAACAGGCAACGTTTCACCCATGTAGAAATCATGGAGCAGTACGCAGAAATTGGTTTCGTTGCTGAAGACCTGTTCGTTGTTGTTCGCAACAACCGGCCAGGAGTAAGCCGAGCCGTTCGGCAGGTTCATGCCCGAAAGAATCACTCGTATTTTCTGGTGTTCTGGAAACGAGGGGATAGCCGGGGATTATGGGAACGGCCTACATGAACGCTCTTGAACTAATGCGCCAAGTGATTCTTGACCATACGGAGGAATCAATATGGAAAGGGTCCATAGTGGAAAGCTACAGGTATCTTGGTAATACCAATCGTGGAGCCGTGGGGGAAGATTTTGTCAAACGGTACTTGGAATCTACGGGGATCAAGGTAGACCAAAGCAATTCGCGCACTGATCCAACGGATATGTGTATTCGTGGAGTTGATTTTGAAGTTAAGACCGCTATCGCTTGGGACAAATAGAAGCCTCCAATTTAACCATATACGCTTGGACGGAGTTTGGAAATACTTGTTGTGTTTAGGAGTTTGTTCGCATGAAATCGTGTTCAACGTATGGCGCAAGGGAGACGTTGCCGAAAAAAAGCAGGCAAACTGGTTCCAATGGCGAAGGGTCAACGTGTTACATTCAAAATCACGAAACAATTATCCGACATGAGACCAATAGAAGAACTGTCAATATGGATCAGAGAACCTCTATGACAGCTAAGCCCGAACAAGATAAACCCAAGCGAGGCCGTCCCGAAACGCGGGTGTTGAAGATCGACACAACGCCGGAGATACTGGCGAAGTGTATCGTAACGCCGATCAAGAAACCGGACCGCCCCTCGGTTTCGCCTAACGACAAAAAACTGCCACCGTTAGAGGATATTCTCTGAATCGAAAGCGGTTACTTTGGTATATAATTCCCCTTCTATTGGATTATTAAAAATGTGGAAATAATCAAGTTATTTTGTGTAAGGGAATGCTCAAGTTTTCCCGTAAATATTTCCGCACCAAATCACTATAAGGCGTAAAACTAGAACGTGTAAATACATGAAAATAAGTACACCGGGTCGCATTTGTTTGTTCGGCGAACACCAGGATTATCTTGGTCTGGAGGTCATCGCAATGGCAATGTCATTACGCTACAAAATTGAGGGTGAAAAAAGGACTGACAATAAAATGATCATCCATAAACCGGATTTGAATGAGACCGAAACGTTTGACTTGAAGGATTTGGGTTATTCTAAAAAACGCGATTACTTCAAAAGTGGGATTGTGGTTTGTAAAAAAGAAGGACTCACCTTTTCATCGGGGATTGAATGTACAATGACAAGCGAAATACCTATCCGTGCAGGTTGTGGAAGTTCATCTGCAATGATAGTAAGCTGGATTCATTTACTATCCCAAATGGCGGATGAACCGGTGAACTGGGAGCAGCAGAAAATGGGTGCATTGGCCTATGCAGCGGAAGTGTTGGAATTCGATGAACCTGGGGGGAATGATGGACCAATATTCCGCTGCCATTGGTAATATCATATACTTGCAATCTGAACCGGAGATTTCAATTCAACGGATGAGTCCAAATTTGGGAACATTTGTTTTAGGAGATTCAGGTGAGCCTATAGATACTTTGAAAATTTTGAGCCGGTGTAGAGATGCAAGATTTGTTTTGATCGAATTATTTAAAATAAAAGATTCATCCTTTGATATTCGCACTTGTGATGAAAGTGTTGATCTTTCAATCCTGAACGAAGACCAAAAAGTATTATTACAAGGAACACTGATAAACCGAGATTTGTTGATAAGTTGCTTTGTCAGAATGTGAGCAAAATCAAATTGATCACGAAAAAATCGGATCTTTGTTAACAGAACATCACAAAATCTTGAGAGATATACTCCATGTCAGTACACCAAAGATAGACTCTATGATTGAGGTTGCATTGGCTGCTGGCACTTTGGGTGGAAAGATCAATGGGTCCGGTGGCGGGGGGTGTATGTTTGCTTATGCGCCTAAGCATCCTGAGCGAGTCGCGGATGCAATAAAGTCGGTCAGAGAAAAAGCAATGATTACTCAGTCAGATGACGGGACTAGAAAAATTTAAATATCCGAATAATCACTCCAGAGTATCAAGAAAGTACCCAGAAAAAACCAGTACATTGTAGCCTATAAAATTGGTCCAAAACTGGGTCTTGCCACTGTTGTCCTTACTGAAATGGAAGTTGTAGAGTGATTTCGCAAAAAATCCAGCCGACAGCACAAAGTAACCAATCCTCACGATCCCGGATTCTTTATGAAAAGCATTTTTTATGCCAGCGAAACCCATGTATGCATCAAATCCACCGGTGAGGAAGTGGCCGTAGTATTTTTTCTGATTGGCGAGATAACTCATTCCAGTAAAAACCGTTTCCATTGCCAAAATGTATCCGGCTTCTTCTAAAGCGGAAGGTTGTGCATTGGAATATGTCTTTGAAAGAATAACCAACATTAAAACCAATCTTTTCATGGATCTGAGCCAGAATTAATGAATAAATATAAGGATTGAGTGTGTAACTTTCATATCTAAAAAAAATTACATTAGTCTCATCATTATTTTGGGGAACAAAATGAAAGATATTTCACTTCTGGTCATGGCCGCGGGACTGGGATCCCGGTATGGAGGACTTAAACAGTTGGACTCGGTAGGCCCAAACGGTGAAACAATTATTGACTATTCTGTATACGACGCCATTCAGGTGGGATTTAGAAGAGCGGTATTCATCATCCGCAAAGAATTTGAATCTAATTTCCGGGAAAAGGTAACAGACAAATATTCAGATTCGATACAGGTAGAATTCGTTTTCCAGAATTTGTACAACTTACCGGGCGGATTTAGATGTCCGGATGGACGAAAAAAACCATGGGGAACAGGCCATGCCATATTATCAGCATCTGATTTGATTGATGCCCCCTTTGTGGCCATTAATGCTGATGATTTCTACGGCCGGGAATCTTTTGGTAAACTAGCGAAATTCTATACTAATGAACAACGGGCCTTCAGTATGGCTGCCTATCGCCTGGATAAAACTCTTTCTGATTTTGGTGGTGTCACCCGCGGTATCTGCAAGCTGGAAAATGACAGACTATCTGCCATCACTGAAACCAGAAATGTACAAAAAACAGATTCCGGTATTTCCTCCGATAGTGAGGTTGACATTGATGGAAGCGAACTAGTATCGGTGAATATGTGGGGTTTTACACCTATCTTGTTTGATTATCTGAACGAAATGTGGGTAAATTTTTTGAAGGAATACGGTATGGAACTTAGCAACGAATTTCTGATCCCAGAGGTGATCAATGATTTGATTCAAACCAACCGTGAAAGTATCCAAGTGTTGCACAGCAAGGCCAACTGGTATGGTGTGACTTACAAAGAGGATAAACTGTTTGTAGAAACGGAAATTCGCAAGCTGGTTGAAGGTGGTATCTACCCGGAAAAACTATTTTGAATGAATAACCACATGAGGGGATTTTTAAAAGTTCATTAGATTTATTTATCCAAACCTAAATGGTTAAGCAACCGTTTTCCCAGAGGTGATTTGGAAAAAATTATTGACCAAAGAATGGAATACATCTCTTGGAGGAGGCGATAACAAAATCAGTCTTCATTTAATATTTGACGATTTACCTTCCGGAGTCATGTTAACCTCAATTTATAATGATTGATCTAGCAATATCACTATAACAGGTAGTGGAAACAGTGGTGAACGTTGATATAAACAGCGTATTCCATGCAATTGTGGGGTGCGGCAGCAACCAGTTCAGCTCCTGAAACAGCTATACCCATAAATAAATCTAACACGAATACACCTTTTTTACTTTGTGGAATACTGCTCCGATTCAGTTAGTCAGAATCGATAGTTGAAATCTTGAAGATTGATATCTGTCCAGAAGATCAATATAAAAATTATTATACTTAACTATCAATTCATCCCAGCCGCCGTATTTTGCACTGATTTTCGCACAGAATTGAGATTGCTGTGTAATCAATTCAGCCGTGGTATATGCTATGGGATAACCGGTATCCTGATTTTCAGTTTAGATGTTGGTGCTCATATACTCCAGAAAATAATGCATATCCTGAACAGAATTATCATGACGAAGAATAAATAATTATTCCAATATTATTCCAGAATTTCTGCCAATCCCTGGCTCATAATGGTAGATAATTGTTCCCTTTCTTCTTCCATTAACCCCACGTACCAGCGGGTAGTCGGTTGGATTTTTTTATGTCCAAGAAACTCTTTAGCAGCATATATATCTTTTGTTTTCCGATATATAATAGCACCGGCAGTACGGCGCAGATCGTGACTTTTAAACTTTATTTTTGATACTTCAGACGCTTTAGCGTACCTTTTATTTATATAGGTGTAAGTACGGGGTATCGGCGTTTTCCTGCCTTTTGCTCTCCATTTTTCAAAGATTTCTATTACTCTTGCAGACAGTATTACTTTATGCTGTTTATGACCACCGCTCCCCAGCAATACAGTATGCTTTACATCATCCCATGTAAAATTGGCTTTAAGCAGCTCTCCTGCTCTTGCGCCGGTGAGTAAATACACCTCTATCATATCTTTAGTATCTTGGGGTATATCTTTATGGGTAAGAATTGTTTTAATCTCTTTATGGGTAAGAAATTTTGGAACAGGATCGGGTTCATTACAAAATTCGATATCTTGTTCATTGGTAAATATGTGTCGATGTAGACTTTCTGGGTTTCAGTCAATCAAGACACCGCCCAATTCAATAATGATTGTTTCATTTTGTCTCCTGGGCATTCAATCTGACTGCTGCCAGATATTCTTTTTTGCATGTATTCAGGAATGTGATTATTCTTGTACGCTGTTGCATTAAATTATAAATCAATGTGCGTTTTCGGTAAAAGATGGATAAGAATCGCAAATGTTGACGGTGAGTCCGAAACCGGTGCATATATTTTAACACAAAATTTCCACTGGGTATAAGGGAAATAGCGTAGAGAAATGTCCAAAATATATTGCCGCTTAAAAACGCAACAACAATTATTAGGATTGGATAATAAATAAGGAAAACCACTGCGCCAGATATCATTTTCCAAGATGCAACCTGCGGTTTATATTTAACAAAATGACGGACATACCAACGTGGAAATTTGTAAGGGACCATATTGTTAATCAATCCATATAAATAAAATGGAAACATAAATATGATAAAAAATATTGCCCGGGTTTTTTCTGAAAATGTTACTCCAGAACGAGATGCATGTAAAAACTCATCTTTGATCTGTAATCTATCCAAAAATCGCTGATAGCGAAATAAGTGCGCTTTGAATTCCTCAACCAATTCAGGTTTATGTGCATAATACCATTCAACTGCATTAATCAGGCCTTTGGTTACGGAAAAATCAGCGGACTTATCCTCGATTGCAAGCCCTAAGTCAACCGCCAAATCCTGTTTATAAATTTTTTCCAATGCTTCGACTATTTCTTGCATTTCCAGATCTTGCAGGTTGACAGTCAATTTTGATAAGGCAGTTTCAATTTGTTCGGTCACACATATCACCGCTGCTTGCTTATCTTGTTGATAAGTGTGTTGAAAATCTGATAGGTGAATCGGCTGACCGAAACGGATAGCGACGTCACTACGAAATTTTATTGCATGAGTATAATTGAGTCCTACAGGAATGATTTGGACCCCCAACTGCCAATCGTTTTCCGCTTCAGCACCGCAACCAATCCGGGCGGCTCCTGTTTTAATTTCGCTTAATATCCGCTCTCCGGTGGAGATTCCTTCAGGAAAAATTAGGAATGCCTTATTCTGTTTTAAAATTTCATAACCTCGGACAAATGTTCGTTCATTTTTATTCATTTGCGCCGGATCATCTTGTTTCCGATATATTGGTACTATTTGTATTTTTTTTAAAAACCAACCTGCTAACGGATTGTCAAAAAAAGTATTTTTAGCAAAAAAATGCAAATTTCTTTTACAAGTATAACCGATGATTAAAGGATCCATCATCATATTGGGATGATTGGCGGCAAAAATAATGGGCACATCCGTAGATATATAATCCTGGTTTTCAGCACTTATCTTATTGAAAAATGTTTTTACTGCAATGATTGCCATCAGTTTTATGATAAAATATAGCATAGACTAATTGCCGCAGATCAGACGGATATCAAAAGGAGTCGGGTCGGGAAGTTCTCCTTCATCCACCAATTCTTTTAAATAAAGCACTGAAAAACTCGGTTCAGCAATGCGGTCATAGTATGTAAATATTTTTTGAATACGCTGTGTTTTGTATAGCAAACAATAATGTGGTATGTTTTTCATTACAGTTTGCGCCTTAGACAACAAGGACAGGTTAGGGCCCTCGTAATAATATGATGGATTGTATGCTTCATCCCAGTAGGGATTTACATAATGTTTTATGTCAAAAGGGGTTGATAGTGACCAGCCTATCCCATCTCTCACTAAACGGGACTGGCCATTGCAACATAAATCTAAGGTGAACAGTAACCCCTGAAAATTACTTTCCAAGTCAGCATATGAAAAAACGCCAGATGGGATTTTACCCAGAATATTCTTTTCACCATAAATACCGATCGAAATGGCCTTTTCATGTTTAGTCTGTTCAAGGGCTAGGTTATAGATTTGATAGTATAGATAACCTGATGCAGTAAAATGGGTTAATTTGTCCACGCCGATATAAATACCAGCAACATTGATTACCTCATCAATCTGCAACCACAAACTGTAATTCTGGTATTGATCGATATTTTTCGAGGTAACTTCCCTGCGAAAGATGCTCTTCTTATAGCGTTCACTAAAGGGTATATCATCATTTGGATATTTATCAAAATCCCCTGCATTTTTAACGTGTTTTTCCAAAGGTGAATTCAGACCAATTCCAAAGTATTTAAGAACGTTCCCGGCCGCTTCTGCACAGGAACAATCTGGATCAGTCTCATTGATATCATCTAGGGCATTTTGAATTTTTTCATTAAATAGTTGATTTAGGTAATGTGATTCATCATTGGGCAGTTGGTTCCCGGCCATGTATTGATCAACTTCCCCAGCCCATACAAACATGATGCTCAGGAATGGTAAAATTAAATTTTGCATCGGGAACTTTTTATTCTTAATGGATAATAAACAAAATATCTCAATAGTTAAATACTTCATTCTACTTAACCATATTCAAGAAAGGAAAACTATGCAACATATATTAATATATCTAATTTTAATTACGTTAATCGTTGCGCAAACAAAAACAACGGATCAATCCATGACTGAAAAAGTGAAAAAATCAGAAACTGAATGGCAAACATGCCTTACCCCGCAAGAGTATACTATTTTAAGGCAGAAAGGCACTGAAAGAGCTTTCACCGGTAAATATTACAAACATAAAGAGGATGGGACGTATGTATGTGCAGCCTGTGGCAATGAACTTTTCAGTTCGCAATCCAAGTTTGATTCCGGTACCGGTTGGCCCAGTTTTTATGAAGCGATTGCAATGGGTAAAATAATGTATAAGGAAGATAAAAACTTCGGTATGTCGCGGACTGAAATATTGTGCGTCAAGTGTGAATCTCATTTGGGTCACATCTTTAATGACGGTCCCCATCCCACAGGAAAACGGTATTGTGTCAATTCAATTTCTTTGGATTTTAATAAAAGTGAATGATTACCGATATCGAAACAGGAATATGTAGCCAAGGGCATTCAATGTAAAGAGGGTAGTCAAAGGTCAGTATCATTTGATCATGCACATCTTTTTTATTTAAATTTCTCTCTACGATTATAACCCCGCAACTACTCATAGCCTAAACGTTGTGTTTCATACCGAAAAAACCAACGATGAAAAACCAAAAGAGCTGTTTTTTGCCAACGCTCTGAATGATATTGAGAAGAAAGAATGAAATTGGCCTACTGAAAATAGAATACTTTAAATGGAAATAAAAATCTTGAAACCAAGAAACGCAATCAATAAAGCCTTTTGAAAAATTAAACCGAACAGAACGGAAATTGAAAGTTTCAAGATAAATTTGATTCAGCTACTTGATCGCACAAATGATACAGAATCTGAAGAATTTCATAAAAACCTAGTTTCCGATTTTCTTAAAAAAACATATTACGAACCAAATCGTTTCATAAATACAAAAGGAAGAAATGACCTAGTAATCCATAACGGAAATAAAGCAAAAAGTACTGTTGGAGTAATCATTGAGGCAAAAAAGCCAACCAACAAAGCGGAAATGCTGACCAAAGAAAAAATCAATGTCAAAGCATTTCAAGAATTGGTTCTATACTATTTAAGAGAACGAATTACTCATAAAAATCTAGAAATAAAATATTTAGTTGCAACAAACATTAATGAATGGTTCATTTTTGATGCAAATGTATTTGAAAAACAGTTTGCTCAAAACAAAGGATTGGTTAAACAATTCAACGATTTTGAAAATGGAAGATTAGCAGGAAAAACAACCGATTTTTTCTACAAGGAAATTGCAGAGCCTTTTGTCAATGGCTTAAAGAACGATATTGAATTTACATTTTTCGACATTCGAGAATACGAAAAACCACTTCGAAATGATAATCCAAAAGACGACAACAAACTTATTTCCCTTTTTAAGTTGCTCTCACCAGAGCATTTATTAAAACTACCATTTGCGAATGATAGTAATAGTCTTGATAAACGTTTTTATGGCGAATTACTACATATTATAGGACTTTCAGAAACCAAACAAGGAAGTAAAAAACTAATAGAACGAAACAAAAAAGGCGAAAGAAACACAGGTTCGTTTCTTGAAAATGCGATAATCCAACTTGACAGTTTAGATAAAATAAATAGACTTGACAAGCCTAGTCATTTTGGAACAACTCAAGAAGAGCGTTTATTCAATGTTGGACTTGAATTAAGCATAACTTGGATTAACAGAATTCTGTTTCTTAAACTTTTAGAAGCTCAACTAAAAACCTATCATAAAGGAGGCAAATCCTATGAATTTTTAAGTATTGATAAAATTCAAAACTATGATGATTTAAACAGTCTTTTCTTTTAAGTTTTAGCTAAACAACAATCAGAAAGAAACGAAGATGTAACAGAACTTTTTGCAAAAGTTCCGTACTTAAATAGTTCGCTTTTTGAACCAACAGGAATTGAACACGGTACTTTATTTATAAGCAATTTACGTGATGATAAAACAATTCCTATTTATTCTTCAACCGTTTTAAAAAGTGAGAGCGGAAAAAAACTAACAGGAAATTTAAATGCTCTTGAATATTTATTTGAATTCCTAAATGCTTATGACTTTAGTAGTGAAGGAAAAGAGGAAATTCAAGAAGACAATAAAACTTTAATTAATGCTTCTGTTCTCGGTTTAATTTTTGAAAAAATTAATGGTTACAAAGACGGCTCGTTTTTTACACCAGGTTTTATCACAATGTATATGTGTCGTGAAACTATTAGAAAAGCGGTTGTTCAAAAGTTTAACGAAACCAAAGATTGGAATTGTAAAGACATTGATGCCGTTTATGATAAAATTGAAGACCGACAAGAAGCAAACAACATTATTAATAGTTTAAAAATTTGCGACCCAGCAGTTGGTTCAGGTCATTTTTTAGTTTCTGCACTTAATGAAATGATTGCTATTAAAAACGACCTTAAAGTTTTACAAGATAGAGACAGAAAAAGACTAAAAGAATACCAATTTGAAGTTGTTAATGATGAATTAATTGTAACTGATGAAGATGGAGAACTTTTTGAATACAACCCAACCAACAAAGAAAGCCAACGCATACAAGAAACACTTTTCCACGAAAAGCAAACTATTATTGAAAACTGTCTTTTTGGTGTAGATATAAATCCAAATTCAGTAAAAATTTGTCGATTACGTCTTTGGATTGAGCTACTTAAAAATGCTTATTACAAAAATGAAAGCGAATTAGAAACACTTCCAAACATTGACATTAATATAAAATGTGGAAACTCGCTCATTAGTCGTTTTGAACTAGATGCTGACCTTAAAAAAGCACTAAAAAGTAGTAAATGGACTATTGATAGTTATAGAATAGCAGTTGACACCTATCGTAATGCTCAAAACAAAGAGCAAAAACGAGAAATGGAAAAACTGATTGACGATATTAAGAACGATTTTAGAAGTGAAATATCGCTTAACGACCCAAAAGTTAAAAAACTCAATAAACTAAAAAGCGAAATTTTTGGAATGACCAATCAAACTCAAATGTTTGAATTGACCAAAAGAGAAAAAACGTCTTGGAATAAAAAACTAAAAAAACTCACAGAGGATTCTAAAAAATTAGAAACAATAATAGAAGAAATTAAAAACAACAAAATTTATGAAGAAGCTTTTGAATGGCGTTTTGAGTTTCCAGAGGTTTTAGATGATGATGGTGATTTTGTTGGGTTTGATGTGGTTATTGGGAATCCGCCCTACGTTAATTTTAGAGACATCAAGAATACTAAGGAAAAAAATTACTATTTAACAAAATATTTAGTTTCTGAATACCAGTCAGACCTATTTATTCTGTTTGTAGAACTATCCTTTGAGATCATAAGGGGAAAAGGCGAATTTGCATTTATTATCCCCAACTCAATTACTAATAACCTAAACAACTCAAAAGTAAGACAGTACATACTGAATAAATCGAAAATTAATTCGATCGTCAACACTCCAATTGGGGTTTTTCCCGATGCCACAGTTGATACAGTAATTATAGCTGCTACATTGGAAGATCCATCTATTAAACCCATTTCGGTCTTAGAGATTAAAGACCAGGATTTGAGTGTAACAAACCAAGTAAATCAAGATGTATTTCTGAATAATGAGAACTTCTATTTCGATTTTCTTACATCAACTGAAAATAGAAGATTGTTAAGTAAAATAGAAAAAAACGCCATTGCTCTTAATGAAATTTCCGATTCATCAAGTGGAATTAAAGAGTATGAAACAGGAAAGGGTACCCCCCCCCTCAAACTAAAGAAGATAGACTAAATAAGGTTTTCAATTCAAATGAAAAACTGGATGAAACGTATAGAAGACACATTCAAGGCAATGACGTTAGTAATTATATATTGACATGGCATGGTGGTTATTTAAAATACGGTGATTGGATCGCTGCTCCAAGAGACCCAAAGTATTTTGAAGGAGAGCGCATAATCATCCGTGAAATACCAGGTAAAAATAGACTTATTGCTGCTTTTACAAATGAAAACTACACTATAAAAAATACAGCCCACGTATTCAAAATCAATAAAGATTACAACTGCAAGTTCATCATTACAATATTGAACTCGAAATTAATGGGATATTATTTCGTGAATAAATTTTCCGAGAGGGATGATGTTTTTCCTAAAGCGAAGATTGGTCAGTGCCGTTTGCTTCCTATTGTAAAATGTAAGATCAAAGAACAAGCACCTCTAGCTTCCCTAGTTGAACAAATAATCAACAGTAAATCAAAAAATAGGGGATTAGAAACTTCCGACCTAGAGTACCAAATAGACCAAATGGTTTATGAATTGTATGGTTTGAGTGAGGAGGAAATTAAAATTGTGGAAGAAGCCACCGCTTAAAGCCATACATATTTGCAATTCGCACAAGCCAACACTACACCAAAGATTGCAAAAGAGTATGTCTTTGCCAACGCTATCCACAGAACGGAAAAATAAAGTACGAAAACATAAAATCAGAGTAAAAATCTAATTCCCTGGGCAACTTCTCTAAAATAATTCTGTCTATAACCTATTATAGATATAGGTCAAATGATTTACAAACAGTGTTCTACTCACCCACTCTCGGGAAAACAATCATTGATGACCACCTTGATGATGAAGGTTGGCGAGGCACACAGGCCATCGATAATTTTTATGAGATTATGCCCGGTGAAAATAGTTCACCGACCGTCAAGACCAGTGCGTTTGTTACTTACGATGATACTTATTTTTATGTGGGTATCAGATGTTATGATGATCCGGAGAGTATCCGCGCCCAAATTTCCAAACGGGATCGCATACATAACGATGATTATGTCGGGTTTTACATTGATACCTATGGTGATGCCAACCGCGCTGCAATATTCCAGATAAATCCTTTGGGTATCCAAGGTGATGGGCAAACAGTCGGCCGCAATGAAGATGGATCATTTGATATGATCTTTACTTCTGCCGGGTTAATAACAGCAGAAGGCTATCAGATCGAAGCTGCAGTGCCTTTTAGCAGTTTGCGTTTTCTGGACAAGGATGGATGCCAAATGTTAAACCGGTCTATACCCGTTCCATAAATGACCCCAGCATGGCCATTAAAATACTGGGCCGCATCAGTAAAACTGATTATGGCATTATCAGCGCTCGTGATGAGGAAAGCGGTGTGGTGATTCCTTTTGAATATGGTAGCGCCATTGTTACGCTGGGAGAAAGCCTTGTGCATGTGCTGCGTTTGAAGCATTCCTTGGATAATAGTTCGTACGTGGGAGGAGTCGTTACAGACCGCCGCTATGAATCGGGTAGTGGTTCTAATATTGGCCTAGATGGAGTGTATTATTTGAACCAAAATGTATTTCTTAATTGGCAAGCATTTACCAGCTTTACTGTGGAACCGAATGATACATCTTTATCCACTGAAATCAACGGCGAAATATTCGATGCAAACCGATTTACCTCTGATTTTGATGGTGAACGCTACAGCGGCCAGCAACTCTTCTTGAGCATTTTCCGCTCCACCCGCAATAACCAATTCAACTTTTTTATAGCTAGTAAAACCCCTGCATTCCGAGTTGATACAGGTTTTTTGCGCCAAAATAACGAAAAGAATATTGGGATTGACTATACATTTATCCGCTATCCAAAAACAAAATGGGTTGAATCTTATTTTTTTACTGTAGCTACCGGTGATGTGTGGAATTATAATATGCATATTAAAGAGCGGTGGTTCTACTCAAACTTACATGGCAAACTTATCGGTCGTAGCGATGGGAGTATTGGCGTTATTCTTTCGGATGAAAACTTTTTGGATTCTTTATACACCGGTCTATAGCAATGGGACTATTATATCCACAAAAATTTTGGAGAAAAGTTTTCCGTTGAAACTTATGGCGCAATTAGTAAAACGATCATACGTTTTTTGGAAAGGCCAGAATTAGGGCGAACAAAATTTTATGGGTTATGGATGCAATTCAAGCCCACGTCCAAAATACATATTGCCCCAAGCGTGCGCTATAATTTTGCCCAGTATTTAAATGATGATAACGATTACTATAAAGGGCAACACATACGTATACGATCTACCTACCAGTTCAGCCAGTATTTATCCTTGCGCGTTATCGGGCAATATTTTTACCAGAGAAATTTTGTGAATGATGAAATCATAAAAGTGCTGAATTTCCAACCTCTGATCAGTTACCAACCCAATCCCTTCACCATTTTCTATCTCGGATCAGTCATTGATTTTGATAAAGAACCGCGAGGGTACAATTCATTTGATATGTTCCAAAGCAGCCATCAAATATTTTTGAAGCTTCAATACCTGATTCAAATCTGAAACTCTCAACCCCACGGTGTTGTAAATTTGATTTATGAAACCGGATGTTATACTGTGTCACTATGGTGAGATTGGCCTAAAGGGTAAAAACCGCAGTTACTTTGAAAAAAAACTGCTGGATAATATCCGTGTTGCCCTAAAACGGTCGACTCCAGCCAGTTTCAAGTCGATCAGCCGCATGTACGGGCGATTAATTATTCGATTGGTAGATGGTGGCTGTGAAGAAATAGATGTTCTTTTTACAATATTAAAGAGCGTTTGCGGATTGGTTTATTTTGCTCCTGCAATTCAAGTAAAGCAAGACATAGAGCAAATAACAAAAGTTGCTGTAGCAATAATGTCAAAAAGTAGCGCAAGATCATTTCGGGTCACAACCAGGAGAACAGATAAGAATTTTCCAGAAAGTGCACATAAAATAAATGAAGAGGTGGGCGCTGCAGTAGTGGCAGCAACCGGAAAGAATGTGAACTTGGGCCAACCAGATAAAACATGTTTCATTGATATTGTAGATAATACAGCGTTTGTTTATACTGAAAAAATTTCCGGACAAGGAGGGCTTCCAGTAGGTGTAAGTGGAAAAGTGGTGTCCTTATTATCAGGGGGCATTGATTCACCGGTGGCTGCATATTATGTTCTGAAACGTGGTGCATCCGTGTCGTTCATTCACTTTCATTCTGTCCCGTTCACAAATAAGGCGGCCATTGAAAAAGTCAGGGAAATGATCCAGAAACTGCAATCATTTCAGCAGGAAATTAACCTCCATTTGGTGGCACTGGCGCCAATACAAAAAGAGGTTATGGTGCTGACAGCAGAAAAATATAGGATCATTTTGTATCGTCGATTTATGGTCAGAATTGCCGCAGTTCTTGCCAAGAAACTACGGTGTGGAGCCCTGGTAACTGGCGACTCATTAGGACAAGTGGCGTCGCAAACCCTTGAAAATATAAGTGTGATTGGTGATGCGATTGATATACCGTTACTCCAACCTCTTATCGGTTTGGATAAGCTGGAAATCATTGATAAAGCAAAGGAGATCGGCACTTATGATATCTCAGTTCAACCGGATCAAGACTGCTGCACATTGTTTGTTCCGAAGCATCCGGTAACCAAAGCCAAATTAAGTGACATTGTAGCTGAGGAAGAAAAATTAAACGGTGACGAAATGGTAAAACAGGCCGTGGATACTATGATTGTAGAAAAATTCGAATGAAAAACAAATCTACATTTATTATGAAATAAACGAATTGTTGGTTGGTTAATAGGTGTTGGGTCTCACAGTGTAGCGGGTTAAATTTTAGAGAGATTCCATCAAAGGAGGTATTATGTGACAGATATTACCTGGATGCGCCACAACGACACAGACGGTGCCTAGAGCAATACAAAATAGTCAAGAGAGTCTGAAGACCTTGTCCGAAAAGTACGGCATAAATAAGAAAACGGTAGCTAAATGGCGCCGAAGCATCCACGTTCAACGGTATTGACGCTAGAAGAGGAAGCTCTATGCGTTACCTTTCGCAAACATACGCTGTTGCCCCTGGATGACTGCCTGTATTCCTTGCAATCTACAATCCTACATTTTTCTCGCTCATCTCTACGCCACTTGTTTCAACGCCACGGGATCAGCCGCTTACCAGATGTTGAAGTTGATTAACCAAGAAAGAAAAGAAAGTTCAAGGCATACTCCATTGGAAACTTCCATATCGATCTTGCGGTAGTGCGCACTGAAGAAGGGAAGCTGTATTTGTTTGTGGCTATCGATAGGACATCGAAATTGGCCTATGCAGAACTTCATGAAAGCCAGACCAAAACGATTGCGGTTGAGTTTTTTGGCAATCTGGTTGCTCTAGTGCCATACAAAATCCATACGATCTTGACGGACAACGGTATCCAGTTCACGTACCGAAAAAAGGATGGATGTCCTCTACACATATTTTTGATGGTCTTTATGAAGAACACAGCATTGATCATCGCCAGGGCCAAAGTCAACCATCCTTGGACGAATGGGCAAGTGGAACGGACGAACCGAACCATCAAGGATGCCACGGTCAAAAAATACCACTGCGGTTCATAGTTGAAGCTCAAAGAATATTTGTCTACTTTCATGAGGGCTTATAACTTTGCCCAGCGTTTGAAGGCTCTCAAGGGCCTAACACCTTATGGATTCATCTGTACAACATGGAAACATCAACTTGAACTGTTTACCTTTGACCCACACCTCCACAATATGAGACCTAACAGTTAACCGATAGAACAATTATCGGTATCATGAATCTTTCAGGAATGTGACTCAGGCAGATATGTATTATGGGAAACAAAGAGAAATATTGTTTCAGCGTGAAAAGATAAAACGCTGGACATTAGAAGAAAGGAAGCGTTACAATCTAGCTGTTATAACAGACTGATTTGCGTGAAATGAATAACAATATCACACATCAAAATACTTTCTTAACTCAAACACGAATGTGTCCAATAGGTATTGACGACGGATAGGGTTATCTTGAGTGATAGTTTTTTTAAACCAGAGAATCATTGTAAAAACCTAGAATTCTGTACATAAATCTATACTATTTTATGGCATTGTAAATAACAATCTATCAGTAATAAGGATGAAAAACCAGATTACAATAATAAATAAAGTATTGGCTGATCAATATAAAATAGTTGAGGTTGAAAATATTGGTGATCTTCTTACAATTGGGGCTCTTCAACCAATAGAAAAAAATATGCATTCCGATTTAGAATTCATCTTGGAAAAAAAGATTGAAGTCAAGATTATAAAGCCAGAAGATTTTCATAAGGAATATGATAAACATTATCATACTAAAAATGATGTTCCCAATTTGAAAAATACTGAATCAATATCGCTAAATAACCAAGATGATTTTACGCCAGATACATCGGATTACAATAATTTTTCAGCTATTAAACCTATTAATATTTTACTTGAACAAGCTTTATATGAAAAAGCTTCCGATATACATTTTGAATCAAGAACTAATAGTTTAGTTGTTCGGTTTCGAATTGACGGTGAACTTAGAGATTGGCAGGTTTTACCTAATAAATACAGCAAACCTATAATTAGCAGGTTGAAAGTTATGTGTGATATGGATATTACCGAGACTCGGCTTCCTCAGGATGGTGCGATCCACATTATATTTCAGAGTAGAACAATTGATATACGGGTTTCGACTATACCGGGATTCCATGGGGAAAAAGTAGTTTTGCGTTTGTTAGATAAAAAAGCATCTTTTTTAGAAATCAACAAAGTGGGATTCTTAGATTGGCAATTAAACGATATTATTAATGTAATTTCCAATAAAACAGGAATGGTTTTGGTAACAGGTCCCACAGGGAGTGGTAAATCTACTACTCTTTACAGCATCCTCCAACACTTAAAAACGAATGCAGTCAATATTCTTACGGTTGAGGACCCCATCGAATATGATATAGATGGTATCACTCAAACATTAATGCGTAGTGAAATAAATTATACTTTTAGCAATGCCTTACGGTCATTCTTAAGACAAGATCCAGATATTATCATGGTGGGAGAAATGCGGGATCAGGAAACCTGTGAAATTGCAGTACGGGCAGCATTAACAGGTCATTTGGTACTATCTACACTACATACCAATGACGCTGTATCTACAGTGTATAGATTAATAGATATGGGTATAAAACCATTTCTCATTACATCTTCAGTAAATGCAATCATTAGCCAGAGACTGGTACGAAAATTATGTAAATTATGTAAATATGAAAAACCTCCTAACAATGATATGTTAAATAAGATAGGTGTAAAGTTACCTGGCAATTTTTACGCTGCAAAAGGATGCTCCGAGTGTTACCAAGGATTAAAAGGCAGAACGATAACCAGTGAAGTTTTGATACTGAACGATCCTATAAAAAGAAACATTCAGAATAATATCTCTCCGCAAGAATTAAGGGAATTAGTTTATGAGCAAGGATTTAAACCGATGCAGTATTCTATTTGTGAAAAAATGAATATGGGTGAAATCGGTGAAAACAGTATAAAAGATCTATTGATTTAATCATATAAATAGGACACTGTATGAAAAAATACTTATTTTTCATTTTATTATTGAATACGATATATGGGTCTGGTTCAGATTCCACAGAAGTAAATTGGCCAGAGAAAGCCGACACACTTATTAAAGATATGGAATTTACTCATATACCCATTGATGCCGTCATTCATGCTATTGGAAATAAATATCGATTGAATATCTTTTATGAATCTAAGAAAAATCCCCAAGTAACATTTCGATTAACAGATATTAGTGTTAAGGATGCCCTTATTTTTATTTCAGACCATTATTCTTTAAATATCAGTATAAAAAATAATATTATAAAGATAGTTGATCCTCCGAAGGTCCGTAAAATAAAAAAAACAAAAAAAGAACAAAAACTTAATATTGAAATACAAAACAATTTGGTAAGAGCAGATTTAAAAGATGTCAGTATTAAAAAGGTTATACAATATTTTGCTGAAAAAACACAAACACCAATTATACTTCCTTCAGATATAGAAGATCAAAAAATATCAATATCACTAAATAATGTTGAATTACAAAAGGCTTTAAATATTGTACTAAAAAGTAATGATTTATTATTATCGCAACAGGATGATATGTTTGTAGTCCAGAGAACCTACCGACAAATAGATAAGAATGGTAAACGGAAAGGAGGGTTTTATGTTAATTTGATAGATAGTCTTATTACTATTGAAGCAATTAATACTCCACTCGACATTCTTTTGCATGAAGTTGCAGCTCAGATTGGAATTAATCTGGTATTTTTGAATAATATTTCAGGTACCCGAAGTTTAAATGTTACAAATATTCCATCAAAAACCATATTATATATACTTTTAAAAGGAACTGATTTTTCTGTTCGACGGGAAAACGATTTATATTATATCGGCGGGAAAGCCCAGTTAGATTTGAATATTTCTAAACTAATTTCTCTGAAGCATTTAAAGGCCGATGATCTTATACCTTTACTACCAACACAACTCACACGACATGTCGACATAAAACTTGTAAAGGAACATAATGGACTTATAGTATTAGGGACCGAGGATCGTTTGATTGAACTTGATAAATACGTATCTGAAATAGATAAGCCAACGGCTCAAGTGTTATTGGATATCGTAGTAATTGATTATGACCAATCAAAATCAAATGAGTTTTCAGTTGAAGGTGGAATTGGTTTAGTCACCACTGCTGCTAGTGAAATAAAGTACTCTCCTTCATTAGAAATTAAAACTACTAAAGAGAATATAAATGCAGCCATCGATCCTGGAACAGGGTTGCTTAGTTATATTGGGAAATTACCTAATAATTTTTATTTGAATTTGCGTGCACTTGAAGAAAAAGGAGTTGCAAATATTCTTTCACAGCCAAAACTGGCGACGTTAAATGGACACAAAGCAACGATGTCTATCGGAGTGACAGAATACTTTAAGCTTAAAACTGATCAACTTGTTCCGGGTGGTGTTTCAAATGTTGTTGTTAGTACAGAGAAATTTGATAAAATTAGTGCAGAAATGAAATTAAACATTACTCCCTGGGTAAATGCTTCTGGAGAAGTCACAGTTGAAATTGAGCAGGTTTTTCAAACTCCTGGTTCACGACTGTCACAAGAGATTCCACCAGCTATTTCTTATAGAACAATACAATCGACTGTAAGACTTCGAGACGGTGAAACAATTATTTTGGGTGGTCTGATTGAATCAAAAGATCAAACTATTATTGCTCAGGTACCATTGTTAGGAAGCATCCCAATCCTTGGGAAAATATTTCAATCTAGTTCAAATGTGAAAGAAAACAGGCAATTAGTAATATATGTAACTCCACATTTATATTACGGTGATGAAGGTAGTGTAACTATTGATAATGAACTATATAATTACAAGGATTCGAGGGTTGACTAATAAGATAGACCAATGGATTAATGAAATAATATCGATTGGAATTTATTGTGGTATATCAAATTACTATATTACAGTAAAAAAAATAGGAAGGAAAAATAGTTCCAAAACAATTGATCAATTTAAAATCTCAAAAAAATCAAATGATTTTGCCTCTATTACCTCTGAATTAATACGTGATTTCAATATTGATTGCACTAAAGCTAATGTATTTATTAGTCTTTCTGAAAAGATACCAATTAAAATTAATGAATTAACAATCGATTTGGATTTATTCTCTTCTATAAATGAGGTCAACATATATATTTTAGAAGAGGTTCTACCCGCTGGAGTTAATAATTCTGACTTTTGTTTACGTTATATGAATCAATCTAACACTAATCAAATTCTTATTTCAATATTAAAGAAAAACCAATTAAAAAAAATATCGAATATTGTTACATATTATGATCCAACCCAGTATTGGAGAATTATAGCACTAAAGCAGATCAATCCACAATTAATTTATGACGAATTACAAATACTTGATTTGTCAAATGAAAACTATTTATCATATATCAATGATAAAGGACAAGAAATTGATAATTATGAACAATTTGCATCAAAAATGCTTGCAAGCATTGGCGGTAGTAATAATTACGAACTCAATTTTGCTATAGACCAAAGAAAGAAAAAATGGCAACAGAAACATACATTGTTTGAAATCCAGAGGTATTTGAAAAGCGCATCTGTGTTCTTGATATTTCTAATATTTATTTTATTTATTTTTTTTGGATTTTACATACATAAGGAGAATAAAATAACGGATGAATTTGAAATACACACTATTAAGGAGTTCGACGAATTCAATAGCAAATTGGGTATATTGAAAAAACAAATTTCTGAAATATCTAGTTTGACAGAAGGAAAGAGAAATTATTCACCGATTCTATCATATATCGTTGAAAATACGCCGGAAAGAGTTCAGTTTAAAAAAATAGTTCTGAACCAAAATCAATTCCAAATTAATGGTAGTAGTCTTGACCGTGAACCGATAAACATTTTTTATAAAAAAATAGAAGCTTTTCCCATTATTAAGGGAATAGAAAAGTTTGAGATTGAGAACATAATTGAGAAAAATAACAATAAGATTCTATACGTATTTACCCTATTTGTTAATATTTAATCATTTCTTTCATATTGAAACGGATCAAAATTGTTTGGCAATGTATCCGAGTCATATAAAAAACGCCTTCGTTTCTATTAGAGGCTCTTGGTTTTTAATTCACAACAGTCAATCGACATTTATTATCACCGTCCGAAAGAATGATATCCTGCTTGTCATAATCGACTATATAATCGAGTATCCTATTGCCTTTGACAAAGGTGCAATCTCCTTTAACAAAATACTTAGAATCGACAATTAACTGAGCATCACGATCGCTTTCATACAATGCAATTTGATATCCGTTACGTATGTCTCCGCTTTTCACTAAAACCCATTTGGTTTGATTCAGTCCGCTTACCCAAACTACATCAGACGGCAAACTGGCGGGCCAATTTTCTATTGGGTTTGTCGGTTTTAAATAACAATTCTTGTTATCTGATGTACTTGTAAAACTAAGTATGAATCCTTGTCCATCAAAAAATTCAATTGAATCAACTGGATTTGTAATTAGCCCTACACAGGATTCTTTTAACTCAAATACATCTTGTAGCCAATATTCTCCATTAGAATGATATATAGCAATCAAATAACTGTTATTTGCCACCTTTTGTTTGACGTGAATCCACTCGCCATTTCCTTTTATGGAATTTAACCACTTTGCGTTGTCATGCAGATGAACTGGTCGATCAGGTGTTTTCTGCTGACTTTCATTTCCAATGCATTCAAATAGCATGACAGTTAATAATAAATATGGCGATATTTTCATGACATCGCGATTCATTAGGTATCAATTTTTCCGTTCCATAATTAATCGCTGCCACCAGGATTCCGACGATGTTGTTTTCCCATTCCTGATTATTTTTTGCCTTATATGTTAATTAGACAAGACTACATATTATTACCTAATTAAGCAATTTTTATTTTTCATCATAGCTAAATAATTGCCTAAAACGTTATAATTAGATACCTTTGTTGCTGCTAATGGTAATAAATCAAGCGTAATGGACATAGGGAAACGGATAAAGAGTATTAGAGAAGCAAAAGGGATGACAGCTAAAGAAGTGATTTCTTCTGTAGGGATGGGCGCACCTATGTACAGCCGTATTGAAAATGGTGTTAACGAACCTTCTCTTACTACTTTAGAAAAGATTGCCAAAGCGCTTGGCGTGAAGCTTTCCGATATTTTTGATACCGATGATAAGCTGGCAGACATAAATTCTTATGATGCTTCTTTGATGGAAAAAATCAAACTGGTGGAGACACTCAATGAGGAAGAAAAGAAAATGGTCTTTTCCTTTGTGGATGCGCTTGTCGGTAAGAAAAAATTGAAAGATGCGCTTTCTGGGGTGCTTAACGATGCTAAATGAAAAAGCCCTGTATTCCTGCAAGGCTTCTGTTTGATTCGCTTTATACTACTGAGCCAATTTTACGATATCTAATTTTTCTAACTCCTGTTGCGCCTGTTCTATTTGAGATTTTGTGCCAATATAAAATTCAACAAACTCTATCCGTTCTTCACTTTCAGCACTTTTCTTTACTGTTCCCGTAGCTCCTCTAAAACCTACAATCTTATCTATTGGCATTTTTTCTATTTCCACAAAAGAGGATAACTTATTACCTAATGATATATTTTCATAGTAATAATCTGCAAATCCAACACTTCCATAATTGCCTGTAAACTGTGTTTTTAAAATACCATTTTGTGGTATTTCATAGACGCGTTTTTTCCCTTCGTACTTTGTTGGGTTACCGTCCTTTTGGTTAAAGATGATTAACACATAACCTTTATAATCTTTTGGGACAACAATAATCTCCTGCTCTCCGATATCACAACTAAATAACATAAACGATATTATTAAGGACAAAATCATCTTTCTCATTTGTTAAAATCTGTTTGTACTTTTTTATTCCAATCTTTAATGCTGTATGTCTGGTCTCCTTGCTTTACTCCTGTAAAGTTTCCTTTGTCATTAAACATAATTTGCATATTCACATTAAACAAAGGCTTCTTACTATCGCCAACAAGACTATGTAACCCACCATCTTCCATTTTTGCTCCTAAAAACACTTTCGTATTTCCTGATTGGTCGACTACAAAAGCTTCTGTGCTTGGAAATTTATCACCGCTAAATGACCCTGTGATACTAAGTATTCCATTTTCTAAATCTTCTGACACAGACAATGCCGAATGTACATCAAGATTTGGTGTTAAAAAACCTGGTGTAATTGGGTCTTTGCCAAAATGATGAAAGTCAAATGATGCATTTCCTTCACTAAAATTCTCATTGGATATTAAGGTGGTAGGTTCTCCTTTCTGAATATCGGGGCTTCAATTTCTATTCTTTAAAGCTACACGTTAACACCTTTCCGTTACCAATATAAGCGGTCATCCGTTCATCTTTATAAAATGATACTGGCTTTAGGTATAATGCTTCGTTAAGCGTGTGGTTACTCCAAGTCAAACCATTATCCTTTGACAAGTACATTATAGGTTTCGTGCCACCAAAACCACCAAGCATACTTTTGTCAACCTTTCCTGCAATAACTACAATTACATCATTGTATTTATATAGTTGCTTTGGAAAAAACTCTGCATCTTCTGAGAACGTTTTTATATCTGTTGCTTTTCCTTTCTGATGGTGCTGCAAAATGGTTTTGTCGCCATCCTTACCTAATAACCAGTAATCGTCATTCTCGCCAACTGAAAAATCTGTGATATTTAAATCAAACTGCAATGAATCTAATGCATTATTCTTCTTGTCAATAGAGTATATCCAATCTACCTTGTCATTTCTTTTATAAGAAAGAAAATAAAACTTGCTGTCATCAAATTGAGTTGTTCCAACAGGTCTCTTTATGTCTTTAGCACTCCATATTTTTCCACCATCAACTGTTCTTAAAATTTGATAGTCCAATGGATTCCCTGAAGGTCTAAAAAAAACATAACCTTTATCTTCAGTGTCAAAATATACACCTCTTACAAAGGAATCGCTCTTATCCCATTCGTATAACTCAACTGCAACGCCATCCTCTTTAGAGATTCTATAAAGTTTGTGTTTACTGTATTTAGGGTCTTGTCGCTCCCGATATTGTTGTCTGCTTATTAGATAAATGTATTTTTCAGTTTGGCAAACAGTCTGACATTTACCAGATATTTTTTCACTAAAAGAAGTCCAGTTTTTTTCGTCTCCTGCAACTGCCCGTTCAATAGTGATTTCACTTGTGCGATAATCCCGTTTATCTTCTTCTATTGCACCAAACAAGTAATGGTGTTTTTCATCACTTAATTGATGGGTAAACAACTCGTGGCTAACATCTAAATTTGTTTGATAGATATTGCATTGTGAAAAATTATTTTTATCTGTACAGGTCATTGTTGTTAATAGACCTAATGTGGCAATTATAAATATCGTTTTCATAATCAATTACCATTTAGGTCCTGGATTTATTAAAATATTTCCTGGGTTTCGTTTAGGGTCCCAATATCCATCAGGATAATGCGGTCCTTTTAGAATATGTGGAAACATTTGTCTTATTTGAGACCTACCATCAGATGAAAAGAAAGAATCACTAAAATCAGGGGTCATTGAAATATGCCATAAGTCTGGAACTTTCAACTTTCCAATTTTACCACTTCCAGAATATGCAGGCACGTGTGTTCCGTAGGCAAAAGAATGAAATGCTGCATTATCCCCTTGAAGTCCTCTCGTATTAGGGTCTAAAACACTCTGCTGAATACCCTCATTCATTAAAACCTGTAACTCTACTGCTGTTTCATCCAACCATTCTTTTCCTAAATCTGAGAGTTTTCCTCTTGTATCGTTTTTAAACCTATTAATGTATTTATGTCCGTAACCAAGATAATAATCAGGTGGTCTTGTATTATACTTTTCTATATGACCTTTGTATCTATCCGTATAGTAATCAGCATCTCCAGAGGCTTCGATAAAATACATATTCACGTTACCCATCTTTCTAAAATGGAAAACGGTCATTTATTACCCTCTATTGATATTGTACAAAGGCTAATGAAAGTGTTTGCCGTAAGTGCCGACAACCTTTTAAACGATAATGAAAACAGTATTGTAGAATTAGAAAATCACGAGCTGAACGAACAACTAATGCTTATCAACCAGTTGGATGAAGATGAAAAAAACGCCCTTATTAAAATCATCAACTCTATGCTGACCAAAAAGTGAATGAAAGATTTACTGGACGGTAAAGCGAAGTTTTAGAGCATAAATAAGCCCCAGTTTCCTGAGGCTTATTTCATTTTCAACTCATATTTGAGAGTAATTCTTCTGGGTTAAAATCACGCCATTTTACCGGCAGTTTATCTTTAATACCAAACGCTTCTGCTTGATTCAAAAGTCTTAAAATCACCCTGTAATACCCAATTAACACACCATTATCAAATTCATTCTTGGCATTTTTCTTTTCCTCAAGAGCTTCATCAAGCAATTGATTCAAGGTATCTTCTAAGTAATATTCTATTGCTTTCATTATCTAAGAATGCCTTGTAGTATTTCAATTTGTTCTCCGAAATTGGTAATCTCATTTTGCCACCCCCTAATTAAACTCTGTTGATGGCCGGACCTTAACGCATTCCAATTAGAAAAATATTTTTTGACACATTATTAGGTGCAAAGAAACACAATTCTATTCATATAAACAACATTTTCATATTTTCGTGACTACTTTAATATGCCTATCTTTGCACAAACCCTATATATTAGGTCTATTCAACCATAATAAGGTGCATTATATGAGTACGTTCGGACAAAAATTATCAGAGTGCAGAAAAGCAAAAAACCTTTCCCAAAAAGAATTGGCTAAGATTTTTGTGACTTCTCACACTACTATTGGAAAATATGAAAGGGATGAAATGATTCCATCCATTGAAGCTGCTAAAAAATTAGCTAAGATTTTGGATACTACTGTAGGCTACCTTTTGGGTGAAACCGAAAAATCTAATTTATTCAAAGATCCTAAAATGCTAAAACGATTACAGGATATTTTAAACCTACCAGAAAAAGAAAAGGAAAGTTTACTACTCAATATTGACCACTTTATTAAAGCTGCCAAAATTAGTCTTATGTAAAAAGCCCCTGATCTCTCAGAGGCTTCTTTTTCTATGATTATATTATTCTTTAGAGAATAGGTGGACCTTTCTTTTTAACTTTTTCTATTGCTTCTAACCAATATTCCCAATAGGCAGTATCCATTGGCTTATCTGCTTCACCCCAATATCCACCACCACTTAAAATATCCGTTAAGTCTTTTGATTCTGTAGCTTCAAAATATGCTTGGAGCATATACAACATTGCTTCATAACCTTCCTTCTCTGTAATCATTTCATTGCTGGAAATAACACCATCAGCATTTATTTTACCGTCACTTGCTAATTTCATATCTATTTTATCTTACACCATATTTAGCAATAATCTCAGCAGCAGACAAATTAGTATAACCTGCACCTTTAACTACACCATTCTGTGTATATGAATAAATTCCTTTACCAGAAGCGTCCACTCCCCTGTACCAACTTTTTCCAAATTTATCAGCTACAAGAGGTTTCCCATTTGATATTTTGGATATTAGAGATCGATTGGCTGGGTTGTCTACGAGTTTTCCTGTTCCCTTGAATAAGTGGTTCGCCAGCTTCCCTTTAGGTATTAGGTTCGTTGCCCCCTTAGCAGCTACTTTCGATTCATCTACTAAAATTTCACTGATTACCCTAACTTCTCTTTTTGAAAGCACCCAATTTACCCTATCACTATACCTACTTTCTACCCTAATGGAACTTTCAATTTCGTCATAGACATGGGTTTGAAAAGTTGGGTCATGAGGGTTTAGCCTTAAATTAATCGGATGTGCTAAAGCAGATACGATGCTACTTTGGAAAACAAAAAAGCTAACAAGAATAAAAAATACTCTTGCTAACCAGTTTGTTTTATATTTCAATATCGGTTTCATTGCTTTTTTGACAAAGTACATTCCTGTGAGAAATTGGTTAACCCTTTCTTATATCTTCAATTTCTCGTTTTATATACGCTGCACACGCTTCTTTCCTTTCAGCGTATTCGATTGGCTCAAAGCCTTCTTGTTCTGGGTAATATCCAACGATATATTTTCCTTGATCATTTTGTATAAAATACCAACCTGACCCACTCCGCTTATCTTCCGACCATTCCATCCAATGATCAATACATTCTGAATGTTCAGCAAGAGCCTCTGTAATCTGATTTTCTTGAACCTGATCATACAAATCAAAATATCCGGTATTTTGTAATAAAGAATAAATTGATTGATCGTTCTCTGGACTTTTAAATTCTGATGGTAGAAATAGTATTGTTCCAGCTATGTTATTCGTTGTTTCCATTATCTGATCAATTGTGTGCCATTACTATTTAACTTATAACCTTTACCAATCAAATAGTCCAACTCTTTGCGGAAAGCACCTGTAACATTATTTATATTTTTCACAGGGTTAGACAGAATAACATTATCTCCTCTTGCAATCATTCTATCAAGGAATTTGACATTAGCCCCCCACTGTTGCGATGGTGTCATTTTAGCCCAAATATTAGGAGGTATACTAAACCTGTTCGCTCCTAACTTGTTTGCAACATTCAGATAGTCTGGAAACTTCCCTAAAACAGATGTCCTCATCTTAGCGGCATTATCGAGCTTCCGCCCATGCCTAATTACCCCGACCGCTGGAATAAATGGCAATGCCGCACCGACAACATCGGCCATCATCCAGCCAAAATTTGACCAGCTTGGATTCTGATACAGATCATAAATACTCATCCCAACTGCTGCTGCATCCAATGCCGTTTCAACCGCTTGCCCATCCGGATCAACCAATATTATAGGGTTGTTGGCCACATACGCGTAGGGACTTATTGAAACATATTGATCGGCCAACGGATCCACCGCATTCCACGTTCCTAACCGGCTTCTGTAGAACCTAGCCCCAAAATAGTGCCAGCCCAGATCAAACTCATCATCCAAGGCTTTGCCGGTAAATTCCTCATCCTGAATCTCGGATAGGTCCGTGGCTGTGGGTAAGTAACTACCGTAGGGCAGGTAGGTGGCTGTGTAGGCAATGTCGCTGGGTTCTGTGTCCAGTAGGTGAAAATTGTTTGGTAATGTATCCGAAAGAGCGATCCGCACAGAGCCCAAATGATCGGTAATATACATCACCACAGAGTCCGGCTCATCGGCATAGGCAGCTTCTGGGCTGTAGCGTCCCACCAGTTCACCACCGGAATAGATGTTCAGGTAATCCACCTGTAACCAACCGGTACTATCTATGGTAAATTTCCCGGCTTTCTTACCCTCTATATCCATAAAATAGAGTTCATCCCCCAGAATCGTTCCGTTAAGCTGTTTCCATACTTTCCGGTTGCGCTGACCAGCAGGGGTGTAGGCATATTCTATGGTGCCGGCTACACTGGTATCGTTGCTTATCTCCACCCGGTAAGGCAGGTTCTGTTCATTGTAGAAAACACTACTCACTATATGCCCATCTGTTAGGGAGGGCAGCCCATCATAGATCAGGTTGCCACTATAATCATAGTCCTGGGTGAAGTTATTCACTGTGGAAAGGCGGTTGCGACCCGATTCGTACACCAGGGTTACTGTGTCGTTTAAACTTGCATTCGTGGCAAACGTTCGGTTAATCCCCAGAATATTCCCATGCTTATCATATTCATAGGCAATATCCCCGTAGTCCGACAAATTGTTATAAGCAGTACCACGGTTAATATCTGCACTGGCTAACCGATTTAAATAATCATAGGTATAATGCATGTCCAGATAGATGGCTTGACCGGTAGGTGCATTCTCCGATAAATCCCAGGTTTTTTCTTTGAGTCGGGTGATATTGCCCACAACATCATATTCATATTCAGCGGCAAAGAGTTTCCGGGCGTTTGAATCAACCCCTACTTCGGTGGGATTAATCCCGGCCAGTCTGCCGAGATAGTCATAGCGATACTCTCTTTCCTGCCAGGCAGCTTTATCGTTCCAATGCACCATATCCATATTATCTATATGGGCTTGGCGCTTTACCATGAGCCCCTGCCATTTGCGTTTCCCGTCAAAATAGTATGCGTTCTGATTGACTTTCCGGGCCGCATATTCATTTCTCCCCCCAAGGGTGTGCGACACCCGTCCAAAGGAATCATAGATGTTGCGGGTGTAGTAAAGCGGCTGCTCACCCATCCCTTCGCGCAGAATCGAATACCACGTCTCATCCACACCCCCGTTGAGCAAGTAGGTCCTACGGGTTTGAAAATATTCCCGGTCAATGGTGCTGCTGCCGTTTACCGCATAGAGGCTGGCTATAGTCCATTCAATACGACCATCTTGATCATAGGAAAACCAGCTCTCATCACTGCCGATGATATCCTCTCCAGAGCTGTTAAACACTAGATTATACTGAATATGCGTCAGCCGCCCATGGACATTCCGCGCGTCAAAATAGGCCTGATCATATTCATACAGGATTAGCGGGGTACCATTGGTATAATCATTGAATGTATTGTCCGGTAATTCATTCCCGCTAGCCACACCAAATTCTTCTACCCGACCATGAACGTCATAATTGTAATAATAAAATTGACCAGATTTCTGGCTCTTCGGGTCGTTGTAATACCTCATATTGCCTAACACATCATAGCGGTAATGATAGGTGCTATCGGCATCGGGTATTTCCTTTTTAACCAGCTGCCCCAAGGGATTGTAATAATAATGAGACACATAACTACTAACACTATCCCCTAAAGATAGCGGCGGCACTGTCTTACTTAGATGACCCATGTCATCATAATGGAATTCTGTAAACACAGATGCCGATCCATCTGCGCTAATTGTCTGCTGTTTGGTCTTTTGACTAGCCAGGTTAGAGTATTGTTTAATTTTGACTCCGTTGGGCAGTGTTTTTTGCACCATAAAGGCCAAACGATCAGAATTGCCCACGCTATAGTCAAACCGTGTAAGTAGGGTACTTGATCCAGTTCCAGCCGGTGTCCGGTGACTAATCACACGCTGCAATGGAGCAGCTTCATAGGTGGTTTGACTGTACGCTGAATCCGGGTCTACAGGGTAGGCGTTTTGAGGATCAGCGGTTTGCCAAGTGGAATAAAAGTTTGAAGAGGAGGTGCCCAAGTTCTCATGCAAAAAATCCACGGAGTTTGTAGACAATTTGAAGGGCCGATATTCATTCACCACCAAGCCGTAATCTTTGTATTCTGTCCCACTTACAATATCACTGTGTCCATCAAAAACATGGGTCTCCACAACGCGTCCCACCGCATCCGCAAATTGAGTCGTAGACACCTGACCATATCCCGACCCGATATGATCCACCACTTCAATGCGATTATTATGGATAGATGTATAATGGACGTTTAAGTGAATCACCACCGTATCCACAATAAAGTACGTCAGGGAATCTCTCCATTCTGCAAAATCCAGTACATTTTCCCTAATTGGCGCATTGTTAAACTCACGTTTCCAGCGACGTACATGCGCCCCCGCTGGTACCAGTTCAGTATATTCTTGGCCACTTGTAACTTCCCACAAAATAGAATCTTTTACCGTCTCATCTATCGCTGAGGTAGGGGTGTTTTTGAAGGCAAAATAGAGTCGTTCACCCGGGCCCAAATCAAAGGACTGAAAATTCACACTGGAATGGCTGCCATCTAAGGTGGTTTTATAGTGAGCGGTAAATTCGCTGGCACCCGAAAGAAACTCCACATTATTCAAATATAACGTATCATTTGTCTTGTTTTCGTAAACATACTCTACTTCCCGTACCACGGTATCGGCTATGTGCTGCGTACCAAACAGCATCGTATATCGATTGACAAGGCCAACCGTATCGTATAAGGATATGGGTACTGCCACATAGGGATTTAACTTGCCAATATATGGATAGACACTAGCAAAAGCCAGAGTATCTGTGGCAATCGGAGCCTCCTCCGGCTCAACATAGGACATAAACCGTAAATATTCCGGATCATTCGCCGTCCAAGGGTCGTTATTCTCAATCGGCACCACAATCTCCACATATTTCTCCACCGGCCAATCCATCCAATACAAATGATCCGTCGTAATTGCACTAGTCCAAATCAACGTGTCCAAGGGGTAAATAGTGTTGCTCAAAACATCCTCCTCAACCCCCGTATTCCCACTCCCTGAAATATACTTTGATCGTACCGGAAATATCCGGCTTTGATAGTTATTCAGGTCCACAGACAAGTTTAAATTACCGGCATTGATCAAGAAACCACTGGAAGCATAGGTTGTGGGGATATTTAAGTCAATCGTGCCATAATCATGTTCATTGTCTCTGTTATCCAAATCCGGACGATAGCCTCTTCCGCTAATCTGCACCGTATAGCTTCTTTCCTGAAATATATTCCCTTCCGGAAGACTCACATGAGGATCACATTGATCGGTTATACTGCCGGAAATGCGATAGATTGTTTCGAATGTTCCAAAATCCCCAGGCGTAAATTTAAATGATAAATTGGCTGAGGTGTTGGGGGCAAAGGTTTGGTGATCAAACCAGCCGGAATTATTCCAGCGTTTCCCCGATGGTGCATTAACATAGGAAAAATAATCATGTTGGTCTAAAATATCTGTTTCCGTTTCCAGGATCCCTGTACCAAAATTATCCAATGTGAAATTTCTGGCTTTTCTTACTACCGGGTAGTCCAACGATACATTGGCTGAGTCTGCATTGATCATCCGCACGCGACCCATATCAAATGTAACCGTTACTTCATCGGAGGGCACCGAACCTGGATAGGTCGTGGAACCACCTAAAATAAACCCGGCATGATTTGAGTGGTCAATATCCAACGCTCCGGCTACACCCACAAACGTGGGCACGGTAAATACTTTGGGATCTTCAGCGATATCCGCACCAGATTGAAAATCAGGATCCTCACCGGGATCATTGGTATAGATTTCAAATACTCCGCTAATGCGTACAAAATCAATCGGCTTAAAATAGACCTGTAGAGCTGCTGTCCCCCCATTGCGCGGAATTCCCCGTACATAGCCTTCCGTTCTAAACATGTATTTCTTTGAATGCCCAATCGAATCAGTGGGCGCTTTTTCAGTCAGCACAAGCGGATAGTCTGTGCCGTTCATATGCATGTTGATCTGAAAATATTGCATCAAATGATCCGATTCTATTTTTGAATATTGATACGCAATACTATCGACAGATAATTGGAGATTAATATGGTTTATTTCAAGCGGAATATTGCCCATATTTTGGACATTGAAAACAAAGGCTGTATCTGTATAATCTTCATAATCTATGCGATAGGTATGATGGAAGGATGAATCAAGGTTTGAATACCTAGTTACAGTGGTAATAATTTGGTTGGGTACATCAATTGCAAAAGAATCTATGGCTGTACTTCCCAGGATAATATCGGCAGCTTTTATGGTGAATTTAGCGGGAACAATATATTCTCTCTTATGGGGGTCATTACTTTGAATATTGATTCGAGTCCGATAGGTTCCATGCGTTAATCCTGTTTTTTGAATGGAAATAATCACTGTCTTAAACGATTGCGGCTCGATAAACAATGGATTGTTTCTGTCTACATCCCGATCCATTGATAATAAATTTAGATCCCAATGAACCTGTCCTAATGGATTGGGATAACCCGTGATATTGCTTCGGTCCCTGGTTAAGCCACCAGAGGTTAAGCCACCAGAAAAGTCCAAATCGCTAATGATTAATGTATCCGTACCCAGATTATATAGATCCAACTCATAATATTCTTTAGACCCGACGGTGTCAAACCTGGTTTTTAAATAATACTCGCCAAAGTCTAACTTATCCTCATCTACACCCACTCTTGGAATCTTTGATCCACGCCACAACATCACTGAATAATCTTTTGAATCAAATACTGAAAAATTGTGCCTACCACCGGAACCCAAAAATGAATACACAGAATGGCGGTCAACACGATAATCACGAGTCTCATAACCGTAAATATTAAAAATATTACGATCCTTTTCTGTGAGTCCAAGCGAATCAATTTCAGAATAGGAATCCTTGCCCAATAGTAATTGATACTTTTTAATTTCGGGGGTATGGGAATTCAATAATAAAATGTCATCCAATTCATCCCCATTAAAATCGTTAACATTGAACCCGTGTGTACCACCATTATAGATGGATGTATAATGCCCCTTGATAAAAAACTCATCTCCATGCAGCAATGTATTAAATATCTTACCTGCTGTATCTTCTAACTCAAATCCTAAATACACATCATAGTGGCTATAATGATAACCGTAATAATCCGTACTGTCCTTTACATCTACCAGTTTGTTCTTAAATGCAGATTCAGCTTCTTCACTATTTTGGCTCAAAGAATCCAGGGTTAATGAATCTGGGCCTACACTGCCGACCAATCGCTGCTTAATGTCTCTATATGATTGGTCAAATTTATAGGTAACCGTATCCAGCCAATCCACCTCGGCGGCAATCGAATCACCCCCAATCAACAGATCTTCACTAAAGAATCCGCCGATCAAAAAGGAGAGGTCACCAGCCCATAAGGGGATATACCGTTCGTCAAAAGACAAAGACCTCTGATCAATGAAACCTTGATCGATAATTCTACCAGTAGCATCTTTTAAATATTCAGGTTGCTTGACGTATCCGGTGTCTGTCCCGCTCACTACAGTGTCCACATTCCCGACAAATAAATTGGTATCTTCGTAATTTCTCAATGCGTTTAAGTAATTATGTTGAAATCGGTTCGCATAACGCAATCCATAGACTCGGATGGTATCTTGACAACTACTGCATTCATCCGTCGTATCCGGATTTGTATTATACAATACGTATGATTTTAATTTTCTCCTATGATCCTCTGTTAAAAAATTTGCACTCTCATATGTCCATTCATTCTTTTTTATGTTATTACAATTCAGACATGAGACATTATTAAATTGCCAGGAATAAATATTTGCAATGGTGGGGAAATAAATATCACTTGGACCATCACCATTTATATCGCCTAACTCGAAAAATTTTCCCAAATGCAGGTATTCTTCCTCTGTAACACAAGTGACTTCATCCATAATAGTATAGATTTGATGCCCTCCCTTAACATATAAAAATCTTCTGTCATTGGTTAAATGATTGGAATAAGTGGGGCTATAATTACCAAAAGACTCACCGCCGTAAATTGCATAGATTCCACCGGTGTTCGACAGTCCTATCATATCCAATCTGTTATCCGGGTCAGAGGGGTTATACCATGGGAAATAACTGATACCTGGTATGGGTCGGTACCGATATGCAGCATTTATAAATAAGTAATGATTAAATTGAGGAAGCGTATCTTCAGCAGTGAGTACTGTGGAATTCTCGTTCCAGGGCTCATCCTTAAATGACCTGGCAAAATCAAAATACCCGGCGCTATCATAAATGGTATTGTAAAAAATATTCGCGCCAATTGTTAGTTCTCCGGGCGCGCCGATCACAAGATCCCCATACTCAAGATCGCCATTAAGATACCCGGCTTTTATTGTGTAACCAAATTTTGAATTCAATTTACGGCCATAAATAGATATATGGTCTGAATTAGAATTATCGGTGATAAATTTAAACTCTTTTCTTTCAAGATACTCACCGATCTGAAGTATAATAAATACAGCTCCTGTTTCCCCATAATCCAATGTGGATATGGAATATTCACCATTTGCATTGGGGCCAGCAAGGTAAGTATACTCTCCGGAATCCGCTGCGAATGGATCACCCAGAACCAAATCCGTTCTTCCATCACCATCAAAATCTCCAGCGGCCACAGACCAACCAGGCTTTGAACAACTGTCTGGGAAAAAAACAATTGTATTGCAATAATCCCAAAGATCAACTTCCTCTTTCGTTAGTTCATTCCATCCTCTCCATTCTATATCATTAATAATACCGACTCTTGCATTCTGGTTCCTTGATCTATACGACGCAATCACCACTTCGGGTTTATTAGTATCCCCCGCCAATTCAATGAACTCAATATGATCCACAGTGTTTTCTATTGATCCCACGGAAACCGTATCATATTGGTCACTAACAGGAATTTGAATGTCCTTCGGTAAATTTGATGCGCTTAACAAAGCTGTGATCATACAATACATAAGTACAAATCTTACACCATAGCTTGCTTTCATAAAGTACCTCATCAATTATGAACCATCATTTTTTTATCATAATAGATTCTTCGTAACAATTCATCCCGACTATTGCGAATAAGAGATAGCTGGTTAAAATGATTGTAACGATAATTTCTAATCTGACCGTTTTCATCTTCTATTGCGATTAATGCAAAAGAATCGGGATCATAAATGAAATTTTTCACTAGAGCTCCCCTGGGATATACTCGAATCTCATCTATATCGATATCTGAATCTGATTCCATCAATATTGACCCAATATCTGCGGCTTCAAACGGAATCTTGATATACTGCCAACGCGGGCTTACAATGACCGCAATGTTGGCCACGGTAGCACCGCTGGTGTTCACCAACTTGACTTCTATTTCTGATTCCGCCCCTTGACTGCGACAGATAAAATCCAAATAGTTTTTTCCTTGAGCATTTATATTCAACGTATACGAATCCGTGCTAGACAATACTTTGTACGCCCCTGCTTTGGCTCCTACATTTGGTTCAGAATGAAAATTTATATATTTGATTTCATTCGGCGAAGCATTTGCAGAAACCAGAATAATTCTATCCAAATCGTATAGAAATGCTATATCCGTACCCAATCCATCCCTTTCCCATTGAGGCAGTCCTAAGTCTGTTATTTCAATCAATTCCTCCGTCTTTAACCAGGCATTATCCTCAAGGTTTAAGATTGTTTCCGCAACGCCACCCTTCCAAATGTACTTTTGCGTGACAGCCGGTATTGTATCTGGGTTCGATATCTCAGACCATAATTGAATGGTTGAGGACAACGGTTTTGGCCTGGAATTACCGATCACCACTCCAGCAGTTTTTTGGGCAAACCCATCATAAATATTGTATTGTTGTGCCAGCCACGGATATGTCTGATACGCTGGAATGACCAAGTGATATAGCACTTTTGAATGGTCCTCAGGATGATTTGTATACGTCAGCATGGGGGTCTGGGTTTTGGCATCAAACCCGGCAAATTCCTGCCAACTTTCGCGGGAATTCCCATCGTCATAAAAATGAGTATGAATTGATTTGGTCAGATAGGGATAATATTCATAATTGGTTTTGTGTTTAATTTCTTTATCCACCTTAAACTCTATGTGGATGCCACTCGTGCCAAACGATACACCTAACAAATTCGTTTTCATCTGATCACGAATCGAATACGATATGGATGGTTCTGAACTTTTCTCGGTAGTCAAGGTGAGCTGAGCTCCTGTGGAAATAATCGGATGCCCAGGGTAATTACCCTTACGATTCGGGGAGTAATAGGCATATTCAACTTTCTGTTGCAATTCATTATTTTGGTTGTAAACTAGTCGTTTAATTTGCTTTCCAACCATGGCTGAATAATCTTTAAATCTATAGTTATACTGGCCCTTTGATATGTCCCAACCTACACTAATTGCTTCTTTTGTTTTTGAATGTCCAAAAGGACCAAATATGGCCCGCGCTTCTTTGCGTGTATTGCCAAAAGTAATTGGTATCCGAAATCCAGGTAAAAACCATTTATAGCCTAATACACGAGGCAACAAACAGATCTCACCGAAAAATCTGACTTTGGCACATAATGCTTTTCCGGATGGGAATATACCGATATGTCTAAATATCTTAAGAATTTGTGGTATACTGGAACCGTAGAGGCTCCCCCTACCCATTTCTTCCAGTCTAAAGTATGAAGTGTCCGGGGTAATAAATGTATTGACTATTTTACCCGCTGTACTATCCAGATTATGTTCAGTCACTTGCTTATAATGTACCCCCGGGCCGAGTTTGAAAAAATTACCATTTTGAGCTTGCGATACAGTGATGCTACCATAGCCATCATCCAGGAATTGTTCATACCTCATTTCGTTCGTATGCAAATTCGTATAAGCTAAGGGCTCTGTTGAAGTTGCACCACGACCATATTCGTAATTTGTCTTATTCAACACAATGTTTCCCGATAATGATGAATCAACAAAAGCCAGAGATTTCACTCGGAGACCTCCTCCAGCTACTCCCGAAGAGGGTAAATCATCATTATTCCCAGCCCAATGATAATGATCATTTTCATAGTCAATTTGAATGTCCGCGCCTGTAGGTAATTTAATATCGGTAAGCGACCATGCCGCCGCATCACTTGAATGTCGACCATTTATTTGATAATTTGATTTGATCTCCCAACGAGGCGCACCCAAACTGCTATAATATCCCCAGCGGTCAAAATGCGCTCGATGATAATCCGGGTTATTCTTATAGGAAAATGAATAATCAATACTATATCCTGCGCCTCCCTTCCCATAAATTTTTATGGCTGCAAGAGTAAGCTTCCCGGTATCTTCTTGGGCAGTCGGGGTGTTCGCGCATAAATCATAGGTATAATCAAAGTTTATCCGCTTAATGATGTAGTTTTTTGCAGCTACCGGGATCTGTGCCAATGTAGCAATATCTTCAATCCAACTGTCAATCCAGCCATTCCCTTTCGCAAATATAACTACATCATCCAACTTCTTCAGATAGGTATTCCCATTGATACCACCATTCACAAAATCAACAATATCATGAATATCATCGCGTGTACTTGTAAGAAATAGACCAACATGAGTTTCGGTTTCAATTGTACCAATATATTTAACCTGTTTCTTCCCGTAAGAAACTTGGGACCGGTTATTGGCCGTTTTTGCCGAAACATATCCAGTGCCTTTTACCGGAGAACGCCAGGTAATGCTATCGGGAATATCCATATAATGAAAGTCAATCGTATTCCCCAGGGGAGATTCAATTTTCTTAAGCAGCCAAGAGTACGGATACGGATTGTCATTCTCATGCAATCCATAGGATGCGATATATCCACCAAATACCAAATCGGGAAATGAGGTCAGCACTTTTTTCGTCTCTCCTGGCGCAAGACTGGAATTCCATGATTTTTGTGTATAATTAAAGACTTCTTCGGAAAAATGATAGGTTACACCTGAAGGGTTTGTGATCATGATATCATCAATCAGATGATTATAGACAGCATTTCCACTGAGGAAATAATTAGTATGAATCTTATATCCACCATTATTTTTTTGGTTCAACATTTGAAACGATGGTTGATTACCATTGGAATTTGTACTTGTTTTTGAATACAAGGAAAAACTGATATCCGTGTCTCCCATTGAATTTGCTATATCAATGATTTTTCCTTTAAAACCTTCTTCACTTTCATTTTCAGTATCATTATTGAATAAATTAAGACCAACGGATGTTTCAATACCCCGTCTTGTCTTTAGGTTAATGTCTTCGGCGGGAACCAAGCGCATACTGCCATTGATGCCCTGAGCATTAATGTTATATATATCTGATGCCAAATGTACCATGCCCTCAAAGGGCCTGGGCGTTTTTCCACCCTTGTATCTGGCCCGCGCTGTTTTCTGATCAGTTTCCAGGATAATGTCAGAAGATGCTCTGGGGTTATTGTTGGAAGTTGTGTCAGAAGAATATCTTGATCCAAAGGCATCAACCGATAGTGAGCCAAATCTCATGGAAAAGCTTCCATCTATAGATCCGGTTCCATTTGTGGTAAATACAGGATAAATAGAATCTGTAAATGGTGCTGTTACAGTACCAATAAAATCTCCTAACATTGAATAAGACCAAAGTCCGTTAATCCTCATCCCAAAAGATGAGCTATTCAAAAAATTTCCCACCGCATTCCATCTTCTATCCCACTCAATATCTTCTTTCGTGGTTAAATCCATCGTATTGACTGAAACAGTATTATTCACCAATCTGCCGAATCTCTCTCGGGACACCGGACGATTAAACAAGTACCCTGTAACTGAATTGACTCTGCTCTCTTTAAAACTATAATTCGCTGAAATCGATGTCTGATTTTCTAAGATCCACAAAAGTCCCAGATTAAAACCAAACGACAACCCGATATTCGCGCCAATATCATTGGTTTTATGATCAATTCTTTTATCTTTATAATCGTCCGGAAATCCAATCACCGTACGAGTGATTGCACCTGGCTGCAAATTCCAGCCCAAGCCGACCCAACTGGCTTCTTGATCGGTGGATATACCCGCATGATAAAATAGAGACATTTTATACCCACCGGCCGGCCCAGGGATGTGTATAATCGGTAAATTGTAAGAAAAGTCTCCAGTAACCAGATTCACCATATCATTTTGATCAACGGGTGTAAAACTAGCCACCTCAGGTGTGGAGGGTCCAGACGTTGCATAGCAGAACCTTAGTAGGATTGCGATTACAAAGTAAGCTTTGATTGTTTTCATCTCTATACCTATATCTTTCTAATTTGGATTGGGATGATTTGAACCGACAGAAATACTGACTTTACGGGAATCTGGAGAATAGGAACTTCCATATTTTATTTTTACCGTATATTCATATTCATCTACTGATGAGCCCATTGGAGCATCATGAGAATACGATGTGGCAGAAGAGTCCACAGTAATTTCACCTGTATCGCTACCGTTTTTATACGTTGATACCACATAGTTATCCATTGCATATGCAGTGTCGGAATAATCAATGGTAGTAATTCTCATTATGGGGATATTCAAATCTCCGTTATAAGCTTTGTGCATAGACATCCATTTGTTTTCCACTTCCCAGGACCGCGTTGTTTCATTGTTGTAATAATCTCGAACCAGCGTTCTGGCTTTTACCCACCCGTTGTTTTGATAAATACTTTTATCCGCTAAGAGTCCTTGATAATCGTAGCTACCCGATGATACTGAAAGCGTTGAATCAGCGTAGGTTAGCGGGGCTTCATTTGCGGGAATGCCCCCAGGTGCTAGGCCCCTTACACCTATAAATATTGTTTCACCATCTTTGTAATAATGAGAATTTGGGAAACGAAAAACGGTTGGTTCTAAATTCGTCGGATTCGCTACAATATTTAATTTCGAATCCATGACATTACGAGGCTTACCATCTTCATTGATTGAGTATAAATAAGCATTAAACGACAAACTTAAACCATCATTGTTATTGTCGAAGCTGGAATTGTAATAACAATAAACAAGAACATCTTCAAGTAATACAGAATCATTAAGACCACATTGTATCGGATAGGATATGCCATATTCATTGTGGAAATTTACATAAGCATCAGGGTGATTATCATCCCATTGCCGCGGGTTAATTTTCCATTTATTTGAAAGCCAACTCACTACATTATCGTCGCCATCACGGTTTACCCGGACATCAAAAGGCATGGTCAAGTTTTGGTCAACTGAATAGATCTTAATATTATCGATTAGAAGTCCTTCCCTGGAATCTGCCGGTGGAACATCACCATCACTGTAAAACGAGTAGCGCAGTTGTATTGTATCTCCATAAAATGATGATAAGTTGATCATTTCTACCCCCGGATACATATTAGAAAACCAACGGTAATACCCACTGGTATTTCCATCCTTTATAGAAATGAACTTCTGCTTCTGGGTGGTTCTATCCAGAGATGCAATATTGTACCATGACGTACCAAAATCAGGGGTTATTTCGACCATCCAATAATCATCACCTGGCATTTCATCCTGTAGAGAACCAAAAACTTCAAAATCCAGCCTTATATCAGAATTATTTTGATTATTTGTTACGTATAAATCCGGGGATACAATCACATTCTTCATATTGGGTATATATTCCCCCGAAGAGTTCTGACAACCCATCAGTATATTGCTGGTTCCCCAGGTCATGTGTTTCCATAAACTTTGAGTGGTTGGAAGCAAGCTGGAAAAATAGAATGTCAGCTCTTCTCCGCCATTAGATATATCTTCATCACCCCCATCATAATAATATAGCTGTGCTTGCTCCTCATTCCCATTCGCATCCCATATACTGATATCAATGTTATCTATGCGCCAACCAAATAAATACCCATTATCTACGGTAGAATAATTTTGATCACTCGCTAACGTAAAACGAAGCTGAATTTCATCTGACAGAAATTCTCGCAGATCTATTCTTTCTGCATGCCAGCCTTTGTCTTCTCCGGTCCATCCAATGGATTCAACTTCATCATACATATCATAGGCAGATATATTTGAGGCATTATATGATTCAAATGAAAGTGTTGTCCAATCCACCTCTGCTGTTTTAATCTGGACATTTATTCCATCATAAGCTTTTCCTGATTCTTTTGATTTTGGTTCTAACGCATATGAACTTAAAAAGCTCAAATATAGCGTAATTTCATCCCAATCAAATTCGTCTATTCCTAACTTTCCTGTTTCGCAGGATTTGTACCAGTTATCACCATACCCATTTCCAAAAACTGAATCGTTTTCTACTCCACACCACAACCCCTTAGAATTTCGAAATCCACCGGTTGTACTCTCATGCCACGCCACTCTGTTATCCCCCCGGTCATAATGAGACCATTGATTGAATTCATCCCCACCATCATTGAAATCGTATATGTACATAATCGTGTCCATTATCTCCGTAAAGGGATTATAGGACATTTCAGTGGTCCAGTTATAAATAATAGGTCTTTTTATACTCATGTATATCGGATCAGAAACAGGTACTGCCGACCATGATCGGAAAGAACCAAAAATGATCGCAACAATACATGTTCTGATTAATGTAAGTTTGTGGTATTTCAACATTAGTAACCTCTACAATGAATTAACAGGTTGATGATGTGCAGGTTGATGTTTCCATGTTGTACAGATGAATCCATAAGGTGTTAGGCCCTTGAGAGCCTTCAAACGCTGGGCAAAGTTATAAGCCCTCATGAAAGTAAACAATTGTTCTTTGAGCTTCTACTATGAACCGTTGTGGTATTTTCCGACCCGGTCATCCTTGATGCTTCAGCACCATCGGCCGCAGCATCAACAATTTCACCACGTTTGTGCCATTTCGCTACCGCTTTCTTATTGATGCTGTACCTTTCGGACAAGGTCTTCAGACTCTCTTGACTATTTTGTATTACTCTAGGCACCGTCTGTGTCTCTGTGGCGCAGCCAGGTAATATCTGTCCCAGAATGCCTCCTTTGATGAAATATCTCTAAAACTTAACCCTCTACACTGTCATATCCAACAAAATAAAATGAATTTATGTAAGTCATTGTTTGTTTCCCGGCCTACTACCCCACTAATCCCCAATCAGTATTTCATTTTTCCGATATTCCTTATAATCTTTAGGAATATCGAATATTGAATCAGGTAGCACTTTATTTTCGTAGGAAATTGTATTGTATATATAGTTATAATCACCCCAAAAAAGAACTAACCCTGTAACTGTATAATGGCCATAACCTTTAATACTGTGACTATAATTAAAATCCTTTATAAAATAACTTAAATGAGTTTCAGCCAATTCAGATTTGGTTTTACAAAACGTAGAATCATTTGATAAAAACAATGTCGAAATAATTGAATCTATATCACAGTTGAACATTTCCATATCAAAATTATTTATTGAAGTATCACCTACATAAGTGTAACAGTCCGCACTCTCATAACCACCCACATTCTTGTCCGTTAAAGTATTTCCACTACCAAAGTCTAAACTATCCAGCATAATAATGTCCATATATTTTTTCTCCACTTTATTTATTATTGTGATAATTGAATCACGCATAAAATGGAACAAATATGCAATTGTATCTAATTCTATGTAAACATTTTCTTCGCCTATATATGATTTCATTTCTAACTCGTTAATTGGAATGGAAAATCTCGGGGCAGATTTCAAACTATCCCGCATCGATTGCAATCTTAATAACTGTTCACTATTTATTGTCGAATCTCGACTCATATCATCAATTTGAAAATCTAAACTCGAAAGTAATGTTTGTTTCGTTACTTCATCTTTAGGAGTATAATTTAAACTTACCTTTTCATGGATAAATATACCATCAACAGCAAAAGTCGTTGAAAGATACAAAACAGTTATTATAAGTGACTTAGTTAAGGCTAATAAATTTTTCATGGTTATTAACTATTATAGGCCAAGTAAAATAAATAATCTGATCTTTATCAAACTTTGGAATATATAAACAGCCATCTGCAATGTTATTAGTAAAATAATCGTTTGGTTCTAAGGTAAAAATACAACGGATTTTAGTCGACATCGGCTTCAACGGATTTTCAATTAAATGGAGATTCTGAGGCTTGTATTTTTCACCATTGATAATGAAAGCGATATTATTATATAAATAGGATTCTAAATCTAATTTATAAAACTGAGTCACAAAAATATTTGAGTCTAAAACTACATAAGTAACATCAAATAAATTAACCTGTTTATTTCGTGCAATAAATTCTTCTTTTTCATGTCTTTTCATTCTCATAAGAAGACCACCTAAAGGATAATATTTGACTCTAATGACAAGATTATCATTTGTATAAGACTTTACCCAAAGGCTATCATTATTATAGAACTTATTGTATTTAACAAGATCCGCACTAGTAGGATAAAATGATTTATCTACGTTACAGGATATAATCATTAATAATACTAGGTATAAATAACAATATTTCATTTAATCAGACGAAATTTCAGATAAGTTTCCGGTTTCGTCAATTTCCCAAATGTTAAACTCTCCGTCACCATCAAAATCAACTACGGATGTTGCGGTAGCTCTAAAATGATTAACCTCCGCCTCTTTTATTTCTACTTTATACCGCGCCTTACCTCCATCTGTGATTAATTCCTCTTGTTCCATACCAAGCTGAGTAAAATCACTTGTAAATACATCGTATTCCATCCTATAGGTTTTTTGCAATTCATATAAATGTTCTAAAATTAATTTTGCTTCCATTTTTTTTGATCTTGTAACAATTTGTTCATATTTGGGAATCGCTAACGAAACTAAAATCCCCAATATCACCAGAACTACCAATAACTCAACTAAAGTGAATCCCACCTGTGAAAACAAGTATCTATTCCTCTTCATAATGACAATTCCATAATCTCAAACATCGGTGTATATAAGGCAAATAATATACTTGCAATAAAAATACCAATCAGTACAATAAGTAATGGCTCTATCAAAGATAAAAATGTCTTCGTTTCACGATTTATTTTCCCTTCAATATCACCAATAATTATTCTTATTATTTCCGTTAACTTATTTGAGCTTTCTCCAAAAGCTAATAGAGGGTCATATTCCTTGCCTAGTAATCCATTTCTCATAATAATTTCAGAAAACTTCTCCCCTTTTTTTAGATTTTGAACCAATTGAAATATTCTACGCTTATATTGAATAGTCGGTGCAAATTTACTGGTAAAGTCTAAAGCTCTTGTAAGCGAAAATCCACAGAGTAACATAATGTTAAGATTCATTAAAACTTGGATATTGCTACCCAAAGTATAATAATGCCTGACAAAAGGAATATACTTATGCAATAAAAACCTATCTTTCATTTTACCAAAAACATAATAGGTTAATAATCCGAATATTAATACACTCACAAATATAATAATTGAATTGTTTTTCAACGCCTTACTCAAATTTAATAGAATAACCGTTGATGGTGGTAATGACAAATTGTGGTTTACAAACAAATCCTCAAAAGTCGGAACAACTACCATAAGCATAAAAACTAAAACAATGAAGGCACATGTTAATGTTATTGCAGGATAAATTATTGCTGATTTCAATTGTTTCTTTAAACTGATATTTTGTTCTAATTGATTTACATATACTCCAAGGATGTTTTCTAAATAACCACTTTTTTCTCCAATTTCTATTAATTGAACAAATTTATTGCCAAAAATATGCGCTTGCAATCTAAAAGCCTCTTTTAATGATTTACCTTTTCTTAAATCACTATATATTTTAATTAATCCCCACCTAGTTTTTTTAGTTATTTCATTTTTTGATAGCCTAATAATTGAATCTATTATCGGGTATTTTGCCATAGTGAAATAATACAATTGCCGAGTAACATAAAGTAGTTCTTGGTCGTGTATTGATTTGTGATTCATCTTTTTAAAATGTTTTGATTGTAGATATATTGGATCGTTGGGCCATGGTTATTATTGAAATCATATTGAATTCTAATCAATTGTCCAAAAAATGGATTATTAGTCGTGTCAAACGAAATAGATATTTGTTTTAGGGAATAAAACTTTGCTAACCTTTGTTGATTATTCTCAATGATTTCGTTCTTATTGGCATCCCACGTAAATAATTTCTTCTTATTATTAAAAAATATAGAATTATTTTCTTTAATAGATATGGAATCACTCAATAATGTCAGTTTATCATAAATTTCTGTCACCATTAATAAACGACCAATATCACTTCCTTTTTTCCGACTATTGGTTATCAGGTTCGAAAGGTTTCCATATAATATCATTCCGGTCTGTATTAAAACACCAATAAGTATTATAGTAATTATTAATTCAATAATAGTATATCCTTGCTTGTGAAAATTTGGTAAATCACCGTCCATTTTTATACGCGATTAATTCATAATAAATTTGGTTTTTTTTCATAATTATTACGTTAATTTTGAATAGGTTTTTGTCACTCGTTACTGCAATCTCCGCTGTTAATCCATAATTGTATTGTCTCAATTCATTTTTATCAAATAATTCTATGGCTAAATGTTCATTAACAATTGAGTGACAAACTATTGTTGAATAAGCATGCAAATCACTTTTTGAAAAACTCCAAGTGTTATTTATTAACGGAAATAGCAGAAAAATGACAATACTAAGAAGCACAATTGAAACAAGTATCTCAATTAAAGTCGATCCTTGGCATGGCCTATATTTCGACAAGTTTTTATTTATTATGATGCATTGTGAAGTTGATCATAGGCGATACATTCATATGTAAAAACAGTGGTATAAATTTTGGTTTATAATTTAGCAAATTTGTATCACGTAAAATATTTATCTCATGTTTGTTATATTTTGAATCAATAAAATATTTTGTAATGATTTTGCCACTAAAAATACCACGAATATTCACTCCCTGGTTTGAATAAATCAATCCATTGCAGAATTTAGAATCGATATGTACATAACTTCTCTCATTTGACTTTTTACTTCTGTTAATTAAAATCACGGTACCGGATATATTTGAATATGGCTCAATATTTATTGCATCATTTTCTACATAACCATAAGTAATGATAGTGCAGGGGGCTATTAATTTACTATTACTGCTAAGGATACATTTCTTTTCAGACATTAATTGCACCATACTGATCCCTGTACCATTAAAGTAAATAGTTGATTTACTAAACAGTACTGTATTAATTATTCGGCTTTTGCTCTTGACTATAATTGGACCATTTGATATTAGTTGTACATCTCCTAATATTTCTCTATCTAAAGCTATTATAATTGAATCATTACATACAATTATCGACTCATTATAGTCATTGCTGAGAAAATTCGAAATCCATTCATCTTGTATGGTTATTGGATTATTAAATTGTAAATAATTAGTACTTGCGAAATCTGGAATTTCAAATTTACTGCCATCAAGAACAGAATTATATTTAAGAAAACAGTTTTGAATATAATTGAAATTTCCAGAAATGTTGTTGCGTTCATTATATCCTCTTATGATGTCTCCTTCAACAGATGCATTTTCAATTATCTTGAGTGTTGAATACTTGTCAAGGAATGCAATATTAAAATCATAGTTTTTAAATTCCGAACCTATAATTGCCTTATAATAATAGTTAACTGCAAAATTTCTTTTTTTAAGATAAATCCTTTCATACAATCCATAATATTCAGTGAAATAAACAAAAGCATCAATTTCCTTCGAAGATATTAGCTTGTTTTTTTGATTATTTATTTTCTCCCAAAAAATAATTTCAGAGAGGTTTCTAGCATTAATTCTATCCTGATAAGATTCTCGTACGTTTATTGATTGTCTTATAGACATTTGCTGATGTCTTATTCCCAAAAATCCAATTATCATCGAGCTCATTATCAATACCAAAACAAAAATAAGTACCGAACCATTCATGTTTGTTTTTAAACTCATTTATTTATTTCATAATAAAATATCTGATTATTATATGTAATGATCAATGTATCTAATGTTACTTTTTCAACTTTAATACTATTAAAAATGTCCCCCTTTTTGACCAGTTTTATATTTCCGTTCTCTGTAACAATAATACCTAAAGAGTAACTGTTATCTCTAATAATTCCGCTATATGTAATTGTTGGTTTTCTATCATGCTCTTTATTTAAGTGTATTTCTTTCTTTTTTAATTTTTTTTTCTTTTGACGATTTTGTTGTTGCTTATTTTTATTCAAAAATGGGTTATGTTTGGTTGGCACGATATCGTAATGAGTTATGGTTAATGTATCGGGAAGCATAACAGTTTGTCGATCAAAATTATGTTGACTATAATCTTTAGTATTTATCTGAAATATTTTAAATACATTTCTACCCCATATTATGATTAATATTATAAATAAAAATGTTAAAATAATTTTTCTTGTGTTGCTAACTGTTTGCATAAAATATAATTTTACCACTTAAATATAAATTGTTAACATTTTTGCTTTTTTCAAATTCTAATGCATTAAAAAAAACAGGCTTAATTGAATTCTCAATGTTTACGATAAAATTTATTAAATCAAAGTAATTACCTTCTAAAACAAGTTTTAGAGTTAATTTATTGTATTCATTTTTTTGATTTAATTTATTTATATCAATGCTTACTATCACAATGCTGTGTTGATTTGTAACCCTGTTAATTAAATCTATGATGTCACTTGTTGTATTTTTGTTGATTTCGTTTATTTGACGATTAAGCCAACTATTTTTTGCTGAATAATCAGCTGTAAAACTAGTTTTGTTGTTTTGCCAGTATTCAAGTTTTCCAAACTTATTATTATATTCATTAACAACATTTCTTTTTTTCATCACTACATTAAATATAAAATACATAGTAAATACTAAGGTGAACATTAAAGCAACACTTTTTAACAAATCGTTATAATATCCTTTATAATTTGAATCCATATTTATCCTATACAAACAGTTTTTTCATCAATTATGTAGGATACAATTTAAATTTGATGAAAATACTTTCCGATTCCAATGGCAACTGAATTATCGATTGGAGTAGTTGAATTGTAATCTGTCCACAGTCAAAACCTTTTGGAAACATTTGTGTTCAAGTTAAGAAAGTATTTTTATGTGTGATATTGTTGTTCATTTCACGCAAATCAGGCTGTTATGACAGCTAGATTGTAAGGCTTCCTTTCTTCTAATGTCCAGCGTTTAATCTTTTCACGTTGAAACAATATTTCTCTTTGTTTCCCATAATACATATCTGCCGGGGTCACATTCATTAATGACTCATGATATCGATGATTGTTCTATCGGTTAACAAAGGTTCTTAAAGATCTTTCCAGCTCTTCCGGAGAGTAATAATGATGGAGTTTTACTTAATTTTTAATGGTTTGATGATTACGTTTGAATTTACCTTGAGTTTGGGGATGGACAGCACGACCTTGGATATGTGACAGATATTACCTGGATGCGCCACAACGACGAAAACGGTAGCGAAATGGCGCCGAAGCATCCACGTTCAAAGGTATTGACTCCAAAAGAAGAAGCCATCTGTGTTGCCTTTCGCAAACATACGCTGTTGCCCCTGGATGACTGCCTGTATTCCTTGCAACCTACAATCCCGCATCTTACTCGCTCATCTCTACACCGCTTGTTTCAACGCCATGAGATCAGCCGCTTACTCGATGTTGCAGGTGATCAACGGAAACAGAAAAAAAAGTTCAACGCATACTCCATTGGAAACTTCCATATCGATCTTGCGGTAGTGCGCACTGAAGAAGGGAAGCTGTATTTGTTTGTGGCTATCGATAGGACATCGAAATTGGCTTATGCAGAACTTCATGAATGCCAGACCAAAACGATTGCGGTTGAGTTTTTAGGCAATCTGGTTGCTCTTGTGCCTCACAAAATCCATATGATCTTGACGGACAACGGTATCCAGTTCACGTACCGAAAAAAGGATGGATGTCCTCTACACATATTTTTGATGGTCTTTATGAAGAACACAGCATTGATCATCGCCGGGCCAAAGTCAACCATCCTTGGACGAATGGGCAAGTGGAACGGACGAACCGAACCATCAAGGATGCCACGGTCAAAAAATACCACTGCGGTTCATAGTTGAAGCTCAAAGAATATTTGTCTACTTTCATGAGGGCTTATAACTTTGCCCAGCGTTTGAAGGCTCTCAAGGGCCTAACACCTTATGGATTCATCTGTACAACATGGAAACATCAACTTGAACTGTTTACCTTTGACCCACACCTCCACAATATGAGACCTAACAGTTAGAAAAAGAACCATTACTAGTTTTACTGGGCATTGCATACCGCCTAGTAGAAAAGAAATTCACGCAGATCATGGATCAATCCGGGCATGACCTGTCATTAGATCAGTGGATGGTGCTGACGCCGATCTGGAAGAATAATGGGATCGTTCAACACGAGATCGTACGAAAATGCGGAAAAGACAAAACGTCTGTAACTCGTATAATAAGTACACTTGAGAATAAAAATTTGGTTCTGCGGGTCAAAGATCAGGTTGACCAGCGTGTGAACCACATTCATTTAACCAAAAAAGGAGATTCCCTGTTTGAAAAAATTACACCGTTAATGGAGCAAATGCGAACACACATGAAAAAGAATATTCCCCAAAAAGACTGTGATACGATGCGTTCGGTGCTTTTAATAATAATTGGAAAATTGGATAGTGATAATAGTTAAATCAGCAATAGAAAGACGGGCCAATATTTTTATACTGTTATTATTGTTCCTAGTGCACGCTTGCGCCAAGCCGCCTGAGGCACGTTTAGAACTACTGGAAGAAATACCTGTTTCATGGGTGACGCCGCTACCCGAACCGGAAGTACTAACCGGCCCGTGGTGGCAAGCATTTGCAGATACAACCTTCAATCGTCATTATCAGTCATTTCAGCAAAACAGTCCCGATCTAAGATCCATTATGGAGCAGATGGAAATTGCCAGGCAGTCTGCAAAAATAGGCGGTGCCAGAGTATTCCCGGCCATCAGCGGTTCAGGAACGGGCAGTTACCGCAAGCAAAATTTATCTGCCTTTGGTTTTTCCAGCAGCATGTTAGATCTGGATGGGAATGGCGAGGATTCTACCGGATCTGACGGATCATCAGACGAAGTTATAAGCTTTGCGTCGGATAACTATGGTCTCAATCTCTCAGTGCAGTGGGAAGTGGATATCTGGGGTAAATTACTGAACGAGCGGCGGGCAGCATTCAAGGACTACGAAGCATCTAAAAATGATCTGATCTATTTGCAATTTTCTATGGCAGCTCGTTTCGCAAATACCTATTACCGGGCGGTGGAATCCGCTGTGCAGCTACAGCTGGCGACTGAAACGACAACCACACTCACTGATATCAGAAACATAGTGCTGGAGCGCTATAATAGAGGATTGACGTCTAGTTTGGACCTGAGGCTAGCCGAATCATCTCTAGCCATAAGCCTAGTGCAAAAAGAAAATCTGGCCACACAAAAAACAAATGCACTGCGGACGTTGGAAGTATTGCTGGGTAAATACCCTTCCGCTTCCCTGGAAATCAGTCCAATGCTGCCGGAGTCATTTCCTAACGTACCGGAAGGGCTACCGGCTGCGTTGATTGGCCGCCGCCCTGATATCCAAGCAGCACTTCAAAAAGCAGAGGCATCCGGTTACCGGGTGGCGCAGGCCAAGCGTAGTCTTTTGCCAGCCATTTCGCTAACGGCTTCTGGCGGAACGTCTACGTCTGACTTGAAGGATGTTTTGAAAGGGGATTATTCCGTTTGGAATCTTGGGGCGAATCTGGCAGCGCCGCTCTTTCATGGTGGCAGGCTGCGGGCCAATGTAGCCTTAAACGAAAGCCAGTTTTCGCTGGCCGAACAGCATGCTATTAAACAGATTTTAGCCGCATTTGCGGAGGTAGAGCAAACCCTGGCGGCAGATGCCTCGGTACAACGCCAATATACTGCCATTTTAGAGGCAGAACAGCAAGCCGCGGCAGCATACAAATTAGCTATGGACCGGTATAAAAATGGCGTAACAGATTTGATCATAGTGCTAAACAGTCAGCAGCAGTGGTTCACGTCCCAGTCTAGTAAAATTTCAATTCAAAGTCAACGAATAAACACACGGGTAAATTTACTGCTGGTGCTCGGTGGTGATTTTAAATACGATAATCATTTGAGGTATTTTTATGAGGAATAATTTTAAAAAATATACACCATTATTGATTTTGTTTGGTAGTCTATCGATTGCGGTGGTGATGGTTCTGGCCAAACCGGAAGTACAGTCTACGAAAAGGAAGTTTGTACCACCGGTGGTTGAAACACAACCGGTAATCATGCAGGACGTCCGTGTCCGTATAGAATCACAAGGTACTGCGAGTCCGCGCACAGAAATTCTGCTGATGTCGGAGGTATCAGGCAAGATCGAGTGGGTTGCGGCAAAATTGCAACGCGGGGCTATGTTCCGCAGCGGGGATATACTGGTAAAATTAGAAAAACGTGATTTTGAATTGGCTCTGATCGCTGCTAAGTCGAATCTTTCCCAAGCTCGGGTCAGTTATGAACGGGAGCGGGCTGAATCGGAGTTAGCGACCAAAGAATGGGATCGCATCAATGGCGGTGAAGCTAGCGATTTGACTCTGCGCAAACCTCAGTTGGCCCAAGCCAAAGCACTGTTGGTGGCGGCTGAAGCCGGTTATGAACAGGCGGAACGGAACCTTACCCGTACTGAAATCAAAGCACCATTCAACGGTCGGGTGCGGATCAAAAATGTGGATGTGGGTATGGTTGTAGGCCCCAGTGTAACTATTGCCCAGGTTTATGCCACCGATTATGTGGAAGTATCCCTACCTATTGCTGATCAAGATTTGGAATTCCTGGATATTCCCTTTGATGGTCGGTCGATCCCAGTAAAAGATCAGCCTAAGGTTGTGTTGCATACTCAATACGCCGGGAACATGCTTTCGTGGCAGGGGAAGATTACCAGATCCGCCGCTGAAGTTGATCCAAGAACGCGTATGCTCTCGGTAATCGCTCAGGTATCCGATCCCTATGGTCAGAAGGGCCAATCGTTCCCGTTGAAAGCGGGTATGTTTGTCAAGGCTGAAATTGAAGGGAAGCGATTTGCGGATATTGTTGTAGTGCCCCGCTACACCGTCCGGGATGAAAAAATTTGGATTGTAAATGATGAAGGATTATTAGCTCAAAAAGATGTAAATGTTTTGCGTTATGAAAGAGATGCCGCGTTTGTTAACGGTGGGTTGGACACCGGTGAAGCCATATTGCTCACCCGTCTGGGGGTTTTTGTGGAAGGAATGAAACTGAATCAAAATAGGAACTCCAACTAATGGAACGGATCATCCGCTGGTTCATCAACAATTCTGTAGCTGCAAATTTGTTTATGCTACTCATTTTGGTCGCCGGCGCGTTAACCCTGCCTAAACTAAAAATAGAGGTATTTCCCGACATTGAAGTTGACGCCATATCCATTTCGGTTGTATACCCGGGCGCCTCGCCACAGGATGTAGAAGAAGGAATCTGCTCGCGTATCGAAGAGCAACTACAAGGATTGAAAGGTATCAAACGGATCACATCTTCAGCTGCGGAAAATGTGGGCGTGACTACCGTTGAAATATTACCTGGGGAAAATGTCAACGAAATGCAGGACAGGATCAACACACAGATCGATGTCATTGATACATTTCCGGCAGATGCCGAACAACCCATCATTCAGAATTTGACCCGTATATCCGACGTGATAACAGTGGCGGTCTATGGTGATATAGATGAGGAGAGTTTGGTTAATGTTGTCGATCAGATAAAAGATGAAATTGATGCCCTACCCGAGGTGTCCCTGTCCAAGATTATCGGCACGAAACCGCGAGAGATCTCAATTGAGATCTCCGAACTGACCCTAAAAAAGCATCAACTCACCATGGATCAAGTCGCCACAGCTATCAACTTGTATTCCATGGACATTCCCGGCGGTGTGATTGAAACCAACGTGGGTGAAATCCTCATTCGTTCCAAAGGGCAGGAGTATGATCAGGAGGGATTTTCGGAGATTCCGGTGATTTCCCATGCTGATGGTTCCAATCTGTTATTGGGAGATATTGCGAAAATAAAGGATGGCTTTGCCAAAGTGGATTTAAGCCAGAAGTTCAACGGTAAATCATCCATTCTCATTCGGGTATATCGGGTCGGGGATCAAAATGCTCTGGATATATCACGATCGGTAAAAGAATATATTGATAATCTGGCTGCAGAATTACCCCAAGGTGTATATGCAACAACCTGGGCGGACGAGGCGAGTATTCTTCGGGATCGGATCGGTCTGTTGACAAAAAATGCATATTTAGGTTTGATGTTGGTAGTCTTGGTGTTGGCATTATTTTTAAAACCGAAATTGGCTTTCTGGGTGTCTCTGGGTATTCCAATCTCATTTCTGGGTGGATTTTGGCTAATGCCGGTTTTTGACTTATCCATCAATATGCTGTCCCTGTTTTCCTTTATTCTGGTGTTGGGCATCGTTGTGGATGATGCCATTGTCGTTGGGGAAAATGTGTTTTTATGGCGGGAGCGAGGCTTGTCTGCCAAAGATGCAGCAATACGGGGTGCCGCTCAAGTAGCGGTACCGGTGATGGTTGCTATACTCACGACAATGACGACCTTTTCGCCCATGCTTGCTGTTGCAGGAAATGTCGGGCAGGTTTGGCGTATCATCCCTCTGGTCACCATCATGGTACTGGTCTTTTCATTGATCGAATCGCTCATAATTCTACCGTCTCATTTAGCTCACATTCCGGAAAATGATAGCAGCCGTTTCCCATGGCTCAACGCCATTAGCAGAGGGTGGGAACGCGTCCAGAATAAAATAAAGGCTGGTTTGGATTGGTTCATCCAACATAAGTATAAACCATTACTGAGTTGGACTATACAGCACCAAGGTATAACACTCACTTCTGCATTGGGTGTGTTTTTTTTGACCGTTGGCCTATTGGCTGGGGGTTGGGTGAAATTTGTATTTTTCCCCCCACTCGAAGCGGATATGGTCAATGCCACAATTGCCTATCCAGATGGAGCACCGATAGAGCAGTCCAAAGCAGGGTTGCGTATTATTGGTGCAGTGGCTGAAAAGTTAAAACAGCAGCTGGCTGAAGAATTCGAGGGCCAGGATATATTTATTAATGTGCTGGCTACGGCCGGGAACCAACCGGTGAAAAACAGGAGTTCTCAAGGTCCCATCGGTGGCAGAGTATATAAAGGTGCACATCTGGCGGAGTACGCCATTGAGCTTTCACCGGGGGAGGTACGGCCAATCAGTGCGATGGAAATTGCTCGCCGTTGGCGGGCAATGACACCGCCACTTACCGGTGCCAAGGAAGTCGTGTTTTCTGCCGATCTGTTTTCTGCCGGTGATCCCATCAATATCCAATTGGTTAGCCAAAGTATGGATGATCTGAACGTAGTCAGTACTCTGCTCCAAAAAAAATTATCTGAGTATCCCGGGGTGATTGACATTAAAGATTCCTTCAGTTTGGGCAAAGAAGAAATCAAACTGACCTTGCGCCCTGAAGCAAAACACTACGGGATCACCATGGCCAATGTAGCCAGCCAGGTCCGTCAGGCGTTTTTCGGTTTGGAGGTGCAAAACTTTCAACGAGGTAGAAACGAGGTAAAAGTATTTGTACGCTACCCGGAACAGGAACGGAAAACTATTCAAAATTTGGAAGGGTTATTGGTGCGCAATAACCAGGGTGTAGAGGTCCCATTGCGACAAGTGGCCAATATGGAGTTTACACAGGGCTATTCATCCATCAGCCGAGTCGATCGGCAGCGAGCGGTCAACGTTACGGCCAATGTTGACATATCCAAGACCACGTCCAATGAAGTACTGGCATCAGTATCGCAAGTTGAATTGCCCAATATATTACGCAATTTCCCATCTGTGCGATTCTCGCTCGAAGGTGAACAACGGGAGCAGAACGACAGTTTAGGTTCAATTTTTAAGAATTTTATTTTCGCTATGCTTATTGTCTACACACTGCTGGCCATTCCCTTCCGCTCGTATATCCAGCCGCTGGTTATTATGGGGGCAATTCCCTTTGGGTTGACCGGTGCTGTGATCGGCCATATTATTATGGGCCAACATCTGACAGTTCTTTCCCTGATCGGCAGTGTGGCCCTCGCAGGAGTGGTGGTTAACGATGGACTGATACTGGTGGATTTTATCAACCGCTACAGGGCCGAGGGACACTCCGTAACGGAAGCAGTGTTGGCGGCTGGGCCGCGGCGATTTCGGCCAATTTTACTAACGTCTCTCACCACCTTTTTTGGTCTATTCCCCTTGTTGATGGAAAAAAGTGTGCAGGCGCAATTTCTGATACCAATAGCCATTTCGCTAGCATACGGAATATTATTTGCTACTGTAATCACCTTGATTATCGTACCTTCGGCATACTTATTTGTAGATAACTTAAAAAATAAATTAATGAGATAGCGCTCATTGTTTATTGCATTAATTTCCTTCATTGATAATTTTGAATCATGAAAATTTACAAAATTACCATTAAATAACAGATCCAACGTCCTTTGGAAAAAAGTATTTCCCTTTTTCCAGATCAGAAAAACTTGGACTGATCACAGCATATGAACACCTTTTCGAGTGGCTTCTAATTAAGTTGAGATATATGATGAAAGTAAAATACGATATCCCATTTGGTCTACTTGGTAAAATTTTGCATGGATTTTGGATCAAAAAGGACCTGAAGAAAATTTTTGCTAGTAAACAATACAAAGATTATCTATCAGTCATAGCATAGGAAGTAGTAGCATGAAAGTAGCTCTTTTTGGTGGTACTGGTTTCGTTGGGTCTTACTTAATAGATGAACTTATCAGCAATAATCATCTGCTACAAGTGTTAGTGCGGCCGGGCTCTGAACATAAATTGAGATCAACAGATAAGAGTACACTATTTTCAGGGGACATTAGGCAACCACAAACTATACAAGCAGTGCTTGAGACTGCAGATGCGGTCATTTACAATATTGGAATTCTTAGAGAATTTCCGAATAAAGGGATAACCTATAATGCACTGCATTTTTCAAGCGCTAAAAACTGTATTGATATAGCTCAGGAGCTTGGTGTTCAACGGTTTATATTGATGAGCGCTAATGGAGTTAAAGCAGTAGGGGTGGGATATCAGACAACAAAATATCTGGCGGAACAATATTTAAAAAACTCCAGTCTTGATTGGACAATTTTCCAGCCTTCGCTGATTTTTGGAGATCCCCGTGGGAATAGTCGTTCTGAATTCTGCAGCCAATTAAAAAAAGATATGTTAAGCTTGCCCCTTCCAGCGCCACTTTTTTTTGACGGGTTACTTCCATTTCATGCCGGAGAATTCGCTATGTCTCCGATCCATGTGCGGGATGTTGCTCAATTCTTCATCAAAGCTCTGGATAAAAAAGATACCTATGGCAAATCATATCAATTGGGCGGACCCACAGCGTACACATGGAAGGAAATCATTGATATAATTGCCGCTGGTTACGGAAAAGGTAAATGGAAAATCCCCGCACCTGTTTTGCCGGTCAAGATTCTGGCAGCACTGTTGGGCAGATATTCATGGTTTCCAATCACGAAAGATCAATTGACAATGTTAATGGCTGGGAATACCTGCGATTCTACTCAAGCGTATGAACAATTTGGGATCAAAGCGACTGAATTCAACTCGGAAACGGTGTCTTATCTAAGCGGTAATTAAACCATTATGACCACTACCAGGATCAAAGCCCGAGTCGTTGTAAGTCAATGCCTGGAATTTGACCAATACCGAGCTGTGGGAACATTTTATACCTAGCCACTTATATCATTACCGATTTTCAATAAGTTGTAAAAGAGCTATCCGAAAGAAATTGATTGACTACCATATCAGATATAAATTTCAGTTTACAATAGTTAACCACTCAGCTATGCGGGATGCGGACAGATTACTTAATAACATGAAAATAATACCCTGCACTAAACTGGCGATAAGTATTACTAGCTTTATTTATTACGATTTTTTTCAAAAATACCAGGTTTAAACTTTTGTAAGATTCTGACGCAATCACTAAGTAATTTTATTAAAGAATTAAAAAGTCTGAAAAAGCTCATATTATTGAAACGTCATCTAATTTCAAAACCAGCTTTACACCAAAAAATGTTTTGAATGGGGTTAACGGTTGCCGGATCAATTGTTTTGATGTAGGTTAACTGACACAACCAATCGATTTTAAACCCTTTATCGGATGAGTCGTTTCATCCGTTAAATTCCGATAAGGGACGAGTGTTGAATTAATTTAAAATGGCACGGGAACTATGAATAAAATCATTTTAATTGGAGCAATAATGTTCAACTTAACGGTTATGTCTTCGACTGATTTAGAGCTGGGTACAATGGCACCGGATTTTTCTTTGCCAGATGAAAATAATACGATCCACACGCTTTCTGAATACCGTGGTCAAAAGGTAGTAGTCTATTTTTACCCAAAAGATGATACTCCGGGCTGTACCAAAGAAGCCTGCGGTATAAGAGATTCATATGATGGGTTTAAAGCCAAAAATATCATTGTTTTCGGTATAAGTTATGATAATGGGACCAGCCATAGGAAGTTCATTAAAAAACATAATTTACCTTTTCATTTACTAACGGATGCAGATAAGGCAGTCTCCAATGCATACGGCGCCAAGGGGATCTTTTTCCCCAGTAGGAAAACATTCTTGATTGATGAAGAAGGGCGGCTAATAAAAATATATAACATAGTAGATGTACTTAATCATGCGAGCAGTATTCTACAGGCGTATTCAAACAACCAGTAAAAATACCCTATCTCTGCTCATCTTCTTCTGCTGTGCAGCAAGTGCTTCCGCGCAAACTGCAAATATCTACGGATTTATAACGGATGAAGAGTCGGGTGAAGCCCTGATCGGTGCCAATGTTTTCATATTGGAAACAGGTAATGGTATGTCAACGGATCGGAATGGTTACTATGTACTACAGGACATTGCTCCGGATACTTATACGATTGTTGTGTCTTATATAGGTTATGCGACCAAACGAGAAGAGATTACGATTAATGCGGGTGCTTTGATCAAGAAAGACATCGCGCTGGTAATAAAACTTTTGAAGTTGGGAGGAGTCGATGTGACTGCTGAAAAACTTCAACGCCAGAACAATATCCAACCTAGTCGGATCAATCTATCTCCCCGGGTGGTGAAAGCTGCGCCAGCCCTAGCCGAACCGGATATTTTTCGGACAATCCAAGCGCTACCAGGTGTACTGACTAATAATGAAGCCAGCACTGGTCTAGTGATTCGCGGCGGGAATACGGATCAGAACCTGATTTTATTGGATGGTATAACTGTTTATAACCCAACCCATTTCGGTGGTATTTTCTCAAATTTTATCGTTGATGCTGTGAAAGAAGCGGACCTGATCAAAGGTGGATTTAATGCTGAATATGGAGGCCGGTTGTCCGCAGTGTTGAATGTATTGAGCCGGGAAGGAAACAGAAATCATTTTGCTGGCAAAGCGAGTATTTCCCTTTTAACGGGCCAGACCACATTGGAAGGTCCCTTTTACAAAGGTGCCTGGCTTTTTTCTGGCCGCCGAACCTATTTCGATCTATTATTACCACGGATACTGCCGGCTGAGTCAGCTGAAAATATACCACCTTACTACTTTTATGATCTGCAGGGTCATATTTTCACTGATTTAACTGATGAAGACCGCGTATCACTTAGTATTTACAAAGGGATTGATGATCTTATCTTTGATTTTCTAGGCCTTACTGCGGATTGGGGAAATAATACCTTTAGTCTAGCGTATCGTCGTGTGTTTAATGAAAAGCTAGTCGGGAATTTCTTATTGGCTTCCAGTGAATTCTTTACCAATTTTAATCTGGGGGGCGCGGATGGATTGAATAGCGAAAACAAAATACTAGACCATACTTTTTCAGCAAATATGACCCTATTTCAGTCTTCAAATCTTCAGTGGCGGGTGGGAGCCCAAGTCAAGCAACTGGATATAAAGTATTTAAGCACCTTTTTAGAGGACACTACATTTTTCATTGGTGAAGGTCCGCTGGAAACGAATGTCTATGGTAAACTGAAGTGGAATGTAACACCTTCATTTATCCTTGAACCGGGTATCCGCTACTATTATTACAGCGTTTTTCCCAGTATACCCTATATCGATTTTAGATTGGGGACCAAATATCTACTAACTGTAAATCGATACATCAATTTTGCCGTAGGGAATTATCATCAATTCATTCAAACAATACAGGATGATTATAACCCTACTATTTTAGATAATTGGCTAGCGGTAGATCAGTCAGTTAATCCGGCAACGGCCCAGCAATTTGTCTTAGGCTATGAGGAATATTTTCGTGATACGTACAAGATACAAATAGAAGGGTATTATAAAAAAATGCAGAACATGCTCACCTTTGAGGATTCCAGATCCGCAACTGATGCGGAAATTTCTGATGAGCAAGTGAGCGATACGTTTACACCATCAGACGGTTACGCATATGGTTTAGAACTTTTTATTCAAAAGACCATTGGCAACCTGACGGGCTGGGCGGCATACACAAATTCCGTTTCCCGTAAAATCATGACGAGTAGAAATACCGGTCTGGAACAGGAATATTACACCAATTGGGATCGGACTCATGTTATTAATGTGCTCGGCAGTTACGTTATCAATAAAAAATGGGATATCAATTGGCGCTGGACCTGGCAATCAGGGCAAGCCTATACACCTATTTTGGGGTATTATATCGAAAATTTTCCCGGCAATCCAAATTTCACATACCATAATATACCAGGCTCCCGTAACAGCGCCCGCTATCCGGCTTATGACCGCTTGGACCTAGGCGCAGTACGCCATACCGAATGGTTTGGTAAAAAAGTAGATGTGTTCATTCAGATTATAAATGCGTATAATAAAGTAAATGTGTTCACTTATATATACTTATTGGGCAGTACAAACAATGGGATTGATGATGATGGGGATTGGGACATACTAATTCATGACAGCAATGGTAATGAAGCACCGGATGTGGGCGAACCTAACGTGGATGAGGAAGATGAAGGAATTATTCAACAGCTCCCGATCAGTTTATTTCCTATCATCCCCAGCGTGGGGTTTACAATTGAGTTTTAGTGTGAAAAAAATATTTTTTATTCTGTCGTTCGTTTTCCTTTCCAGTTGCATTAATGATGATACCATTGAATATGAGGAAAAATTAGTCCTTTGGGCTAACATCCAAGCTAATTTTCCACTAACTGATACTGTATTTGTATCTCATACATCAGCACTGGATGAACATGCAGTTTCGGGCCAATTATGGATTAGCGCTGCGGAAGTGCGGGTGATCGGTGATACTGTGAACTTGCTGTTGCCACCAGTTCCGAGTCGACCCGGCCGCTATTTCACGGACAACAATTATGTGTTTCAAGGCGGCGCAACCTATAAGGTCATGGCTATCTATAAAAGCGATACGGTTTCTGGCACAACTACTGTACCGGAAAAAATGGAGATTACCTCTGTTCCTGAATCAATCTTCGCATGTCAGGGCAAGAGCTATACTGTGCCAAAAGTCAACGTCAATAATTTCGACCCATTTACCTGGCCGCCATCAATTACCGGCCCCATCGATACTGTTATCCTGCGTCAGGGCGAATGTTTTACAGAAAGTTTTGCCAGTTATCCCTTATATCAGGTCGATTTCAACCAGGAAGACTACGAAACAGTACGAATTCTGACCTATGCCACTGAAGCAGACACCATTGGTCTGGAACCATTTGAAGATAGCAACCATAACGGTATTTGGAAATATAACGAGCATTTTGAAGACTGGAACCAGAACAATATCCGAGACAGCTGCTATATAAATTTGATTTACGACTCTGCCTATGTTGATATATATGAATTATGGAAATCGCCATTTTTGCGTGGGTCTGCGAATGAAACAGGCTGGCGCGTAAATAGTCCCTACCGATATAATCCTTGGGTTTGGAGAATCGAAACGTCACCCGTTAGTATTTCCTGGTTATTTTACGACTATTATGGCCTGCAGCTAATGGTATTTCAAGCCACAGATGATGCAACATTCAACTATTTTGAGGGGCTCCCGGAATTCAATCCTTACGTTTTACCCACATCAAATGTAGTGAATGGATACGGATTGGTATCCAGTACAGCATTCGTTGCATTCCTAGTTTATGTCAAACCAGACAACAGTGCTGACTGATCACTGACCAACTCCAACCTGGTGGATATATACCAACGTGCCCCCCAGGTAATTGGTAAGTAATGCAATTCCAGCAAGGAGTCCGAGGAAAGCCAGCGCCAGATAATCCAAACGCCGATCCGCCATATCTTTCCAAAAGAAATACACCCAAGATATCAGCACAATTATGCTGCCCCAAGCGGTAATATTCCCCAATAATTCATGACGCTGAATAGTTTCCAGTACTATTGTATCGTAGCCTATTTGACCGGCCCGTGTTGCTTCCCTTTGTCCTGTGAATGTTGCGGCAATCGACAGGATAGCAGCAAATCCTAAAAGCCACATACTTGTGGTGCGGCAGATCCAGTTATTTTTCCACAGATGAATACCCTGAAAAATGAATGCGGTTACAAGTAATGCAATGGGAAAATGGACTATCCCTGGATGAAGTGGCAGATTCATATTTAAATATTAGTATGATTATCGACTAAAGAAAAACATGATAATTTTTTCGTGTTAAACATAAAATCGATAGATATTTTATCACTGAAAGTTCAGGATTATTTTTAAATAAAATCAAACAAAGAGAAACAACGCATTAATGTAGAAATAATAAGGAAAAATATCCCTGGAACAATAAAAGAAATTATAATTGGATACTGGCGGTTCTATTACAGTTCATTGTTCCTTATTTAGATACCGCATACAAAGATAAGAAAACTCCAGTTTTCACGGCGTTTTGTGGTGTAGCCCGTAGGAGAATCGAACTCCTGTTGCCAGGTTGAAAACCTGGAGTCCTAACCACTAGACGAACGGGCCATTTTCCATGCAAAACAAGGGTGGCAAATTTATATTTTTTGATCTACGAGCGCAAAAATGATTATTCTGTTTTTTCACCAGCTGAGCTAAGGATATCCAGTAACTGCCCATTGTTGTGCATTTCAATTGTAATATCTGCCCCGCCAACGAGGTTACCATTCACAAATAATTGCGGAATTGTGGGCCAGTTGGAGTATTCAGATAGATGTACTCTGATTTTCGGATCAGTGAGTACGTTTGTTGCTTTGTACTCCACACCATAATGATTGAGTACTTGTACAACAGCGTTCGAAAAACCGCACTGCGGCATTTCCGGTGTCCCTTTCATGAACAGCATGATCGGGTTTGTCGTTATGTCGTTTATGATTTGTTCTTTTAATGCCATTTTTTCCTCATCTTTAATTTATTTTCTTTCTTGCCATTGTGTTTTGGTCATAGTTTTCAATTGTAAAGCATGGATTTCATTCGTTAAATAATTTCCTAAAGTTTTATATACTTCCTGATGCTGTTGGATTATAGTTTTTCCGATAAAATCATCGTTGATGACCACTGCGCTAAAATGATCTTTCGCCCCAGTTGTATCTATCACTTCCACCTGAGCATTCGGTAATCCCTTTAGGATCAATTCTTTAACTTTGTCCGGTTCCATCATGCAGAAAGTTAGTAATCATTTTGCATAATATCAGTGCGTTGTTATAACCTCTTGACCGTATGAAATTAATTTCATGGAATGTTAACGGTGTCCGCGCCATATTTAAAAAAGGATTTTTAGAATGGCTAGACGATGCTGATCCGGATATTCTCTGTCTACAAGAGACAAAGGCACATGTGGATATATTGCCAGAAGAGTTATTGACCGGTCATGGATATTATAACTACTGGCATTCAGGAGAAAAAAAAGGGTATAGCGGTGTCGCAACGTATTGTAAGGAAGAACCCCTTTATGTACGGGAAGGTTTGGGCATAGATATTTTCGATCGAGAAGGACGCGTACTCATTACAGAACATCCAAATTTTTTACTCTATAATATTTATTTTCCTAATGGCCAACGGGATCATGAAAGGTTGCAATATAAATTGGATTTTTATGATGAATTATTACCGATTATCGATGAACAAGTTGAATCTGGAAACAATGTTATTGTGACCGGCGATTGGAATACAGCTCATCATCCTATCGATCTAGCTCGTCCTAAAGAAAATATTAATACCAGCGGTTTTATGCCTATTGAACGACAACGATTGGATACATATGTAGAAAGCGGCTGGGTAGATACGTTTCGCCTGTTTCATCCGCAAGGGGATCGGTATTCTTGGTGGACCTATCGATTTGGAGCACGGGCAAGAAATGTGGGCTGGCGTATTGATTATTTTTTTGTAAATAAAGGATTTACTGACCAAGTTCTCGATGCGGATATCTTTGACAAAGTCATGGGTTCTGACCATTGCCCCATATATCTGGAGATTAAAGATTAAAATGAAACCATCATCAACCATTTTATTGCTTTTGTTATTTTGCATAGCCGGAGCTGCTGAATTGGAATGGCAAGCTGAATTTCGTTATCGTTTGGAACAAGATAAGAATATTCTTCATGCAGATTCAATTTATACAAAAAGATGGAATCATTATACTCGGTCTAGAATCAGTTTGCGATTTGTTGAAGGACCAATCACAGGCTTTGCTCAGCTACAGGATTCCAGATTATTAGGTGAAAAAGATAATTTTGCTGGTTTAACTAAATCATCAGGAGTCAAGGTCGAATTTCATCAGATATATTTTTTGGTGGACTATTTAATGAAACGCAATCGGGCGATCACTTGGAGAATTGGACGCTTCGAAATGCCATTGGGTGCGCAACGGCTGTTCAGTAAAAATAATTGGAATAACTTTGGCCGATCTTTTGAGGGCCTGCAAATGGTTATTGCCAATCCGTTTGTATTCTTTAACTACTTTTTATTGATTAATACTAAAAATTCAGATTCTGCAGCTTCAGATCGTTATGATCAGCTTATCGAAGGTTTATATGGTTCAACCCAAATAAAGAGATTCCTGTTTTTAACTAATATTGTTTTTGATTTATACGGTTATAATAACACTAATCAAGCTCAGTCAGCACCCTCACCAGAGATGAACAGGACAACGTTCGGCACCCGCTGGATCTTCAGCTTGCTTTTTGTCAATTTTGACGGGGAATTAGCACACCAAAGTGGAAAATTAAACAAAGATAATGCACTAGTTCATATTGATGGGTCAATGAATATATTTAATATGCGTGTTGATTTATCCCGCTTACCCTTTGTGAACAAAATTTCTGTGGGGAAAGAATATTTTTCAGGTGATAATAAATTCACACGAGAAACAACAGAAGGCTTTGCCAATCCCTGGGGTGCCGGCCATAAGTACCATGGCTATATAGACAAGATCACCCGTTTCAAAGATAATTTTCAAAATGGAGTGGATGAATGGAATCTCAAAATGGATTTTACCTTCCCTGTGAAGTCTGAGAACATTATGTTAAATATTCATTACCATAATTTTAAAGATGGGTTTTATGCCAATGATATTGGTACAGAACTAGACATAATAATTTCGTCAAGAATGACCCCTGGCGGAATATGGCAGCAGGGCTATGCAATTTATTGGCCGGAAACAGGTGAAAAAGTAGTTTACACCTATCTTATGCTAAACTTCACTCTGTAAGGCTGTTAAGGTCATCCCGAATGAGCACAAGGATAGCGGATTGGGGAATGATCAAGTAATTGTCCTGCTCCACTTTGATCTCTATTGCAGCTTTATTCAGGAATAACGCATAATCACCTAGATCGGCCTGGGGTGGAATATATTTCACACTACCATGGGTTTCTGTTTGCCAAGGTTCATCTACAGAGTTGTCGGAATTACCCACGGGGATACCGGGACCCACTTCCACGATAATGCCGCCCCGGATCTCCTGCTTTTCCAATACACTGGGTGGCAAATAGAGGCCGGCCGCCGATTTACTTTCTCCTTTGTCCGGTTGAATCAGGACTCTATCGCCTACAACTATTATCTGTTTTTTTTTATGTCGCATAAATGATAAATATTATTATACTATAAAGATAAATTGAAAATCGTGATTCTATTAGTAATTTAAAATAATGCAATTCCTGTATTTTTGTTATCCATGGGGTGTAAAAATACGTCTTTTAAATTTTGATTCATTTTTAATTATCCAGTTCTGTTACCTATTTCAAGTATAACATCGCTCCGAACATAATCCAGATTAGAAATGATTACACTATAACGAATTTATTTAGATCGGATAGTCAAACCACAAAATGATCTTTTCCAACCATACTGACGAATTATACGCCGCAACGATAATCGATATTTTTTTGTTTGATTAAGATTTAAGCCTATTTTTTGATTGGTATATCATTAATATTGTTTAAATCCAGTAGATGCAATGATCATATTTTAATTCATTATTCTGTTTATCACCTACTTATAATAAATATTAAGAGAGTACAAGAATATGTGGATATATGTTGAAAGTTAAATACGTAGAAACAGCGAATGAGTACCAGTTAGCTCTGGAGATTCGGAAAGCGGTATTTATAATCGGGCAAAATGTGCCTGAACATATAGAAATAGATCAATACGAAGACACAGCAACCCATATTTTGGCAATAATGACTGGCCAAGAAGTTGGTACAGCGCGCTGGCGTCAGACGAATGCAGGCATGAAACTGGAACGATTTGCTGTATTGGAACCATATCGCGGAACTGGAATCGGGAAAACGCTTGTCGAATTTGCATTACATGAACTCCAGACTGAACCGTATATTTATCTGTATGCCCAGCAACAGGTGATACCATTCTATGAACAGTTCAGTTTTAAAGGGTCAGGGAATCTTTTTTTGGAAGCAGATATTCCCCATATAAAAATGGTCTTTCAACCCAAATAAGCACACTTTTATAGGGATAGCAAAGGATAGTAGATTTAAACCATGCCAATTCAAGCGCGAACAAATTTATGAATGAATCCATCTATAAACGCATGTTCAAACTAATCATTGATAAATGGCCCTATTTGTTTGCGTCGACAATCACATCACTATTTTATGTAACCTTGAACAGTTTGTCAATTTGGTTGACGGCTTCGTTGATCAATAATATCTTGATCGATTTTAGTGATCTGATCCTTGAGCAGCATCGACTGTCCACACAGGAAGCATTATCGCTAAATGAACAGTTGAAGTTTTGGGTCAATGGTCTAATTTTAAGGGACACACCCAAGGCAACACTCAAAGTACTTTGTTTAACCATCATGAGTGTGTTCCTAATCAAAAATATATTCCTATATCTAAAAAATTTACTAATGGCATTGGTGCAATTTCATTTGATTACTAATCTACGGAACCGGCTCTATGCACATTTCAATTCGCTATCAATTTCCTATTTTAACAAGAAAAAGTCTGGGGAATTAACTGCCCTTATGATCAATGATGTTAATAATGTGAATCGGGCATTGGGCATGACCTTTCACCAGATACTGATCGAGCCCATAAATATAATTGCATTTACTGCTTTATTATTTATCATCAGTTGGAAATTAGCTGTTCTGTCTGTGGTAGTGGTGCCTGTTGCTGGCGTTACCATCATCTTCATCGGCCGTAGTATACGTCGTAAATCCAGACGTACGGCAGAACAGTTTGCGGGGATTACAAATATTATCACAGAAACCTTTTCTTCCATCCGAGTAGTGAAGGCCTTCGGGATGGAGATGTATGAAGTAAAACGATTCCTGCGGGAGACCAGAAAATATTTTAGTTTATTATTGCGCCAGTCGCGACTATGGTTGCTCTCATCACCGATCACTGAAACGCTGGGTGTAATGATGGGCGTCTTGCTACTGTGGGTTGGGGGATTGCAGGTATTGTCGGGAACCGGATTAACATCAGAAGATTTTTTACGGTTTATTTTGTTGCTGTTTGCCACAATGGGTCCCCTACAAAAATTGAGTAATGTAAATGTAGAATTACAAACAGGGGCGGCTTCCGCAGAGCGAATATTTGTTATTTTGGATACACCGCCAGCAATTACAGATGTGGAGAATGCAATTACAATAGATCATTTTAAAACGGAAATACGATTTAATAGAGTCAGTTTTCAATATGAAGAAAGTAATGAAAAGACTCTTGATGATATTAATTGTGTGATCAAAAAAGGGTCAGTGGTGGCGATTGTAGGACCTAGTGGTGCTGGAAAAACAACCCTTGTTGATCTTATCCCGCGCTTTTATGATGTGACCAAAGGTGAAATAGCGATTGATGATCAAGATATTCGTTCCTTGACTTTAACGTCCTTGCGCGCACAGATGGGTATTGTCACCCAGGAAACTTTTTTATTCAATGATACACTGAAAGCCAACATTGCTTATGGGCAAAAAGAAATTGATGATCGTAAAGTTGTAGCTGCTGCCCAGGCAGCCAATGCATTAGCATTCATTGAAAGACTACCAGCCGGGTTACAAACGGTTATTGGTGAAAAAGGGGTCAAACTATCCGGAGGTCAAAGACAGCGGATTGCCATTGCCCGGGCCATCATGAAAAATCCACCCATTCTTATCCTGGACGAAGCAACCTCATCATTAGATACTGAATCCGAAAAACTGGTGCAGGAAGCAATCGAAAATTTAATGGCTGATCGCACAGTTCTGGTAATCGCCCACCGTTTGTCTACAGTCCGAAACGCAGATGTAATATTGGTAATGGAAAACGGGAAGATTGTAGAAACAGGTACCCACACAGAATTGATGGACATCAACGGGGTTTATAAAAAACTTTACGGTCTGCAATTTCAAAATATATAGATTGAATCCGCCGTTATTGCATTCAGCACGTGCGTGGGGCGGAAAATGAGCGTTGGTTTCAGGCCGACATTCTTCACTCCCGTAGATTATTAGATTATTGACTTAATAAAAAGGATGCTTAAAAAACAATCCAAAGATGGTGAAATAAAGTGAAAATAAACCTTATAGAAAAGAATTAAAATCACTACGCTGACTATAGGAGATCAAAGTTTTAAATTAGGATTTTTGAGTTGACCGCATTAAAAAAACAGCGAGTTACACTCATAGCCTTTCTAACTGTTGCTTTATTAAGCGGACAGGAAATGATTACAGTCTCCGGGAGCGTTTCTGATAAGATCGATCACCCCGTTGAAGCGGTAACCGTGTCTTACTTATGCGACGGTTCGGAAGTGATCCCAGCAGTGCAAACAGATTCCGGCGGTTATTTTGAATTTTCTTTCAACCCGCTGGGTATTGAGGGGAACCCTTTCCCCAATCCCTTTAACGCCACCATTACCATTCCCTATCACTTGCATAAGGATCTGCCCATTGACTTATCCATTTATGACATAGGCGGTAAATTCGTTGCAACAATCGTGGCGGGCTATCAATCTTTAGGTCAAAAAAGAGTGGAGTTTAATGGGGATCATTTAAGTTCGGGTATTTATTTTATCCGATTATCCGCAGCGGACGCATTAGAAACCAGAAAGATCGTATTCTTGAAATAGAAGGACCGGAGGACAAGATACACTTGCACGGTATCCTTAATAATAATTAAGGTTATGCATGGCTCATGATAAGAGTTAAACAAAGATCTGTATTTGCGCGAGTTCTAGTCTATTCTATTACGATCATTTCTCTTTCTGCTCAGCATCCGGGTCATTGGGATTTATTATTGCACCTCCCGGGTACCGCAAATTCACCTGTTGGCGTCCCTAGAGGGATTGGGGATCAAAATGGGGATGGCTACGATGATGTTATTATTAGTACTAGCATAAATGGTGTGCGGCATCATTTTCTTTATTATGGCGGGAGTCCAATGGATACAACCCCGGATTTTGATTTTGGTGATATTATTTGGTCGGCGTATGTAACGTTTATGGAAGATATCAATGGCGATAGTATTGGCGAATATATGCTTGGGAATCATTTTTATTATGGCGGCCTGCCCCTCCACAGTGAACCAGACCTCATTTTTCCAAGATATTTTTTACCTGATGGAGGGGATTCAAGAAGATATAATAATGTTGGCGATATAAGCGGTGATGGCTAATTCAGAGGCAATGCAACCGCCTGTGACTACGATAGCCGATCGCCTTGATCGAACCTGTACAGTTATCGTGAACTATCAAACTCCTGATCTTCTTGAGAATGCAGTTACATCTTTCAAACGATTCTATCCAGAGGTTCATACGGTTATTGTCGATAACGGCTCTAAGGATGAGTCATCGAACGTTATTCGAAAACTCTACAAGGAATATAATCTGTGTGAATCTCTATTTCTGAAGAAGAATCTTGGTCATGGTCCAGCAATGCATGCCATAATAGAGCGCGCTGAGTATGAGTTCTATTTTTTTCTCGATAGTGATACTGTAACGAAGAGAGGAGGCTTTCTGGAAAAAATGCTGGTCGAGTTTGATGATCCCTCAGTTTATGGGGTTGGCGAGGTTGGCCTTTTCAACAAACGCGGATTTTTCGATGAAGAGTCAGGTATTTCAATGTTGATTGCAGCCTATATGCTTATCCGGTCGTATTTCTATCAAAAGCTCCCACCGTTTGAGCACCACGGTGCTCCAGTTGCACAAAACTTTTATGAGGCCTCGAAGAAGGGATATCACATGATCGACTTTCCGATAGAACAGTTTATCACTCATCTTCATTGCGGCACAGTGGACCGCTTTGGATATGGGCTTGGTTTGAAAGGAAAGATCAACTACCTGTTAAACAAACTGGGGTTATGAAGCGAGAGTTTTTTTCTTCCCATCCTCTGTTTGCAGCAATCTGTTCTCCCTTTCCCTACCAATTCTACCGGGTACAAGGCGGGACGTATTGATGTCGCATCGCTTCATTCATATTTTTCCTTTAGCACTGCGGTTTGATTTTATAGTCCGGCAGCGGCTTCTCCAAAAAATTGATTTTCTACTTTAAGTACGCTAACTACACTTTTTCATTTTATTAGCGGGTATGTAATAATACAGGAGCGCTTATTTAATCTTGAATTTTATTCTAAATATGAATAAACTAATGCCCATGCCAAAAATGAACCAATGCTTAAGATCTGTATTTGCGCGAGTTCTAGTCTATTCTATTACGATCATGTCTCTTTCCGCTCAACATCCGGGTCATTGGGATTTATTACTCCACCTCCCGGGTACAGCAAATGTACCTGTTAACGTCCCCAGAGGAATTGGGGATCAAAATGGGGATGGCTACGATGATGTTATTGTTGGGAATAAAATAAATGGTGAGTGGCATAATCTTTTTTATTATGGCGGGAGTCCAATGGATACAGTCCCGGATTTTGATTTTGGTGTAATTCCTGGATCGTATGTAACGTTTATGGAAGATATCGATGGCGACAGTATTGGCGAATATATGCTTGGGAATCATTTTTATTATGGCGGTCTGCCCCTCCATAGTGAACCAGACCTCATTTTTCCAAGGTATTTTTTACCTGATGGCGAGGGTCTATTATTATATAATAATGTTGGCGATATAAATGGTGATGGCTGGGAGGATTTAGTAAGTTTTAAAAATGAACATATTCTAGATACGAATGCCTATACGATTTATTTTGGCGGCCCGAATTTAGATACCATTGCTGATATTCTATTATGGGAAGATCCTGCATATGATTCATCTCGATTTGGATGGCCAGTAGACTATCAGGTTGATTTTAACTTAGACGGTTTCTACGATCAAAAACTGACGATTTATGGGTATTGGGGAGAATTAGTCAGTCACCATATATGGTTGGGGCCCATTGAAGACGCAGCTCCGCCAGATACAGTATTCCCGCCAACGCTAAATGCCGATTCTTCCTATTACTATTTTGGGTCCTATAAAGGTGATTATAATGGTGATGGCATCACCGATATGATCAAAGGGAGTTTAAGGCCGGACACGAACTTTTCTGCCAGTCGTATGGTTGTGTCTGGGGCCGGTGGTTTTGAACAAGAAACAGTCATCGGGCAGTTGAATCTCCCTACATTCATCGAAGGTCTTATCCCCTGTGGAGATATCAATGGCGATAGCTATACGGATTTAATCGGTGGATATAGGCACAGTTTTGGAGTGGGAGCCTTATATCTATATCTGGGGGGTCCTGAGATGGGTTTGGCGTATTTGGGGGGCCCCGATGTGTATTGGTACGGTGGCTATGAGGCTGGATACCCGGACTTCGGCGTCGGTACTGCCTACTATTGGACCGGGGATGTCAATGGCGATGGATTGGATGATATTGGATCAATATAAATTCTTACTTACCAGTTGCATTTGGCGCAAAAGGCCTTATTTATTTTCATTGGTGGTTTCTTACTTCTAGCTCTACACACGTAGAAAGGTATAATAATACCCAAAATGTAACAAAATATATCCGTTTAATTGAGGATCATTTAATCCCTTTAAACAGGATTGAGACATTTATGCCGCCATTGAGTTTTTCAGAACAATCAATCGTTAATTCGGTCACAAATGATTCATTGGTAATAGGTGAATTTTTACATTCTGAGACTAATGAAAAGTACTTGTTTATAGTGAACTTAGAAATTGGGCCCACGGATATTGAAGAATTTGATGTTACATTAAATGGACCGAACAGCACAAGTCTCATTGAAGATGTGGGTTTATCTCGAAGCCCTTGGGACGGGGATGAGAATCGGGTAGCTTATCAAGTAATCAGTCCTGATAATTCTACATTTCATGTAAAATTAGACCCAGGGGAGGGTCGATTGTTTCGAGTCACATCGGGTCTATATGGTGATTTTACGGATGATTTATATGTGTCCGGTCGAGCCCGAATTATAGATGATATGACAATCCAACCGGATGCAGAAATGACAGTTTACCGGGGGACTGATATTACATTTGCAGAAAATGCGGAGTTGTATATCGACGGTAATTTTATTGCGGAAGGTACACAATCGGATCCCATTATTTTTACCGGCGATGGCGGTGTTGGCCTTGGTATTGGAATTGATGACCAGGCCTGGGCCCAATTCCGATATTGCCATTTTACAGACATCGGTGTTCTATCCAGTGTTGATAATGGTGCAATCCCGGACCCGCTCAACGGACTATGTATTATTGAACGATGTACGTTTGAAAATGGTAGCAGTGTCGCTTTAGGTATTTCTGGAGTGAACAACCGGTCAGTGGTAAGTAATTGCCAGTTTTCAAATAGTCAGTATGGTATTGTTTCCTGGGACTGGGCAGAACCGGAGATCACTGGGTGTATATTTACTGGAAATGACGGTGGTATATTATCAGCAATTTATTCTAAACCGCTAATTAGAGGATGTACTTTTGACGGTAACAACAATGGCATAGGTCTCGAGGCCACAATTTCTTCCGCCCCCAAATTATGGAAAGTGTCTGCGGAAGAATGGCTATGTTCCGCGAACAACAATGTCTTTAGACAGTGCAATCCAGCTGTTTTGGCAAGTGGTGAGTCCTATCTAAAATTAGGTTATGCTCCTGGTTCTGTAATCATTTTTCCAGACGGTTCTCCAGGGGGCTATGGCGTCGCGGGCTGGAACCGGTTTTACGATAATGTCACTGATATTGTCAACGACAATGAGTTCGCTGTTTTTGCCATTGGGAATAATTGGTATCCGCCCAATCCTCCGGGGCTAGTGGGTTGTAGTGAGTCGGAACCGGATAATACTACCGGGAGTGTGGTATGGGAGCCCACGGTCTATGGTATTGTGGGGGATAATGTTATTTATCCTCCACCAGGTCCATACCAAAGTGCACTGCCACCGGGCCGTTTGGCGGAAGCAGCCGGTAACATTGAATTGGCCCTTGCGCTCTATGATGATATGGTCAACGATGAACAGAGTGTAGCGGCTGTATATGGCGTGGCTCGTTGTTTGTGGCAGCAGGACAATGTAACGGGCATTATCGATAAGATGGACGAGTACTCCCAGCTCTATCCTGGTTCTGCTATAGAAGAACAGAGTGTCTCTATCCTGGCATCCTATAAACTGTATTTAGCCGGGAATGTAAACCTGAATGAGGCGCTGGAACATGTAGATTATCTCAAGCTGAATTATCCCACCACCGAGTTAGAGCCCAAACTCTTGTTTGACGAAGCGCAGGTCCATGAGAAACTGCAAGGGAGTGCAAAAATGATCGCCGGTGCACAACGCCAACGATTACCCGTAAAAGCAGAAACGGCGTATAGTATATTAGCTGAAAAGTACCCGGATACGCCCCTGGGGGTGCTGGCGGCCATCATGGTGGGAAAACAACCCCGTAAAAATACAGATAATACTGTACCAGAGAATTTTATCTTGGCCAGTAATTATCCCAACCCCTTCAACCCGAACACGACCATTCGTTACGGTTTACCGGAAAGCAGTGATGTGTCTGTCATTGTGTATGACATCACCGGCCGGGAGATCATACAGCTGGTCGATTCAAGGGTTCCAGCCGGAGACCGCCGGGTGGTCTGGAATGGAAGAGATCAACACGGAAACCCGGTGGCCAGTGGACTTTACATTTATCGTCTGGTGGCAAAGTCAAATCAAACGAAGCAAGTATTTACCCAATCCAATAAAATGGTGTTGATGAAGTAATAAATGAATAGGGTGGCTGTTTGTCGCAGTCGCCCCATTTTCTCGCTTTTTATGCCTTTTTGGTCTTTTTCGATCTAAAAAGAATACACCGTTCCTCCGTTTATTAATAAATTCTTGTTAATAGACTATTGAAAAGGCAATCTTAAAACCATGTATTCAAGCACCCGTAACAGACTAATAATAAATAATTTGTGTGCCGGGTGGGATTCGGCCCAGCTACCATCGGTAAAGAAGACTTTTCAGAGGGTGATTCCGATTAGAACCCCGAATGAAAGGTGAAAGTAATCGCCAATATATCATAAAACAAGGGATGGCGTAGGTAAAAAATCAATTTACCTGGAGGAAAATTACAGTGCAGAAAATGAATTTTATGACAACAAGTGGTGTGTGAATTGAGATGCATGAAGAACATTTAAATAACAATCACTGGACTCTGATTCTAGATTTTGACAGCACTCTCGTCAAAGTGGAGACAATGGATTTGCTGGCTGAAATGGTGCTGGCCAATGATCCTGATCGTAAATCAATTATCGAAGCGATCAAAAATTTGACTGCCCTAGGTATGGCTGGCAGTATCACTTTTCAAGAATCATTATCGCAGCGGTTAGGATTATTATCCATCCACCGTGATCATGTTATGGCATTGCGTGAACGATTACTTACACAAATTAGCACATCATTTCTGGAATACCAGCATTGGCTCCAAGAAAATAGTCATTTTATTTATATCGTATCCGGTGGATTCAAAGAAACAATTCAACCGGTAGCTGGAAAATTGGGGTTGCGCAAAGAGCATGTATATGCTAACAAGTTCGTTTATGATTCCTCAGGACAAGTTACAGGAGTTGACCAGAATATTCTCTTGAGCAGATCCGGCGGGAAGCTAGAGCAGGTGAGGTTGCTTAGACTTGCTGGTCCTATTATCGTTGTGGGTGACGGAAATACGGATGCTGAAATATTGAAGTTGGGTAAACAAGTTGAATTTTTTGCTTATACTGAACATATATATAGATCAGCGGTTGTGGCCAATGCAGACCAGAGTGTTAATTCGCTCAGGGAAGTAATAAATTATATTGAGTTCGGTGGGTAGGAAGTTGTTTTTTGTTTAAATTCAAAAACGTGTAATCTCGTATAATTCTTATGAAACTGCTCAAAGAAAATATCCAGAATCAAATTTCAAAAGACAAAAAAACTATTGCAGAGCTCATCAAGAACAAAGGGCATCAAACGGTCAGTGATGTCACTGTTAGCCAGGTGTACAGTGGTATGCGGGGAATCAAAGCATTTGTATGTGACACATCTTCAGTATCTGCCGAAACAGGGCTAATCATACGCGGATATCCATTACTTGATATTACACATTTACTTCCGGAAGAAGTTTTTCTTTTATTAATCACCGGAAAACTACCCATTGCGGCAGAATTAGCTGAATTGCAACAACTGTACAATGAACAAGCAGACCTGCCGGATTACGTTTGGGCTGTGCTGCGCAGCATGCCGGAAGATTCGCACCCTATGGTGATGTTCAACACCGGTATTTTGACTATGCAGCGGGAAAGTATTTGTCGCCAAAAACAAGATAAAGGCACTGCAAAAGATACCTTTTGGGAATACGTTCTGGAAGACGGGATCAATTTATTGGCCAAGCTGCCCGGTTTGGCTGCTGGAGTTTACAGGATACATTTCAACAAAGGTGATCTCATGGATTATGATCCGGAAATGGATTGGTCTGAAAATTTTGTCCACATGACCGGAATAGATGATCCTACTGGTGAATTTAAAAAACTAATGAAATTATATTTAATGCTGCATTGTGATCATGAGGGCGGTAATATTAGTGCCTTTGCTGCCCACACAGTTGCTTCTGCATTATCCGATCCATATTATGCTGTCTCTGCCGGATTGAATGGTTTGGCCGGTCCGCTCCATGGATTGGCAAATCAGGAATGTCTAAAATTTGTGTTGGATGTGTATAATCATTTTCAAGGTCGGCCATCGAATGAAGAACTAATTCAATATTGCTGGGAAAGACTAAACAGTGGGCAAGTGATACCCGGATACGGCCATGCAGTCCTCAGATGCCCAGACCCTCGTTTTACCGCATTCATGGAATTTGGAAAAGAACATATTCAAAATAATGATATCTTCGAAATAGTAAAATTACTTTTTGAAGTTGTACCACAGGTGCTACAGGAGCAAGGTAAAGCAAAGAATCCCTGGCCGAATGTGGATGCTGCATCCGGTTCCCTTTTGTATTATTATGGATTACAGGAATTCAAATTTTATACAGTATTGTTCAGCGTTTCTCGAGCGATGGGAATGGTGGCTCAGATGGTCATTAACCGGGCATTGGGTATTCCCATTATACGCCCCAAATCAGTAACGACTAATTGGTTACTCTCAACCACTTAATCAGATGAAAACAATGCTTACACTACTGGTGTGCCTTGCAGGTATCGTTCAAATGTCGGCTCAGGAAGTCTATAGATCACTGCGCGTTTGGTCAACGAACGAGGGAACACTGCAGCAGCTGCACGCAATGGGCATTCCCCTGGATCATATACAGATAAAGGAAGGTGTATACATCGATTTAATTGCCAGTGAAGATCAAACTGACCGGTTGGCAGAAACAGGGATTCTATTTGATGTCATCATCGCGGATCTGACGGAACATTTTGTAAGTCGTAGTATCCCGGAGATACGGCGTGATTTTGAACTGGGCTCCATGTTGGGTAATTATACGTTTGCTGAAGTAGTCGCGAAAATGGATACACTAGCCTTTTTATACCCGGATATTGTATCTGTAAAAGATTCAATCGGTACATCAATAGAGGGCCGTGCCATTTGGGTGCTGAAAGTTTCGGATAATGTTGCTGTAGATGAGAGTGAACCGGAAGTACTATATACCGGTTTAACCCACGCCCGGGAGCCGTTGAGCATGATGAATCAGTTTTATTTTATTGAATGGCTGTGTGAAAATTATAACACCGATGATCGCGCGGCTTATCTTGTGAATCAGCGGGAAATGTGGTTTATTCCAGTTATAAATCCGGACGGGTACGTCTATAATGAGTCTATTGCTCCCGATGGTGGTGGGCTACACCGCAAAAATAGACGAGATACAGGATGTGGGAGTGATACCCAGCGAGGTGTCGATTTGAACCGAAATTACAGCTATAACTGGGGAGTAGATGATTCCGGCTCTTCACCGGATCCCTGTTCCGATACCTTTAGAGGAGATTACGCTTTTTCAGAGCCAGAAACTCAAATAGTGCGTGATTTTATATTAGAACATGAATTTTCTAATGTGTTGCACTACCATTCATATTCTAACGTATTGATCCATTCCTGGGGCGATGGTACGTACCCTGCTGATCCGGACTTGACGACTCTTCGTGAAATTGGTAACGAAATGACCAAAATTAATGGATATCAAGTGGGCACCGGTTATGAAACCATTTTCTACGGGGTCAACGGTGATGCAGTGGACTGGTCTTATGGAGAGGTAGGTCTTATCGCCTACACACCGGAAGTAGGCTCGTATCAGGATAATTTCTGGCCGCCTGAAAACAGGGTGATATCGTTATGTGTAGCCCAGCTCTATGCTAACCAGATCTTTGCTTTTGTGGGAGGCGCTGATCATATTGTTTATAAGGTTGAACATTCAAACCAGAATGACGACACATTGCACTTTTACATTACAATCCAAAACAGAGGTTTGTTGGATTCAGACGGTGATGTAATGGTCAATGCAATCCCTAACAGTGATGAAATCTCTCTCTTGGATTATATCACTAATTTAGGTCACTTGATGGCCAGGGATACAATTCCAATGAACATATCATTGATCACTGATGGGGATATTGCCAATGGAACAGAAGTGAGCTTCATTTTAACCATAAATGATAACACTAGTTTTGTACGATCCGATACAATAGTAACCATCATAGGCGACCCGCAAGTCGTTTTTGCTGATAGCGCCGAAGAAGGGTTGGACCAATGGGCTACATTCGACTGGGGCATTGAAGCGGACTCCAGTACCGGAGATCATGCCTTTACGGACAGTCCCGGCGATAATTATGCCAACAATGTTAATTCAGGAATTGCCTTATCGAATCCGATCGACATCACTCACGTGGATCACCCAACAGTCCATTTTAAAGCCAAATGGGATATTGAGAATAATTATGATTTTGTCCGGTTTCAAATTTCCACGGATAACCTGCATTGGACATCTCTCGCTGGTTTGCATACTGAAAACGGATCCGACCAAGGTACGCAAACAGCGGGAGAACCCGGTTATGATGGCCAGAGTAACTGGGTGCTGGAAGTAATAGACATAGAAAACTATTCTGCAGAATCGGAAGTATATTTTCGATTTATTATTTCAGCGGATGAGTATGTTACAGGTGATGGATTTTATTTTGATGATTTTACTATCCAGGGCTACCTGAATTATGTGCCCGGAGATGTAGTGGCGGATGGTGAACTGAACATTATTGATATTTTAACCATAGTGGACCTGATATTGAGTAATGTCACTTTGAATGAATATCAACAGCTGCGCTGTGACGTGAACCTTGACGGTTTGGTTAATATGGATGATGTGTTGGTGCTGGTAGAGAAAATTATAAGGAGTGAATGATGAGGGTCTATTATCTACAAATCCTGCTGTTAATCTTCAGTAATTTTTTAGTAGCTGAAAAAATGTGGGTGTTTTTTCAAGATAAGGATGTATCTGCTCAAGACTATGCACCCATTACCGAAAAATCAATGGAACGGCGCGAAAAAATGCACCTAAACCTTACATGGTATGACCTGAAACTGAATCAGGATTATATAGATCATGTTCTTGCAATCGGCGTCATTTTGCACCATCGTAGCCGTTGGCTGAATGCAATATCTGTTTCCGGAACAGGAACTCAATTAGCTGCAGTTCGGTCATTGCCATGTGTTACCCGTGTGCAGCCTGTGCTGCGGTATAAGCGGGACAACACTCATTTACCTCCGCAACTTCAGCCCGATCAATTACTTGTGGATTCATCGATGTACGGATTTTCCTGGGAACAGATCTCGCAGATCAACGTGCATACAGCTCATGCAGCCGGGTATTATGGCCAAGGCGTTCGGGTGCTGATCTTGGATACTGGCTTTTTTAGGGACCTTACGGTGTTCGATTCGCTGGTGATCATTGACGAATATGACTTTATTAACGATGATAGTAACACCGCCAATGAAACTAATGATGCCAGTGATCAACATAATCATGGCACCGCAGTCTTTTCTATATTGGCCGGCTACGATCCAGGCAATTTTATCGGGCCTGCCTACCGATCCGAATTCTTATTGGCTAAAACGGAAGATGTAACTTCTGAATCAATCATTGAAGAAGATAATTATGTAGCTGCGCTGGAATGGGGTGAACAGAATGGTGCCGATGTAGCGTCATCCTCATTAGGGTATTTAGATTGGTATTCCTACTGCGACATGGACGGTAATACAGCGATCACTACCATTGCGGTGGATATTGCTGTAAGTCTGGGAGTAGTATGTGTTACTTCCGCTGGTAACTGGGGCACCGCTGCACCGCCACCAGACCCCTGTGATACATTGTATTATTATATATCCGCCCCGGCCGATGCCGATTCGGTTATTTCCATAGGGGCCGTCAACAGCAATGGAGATATTGCATCGTTTAGTTCCAGAGGTCCCACCTTTGACGGCCGTATCAAGCCTGAAGTGTGTGCTCGGGGGGTCAGCACTTGGTGCGTAGATATCAACGATGATAGTTATAGTCTTACTAGCGGCACATCTGCCTCCGCACCATTGGTCAGTGGTGCTGCCGCCATGATATTAAGCGCCCATCCGGAATGGACACCCATGGAAGTGCGGGAAGCCCTGATGATGACTGCAGACCGAGCGGACAATCCCGATAATGAATATGGGTATGGGGTCATTGATGTTATGGCAGCGATTAATTACGACATTTCTAATGCTGTACATGATGAGCAACCAAGCCAGTATTCGATGATTCATATATATCCTAACCCCTTCAATATTACCACTACCATCCAAATGATGGGTGCTACGGGAAGCATTACGTCACTAAAAGTTTTTGACATTAATGGTCGTTTGGTGGAAACATTGATCGATCAGTCCTTGGCTCCAGGTACACATACACACCATTGGAACGCATCAATTCATCCCAGTGGTGTGTATTTTGTTAGTTTACATTCAGGCTTAAGTCAATCTATACGGAAGATTACCATTCTTAAATAAAACTTCAATTTGAAGATTCTCCTTGCCTAATGCACAATAATATAAGAAATTAGCTCGCGCTGGTTTTGAGCCCATGAAAAATAAAATTTCACATATTTTCGTGCTGGGTGTTCTGTGCCCGCTGCTGCTGTTTGCAGCCGCCAATGAAGAACACCCACCGGTCACTCTGCAGGCATTCAGTGGCCCCGGTTCTGTACTGCTTGTCTGGGAAGTCCCTTTTGATAGTGCCGTTTATAATATTCGTCTACACCGCAGCAGCGATCTGATGTTGAGTTATCAAACAATTGAACTGGATACATTGGTTGTCAATCGTTACCTAGATGAGGATGTGACTGTTGGCGATTTACTCTTTTATAAGCTGGAAATTGAATTGACCACCGGTGACACTGTTTACAGCGACCAGTTAACGCCTGTTTTTGCACGACCTATAGAAAACATTGGGAGTCAATACGTTCTGACACAACGATATTCCCGGTCCATGTCCGAACGTGATAAAATAAATGATTTACATACGTTACAAACAACTTTGTTTCATGATTATTGCAACAGCCGGATAACTGTACCAATCGATACTATACAGGCCCTACTGGCATATTTCCTTTTGTCCGATTATGAATATTTATCCTTTTTAGATGTACTATCCATTGACGATTTTAATACCTTGGGATTTTTATTGACTGCCATTGATAAAGATGAACTGAAGTTGTATTTGGATCAAGCATTTCAAGAACTCGAGCCCGTTTTTCGCCAAGCCATTTGGCATACACCTGCAGAATGGAATGCAGCCCGGGATGAAATGACCCGTGTATTGACCGCAAAGCTAATTGCCGCTGAAAATATATACAGAGCTGACCTGGAATTTTTGGAAACACTGTCTGCTGTACGGATTACAGGCTTGCTTAATAACGGACAACACTGGAGTATTCAGATCGATCGTTTTGCCGAAATTGATCAGGTGATACAACTGCGCAGCGGTAGTGATCTGATCGATGGGGTGGAAATGGGTACAATCATTATACCGGAGGAATGGAACACGGTAGAATTATGGCTGGGCGATGAGCTGCTCCAATCTCTGCCGCAGATCGATGAAATCGGCACAATGTCCATTGCCTTGGATGATCAGTATGTTTTTTCTGATGATAGTACTTTTGGCACCACTATGCGCTCAATCCCGGAAGAGGATTATGAATTGAACGAGATTGGTTTTACCAGCTATGACCGTAAGCTTCAGGTGGAAATTGCTGGCAATTCAGACTGGTCCGAACAACTGGGGATATTTTTAAACGATTCCCTCTTATGGGACTGGTCGACTACGGGCAGTTATGGAATCATGTTCATGGATTCAAACTGGATCATTCCCCATGACCTGGAAAATGCCTGGCTACATTTATGCCAGCACCAAAATGATGAATGGGTCGTATTGGAAAGCAGACCCCTGATTCTTATAGCATCTTTTCGGATCAGTAAAATCCCAGACAGGGGGGCATGGACGGCAATTTCGTATACAACATTTGGGGAATCCAATGATATAACCAAAAGCCAAAAGGGACAGGAAATTATTCCAGATATTTTTGCGCTTTACCAAAATTTCCCCAACCCGTTTAATGCTTCTACAAAAATTACCTTCGACCTCTTAAAAACAGCGACTGTTAGTTTGTTCATTTCCGATGCTCGCGGCAGGGTACTGGAAGTTTTTTTAGAAGAAATGTTTTTGGAAAAAGGCCAATATACATTCAATTGGTCCCCGAGATTTCGTTCCAGCGGAGTATATTTTATTACCATAGAAGCACAATCAGATGCATATTTTCCGGTTGTAATGAGCCGCAAAATGATCTACTTAAAGTAAAGGAGAAAATGGATGTTACAAGATGACCAATTTGATGATGAATTAGCCCGAATGGATGAACTAGAACTCGCCACAGAATCAGAATTATATGAGGCCTTATCCTTAAACGACCCCATTAAAGGACTGGTATTGCGATACCATCCAGTTGTACAATCGGGTACATCACTCCATTCGGTGATCGAGACCCTGAAAAATGAAAAAGTAGGTTGCGTTATGGTGGAAGCTGCTGATGAATTAGTAGGCGTAATGACAGAACGTGATTTCTTATTACGGGCTATTGATAAAAAATTAGATTTCACAAAAGAAATCGTCGATGATTATATGACACCTGACCCTGAACGGTTAAAATCCGATGACTCTATTGCATACGCATTGAATAAAATGCACGTGTTCGGTATTCGTCATATCCCTATAGTAAATGATGAAAATAAAATTGAGGGTATGATCTCTGTAAAAGATGTAGTTGCCCATATGGGAAATTATTTTGGAGACGAAATCATTAACTTGCCACCTGAACCTGGCAAAGCAAAACTGGATCGACCGGAAGGCGGTTAATCATTAAAGAGGAAATGAAGATCTGCATCGCATTGTTGTGCTGCATTTGGGGTACCCAACCGATCATCAGCATAACGGGCATTAATTATATAGGTGGCTGAAATACATGAAGGGCAAGAAATGGGGTTATGTGATAGACCATCACCATTATTGCTCAGTAACCTTATACAAAGTTATTTGATTTTAACTGGCATGAAACGGTGCATCATGGCCCCAGCTAAATCGCTGCTGCTAAGACACGCCCAACCGGGACCCGACATCAAGGTGACCCAATGAGTATGCACGGCTGTTTTCTTTTCTTCCGAATCTTTATTCAAAAAAATGTGGAATCCTCAATCTATTTCTGCGGCTAATGTGGACCAACAAAACCTGGTTGGGTTTTTATCAAATCTGTTCTTAAATGCCGTCCGGATCGAGCACCACCACGATGCCCGTGAACATCCTATAATATTGTTAAATGCATTAAAGAATATCATCGGTGACAATAAAGAAAACCCATCGGAAAAACTGTTAACCTTTGCCGCAAATTATGTCGATGGATTTCCTCAGCGAACCGATGATGATGTACTGTTGAACCGGGTGCGAAAAGATGGCGTGGGCCTTACGGTATTTACCGATGAAGTGGAAATAGCTGTTATGGAGGGCAACACGGAGCTGGCCGAGATCCAATCTGCAAAACAAATACTGGCAGCAAATTATTCGCCGGCAACTTTGGAACTATTTGCAGAATTGGCACTGCATGCTATAGACGCACTAGGACTTTTCACTTTTCATTGGTTGCGGAGTTACTATTTTCACCAAGATCAGAATGCAATCTGGGCTTATATCCGTTGTATGTTGGCTGAAATGTGTAAGTATGATCTGGAACAAAACAATAATCAACCATTGCAAAGACCGGTTGATCAGATCCAGTCATTCATGTTCAATACTGATATAGATAAAGTGGCGACCTTTTCAGCTCTGCTCAGGTTAGATGCAGAAGATTACATTCGACAAGAGGCATTTGCTGTTGCCATTTCTGATTGGCTGAACAAGCAGGAGCACGCTGAAAACAAATTTCATGATGTACCGATCAAAGATATAGAATCTTATTTAAATAGTGGTGGGTCATTATTTGTCACTGCTACCGAACAGTTGGTGGCGGCCTTGGACGTGAAGCAAGCCGTAAAAAAAATTGTACAACTAGAAGCATTACGCGGTATTGCTAAATTATCAGCACCTGAATCATTTCCAGCAATAGCAAATCGTATTAATTTCCTTACTGCACAATCATGAAGATCGGTCCTTATCTGTTATATAGCATCGAAACAAGTGAATTTGCTCTAGACGGCGGTGCTATGTTCGGCATCATTCCCAAGCCACTGTGGGAAAAAGAAGCCCCCGCCGATGCACAGAACCGTATTTCCATGGTAACACGTTCGCTACTGTTGGTTAGCCCTGATCATATCATCATAGTAGATACGGGTAATGGCACCAAGTGGCAGGAAAAGTTCAAGGATATTTACCGCATTGAACTTGAAAATTTGAACTTGGATTCGTCTCTGCAAAAATATGGATTCACACCCGATGATATTACCGATGTATACTGTACCCATCTGCATTTTGATCATGCTGGTGGTAATACCAAAATTGTTGACGGAAAAATAGAGCCCGTTTTCCCAAACGCAATCTACTGGATCCAGCAAGAAAACTGGAACCTAGCCAATTCTCCCAGTGAAAAGGATGCCGGCAGTTTTATGAGTGCGGACTGGTCTGTATTGGCCGAAAATGATATGATCCAACTCGTTGATGGAAAGGAGTCTTTTCTGCCCGGTATTGAACAAATATTGACTTACGGTCATACGACTGGAATGATGCATCCTGTACTCAGTGATTCTGCGCAGAAACTGATTTATATGGCTGATCTCGTACCGATGGCTGCACACATTCCCCTCCCCTGGGTGATGGCGTACGACATCCATCCTGTGCAAACCGTACAAGAAAAACGGGAGATACTACCCCGTATTGTCGATGAGGAATGGATCATTTTTTTTGAACATGATCCTATGTATCAAGCAGCCAAAGTGAAATTCAATGGTAAACATTATGCCCTCCGGGAGTCAGTAATCATCAGTGAATGATGATAAAAGAAAAGAACAATTATTCCTGCTGGGTATGGAGACTTACCACCAAGGAAATTATTTTGATGCCCACGAACACTGGGAAGAACTGTGGTCTGATTTTCAACTAGAGGATAAAACATTCATCCAAGGGCTGATCCAACTAGCGGTCAGTTTTGTACATTTACAAAATGGTAATATGATTGGGGCGAACAGTTTGCTGAATAAATGTCGGGGAAAATTTACTGACTATCATGGCCTGCACCGTAACATCAACATCGATAAGCTAAAAAGAGAACTGCATATAATTAATAAACAATATCAAACGATGAATGATCCTTCAGAATTTAATTGGGATATTGTCCCGGAGCTGATTTAAACCCGTGGACGTTGGGTTATTGATCAAAGATTTTGAAATGGCGGCAAAGGTATCGGCAAAACTAAACGAAGCTGGTGTAGAATTTGAGTTTTTAGAGACGAATGGAATTGCAAACACTGCCACCAAATTGATCATTGTTGACCTGGATTATGAAGAAACCGGGAATGAATTTTTTATCAATCAATTGGCCAAGTCGGTCAACAATGTACCGATCATCGGTTATAAAAAACATGTGCGTAAAGATCACCATGAAAAATTCAGGTCTGCAGGCTGTCGAGTAGTGCTCCCAAAATCATCACTGGTAAAAAATCTATCAACATTTTTAAACAATTATGCAGGAAAGTAAGGCGCAAAAACTGAAACGGGCTGAACTTATCGCGCGGCGGTTGCAAACACTATATCCCAATGCTAAGTGTTCATTGAATTACACCACACCCCATGAATTGCTGGTCGCAACAATTCTTTCCGCTCAATGTACGGACCACCGCGTTAATCAGGTAACCAAAACACTATTTGCTAAATACACTGCTCCCGAAGATTTTGCTTATACCAATCTAAATGAGTTGGCACAGGATGTCCACTCCTGCGGATATCATAATCAAAAAGCCAGTAGTATTCAGGGCGCCAGCTTAAAAATTGTAGAAGAATTTAACGGAACAGTACCCGACAACATGAATGATTTAGTGTCCTTACCCGGAGTCGGGCGGAAAACAGCGAACTGTATTCTGGGTGAGGTATATAAACAACCGGCAATGGTAATTGATACACATATGATTAGAATAATGAACTTATTGGGTTTTGCTTCTTCTCGGGATCCCAAAAAAATTGAATTAGAGCTGATGGAGATTTTCGATAAAAGAAATTGGATACAGCTCACCCACATGATTATTGAACATGGACGGGCTATCTGTATCGCGCGCAGGCCACAATGCAGAGTCTGCGAATTAGTTGACTTTTGTCCATCAGGAATAAGTTAATTACGGGTTTGTACTGTTTGGAAAGGGTGGTAAGTTCAATTTCGTAGATTAATTGTATCATACAAATAATTTAATATGTTATTCCTTACAAAATCATTTTATTTTTGTGCTGCTCATCAATACGGACACGACAATTGGTCGAAAAAGAAGAATCTTGCAGTTTTTGGTAAGGATGCCAAGGTGCACGGCCATAATTACATAGTAGATATAACCATTAAAGGAGAGATAAACCCTCAAACAGGATTTATTGTAGAACTGGAGCATTTAAAGAGTATCATAAATGAGCATGTTATTGATATACTTGACCATGTCCAGATCGAAAAAGATATACCCTGGTTTCAAGATAAACAACCTTCTTCGGAGAATTTAGTCATGTTCATTTGGCAGATGATTCAGCCTAGGTTGGAAGGTGTCCAACTGCACCGCGTGCGTTTGATTGAAACACCAACCATTAAGACAGATTATTACGGTTAGGTAAAACTCAATGGATTTAAAAAATCGTTTATATCTGATCCTGGCCGGCATTTTTATCGCATCGCTAGTTAGCAGCAATCTTATTTTTCAAAAATTCTTCACTTGGACACCATTTGGTTGGTATGCCTTTGAATTGTCCGTGGGCATTTTACCTTATCCGGTAACCTTTATCTGCACAGATTTAATTTCAGAACTATTCGGCAAGAAAAAAGCAGATCAAGTAGTCATCAGCGGTTTTATTGCCAGTATGTTTGTGTTGGGCGTTATTTTGCTGGCGGATACACTTCCACAAACTGCATGGTCACCCATTAGTAATGAAACTTTCCATAAAGTATTTGGGTTGTTCGGCCCGGCTGTTTTTGCCTCAATGACGGCATATTTAACTGCCCAATTCATTGATATTCGAATGTTTCACTTCTGGAAACGCTTAACAAAAGGTAAACATCTTTGGTTGCGAAACAACGGTTCAACGATTGTTTCCCAATTAGTCGATACATCAGCTATTTTATTACTGTTATGCGCGATAGATGTAATCGAATGGTCCAGATTCGCGTCGCTATTGGCCAACGGTTTTCTGTTTAAAGTGCTGGTCGCACTGGCAGATACCCCATTGTTTTATTTAGGGGTGTGGACTTTAAAAGGCAAAATACATGAAGATCCAGATGAAGAAATGTGGGCAAGACAATCATTTAAACAGGAAGCATTTTAATGATCGATACCATTGAAGAATTAACGCAGAAATTAATTGCGGAGATCGGTGAAAATCCTACCCGCGAAGGTTTAATTAAAACACCCCAAAGAGTAGCTAAATCGTGGAAATATTTCTCTCAAGGATACCGGATAAATATTAATGATTTGGTGAATAATGCAATTTTTGATGAAGATTACAGTGAGATGGTGATCATCAGGGACATTGAATTTTTCAGCATGTGCGAACATCATATGATCCCTTTCTTCGGTCGTGCCCATATTGGCTATCTACCAAACAAGAAAGTGATTGGTCTTTCCAAGATCCCCCGAATTGTGGATGTCTTTGCCCGGCGGTTACAGGTTCAGGAACGTTTAACGGGACAAATAGCCGAAACAATACAGGAAATTTTGAATCCGGTCGGTGTAGGTGTTGTGATGGAAGGTCGGCACCTGTGTATGCAAATGCGCGGAGTAGAAAAGCAGAACAGTTTTGCCACAACTTCGGCAATGCTGGGGCAATTTCGCAATTCTTCAGAAACACGATCCGAATTTTTAAGCATAATCAGTAGATGAGCTACAGAGGAAAATTTCATGGACGCATATGATATAGCCATTTTAGGTGGGGGTCCGGGGGGATATGTTGCTGCAATCAGAGCTGCGCAACTGGGACAGAAGGTTGCACTTATTGATAAAGATCGCCTCGGCGGTATCTGCTTGAATTGGGGTTGTATTCCGACCAAAGCGCTACTCAAGAACGCAGAAGTACTGCAATACATCAAACACGCCGATAAATTTGGCATCAATATTCCCAATTACACAGTGGACTTTCCTATTACCGTTGCCCGTAGCCGTTCGGTGGCAGAACAGTTGTCCAAAGGCGTGGCATTCTTGATGAAAAAAAATAAAATTACTCATTTTGTAGGAACTGGACGACTGACATCTGCCACTACTATTGCATTAACTAAAGGCAGAAAAAAAGAGATAATTGAGGCTGGAAAGATTTTTATAGCAACCGGTGGTCGACCGAAAATCTTCCCAGGTGTAGAGCTGGATGGCGCACGGATCATTTCCTCGAAAGAAGCCATGATCTTGGGAAGCCCACCAAAAAAAATGATTATCATTGGTTCCGGTGCGATCGGTGTAGAATTCGCTTATTTTTACAATGCATACAGAACAGAGATTCATTTACTCGAAATGGAACCACGCATCCTGCCGATTGAGGATGAGGATATTTCCAAGGAACTGGGTAGGAATTTTAAAAAATCCGGGATCAATATTCTCACTGAAGCCAAGGTCATTAAGGTCGAAGCGCTGAAAACAAAAGTTAACGTTCATTTTGAGCGTAAAGGCGATGCGGATATCATTGCCGGGGATATAGCCCTTGTGGCAATCGGCATAACCGGCAATATTGAAGATATTGGGTTGGAAAAAATCGGTGTGAAAACTGAAAAAGGAGCAATCGTAATCAATGAATTCAACCAGACAACCGTACCGAATATTTACGCCATCGGTGATGTGACCGGGCCACCGTGGCTGGCCCATGTTGCTTCAGCCCAAGGACATGTAGCCGCTGAACACGCTACCGATTATGAAACGACTCCTGTGGATTATGCCAATATCCCTGGCTGCACCTATTGTCAACCCCAGGTGGCGTCTATAGGCCTGACGGAGACACAGGCAACGCAAGACCGGCATCGGGTCAAGACCGGCCGGTTTGATTTCAAAGCCAGTGGAAAAGCACTGGCTGCCGGTACAACTGATGGTTTTGTTAAGCTGGTTTTTGATGCGGAGTTTGGCGAATTATTAGGAGCACATATCATTGGTTCCGAAGCAACAGAAATGATTGCTGAATTAGGGATAGCTAAAGCCCTGGAGTCTACATGGCATGAATTGGCTACAATGGTACACGCCCATCCCACCTTATCAGAAGCGGTGATGGAAGCTGCCTTGGATGCCATGGGGCAGGGAGTGCACCAGTAATGCTGCAATTTCAGGACTTGGGCAGTTGTTCTTATCAACAGGCATGGGACTTGCAGAAAGAGCTGCAGGTTCGGCGCATCAAGAATGAAATTGATGATACCGTTCTTTTGGTGGAACACGAACCGGTCTATACCTTCGGTAAAAATGCAAACGAAGATCATTTATTACAGAATTATCCTGATGAGGTTAACGTTTTTCGGATTGAGCGCGGCGGTGATATCACCTATCACGGACCCGGTCAATTGGTTGGTTACCCGATCATGGATCTGCACAATTATAAAATGAGCATTAGCTGGTACATGCGTGCCCTGGAAAAGGTGGTTATGCTCACTCTGGAGCACTTCGGTATTGCATCAGAACAGAAAGAAGGACTCACCGGAGTGTGGGTACGGGATCAGAAGATCGCAGCATTGGGTGTAGGCCTTTCCCGCTGGGTAACGATGCATGGTTTTGCCCTGAATGTCAACACTGATCTCCATTACTATGGCGGGATCATCCCATGCGGAATTTTTGAATATGGAGTAACATCGATGGCACAACTTCTGCGCCAGGCACCAATGATGGCCGACGTGAAAAAAATTATGACTCAGCAATTTAAACTGGTCTTTACCCAAAGGGTGAATTGATGGCTCGTTTACATGGTTTTATGAAAAAAGAGTTGTTGGATGTATACCGCAAAATGGAGACCGCCCGCTATCTAGATAAAAAAATGATGACTATGCTGAAACAGGGCAAAAGTTTCTTCCACATTGGTTGTTCAGGCCATGAAGCGGCCCAATTAGCGGCGTCCGTCACCTTACGTCCGGGGGTAGACTGGGTCTATCCGTATTATCGCGATGCGGCCCTATGCTTGGGGTTGGGAATGTCCGCGCGAGAACATTTATTATGCTTCCTGGGCCGCAAAGATGATCCCAATTCTGGTGGTCGGCAAATGCCTCAGCACTTTGGACATAAAGATCTGCGCATCGTCAGTCAATCCAGCCCTACCGGAACGCAATTTTTGCAAGCAGTAGGCACGGCCATGACCTGTCAGTGGGAGAAGACCAAAGAAATTGTTTATGTATCTTGTGGCGAAGGGACTACTAGTCAAGGTGATTTTCATGAAGCACTTAATTGGTCGAGTCGCATCAAAGGGCCGGTCATTTTTCATGTAGAAGACAATGAATACGCGATCAGTGTCCATATTTCAGAACAAACGTCCGGAGGTTCAGTGTATGCCATGGTTGCTGGATATAAGAACCTGGCTCGCTTTGACGTAAATGGCACTGATTTTTTTGAAACCCAGTTAGCGTTCAAGAAAGCAGCCGACCGGGCGCGGAAGGGTAAAGGACCAACAGTGATCGTCAGCCATGTGGTACGATTGCTACCCCATTCATCATCGGATGACCAGCGAAAATACCGATCTGAAGATGAACTGACCCAGGATAAAAATAAGGATCCAATTATCCGTTTCCAAAATGACTGCGTTGCTGCAGGGATCATTAGTCAAAAAGAATTTGCTAAAGTACGGGATGAAATCATTAATGGAATTGATGCTGATGCGGCTTGGGCAGAAAAGCAGTCACATCCGAACGCAGACAGTGCAATGATGCATATATACTCTGGAAATGGTCAACTGGAAGAAACAGAAATGAATCGCATCACCGATAGAATTGTCATTGTTGACGCCATCAATCATGCCCTTTCGGAAGAGTTGAAATTGAATGAAAAGATGATCATGTTCGGGCAGGATATCGCTGATCCAAAAGGGGGTGTTTTTACGGCTACAAAAGGACTCACAGATACATTTGGAAAAGATCGGGTTTTCAATTCACCGCTAGCAGAAGCGTCTATTGTCGGCACTGCGGTGGGCATGGCCGTAGCGGGTTGGAAACCAGTGGTGGAGATCCAATTCGGTGATTATATATGGACAGCCATGATGCAAATCCGCAACGAAATGGCAACCATGCGTTATCGTTCTAATAATCATTGGCAATGCCCCATTGTGATCCGCGTACCGGTTGGTGGTTACATCCATGGTGCTCTTTGTCATAGTCAATCCATCGATGGTTATTTTATTCATATGCCGGGAATTTATATTGCCTATCCCGCCACGGCTGCCGATGCCAAAGGGCTACTGAAAGCAGCCTGCCGAATGGATGATCCGGTGATCTTTATGGAACATAAAGGCTTATACCGGCAGGGTTATTGTGCCACGCCCGAGCCGGATGAGAACTATATTTTACCCTTTGGGCGCGCCCGTATCGTCACTAGTGGAGATGAGGTCACTATCATCACTTGGGGCGCAATGGTGCAAAAATCTTTAGATGCGCTAAAAACTTGTCAAGCAGAGAAGCGGGTTGAAATCGTTGATTTACGGACATTGAATCCATTGGATAAGGAAACCATTAGTGTATCAATCCAAAAGACAGGAAAAGTGCTGATTGTTTATGAAGACAACCTGACCAATGGACCCGGTGCTGAAATCGCCGCCATTATCGCTCAGGATTTCTTTGAATATTTAGACGGCCCGATCAAACGAGTTGCTGCAAAAGATTCACCGGTGCCATTCAATTGGTACCTGGAAGAGAAAATATTACCGCAGACTGCGGATATTGTCCATGCATTAAATCAATTATTGGAGTATTAGCTATGATCGTTGATGTTGTCATGCCCAAGATGGGCGAATCCATCACAGAAGGAACGATTTTAGAATGGCACAAGCAAGTGGGTGACACGATTGCAGTAGATGAAATCCTGCTGGAGATCGGTACGGATAAGGTCGATTCAGAAATTCCATCGCCGAACAGCGGTTTGCTGAAGGAAATTTTGGCTACACCGAACGATGTGGTCGAAGTGGGTAAAGTTATTGCCCGTATCGATACTGAAGAAACAGGTGCGGTCACAGCCAGCCAGGAAACAAATCAGGTAGCTGAACCAGAAAAAACAGCAATCCTGGAATCTGTTGTTGAACAGCCGAAAGCAGTCAAACCACAACCAGCATCCCCGCCGGCCCCGAAACCTGGTACAAAAAGGTATTATACGCCACTGGTCAAATCCATTGCCCGCAAGAAAAATGTCAGTGAAGCGGATTTGACGGCTATTGCGGGTACCGGTAAAAACGGACGGGTAACAAAAAAGGATATACTGAATTACTTAGAAGCCCGACAGCAGCTAGATGTGCCCACTCCCATATCTGAAGCCCCTACCCCGTTAGTCAGCACTATTCCCACTGCGGGTGACGAACGGGTTGCGATGGACAATATGCGCCGCATCATTGCTGAACATATGCGTGCTAGTTTGGATACATCAGCTCATGTGCATTTAATGGGTGAGGTGGACATGACCCACATTGTCCGTTTTGTGGAACAGCATGGTGCGAGTTTCAGTGCGCAGGAAGGATTTTCCCTGACGTACACTCCCTTTATTGTGGCTGCTACTGTGCGGGCACTCCAGAGTTTTCCAGATATGAACAGTGCATTGGAAGACAATACGATCATTCGTAACAAGAATATCAATATTGGGCTGGCCGTAGCTGTGGAAAGGGGGTTGCTAGTGCCGGTCATTTCCCACTGTGAGGAATTGAACTTCCTGGGTTTCTGCCGAAAAATTAGGGATCTGGCGAACCGGGCTCGTAATAATCGGATACACCCGGATGAATTATCTGGGTCCACCTTTTCCATATCAAATTTTGGCGTCTTTAATGTATCCATGGGCACGCCCATTATTAATCAGCCCAACGTGGGCATTTTAGGTGTGGGCACAATCAAGAAAAAGCCGGTCGTGTTGGAAACAGACCAAGGGGACACCATCGCTATACGCAGTATGATGTATTTGTCCATTGGTTTTGATCACCGGTTGATCGATGGCGCTGGCGGTGCTCGTTTTCTGGATATCCTCCAACATAACCTAGAAGGGATGAACCTGGAACAGCTGCTGTAATGGAAAGTCAACAGGAAACACTGGTAAAAAAGCCCAAAATTCGTCTAGAGTACGGAAGCGGTTACTCGTTCGTGCAGGAAACGGTCCAAACTAACCGCCTGCATACTGTATGTACGGAAGCCCGTTGCCCCAATATTTACGAATGCTGGGATCGAGGGACGGCTACGATCATGATTTTAGGTGATGTCTGCACCCGAGCTTGTGGCTTTTGTGCCGTCAAGACGGGCAAGCCCGTTTGGAATGACCCTTTGGAGCCGGTGCGTACCGCTATGGCAGTGAAAAAAATGAAATTGCGGCACGTGGTGATCACTTCTGTAGATCGAGATGATCTAAAAGGTGATTTCGGTGCTCAGGTCTGGGCCGAGACAATAAATCAAATTCATCGCCAGGTGCCCGCTTGTACGGTGGAAGTGCTCACTCCTGACTTCCGTGGTTATGGGCCAGCGCTGGAAACAGTATTCAATGCTCGACCAGATATCTTTTCCCATAACGTTGAATGTGTGGAAAGGATCAGCAGACAAGTGCGTTCCCAGGCGAACTGGCAGCGCAGTATAGAGATATTGCGGCGTTCCATTGAATTTGGTCTAGTAACTAAAACAGGGCTAATGGTGGGTCTGGGCGAAACCAGAGCAGAAGTATTGGAAACAATGGCACAAGTAGCCAACATCGGCGTGGAAATATTTACTATCGGTCAATACCTACAGCCGACTCGAACCCATTTAACAGTGCAGCGGTACGTGGATGAAGCAGAATTTGTGGATTATAAAAAATTCGGTCTGGCAATGGGCTTCAAGGTAGTTGAATCAGGAGCGTTAGTGCGGAGTTCCTATCATGCCGATGAACAGGCCCGATTAATAAATATGAAACGGGTTGCAGTCCATGAATAAAATGGCCATCTATAGCGCTATTGTTGTTGCTGGACTGATATTGGTGTGGCTGGCTAATGCGCGCCAGCAATCGCGTCCAGATATTTCTCCACTGCCGGCTGTTCAACAGCCAATACCCAACGGTGAACAGATGCAGATTGATGGGTTAGAGTTTACTATTCCAACCGGGTGGCTCCAGGAAACACCTAGCTCAGCCATGCGCAGAGCCCAGTTCCGTTTGCCTAGGGTAACCGACGATGCTGAAGATGCAGAACTGGCCGTATACAACCGTATCGGCGGGACAGTAGAACAGAACATTGAACGCTGGATCGGGCAGTTTACCCAACCGGACGGAGCACCCACAAAAGGACAGGAACAGACCAAGGACTTCAGGGTGAATGAACTGGCTGTAACCTTATTGTACGTGAGCGGTATTTACAACACCCGTGGCGCCACTATGACCGGATCGCTCGTGAAAAAGCCGGACTTTAGTTTACTGGCAGCCATAGTTACAACACCCGCGGGGGCGTATTATTTTAAAGCCGTTGGTCCTCGAAAGACCCTCCAGAGCTGGGCCAGATCCTTTGACGAACTTACCCAGAGCTTGAAATTTAATGGATAATTAACAGCGGTACAGTTCTGCCATATGGGTTAATAAATCAAAATTACTTATAATAATTTGCCAGATGCACATAAACGATAAGTTGGTATGGTAATTGACTGATTGATCACGATGCATTACTTTATTAAAATTATGGAGCAACTATGACTGCAAATATCAACCAATATCCCATCATGCCTTTGCGCAATACGGTCTTGTTTCCGCAGCAGGTCATTCCCATCTATGTGGGCCGGGAAAAATCATTAAAACTCATCAATGATCTGACACCGAAAGATAAACACATTGTGGTTGTGGCCCAGGAAGACGGTTCAATTGAAGATCCAACACCTGGAGATCTGTATGCTTTCGGCACTTTGGCTGTTGTGTTGAAGGTATTTGATATGCCGGATAACAGTAAATCTGCAATCGTTCAAGGAATTGAGCGGGTCAAGATGCTCAACTATGTGGACGCTGATCCTTATTATGTTGCCGAAGTGAAATTGATTAAAGATGAAGATGAATCGGATATTGAATTGGATGCTCTGGCAAAAAACCTGCGCAGTACGTTTTCTGAATTGATCCAAGTGGCGCCGAACCTAACGGAAGAACATTCCGGAATGTTGTCGAATATTCAAAAGCCAGCCCGCCTGGCGGACCGCGCCATCTCTTTGTTAACAGTATCCAATTCCGAAAAACAGGAGATCCTGGAAGAATTTGACATAAAGAAACGGGTGGAAAAATCCATTGCTCTGTTGTCTCGGGAAATTCACCGCATCAAACTAGGCGATGAGATCCAAACTGAAGTCCAGGATGAAATATCCAAAACCCAACGTGAGTACTACCTGCGAGAACAGATGAAAGCGATCAAAAAAGAGTTGGGTGAAGATGAAGGTACGGTGGAGATATCTGACTTGGAAAAACGGGTCAAAGCAGTGAAAATGTCTGAAGAAGCAGAACAGGTGGCTCTGAAAGAGCTGGACCGCCTAACCCGCATACCCACCCAATCGCCCGAATATTCCGTGGCCCGGACTTACATCGAATGGCTGGCAGATTTGCCCTGGTCAAATTCGTCTGAAGAAACATTGAATGTAAACGATGCCAGTAAAATCTTGGATGAGGACCATTATGGACTGGATAAGGTCAAAGAGCGGATATTGGAATACTTGGCTGTGCGGGCCTTAAAGCAAAAAAAGAATCCGGATGGTGCTGTACGAGGACCGATCTTGTGTTTTGCCGGCCCGCCGGGAGTAGGTAAAACATCTTTAGGAAAATCTATTGCCCGGTCTATGGGTCGGCAATTCATTCGTATATCCCTAGGGGGTGTGCGGGACGAGGCCGAGATCAGGGGGCACCGCCGCACCTATATTGGTGCCTTACCCGGCCGAATCATCCAGTCGTTGAAAAAAATTGGCACCAACAATCCGGTATTCATGCTGGATGAGATCGACAAACTCGGGATGGATTTCCGCGGTGACCCATCATCAGCCTTATTGGAAGTACTGGACCCAGAGCAAAACAATACGTTTAGCGACCACTACCTGGAAGTGAATTTTGATTTAAGCAAGGTCTTATTTATCGCCACCGCAAATTACCAAGATCCGATTCTCCCAGCGCTGAAAGATCGCATGGAGATTTTGGAGTTTAGGGGCTATATCGAGGATGAGAAAGTCAAGATCGCCAAGCGGCACCTGATCCCCAAACAGATTGAAGAGAACGCATTAACCGAAAAAGAGGTGGGTTTTAACGATACGGCGATCAAGGAATTGATCCACTCATACACACGGGAAGCCGGCGTGCGCAACCTGGAGCGGGAACTGGCAAATGTCTTGCGCAAGGTCGCCCGGGGCCGGGTAGAGAAAAATGGACGCAAAACAAATTTGACTAAGAAAAAAGTGAACGATTACCTGGGCGCTCCTCGCTTCTACTCCGAGGTTGCCGAACGGGCTCCTAAACCGGGTGTTGTAATCGGGCTCGCCTGGACTGCCTCCGGAGGGGACATCCTGTTCGTGGAAGCGACCAAGATGAAAGGAAAGGGCAACCTGACACTGACCGGGCAACTGGGGGACGTGATGAAAGAATCGGCTACCGCGGCCCTTTCGTACGTTCGTTCCCACACGGATATACTAGGCTTACCGGATGATTTCAATGAAAAAACAGATATTCATGTCCATGTACCGGCGGGAGCCATTCCCAAGGATGGTCCATCGGCCGGGATCAGCATGTTTACAGCGATGATGTCACTACTGACAAACAAATCCGTTGCCGAGAAAGTGGCTATGACCGGGGAAATCACCCTGCGGGGGAATGTATTACCAATTGGTGGTGTGAAGGAAAAAGTGACCGCCGCTCATCGGGCCGGGATCAAGACCATTATTTTACCGGATCATAACAAAAAAGACCTAGAAGATATACCGGAGCATATTAAGAAAGACCTGAGGTTTCATTTTGCGAAAGAGATGATGGACGTGATCGATGTGGCCATTCCAGGGATCAGTGGTCCAAAGAAAAAACCGGTCAAGAAAGCTGCTACACCTACCCGGGCTACATCTTAATTTTGCTGCCATTTTTGGGCGATTAACTCAGTTGGTCAGAGTGCCTCCCTTACAAGGAGGAAGTCGGCGGTTCAAATCCGTCATCGCCCACCAGAATTGTACTCTCGGGTTCTAAACCCCTTATTTCCATATTGGTGTGTCTATTGTACCAAGCTCGCACCTATTTCCAATCACAAAGTGATTGATCTCTGGCCGGAGGGAGCCATAAAAATGAAAGAAAAGTTTTTGGTTTTGCTGGTCAATCAACCTTAAATCCAGGGTTCAAATTGCTAACAAGATGAAAACACTTGGTCTTTCACACTTATGCTCAATCTAAAGATCTTTAACTTCTTTGTATAACCTAATTAAATGCCATAGAGATATATCAATTAAAGGCTCATACATAAAAGCGTTTAGATGTATATTTTCGGGTGTCATTAGAACAACTTTATCTAAAGTTTTTACTGATTCATCATTATTAGCCGATGCCGATGCTTTATATTGTGCGAATAATTTTTGTGTCTGATTAGAACTAAAATTTTCTAATTCAGGACTTTTTATTTCATCAATCATAAATTTCTCAGCTTTTAATCTAATTGCTATTGATAGTACAATTTTATTTTCAATAGCTATTTCGTCACAATTTTGTTCTGAGACTATCTTGTTGGCAGTATCATAAATTAAATTATAAATATCACTCTCTGAATCTCCAGAATTATCCCAAGTCTTCTGGGACCTTTGTTTCCAGATTTCTCGAATCTTACCAACTGTAATATTATCCTCATCATTTTTTATATGCAAACACTTGGTCAAGTTTTTGTAATCAGTAGCTCCGTCTCCTTCCATATATTCAATGATATTTCTTAAAAATGGAATTGCACTAATGAATATTTTGTTATCGGTCGTTAATCGTTCAATAAAATATCTAAACAAATCATTGATATATTGGCCCTTCCTGAAAGCAATCTCCCCAGTGTCTTTCTTCGTGGTCATCAGTATTGAATCATTATCTCGTGACATGTTTAGTCTTGAGGCTATGGTGCGATAGAAATCAAAATTATGCGTGAGAATAATAATTTTAAATTTTTCTGACTCTTTTAGGTCTTTTATATATTCAACAATAGCGTATTTATTTTTGTAGTCAAAAAAGTCGGCAATATCATCAAAAATTAAAAAGGTTTTTTCTTCAGATATTTTTTTAGATTCAATATCAAATAATATTTGGAGTACATAGAAAGCTGTTTTTTCACCACGACTTAGAACATTAAATAATCCACGCTTATCCTGCTCAGAAGGCTCACTGTCTCTGTCTGAATAAATAAAATTTAATTTTGCCAGGTCCTTCTTAAGTATTACATGATCCTGATTTTCAAGCTTAACCTTGAATGGGACATGAAATCTTGAATTAAATTGATTTATGAGCCTTTTCCAGATATCCTGTTCCTTTCTTGCTTTATCAAGTAATGGTTCAAGCTCTTCTTTCTTTGAGCGAAAAAAATTATATAAAGACAAAGTTTCCGCTTTTATCTTATGAAGATACCCAAACCATACCTTTTTCCTGAACTCCTCATAATTTTTAAGTTCAATTAATAAAAAATTACTCTTTGTAATTACTCTGTGAAAGTCACGCAGTTCAGCGTTAGAACTAATTGCTTTGTCTATTGTATCAAAAACTTTTTTTAATTCCAGGTCGTTGATAATTTTATCAACTTCGTTTTCTATTTTTGTTTTTAATTCATCAGTAGATCCAATTTTCTCATTTCCTTGTAATTCAAGATTGTGTCCAGCATCAAAAAAAGAATTGTCCTTGGTTGATTTTTGAATCTCACTCGCTTGATAGGTGCCAAAACTGTTATCTGATCTATTAAAAAATTCAGATTGGGAAAACAATGAATCATATGTCTGTGTATAAGTATCAAGGTCTGACTGATATTTTTCTAGAAATTTTTTTACATTTCCTTTTTTATCAAAAATGTCATTGTACTTAAAACCATAGGTTTCACAATCTTCTTCCAGACGATCTGAAATATTGTCTAAAACATTGAACAAGTCACTACCATCAAAAGTTTTAATTAATTCTGATTCACAATCTGTACTTGGTGAAACTTTTTTTAAATTTTTAATAAATTCTTTTTTGCGATCATCTAACTCATTATGAATTTTATCATACTCGTTCTTGAGCTTTTTACTCGCAATAAAATCACTTATTTTATTGGAACCATCATAGTCATAGTTTGTAATCTCAGGGTCAATTATCAGCATTCTTTGCTCTTGTGGTTCTATAATATCATTATCAAATTTAAGTTCATATTTAGATGTCCTTTGTGGGTAAATCTTATCACATGGTTTTTCATTATCTTGATTATCCTCACCAACAAAATACCGTAAAGTTTTTGCCATTGATGTCTTCATTGTCCCATTGGAAGCGTATATCAAAAAAATATTATTAGTGCTTGAAAAATCAAAATTATATTCAAGTTTTCCTATTCCATAGCAATTTTCAAAGTTAATACTGACTTTATCCATTTTTACATTATATCAGATTTTGGGGTATGTCTTATGTAGACAAACCGAAGCCGCCAAGCGAACACAAAGCACGGCTTGCATTACCACTGGTAAACGGCATGTAGGACGAGTCTGGAACCGCCCTGCGGTTTGTACGGGTCACTCCGGCCAGACATTAATCACTTTGTGATTGGAAATAGGTGCGAGCTTGGTACAATAGAGACACCAAGACAGGTTCGCACTCCTATTAAGTAGCATCGCCACTGGTTACCAGTAGCTATTTTTATATCTTTCGTAATATTAAAATACTTACAGTGGTACATTTTTTCATTTTCCCATCACAAACATTTGTTTAAAACTCTGTAATATTTGTCTACACAACATACAGAAAAGCGGAAAAATATCCTAATTTTCTCTGATTCTATCTTACTGAGAAATCCATTCCCCTGTAAGTAGTCACTACTTTATTAATAAGCAGCTACGGAAATACTTTTGAAAAATAGAAAAATTTGGGCCTTTCAAGTTCAGATTTTTATTACGGTATTAAGATAACAAGAAGCCTCTGAAAATATCAGGGGGCTTCTTATGTAATCAGCCGTTCTATACCACAAAGATGACGATAATCAGAAAAGATGGTGCATATAATTTTTATGACCCTCAGAAGTAAAATCGAATTATTATTGATATTTATACTACGTTAGAAATAATATAGTGAATATACTTACATTTAGTCCAGTCATGGCACAGGTAAATACACAAAACCAGATACTAGAGCAACCTAAAGCGAAAAATAGTATTTACAGGGCTTCTCCACCGATCATTCTTGAAAAACTCGTAAAATCAGCATTAGACAGCCTGGCCAGCGATATTCATATTGAAAGCCGACAGAATGATGTTATCATTCGCAATCGTATTGATGGTTTGTTGCAATCCGGTGCTCAGATTTCATTAAATATAAAGAATGGTTTGATCAGCCATATAAAAGTATTGGCGGAACTGGACATTGCTGAAAAGCGCCGCCCCCAAGATGGAAAAATTCGTTATAGATTAGATAATAGAGATTTTGATATACGGGTTTCATCAGTACCAACACTGTACGGTGAAAAAATTGTACTGCGGCTTTTAGATCCTGAAAGTCAAAAAAATACCATGGATCAACTTGGCATGGAACTTGATCAAAAGAAAATGCTTTTTGGTTCAATGGACTATAAACAAGGTATCATTCTTGTAACTGGTCCCACAGGTTCAGGGAAAACAACGACCATTTATACTATGCTAAACAAGCTCAATAGTCCGCAATTAAATATCATGACGGTGGAAGATCCGGTGGAATATGAAATCCTAGGCATCAACCAAACGAAAGTACAGCCTGCGATCAATTATACATTTGCTAATGCATTACGGTCATTTTTGCGGCAGGACCCAGATATAATCTTCATCGGTGAGATACGGGATACGGAAACAGCGCAGATATCCATTCGAGCTTCTTTAACCGGCCATCTGGTTTTAAGTACTGTTCACACCAATAATGCTTTGGATACCATTGCAAGACTGATGGATATGGGTGTGGAACCATACTTATTGGCGGCTACCTTGAAGCTGATCATTGCCCAGCGGCTGGTGCGTGTGATCTGCAGGGCGTGCAACGGGAAATTAAAGAATGGAAATTGTAAGCTATGTTGTGGTACAGGCTTTTTCGGACGAGAGGGAATTTTTGAATTTTTACCTGTTACTGATGCAATACAAAGCCACATTCATGATCGTTCATCCATGAAGCAGATACGAGAACTAAAGGAGATCCAATCCATGGTTACATTAGAGAAAGCAGGAATGGAAAAATGTAAAAAAGGTATAACCACAATTGAGGAGGTTCGACGTGTTATTGAATAAAAATAAGATATTCAATTTTCTAATCTGTATGATTGTATTATCCAATCCAATATTATCCCAGACAGCGGGTGAAGAGTTCATTCCTCCAAAGGGGTCTGAATGGTATAATACGATTGAGACAATCAATTTTCCTGATATAGGTCTCAAGGAATTATTACATGGCATAGCCATACAGAATAATTTGAATTGTGTTGTGGATGCAAAAGTCAAGGATCGGGTGTCGCTCCATTTAAACAATATGACTGTGTGGGAATTGTATCAATATCTTGCGGGGGAATACCATCTTCAGCTTATGTGGACACATGGTATACTGAAAGTAATGCCAGAAATTGCTCCCCTTGAAAAAAAGATTACTGATAGAGGAACACTAAACATTATTGTTGAAGATTCTCTAATCTCCATTGTATGCAAGAATGTCCCTGTTCAGGAGGTGGTGGATTCTCTGATAATGCTTACCGGTCAAAATATTCTAATCGACCCCACCTATAATGATGCTATCAACGGACAGCTTAAAAATGTACCGGTTAAAGCCGGAATAAAAACCTTATTCCGTCATAACCAACTGCGTGTGAAAGAAAGGGATGGGATATTCTTCGTTACCCGCTCATCTTTGGCGGGGACACCCAGTGAACATCGGAGTGGCGAGCAGTGGGTGAGTTTTTCTGATGATGGAATGTTATCTTTAGATATTCAGGGTGCTTCCATCAGCGAAGTTTTGCAAGAGATAACTGATCAGTCATCAGTACCGATGATTAGTTATACCCAGATACCCGGTACTATTACTGCAAAAGCCGCCGACCTCAACATTGATCAGGGGCTGAGTCTTGTTTTGAAAAATACCAATGCCACATTCCGATTTGATGATGGGGTATATATTATCGGGGATAAGACGATGCAGGGTATGGCCACAAGGGAACTGGTCGAATTAAAGCACATCAAATCTTCCGGCGTTGAAGAATTGCTGCCCCGTTCACTGAAAAGCAATTTGGAGATTAAAGAAGTTAAAGAATTGAATAGTCTTATGCTGATCGGAACCAGGGATTTGGTTTCTGAAGCAAAGTCGCTAATTAATGATATTGATAAATCTACACCTCAAATTATGATTGAAGCACTGGTGGTTGATTTTCAGGTTTCGGAGATGAGTGAATTTGAGTTAAAGTTTGGAAAGGACCCGGCCATAAGTGGAAGCGAAATTATTCAATATTTTCCTATGTTGAAAGGTTCATTTAACAAAGCTAATCTGGAAGCACAAGCGCAAGTGGCTTTGCCGGGTATCATATCAAAGAATATCGGTATGCTCCCAGCAGATTTCTATATGCAGCTTAAAGCCATGGAAAGAGATGGGATTGTAAAAATCAGGAGTAAGCCGCACATTGCTACATTGAATGGGCATAAAGCCAGTCTGGTTATCTCTACAACGCAGTATTATATCTTTGAGTCTGAAGTTATTATTCCCACCACTGGTCAACCCACATCCCAAACGACTCAGCGCTTTGAAAAAGTTACCGCAGAAATTAAATTGGAAATTATTCCCTGGGTGAGCGCCGATGGTGAAATCACGGTGGAAATCCATCCGGAATTTTCCACACCGGTGGGTACATTCGATCCCAATGTACCGCCCACCATCAGTTCCAGGATTATAAATTCTACGGTACGACTGAAAGATGGGGAAACGATCATATTAGGCGGACTGATCCAGACTACTGAAAATGACACAAAAACAAAATTTCCGTTCCTTGGAAATCTGCCCATTATCGGCAGTTTATTCCGCAGTCGTGCTCTGAATGAAGGAACCAGCGAGCTGGTCATTTACTTAACGCCGCATTTGAATATGCCGGCAGTAGAAACACCTGATATTCCTACAAGCAGCGAATCAAAATGAACGAGAAGCTGATCTCTTTTTTCAATAGGCTGTTTCCGAAGCGGTTCACAGGTATAATAACTTTAGGTGAGACGAATTCTCATTTTGATCTGATTGAAAAACAGATATTCAGTTCAACAACTGTTTTTTCTCAAACTGTACCTAGCAAAAATATACAGGATCAGCTATCACAATGGGTGGAAAAGCCTGAAAGCCTGATACTGGCTATCTTATTTGAAGAACCTGATATAACCACAACGCAGGTATTCCTCCCTCCGGGGTTGGATGATGAATCCATGGGAAAAGCAGTTTTTCGGGAATTAAATATTGAAAGTCATCCAGTTGATGTGATTCAATACCGATTATTGCAACGGGGAGATTTTGAAGATACGATTGAGGTCGCCATTGCTCATGAGACGGTTTTTAACAGAATGAATGCTGTGCTGGGATCATGGCAAAAACAGGTCGTTTATATTGGTAGTAGTGAGCATCTACCAGACAAAAAACAGCTCACAGGTGATACAGGAAAAGCACTGGATTATTTTTCCTTGCCTTTAAACCATGCGGATGTAGAGCAAACCCGAGATTTGAAAAAAGCTGGACGCCGTTTCGTCATTCAACCTGTAATGCAAATAGTTGCTGTGTTTCAGTTAACTGTATTGATTGTTATCAGTGTTATGACCTTAAGTACCTGCTTTTCACTGGACAAAGCAACTGCACAATTTAAATTAAAACAAGCTGGATTCCACATGGTGCAGCAGCTGAAAAAAGAACAGCATAAACTAATGGGTGATTTAGCAGTGTATGATAAAATAGCTGCTCAAAAATCAACGATAGCTTTTATGCTATACGAATTAGAGAAGGCTCTTTCTAACGCAGTCATATTTACATCGCTCCAAATGGTTAAAAATGAACAGGAGTATAAAGCGGTTATTGCCGGGCAAACCACTTCTGAGCCTGAACTGTATCGCATGCTGGAACAATTAAAGGAGAATCCAGTAGTCATGACGGTCAACCTGAATAAAATCGCACGCCAGAAAAAGGAATATGCACAGTTTAATATGGAGATGACATTTTATTGATATGAAAAAATTGACCCCATTGAAGCGACTGATTCTAGCTAATGTAATTATGGCCGTTGTGTTGTTGAGTGTAGGAATGTATCAATGGAATGAGTGGAGATCGCTTAGTGTGATCAAGAATAAACTAGAATTGGTTGATGGCAGTACGGGTATATGGGAAGAGTTGACTGAAAAAAATATGGAGATGCAAGTACGTTTAGACAATTACGATTCTGAAAAAAACGTATTCCTTGGTTCCCATGAACGTATTGGCGCCTTGCATGAATTGAGCAAACAGGTGGGGTTGGAACACATACGTATGGTTAAGCCGGACAACATTACCGAAAGCAAGGAAATTATATTAGAAAAGTTCCACCTGGAGTTGGATGGAGAATATAATCGTATTATGCGATTTATAAACCGGATAGAGACAAGACTTGCAAGGGCTTATATACAATCTGTCCGGTTCAATGTTCGCAGAAAAAATCCATTAAGGTGTGAGCTGAAGGTTGTGTTTCTTAAACCGGCAATTGTTTCATGAAAAAGCACATGACCAATCCCGTTCTGGGTGCTCTGGTTTTACTCATCTGGATAATTGCAGCAAAACGGTTTATTAATTTCAGCAAGGACACCCCGGCAAAGGAAGTAAAACATTCTAAAACTGAAAGTGCGCCTATTACACTAGATTTAAAACGACTGGAATTTGTTTATAACCAAAGCATCAGGAATCCATTTTTAAAATCATCTCCTCCAAAAAAGATTCAAAAACCCCATATTCAAGAACCCAAGAAAAAACCCCTCAAGAATCCTTACATAAATACAAAACTGGAGGGGGTATTAATAAACGGAAATGAATCGGTAGCGATTTTGTCACAAGGAAAACATGAATACTACTTGCGTTTGAGTGATTCATTAAACGGCGGTATTTTATCTGCTGTGTATACGGATTCGGTTATATTTAAAGTTGAAAATGCAAAATGGGTGGTGGGTATGTAAGGGGGCAATAACCTGAAAAAATATTGCAAAAATATTATTGAAAATAATATTTTATTTTTCTATTTTATAGCGATTGATTTAACCGCACGAGCGGAAATATGATAAAAAAACAATTTACAAAATACCAAAGCCTGTTTTTGGTATTACAAATAGTTTACTGTCAATCCGCTCCCGAGCCTCCGCTGGAATGCTGGATATCTTCATCCGGGAATATGGTGGTAGTAAATCTTACCAATTCATCCACAGATCCAGTGACGATTATATCCCCCCGCAATGATGGGGTGTTTCAAAACCTGGTTTTAGAGCTGACCCTGGTATCGGGCGATACTGTTTTTGTGGATGTGGATCCGGCTTTTAATTCGGATTACATTTCGACCCAACAGCTAGAACCCCTGGATACGCTCGCCTGTACACTTGATTTGAATTCCGGGGAATACGATTCTTATCTGCCGGTGGGAGAGTCGTTTCAGTTGCAGGCGGTTTATAAGAGTATGTATGCAACGGAATCGGCAGTGTTATCGGAGGTCTACGGAGAAGATGTTATTTCGAATAGTCTATTTTTTATACCTTGATATAAGCCCGATCGTTCAAAATTGCAATAAATAGCCATTAACTATAGTATTAGGAGATTAAGATCAGATATTATAACAATTCATTCAGATATATATTAATAATATTTTTGTTCGGCTTTCTTTTTTCTGACAATGATGGCCCTATACACGATCAGTTTGTAGATGATGCTTCAGAGTTGTTTAATGAGAGAGGATATTATAAATCTAATTCAGTCAATACTGGGTCACTCACATCGATAAATAATTATAGCGGTAATCTTAGTTTTACTAAAAGACTAATGAGTATACCGGGCCCAAACGGCTTTGATGTAAATGTTGATATTACGTATGCTCGAGGGGTTCAACATATTGCTGCAAATCGATATTTATATTCAGGGAGCAGTTTTATTTATTATATCAATCATCCGGAATGGATAATCAGTGTAAATGGGATCGCAATTCAAGTATTGAACTTTGAAGATGTGGCATACAACAATGTGCGCGGCGATGGCCCTGTTGCTACAAATCATGAATTATCTATGCAGGTTAAAGGATATCACGTAACATCGTTAGCGTCGGGAGGGTCGGGAGGTTATGAGAGAATTTATTTGCTGAGAGGTGACGGGGGGCTCTATAGCTTACAAAACGAACGTTTCGTACAATACGAAGGTCGCTATACGCCCAGTGCACTGGATGAGTATTATCATGCTGTGGTGGCTGGAAATATAGAATCGAGCAATACAGATAGGAAACTATTTCTTTACCCGGGGGATGGAACGTGCATTGCTTATCATGAAGAGTATCCCAATTATACTTATGGATTAGAGCAGATTGCAGCCGGTAGTTTCCCAATAAAGCCAAAAACATTTTATCTAGACTATATTCAGGACCAATACGGAAACAGGATCAATTTTAATTATGAGGAATTGACTTCTGCATTCGCTCCACACTCTTCGAGAAAATTTATTACTTCAATTAAGCCCAGTTGGGGAGGTTATATTTATGTAGATTGGTGGCCCAGTGCGCATTCCCTAGCAATATCGTGTCCAGCTTTTGGCCTAAGATCGGTTCTCTATGGACTTGAAGCAGTGGGTATAAAAGGCTCATATTTAACAAAAATAGTCGATACATTTACTGCGTTGGATTGGGAACAGAATATAAATGATTGGATTGGTGAAGATAATTACTGGCCATATAGCGAAGACCCTCAGGAACATATTTATAATTTTACGTATACGAGTCTGGGGCAAAGAAATTATTATAGCACATCGCCCGGGGTGCCCTCTTTTAGTATCGGTGAAGAACCACAAATAATAACAGTATTGGTACCAGAGCAATTTGAAATACATATAGGCGCACTCAGATCAATCCAATATGAAAATACCGGTCTATTGGAAGAATTTACTTATATAACCAATACGGATAATGGAATATACTTTAGCCCGTATCCAGGTGCGGGTGGTTGTGCTCCAATGTTTAAATCAGATGATTATAATAATTATGGGCGCGATCCATTTTTTCAAAATATGATTCAAAGTAGAGTAACAAAAGATTATCAAACTGCACAAATCATCAGGACAGAAGATTATTCATATGATTGGACTGGAGGGGCTGGAGGCATGCCTTATTGTGGGAAGACTGGAATGGAAACTAAAGTGACCATTATTGATGGACAAGACAGTCAAAATAGAAAGCAAACGATTTATGAGTATGAAAGTGACAGCTATACTGGAAGAAATCCTCCTCCTCCTCCTGGTGAAATCTGTGATCAATCGGCAATCAAGTTAGTTCAAACTAAAATACTAGAAGGGGATAATATTATAAAACGCATTAAATCTACTTGGGATTGGGCCAATTTTAAAGAGGAAACAAGGAAAGAATATTATACCGGATCAAACGGACTAGTAGAGTATTTGGCATCGGATATAGAGTATAGTTATTTTCTTTCTGCAGATCCAAATGGGGGTATTATAGAAAACATTCATAAAATTATTGTTACTGATAATCAATTTAATATTGAAAAGGAAACGACATTTAATAGGTCATTTATGAGAGTGCCATTTAACTTTGGTACAGACCCATTACCCCACCAAAGGAATTATTATTTCAATCAATTAGTTTCTAAAAAATTGATACGATCAATAGAAAATTCTAACGAATTATCAAAGACAAAGATCGATTATTTTACTAATAACGGAGCAAATGGTTCTAGGGGACAAATAAAAAAAATAACGAATTACTCATATAATCCAAACCAGTCGAACCGAATCATTAGTTATCAATATTTTCCTCTAGATAACCAAAGTACAAGTTATTCAATCTATAAAGGAGGGGAACTCAAAGCCATTACCGATGCGAATGGGAATATGGAATCTTATGAATATGGAGAGCGGTTATCCGATAGATTAAAGTATGATCAAGCCGTCTATACTCGTCGATATTATGATGGAGAAGAACGGCAAATTGAAGGAGGATGGAATAAGCCAATTCCAATGCCAGATAATTATTTCCCTTACGAAAATCGTTTAATAAACCCCTTAAAGAAAATAGTCCAGGTAGGTCATGGAAAAACATTAGAGTACAAATTAGATTATTTTGATTCTTTCCCCACGCTATTGGTCGACCCAAATGGCTATGGTACAGAAATATTCTATGATTCACGAAAGCGAATGAAAGGAATCACAAGACCTGGAGATTATAGCCAAGAAGTATTGTCCATACCCTTTTTGTATCAAACTGAAAAAGATACGACTTTTAGAGCCGATTCAAGGAATGGTGGATCGCAACTAATTGAGACATTTGAATTCACAGTACCCCATACATTAAATTATTATTTGTGGTATACTAATGGAAAGGGGAGTAATACTCCCAACAGAGTCTATCTTGAATGTCGTATTTATAGACCATCCACGGGCGAAGAACTGGCACTTCATATATTTGACGATTATTGGCAAGAAATATCTCCCACCAGTTTAGTTCGCATGGATGAAGTTCATTTTTTAGATGTTGAAGCGGGGGATAGGATCGATGTGGATCTACGAGTGGCGAGTGATAATATATATTCAGTTTCAGGGGTTAGATTGTACTATAGATACGGCTGGCAAGGCGCTCGGCATTATAAGATTTCATCTATAGAAAACATTTATAATGATGATGTAACGATTGCACCTTTAAGTGTGCAATCGTTATCGTTAACGAATAATCCAGATGATTTTGACCCGGTTATTGCAAATGATAATAGATTAAATACTACAAGTATTTTTGATTTTCTTGGACGTAACACATCCAATTTGAAGGAATCAAGTTCCGGGACATTAAGCAGTGCAGTTGATCATGATTTTCTTGATCGCAAGGGTGTGGAAACTGATTTTAATGCAAATTCCACCACATACGAATATGACGTATTAAATCGGAATACACGAATAGTAAATGCGGATAGCTCGGCTATAGACATTTCCTATGAACCGATGGACTCTATTCCCGGTTATCCACCATCGACGGGGTGGACAACGAGTATTAGTTTTGCGATGAGGAAGACCCGAATTGACGAAAACGATCATAAGACGGTACAATACGAAGATGTATTCGGACAGGTACGCAAGGAAGAATTATATGAAGATACAACTGACTTCTACTACACTTTGGTTGGCGAAACATTTTATGATTATGATGCCCTAGGCAATCGCACAAAAATCCTGAATGCGGAGGGTCAATTAACCACGTTTGATTACGATGGTTTAGGCCAACTGATAGCCACCACCCACCCCGATAACGGGATCACAAAATACCGGTATGATGGCAATGGGAATATGATTTTTAAACAAGATGCATTAAGGGCTCAAGATAATCATTATGGTTGGTATTATTACCGGTATGATGGAATAAACCGGTTATTAGAGGAAGGGTTATGTAGAAAAGTGCCAACCGCTGAACCGGCCTATACGGTTAATGACATCGTTAAAAAGTCGTATTATTATGATCAGGATATTTCCGATAACTCAAAAGGGAGATTGGCGGCTGCTTTTGACCATGAAAGCGAAACAGCCACTTTATACAATTATGATTATCGAGGGCGGATAAAAGATAAAACAGCGTATTATCAAGCCATCCTGGCCAATACACCTATGACAAAGCAATTGTCATTAAGCGGCAATGGTAAGCAATGGAGATCAGAAAGAGTCACCATTGATCATAATCAAACGATTTTGTATGATTTTTATCGGGATGCCGACATTGTGCCCAATAATTACACAGGAACAACCACTATAGAAAGAAATGGTACGGTTGTTTTTAGCGGTACGGATAACAGTGGTTCGTACTCAGTGCTTGCGGGCGATGTTGTAACCATTACAGCGGCAATTCCCGGCTCCCAGAGTGGGGTTGGAAGTATGACTCTGCATTATATTGTTAATGATGTGGATCAGTTATCGGGAGATCATTCGTATACGACTGCTTACACGTATAATTCTGCGGATCTAATCACGTCCATTACCTACCCCAATGGACAAATGGTAGATTATACTTATGATCGGCTGGCACAGCTTGAATCTATCCCCAGCTATTTAGATGGCAATAATGGGAACGGGTTTGAATATAATCCCAATGGAGCGATTACAAATAAGTATTTTGATAATGGCGTTCAGTACCATTATTTCTACAATAGCAGAAATTGGTTAGAGCGGGTGTTCAATAATGCTAGTCATGATTTTGGTTACGGTTATGAATATGAACCTAACGGCAATTTGGATAGAATAAATCATTTCGCAACGAACGCGCTTTTAGAAGATTTTGATTATGATGAATTAAATAGACTTACTGCAGTAAACTATTCAAGTGGTCAAGGTACACGGAATTATTCTTACGATAAAGTGGGTAACCGCATTGGAATGAATAGTGATATATATAATTATACCATGAATAATGACAGTCTGGTCAATAACCAATTACGGGGCATCAATAATTCCACTGCTTTTCAATACGACGCCAACGGGAATCTTATTTTGGATAATGACCAAGGTTTTGTATATAAATACGATTGGAACAACCGCTTAAAGGAAGTGCAAGCTAATACGTGGAAAAAGTGGGCGAACAACCCCAATACACCGTACCTATTTGAAGTGAGTAATAATCAGCTGCATATCAGAGGGAACAATAATAATGGCTGGAAATACGCCAAAAAGGAAATAGCGCCCATCCCGATCGCGGGCAGTGGGGATGTGATTAGGTTTGAATTTGATTTTACCATTCAGACCCATGTGGATATGGATTACCTAAGGATCCAGTTAGAAGATTCTACCAGTGGAACGGGGTTTCATATCAATTATTATAAACGCAGTAATAAATTGCTGGTTCGGCAGTATCATGGCGGGAATGTTTATTCTAATATTTATTTAAATACCAATATGGATATTCCCTACAATACCCGCAGTTATGTAAGACTGATCATTGATGCTGCAGCCAACACGGTAAAATTTGAATATGATCGAGCTGGGGAGCATATCCATCCAGATCCGGTATCATTGGATCAGCAAATCACCCAAGTGAATTCTATAAAGATATTGTTGCTAGAAGGGGATTATGCAGTGGATAATATTGCGGTGGCCACCACAGCTTATTCACCGTATACATTCACAGACAATTTTGACGCTCCCCAACTGGACGGTTTTGCCGGGTCGTTTGTGCATTATTTATACAATACCGATGATGAACGGGTGCTGAAGATCAGTCCTGAAGGAGTTACAAAATATATTACGGATGGGAGTGGGCAAGTGTTTTCTGAATACGATGGCACTGGGACCTTAAAGAATAACTATGTCCACGGGAACGGAGAAAAGTTGGTAAAACTGACCCGGGACTATAATCCACCGGCTGATGCAAGTTTGATATCGGATATGGAAGAGATAATTGACATTTGGTCTGGGCATAGTTATACAAAGGTAATGTCTACTGATCGGAGGACGGGCGATTATTCAATCAGGACGCACAGTTATGAATCTAGCCATGGATTTTCCAATATGACATTGAATGTAGCCGCGGGTGTCCCTACGGCAACGTACGGCTATATCCATACCTGGGTGAAACCGGGGGATAATGCCCAATGGGTAGAGTTTTATGTGCGGGATCAAAGTGCTGGGCCTGGTTTGTTTGACAAATTATTAGGGGATGTGGATAGTGATGGTCGTTATGAGGTTGGAATTGATCTGGCAGCAGGCAGGTGGAACGAGTTGTGGCTGGATTTGAACAATGTGAACCATCAAGCCCATGATGCTCTCGAAGGAAACCGTATTGTGGGGAGCTTTCATGCGCATACGAACAGTGCCGGTACTTCAGGTGATACTGCTAACAATGCCCAGTTTTACTGGGATGATGTGTTTTATACGGAAAGCCTGTATACAATATCCTATCTTCACAATGACTACCTCGGTTCAGTGCGCAGAATATCGGACGAGACCGGCGCCGTAATCTGGAGCCGGGATTACTACCCCTTTGGCAAGGTGCGAAATGCCACCGCCCCGAATGAAGAGAATGCTTATACTTATGAAGGCAAGGAAAAGGATTTAGAAACGGAGATGTGGAACAACTGGAAGCGCCATTTTAATGATGAAGGCAGATTTACGCAGGTGGATCCATTATGGAGTAAGTATCCGAGTTTGAGCCCGTATGTTCGGGTGGCGAATAATCCATTGCGGTTTGTGGATAGAGATGGACAAGTGGTTGTGGATGCTGTTGCACTTGGGAAGAGTATTTATGATCTGTATCAGAACCCAAGCTGGTCAAATTTTGGCTGGATGATGGCCGATGTTGTCGGTGCGGCATTGCCATTTATTCCAGCGGTCGGAATCATTAGGCATGCGGGGAAAGCCGCCAATGCAGCAGAAGCTGGCAAGAAGGCGGCAAGAACGGTTGATGTCGCTAAGGGGGTCAGTGTAATTGGTCCAAAGTCAACCTACCGAGAATTTGCTAAAAATATAGGCGCCAATTTTTTTAATGTAGCAGATGAAGCTTGGACTATGCGTAAGAATGTAAAGTTCTTGGAAGGAATTGTCAAAAGAGGTGACGATGTAATATTTTCCGGAAAATTTGACTCCGATTTACTTAAATCTAATTCGATTCTTGCACAAGAAATTCAGTATTTACAGAACCATGGCTATTCATGGAACGATAATTTTACAAGACTAATCAAAAGAAGATAAGATTATTATGGAACAGAAATTTATTAAATACATCTGTGAATTGTCTAAAAATCTTATTGAAAGATATGGATTTAAAATAAAAACAGAACTAAACGACGGGCAATCGTATATGATTGAGTATAGTTCAGAGAATTTTGAAATTAGAATTGAGAAGTACTTTCGGGAATTTTATGTATCGCTTTATGAGTTAAACAACCCGGATAATGGGATAGAACTTTTTAATTTATTAGAATATTTAAACTACTTGAACCCAGGTGCTGCAAATGTACCTGAGGAGGAATGTTTTCTTAAAGAAAAAGACCTTGACGAGTGTTATAAAAAGCAGTTTAGGCATATATCAACAGTAATTTATGACAACTATAATGTAATAAACGATTTTTTTAGTGGTGAAAATGTTGATGCAAAGTTTGCTGATCTGAGAAAGTATCGACGAGACAAGTATCCGGAGCTATATAGAAGACATAAAGATTAGGTAGTCGGGGGTGGAGGTGAGATTCCTCGATCAAGTTCCCGGTGCCCGGACTCGCATCGACGACGCGCTCAGAAAGTATAGAACTTCATTGGATTGATCATGAACGACGAGCGCCTAGACATAGAAAGCTGTGTGGTTTTTCTGAAGGAGATCATTGATCGTTGGCCGAAGGCGAATGATGATGAAATCGAGAATCATCGCGAGGTCTTATGTTCTTACCTAGCGGACGGTTTTGAAGACGGTGATTTGCATAATAAGATTGAGAAAGTCGCAAAAATTGCTGCCATCGAAAAGACTACCCAGGGCGTGCGGATTGACTTTTGCGATTTGGACGGATACCCTCAACGAGCCGAATTGCACGTGTTGCCTGGAAACGAGTTGCGGTTAAGGTCTCTAAAGTTTCAATGTCCTGTTTGCTTCGGCGAAGGGGTAAACGATGGCGACCATTGTGGTATGTGCGGAGGCACTGGTTGGGGTGCGTCCTAGTACGGGACGGCGGTGACTTTGGGGCGAGGAATGCCGATGAATATGCAGACTTGGCGTCGGATTTCTTCCGCCGTTCTCAAGCTGACCGCTTATCCACGAAGGTCGATGCCAATGGCGTAATTCGCGTTTACGACCCGAAGACCAACACTTTCGGCTCATTCAATGCTGATGGTAAAATCATTCATGTTAAACTAAAATAATGTAATATGAGAAATCGGACAGATATACTAAAAGATTTAGTCTCTTTCAACGGGGATTTGTCAGCTTTAAAAAGTGAACTTTCTCAATATTCTTGGGATGCTGAAGAACCGTATTTGGTCATTACTAATACTCAATTTTCAAAAGTTTTAATGAAGTGCATAGATCAAATAATCACTTTCCAAGATTTAGAAGATTGGGCTAATGCGATAGAATGCAGAGATGATTTAGATTTTGAAGATGAAGAAATGCAGGAAATTATTTTTGAGTTTTCATCTCCTGAGATAAATGGTGAAATAACTAAAGGACGGTTACAAGAGATTGTAAATGACCTTTCTAAATAAAACTAAAGCCTCGCAGGAATAAATAAGGCAATAAATTCATTGCAGACAGGTAAAAGCGGAATAAATGTTCACCTTAATAAAATTGCTAACCCTTCGGAATATGTTCCTAGCTGGAATACATTAAAGCTAGGACATCAGCAAAGTTTAATTCAGGGGTGGCAAAATGAGGTTATCAATTTCACCGAACAAATTCAAATACTTAAGGAAATTCTTAAATAATGAAAACAATGGAATATTATTTGGAAGACACCTTGAATCAATTGCTTGATGAAGCACTTGAAATAAAGAAAAATACCATTAGTGAATTTGACAAGGGATTACTGATTGGCTACTATAGAGTTATTTTAAGGCTTCTGAATCAGGCGGAAGCATTTGGCATTAGTGATAAATTACCATTGAAGTGGCGTGATTTTAACCCAGAAGATTTATTAAGTACAATATCTGCTAAAAAATAAGAAAGCCTGGATACAAAAGCTTAAAGATGAAGGTTATAAGAGATTACCTACCCAAGAAGAGTTAGATATTCTAAAGAGAATAAGTCGTAGATGATAGAGATGAATTTAGATACAGCAATAAGGGTTTTTGCCAAATTTATAAATGATGCCTGGTTTACTGTAATGCCGCTTGTGAAAGATCGAAATTACACATCTGATGAAAGCTCTATTAGTGATTGGTTGCAATCCAATTGGGAAATTTTAGTAGAACGAAAAATACTGGAAATAAATCAATATTTGGAAATTTATGGAGAAGGTGCAGACTTTAATGGAGCAAGCAGTAGAATTACAGATATAGATGCTTTGCCAAACTTCTCCATAAAGGTTAATCAGTCTTCCAAAGAACAGATTTTTGATTTGCTCAATGATGAATATGTTTCAATAGGTAATGCTGATTTTGTTGAGCTTGTGTCTTTTAAGGATAATTTTTATTTTAAAGAGCCTAATTTTGATTATGTTTTGTTGGGGGATGATATTGGGATGGAGCGTGTAGTATCGATAGACGATATTAAATTTGAATTAGAAAAAGTAGAAGCTTTGAAATAATAGGGTTTTTCCGAAACACGCCTCCGAATTTGGATTCAAGACTCGGGCTGAAATGGCGGCACACGTAGAGCGCGTGATGGGCAACCCAACAGCCACAAAAAACCTCAAACATGGTAAGACTGCGTATTGGGATGATGCAACGCAATCAGTGGTGGTTAGGGATCCCTCCCATATTGATGGTGGGACCGTGTTTAAGCCGCGCGCAGGACGAAAGTATTTTGATGACTTGGACAAATGATGAAGATTATCGATCAGACTGAAGAAACAATAACTGCTTGCTTCAACGATATGGAACTGGTAGCGATGAATAACGCACTGAACGAATCTCTTGAAATCCCAGAGGATTTGGAATTTCAAACTCGAATGGGGGTTACTCCGGACAAAGCAAGGACGCTTTTGCGTCAGTTTCGCAAGTATTTCGGAAGCGGGGGGATTCAATAGCGATGGAATTCATTAAAAAAACCGACGAGATTGTGACGATTACCATCCATAAGGATGACCTCGTCATAATGAAGCGCGCCCTTGAAGTGTCTCTTGAAGTCGTAGAGGATTGGGAATACTCCATCCGAATGGGAGTTACAAAGGAAGAGGTGAAGACGTTACTTGATGAATTTAATCGTGAATTTAAGAATCACGAAGATAACCCCTGAATTCGATGAATGGGAAAAGCGTAAAGATGTGTATGACGATGATGGTGCTTACACCTACTTTTACTATTTTGTCAACTATTTGGAAGAATTGCTTGACGATCAGCCAGATAGTGAGGTATTTGAAAGAGTTTTCGCTTTCATCAATGAAGTCTTTGAGAGAGAGAAACTTACCGCATACATCAGGGATTTGTTTAATCTTCAGTTCTTTGAAAGATTCGAACTGAACGAGGTTCTAAAAGATATGGCTAATGAAAAACTGACCGGGAAAGCTAGACTAGCCTTTTTAGAACGTAAAGGTAGGCCCGAGATTGGTGACGGCGGTACGGCTGATGCGGTTCGGCATACTATAAAGACAGGGGAAAAAGTTGGTGGTTCTGACCATATACAGAAAGCACAAGACGCAATTAATCGAATTGATAATATCATTAATAAACAAGGTAATAATCTTAGTTCTCGAGAATTTGAAGTGCTAGAGCAAATACGGCGAGATCTTGAGGATGCACTAAAAAGAAACAAGCGATAAAAATACATTATAAAGTAGGCAATAAATAAAATACTATGACCGAAATATTTAAGGAAGAACCAGTATTACGCAAAATGACCATTGAGCTATTGGCTAGGTTCCCTGAATTCGATGAATGGGAAGAGCGCAAATTATATGTATATGACGATTCTGGTGCTTACACCTACTTTCAATATTTTTTTTACTATTTGGAAGAATTGCTTGATGGTCAGCCAGATAGTGAGGTATTTGAAAGAGTTTTTGCTTTCATAAACGAAGTCTTTGAGGATTCTGATTTAACTGCAGACGTCTGGGATTTGTTTGGTATTGAGTTCTTTGAAAAATTCGAACTGGACGAGACTCTAAAAAATATGGCTAATGAAAAACTGACCGGGAAAGCTAGACTGGCCTTTTTAGAAGGTAAAGGTAGGCCAGAATAGAAATGAAAATTATAATTGATAAAGAAGTGGAGACATAGTATATCAATTTGTTTGCTGAAGAGCATCAAAGTTCTGGGCCTGGTTTGTTTGACAAATTATTAGGGGATGTGGATAGTGATGGTCGTTATGAGGTTGGAATTGATCTGGCAGCAGGCAAGTGGAACGAGTTGTGGCTGGATTTGAACAATGTGAACCATCAAGCCCATGATGCTCTCGAAGGAAACCGTATTGTGGGGAGCTTTCATGCGCATACGAACAGTGCCGGTACTTCAGGTGATACTGCTAACAATGCTCAATTTTACTGGGATGATGTGTTTTATACAGAAAGCTCGTATACACTATCCTATCTTCACAATGATTATCTAGGTTCAGTGCGCAGAATATCGGATGAGACCGGTGCCGTAATCTGGAGCCGAGATTACTACCCCTTTGGCCAGGAAAGAGAGGCCACCGCCCCGAATGAAGAGAATGCTTATACTTATGAAGGCAAGGAAAAGGATTTAGAAACGGAGATGTGGAACAACTGGAAGCGATTGAGAAGCTACTTGATAAATGAGGTTGATGAAAATGAAAGTTAATGTATCAAAGATCGGTATTTCAAATCATTGCAATAATCCACGGTCGCGAGTTGTGTATGTTGAGCCGTGGGGTGAGGATTATACCCTTCTGCCTAATGAGAAACTTGAAATTATTGCTCAACCCAGTGACGACATCGCCCCTTGGTTCTACATCGTTGAATCTGATGTTTACACACAAGTTTACTGCGAAGCAACTTGTGATTTTGAAATTTGGCAAGAAGGACAACGTTTGGAGTGTGGTCACAACCGAGGTCAATAGTTTTCTGCTCGCTGGAATACACGCCGCTTGATAATCCATTTGAAATCACACACGCACCGACCACATCGGATGAGACCGGCGCCGTAATCTGGAGCCGAGATTACTACCCCTTTGGCCAGGTGCGAAATGCCAATTCTATTCCACAGGAATTAATTCTTTTTTCTCATCGATCTGCCATTTATCCATGACCTCATCGCGGTCAATATCGACAACCGATGTTGCGGTTGCGATAAAGGATGAATCGGTTGCTTCTGTGATTTCAATAAAATAGCGAGCATCTCCACCATTGGTGACCAATTTTTCCTGCTCAAATCCTATTTTCAGTAAGTCATCCGAATACCTATCATGTTCATTTCTAAACGATTCTTCCAAAATATAGACTTGCTTCAGCATGAGCTTTGCTTCTGTTTTCTTGGTTTTGCTGATAACAGACGTAAACTTGGGAACTGCTAGTAAAACCAAAACCCCGATAATTACCAAAACAACCAATAATTCCGTTAAGGTAAATCCCCGTTGACTTTTCAATATGGATTGCATTGTATTTTGCTTCATATTCACTCCTTTTTAAAATGCTGTAGTAGAAGATAATTCAAATATAGGTAGATACATTCCCACAAGAATAGCTCCTACAAGCAGTCCAAGGCCTACAATGATGACCGGTTCCAGTAAAGCACTCAATGATTCGAGCCTGGTTTCCATGTCTATAGATATTGCTTCATGAATCTGCCTGAATGCGCCTAAAAATTCTCCTGTTTCTTCACTAATGGAAAAAATATGTCCAAATTCCGGGTCAATGAGATTCGTCCGGGTAATGAGATCGGAAAAGGATTGTCCATCTTTGAGTCGTCGAATCAAATACTGAAAAAGTCCGTTTGTAAACGATGACCGGGCGATCGTTCTGCACACTTCCAATGATTTCAATAAAGTTAATCCGCTTTCCTGTAATGTAATCAGAATCTGCAGGTAATATACAATGATGACCTGATTTAATACAGATCCAATAAAGGGCATTCTCCTAAACAGTTTTATGATTTTACCTCTGAATGAATCATAGTTCATTAATTTTCTGAAAATAAATCCAATAGCAGCAACGGTAATAATTGTACCCAAAATAAACCAAGCGAAGCGGTTACCTATATTCAGAAGTATCTGGGTAAAAACAGGAAGATCCATTCCCATATCCTCGTACATGCTGGAGAAGGTCGGCAGGAGAAACATAATGAGAAATATAACAGTTAATACGGCAATGCAAATCACTACCATAGGATATGCCAAGGAAGAGGTCACTTTTTTCAGGTATTTGTCCTGGGAGTCCATATACGTTTTTAATTCCAAGGTCACCTCTTTTAAGCGCCCACTTTCTTCTCCAACTTGAATGAGAGACACCACCATGGGCGGAAACCATTTGGAGAATCGCCCAATAGACTCATGAAAACTTCTGCCGCTTTCTACAGAATAGGCCACCTTTTTTATAATTTCATAAAAATTCGTTCCTCTTTTTTTATGTGCATTTTCAGAAAGAATGTACAGACCCTTTGTCAACAACACACCGGAATTGAGGAGCATGGATAATTTTTTGATGAAGGTATGCACATATCGGCGTCGCTGCCAGGGCGGTACCCAGCGTTTTATGGTTGCATTAAATGATACAGACATGGTTGTTTAGATATTCACTGATTCAGAAAATTGTACACTCTTTTGAAATTATTATATGTTTATTCCAGTTGAAGATGTTTCATGATGTATAGGGGGCGCATCGGTGAGGAAAGGTTTGGAAAATAAAGGGTAACCGGGTCCAGTTTTTTTAAATAAACGTCAACCGATAAATCTCTCAAAAATGTGTTTGACCTGAAGAGCGGCTGTGTGTTGTCAATCCATCTGTTTAATGTATCCAGCTGTACCAGATATGTCGAATCGAGCTTATAATTATAAAGAGTCAATTTTAATCCGATTGAGTCTATTCTATTATCATTTACATTATCCCGATTATGTTTGTGGATGTTTGTTTTTATATTATTAATGCTGTCACCCAAAAAGAATAGAACCGAGTCCGTTTTAAAACTGAACGATCTTTTATTGATATCCTTTTTTATCGATTGTAACAAAATATGAGTTTCCATTTCACGATCGACAACTTTGTGCCATGTATTAAACCGTTCGTTGGTAAAACGGATCATCCTAAATACCAGAAGAAACACTACAGCCAATAGAACTACAGCCACCATAAGTTCAGTAAGAACATACCCGGTTTGGGATAAATAAATTTTATGCTGTTTAGATTGTTTAGTCACGCACTCTGGCAGTAATTAATTCAACGATAGTTTGATGTGTAGACTTATGCAGTAATTTTAGATTGTATTTGTTTAACCCTGTAGCAGTGCTATCCATTTTCGCAGCAATAGTATATTTTGATCCAGGCGATTTTAATCCTGATACATCGATATTGCCCTCAACCCATTGAGTGAACTGAAAATCCATATTTCGGATAATACTCATTTTTTTAAGACGATCCGGCGCATACAAAAAATTGAAAGTTTTAACTATAGCTGTAATTGTTACACCTAAAAGGATAATGGCCACAAGTATTTCCACGAGTGTAAATCCTTTTTGCACTTGTTTCATTCCCTGATTTCCTGAATATCAAGAATGGTCAATTGGTTCTGTTTTGAAAAAACAGGTGGCAGGGGGAAATCAGGGGATATATTATATCGGTATAATTGTGTATTCTTTAAATAATTTATCCACCGAGTTTGGTCCACGGTTTGTTCCAAGCCATCCGCATGAATAAAGCCATCAATACTGCCATAAAGTTCAACCATACCATTGCAGAATATCCCCCCTGAAAATTTGGCTGATCTTTCCTTTTTCACTTTTCCCGAAAGATAAAATGTATTTACTATATTTTTTGATTTTGTGGATTCATACACGCAGATCATCCCGGAAAAGGATGTATGTTTTAATAGAGCTACTTCTGGATCGCCCATGACTTTTTCAGTGTTCACAGGTACTACAATATATGATGGGAATGCCAAAACAGCACGGTTGGTGATCAAAACCTGTTTTTCTGAAAGAAGCTGCCCTTTGATTTTTGAAAAATCCTCCACATAGATTGCGGATTTTGCAAATAAAATACTATTATTAATGATGGTTTTGTCTTTTAGGAATATATTTTCGCCTGATATAATTGTAACCGGTTTTATAAATTTTGACCGATTGGAGATGGTCAGATTATGGGTGGTGATGATTGTATCTAAATCAAAGACTTCTGAAGAGTCTGCTCTTAAGATTAAATCCCCTTCTACAAAGATATTATGGGACTCCTTTAAATCACTTGCACTGTATTCACCACTTTCAAAAACAGTGTAATTTGAATAATCTACGTTATCCAAGGCTGAATGAAATCGAGTGAATAGTGAATCCAGCAAAGTGCTGTTAACCATTTCATCTGAAAAAGTGGAATCTTCCGTTATAATCCCATATACAGGTTTTTGATTGATGACCTGTGGCGGCGAGTAAAATACCTGGCCATCATTCAAAGCAACATCTCCCTCTAATACGGTTCCAGAGGATATGACCAATCGTGGGGCAATGCCTGTTAATGATAGCGCATTCATAAATAAATCGTCAGATGAATAGCCAATAGTTGCCCTTAATTGAATACTGTCTTTACCCATAACTGCCGTAGAAATCCATTCATGTTTGAGTGCTTTTTGTTTAGATTTAACAGTACACGTATCCGTAATAACATTCAGGGACTTAAATGATAGAGAAACTTCACCGGACCGGACCTTTGATAACGCGATATGTAACCCACTTTCTGCCAGATGATGTAATTGGATTGATTTTAAATAAGCAGCAGCTTCTCTTTGGTGAAATCTCATCATACTAAAAGCCAAACCGGTTGCTGAAGAGACAAGTAAAATGAAAACCAGAATTGTGATCAAAGCTGATCCGTTTTGTGTTCCACCATACTTCCTTTTGAATTTTAACCCGCTGATCTCCATACTGTAATATCGGAATAATTAATCATTCATTAACAATTGGAAAATTTTTTTATGATATAAAACAATGGTTTATTTCTATTTATAATACCCAATGCCCAGATAAAATTGAACCCTGTTGATGGGTTCAGTGTATGGATATGAAAATGCCTTAAACAATGTATACCTTGCCCAGGGAAATGAGCTATTACCGGCTGGTTCATGGACTGCCAATACAAAAAATAAATTTAGTGCAAATGGTGAAATAATTACATCTTTCTTGGGAAAGGATTTCTTGTCTCGTATAGTATTTTTAATAAAACGGGTTTGTTCAAATGTGTATCGGCGATCGATTTGAAAATTAAACGCACGAATCTCACAGGGATCATTCTCTAAAAAATGTTTATTTATAATAAGGAGTCAAGCGGTAAACTGTTCGCATCGGTGGTGGATAAAATAAAAAGCCTGGTTTTGGGATTTTTATATATAATTAATAAGTATCATCGTGTGTTGGATCATAGGTTAATTTAAAATACTTGAATCGTATTTCTGTTACTCCGTAAACTGAGTTTAAATTAATTAAGCAAAAATTGTTCATGAAAAATATATATTTTCTGCAAGTGGTATTATTTTCGGTTGTACTCGTCGGATCCTGCAATTTGTTCAAAAATGATGAACCGGAGATTACCAAAAGCTCTGAAGACCTATGGGGAACCTGGTACACCACTGATATGGAATTTTCTACGGAGGTGGTAACCAGTTCGGACCAGGTTATGTACCAATTTTTTAGAGAAGGCATCGGTGAGCTGACAGTGACCGGTGATCATTCAGCTGTTCTCACATCTCTCATTCCAAGGCAGACGTTTAACCATCAATCGGGATTCTATTGCGAAGATTCGGGTACTTCATATGATTCTGAGGAAGAATGCGAAGAAAATTGCTCAGGTAGATGCCAATTCTACACAACCCCTGTTGATGTTTCAATTATTGTCGCTTCCAACATGGGTATGATTGATGATCTGGATCCGATTGATGGAGGAATCCCCACTGAACTGGAAATAACTTCGTTGGAATTATTTAATGCTGCAAGTATCCACGGAGAACATGCAACTCTTTCAGTCGTAAACATATCTATAGATAGCCTCTTACTTGGTGGGTGGGACGATTTTGATTGGGGGGATTTCGTGGATGTATACATGGCAAGAAATCCGACCTATACCTACAATCCAACCAATTTTTCGATTTCTATCCCGAGCTTGACCTTATATAAACAAATGGATTCCCGTAGAATGGTTACAGTGTCTGGAAGCCTTGCGCCGCGGTCCCTGACCATACCCGCCAATGTGCCTACGGAAATTGACCTCCGAGACCTGGCGTTCTCTGCTATCTGGAGGTACTTTAATTTGAGAGAAGGGTGGCTATCTCAACTTACCCTCAACTCAGATGGTACATTTTCGGCCGCTCAATTTCCAAACATACTCAGCGGGACATGGACAGCGGACAATGCCAATATTACTTTGTTTAAAGAATATGAGGTGAATGGAGTCACAAATTTAGACACCTTTGCAATAGGTTATTTGGTGGATGGGGATATGCTAACTTTTATCGTAGAGAGAAGACCTTGTGCGAATGGTGCTACTGATATATTCGGGAATCTAATATCACCGGATGATTGCATGGATGAAATTGAAGAATCTATGTATTTTGATGAAGGGAGCCTCACCGGTATTGTTAATAGATTCCAACTTACTATGGATCGGTCCGGAGGTTCGTGGCCCTTATTTCCAATGAATGTCCAAGCAGAAAATACACGTGAATTGGAACCTGTAAATCAACAGAGAATTCAAATGTTAAAGCGGATCTTTTGGTAAAGGTAAACCCTTTATAAAGTTACAATAATGAGCACCCCAGCCTATATAGGTTGGGGCGTTTTCTTTTACGGAAGGGATGTCTGATAAATGTCGTGAATCCGCAATAGTCCTACACAGGTTTTATTTTTATCCAACACAGGCAGGACAGAAATTTGTGATTACCGGCTTTCCATTATATTGATGGCGTCACTCAGCCAAACGAGATCAATACACTTAAAATGTCAAGGTTACAATACGAATACCACCACAAAAACTGGCTCAACAGCATTAAAAAAGAAATTCTGCACAAAGTGCAGGTTCACTGGTCCACCATTTTACGTATAACCCCCAGGGTTGCTTAAAGTTAATCAATCATTCAGAGGTAATCTTTAGAATTATACTTCTGGGGGAATATTGCCTCCCCCTGGATCACTGTAGGCGGGGATGGCAATGTGGATGATGAAGGAAATGATGATGATTCACCCTACGATGCTGTCTCCCAACAACATTTTTATAATTATTTCACCAATTACCCGTACGATGAATTTGGTCAACTGACCGCAGCTGTGAATAATGATAGTGCTTTGATTGATTTGTCGGGATTAACCTACGATCCCAACGGGAATATTATAGCTTTAAGGCGGGAAGATAAGATTCTCGATAAAATAAATGAGGTAGTTCCTATCTATATTTGTTTAATCATGAATCTTTGATAGATTCATTTTGCTTAGCAGCAGATTGAAACATAATATTATGACAGTTGGTACTGAATCCCAGTGGCACTACTGTTTGGGTGGCATTACAAAAAGGTATATCAGGCAAAAAAAGATTGACTTAAAATTCCTTCCAGTAATATTCAGTTTGGAACACCCGTTAAGGAAAATGAATTTACAGATGTGAGATTTGGACAACTTCAAAGCCTGATCAAAAAATAAGATTCAAGCATTGATCAATAACAATATTAAAGGAGCACAGAAATGATAGAATGGTTTGTTTGTAACATGTCAATTTTACCCATTGTCCAAGCGTTAATAGGTTTTTTTATTGCAGTCGCATTGGTACAATCCGGGTTAGACAAAGTAATGAACCGTAGGGACAATTTGGGGTGGCTGAATGACCATTTTAGTAAAACTATATTGCGCGGTATAGTACCTCCGATGCTAACCATCATCACTATCCTGGAGCTCAGTGGCGGATTATTAAGCGGTATTGGCACTTTGGTGCTGTTAATTAGTCAGAACAATCAATATCTAATCTACGGTTTAATTATTTCGGCTGTGAATTTGTTATTCCTTTTTTTTGGTCAGCGCATCGCCAAGGATTATGAAGGCGCTGCCGTTTTAGTCGGATATTTTTTATTAATTCTTTTGGGGCTGTTGACAACAATTGTTCAACATTAGCGTGCTCTATAGACGATTGTGCTGGATAAAGACCAAGTTTATCCCACGGGTCATGTTGACCATATTCATCTCAAGCCTTATCTTCAGCCATTACTATACCATATTCTTTAGAATCTGTGCCACATCTTTAAAATAAGGCTAAAGCCATATACCACTTACTGGACTTAGTCAAAAAAGTTAAGCAACATGTTGTAATTCTCCATGTTTAAGTAGGTATCCGGTATCCTAAAGGCATCACTAACATACTGACGCCCACAATCAGAATGAAAGATGACCGCTCCAGTCGGTCTTCTCTTTTTGAGCGCTCTTTCCATCGCCTGTATGACTAAAGACTGGGTCAGGCGTTGATGCACTGCCCAGCCAATAATCTATAGACACTTTGGCCACACGTTGCTGTGTTGCCAATATCAACTTCATAGCCGATACTTTAAAATCACGATCATAGGTCTTTCTGGTTCTTTTGTTTTTCATTTCCCTTCCTTTCCACTTTTTCATATTAAATAGGTGCTTAACTTCGTGTACACTTCTTTATACTAAGTCCAGTATTGTAGATAAAAGAGAACAGGTACTTAAAGCAGGGGTTAACAAGTAAATTATTAAATATTGAAATCTTTTTGGAAGATATACTGATATTGGAAAAAGAAGTTCCCGGAAACAGGTTTAGATAGACCGTCGTAAGCGATATGGTTTGCAAAAGGAAGGGACGAATAACCCGCTGATATTTTACCAAAGGGACTCCACCAGCAGAGGGATGCGGACACTAGTGTATGGTTTACTACCGGTTCAGATGGAAAAGGATCAGTGCCAATGGCATGCCAATTATTATAGGTAGACTGGAGTGTTTTACTACCTTTGCTCAGCCAAGTAATATCCAAATCGGCCAGGAGAGTTTTGCTCAACCATGCATCGCCCTGTAGGTGTACTGCCCAGGAATCGGGGCCATAAATGTATCCCAAGGCGTGGCCGCGGTTATACCAAGAAGTAGATTGTCCGTAGTGAATGTTGGTCCACGTATTCAGCTTGGTTATATCACCCGTCCAAGTAACGGGTATTTCTCCGATAGTAAATGCACCATCGGCACCGAGGCGATAACCTAACTGGTCCTGAAGTGATTTATTGCTGTCTACCTGAAAATCATCCACTATAAATTCACCATACAAAGATAGTGATGGACTAAAGACATGACGGCCGGTAAAGAAAATAATGGAATTATCGCTGTCGATGGGATCGGTGAGCTCATCACCTTCCACAGCGACGAAAAAATAGGGTATAAATGGATTGATATACATCAATTCCAGGGAACGGTGTGACCCGCTGTAGACAACCTGTTCCCCTATCGTCAATATCCATTTTTTGGAAGGCGCCAGCCAGATCAGGCGGTGACCAGCGGTTAGGCGCTTGATACGGATGGGCACAGCAGTTGTATCGGAGCCCAACTGGCCGCCAAAAAGCTCAAACTGAAAAGCAGACAGTTTAACCTGCATGGCAATATGATCATAGGTAGACCCCACAGTGGTATGGACAATGGAATGGGTCCAGCTTTGACCCCAAAATAAGGGGGCGCGCCCAATCTGGAGTACAACCATATGACCGGTATAGCGGAGAAAGGCGTTGCGGATGCGACCGTTGATCCCGAAGCGGGTAAATGAGGTGCCGAGGATGTCCTGGCCTCGGGGATTGTTAACGATGACGGGTTCCACCAGTAGGGACCAGCAGTTAACCCGGGCACTGCCCCAGGCGTGAACCATGAAAACATCCTCTTTGGCGCCACCAGTATAGAGGTTGGGTGAAATACCAATGTGAGCATTGGTTTGATTAGAATCAGCGGAAATATCATAGGGACTGAAGCGGGTGAATAAAATCAGATCGTGGTGTTTTCTGAATTGCTGTTGAGTCAGTTCGGGTTGGATATCATCGGGCCAGGGTGTAAGCTGCCCTAAGGTTGTTGTAAACAAAAAAGCTCCCAAAATTGGCAGCCTGAAGTTTGGTGTAAACATGGATTAACTCAGGCTTGACCTTTGATGGAAACTACATCAAAATCCAGTTTTTTGCCTAAAGCAAAATAATCTTGCGGGGTATAATCGGGCACCAAGAGCTGGAGCTTTTGCTTGATTACATCGGGTTCGTAACTATTGACTACTTTGATCAAGGTTTTGATATCTTTTTTCAGATTGTCCCAATGTGGGTTGTTATTCTGGTCTTTCAACACTAATATTTTTTTATGGGGCGTATGGAGAATCGTTTCTTCCTTTGCAATGAGCTCTTCGTACAGTTTTTCACCGGGGCGAAGACCGGTATACACGATGGGAATATCTTTTTCCGGTTCAAGACCGGACAAACGAATCAAATCGTAGGCCATGTCTTTAATGCGGATGGGCTTGCCCATATCCAGCACCAGGATGCGGCCTTTCTGCCCCATGGTTGAGGCTTGAAAGATGAGTTGGGCCGCTTCGGAAGCGGACATGAAATAGCGGTACATCTCCGGATGGGTAATGGTGACAGGACCTTGGTGTTCAATCTGTCTCTGGAAGGTAGGGATGACACTGCCGGAACTGCCAATAACGTTCCCAAACCGTACAGCGATCATGCGTGTCTGGCTGATCTTATCCGCGGCAAGGATAATCTTTTCGGCGAGGCGTTTGGTGGCGCCCATTATATTGACCGGGGATACAGCCTTATCAGTAGAGACAAGAACGAATTTATCGACCAGGTATTTTGAGGATAATTCGGCCAAATACATGGTGCCCAGGACGTTGGTATGGACAGCAGCCCAGGGGTGGAGCTCCTGCATGGGGACGTGTTTGTAAGCAGCAGCGTGAAACACAATCTGGGGGCGATATTCCCGCATGATGACAGTCATACGGCGTTTATCACAGACGTTGGCGAGGATGGATTTGATCATGGTTTTGCCAGCCAGTTCCTGACAATCCTGTTCGATGGCAAAGAGGTTTTGTTCGCTATTGTCGATCAGCACTAGGGATACAGGGTTGTATTGCAGGCACTGGCGAACCAGTTCCGAGCCGATGGAGCCGCCGGCGCCAGTGATAAAAATTCGTTTGTCACCGATAAAATTCTTAATGGCATTTTCGTCTAATTGAACCTCCTCCCTGCCAAGGAGGTCCAGAATGGATACTTTACGCATATCCTTGAGAGATATTTGGTTGTGCATCAGTTCCGAAAAACTAGGAATGGTGCGAAAGCGTTTACCGGATTTTTCACAGAGTTCCACAATGTGGCGCATCTGTTCAGTAGTGGCTGTAGGTGCCGTAATGAGAATTTCATCGAACGGTTCTTTAATAGACAAGAGGTCGGCGATTAAGCCCAGGACCGGAACACCATGGATACTGGCGCCCTGTTTGACCTTATCATCATCCAGAAAACCAACGATGGAATATTCATCGGGATGGGTGGCCAGAATCTCCCGGACAATCTTTGCACCAGTATTACCGGCACCCAAGAGCAGTAGTAGAGTTTTCTTGGCTGAGCCGCGGGCGGGACGATTCTGCACAGCGGTATAATAATAACGAATCGCAATGCGTATAGAGATGACAAGAACGGTGGTCAGTAAATAATCAATGACAACTATAGAACGAATGAGGTCTTCAAAACGGAGCAACAGAGAATAGATGACTACGACCAGCAGAGAAGATGTGGTAGTGGCTTTAAATATGGTGAACGCATCCCAGAGGGAGGTATAGCGATAGATACCACGGTAAATACCGAAAGTATAAAAAATAAGGAGTTTAAGAGGCAGAATGAAGAGCAGAATGTTACCCATAGAACTCCACTGCGATAGGGGCAGGCGGAAATCGAAGCGAAGTAAGTAGGCCAAAAGAATACTAAGTGCAATTACCACTCCGTCGGCCAGTACAATGAACAGGGTGTTTTTGGTTTTAATTCGACCTCTATACATGGACATTCAGATATAAATAACTGATCGGGAACTTATTGAAAGAATTGGGAAAAAAGCAAAATGATATAATTAGTTTATTTTTCATCTAGGCCAGAGTGCGTTTAAGTAAAGTAATCACCTGCTGCTGATCTTCCGCTAGGAGGCCACTGCCGGATGGCAGACAAAGCCCTTTGTGAAACAATTCTGCGGCAACGGAAGGCCTGGAAGTGGTAAAAAGTTCAACATCATTAAATAAGGGTTGGAGGTGCATGGGTTTCCAGAGGGGACGGGCCTCAATATTGGCTGCTTCCAAAGTTCGGATGAGTTCATCTTTGTCTACACCGGCTTTTTGCGGATCGATGGTGCAAGCGGTTAACCAGCAGGTAGAACGACCGTAGGTGGCCAGAGGCATAAATTTGATCCCAGGCCGGGCGGCTAGTTCATCCTGATAGTGCTGGTAAATGATACGGCAGGTGGCGACGTGATCATCCAGGGACCTCAGCTGACCGCGACCAAGGGCGGCCAGGAGGTTGCTAAGGCGGTAGTTGTATCCCAATTTGCTGTGTTCGTAGTGGCGTGCTGGATCCCGGGCTTGGGTAGCTAAAAATCGGGCCTGGTCAACCAAATCGGAGTCAGCACTCAGCAACATGCCGCCGCCAGACGTAGTAATGATCTTATTGCCATTGAAGGAAAATATGGCCATGGTTCCAAAGTTACCGCACTTTCTACCTTTGTATTCGGCCCCAACAGCTTCGGCGGCATCTTCAATGACAGGAATGTCATAAGGAATACAGAGAGTCTTGATGGCATCATAATCGGCGCTCTGACCGTAGAGGTCGGACACGATAACAGCCCGAGGAAGTTGCCGAGCTTCTGTGGCAGCGGTGAGGGCCTTCTGGAGAGCTTGGGGACACATAGTCCAAGTGGCGGGGTCAGCATCGATAAATACAGGGATGGCGTGCTCGTACAAAATGACGTTAGCACTGGCCACGAAAGTGAGATCGGAACAGAAGACCCGGTCACCGGGCTGTACACCGGTGAGCTTCAGCGCTAGATGCAAGGCAGCAGTACCTGAAGCAAGGGCTACCGCGGAGCAACCGCCGATGTAGTCCCCCACCTCCTGCTCAAAGGCATCCACGTGAGGACCCAGGGGAGCTATCCAATTGGATTCCAGAGCATCCTTGATGAATGTCCATTCTTGGTCACCGATATGGGGTGGAGATAGGTAAATATGTTTGTTATTTTCGGTAAGCAAGGGGTATTCAATCCCAGTTCAGGGTTAACAAGGGATCGGCAATGAGCGGTTTGAAGTCCATGAGTTCCAGAATGTTCTTTTGGATATCCACTCCGGCCGCCACTTCGGTGAGGGTAACTTGATTATCAGCGACTCTAAAAATACAGCGTTCGGTAACGATCATGATCTCCTGCCCTTTTTCATGTTGTAGGATCGGGGAAAATGTTACCTGGTCCACTTGAGACACTGCTTTTTTGATCGATCCTTCAGAGTTTATAAACAGGGAATTTTCATTCATTTCCAGTTGCAGTCCTTTTGCGGTAAATGAGCCAGTAAAAATCAATTTTTTTGCTGCATGACAAATATCAATATACCCTCCACAACCAAAATATTCTGAACCGATGATACTAACATTGATCTGTCCTTTCTGGTCAAATTGTACAAAACTTAACACGGCGATCTCCATATGACCACCGTTAAAACCAACAAATTGGTTATCTTGAGTCAAAAATGCGTCGGGATCCAGAGCAACACCAAAGTCCGGACGGCGTTCGGGAATACCACCGATAACACCGGATTCCATATAAGTTAATATATGACCATAATGTTGCGGATCGGCTTTAGCATAGACACCAACCAGTTCCGGTACCCCCTGTCCCAGAATGATAGTTTGATCATGCTGCAGTTCACGAAGTACCCGGCGGGCGATGAGTTTTTTATATAAGGGATCCGTATCGGGTTGGATCTGATCCGCATAATCGCAATGGTTCAAAAATCCGGCTTTGAAGTCGTAAAGATTTGTATGGCGATGGTCTTTTCCCGGGTCAGTACATACAATGACATAGTCCACTAAATGAGTGGGTAGGTCGATTCTATCAGGGGGTAGTTTGTCGGGGATTGTTCTTTCTACTTGCACAAAGACCCGTCCACCAGACGTGCGAGTTGCCTGGGCCATGGCCAGAAATTCGGTTTTGATCGGTTCATGACACATAGAAACGTTACCCTGGATATCCGCAACTGTACCGCGGATTAAAGTGGCATCCACAGGCCGAGCATGATAAAACAAATAATCAGCACCATTTAACTGCAGCGAAGTAACCACATCCGCTGTTGTTCTGGAATTCAACTTGCCACCAGTCATCTCCGGATCGACGAACGTGTGGCGGCCCACTGTGGAAATGAGGCCGGGGCTGCCACGGCCAATCTCACGAAACAAAAGAGATAGTTGACCCTGAGGCAAAGAATAGGCCTGAATTTTATTGGCTTGGACCAATGCCCTGATCCGGGGAATGGAGCCATAGTAACTGCCAAATGAACATTGCAGAAGGTTTTCATGAGCCAGGTGATCTAAGCCTGGATCGGTCGGAGAGCTTGTAAACATGATGGTAATTCCAGAAGGTTCTCCCGTTTTATCAAATGTTTCCCGCACCAAGCGCAGTAAAAGCTGAGGGGTACCCGACCAACGAAAACCGGCTATAGCAAGGCTACAGACAGATTGAATCTGTTGTTGAAATTCTGCAGTAGTTATTTCTTTATCAGGCATAAAAATTTATGGTTTGTTTTCACTGATCTGTCTGGCCGGGACACCAACAACCACAGCATTTTCTGGGACATCCTGAACAACAGCGGCACCGACACCAACTACGGCATGGGCACCAATGTGGACACCAGGTTTGATGGCAGCACCGACACCAATGGTCGCATAATTGTCGACCACCACTGATCCCCCAAAGGAGGTATTACCACCAACAAGGACATGATCACCGATCGTATTGTGGTGGCCGATAAGAGCATCACCACCCAGGAACACATTATTGCCAATAGTGGAATGGGTGTGGATAGCCGTTCCCATTTCAATGATTACATTGTCCCCAAATGCTACCGCCGTATCAATCAGAGCCTGAGGATGGACAATGGAAATGAGTTTAAAACCGCGATCTTTAAATAATTCATATTTTTCCGCACGGACACGGTTATTGCCAATAGCCATAATCGCAGTTGTAATTTTATTAGCCTCAGCATACGTAAATAAATCGTTGGTAGAAAATATGGGTAGTCCTACCAAGTTTTGGCCGGCCATCAGCGGGTCGTCATCACCGAAAGCAGCGATCCGGTATTCATCAATATAACTTAGAACATTGGTTACTAAAGTACCAAATTCGCCGGCACCAAAGACTATCATTTTTTCCATGGACTATTATATGCAGTTAAAAAGAAATAAAGTTTACACAATTTTGGTTACAAAGTAGAATTCAATATTCACAGCCGCCACGGTGGAGCAGAGCTCAGTGCAGCGTTAAAATCTGCAATCCGTTCATCCTGAAATAAACCGGTAAAACGATTCCTAAAAAAACGATTCATCCCGGTAGAAAGAAACAACTCCCAGGAGGCTCCTTCCTGCCAGGGAATTATGGGGAAAAAGAGGGCACACACATTTCGAGCGGCACTGAGGTCGCCCGGGGAGTCACCAATAAGTAAGATACGATCATGGGAATATTTATCTGCCACTGCGGCAGTGAGCATTGCGGTTTTGGAACCAGTCTCCTGTCCACCAATAGCAGAAACAAAAGATGTAAGGTGGTGTTCCTGCCATTCACGGTGTAAGGTAGCAAGGGGTGTATTGGATATAACAATGAGATCGGCTCGACCATGCAGCAGCTGCAAACTTTTAAGAGCACCGGGCATGGGCGGTAAATTATAAACCACCTCCTTGATGGTTTGGTTGACATCGGCACTCCAAGCAAACACTGATTCTAATGCTTTCCGTCGGGCGCCGGAAGTAGCTGTAATCGCTTGCCGGAGGTGCAGGTTGGAGGGGGCAGATTCCTTGTCTACCCATTCTCGAACATAGCGTAAGTCCGGCAAAATAATCCCAGCCTGTTTAACGGTATCTAGTTCCTGCAAATGATCCATGGTAATCAACAGAGTCTTGAAACGGTTGGTGCCCCGGGTATGAGAAAAAATATTGACATAATTCCACACTTCATGGACTTGGTGAGTGATGGCAGCCAAACCGAAATGTTTGATGAGATTACCGATAAAACTGTCTTTATGCTTTACTTCCATGGAATCAAAGATAGTACCGTCAGAGTCAATACCGACAAAATAATCGTGTTGAGGATGGAACGATTGCAGATCAGATAATGATAAATAGTCAGGCATCCTAAAACTCTAATGGTTCTCCGCAGTAAATAAGTTGGATAGACTGTCCGGGGCAATGGGCGGAAATACATTCCAAAAAAACAGTAGCGGGTAGGGCATTTGTGGGTCGCATATCATTATGATTGAAGGTTACTGTACAAGGTATGAATATCAGAGCATAGTTGTGCCAATTCCAAAGCTTTTAAATTACCGAAATTCTTTCCGTGCGGGTTTTATACCAGCTATTGACAGGGACAAAAACATAATCAATCCCGTACTGCCGCAGTATAGAAAACAGTCAAGGATAAATAATTTCATCACCACACCTAAAAATACGATTCTGCAGGACCAAAATTATCTAATACATGAAATCGGGACAACCCATACACTTGTATGGTAGCGGCGCGGTATTGGAAAGAGGATCATCATGGAAACCAAGCGTTCGGCGGAAAACATCTTGCACCTACCGGATCAGGAAACAGCATTTTCCGTTGGCAGCTATAACATACTGGGCGGCTGTCCCTTCGGGAACAGTAGTGGGCTTGGGAGCGGACAAGATGAATTTATAGATCTGATCAGTAGTAGCGGTGGAAGACAATACTCGCACCTTTAATGATTTTACTGGCATTTACAAAAGGAGTACTATATAAAGATTACGTACACGCCAAACTAAATACGAGCCTTCAAAACAGTTCTACCTGAACACTATATATCGTTTCCCGGAGGCCCTGTGTTATAGGGATCATCTGTTTCAAGTCAAAGGTAATTACACCATTCGGTGATTGTGAAAAGGGGCTGTATTTATAATGATTGTGGTATGATTCATTTTCAAAATAAAGGGAATAATTCGCATTTAGGGATTTGTTAATTAGCTGCATCAGTTCTTTGATCTGAATTGACTCTGATCCTAAAAGGACTACTGTCTGATTATTATATTGGTCAGATAACAACCCTAGAGCGGCACGGGCAATATCCTGAACATAAATGTAGGCGCGTGTTTCTGCACCGTCACCGTGATGGGTCATTTTTTGCTCTGTTAGTGCCTGACGGATGAAGGAACTGATCAAATTGGTGGATTTGGCCCGGGGACCGTAGGATGAGCCGATCTGCATAATTGTATAACTCAATCCCTGAGTCAGGCAGTAATCTTTTATTAACAATTCACAGGTCTGTTTTGTAATTCGGTATACGCCACCGTAATTGCTATACACATATACACTACTGGCAAATATCAACCGTTCCACGGAAGCAACACTGCAGGCAGCCAAAACTTTAGCTGTACCCAACACATTGGTTTCGATGGCTGACGGAGGATTATTATTGACTATATCAATATCGGTGATGGCGGCAAAATGGTATACGATATCCGCTCCAGCCACGGCATGATGCAAGTCAGTCTCGTTCAAAATAGAACCAATGATCATTTCCTGGCTGGACTGGATGTACGGTGCCGGACAGGTATCGAATAAGGTTATATGATGACCATGTTTTGTCAGAAGATTACCGACATGACTGCCCAAAAAACCAGCCCCACCTAAAATCAATATTTTTTTCTTTTTCACGAAATTAGTGCTGTCGAAAACAAAACAATTCAATTATAAGAACATATTGCGGCTCAAATTACAAAAATAAATCTTATTGAACCCAAAATAAACATGGAGATTTAAGTGTTGCCATCTGTTTCATTAACCTGGTCCATCAGATGTGATTTTGCTGGTGCAACTGAAGTCCCCATGAATTCCGGCATAATTTCCTGATCTATAGCAGAGACCCCCTGCCCTTTCAACACCAGGAAAACGGTATGGTATAGAATGCGCAAATCCATAATCATGGACCGGTTATCCACGTAGTGGAGATCATAGTCAAATTTTTCTTCCCAGGACAGGGAATTGCGGCCTTTAGTCTGGGCCAAGCCGGTAATCCCGGGGGATACTTGATGGCGACGGAATTGACCAGAGGTGAAACGATTTTTGTATTTCACAGGCAAGGGCCGGGGACCCACCAGACTCATTTCCCCTTTTAAAACACTGAATAGGGTGGGCAGTTCATCAAGGCTGGTGCGGCGCAGAAAATGCCCCAATGGGGTAATCCGATGGACATCATCCCGGGCATCGGTGGAAGGTCCCCTATGCATGGTACGAAATTTAATTAAAAAAAAGGGATTACCGTGGAATCCCAACCGTTCTTGGCGGAAGAAAGCTGGGGAACCATCCAGCAGCAATACTAACAATGTAATCAAAATCAGTACAGGGGCCAACAAAACGAGCAGGAGAACTGATATTAACAAATCAAATATTTTTTTCATTGTCATTGGTCATGATTTAAAACCGATTCAACGACTGTCACGAATTTACCACCCAAAAAGTTGACATCAAATTGCCGGGCTAGGCGGGACGCAGATTGACCCATGTCCGCCAAACGGGGTTGATCTCGAAGAACAGGTTGTAAGATCGCTGCAGCTTGTTGGAAATCTTGACCTGGAAGTACTAGACCAGCATCGGAAGTGGTCAAAAGGTTCGCCTGCCAACCACCGTAATTGATGATTAACGGCCGGCCAGCAGCCAAGGCATCGAAAAATTTGTTGGCTGAATTGTACGTCAGTTCCGGTACTGGGATCACCCAGGAAGAACATACTGTTGCCGCAGAAAGGAGGGCTGGCAATTGGGCCTTAGCTACGGGCGGCAGGAAGAACATAGATCTTTCGAAGACACCAATCTCTTTGGCCAAAGTTCTCACGGTGTCTTGTTCGCGCCCTTGACCGACAACCAGAAAGCAGATAGCAGGATCCAGGGATTCCATGGCATGGGCTAGGCGGACCATATAAGATAGTCCGTTCACTCTACCGATGGAACCGGTATACAATACCAAGGGCCGGTTACGCAGCCAAGGAAATTGTGCCCGATAGTTCAACCCCGATGAGATGGGGACGGCGAAGCGCTCACATTCGGCAGCATTAGGGATTTCCACAATAATATCATCAACAACTCCAGCGGCACGGATACCGGCCGCCATTGCAGGCGAGAGGGTAATTATTTTTGATGAGTTGCAATATACGGATCGTTCCAACCAGCGGGCGATGAATTTAAAAAAAGGTGATCTTAATTCGCCCAAGGCAATTGGTACGGTGGGCCAAAGATCACGGACCTCAAAGACCAGGGGTAGTTTACGAACCTGCTGCAGGATCAAGGCGGGGATCGCTACTGTGAGGGGAGTACTGCTGGCGATAATGACATCAGCAGGAAGTTTCAATCCGAGTTTACAGATCTGGAATGCATAGGACAAAAAAGCTCTGATGCGTTGAAAAAAGTTCATATTATTTCGATAGGCAATAGGCAACCAGAGCACGTCTACGCCATCTTCATTGCAAACACCACGGCGAGTCCGCTGGTATTGGTCGCGACTAGTGGTCAGGACACGGACAGTATGGCCGGCCGTTACCAAGCGGCGGGTCATTTCATAGGAGCGCACAGAGCCGGGCATATCCGGAGTAGTGAAATATTGATGCAGGAAAAGAATCTGCATTGACTTACCGAAACGAATATTTCCGACGTAGGTAGCGATAGGTTTGGCGGGAATGGTCGTAGATTGTGCGCCAGTCCAGTTTGTCGGTGCTGGCGTGTTCACGGTGTTCTACCCAAAGATGGGGACAATAGCGGATGGGAATTTTCTTTGTTCGGGCAGTTTCGCCCACAGACAGTTCTTCAACATAGAAGGAAAATCCGGAATCTATATACCCACCCTGTAAAAAATATTGTCGGGAGAAGATCATACGGGCACCGTGGGGCGCATAGATATCCATTGCTTTCGGGGGACCTCCCTCCTGCTTGCAGAGGTTACACCGCGGTTGACTAACCGGCCTAGTCTATGGACAAAACGGGCTGTGGCAGGGTGGGCATAGTAAAGGGTATAATACCATTTTTGTGTCCGAGATAGGGGTGATATTAAGTGGGGATTTTGATCATTGCCAGAGAGCACTTGGGTGATGCGCGGACCAATCACCCCGTGGATGGTATAGTCCAGATGAAGAAGTTCAGCAAAAAAATCTTGAATACTGAAGGTGATGTCGTTATTGGTCACCACTATCCATCGGGGACAAGGGTAGCGAAAAAATTTATACTATCCACAGCCAAAGCGGCCAGACTTTTGGGGTCGCAGCATTATCTACAATAATCACGGAGAAATCGGAACTGGTTGACACATTGCTGTAATAGCGCAAGAGCGCTTGGCGAAACCAGCCAAGCAGAAAAACGACAATGGCGAAAAACTGGAGCAGAACGGGAATAATTTTGGTGAGGCTATAGGTAAATGTTTCCCGGATAAGAAGATTTAGGTGGAACTGACTTTGAGCAGACTGAACCATAGTTTAAGAAATGTATATCCTATTCAGCATCTTAAAGTCCCTAGGGAATAGGAGTAGTTTTGATCAACTGGACATCTCTCTGACCACCACCCAGAGATTCGGTATGACCCACAATTACGTAACCACCGGAGACGGTTTGGAGCACTTGGCTACCTTCATCATTGTAAATACCGCCAAAGGTCATGGACCATTCTTTCAATCCATCAGCAGCAGTCTTGACTAACCAGCAATCACGCAAGCCATTACCATAGGAAATTGTATAACCTGTAATAATAAAGCCGCCATCGGCCGTAAGGCTTACGGAAGAGGCGCTTTCGTAGTTGCCGTTGCCAATGTTGTGGCTCCAGAGTTCGTGCCCCTGGGTATCGGTCTTAAGCAATATAAAATCATAAAGACCAAAGCTGTTGGAAGCAGTATAGCCCGTGATGATGAAGCCGCCATCGGGTGTGGTTTGAATATCTGTACCTACATCATCGTCCACGCCGCCGAAAGTCCGGGTCCATTCCTTTTCTCCCTGGGCATCGGTCTTTATGAGCCATATATCGCGACCACCGGAACCAGTGGAGACGGTGAAACCCACCAGGGCGTAGCCGCCATCCGGAGTCTGGGTAACACCATAGCCGAAGTCCTCGGCATTACCACCGAAAGTTCGGATCCATTCCTCTTGCCCTTGGGCATTAGTCTTAACCAATAGAATATCGTAGTAACCGGCACCAAAGGATAGAGTGTGGCCGATCATGATGTAGCCCAGATCAGTGGTCTGCTGAACGGCCCGACTCCACTCGCCGAGGCTGTCGCCGAAGGTCTGCTGCCACTGGAGGTGCCCATCACTGTTGGTTTTTACGAGCCAGGCATCACTAGCGCCCTGACCGGTGGAATGGGTTGTGCCAGCTAAGATGAACCCGCCGTCAGTGGTCTTGGCAATGGCATTGTACCAGTCGTCTGCGGACCCACCATAGGTCAATTGCCATTCTACTGCACCCTCAATGTTAGTTTTAATGAGCAAGGCATCAATACCACCGCTGCCCCAGGAATCTGTGTGGCCAGCGATAATGAAGCCATCATCAGTAGTCTGTTGTACACCGTAGGCCAAATCATTTCCGGCGCCACCGTATACCCGCTGGTAGGCAATGAGTGGTGAAACAGCAAAAACAATATTGCTGGCAGTAGATAAACTATCTTTATCCAAAACCAGAACCCGATAGAAGCGTTCTCTACCTTCAATTATGTCTTCTACAGTGTAGGTTGTGTCCTGCTTGATATTGGAAGAATTGATAATTAAAGAATCAGACATATCCTCTTGTAGTGCTTCAATGAGCCAATAAGCAGCAAAATCGTTATCTGTGCTTTTTGACCAAGTCAGAATAAATGACCCTTCCCGGTAAACTACGGGATCCAGAGTAACCGGAGTTGGTGGTGTATTCTGCGGGATATACTCATAGCGATCGCAGGATAACAGAGCGAAAAATGTAGCACCAAGTACCAACCATGAACGAGCCATAAGGACATTAGGTTTCAAAAATGAATTCCCGGGCATAGATAAACATTATTGAAAAGGCAAACCCAAAAAAGAGCGCCAGAGCCAGGCTGACACCCATACGGGGACTGGTGAGACGGACGGGTTTGATAGGACCATCTATCACCTGGATCATGGAGGCTCCCTGAACTTCTTCGATCTTAGCATTTTCGTACTGCCCCTTGAGAGTCACGTAAAGAGTATTTTGAAGCTCGACTTCGCGGGCCAAACGGGCAAGTTCCATAGAAAGGGATGGTGACTGAATTATATTTTTATTTTCCAGGCGAAATTCTTCCTCTACTCGTTCAGCCTCCCGGAGGGACAGCTGAACCTCACGGATACGCTCCTCGATAAAAATACGTTTTTCCCGAACCTGTTTTGTTTTAAGGTCCAGGAGAATATTACCGGATTCGGCAATGACAGCAGCAGCCAAATCCTGGGCGAGCTGTGTTTCAAAAGCCTCCACACTAATGGTCACGACCGGAGATAAGCGGCCCTTTTGCACCATGATCATTTCCTTAAGATCTTCAATGGCTTCTTTTGTTTTACGTTCTCCAGCAGCATAATTATACTCGGCATCCAATAGCTCCAGGAGGGTCATCTCTTCGGGGTATTTATTGGTTGTAAACGATTTATTAATGAGGATATTCATCAAATTCTCGCTGCGAGCGATATCAGGATAGAGTTCATCCCATTGAATCTCCGAACCGAATGAAGCAGATACGTTCAGGCCAAACTGGTTGGCAATACCGGAAAAGCCAGCCAAACTGCTTGGGTTTTTGGAAATGGGGAGAATTTTTGCTGAGGATGTATAGACTCGTGGGGCCAGGAAAAACACATAAACAGCCACGATGGCAGTTAGCAGCAACGGCGTAATGATCAGGGTTCGTAGTGAATCGCGAAAGAGACTGTAGATAGAAGAAATAGATATTTTTTTGCGGGGGATACTCCGAATCGGGCTAACAACACCATCACCATTGACTAAGCGAGGAGAGTCCATAACAAAGGCTTCGCGGTTGTTTTCAGCATCAGTTACCGGCGGAGCAGCTGCTTCAATCTCCTGTTTGTATTTGATGAGGTGTTTGGGGGGGATCGAGTTGGACTTTATCCAGCCGGAAAGGGTTTGCGCGGTGACATTAAAAAATTTCGCCACCTGGTACTGGTACCGATACTGAAAGTGCTGCATCACCTCCAGGATAATTTCTTCCACCGGTTTTTGTTGGTTTTGATTTTCTGACATAAAATTGCTGCAAGCCGGATCGATAAAGGCTAGCCATCCCCGGCAATAGCCCCAAATTCGTCCGTTTTCATTAGGACCATATCAAAGAGTCCGTGACCGTAAAATTTGGATGAGCCCAGAATCAGCAAATCGTGGAGACATGTTTCGATAATACCCCAACCCCAGTCGACATCACCACCTTTATAATCCCGATGCCAAAGCTCCTGACCCAAATGGTCGAGACGGATCAAAGAAATATCTTCTTCATTGCCGTCACATCATTAGTATTAAAATATGTCGTTGTGCCAATAATTGCGACACTGCCATCGTAAGTGGCGGAAGCTGTCCAACGGGTATTGGATTTACTACTACCGTTGTAGATGGCAGAACACTGGATATTGCCTTCGGAATCGGTGCGGATCAAATAGATATCCTTGCCGGATACTTCATAAAAATTCTTATACCCCAAGACAAGAAATCCTCCATCTTCCAATTCCACCACATCATAATCGACCTCATGATTTATAACTCCGTAGGCGCGCCGCCAGATAGTATTTCCCTGATTATCGATCTTCTGGAGCCAAATATCATCATTCCCATAGCTGATGCCGGGCAAATTGGTCATGCCCACTATAACAAAATGGCCATCACTAGTTTCAATAACCTCATAAGCACGGTCTAGATTGGGACAGCCATCGATCTTCTTCCATTCTTTGTTGACGTATGGATCGAGCTTAATGATATAAACCTGAACTACATCACCATAAGAAGAGGTATAACCAACAAGTATATAGCCGCCGTCGAGACACTGTTTTACAGCGTAGGCTTCTTCATCGGCAGTATTGCCGAATTGTTTTTCCCACACGCCGTAACCATCCTCATCTACCTTAACCAACAAGATATCCCGAGAGCGGTCATCTCGATATTCCTTTGTGCCAACAATGATGGCACCACCATCGAACGTTTCATCCAAACCCCAGCCGTAATCGTAGAAGTCTGTACCAAAGGTATTTATATAGGTATGATTCACCGGTGGACCGTTCACAAATCTTACCAAGCACTTACAGGAATTGAGCAACAACAGTGCTGTAAACATAAAAATAGAATAAGTTTTTTTATCCATTTTTGATCCCTAATTAGTTTTGATTGTTAAGAAACAAAATTACGGTAGCTAGGGAACCGAGTGTGCCCGTTACAGACTGGAACACTTCCAGACCGGATTTTTTATCCTTGTAGATTTCTTTTTCACTGACTACGATGGTAGCTCCGTCCCGAACCTCAGGTTTGCGCCAACGTGTTATTGAAGCTCCTTCGCCATTTGCATATTTTACAAAAATATATTTTTTATCACCACGGGCATTAACACCGCCGGCCCGATGTAGATAATAGTTGACAGAGCGGCCCTGTTCCCAGGTAAAGTATCCAGGATTATGAACAGCACCAATGACGGAAATGGCGTTGGGACGATAAGGCACTCGGATCACATCTCTATTTTGTAAAAGTACCTCGGAACCGGACCAGCCCAAGCGCAATGTATCACGCTCAATAATGATCCCTCCCTTAAAGGCACTAGGAAGAAGATCACCAGCTCGAGATAGAACGGATTCTAGATTATCATCTTCATTTAGCAGGGTATATTTCCCAGGGCGATGGACGAGACCAACGACAGTGACATACCTGGTCGGAATCAAACCCTGTTTGCTGGGAATGTGGAGACGATCAAAGGGTTTCAGCTCGATATTAGCACCAAGGGAATCCGCCAATAATGCTAATATATCAATGGGCACCAGTTTGTATTTACCATCAGCAATATTATAGCGAGAAAGTTCTGCATTTGCCCAGTCGGAAACAGCGTAATGGTGGGGATGCAAACCGCCGGATACAGTAAGGAGGTCCCTGATGGTCATACCAGCGTACCAAGGATAGGGTCCAGGACTGGGGATAGTACCATCAATCTCGACGTTGATCTCCAGGGGTTGCATAACAGGAACGTGAATGCTGTCACCAGGAAAAATCGGTATAGAATGCATATCAGCTAGAGGTATCAATTGGGGTGGCACTGCAGAGTTCTCCACATGGTTTACCACCACAATGGGACCAGCGGTAGAAAGAGTGCCGCCGCTAAAAGAAATTAGTTCCGCAACGGATTCACCAGGGAGAGCCTCATAATAGGCGGGTTGTTTTACGGCTCCATTGGCAGCTACTTGGGAATGGCGGGGCGGGACGTGGATCCGGTCCCAATCCAACAGACGGCTATTCCGAGGCGTGGAGGCTCCGTTAAGAAGGTGATAAAGATCGAGGGTATCTACGGGGATATTATCGCGGAAAATTATGATTGAGCGCAGTGATCCGGTGGTATCGATACCGCCGGTCTGAGCCAGGATCATTGACAGGGTAGAAAAGGGATGGACCGCATGAACTCCTGGAGAATTGACAGCACCAGTGAGCTGGACATTGATTCCTTTTACCTTGCCGATGGTCATGTCCAAAAAGGTGGTGGGATTATTGCCTCGCAACGTAGAATAGACCTTTTTGTATTCTGTAGCAATGTATTCGTCCGCATCAGAAATAGTCATTCCGCCAAGATAGAGAAGGCCTACGTTCTGGGCGAAGATGGTGCCATCTCGGGAAATGACCTCCTGGATACGGTTTTCGGCAGCACCCCAGATCGAAATGATGATCTCATCGCCAGGCCCTAAGGGATAATCTGGGGGCAGAGCACGGTTCTGCCAGAATGAGATGGTGTCCCGAACATAAAAATTATCGTAACCGTAAAAAGGTAGTTTCTTTTCTTTCGATATGAGGGGTAATACATCCTGGAGTTCGGCCAGTTCGATGCGGATGCGAGCGATTTTCTGGACGTAATAGGTTAGAATATCATCCGGTTTGACCAGGATTTGGGTGGGAATTTCATCAATGACGATATCATCCCGAGAAATTTCCTCACTGATGGCTTCTTTGGCCATTCTCTCGCGAATAATATCTTCGTAAGCTCGCTGGATTTTCTTCAATTCGTCATAGTTTTGCGCCCCGAGGCTACCGATGAGAACTATGACAATAAAAATGTATTTATTACTTCGGATATTCATAATATTCTTATAATTAGTTCGGGAAAATAATGAATAATTGATATAAAATACGATAAATATTTAAATACGGTGATCCATGATCTTTGATCAGTAATAAATGATGAGTAGATAGGTGCCTGTGGAACTGCAAATAGTATATAGCCTTACCCATCCTAGGTTTAATTTACACTGTGAGCTTCATTTTTTTACCAGAAATTAAGTGCCGGACTAGAGTTGATTCTCCTTTCTGCCAGTGATACACAGTCTGCCAAACAAACCATAAAGGGAATTAAATACTATCTTAATACACCCGTTAATAAGAAGGCTAAACCATGATTTTCCTTTCCAATAGTGGCAAGGAATCAAGGTGGAGATTTTCATTATTGGTTATTTTAAATAAATCTCCCGCTGTCTAAAGAGTTCCCCAGTGACTAAGTGGGGAAAATAATTTCTAGAGAGTAATAGTTTTTTCAAGAGCCAGGATGACAGTGTTGGTGAAGCGGAGACCGGTGGCTTCATCTATATAAACATTATCATCAGGAAAACCAAGGTGCTGTTCGTGCTGGTATTCATAATAGAGGCTGAACAAAAATCCCTTATAACGGTAGCGAGTATCGAGACGGAATTCCAATTTGACCTCGGGGACACGGTAATCAACCACACCGTGACGCTCGTAATTAAAACCGGTGATGAAGGTGCATTTATCGCTCATATAACCGAAAAAGAGCAGAAAATCATCAGAATCGGCACCAGAATGGGCGCCCCAGCGGCGACCTTCATAAGTACTGTATTCGTAACCCGGGCGGTTATACCAATTTGGGGATATACGCCAGATATGGGTAGAAGAATGAATAAGACGAGCGTATTCGAAACCTAGAAGGAGATCGGGGTGGTCAAAAAAGTTATATTTACGGAAACCGATGATAGCGGCGTTGGCATGGTCGGGATGAGCCAAGAAATCGAATTTGGAAAAGCGATGGTCATTGGTACCTAGCTCCAAGAATAGCTTGAACCCGGAGGCTGGCGCGGTGATAGCGACAAACCCGGAGGCGGTCTGGTCCCAGGGGTCGTGCCCCCAAATTGGTGTCCATGGATAATCAACCTTATCTTCAAGTAAAAAAGCCTCCCAAATAAGATTGGCGGCATCTGCAAATGTCCAGTCCACGCCAACGTTGTAACCGCCGGAGAGATAATTGCGACTAAAACCTATACTAAGCTCAGTACTCCCGTGGTAAGTAAAAATACCAGTAATAGCAGTAAAATAGATTGCGTCGTTACCTTGCTTTTCATTGAGGTGGGCCAGGGTATAACGGAAGTTGAGTCCTGCAGGTCCCCAGCGGAGCTCACGGATGGTCCCGAGCATATAATTGAAAAAGCCTTTGGTATTATTGGTCATGGACAGGTTGGTATGAATTCCGGGACCCCACCACATGGAGGCATTGCTGATACCGACACCTAAACCCCATAAGTGCAGGTAGAACTGGGCTTCGCGAAAACCAAAATCTACAAAATTACCTGGGGGCTTGCTTATACCATCGTTGAGGACAGAATACATACCAGTACGGGGAATGACGGACACTGAATCGTTAGCACTTTTGAGCCAGTAAGGTTCTACACTGAAGGCAATGAAATTGTTTTGATAGGATAAATTTACCCCCTGAAACCAACCATGACCCTTGCCAATAAAGCGGATATCCATGTTTTCCTGGTTGGTGATGTTATCATTGGCATACTGTTCCTGGCGGTAGCGGACGATGAACCGACCTTTTTTGTTATGGTGATAAAAGGGGCGGATCATTGTAGAGGTGATCTTTAAGGAATCGGCGTATTTTAACTGTTCTTTTTCCAAGGACAAGAGGTAAAAAGGGTCCGCGGGAGCATAAGCTTGAGCCATTAAAAAAGAATTAAAAAGTAGCAAAAAAACAGTAGCAAGTAAACCCGTTTTTATTGACGCAACTAAGGACAAGGAGGAGCATCGTTTTTGTTTGTGGTGCTGCGGCCAGTTCATTTTCATTCGTTTTTGGTTAGAATTTACGTTGATCGCGAGTTTAGGGTAAAAAAAGAATATGTTCCAATGGAGAAAATTAGAGATAAATGAGGTGAGACGCTAACTGTGAACTATTAATAAGGTTTATTCAAAGAAAAAGGATTTGAGCATCAGGCAAAATGGTATAACCCGTTTCCAGGAGTCAGCCAAGCTTTTGAATATACTTGAAACAAGAATAAGGGACAATTTTAATTCTAATCATGGTGGGTTTGAGCTGGTTAGCTTTTTCAGTTAAGTAGTAATGAAGTTAGCAGTTCACCATGACTGCTCTTAAGCGATTACCGCTTGGGATCAATTACCAGGAAAGCTACCTTTCCGTTTCAAAGTGCCAATTTTTTCCCAAGACGGATCCGCTTCTAGGACCACGGCGAAATAAATAGCGTCGCCTGCTAATCCTTCACTCAATTCAACCAAATCGGCGTGAACCTCGTCAGGGCTAATCTTGTAGACCCCTCCATTATATAAATCTATGACTATACCAATCAAACCACCAAAAACGATGTTTCCTAAAATCCAAAAGTCATATTTACGGGTGAGGTTCATTTCATAGGGTTCAAAACCATCAAGTTCTATCTTAACTAAATGTTTATCTTTACGTTTCAATTCGATAATCAGAGGAGTTTCGCCGATAGGTTTATGATCAACAGTGACTTTGGCTCCAGTCGGTGTTGACAAAAAACTGACATCCTGTCTAGTCCCATGTATAATTGATGCACAGCTCACCGCAAAACCACTGATACAAAGCACCACAAATAATTAAAAGCACACTATTATAAGGGGGAATATTTGATTTGAAAGGAAATATCGTATAGGGCATTAATTGGAAATTGAGCTTAATATTTAGGAGATATGAGGATAATAACGATCGTTTTAATATGGGGGATTACTGTTTTTTTGGGGGGGGGCAGCGGTTATGATCACGGTATCGCAGCCGGGAAACCGTGCCTGGAATCTGCTAAAAAGATTCGCTTCCATTTGTGGAGCGTATTTTGACCGACCCCAAGATCTCTGGACACTTTGGCGATACGTTGATGCTTTTCCAATATCAACTTCAGGGCTGATACCTTAAAATCACGATCATAGGTCTTTCTTATTCTTTTGTTTTCCATTTCGATTCCTTTCCACTTTCGCATATTAATAGGTGCTTAACTTCGTGTGGACTTTTTTGACTAAGCCCATTATGGTAAATTGATTTACCTGTAAGTTGCATCTACAACCCGGTTAAGCGTAAATTTCTTTATGCTGCACATATCAAAGGGTTTTACTTGTATTATTTTATCCAGCATTCTACTGGCGCAAAATACCTATCCCCCTCCAACAAACTTGGTGACTGCACCCACCGCCGGTACACTAGTCCGTGGCAGTTATTCCATGACCATGCATGTACAGAAAGACGGTGGTTTCACTATCGCATTAAAAGTTGGCATCACGGACCGCTTCCAATTTGGTATGTCATTTGGCGCCAGTAACCTGATTGGTGATGACAGTTTAAAATGGTATCCCCACCCGGAAGTCAGTTTGAAATATCGACTGATCGATGAAACAGCTGCTCTACCCGGGATTACTCTGGGCTTGAATAGCCAAGGCTATGGTTCCTACAACACAGTTTTGGAACGATACGAAATAAAGGCATACGGCTTGTATGCATCTGCTAGCAAGAACTGGGTCACTCCATTGGGTAATTTGGGTGTGCACGCCGGGATAAACCAGAACTTTTTAGAAGTCAATGATCATGATAATGACCTCAGCTTTTTTACTGGTGTGGATATAGAGTTTAATCCAGAGCTATCCTTACTTTTGGAATACAATGCAGCTATGAATGAAAATGACATGGAAGCAAAAAATATTGCGATCAACCGCGGCGGTTATCTAAATGCCGCAGTGCGCTGGACATTCGTCGAACATTTCCATATTGAAATGGATTTCAATAACCTTTTGTTCGATCAGGATAAGGTTGATTACTTCAACCGAGAACTGAAAATCATCTATATAGAATATTTCTAAAACGTAATTTTAAATCATCATCAATTACGTTTTTAAACATGTCCAATCTGAAAGAAACCCGGCTTTCTACCAAGCGAATCTACAAGGGCTCGCTATTGGAGGTATATCGGGATGTTGTTTCCCTACCGGACGGCAATACATCCACCCGGGAATGGATCAACCATCCCGGTGCTGCCTGTGTGATCCCCGTTCTACGAGATGGCAAAATTGCGTTAATCAAGCAGTACCGTTATGCTGTAAAAGCTGAAATGATCGAATGTCCAGCCGGCAAATTGGATCAGGGCGAAACACCGGAACATTGTGCCCACCGGGAACTGCGAGAAGAGATTGGCTATACTGCCAGTAAAATGACTTTTGCCTGTAATATTCACCCGGCTGTTGGTTTTGCCAGTGAAAAAATGTGGATATACCTCGCTGAAGATCTACAAAAAACGACCGAAAATAAAGATCATGATGAATTTATACAGCTTTTCCCCACTGCTTTATCTACTGCGATTAATATGGTATGGCACGGTGTGATTACAGATGTAAAGACCATCATCGGGCTGTTGTGGGCAAAACGTTTGCTTTCATAATCCTTTTATTTTACGTTACATTGCACCATGGCTGACATGCTATCAGAACGGATCAAGAAACAGTCCGCCTTATTGGGTTTTCAAAAGACAGGAATTACCTCGGCAGCAGTTACAAAAACCGAAAAAGCAAATCTGGACTTTTGGCTAGAACAAAATCATCACGGTACGATGGACTGGCTGGTGAAACGTAAAAAAGAACGAGGCGATATATTTACCTATTTCCCTGCAGCAAAGTCAGTGATCTCGGTGGGTATGAATTATTTTTCTGGTTTTGATCAGGATGATTTGGCGGATGATACAAAATTTAGCAACTATGCCTGGGGCGATGATTACCATCAAGTATTGAAAACGCGTCTGCGTAATCTGTTAAGTTGGTTAAAAAGTGAAATCCCAGATAGCAACGGGATTGTATGCGTGGATACATCTCCGGTCATGGAGAAGGTGTGGGCCCAGCGGGCCGGTCTGGGCTGGCAGGGTAAACATACTAATTTGATCAGCCGCGATTACGGCAGCTGGTTATTTCTGGGGGAATTAATCGTCGATATTGAACTGGATTATGATCCCCCCTTTACGGAGGATTTGTGCGGTTCGTGCACGGCTTGCATTGATACCTGTCCCACTAAAGCTCTTGGTGCATATGAGATATACGCCGAAAAATGTATTTCTTACTTGACCATTGAATACCGCGGAGATTTTTCAGGAGAAGATGGCGATTTGCATGGATGGATTTATGGCTGTGATATCTGTCAGGAAGTATGCCCCTGGAACAAGAAATTTTCCCAGGTTACAACAGAACCTTCATTTGCCCCCAAAGAAGAAATCCTTGCCTGGAAGGATGGAGATTGGGAACGACTTGATGAGGAAGAATTTCGTAAATTGTTTAGTGGTTCAGCAGTGAAAAGAACAACGTTTTCCGGACTGAAAAGAAATATTGAAAAAAATACAAAGGAGGCATCATGAGCCGAATAGGTATTGTACTATCCGGTTGCGGGGTGACTGATGGTGCAGAAATCCACGAATCGGTCATTACCATGCTGGAATTGGATAAAGCCGGTGCCGATATGCTACTTATGGCCCCCAATATCGACCAACTGCATGTCATCAATCATTATACGGGGCAAGAAATGGATGAATTCAGGAATGTGTTAGTTGAATCGGCCCGTATCGCTAGAGGGGAGATAAAAGACATGGCCGAGGTTACATCTTCTGATCTGGATGCGTTGATTTTTCCCGGTGGTTTTGGTGTAGTCAAAAACCTATGCGATTACGCTATGACCGGTAAGGAATGCTCAGTGAATCCGGATGTAGTACGGTTAGCACAAGCGGTGCATAAAGAACATAAGCCCATCGGGGCGATCTGTATCGCTCCAGCTATGCTGGCTAAAGTACTCGGTGAAGAAATTGAACTAACGATTGGTTTTGATGAACAAACCGCCCAAGATATTGATGCAATGGGCGCCAAGCATGTGCAGTGTCCGGTAGAAAATATGGTTGTTGATCAAGAAAGACGGGTTGTTTCCACTCCTGCTTACATGGAAGCCAAGAGTATTAAGGAGGCTGCAGAAGGTATCTCCAAGCTGGTAGGTGAGATCTTGAATATGGTCGCTGCTTGATCAAAGTGTGTCATGTGAATGATCTACCGGATCGATCATCCAAAGTAATTATGGTAAATGACACTCCTGTGGCGGTTTTTAACACGGGTGGGCGGATTTTTGCCTGGGATAACCGCTGTCCACATAGGGGAGCTTCATTGGGTGACGGTCACATTGGGGATAAAACCATCCAATGCAAATTTCATTTATGGGAGTTTGATATTAACAAGGAATGCGCTGTTGCTAATGAAGCAATAAAGCTAAAATCATTTTTGGTAGAGATCAGAGCAGGAGAAATATTTCTCAATATCTAATTGGCGATCTTTAATTCGATCGAGCCTACACCGACCGATATATCCAGCATGATAGTTGGTCTGCCATCATCCCATTTTGAGGATACATATTTGTTTCTTTTCTTTACCAAATCTTCCAAATCAACATCGGATAAAAAATGTTCATGAACTTTTGCTACAATATTCACATTATCCGGCAATATTAATTCAACATCCCCCAGGCTGACTTCAATTTCTATATCTACATCATGGTCGATGGGATCAGAAAGATCTATTTTGGCATCCCCCAGGCCGACTTCGATACTGATAGATTCAGGTCTTAATAAGCCGATCCCGGTTCCAGCAAAATTACCAAGACCGGTTTCTATTGTTAAGTCTTTACAGATTTCAGTATTCGCTTCATTTATTGTTAGCTCTAATGTTCCCATTCCAATATCCAACGTTAGTTCATTTATCATTAGTTCAGTCAGATCAATATTTGCTTCACCCATTCCAAATTCTAATTCCAGATTCACGGGCACACTAGTGGGCAATAGTGTCTTGATTGTGTTGGTCGATTTCTTATTCCAATCAAAATGATCATCATCATTTGATGCAGTTTTAACCTCCAGTTTTCCTGTTCGGTTAATAATAGAATAGTCGATCTCTGGTGTGGAAAAATAACGAGGATTGTATTCTGCATAACCATCAAATTGTGCTGGGTGCTCTGTATTGGGATGTAGTTGAAATTCATCCATTATGAAATCTATTTTTATCTCTAGCTGGTGGACATCGTTCATTGAATAATGAAAATAATCACGGATGATCATATCGTTATCATCTGCACCCCATCCCCATCCACAGAGCGCGGTGGATGCGTAAAATGTGATTGGCAGTATGTATTTTATTTTAAAAATTGTAATTTATTCTAATGGTTGTTTCCAGATAATCTTTGCCGTTCAGGGGTTTGGCAAAATTGATGGACCATTTCAACTCCTCATGTTCGATACTGCCGAATCCTATCCCCGCTGCGGACAAGCCCTGCTTTTTAAATTCTGTAAAATCCAAACTGTATGTTGATCCATCCCAAGCGTGCCCGGCATCGGCAAAGAGTTTGATGAAAAACCAGTCATCAGTAAAATTTTCTGTGAACAAAAGTTCTCCGTTCATTTGCAGCATTTGGTCACCGGTTTGATATTTATAAGGAAAAGCGCTTACAGATCCCAATCCACCCATACCAAACTTCCGAAAATAATCTAATTGACCATTTGATGTACCTCCCATGAATTGGGTCCGCAGCACAATACCGTAAGAGAATTCCCAATTTAATTTAACGTATCCCATAATGCGTTTGCGCAATTCTGTTGACTGCATGGAGTATATGCTTGAACCGCTATCTGAATTCTGATATGCTTCCCCTTGGAAAAATACTTTTAGTCCGGTTGTGATTGGAGAAAATATTTTTGATCTATATGCTGCAGTTGTCTGAATGTAATCAATTTGTTCATGGGTAATTGCTATGGGGTTTGGCCGCAGATCGCGTTCTTTATGAAATAAGCTCCACAAGTTGTTAATTACAGGAATTGAACCTTGTCTAACAGCAGCAGTTAGAAATTTGAATTTGATGTGATGTAAATCCAATCCGATACCAGTTGACCAACCTTCTTCATCCCAACGATCGTAGAAATCCTGTCTGGCCAATATAGCGGCCCAACTGTTTTCATTTTCTGGCAGTCGGTAAGAATCGTCTGTACGGCTGTCTTTAAAGATGCTTAGGAAAACAATAAGGTTATTATTTGTAAAAAAGTTTTTTTCCAGTGACAATCGGCCGACACCCTGATCTGTACCAAAGCGGTATCCCAGCGATGAACATAAGCGAAAAGTTGATTTTTTACCGCCATCCCAGGTGTGATTTAAATGAAATACCAGTCCTTCGTTTCGATTATAAATAAATGTGCTTTCTTTGGGATGGATCCAGCTTTCCGTCGTTTTCAAGGAACGTTCTTCCATCGTCAACTCCGAATCTCCATCAACGCGTTCTGCCGACTCCATTTCCCTGTATACCAATCCTTCTTTTAAATGAGTTTCAATGATCTTCCCATTTACAACCGCACCCTCTTCTTTTTGAATGCGCCCGCCGATGGCAACTATCGTTCCATTCACGATGGCAGTTGAACCCAAGGTTACATTGCCACCAACGATCGTTATTTTCCCGCCAACTGTTCCGTATACAGATAGATCACCGCCAAGAATACGAATGTTATCTTTGTTTACGGTCCCGGCTGCAATGGTATGATCACCGAAAAATTTGATCTCATCTTTTATCATCACCGGTTCATCAATTTCTACCTCTAAAGAGTCAGGGCTTGCTAATAAAATTGATAAACCGTATGATAGGATAATGATGCATTTCCTCATTGTTTCAGTCCTCCTTAATTATTATATTTCCTTGGATGGCTTTTAAATTAACTTTATGACGTCCGTCAGCAACAATTAATTTGCCTTGAATTATATCTTCTGTTCGGGTGATGTGCAGGGGCAGTTCGCTGTCAATTGTATGGCCAAACCACTTGTGTGCAATCACTGCTTCGATCGTCGCCGGGAATTGACTGGGTAAAGAAATCTCTAAGTCACCATAACTTGTTTGTATGTTAATAAAATGGTCTTCCAGATTTTTATTCCAGTGCTTTATTATTTTAATATCACCACTGGCAGCCTGGGCGTTGATACTTCCGGAGATGACATTACCGAAAATATCTCCTGCATTGGTTTCAATACTTAAATTGCCATCAATGGATCTCAATTCAATATCCCCGCTGGATGTAGAACCTTTTAGATTCCCCGTCACATCTTTGGCACTGATCTCGCCACCGGACGTGCGGATCTCAATATTGCCTTGAATGTCCTCAATTTTTATATTTCCTCCGGAGGTTATGCCCGTAATTTCCTGGCCCTTTATATCTGAAAAATAAATACTTCCGCCGCTGGTTTCTACATTAACCTTCCCTTGTACCCGGTGGATATTGAGATCTCCGCCGCTGGTTTTACCCTCAATATTTCCTTCAGTATATTTTATATCAATATCCCCGCCGGATGTAGAAACGTTCACAGCACCTTGTGATTCGTCCACGGTAATGTCCCCACCGGCAGTTCTAGCTGTGACCCTTCCCATAATGTCTGCAATATCAATATCCCCGCCACTTGTACGGAGATCGACCTCTCCAGAAATATGATCAATGTCTATATCTCCACCAGATATCTTGATATCCAAATTAAACTGCAGCGGCAGGGTAATGGTATAGGCATAAAAGATCTTGCCGTAATCTGATTTGGGACCGGCTATTTTAATAATGTTACTGTCTTTGAAGTGGGTAATAGTTGCTTTTTCCTCGGCAAAGACCTTATTGGCTTTTATTCTTGAAGAGTGATGAATCCTGATTTCTTCGAGTACGATAACTTGTGATGTATTTTGACCCTTAATATGAATATCTCCGACAATTTCATCCATTATAAGCATCTTGTCACCTTGGTCAAGCATAGGAAATTCATAAGTAGACTCTGCAGCAAAAGAGTGATCAGCATTGAGGTCGAACGATTCGAAGATCTTTTGGGGTAACAGAGGTATGATTAATAAAATAATAAAAGCCGGTAACTTCACCTTTGCACCTCGATCCTTTGGGGATTCACCGCTTCTTTTACCCGTAAATATGTTTGTGTAGCCCGAATACGAATGTACTTATTATTATCCATGGCACTGACGATCCGTAAAACAGGCAATGATCTTTCTGCCGGGTGCCGGGCAATGATATCCAGTGCTTTCTGGCGCACGGCTTCATTTTCATCTTCCAACAATGTTTTGATGCAAGCATCTATAATCATTTCTGAAGCATTGTAGCCATCTAATAATTCTATGGATCGCAAACGCACCCCCGGATTTTCATCAGTAAGCAATGAAGAGACTAAAACAGCAGTGGCATCCAATTGCGGAGCAGCTTCTTTCAGCAGCTTTAGCGCTTTTAAGCGTTTTCCTGGATTTTCATCGTTTAACAGTAAATAGTAGAGCAATTGCTGGATAACCGGATCATTGATACCACCCCTGATATCATATTTTTTACTTGTTTCCATAGCAAAGTAAACATGCCCATTTCCATTTGTTTTACCGGCAAGTTTTATATCTCTTAACTCATTTGTTTTCAACAGATCAACTAAATCTAGTGCAATATGTTGCCGGACTGATTGATCAGCAAATGGTAAGGGGAGAAATCTGCTGATCAAGACTGCAGCGAGTACATACGCAATCACCACCCAAGTCGGTTGTGGAGTAGTAAAAAAATATTTTATTCTCGCTCCTACGTTTCCAAAAACAGATGTTGATCTTTCCGATTCGAGTTGTTTTAATCGTCCTTGTAGCAAAAGCCGTTGGCCTTGTAATTGTTCTTCAGTGGGCACTTCATTGAATGCATCCTGCATCAGTTGTAGAGTAGTCTGGTAATCATTGATAAGATTTTGTAACGGATCGTTGCCTTTTAATTCTGCTTCAAATTCCAAAAGTTCTTTATCGGACAAAAGACCCGACACATATGCAATTGCTTGCCCTTTTTGACCAGGAGATACTTTTTTAGACATATCGATACTCCTTTAATGCCGATCGCATCTTTTCCATGGCTCTGAACAGATACTGTTTTACGGTTCCTTCACTAATATTCATAATGGCGGCTACATCTTTTATTTTCATTTTTTGTAAATACCTTAAAACAAAAACAATGCGTTGTTTTTTCGGGAGTGTTTTAGTCGCATTTTGAATGGCAATATTAATCTCATCTGTGTCAATGGTATCAGTTGCGGCTGGCACAACAGCTAGAGGATCCATGTTTTCTGTTCTATCCTGGTAGCGCATGCGGGCGTGTTTATTTTTCATATTGATAGCTGTATTTACCGTGATGCGATATAACCATGTATAGAATGAGCTGTCTAATCGAAATGTGTGTAAACTTTTGTACGCCTTAATAAAGGATTCTTGATAAAGGTCTTCGGCGTCTTGTTTGTTTTTCATAAGTTGAAACGCCAATCTTAAAATCCGTTCATCATGTAGCACAACAAGGTGCTGGAAAGCTTCACGGTCTCCGTTTTGAGCGGGTTTTATTAATTGGTCTATTTCGGCCGACATTATTATTTGAATTCATACATATAATTACACTTCAAAAGTCGGAAAGGTTGTCAAATATTATTAGAAAAAAAGTACTCCTCAGAAATGAGGGGTGCCGGTACTCTATAATTGCGGGAATTTATAATCCTGCTTCTACTACAGTATTTTTTACCACATCCAATGTTTTATTTAAAGCTGTTTTTTCATCTTCAAGCAGTTCAAATTCCAAAATCTTTTCAACTCCGCCACCACCTATAACTGTGGGCACACCGATGAAATAGCCATCGATTCCAAATTCTCCCTCGCACAATGATGCACAAGGAATCACTCGTTTTTTATCTTTCAAGTAAGATTCCGCCATTTCTACGGCAGATTGTGCCGGGGCATAGTATGCAGATCCGTTTCCGAAGAGTTTCACAATTTCCCCGCCGGCAAAACGAGTACGATTTTCAATTTCAGCTAACCGTTCAGCAGAGATCAGATCCGTTACCGGAACACCACCAACTGTTGCTAATCGGGTGATCGGAACCATTGTATCGCCATGGCCGCCCAACACTATACAAGTCACATCTTGGACAGATAGTCCTGTTTCCATTGCAATAAATGTCCGGAATCGTCCGGAATCAAGGGCCCCGGCCATCCCCACGACTTGATTCTTTTGAAAACCGGAAACTTTATAAAAAGTATATACCATCACATCCAACGGATTTGAAACCACGATTACAAATGAATTGGGTGCCTGGATTTTAATATTTTCTGCAACATTTTTCATGATGCCCAGGTTGATCTCCAAAAGGTCTTCCCGATCCATACCTGGTTTTCTGGGAATACCTGCTGTAATGATAAATACATCGGTATTCTTGACGTTGTTCCAGTCAGATGTCCCTTTAATATCTGCATCGTAGCCATCATGGGGCCGCAGTTGCATCAAATCCAGGGCTTTTCCCTGCACCATCCCTTCTGCTTTAGGAATATCAAAAACAACGATATCTCCCAGTTCTTTTTGTGCAGCCAGTAGCGCCAGATTCCCGCCAATTTGGCCACCACCGATCATGGAAATTTTTGGTCTATACAAGATTTTACCTGATGATTGTACCATTAAAAATTACGTATAATTAAATACAAATAAAAAACCCTCATCGATGAGGGTTTTTTATTAATTAGCTGTGGGTATTACACTTACTATTTTACGTTTGCGACCTTTTCGCCCAAATTTTACGACACCCTCCTTTGTGGCAAATAAGGAATCATCACTGCTGCGCCGTACATTTGTCCCGGGATGGAACTTCGTACCTCGCTGTTTAAGAATGATCCCTCCAGCTAGAATAGCTTGACCGTCGGATACTTTTACGCCTAATCTTTTTGCAATGGAATCGCGACCGTTTCGTGAACTTCCCATCCCTTTTTTATGGGCCATAATTATTTATCCTTTGCAGTTTTTGCTGACGCTTTTTTTGATGGTTTTTTCTTTGCTGTAAATAATTTTATTTTATCAATTTGCAGTAAAGTATAGCCTTGACGGTGCCCGTTCTTACGTTGGTATCCTTTGCGCCGTTTCTTTTTAATAATAACCACTTTCCGATCGCGACCATGTTCCAAAATCCTGGCTTCAACGGATGCACCGGCTAAGGTGGGATTACCCACCAGGTCCTGATTGCCATTGTTGGCAAAAAGTACCCGATCAAATGTAACCGTATTACCAACAGCGTTGTTTTGGTTTTGACTGGCCACTTTTAACCGGTCACCAACTCGCACAGTAAATTGTTTTCCTGATATTTCAACAACTGCATTCATTTTTGACTCTAAAAACCAGCGAACTTAAGCGGAATCCTCCTTAGTATCAATACCTACCTCATCGGTGATATCCTTGTCGTCTTTTTTACGTAAGAATCGATATTCATCGCGGTTGATCTCCGGACTATCGGCAATAGTCAAATGGACAAAATTTTGCCACATCAACCCTCGCAGCACTTTTTTCTTATCACTTTTTATGTATTGAGCAACCTCAGGGTGCAAAATCAATTTTAACCGTAAATCCCGATGTCTGCTTTTGTAGCGGCGCAACCAATGGTCTAACCGGGTGATCAATGTTTCTTTGGATATTATCCGTCCCGAACCGAAACAGGTGGGGCATTCTTCGCTCATGGAGTCTATCAAACTCAATCGAATTCTCTGGCGGGTCATTTCCAGTAGTCCAAAATCGGATATAGGTGAAACGGCAACCTTCGCCCGATCTTTTTTTAATTCCTTGCGCAATTCGTAGTATACTTTGCGTTGATTGCTTTGCTGGCGCATATCGATAAAGTCAATTACAATTAACCCTGACAAATCCCGTAGACGCAATTGCCTGGCCACCTCCCGAGCCGCTTCCAGATTTATCTTTAGGGAATTTTCTTCATGATTTTTCTTGCCGATAAAACGACCACTGTTGACATCAACAACAACCATTGCCTCCGTTTTTTCAATAATTAAATAGGCACCGCTCTTTAGCCAGACCTTGGGCTGCATCAGTTTGACTAATTCATCTTCGATACCCATCGCCTCAAATAAGGGTGTTTTTAGACGGTAAAGATCAAGACGATTAGATATGTTAGAAGCTACTTCTTCTAAATATCGCAAGGTTTTACGGTACAATCTTTTAGAATCAATAACAATGTTTTCTACATCGGAGGTCAGCAGATCGCGAACAACACTCGATGCCATTTCCAGGTCTTTGTAGATAAGCATGGGTGAATTCGTTTGTTCTGCTTTTTTATTTAATTTATCCCAGTTCGATTTTAATTGTTCATAATCGCGTTTTAGATCATCCTCACTTTTACCCTCTGCAACAGTGCGGACAATAACAGCGAAACCAGGATTTTTAATGGCCGAAATGATCTTTTTGAGTCGCCGACGTTCGTACTTATCCCATACTTTTTTGGAAATACCAATATAGTTATACCCCGGCACCAGAACCAGTAACCGCCCCGGTATAGCAACTTCCGTTGTAACCCGTGGACCTTTGCCGGCAAACGGTTCTTTTATCACCTGCACATAAATATCCTGATTGGTCTCTAGGTCCACAGAGATATTATCATTCTTTTGGCGGTGTCTTTTTTCTGCACCATTTTTACTATCGCTATTATCTCCGTCCTCCTCCTCAACAAGATAAACGCTGTTTTCTACTTCGGAGAAAGGTAGAAATGCATTTACATCATAGCCAATGTCTACGAATGCGGCCTGCATACCCGGCAGGACATTTTCAACCTTGCCTTTATATATATTTCCCACAAGACGTTGCTTGTTCTGTTTCTCAATATAAACCTCAACCAGTTGATTGTCTTCCAAGATAGCAATACGGGTTTCACCCATGCTTTCATTTATATATATTTCTTTTTTCAAATTACCTACCCCTATAACATTAATCATCTTTGTCATCATTTTAGTATATGCAATAGCAATTGTACCGTTTGCGCGGCCAATTAGTTGCTATGTTAGGATGGAAGGATTGAAGGAAGGATAAAAATGTGTAAAAATCTTGAGTTAATTTTAAAAATCTTTAAAAATTTCTGTAAAAAAGCCTACACTCTTTCCATACTGGATGATAAATTACTTTGATTTATACCTTATTTTCAAGAAAATTCATTTCTTGGCGTTTAGGCATAAAATAATGTATACTAAATAGTCGTGATTTGTGACCTATTGCCGCGACAGTAAAGAATGGTGCTAAAAAGGACTAATACCCCGAATTTAGCAGCGGGGTTTTTTATTGTGTTTCAAGAAACGCATGATGAAAGATTTATTTAGGGAAAAAATAGTGATTTTGGATGGTGCCATGGGGACCATGGTGCAATCCTACAACTTGATCGAATCCGATTTTCGGGGAAAGCGCTTTCAGTACCATCCCCGAGACCTGAGGGGGAATAACGATATCCTGTGTCTCACCCGTCCGGATGTAGTGGAGGAGATTCACCAGGCCTACCTGGCAGCTGGGGTCGACATGGTAGAGACCAATACCTTTAACGCAAATGCCATTTCACAACTGGATTACGGTACGGAAGACCTGGCGTACGAGATAAACCTGGAAGCGGCGAAAATTGCAAAATCTGCTGCTGCTGGTTATTTGGATAAGCCACGCTTTGTGGCCGGCGCTCTGGGGCCCACCAACCAAACTGCGTCTTTGAGTCCGGATGTGAACAACCCCGGTTACCGCAATATTACCTTCGATGATCTGCAGGACGCTTATTACGACCAGGCCAAAGGTCTGCTAGATGGGGGTGTTGACTGCTTACTCATTGAAACAGTCTTTGATACTTTGAACTGCAAAGCGGCCATCTTTGCCGTACGTACTTTGCTGGAGGAAAGGAATACCGAAATCCCTGTGCTGGTTTCCGGTACTATAACCGACTCCAGCGGACGGACCCTTTCCGGCCAAACGGTGGAGGCATTCTGGCATTCCATTCGCCATGGTGAGCTGACGGCGGTGGGACTGAACTGTGCCCTGGGAGCAGAGCAGATGCGCCCCTGGTTGAGCGAATTATCCCAGAGGGCAGATATCCCTGTTTTTACCTACCCTAATGCCGGTTTACCCAACGAATTTGGAGAATATGACGAGTCCCCAGAAACCATGGCGGCTATCATTCAGGAATTTGCCGCGAGTGGACTGGTGAATTTGGTGGGTGGTTGCTGCGGCACCACCCCTGAACACATCAAGGCCATCGCCCAGGCTGTAAGAGACTTTGCGCCCAGGATAGTCCCGAAGATCGAGACCTTAACAAAATTGAGTGGATTGGAGTCGATGTCCATCCGATCGGAGAGCAATTTTGTAAACGTGGGGGAACGGACCAACATCACTGGGTCAGCTCGTTTCCATCGTCTAATCAAAGATGATAATTACGAAGAGGCTCTGTCCGTGGCTCGGCAGCAGATCGAAAACGGGGCTCAGGTCATTGATATAAATATGGATGAGGGCTTGCTGGATTCTGAAGCGGCCATGGAAACATTCCTGCGGTTAATCGCGACTGAGCCGGACATTGCCAGAGTACCCGTCATGGTGGATTCATCCAAATGGTCCGTCATCGTAACGGGTCTAAAGAACCTGCAAGGGAAGGGCATCGTCAATTCCATTTCCATGAAGGAGGGAGAAGCGGAATTTATTCGGCAGGCGCAGATCATTAGAAAATACGGTGCCGCCGTGATTGTTATGGCCTTCGATGAGGATGGCCAGGCCGCTACCTATAAACGGAAAGTGGACATCTGCACCCGGGCATACCACATCCTAAAGGACAAGGTGGGGTTTCCACCGGAAGATATTATTTTTGATCCGAATATTTTTGCCGTTGCCACGGGGATCAAAAAACATAATGGCTATGCCAAGTCCTACATTGAGGCAGCCCGAACCTTGAAGTTAACTCTTCCCGATATCCACATCAGCGGCGGGGTAAGTAACCTATCATTTTCCTTCCGGGGCAATGATAGAGTGCGGGGAGTCATGCATTCAGCTTTCTTGTACCATGCCATCCAAGCAGGTATGGATATGGGGATCGTTAACGCAGGTCAGTTGGCGGTGTACGATGATATCGAACCAGAGCTCAAAAACCGGGTAGAAGATGTACTCTTTAATCGCCGGGAGGATGCTACGGAACGGCTGGTGGAAATTGCGGATGAGTATCGAGGTATCAAGCGTTCTGTAGAGAAAGACCTGTCCTGGCGAGACAAATCTGTAGAAGAGCGATTAAGTTACGCCTTGGTGGAGGGTATCCTGGATTTTGTGGAAGACGACACGGAGGAAGCTCGCCTCAAGTATGATCAGCCCATCGCGGTGATCGAGGGCCCCCTCATGAACGGGATGAATGTGGTTGGAGACCTCTTCGGGGCTGGCAAAATGTTTCTGCCCCAGGTAGTGAAATCGGCCAGAGTCATGAAAAAAGCCGTTGCCCATTTACTACCCTTCATTGACAAGGAAAAGAGTGACCAAGGTCTGACAGGGAAATCCAACGGTAAGATCGTTCTGGCTACAGTGAAGGGGGACGTGCACGATATTGGGAAAAAAATTGTTGGCGTGGTACTGGGTTGTAATGGCTATGATGTTATTGACCTGGGGGTGATGGTACCATCGGACAGAATCCTGTCTACCGCCAAAGAGAAAGGTGCGGACATGATCGGACTCTCGGGCCTCATTACACCCAGCTTGGACGAGATGGTGCATGTGGCCAAAGAGATGGAACGGATGGGATTTGATATTCCCCTACTCATTGGTGGAGCCACCACCAGTCGCAAACATACGGCGGTAAAAATTGAAGAGAATTATTCTGGGGCCACAGTCCACGTGATTAATGCACCCCGGGCTGTGTGGACAGTGGGCAAACTCATGAGTACCACTGAAAAGGGCAATTACATCGCAGAAATCAGATCGGATTTTCAACAGATCCGGGATACCCTGGTCCGGAAAAGAGGTCAACCACCACTAGATATGAAAACTGCACGGAAACGGAAATTCAAAATTGACTGGAATCAATACCGAGCGTCGATCCCTACTTTGGAAGGTATCCAAGTGTTTGATGATTATCCTCTGGATGAACTGGTGGATTATATTGACTGGTCCCCTTTTTTCCACGCTTGGGAACTGAAAGGGGTTTACCCTCAAATCCTTGATGATAAGTTGGCTGGGCCAGCGGCGAGAAAACTATTTGCGGACGGACGAAATCTGCTAAACCAGATCGTATCTGAAAAATACCTTACAGCAAAAGGCGTGGTGGGTATTCATCCCGCACAGGCCGCAGACGAAACGGTATTCTGCGGGGATATTGTGTTCTATTTTCCTCGCCAGTTGGTGGATAAGGGGCCCGGTGGAACTAACTACAGTTTGGCGGATTTTGTGGGTCCGAAAGCGGATTACCTCGGCACTTTTGCGGTAACCGCCGGCCACGGCCTGGAAACCCTAGTGAAAGAATTTGAGGATAATCAAGATGATTACAACGCCATCATGGCCAAGGTGCTGGCGGATCGCCTGGCGGAAGCCTTCGCTGAACGGTTGCACCAGCGTGTGCGGAAGGAATTTTGGGGTTACGCCGGCGCCGAATCACTGGGAAAAGAAGGATTAATTAAGGAGGAATACCAGGGTATTCGCCCAGCCCCGGGATATCCAGCCTGCCCCGACCATGAAGCAAAGGACAAAATTTGGCAACTCTTGAATGTAAAGAAAAATACAGGTATTACTCTAACGGAAAACCGGGCCATGCATCCGGCAGCATCGGTGAGCGGGTGGTATTTTTCCCACCCGGATTCAAAATATTTTAGTGTAAGAAATAATTAACTATAAGTAGATAATACATTACATATTGTAAAATTTAAATTTTGATTGTTAGTGGCCTAATTGAATAATAGGAGAAAAACATGCACTTCCACTCAAATTTATGACAAAGGGAGATCAAAAGCCTAGGCCGAAGTTAGTCTTGATGTGTTGCGGAGTGTATATCTCACTGAAAATTTTGACACCTTATGCTCCGGCCAATTCTTTGTTTAATGAACGCAGTTCAGCAATACTTTTAGCCGCTTTGATGCGTTCCAGGGGTCCGTTTCTTTTGCTTTTTCCTTACCCCGTCCACGTTCTTTTTAGGTTGGGAATCAATGAAGTAATCCAAACGTTCAAGTTTTTTCATTTCCGTTAAATTTTCCGCCGTTGCTTCATCGTTAACCTTGTCCCATTTGGGATTTCCATCTGCATCTATCTCCGGCAAAGTGAAAAACTCCTTTGCTTTTTCAAACCGCAGATGATCCTTCACGTTTCCAAACGCAGCAATAAATGCAGCGCAAGTTTCCTTTTCTACTCCAGATTTGAACTGTCTTAAATTCTCCAGTTCAGTTTTCAATTCTGTCGTATCGACCCGTTTGACTTGATCAGCTAATTGATCATCCTGATCAGCAATTTTGCTCTATAATTCCGAATCTTCAGTTTGCGCACATTCGATTCTTTCTACAATTTCCTTGTCGGTTACTTTTGACCGCACCCGGTCAAGTATCTTCGCAATGTCCATTACTTCTCCTTTTTCCTTTTTTGTTTTTTTGGTTAAATTGATAGATGAATATGCCATATTAAATGGCAATTATCTTACCCCGGAATTTCGGGGGTAATTTTCAATTTGCTGATGAAACAAGGCAGGGTCATTCGACCCGTTTTCACGAGGTTATTCTCATCTCGACTTCCGTTTTGTGAAGCCTTGAATATCAGCTATTTTACCCCGGAATTTCGGGGGTACGTGGAAATTAGGGGTAAGGAAATGCCCAAGCGGGGGCATTGGAAAAAACACACTGATGAGTTTGCAGGAAGGCATAACGCAAGACAGAAACCAACTATAGACCAGATTAAGAATATTGCAGGGGGAATGAAGGGGAAAAGATTAACTTACAAGGAACTGACCGATGTCCTCCATTGAACTTGATAAAGTAAGCGAGATTGCCCAGAAATTTTTTGATCCGTGGAAAATAAAGCATTCCGATAAACCCTTTAGAGTAGAGGGAGATATCCCTGTCTCTTTGCCGATAGAAAACGGTAATAGGTTTCTGTTTATAAGTCGAGACCAAAGGGCATTAACACACGGAATACACAAATACCCTGCCAAGTTTTTCCCTGAACTTCCCAGATGGATTATTCAGCGGTATTCAGAAAGGGGAGATATGCTTCTTGATCCATTCATGGGGAGCGGCACTGCGAACCTTGAAGCCTCACTACTAGGTCGGCATAGCATCGGAGTAGATGTTGACCCTTTCTCTCGTTTTCTCGCCACCGTTAAAACTACAGTTCTATCTGAAGACAAGCTAACAGAAGCTTGGCAATCTCTCCGTAAGCGCGTAGAGAGTTATTCGGAACCCTCCCATTTTGACGGAGTGCTAGAATTCCCTTATCGGGATAACTGGTTCAAACCATACATTCTCAAAGAACTTGCTCATATCAAAACCGAGATTGAAAAAACGGATGCATCTCAAAAGATAAAAGACTTTTTCCTTGTCTGTTTTTCTTCTGTTATACGGCAAGCATCCGAGGCCGATAACAACTGTACGCGGACGGTTGTAAGAAAAAGCCTAGGGAAGAAGGTGTTGCCAAACATGGCAATAGACCTGTTCATAAAACGGACGGATACTCAAGTAGAAAATATGCGGGAACTAGCTACATTGAACCCTTCGGGGAATGTCTTTATTCCCGACAATGTGGACGCTAGAGAAATGCCGATTGTAAGAAGCGAAAGCATTGACTTGGCATTGACGTCCCCTCCGTATGTAAACGCCGTTGATTATCCTAGAACCCACCAATTAGAGATTTATTGGCTTGGTTTTGAGAGCGGTTCTTTGCAACCTCTTAAGAAACGCCATGTTGGAACCGAGGTTGTAAGGGCGAAAGACTACTCCGAATTGCACAAAACAGGGTGCAAAGAAGCGGATGAGGCAATCGCTGAAATATACGCAACCGATCCACGGCGGGCGTACATTGCTACTAAGTATATGTGGGATATGTTTGCCAACCTCAAGGAAGTTTACAGGGTGTTGAGGCCAGGGGCTGCGTACGTTCTTGTTGTGGGAAACAACCTCATTAGAGGGGTTAAGTTCGAGACTTGGCGTTATCTCTGTTCGGAGGCGCCGCAAATGGGATATGAGATTGAATGTCATTTTATTTCAGCTGTAATCAATCACTTTATCAAAGTTCCCCGCAAGGAACGGATAAACGATGATTATGTTCTCGTCCTACGAAAATGAGCGATACACCCGATAGTCCGTCAAAAGGCAAACTAGCTTTAGCAAAAGGTTTTGCCAACGAAAGCCGACTGCTGGCAGCGTTGCTTGAACGGGGACACAACGCTTCACGGGTCGATCTTCCACACTCAACTTATGACATTGTGGTTGAGCAGTCCGCACATGACATAAATCAGGGTACAAGTAAAAACGGTTGGACCGAAAGGCAGCGTGTCCTTTAAAGGCGGTGTAAGGGATGGAGCTGACAGAGAATATAAATCTGGCGTGAAAGAATACACTCAAAGTACCGAAACATCCGATATTGTTGTCGGAGTAGAAAGCACTAGGAACAACGGAGATACGGAAATCAATTTTTACTTTATCCCTACCTTGTACATAGAGAAAATCGGACAGAAGAGCTTATCAATCAACAAAATCCCACAAGCGAAAAACGACTGGAATATTCTTCTTAATTGCAAGGAAAAAGAGTTTGTTGAAAAAACCCTTGGCTAGTTAAAGGGATAATTCCCTTAATTTAACCTCTTATTTAACTTTATAAACTTGATCAATTAATTTGCCCCTTTAACAAATTCACCTAGCCCAAAAAGGGCATTAATTATATTTGTTCACATACAATTTATTATAAAACTACTTGTATTTTACCATTTATGAGTAATAATCTTACTCGTAATTGAGTAATATATTATTGTGTTAGATTCACTGATTACATCAAAAACGAGGGTGAAATTACTCCTAAAGTTTTTTCTGAACTCCGATACCCGGGCTTACCTGCGCGGATTGGCTACTGAATTTGGTGAATCTACAAATGCTATCCGCGTGGAGCTGAACCACCTCACCAATGCTAAACTCTTAAAATCCGTTAATTCCGGACGCACGGTCGAATACCGCGCCAATAAAGCACACTCTTTGTTCAAAGATATTCAAAATGTGGTCAAGAAATACGTCGGTATGGATAAACTGGCAGAGGAGTTGGCCACGAATCTTGGGGATATCAAGTCCGCTTACGTCATTGGTGATTATGCCAAAGGCAACGATTCCGGCCTTATCGATCTGGTCTTGGTGGGTAAGGTAGATGATAAAAAACTCCAAGAAATGATTGCCAAGACTGAGAGTCTGATCAACCGTAAGATCCGAACCTTGGTATTAGATTCCAAGGATCTGAAGAAACTCCAGTTCCGCCTGGACATCGACCATGCCCTTTACATCTGGGGCAAAGAAACAGTGGTCACTAAAGCGTAATTGTGAATTCCTTACCGAAATTGAAAATCCAAAATCTAAAATCCAGAATCAAAAACCACGATGCTTGCATCGCAGTCATCGGCTTGGGTTACGTCGGTCTCCCTTTAGTCATCCGTTTTTCTCAAGAGGGTTTTAAAACCGTCGGATTCGACATTGACGCAGAAAAGGTCAAGCTCCTGAAGGCTGGCAAATCATACATCAAACATATCAATGTCGATGATATTGCCGCGCCAGCCCAAAGTAGATTCAGTGCGACTACGGAGTTCAGCAATATATCAGAAGTTGATGCTATCCTCATCTGCGTCCCGACGCCTTTGGGTAATAACAACGCACCGGACTTAAGCTACATTCATGGTACCATGCAATCCATTAAGCTCTATTTAAAAGAAAATCAGTTACTCATTTTAGAAAGTACCACATACCCCGGAACCACGGAAGAAGAACTTCTCCCTATTATTGAATCAATCCCTACCACATCACGAATTACAGATCCAGCGTCACAGCTGACGGAGCACACCCCACGCTTCACCGTAGGTGAAAACTTTTTCGTTGGATACTCACCGGAAAGAGAAGACCCCGGTAACAAGAATTACACCACCAAAACTATCCCTAAAGTGGTCAGCGGTATAACGGAAAACTGCCTGGATCTTTGCAAAACCTTGTATGACCAGATCGTGGATCAAACTGTTCCTGTTTCTTCCCCTAAAGTGGCGGAAATGACAAAGATCCTTGAGAACATCCATCGTGCGGTCAACATCGGTCTGGTTAACGAGCTCAAAATGATAGCTGATAAAATGGATATCGATATTGTGGAGGTTATCAACGCCGCCGCGACAAAACCTTTCGGCTACACTCCTTACTATCCCGGACCAGGCCTGGGTGGCCACTGCATCCCCATTGATCCCTTTTACCTCACTTGGAAAGCGAAACAGGTGGGTATAGACACTCGTTTTATCAAACTTGCGGGTGAGATCAACACTACCATGCCCCATTACGTGGTTCAAAAGGTAGGCGCAGCCTTGGATTCTGCTGGCAAAACAATTAAAGACAGTAAAATTTTGGTACTTGGTCTGGCTTATAAGAAAAATATAGATGATACTCGGGAGTCCCCATCTTTAACTATCATTGATATTCTTATGAAAAAAGGAGCGGAAGTCCAATTTTCTGATCCCTATCTACCGGTCGCACCAAAAACACGAAAGTTCAATTATGATTTGAAAAGCATTAAACTTACAAAAGATACTGTCAAATCATTTGATTTAGTATTATTAGTAACCGATCATGATGATTTTGATTATGAACTTATTGGGAATGAAGCCAAATTGATTATTGATACAAGAGGACGATTAAATGTAAACAAAATGAGGAAGATATAAATGAAAGGAATTATACTTGCTGGTGGTAGTGGTACGCGGCTTTATCCTGTTACGAAGGTGGGAAGCAAACAACTCATGCCCATTTATGACAAACCCATGGTATATTATCCTCTTTCCGTTCTAATGTTGGCGGGTATTCGGGATATATTAATTATTTCAACAACAGAAGATACACCGCAATATGAATCATTATTAGGTGATGGATCCCAATTGGGTTTATTTTTTTCATATCAGGTACAACCCACGCCCGATGGGTTAGCGCAAGCCTTTATTCTTGGTGAAGAATTTATTGGGACGCATGATGTTTGTCTAATCCTTGGCGATAATGTGTTTTATGGTGAACGCCTTCCGGAAAGATTGAAAGATAGTGTTCAGGAAGTGGCGACTACCCAAAGCGCAGTCGTGTTCGGTTATTATATGAACGATCCTGGACGATATGGTGTGGTAGAGTTTGATAACACCGGCAATGCGATATCTATTGAAGAAAAGCCCAACGTTCCAAAAAGTCATTATGCTGTATCAGGTTTATATTTTTATCCAAATGATGTAGTGTCCATTGCAAAAAATCAGAAGCCTTCACTCCGTGGTGAATTAGAGATCACCGATGTAAATAAATGGTATTTGAAGCAAGGACGCTTAAAAGTAGAACAAATGGGTCGTGGCTATGCCTGGCTGGATACGGGCACCCATGATTCATTGTTAGAGGCGGCGCAATTTGTTCAAACGTTAGAGAAGCGACAGGGGATGAAAATATCATGTATTGAAGAAATTGCTTACCGCATGGGATATATAAACAAAGGTCAACTCCACGCCATTGGCAATGAAATGGCTAATAATGATTATGGCAAATACTTATTAAAAATTGCAAATAATTAACTAATAAATTGCTTATGCTCACCTACTAAACCGTTCAATACCAAGTTTAGAATATGCTATTAAAGGATAAATTAACTCAAGATGTTGGCTTGATAATGGTGTTGAAAATCACCGGAATGTTCATTTCTATGCTTGCCAGCATTTTCTATGCACGAATTCTAGGTGCTGAAAACTATGGGATATATGCATTTGCAATGGCTAGCATTGCACTTTGCACTATACCAGCAGAATTAGGAATGGGTGCTTATTTATTGCGGGAAATTTCAAAGAAAGATCAAAGAGATTGGGCCTTTAAGGCTATTCAATGGGCCGATCATAGATTAATTTTAGCAGGATTGTTTTCTGGATTCTTTATTGTTATTCTTGCAAAATCCAGGTTTGTACCAGATGGATCACGTATGGTACTCCAAGTAGGTTCATTAATTCCCATAGTGGCAGTTTTAATTGCTCCAAGAATTTCAGTATTAAAAGCATATGGCAAAATTATTTCTTCACAATGGCCAATGATTTTATTTATCCCCTTAAGTATATTGACTTACAGTATACTAACAAAATTAGTATTTAATGTATTTACACCGGAATTATTGGTTTCTGGAACACTCTTTTCAACCGTAATTGCTTTTATCATCATTCACAGGAAAATGAAAAAGATCAATATAAAATCAATTGAAAGTTCAAAATTGAGATTAAGATTAAAATCAGCGCTTCCTTTTATGTTTTTAGGTGTTTTAGGCGTAATAAACAATAGAACAGATATTGTAATGCTTGGTGCACTGTCTACACCTGAAAACGTAGGTATCTATCGCGTTGCGAGCAGAACGGCTGAAGTGGTTATGTTCCCATTATTGGCAACGAATACAATTATTGGACCCCAATTATCAGCATTATTCCACAATGGGGAAATACAGAGGTTGCAAAACCTCCTTACAATCACTGCAAGGAGAATGTTTTTTGGTACGCTTGGGTTAGCTTTACCCATCATACTCTTATCACCTTGGATAATAGAATTTGTTTTTGGTCTATCATACAAGTTGGGTGGTACAGCATTGAGAATTATTTCATTTGGACAAATCATCAATGTTTCATTTGGCTCTGTGGTATTATTACTCAATATGACCGGAAATGAACTAATAACAGCCAAAGTAATTGGTCTCGCTGCGGTGATGAACATCGCATTAAACCTAATATTTATTCCCCGTTTTGGTATTGAAGGTGCAGCGATTGCAAGTATCTGCAGTATATTTTTCTGGAATATATTTACTTGGGGGTTCGCAAAATCAAAACTAAAAATAAATACAGCATTTTTCTCAAAGAGATTATAGTTAAGATGGCACAAAGATTACCAGATTTTTTGATTGTTGGCGCAGCTAAATCAGGTACGACTAGTTTGCAACACTATCTTGTTAATCATCCAGAAATATTTTTGAATGAAAAAAAAGAACTCAGATTTTTTTCGGGATTAGAAAATAATTATGTAGGACCTGACGATGATATAATAAATAAAATAGTTACATTAACCATTTCTGAATATAAAAGGTACTTCAAATTGGCAAAGCAAAATCAAAAGATAGGGGACATTTCTCCTGATTATCTAGCTAGATACCGACAAAGTATTAAGAATATAAAAAAATATCTTGATGATCCTAAGATAGTAATAATACTAAGAAATCCAGTCACGAGAGCATTTCGAATTATATCCATAAAAGAAGGGAGGGTAGAGAAACTATTTTATCTTTCAAAGAAGCGTTTGATGCATCTGAGAAAAGAATTGAAAATCATTGGGTGTGGGGTTGGGATTATAAAAATAATGGACTCTATTTTGAACAGGTGCATGCTTACCTAAAAAATTTTAAAAATGTCAAGATATACCTCTTCGAAGATTTGAAAATAGATAGTAAAACATTAATTAGAGATTTATACACCTTTTTAGGTGTTGACCCTGAATTCAAGCCAAACAACCTTAATGTGAGCTATAATGTATCCGGTATAATTAAAAGCAAAATGATTGATAATATTTTGAAAAGAAAATCAATTTTTAAATCAATTTTTAAACCACTCATACCCCATCATTTACAGGGAAATTTTTTTCATAAAGTTGTTGGATTAAACCTAAAAAAACTCACCATGCTCCCAGAAGATCGTAAATATTTAATTGACTTTTACAAAGATGATATTGAAAAACTTAGTAAACTTATAAATAGGAATTTAGAACATTGGCTCAAGTAGACTATCAATATGATTACCTAATTGTTGGTGCAGGTCTTTTTGGATCTGTATACGCCCATGAAGCAAAACAACATGGAAAAAAATGTCTTGTCATTGATAAAAGAAAACATATTGGTGGTAATACATATTGTGAGAACATTAAGGGGATTAATGTGCACAAATATGGTGCTCATATTTTTCATACAAACGATAAAAAGATTTGGGATTACGTAAACCAATTTGTGGAGTTTAATAATTACATTAATAGTCCATTAGCTTTTTATAAAAACAAGATTTACAATTTACCGTTTAATATGAATACTTTTTATCAACTGTGGGGTGTAACTCAACCAAAGGAAGCTAAATTGATTATTAATGAGCAGATAAAAAAATATGGAGTCGAAAAACCGAAAAATTTGGAAGAGCAGGCGATCAATTTGGTGGGTAAAGATATTTATGAAATTCTTATCAAAGGATATACTGAGAAACAGTGGGGTAGAAAAGCAACTAAATTACCACCCTTTATAATCAAGAGATTGCCGGTTCGGTTTACCTTCGATAATAATTATTTTAATCATCGATACCAGGGTATTCCTATCGGTGGATATAATAAGTTAGTTGAAAAATTGCTAAAAGGAGTTGAGGTTAAATTGAATATAGACTATTTTTCAAATAAACCATATTTTAATTCATTAGCAAAAAAAGTAGTCTTTACTGGAAATATTGATCAGTATTTTGATTTTAAAGCTGGGCACTTAGAATACAGAAGCCTAAAATTCGAACATATTGAATTAAATATAAAAAACTATCAAGGGAACGCTGTAGTGAACTATACGGATTTCGCGATACCATACACAAGAATTATCGAGCATAAGCATTTTGAATTTGGAACTCAACCAGAGACGGTGATTACGAAAGAATATCCAAAGGAATGGAAACAAGGGAGCGAACCATACTATCCAATAAACGATCATAAGAACAATAAAATATATGCGGAGTATTCTAAGCTTGCCAAAAAAGAAAAGGATATTTTATTTGGAGGTCGATTAGCTAGTTATAATTATTACGATATGCATCAAGTAATTGGTGAGGCGCGTAGTAAAGTAATAAAGTACTTATAATTGAAGAATAATATTACAATAATGGTTGCTCATCATAAAAATGATGAAACCATCCAAGTTTTAAACCAATATTTTTTGTCAATACATGTTGGGGCATCGCTTTCAAATCAAAAATTGCAAATACAAAGAGATGATGAAGGTGAAAATATCTCGTTTAAAAATAGATCCTATTGCGAACTAACAGGCCATTATTGGTTATTTAAAAATATTGACTCCGATTATTACGGTATGATGCATTACCGGCGAATATTTGATGTCAATCCGGATCTGTGGCAATTATTCTTAAATAAAATAAAATTTTACAAAAGAAGAATTTTTAATAGAACAACTGCGGTACATTCCATAAATACAGTAGAAACAACAAGTTTAGAATTTTATAATTCTAAAGCTTATCAACTAAATGAGTTCATAAAAAATATTAATGGGGAAAATACAATTGTTATACCTAAACCACGAATTCAAGCAAATCAAACAATTAACGAAGAATATGTGTATCACATCAAAAAAGATGATATATATAAATTAAACAGCTCAATTATCGAGAATTATCCTGAATACTTAGGGATAGTAGAAAAAATAAGCAATGGCCAAAAATGGTATCCATATAATATGTTCATCTTACCGAAAGGATTATTTATAGGATACTCTGAAAAATTGTTTAATATATTAAGATTATTAGAAAATAAAATAAGCTTGATAGATCGGACACCATATCAAAAAAGAGTTTTTGGATTTTTGGGCGAACGCTTTTTTACCTACTACGTTGAAAAATTAAGAGAGAAAAAAAATATTAAAATTATTGAACTGCCAATACTATTTTTTTCAAATACAAAAACAAGTTGAAAAATAACTACAAATTACTGATATAGAATTTTTCGAAAAAATAATTAACCATGTCGCTCGTATCAATTATTGTTGTTAATTATTTAGAACCTGATTTGACAATCAAATGTGTGGAATCGATCAAAAATAATAATCATGACAACTTTGAAATTATAATCATTGATAATGGTTCAACGGAAAATACTAATCGAATATTACAAAAAGTACTTGATGGGAAAACCAAACTGGTAAATTGTAGAAAAAATTTAGGTTTTTCCGAAGGTGCAAATTTAGGATTTAAACATGCATTACAAGGTAATGCAAAGTATATAATGGTTATTAATAATGATACAACTGTGGATAAGAGTTTTATTCAGCCTTTAATAGATACAATTAAATCAGATTCCTATACTGCAGCAGTGGCACCTAAGATATATTATCAAAAAACTCCCAATATTATCTGGGCTGCTGGTGGTGAAATAAATCGCATTACCAGTAAAGCAAAGAATAGAGGATTAGGGCAGAAAGATATTGGCCAATATGATTTAGTTGCTAACCAAGATTATTTAACCGGTTGTTGTATTCTCTTTGACCGCGACAAGTTGATTGAAATCGGCGGTTTTAATGGCAAGTATTTTGCTTATATAGAGGATGTTGAATGGTCAGCAAGAGCAAGGAAAAAGGGTTATAAATTGAAATATGTCCCCAATTCTGTAATTTGGCATGAAGCTGGGGCGACCATTCAAAAGACGAATATCTGTAATGATAATTCCACAGGTCCATTTCAACACTATTTAATTGCTCGAAACAGTATGTGGTATATTCGAACGCACATAACTGGTTTCTTCAAGTTTACATCAATTGTAAGTTATACAATTCGCTATTCTTATTATTCGATTGGATTTTTAGTGAAACGTAAGATTAGTAAGTTGACTTATATGTTCCACGGAATAAAACATGGTTTAGCTAATATAGAAAATTTCGAGTATACATAAATTAAACTTGTTTAATGGACATTTTACTGATCATTTTTATTTTTTTTGTTTTAACTGCATTATTTAGTATCAATCAAAAAAATTATCTTTATTTAATGTGTTTTATTTTACCCTTCCATACACTTATTCTATCTCTACTCTATAAATTTCATCTACCTATTAGTTATATTCGGGTAATATCATCATGGAAAGAAATTGCAATTATCAGTATGCTCCTGGTTATATTCACTTTTACGATTACAAAAGTCGTACTTAGCAGAGAAACGATATCAATTAAATTTGTTGATCTGCCCGTTTATCTTTTTTTTACATTATCTATAGTGTATTTGGTTTTCCCGCTCGATAGAAATCAACCTTTATTGCTACGAATTGTGGGTTTTAGAAGCACAGTATTTTTCGTATTTTCTTATATCATTGGGAAAAATATCCGATTAAACGAAATCCAGTTAATGAGAATTTTAAAAAGAGTGTCTATATTTGGTTTTTTTGTGGCAACATGGGGACTGTTTGAATATTTATTTCTACCATACAGTTTTTATACATCTGTTTTAGGGGTGGAAGCATTTCAGGAAGAATATTTGGGAATTCATACTGGACAATATGGTGTGCCAGTTAACTGGCACACCAGTGTAGGGCAATTTAGACGGGCAGTATCATTTTTTCTAGGTCCCCATGGCCATGCGGGGTTTTATTTAATTTCTATAATTATAGCAATAGTATTTTTAAAATATAAAATTATTAAAAATAACTTTTTTAGAACTGCTAATATAATTATTCAATTCCTTGTATTTTTATTAGCATTTACAAGAAGCACATGGATCGCAATCATTACTCAAATTACAATTATTGGTAAAACTGAAAGATCAAGAAAGATACTTAGTATAGGACTGCTCGCTGCTTTGGGAATTATACTAATTGTGGTTTTTAGTTATAATTTTGAAGATAGTTATTCTAATAAAATCTTTGTATTGAATGAAGGATCATCCTTTGGAAGTCACATAATTGGGTGGGGACTTGCATTTTATCAAAATCTATCTCGCCCACTTGGTCATGGGTTGGGTACATCTGGCCATATCTATTCTAGGTACAAAGGCAGTTGGGATTCTGGATCATTAGTGAGTGCTGGTGAAGGAGAGTTTTTTAGTGTTTGGCATGAATTAGGAATTATTGGATTATTCGTTTATTTATTGATGCTGTGGATGTTTATTGTGCAACTCAAGAAGATTCGGCGGATGAATTCTGATTATATCAAACCAATCGCCACGATTTCTATACTTGTCTTTATTGGTGTAATGATAATGGGGATATTTACTGTTCCACGAAATATTCCTTTTGTCTGGAATTTATGTTGGTTTTTATTAGGGTATACTTCACGATTCTTAAAACCTTTCACTAAATTTGGACTATAAATTGAACTTTTATATAAACTATCTGAAGAAAATAAATAAGCAAAATATATTAGATAGAACAGCTGCATTCTTTAGACACATTGATTCATATTTAAATAATGTAGACATGAACAATGTAGCAAGTTTTTATGTGATTACCCATGAAAGGTCAGGGACTCATCTTCTAATAAATTTATTATTAAAAAATTGTCATTTTAAGCAAGGTCACTTTTTTCGTCTTGGGTATAATAATATTGGTGAATGGTTTGGACCATATGATAGTAAAGAAAATAAATTTGAACATATAGATAGTTATAATAAAAATTGGAAAATTAATGAAAAGCACACAACAATTATCAAAAGCCATTGTGATTATAATTTATTTAAAAATCGATTTATCAAGAAAAAGGTTATATATGTGCTAAGGGATCCAAGGGATTGTCTGCTATCATTTTATAATTATTTGAACAATGACAAATATTATTATTATAATCCAAACGTAGAAGATTTTAAAACAAGCTCATTTTCTGAATTTTTGCACAAACCTCTCTCTGATCATTTAAAATATAATTTTTCATATGATTCTAAATTTACTAATGTAGTTGAACGATGGGCTAGCCATGTAAGTGGTTGGATAAATTCTGATTATGCTTTGATTATTAATTACAAAAATCTTATTAACAATTTTGAAAATAGTATCATAACTATTGCAAAATATTTAAATCTGCGATTAAGGTCAGAGATTGAAAAAGTGGATATTAATAAATATAGATCTCATCTCCCTCATAAAGGAGTAATCGGCAACGCAAAAAATATTATTTCAGTAAAAGATGAGCAATTTATAAGAACTATAGTAGAGAATTACGGTATCCGATGGGATGAGGTCATCTAAATTAAGTTATTTATGTGCCATTAGCATTACTTGATACAAGCATACTCAATTATAATCAAGCAGGTCCTGCTGTTTATACCAAAAATTTATATGATCAAATAATCAAACTACACCATCCTATTGAAGTAAAAGATATATCATTTACTCCTACACGTAGTCACAATAAAATTTTAAATAGATTTTCCAATATTATTACTTATGATTTTATATGGCCATTAAATTCATTACCTTCATTGATAAATGAATTGAAGCCAGATTTAATCCATTTTCCAGTACCTATTTCACCAGTAATATCTAATTTACCAACGATTATTACTATCCATGATACTAGGATAATAACGCACCCGTTTCAATTCCCTTTATGGCATAGGACAAAAGCAAAATTATTATTGAAACGATCAGTAGAAAATGCCCATAGAATTATTACTATCTCAAAAAATTCTAAACTTGATATAATCAAAAAATTTAATATTCCATCTGAAAAAATATCAGTTATTTATAACGGTGTTTCGGACCTGTTTAAACCTGTTGATAATGCCAAAGATAACATTAAACAAAAATATAAACTCAATGATTATATTTTATCAGTTGGGACAATAGAACCGCGGAAAAATATAGTTAATATCTTCAAATCGGTTAATAATTTAAAGAAAAAAGGATTTCCTACTAAGTTGGTACATATTGGTAAAAAAGGCTGGCACTACGGTAAGACAATAAAATTTATAAGAGACAATAACTTAACTGAAGATATCATTGTTTTGGAAAATGTTTCTGATCAGGATCTAGTTAAATTTTATAATAGTGCACGACTGCTAGTATACCCTTCATTGTATGAAGGCTTTGGTTTGCCAATACTTGAAGCAATGGCATGTGGTTGCCCAGTCATTACTTCAATGACTTCGTCAATGCCTGAAGTTGCTGGAGATGCGGCTTTATTAGTTGATCCATATTCCATTGAAGATATATCAGCAAGTATTCAGAAGATCCTCGAAGATGATGAATTAGCTTATTCACTTCGACAAAAGAGTCTTAAACGGGTAAGGATGTTCTCCTGGGAAACATGTGCTAAAGAAACTTTGAGAATTTATCAAGAGGTACTGCATTAAAATTCTGAATACAATTACTGCCTATCCACCATCGATAGGTGGGGCGCAAATCCATCAACACCATTTAAACATCCAATTATCTCAAAACCATGATTTAAATGTGATATCACTTTGGGATTCCAATCGATCAGATTGGTTAACTGGAACAACAATTAATAGTGATAATAGAAATTTGCAGTATCGTATAGATGGTATTGATATTTATAAGATTGGATTTGGGATGGTAGAAAAAATTAAAATGTTTGTTCCAGCAATGTCGTATTATCTTTCTATGAAAAGTTCTATTGCTAAAATTTCAAATATATTTTTGACAAAAATTGAAGACTTAGAGTTTAATCCTGATTTAGTGCATAATGTACGGATCGGCAGAGAACCATTAAGCTATGCAAGTTATGAATTTGCAAAAAAGAAAGATATTCCATTTTTTTTTACACCAATACATCATCCAAAATGGGAGAGGTGGCCATATAATGAATATATTAAATTGTACCGTCTGGCGGATTTTATATTTGCATTGACAAAGAAAGAAAAAGAAATATTGATTAATTTAGGTCTTAAGGAAGATAAAATTATAATAACTGGGATCGGACCAATATTGTCCCTCAAACCAATTAAAGATAACTTCAAAAAAAAATACAATATAAATGGACATATGGTTCTGTTTCTTGGTCAGCATTTTGAATATAAGGGATATAAACAATTGTTAGAGGCTTCCAAGTATGTTTGGCGGGAAATACCTGAAACATATTTTGTTTTCATCGGTCCTAAATATAAAAAGTCAAAAAAATTTTTTGACTTATACAAACATGACAAAAGAATAATTAGTTTAGGATTCGTTGATTTAGAAGAAAAAACAAATGCCTTAGCTGCTTGCGATATTTTCTGTTTGCCATCATCTCAAGAGAGCTTCGGAGGCGTTTATACTGAGGCTTGGTCTTTTAAGAAGCCAGTTATTGGCTGTGATATCCCTGCTGTATCTGAAGTGATTGATGATAAAGAGAATGGTTTTCTTACCAGTCAGAATGGAAAAGAAATAAGTAAGTATATCATTGACTTATTAGCAGATGATAATTTGCGGGCAACATTTGGTGAATCAGGCTATCATAAAGTGCAGAATAAATATTCTTGGGCAACGATATCAAAAATTACCGAAGATGCTTTTAATAATATATTATAGCATATAATCAATGCTTTGTCAAGTTTATTAATAGTTAGTAAAGATTAAAAGTTTAGATTAAATAGTACAATTGAAAAAATATAAAGTTATTGGAATTGGAATTAGAGACACAAATATTTTAGATTTTGTGAACAATTTTTTGAGAAATTATAAAAACTTTCATAACAAACTTGTTAGTGCAACCGGCGCCCATGGCATCATCTCGGCCACAAAAGATGAGAATTTTTATAATATATTGAGTTCTTTTGATTACAATCTACCTGACGGCCAACCAAGTGTTTGGATAGCAAAACTAAAGGGTGCAAAGAAGATAAAAAGATGTTTTGGCCCATATTTGTTTAAACAAATGATGATTGTCACAGCATCTAAAAAAGTAAATCATTATTTTTGCGGTGGGAAAAAAGGTGTTGCGGATCGTTTGACTAAATCATGTAACGAGCTATTCAATAATTATAATATAGTTGGCACCTATTGTCCACCATTTAGAGAAATCGAAGAAATAGAAATACAAAATATAGCAATGGATATAAATTCAAAAGCAACGGATATACTTTGGATTGGAATATCCACCCCAAAGCAAGAACTGTTGGCAAAACGGCTATCAAGATATACTAATGTTAAATTAATTATCACTATCGGTGCTGCTTTTGATTATTATACTGGTTCAATTAAAATTGCCCCACCAATGATTCAAAAGTTTGGATTAGAATGGCTGTTCAGATTAATTTTAGAGCCCCGAAGACTCTGGAGTAGATATGTCGAAATAGTACCAAAATTTCTCGTTTTTGGTATTCTTGATATTTTTGGGTTTTACAAACATTCTTTTGAAAGGTAAAGCAATGAAAAAAACGTTAGTTTGTGGTGCAGGTGGTTTTATCGGCGGTCACTTGGTAAGGCGATTAAAAAAAGAAGGCTACTGGGTTCGGGGGGTAGATATAAAATATCACGAATACGTTGAATCCCCAGCCGATGATTTCGTAAATGGTGATTTGCGAGATCCGCGATTGGTGAATATCGTTTTTGATCAACCGTTTGATGAGGTCTATCAACTGGCTGCTGATATGGGCGGCGCCGGGTTTGTTTTTTCAGGAGAGAATGATGCAGATATTATGCATAACTCCGCCATGATCAATTTGAATGTGGTCGAAGCAGCCGTAAAAGCCGATGTAAAGAAGATATTGTACTCTTCATCTGCTTGCATGTATCCGGAACGAAACCAAATGGCTCCGGATAATCCCAATTGCGCCGAAGATTCAGCCTATCCCGCCGCACCAGATAGTGAATATGGCTGGGAAAAATTGTTTAGCGAACGTTTTTATCTTGCGGCAAACAGAAATTACGGTCTCGCTGTCAGGATCGCTAGACTTCATAACATTTTTGGCCTTGAAGGTGCTTGGAATAATGGTCGCGAAAAAGCACCTGCAGCTATGTGCAGAAAAGTAGCTGAAACACCCCATGGCGGCGAAATTGAAATGTGGGGTGACGGAAAACAAACGCGGTCTTTTCTTTATATAGATGAGTGTCTCGAAGGTATCCGGAGATTGATGAACTCGGATTTTATGGGCCCTGTAAATATTGGATCTGAAGAAATGGTATCCATTAATCAACTTGCAAAATTGGCTATGGACATCGCTGGTAAGAAACAAAACATCAAACACATTCCCGGACCTTTGGGCGTCCGTGGCCGGAATTCCGATAACCTCTTAATCCAAGAAAAATTGGGATGGAAACCCTCTTGGCCCCTAAGAAAAGGGATTAAAATCACTTATAAATGGATTGCAGAACAGGTTAAAAAATCTGAAAGGGAATCTATACTAGCTGAATTATAAAATCTTGCCGGGTCTCGATTTGAAGCGAGTCATTATTGAGCAACCTATTTCCATCCCCCAATGGATGACTCTTTATATGCGTTTATAGGGACTGGTTCGGATGCAAATGGGGAGTAGCTTTTTTAATATATATGAAGGAGATTTTATACTGATTCCAGCTGCTACAGTATATAAGTTATCAGTTAACGAAAGTCAAAAATATTTAGAATTGATATAGTTTGGTATTACAATAAATTAAATGAAAAGAATATTAATCTCTGGTGGCGCAGGATTTTTGGGTTCGCACCTTTGTGAAAAACTACTTGAGCAAGGTAATGAAGTTATATCCATTGATAATTATTTCACTGGTTCAAAAAGAAATGTAAACCATTTAATAAAAAGCCCCTACTTTGAATTAATTCGTCATGATGTGTGTTTTCCCCTATATGTTGAGGTTGATGAGATATATAATTTGGCTTGTCCTGCATCACCGATTCATTACCAGCATGACCCAGTACAGACCACAAAGACTTCCGTACACGGTGCGATAAATATGTTGGGTTTGGCAAAGAGAGTAAAGGCGAAAATTTTCCAGGCCTCCACCAGTGAAGTATATGGAGATCCTGCCAACCATCCGCAAATAGAATCATACTGGGGGAATGTGAATCCGATAGGCCCCCGTTCTTGCTACGATGAAGGCAAGCGCTGTGCCGAAACGTTATTTTTTGATTATTACCGTCAGCATAACCTGAATATTAAAGTAGCGAGAATATTTAATACCTACGGCCCCCGGATGCATCCCAACGATGGTCGTGTTGTATCCAATTTTATTATCCAGGCACTAAAGGGAAACGATATTACGATTTATGGAGACGGGACGCAGACGCGCTCCTTTTGTTATGTAGATGATTTGATTGCAGCATGTATACGATTTATGGATACTGATCATGGATTTACAGGACCACTGAATTTGGGTAACCCCCATGAGTTTACCATATTAGAATTAGCTGAATTAACCTTAGAATTGACTCATTCTAAATCCAAAATTATTTACATAGCATTACCCCAGGATGATCCAAACCAGCGCCAGCCCGATATTTCCTTGGCCAAAGAAAAAATTAACTTTGAACCTGTTACTCAGTTAAGGAAAGGCTTACAGAAAACTATCGCTTATTTTGATGACCTGCTGAGTGCAACCAATGAGTAAGTTTTTATATCATTCCTTTTTGCACTTATATATTTTAAAACGTTTGCATTGATTCAATGATCATCCTCGACATTTTTGCTTATTTACTCTCAATCATCATTTCATTGTTATTTTATAGTATTCCCTTCAAGGTAGCCATAATAAATATGAACTGGGTATTAATTGCCGGAGGGGGCTTTTTTTTTATATTAAGTATTTACAATTATGGGGGCTACAAAGATTTTATAGAATTTTCTCAACTGAATCAAATTTCTGCTCTTTTAAAAGCATCAGTTTTGGTAGTGGTCATTACGATAGTATACCTTTTTATTTTTTCCATTAATATTTCTGAGTTTTTGACAATATCATCAAGAGTAGTGTTTGTCATCAGTCTTTTGGTAATACCAATCGCTTTACGCCAACTATTTGGGCCGATATTTGTTAAAAAAGATTATCGGGAAAATATGTTGATTTATGGCGCGGGTGAAATCGGATCCACATTTTCAAAGACCATGAAAAATACCAAGTTCTTCCGGTTCAATTTGGTTGGGTTTATTGATGATAAAGTAACGGTTGATTCAATCATTAATGGTGTAAATGTATTAGGGGTCACCGATGATTTAGATTCAATTTGTAAAAATAAACACATAAATAGAATTATCATTGCTATAAGACATATTTCAGAGGAAAAATTAGTTCTCTTGGAAAATAAAGCGAGTGCACTTGATATACGGATTAATTGTTTACCCAGCGTAGAATCATTCTTAGGCAATCCCGGTAAACTGAAAGAATTTTCAGGGATTCCGCTTATTTCTAGGCGAGTTCAGAGACAATCAATGTTTTATCTTTTAGGCAAAAGGGTGTTGGATATTATTGCTGCTGCAATTGGGTTAATTATTTCCAGCCCATTATGGGTGGTTATTCCAATTATAATAAAAAGGGATAGCCCGGGGCCTGCAATATTTGAGCAGGAACGTGTAGGCTTAAATGGAAAATTGTTTAACATGTATAAATTCCGCAGCATGAAGGAGGATGCTCCGAAATATGCCCACTGTCCTATAAATAAAGATGACCCAAGAGTAACAACAGTTGGTAGATGGCTACGAAAAACGAGTTTAGATGAATTACCACAGTTAATCAATATATTTAAAGGGGATATGAGTTTGGTTGGACCCCGACCTGAAATGCTTTTTATCGCCAATGAATATAATTTAGTTGAAAAAAAGCGATTATTGGTAAAGCCAGGGTTGACGGGATTGTGGCAAGTGAGTCCTTATCGTAATTCAGAGATTAGCCATAATTTAGAATATGATTTTTATTATATTGAGAATCAGAGCTTTATGCTCGATTTTGTTATTCTAATAATGACTGCCTTTTTCATCGTCCGCGGTATCACCCACTAGTATCTATTCTTCGCCGGTCAAACTTCTGTCCGATACTCACCTTTCCCGTTCCACCTGCATTTTGATACCGTAAGTGAATATCATTTCACATTTATTAAGTATAAACTAAACGAATTAAACCTCTTCCGTCCAAATACGATGGTGCGGAAACTTCGGAGGAATTTGTTGAATTCAACTCCCGCTCCCATGTGTTTGCCACCCCATAGCACTGGTTGGGGAAGGTGCTTCATCTACGCGGTGTCGGCACAGAGGGGTCAATACGTCTTGCAGCATTCCACTATTGGTTTTCAACTCAACATTTATCACAATTCCCGCGTTACAGATATCTGTTCACCAACTACAGTTTGCAGTTCATTGCCTTTAAAACTTGAAATCCACGCTATAGGTTGGGTGCAGGCTCCCCCTTGCGGTGTCCACGGGATCGGCCGAAAAGCACCAATCCCCAATTTAATTTCCTTTACTAGCTTCTCTTCTCTTTTCCAAAAGATCGGCACATAAATAGCTGTGTCTACCACCGCCGTCGGGTAGCCGTCTCCTTCTATTAAGCCCACAAAACTTCCGCCAAACTCAAACCCCCGTCCCAATCTACTATGGCGTTTATCATTTTCTCGCCGACCAGTCGGCCAAGAGGCTCTCCAGCACTGTTGGATCTGCCAAGGTGGAAATATCACCCATATTTTCCCTGTCCCCTTCAGCGATCTTGCGGAGAATCCGGCGCATGATCTTCCCTGACCGTGTCTTGGGTAGGGCCGGAGTAAACTGGATCCTGTCTGGCTTGGCGTGAGGGCCAATCTCTATTGTGACTGTTTTGCGAATATTATCTTGAATTTCAGTTGAAGACTCTACTCCTGTCATAAGTGTAACAAAGGCATAGATCCCCTGGCCTTTGATATCGTGCGGAAAGCCCACCACGGCAGCTTCGGCCACACCAGTGGTTTTGCCGATGGCGCCTTCCACTTCTGCGGTACCAATGCGGTGACCAGCGACGTTTAATACATCGTCCACGCGCCCGGTGATCCAGTAGCAGCCATCAGCATCACGACGAGCACCATCTCCGGTGAAATAGTACCCAGGGAACTGGGAAAAATAGGTTTCAATAAAGCGGGGATGGTCGCCGTAGATGGTGCGCATCTGACCTGGCCAAGAGGACTTAATGGCCAGGAGCCCGGATACGTCATTACCGGCGATCTCCTGCCCGTCCTCCGTAAGGAGCACCGGCTCAATGCCGAAGAAAGGTAGGGTGGTGCATCCGGGTTTCAAGGGGGTTGCCCCCGGGAGAGGTGCAATGAGAATACCGCCGGTTTCGGTCTGCCACCAAGTGTCAACGATTGGGCATTTTCCCTTACCTACAATGTTATAATACCACAACCATTCCGGCTCCTTAATGGGTTCACCTACAGTGCCCAGCAGGCGCAACGAGGACAGGTCCCGTTTCAATACATGGTCATTTCCTTCTTTCATGAGGGCCCGGAGGGCTGTAGGAGCCGTATAGAATAAGCTGACTTGGTGCTTATCCACAATATCCCAGAAGCGGCCGAAGTCCGGGTAATTGGGCACTCCTTCGAACATGACCGTAGTAGCGCAGTTGGCCAATGGCCCATAGACAATATAGGAATGACCAGTGATCCAGCCGATATCCGCCGTGCACCAATACACATCATCTTGGTGATAATCAAAGATTAATTCGTGGGAATAAAAAGTATACACCAGATAACCGCCGGTGGTGTGGAGGACGCCCTTGGGTTTGCCGGTGGAACCAGAGGTATATAAAATGAAGAGGGGATCTTCCGCGTCCATTTCTTCCGGCGGGCAATCCGCCGCGACAACAGCTATGGCTTCGTGCCACCACATATCCCGGGCCGCGGCCATATCTACTGATTCGCCCGTGCGTTTTACCACCAATACATGTTCAATGGACGGTGTCTGGGTCAGAGCTTTATCTGCATTGGACTTCATGGGAATATTTTGTTTGGTGCCACGGACACCGGTATCCTGGGTAACAAGCACCTTGCATTGAGAATCATTAATGCGATCCCGGAGGGAATCAGCGCTGAAAGCACCGAATACGATGGAATGGACAGCACCGATGCGGGCACAAGCCAACATAGCGATGGGCAGTTGGGGGATCATTTGCATATAAATGCAGACCCGGTCGCCTTTTTCTACACCGATATTTTTCAGTACATTGGCAAATTTCTGGACCTCCTCCAGAAGTTCACTATAGGTAAAATGCTGATCTTCGGTACGGTTATTGCCTTCCCAGATAATGGCAGCTCGATCACCATGACCAGACTCAATGTGGCGATCCAAGCAATTGTAGCTAGCATTGAGTTTACCGCCGCTGAACCAATTGATCTTGCCCCGCACAAAATCGAACTCACCGATGGAGTCCCAGGGTTTATACCAGGTTAAACGCCGGGCTTGTTCAACCCAGAAGGTGTTGCGATCCTGGATCGATTTTTCATAAAGTTCACGGTACTGATCTAATGATTTTATATGGGCATTTGCGGACCAGTCCGGAGCTGGATGGAACACATTTTCAGACATGATGAATCCTTTATAATTAACTGTATCCGATATTACACATTTGACCCATCAGGGTTCAATAGCAGCGTACTGCTGCCAGAAATATATTGCTTCGGCCCAGTCCGCTGATGCATAATTGGCACGGGTACCGCCGGGGCGTTGCAGCTGGTTGCGCATCATAGTCACGGGATTCATAGGTAGTTCAGCCACTCCTTCCGGAAGGGCATGGATGCTAATCAATTCCCAGTCCGCGGTGGTAGACTGTTCATTCGTCTCTGCCAAAACATCCTGGCGATAAAGGACAAACTGTACTTTACCGGCAGGTAGTGGAGTGGCATGCACAACTCGAATGCGGATGTAGGGGTCTTCCTCCAGGCGGCGGCGGACCACTTTTGCTTCCAATTCTGAACCCTCATTAATACGAGTAAAAGGGCAAACAAAATCAGCGGCAATATCCGCGGTGGCATCTACGATAATAACACCATCACGGTAGCCAGGGGTATGGTTCCCGGCAGCAAGCTGTGCTTCCGCATGGGCGGCGATATCCGCAAAGGACAGGGTACAGGCATAGGTCTTTCCGGAGCTCTTTACCTGTCTTCTGACAAAATTATTTACAGCGACTTTTTCCATATATTGCTCCAAAATCCATGAACATTCTAATCATCCAAATAACTCTTATACAATAAAGACTTTGTTATAAATTGAAGTTTTATTTTAGGCTCCTTCCAGGAGCGGGAGATTTAGAGGGGATTGATAACAGAATATATCCTCATTTTGAATTGTCCCTTTTATTGAAGAAAATCCTTTGCCCAATAAAATTGATTATTTTGAAGATTGATTGCTTAAGTCCAACTTCTACAGAACTATTTTTAATAATTGGAACAGATTGATCATGTATACACTTATTTTACTACGCCACGGCGAAAGCCAATGGAACCTGGAAAACCGCTTTACAGGCTGGACCGATATAGACCTAACCTCCAAAGGTAAAGAAGAAGCCTGGGCGGCCGGGGAGATACTGAAACAAAAAGGGTACAATTTTGATGTGATTCATACCTCCATCTTGACCCGAGCGATCAATACGATGAACCTATGCCTGGAGGCAATGGACAAGCAAGATATATCTATCATCTATAACTGGCGCCTGAATGAACGCCACTACGGCGCCCTGCAGGGGCTGAACAAAGCGGAGACTGCCAGAGAGTACGGCGAACGACAAGTACATATCTGGCGGCGTAGCTACGATACACCGCCACCGGCTTTGGAACTGAATGATGAGCGCCACCCACAGTTTGACCCTCGCTATAAGGAACTCACCGCGGAAGAGCTACCGGAAACGGAATGCCTTAAAGATACGGTGGAAAGGTTCCTGCCCCACTGGAAAGAACAGATCGCACCGGACGTGTCATCCGGTAAAAGAGTATTGATCGTAGCTCACGGAAATTCCCTGCGGGCACTGGTCAAATACCTGGATAATATTTCCAATGAAGAGATTACCGGTCTGAATATCCCCACCGGGGTGCCGTTGATCTATGAGTTGGATGAAGAACTGCAGCCCAGTAATCATTATTATTTAGGTGACCCGAATGAGATCGCCAAGAAAGCGGCAGCCGTGGTAGCCCAGGGGAAAATGAAATGATCAATTTGACTATTTTATCTCACCCGTCCGCCCTATCAGGGGCAGACAGTACAACCGAGTATCTTTTTCAGAATTTTCGTCAAAAAATATAGTTTCAAGTATCTATTTTCCTATTTACTAAGCGAACTATAGGAGTGGTAGAGAAGGTGTAGCATTTTAGTTTGAAAAAGTGAACATTTTAAAGCAAGGTCTGAAATTTTGGAAAAATTTGAACTGAAATTTATTTCTATATAAATAATGGAACCATTGCATAGACTTGATGATGTTATTAAATATTTATCTATAGTTAGAAAAAAATAGATCAACCCTTCCGTAAAAGTTCGATCTGGAGCTGCTGGTGTTGGGTAAAGAACTGACGGTAGATCAGAGCCTGGGTCAGGACAGTGACCAGGGTTGCGGTTGTGATCCACATATACATGATCATGATCTGGTAGCGGACGGCGATTAGGGGATCCACCCCAGCCAGGATCTGACCCGTCATGACTCCAGGAATCTGGACGATACCCACCAGCATCAATCCATTAATATTAGGGATCAAGGCCGCTTTGATGGATTTCCGGATGGCAGTATCCACGGCAGCCCGGGGTGGTGCACCCAATGACAGCAATGTTTCTATCTCTTGCTCCCGGTGTTCCAGCTCCCCCACCAGGCGGTTGGTGGTGAGGGTGGCGGAATTTAAGCCGTTACCGATGATCATTCCAGCAATGGGAATCATAGCATAGGGATAGAACCAGGGATGCACATCAAGAATGAACTGCAGGATCGTGCCCAATACTACAATGACCGTTAAGGTCATGCTGCCGGCGATCACGAAAAAATAGTTGCGGATCGGCACTTCCAGGTGGCGAACAGCCTCGATGCTGGCAATGAAGATCATGATCACAATTAGGCTAACCATGAAAAGCCAGTGGCGCTGACCGAAAAAATAGGTGAGGATGTAGCCCATAAGGGATAACTGGACAAAGGCCCGTAGGGTACCGATGAGAATCATTTTTTCTAGACCAATTCGCCACCACTTAATGAGAGCCAAACAAAGAGCTACAAGGGATAGGGATACTATTACATCGGTCCAGGTTATGACGTAGAACGAATGTTCCATTAATCAATTTTCCGGATGAAATGTTTAGCGGCAGGTGTAACTGGTGCAGATAAAATGGAAATATCTCCAGTTTCGGCAATGGTGTAGTCCAATAAAAAAGCCACTGTAGTGGCTAGGCGCAATATTGGGTGGTAATTGTGGCAAACCATAATAATGGTGATGTCCAGTTCCGTGCGGAGGTGACTGAAAGTATTTAGTATCTGACTAGCCAGCGGGGGATCCATATTAGCGGTGGGCTCATCCAAGAGGAGCACTTGGGGTTCGTTTAACAGGGTGCGGGCCAAAGCCAGGCGCTGCTGTTCCCCGCCAGATAGGGAGCGGGCGTCCAGCAATAAACGATCTCGGGGCAATTCCACATTCTCCAGCGCCGCAAAGAGTTTGTCATCGGAGACAGTGAAGGTGTTATCCCAACGCTGGCGGACTAGAAGATTGTCTTGCACTGTTCCGGCTAGCATGACCGGTTGCTGGAACACTAGACCCACTTCCCGGCGGAGATCTGCTACAGAACCGTTAAAAATGTTCTGGCTGCGATACAGTAGCTCCCCAGAATCAATATCAGTCAGCCCATTCAAGAGGCGCAGGAGAGTGGTCTTTCCTCCACCGGAAGGCCCCACAATTGTAAAAAATTCACTGGAACCGATATCCAGATTTATATTCCGTAAAACAGTTTTGCTCCCAATGGTTTTAGTCACATTATTCAGAGAAAAAAGTGGGTCCGTGGTCATTGGACGTCACCGGTGGCCAAGGCTTGGAGCAATGCAACAGTAAAGATACCAGTGGTATGTCCATCGGCCCAGAAAGGACGCAGACCGTAGTAGCCCACTAACTGGAGAGCATGCAGCTGGTAGCTTTGGGGCTTTATTTGCTGCGGTGGACCTTTGTATACATTGCCCAGGACATCTTTTTCCCCGGCGCAAGCGGCACAAGGGCAGTTATCCCGCAACAACTGTAGGGGTAAAGCTGAATCGGAATCATCGGACCATTTGATGAGCAGCAGATCGTTGACAATTTCTGTGTCCTGGATCTGGAGTTGGTGTTTATTCATGGTGATTGGAAGGTACTTTTATCACGGGTAAATTTGCGCCCCGTTGCAGTAGGTATAAAAGCATTATTCGGGCGCTTAGCTCAGTTGGTCAGAGCGTTGTCTTCACACGGCAGAGGTCGGCAGTTCAAGTCTGCCAGCGCCCACTAACAATAAAGTGCGAAAATGGATATTCTTAAAGCTATAGTGGTACATTTAGCCATAGCCCTGATTCTGGGTGGCGGAATAATTTGGCTGGCCATGCTTTGGGCCTGATATACAGGGTTTATTAACTGTTAGTTAACAGTTAATACTATAATCAAATATTCCTTGCGCATTCAGCCATTAATGGCTGAGATTCAAGTGAGCTTCTAATGGTAACTTGAATAAAGTGTGAGCATTTTATCCTGTTATTCATACTCATAACCATTTCAAATCATCAAAAATCTATACAACCCAAGGAGAACAACATGCATCGTTTCAGTAGTTCATTCGTATTCCTTGCATCTTTGATCTTCCCTCTAACACTTTTTGCCCAAATGACTGTTTCTGGTATTGTTTCCGATGCGGAGACCGGTCGGGCATTACCTGGTGCAAACGTGGTAGTAGAGGGGACTGACTTTGGAGCGGCCGCAGCTAGCGATGGAAGTTATGCCATTGCCAACGTCCCGGCAGGAGCAACTATAACAGCCACAATGATTGGGTATACCAGTGTCAGCGCTACCGCAGCTGCAACAGTGAATTTTGCCCTGGAAGCTACAGCTATTGAACTAACCCCTCTGGAAGTGCTTTCAAACAGAGCAGACATTAAAACTCCAGTAAGAGCAGAAAATATTGATAGTCAAGAAATGTCATTAAGGCTTGGATCTCAAGATATACCTCTTGTATTAAATACTATACCAGGTGTTTATTCTTCCGAACAAGGTGGAGGTGCCGGTGATGCCACTGTTTTAGTGAGAGGTTTTAACCAAAGAAATGTTGCGATAATGATTAATGGCGTCCCGGTAAATGACATGGAAAACGGTTGGGTATACTGGTCCAACTGGGATGGAGTTGGAGATGCAACAAAAAGTATTCAGCTTCAAAAAGGAATGGGTAACGTAAACCTTGCTACACCAGCTATTGGTGGCACAATGAATATTGTAACAGATCCCGCAAGTAAAAAAGCTGGAGGCATATTCAAACAGGAATTAGGTGAATTTGGCTTTTTGAAAACTACAGTTGGTTATAACACTGGTTTAGTAAATGATAAATGGGCTTTGAGCGGTCTTATTGTAAAGAAAACAGGCGATGGTTATCGCGGCGGTACCTGGACAGATGCATGGGCGTATTCTTTTGGTGCAACATACCGATTAAGTGAGAAAGATCATTTTGAATTCTATGCTGTAGGTGCACCCCAAAGACATGGCCAAGCAATTTATGCTCAAAATATTGGTGCAATAGATGAAAGTTATGCAAAAAGTTTGAGGGATTATGAGCGAAGTGCTTTGGTATCTGTCAATGAAGAGAGTGGTAAATTTATCGAAGCTGGACATAGATTTAACCAGAATTGGGCTACTGTAAGCAGTAGTTATAGTGGCAAACAGTATTTTAGTATGTGGGGAGATAACACTCAAGATCGTTATGACTCCAACTTATTAAATGAAAGAGAGAATTTTTTTCACAAGCCCATAATTGGGTTGAATTACTACCGACAATTAAGTGAAACATTGAAACTTAGTACAGTTTTATACACTTCCCCCGGTCAAGGTGGAGGTACTGGGCCCTATGGTGATGTAGCTAAATTTGATGCGAATGGAGTATCAGATTTGTCTCCAAGTGGATATACGTTTTACTATGGCCCCTCTCCATGGACATGGGACTGGGATGGTATGATTGTTGCAAATTCTAGCGATAGGTCTAATGTTGTAGTATTCCAGGGAGATACCGTATCTAGAGGAAACCAAGAGTCTATTGGTATTTTAAGAAATAGCCAAAATCTTCAAACTGTTTCTGGTGTAGTTACAAAAATGGATTATGATTTATCTTCAAGTTTAAAACTTGGATTTGGATTAGATATTAGAACTGCTAAAATATATCACGTAAGATATATTCGCGATCTTCTTGGCGGTGATTATTATGTTAATAGTGATAGTGAATTTGATGCTCCAGGAACACAAAAAGGATTAGGGGATCCAATTGATTATGATTTTACTAATTATATTACTTGGTCAGGATTTTATGGTCAAATTCAATATGCTGAAGGACCTTTGACTACATTTGCAATGATGGGATTTTCTTCAACAAACTTCCGTCATGTTAATAACTTCAAAAAAGCTGCAAATGGAGATGATAAATTGGAATTAGAACAAAATGGTCTTAGCGGTAATCAAATAAAAGCTGGCGTAAGATATGCTTTAACTGAAAGGTTATCATTATTTGGTAATTTTGGTAGTGTTTCAAAACTACCAAATTTTGATCAAGTTATTGATGATAATACAGCAATTGTAAATCCTGATCAGAAGAATGAACAGTTCACTTCATTGGAAGTGGGCGCTGATTACAGAACTGGCGATCTAACATTAACTGGGACTTATTACAATACTACCTGGGCAGAAAGAGTTTACAAATACGAAGAGTTTGAAATTGCAAATGGAGACGAAATTACTGCCTGGTTGCATGGTGTAGATGCTATTCACAGTGGTATTGAATTTACAGTAGCCTATCAACCAATAGACTTAGTCCGTCTTGATGTTGGAGGATCTATTGGTGATTGGAAACATACAGATGATGCTTCTGGAGAGATTGTATTCGAGTCAGATGATCCTCTCACTGTAAATTATTACATCAAGGATATACCAACTGGAGGGGCGCCTCAGACTCAGTATGTAATAGGTGTATCAGTATTTCCTCTCGATGGATTAACAGCTCAATTAATTACAAGAATGAATTCTGATTATTATGCAACTTATAATCCTTTTGACAGAACCGATGCTTCAGATACGGGAACCCCTTGGAAAATTCCTGATTATACGGTAATTGATCTTCACGCATCTTATGATCTGCCGATTAGTTTTGGTAGAGTCAAGCCATCATTATTTGTGCATGTGTTTAATCTAACTGATGAGAAATACATTCTTCAGGCAGTGGATAATAGCGAATACAATGCATGGGATGATGATCATGATGCTGATGACGCAGAAGTCTTTTTTGGTTTACCAATGAGATGGAACACAGGAATTAGGATTAATTTTTAATTTCTCCTATTTTATGCGAAAACTCCCCGGCGACTTGGGAAACTAGGGGACAGTTAAGGGGAAATCAGATCGGGGGATCTCAAGATGATCCAGGATAGAGCGGCTTGCCCTGACTCTTATGCCTGACAGTTCAGGCTTTGGACCGCCAGTAGGGTGTTCAAAATACATATCATTAAACTATAATTTCAGTGACATACTGTTCAGTTTGCGATATCGGATAAGGTACGGAGCTGTTTCTGCAACTGACCTACTTCAGAAATTAAGGTGCTGCTGTCTTCACCAGCAGCTTCCGCTACCCGGATATTATTGCGGACTCGGCTGATCTGATCTTTCAGGGGTTGGGTTTGGAGGTGGCGGAGACATTCATACACAACAGCCAGAGGTTTATCAATTTCTCCTTCCTGCATCAGGATCCGAGCCACGGTCTGCCGTTCGGTTTTGTTTGTCAATTTCTCCAAAACTGCAGCGATATCACTCCGGTGATCCAGCAGCAGACTGGCAGCTTGACGTAACAGAGGTGCTGAAAACAGGTCCAAATGATCCCGCACTACTCCCCACACTTCCTGGAATGCAACCACCAACATCTGCAGAATCTCTACCTGGGCTTTGTCCACCGAAGCGGTGAATTGCGGTTCCAGTACCGGGATTGTTTCCCGCCGAGTGCCCTGGCGGCGGGCCTGTTTTAATCTCTGGACTAGTTCCACTTCATCGAGTTGGAATGCCTGTACTAGGGTTTTGAGTAGGTCATCGCGAATGATGCCATCCCGCACGGCAGCAATCTCCCTGAGGATATCATTGACTAAGCTGGACCGTTCCACCGCCGAGAGATCGATAGCATCAGTCATCTGCAAATGAAATTGCAGCAAGGGCTGGGCCTGATCCAGTTCAGCTCTGACGGCATCCGGGCCCGCTTTCAAAAGCCAGTCGTCAGGGTCCATGCCCTCCGGAACCGAAACTACGAAGGCGGCAATTCCATTCTGCAGGAGGGCATAGCCGGCTCGTACAGCGGCTTTTCGACCGGCTTCATCGCCGTCGTACATGCAGTAGATCCTAGAAGTGATCTTACCGATATGGGCTGCATGACGACCGGTGAATGCAGTACCGGAAACAGCCAATACATTATCCAATCCGCCCTGATAAAGCTGTAGGAAATCCATATACCCTTCCACCAATATGGCTCCATTGGCACTACGAATGGCTGGAGCAGTCTGGTGGTAACCGTAGAACACTTCACTTTTCCGGTAAAGGGGAGTTTCCGGTGAATTCATATATTTGGCAGGGTCATCACTGGCAAAGGCGCGCCCGCCAAAGGCAATGACCCTCCCAGAGCGGTTCATGATGGGAAACATAATGCGGGAGCGGAAGCGATCCACCGGGCCCTGCTGGCTCTGACCAAAAAGTCCTGATTTCTTGATACATTCTTGGGAGAACCCCTGCCCCCGGACCGTTTTCGTTAAATGGTCCCAGGATTTCGGGGAAAAACCGATGCGGAAGGTGTGTATTGTTTCATCGGAGAGGCCACGGTTGCGGAGATATTGCAGGGCTGCCTTACCCGGTTTCGAAAACAGGCTTTCCCGATAACAGCTAGTGGCCATTTCGTGTATATCGTAAAGTTGAGTAAAGAGCTGCTTAGTGCCGCTATCTCCAGTGAGTTTCACTTCAATTCCATAGCGCTGACCTAAAATCTGGACCGCCTCTACAAAGGTGAGATTGTCGTGCTCCATAATAAAATTGAATACATTGCCACCCGCGCCGCAACCGAAACAATGGTAGATCTCTTTTTCCGGTGCCACGCTGAAGGATGGGGTGCGCTCATCGTGAAAAGGGCACAAGCCAAAATAATTGCGGCCCCGTTTTTTCATGTTCACGTACTGGGAAACTACATCCACGATGTCAGCTGTAGTCCGTATGTGGCCGATGGTTTCCGGGCTGATCCGCGCCATTACAGTTCTGACGCTGCTTTTTCTAACAGTTCCTGCAGCAATGTTTCGCTTTCCTTCACTGGGTCGGCCATATTAAAGAATGTGATCAGGTTTAGTCGACCCTGAGACAAAGCAGCAGCAATGGTGGATTGTTCGTGAATGATCCGGGACCACTTCGCATTGGGGGCAATGGCTAATGCCCACAAAAAGATCATCACTACCAAAGTAGCCTTTAGGGCACCGAAAACAAAACCCATAGAATGGTTCAGCCATGTGGTGCTTTTGGACAATAGCAGCAAATGGACAAATGAGGTCAACAGACGCATGATTAGAATAACCATCGTAAAGATAATTGCGTAACAAAAGACCATCACTACCCAGGGGTCGACCTTAAAACTGGTTAACACAAACCCGGACAGTTCGATATAATAATTCCAGGCGATAGTGGCGGCAGCGATGAGGCCCAGTAAGCGGCCCAATTCCTCCACCAGTCCCCGCTTAAACCCAACGACACCCATGGCTGTAATACTAAAAATGGCCAGAATGTCTAAAAACAAGACCATGAATTACTGCAATTTTTCCCGAACCAACTGTTGTGCCATTTTACCATCCACCTGGCCGTTGGAACGCTGCATAATCTCAGGCATTACCTGGCCCATATCAGCCAAGGTGGCAGCACCGATGTCAGCAATAACCTGGGTGATCAGCTGTTCAAGATCGGCAGAGCTCATCATCGGGGGTAAGTAGGTTTCTAAAATGGTCATTTCGGTTTTTTCCTTGACCCGCAGGTCAGCCCGACCGCTCCGAGCGTATATGTCCATCGCTTCCTTGCACTGCTTCACCAGTGTTCGGAGAACCTGCATCTCTTCCTGATCCGTCAACTCCTCCTGTTTTTCGATCGTTCTATCCTTCAGTTTGGACAAGGCACCCCTGATGGTGGTGGCTTTTTCCTTGGCCCCCGCTTTCATGGCTGCATACATATCCTGCTGCAGGGTTGCAATTAAACTCATGGTTTCTTCTTCATTATGTTTGGTCAATTTGTTTCATGGCTAAAAGCAACCTATCCTGGTCAGTCTCAAAGCCGATAAAGCGCCGGCCCCCTCTTTTGACCACCACACCCACACTGCCCTGACGCATAAAGGGATCAACTACCCAACCCAATTTGTAGGAGCTGGCCATTAGTATCTTGTTTAGCAGCGTTTCCGGCAGATCACCTCCGGAATCATCCCAGCCAGGATAGTGATATTCTATCCATAAGTTGGATATATTTTTGACTTCGGGGTTGTCTTCTGCAGCATCTTTCTTACTGAATATGAATACATTTGTTTTGGAGGCAAACCAAATATCACCAATTTCGTTAACCCAGGAAGAAGATTGGCCTTTAGTTCGGGTATCCCGCCAGGTGATCCGTGTTTGGAGTTTTAAAAAATCACTGAGCAGGGCGTGATACATGCTGGAAAAACGCCAGCTACAGAGCAGATAAATAGATCCAGTCTGCTTTAAAATACGGGCAACCTGTTTTAGCCATTTATTGCTCCACTGGTAATATTCCTGGAGAGTCATCTTTTGGCCCCGGGTACCAATGGCCCGCCAGGGGCGTTCCGGTGGTTTCGTCAACACCAGATCGATCGATTCATCCGGCAACTGGCGGAGACCCTCCAGAGCATCGGCTAAAAAGACACCCTCAGCCATGGTATCGATGGTCATAGATATATCTTCTACTTTGTGTATAGCAGACAAATATTTGTTCAGGTCATCCACCGAAAGTCCAGACGATACCTCCAAGGGCTGAGTGAACAGGGGGATTGGTTGATCTTTTTTGGTTCCAGCCATATGAAAATTTACACGTTTCTGCCTGCAAATAAATATAGATTCCACAAATGCTTTATTGACATTTTTTCCCATACGGCGCAAATTCTTGATAGTGAAAAAACGCAAAGTATTATTTGTTTGTACCGGAAATTCCTGCCGATCCCAGATCGCAGAGGGTTTATTGCGGGATAAGGCCGGAAATCGATTTGACGTATTCAGCGCCGGATCCAACCCCTCCCGGGTGCACCCCTTGGCTATCAAAGTAATGGCGGAATGGGGTATCGATATCAACCACCACACCTCCGATCCGGTTGACATGTACTTGGATCAGGGTATCGATATCGTCATCACCGTCTGTGACTACGCCCGGCAGGTCTGCCCTGTTTTCACAGGAGATGTGGAACGGCTGCATTGGCGCATAACAGACCCCTTCACAGGTTGGGATGCGGGGGATGAACAACTGCCGGTATTTCGGGACACCCGACAAACCATCGCCGAACGCATTGATGAGTTTTTAGATGTACTTCAAAATGAATAGCTGCTCAATAATGAAAGCAGGGTGGTTCATAATATGTATTTTAGCTGTTGCTGGCGCCCAGATACGCTTTACCGAGGTCATGTATGACTTGGATGGATCGGATTCTCCGAATGAATTCGTAGAACTGTTTAATCTGTCACTTTCGGATACTCTTGACCTGACGGGGTGGCAAATTCGAGACCAGTTTACTACTGATGATTTGTTGGATTCCGGTTATGGGTTACGCATCCCCCCACAAGCATACGGAATTATTTTCGAAGGGGACTATCATTTTCCTTCCGGGATCTACGCGGATTTTATTCCTGAAGGAACCATTTTAATCAAAGTGGATGATGCCAGTATCGGTAATGGTCTATCTACCAATGATTCATTGTATCTGCAGGATAGTGCCGGTGTGGTGGTGGATGCAATGGGTTGGACGGACCAAGCATCAAACGGCTATTCACTGGAAAAAGTACGCATCAGTCTACCCAATACTCCAGCCAATTGGTTGCCCAGCCTGGATTCCCTGGGGACTCCAGGTATTGTTAACAGCGTAGAACCCTATAATGTTGACGGTGCATTGGTATTCGACTCCCTGGACATTACACCGGATATCCTCGAAATAAATGGGACCGCTACCATTTCCGGTTTTGTGACCAACAGCGGTCTGACCACTCTGTCCGGGGACGTGGAGATCATTGCAGATAACAATGTACTGGAATCCATCTATATCAATGATCTTGTAGAACTGGACACTGTTGGTTTTTCGATGATCGTTGGGCCCTTCGCTTCCGGGGCGCAAGCATTGGTGATTCATTTTATGGTTGTTGGAGATGAATATACAGAAAATAATGAAGCCATCCTGAATTGTGCTATCCGCTACCCGGTGGGATTGTTGACCATCAATGAATTTCTGCCCTACCCGGAAAGCGGGGCGCCGGAATTTGTAGAGCTTATATACCACGGGAACGAACTGTTGTCATTACAGAACTGGGGAATTGCCGACGAGATAGGGAATCCGGCACTGCTGGGCCAGGTGATCATTACGGACCAGACCTATATAATTGTCAGCACCGATTCCACACTATATGATCAGAGCCCAGACACCAGTTTGTTTCTGACAGCGATGGATGGCTTGCCGATCTTAAACAACAACGGTGATGCCATTCGTATTTTTGATCCCTATCATACGCTAATTGATTCTCTGACTTACAACAATAACTGGGGTTACAACCGGGGACAGTCCATGGAAAAAATTCATATCAACCTTCCTTCTGCCGATTCAGCCAACTGGCGACCAGCCACTGATCCTTCCGGTAGTACCCCAGGGCGGCGGAATTCAGTAAGCCCCTGGCCCATAGATGGAAGTGTGCATGGTGCCGGTATTGTACTGCAACCGGTGGTCCCCTCAGAAACAGATCAAATAAAATTGACCATTCCGGTTATTAATCTGGGACAACAGGCCCTGACCGGCTATATTTATATCGAATTGGGGGACACAGAACTAGCCAGCACGACAGTAGACATACCAAATTCCGGAGATACAACCACTGTACTGTTGACCATATCACCATTGCCGCCGGGGCGTCATGATATATTAATTATGTTAGATATAATTGGGGATGGCAATACGTTGAACAACACCAAGATAGTAGTGATCAAAGTTCGTTATCCTTTTGGAACTGTTCAGCTGAATGAATTCATGGCGCGACCCAATAATGACCAGATCGAATTTATTGAGGCAGTTAGTTTTGATAACCTGACCATGTCTGCTTGGGGGATTAGTGATAATAATCTTCAGCTGAAGAATTTTCCGGAAATAAATATTAGTGCTAGCGATTATATTGTGTTTGCGATGGATTCATCCTTGTATCCGCTAAACAATCCCCAAGCTCATTATATAGTTCCATTGAACGGCTGGCCCATCCTGAACAATAGTGGAGATGGGATTTATCTATACGATCTAACCGGTAGTATTATTGATTCATTGTATTATACAAATATATGGCCAATTACCGATGAACGATCCACAGAAAAACTGCGTCCTGAATTTGACTCTTTCTCAGCGAGGAATTGGGCCCTAGCAACGGATACTGCTCGGGCAACACCCGGTTGGAGCAACAGTGTAGCCTTATTTGACCTGGACGGAGCTATTGTGGCCGATGCTACCCGCCATGAACCACTGTATCCCGATCAGGATGAACCAGTGACGGCCTACTTGATGGTGACCAACAGTGGAGTGACTGCCATTACCGGTGACATTAAGCTCAATATTGATGGAGATTTTTACGGCAGTAGTGAGATTACCGAGCTGATGCCGGGCGATACGGTAATCCTGACCCTGGAATTTGGCCCCCTGCTATCGGGATACCATGAAACAGTATTTGAATTAATCATTCCCGGTGATGAAAATTCAACCAATAATACAGCAGCGGACAGCGTATGGGTAAGTTACCCCTTTGGTAGTGTTATGATTAACGAATTCATGGTCATTCCCGATTCTGGGCAAACAGAATTCATTGAACTGGTCCCCCAAGAGAAACTGCTCATCAAACATTGGGCCATAAGTGATGATACGCGCGGGAAGCGGCGGGTGTCATGGGGCGCTGTCACAGCCGGAAGCTACCTGGTGGCGGCAGCGGATTCAGCGATCACTGATCACATTGAAGATACCTCCTATTGGACCATACCGCAGTCCGGCTTCCCAAACTTGAACAATACCGCAGACGGTATATATGTCTATGACATGACCAGCAAGGTAATTGATTCGTTGATTTACACCAAATCTTGGAACATATTGCCCCAGCGTTCCCAGGAGAAATATCGTCCGGACTTTGAATCAGCGGATTCAGCGCGGTGGTCTAATGCCGTGCATGTTGACGGGCAAACCCCCGGTAGGGAGAACAGTGTCTATTATGCCGAATTACCCGCTACCGGTTCGTGGGCACTGACCCCCAATCCTTTTTCACCAGACGGGGACGGATTTGATGATTTGTTATACATCAAATATAAACTCCCCTTTCCCACCAGCTTGATCTCGATCCAGATCTTTGATATTATTGGCCGGGAAATTGCTACTCCCTACTGGAACACATACACAGCTCAGGAGAATATTCTTACCTGGGACGGTAAGATGAGTAATGGCAAGCCCGCCCGTATAGGAATGTACATTATTAAGCTGAAGGCGGTAGATATTGCCGGGCAAAGGACATGGGAACAAGTTGACCGAGTGGTTTTAGCAAAAAAATTGTAATTCTATCGTATTATTTTAACCTGAAAAGGATCAAGAGGCACGTAGTGTCTACTATTAACATTGTCTGCCTTGTTTGCGAAAACGAAACACTTGCTGGCTGGCAGAATAACCTGGTAGCCTTGCCCTACTATTATTTTTATACAAACACTTGTCTTATTGAACCAAAAGGGGAGCGGACAGATACCCCTTTTATTCACCTGTGCGATCCGCTTTAAAGGCTAAAACCTAACCGGAAATTCAGACTGCCAAAGTTTTTGGCGGCCGGAACCACATCTTCAACAATCGTGTAGCGGTAATTCAAAAATGAGTCAATCATAAATAATTTGAATTGTACACCTGCTTGAATATGAAAACCAGAAGCATCAATATAATTGTCTTTATCCGATAAATAGTCTTCAAGATTTTTATCTAATTTTGATACATCACCATTCAAAAGATTATCACCCAGTAAGTCTTCCACTAATTCAATATTGGCTATCGGTGTCGTCCAATGGGAATTGTATCCACCACCGGCATGAATTTTTGCACCAGCAAGAAATGGAATCGAAAGACCAATAATATTTTTGCGCAAAGTGACATACATATTTAAGCTTGCCCAACCAAAAGGAATTGGGTCCATGGAACCAATTTCATTCTCGAAGTTTATATCGTAAGTATTTCCCCTTACGTTTAAATCAAATTCAAGATCGATAAAGGGAATGGCATCGACATAAAGATAACCTCCAAGAACATATGCATTGTCAAAACTACCATTTGTGAGTGTTACGCCCTGAATCCCAGACTCTGGACTGGATTCAGCTACACTGAACAAACTTTGCCCCAACTGCAGACCGAACCCTGCAAATGCAAACAGTCCAGTGGTGCTCAACATCACTGCGGTTAAGATTATTTTTAAACTATTCATAAGATTCATCCTGTGGTTTATATAGCATAAAATTAAATGCTACGCCGTAATTAGTAAAGGTTTATAATGATGTCTTTTTCTTTTCGATTCCATTGCATACTGGTATAAATTGACACATCCCATTCCGGTTTATGAGTCGAATATTCATTTATATTTTCATCCTAACCGCGTTCTGCACCAGCCAGAATTATATCTGGCCTACGGATGCGAGTAAATCATTGAGTTCCAATTTTGGAGAATACCGTAACCGTCATTTCCATATGGGGTTGGATATCAAGACCAGGGAAGGGGCTGCTGTCTTTGCCGTGGATACAGGTTATGTATCTCGAATGGTAGCAAATTTTAAGGGGTACGGTCGGGCTCTCTATATTATTCACCCTAACGGTAAAACCAGTGTTTACGCTCATTTCTCCAGTTTTTACCCGACACTGGAAGGACAACTGAAATATTATCAGACTGTCAACAATTCCTATATAGTGGATCATTATTTCGAGGTAGGGGAAAATCCCATCGCCAGGGGAGCACTACTGGGCTACAGTGGGAATACGGGTTACTCCTATGGACCGCACCTGCATTTTGAACTACGCAACAATCAAGAACAACCCTTGAACCCCCAAACCTACGGTTTTGCAATCGATGACCGAGCGCCGCCGGTTATTGCGGCTCTGGCGGTGTTACCCCTGGATGAAGCAGCTCGGGTCAACGGCAGTATACTACCGATAGAGATACCCTTTTCCCGCAATCATGATGGTAAAAATGTATTGGTAGACACCTTGAATATATTTGGGCCGGTGGGATTTGCATTAAAAGCCCATGATGTGCACACTGGTTTTGCAAATACTTACCAGGTGTATTCGATCACACTTGTGATTGATGGCAATATCGAATACGTGTTGAAATTTGATCACCTAGATTATGATACCGCAGATCAAGTGCAGCTGGTACGTAATCACTCGTTTAAACGGCTGAACTTAGGTACGTACCACAACCTGTACCAAACTACAAAAGGTATTCGCTCTGAAGTGCAGTCCACACAATTGGACGGCATCATAAAGCTATCTCCGGGTTACCATCAACTGGAAGTGCGGGTTACAGATGCCAATGGCAACACGGCCAGCGGTTCAGGATTAATCTTTGACCACCCGCCCGTAACATTAATCTTGCAGGATGTGTATCAAATAGGCAATGACGTTTTCTGCAACATTCAACCTACAGCGCGCAACATTCCCCTACAGCGCATTACTTGTTATTCATTTTTCCCATCTGGGTATGCCGACCTTTTGATCGAACCTGTGAATGTGACCAAAAAAGACGGCGGTTTGGTGATTACCCTGGACAGCCGACTAATTAATGACCGCGCCATGCAGTTCATTGCAAAAGATAAAATGGGTGCATATTCTACTCCATTAAACTGGTATCCAGATCGGGTACCAATCGATTGTAACGCTACTCCCGAAATCAGTTTAAAGTATACAGCGGCCGGTATGATCATACAGGTGGAAACTGCCAATATGGGAGCTGCCCGTCCAGATTTGGAGCTACAGTTTGAAATTGAACGCACGGGGCTACCGCTACATCAGATTCAGCCCTATACATACATATCCAACCCCTTGTCGGTGATGAATTTTTCCGGTATCCAAAGTATGAATGTGGCCATAAATGCTAATATAGAAACCACCTACAAACAAATCTTCAAACCCGTTGTCGCGACTCCGGGGAATGTTGCGGTGATGCTGTCCAATGATAATTTGTGCTCCCTTCAGACCCGTAAATCAACGGTGTACGAACCGGTGCTAATATGGATTGAGACTGTTAAAAATTCAATTCCGCCACCCCACGGCACCTTCCTTTCCAATGTGTACCAGCTGCAGCCCTTTGATGTGCCGCTGCAGGATACGATCTTAGTCGGGATCCGCTACGATGAACGGGTCAGCAGATTGAATAAGATCAGTTTGTACTATTATAACCAGGACGAGGACTGGGTTTTTATTGCATCTGAGAACAAGACAAAACAACAAATGTTGACGGGCAGTTTGCTCAGTTTAGAGGCAGTGTGTATTTTGCAGGATGATGTCCCCCCAACTATCACATCTACCTTTCCCGCTGATGGCGGAAAATATGATGCGGCCGACGTCGTCCAGTTGCGGGCCGGAGTGTCTGATCTACTGTCCGGAATTGCCCCAGAAGAAGCGTCCATAAGTTTGACCTTGAATGGTAAAACGCTTTTGTATACCTATCAGCCGGTAGATCAAACCATTTCCTATGATCTGCTGGCTGATCTTAGGCCGGGTGAACAGCACATGACTTTAGCGGTAGCAGATCGTTCTGGCAATAGTACTGAAACGCGTGTAAGTTTTAAGATTAAGTAGTGTTTTTCCCCTACAAAGATGATAATCCACATATCCTGGTACCCGTAGTGACCTATGGCATTATTGCCATCAATACGTTGGTATTTTTTTATCAGTTCTCCCTGGTAATCACCGGTGGTGACGGAGAAGCGCGCTTTATCTATGCCTTTGGACTAGTTCCGGCTAACTTTCACATTCTGACCATGTTTACTTCTATGTTTCTGCATGGTGGACTGGCCCATTTCATTGGCAATATGTGGTTTTTATGGCTCTTCGGTGATAATATAGAGAGTGCATTGGGCCATGTGCGCTACGCCCTGTTCTATATCCTCTGTGGATTGGCAGCAGGCACCGCCCAAGTAGTGGTCAACATCGAATCCGTTGTCCCCATGGTCGGAGCCAGCGGTGCAATCGCCGGCGTATTGGGGGCTTACCTTATCCGCTATCCACACGCCCGGGTACACGTATTGGTGTTTATTTTCTTTTTCATTACCACCATGCGTGTACCGGCCCTGGTTGTGCTGGGTATCTGGTTTTTAATCCAATTGACCAACGGGCTGGGGACATTGGGTGTGGATACAACTGGTGGTGTGGCCTGGTTTGCACACATTGGTGGATTTTTGGCAGGAATAGGTTTTCATTATGTGTTCCAACAGATTAAAACAAAAGAATATTAACATGCAAAAATTGATTCAATATGCCCAGAAGATGCGTAGCCATTCCCATGCACCGCACTCTTTTTATCAAGTGGGAGCAGCTGTATTGACCGCTGATGATCAGATCATCGGCGGTTGCAATGTTGAATCCAGCAGCTATGGGTTGACTTGCTGTGCGGAACGGGTGGCTGTATTTAGTGCCATCGCCCAGGGATTTACTACTTTTAAAGCTCTGGCTGTAGCCACAGTAAACGGTGGTTCTCTATGCGGTGCTTGCCGACAGGTGGTATGGGATATTTGCGGTGAGATACCTATTTTTATTGCTGATACAAATAACATTGTAGAAGAAACAACAACATCTAAACTGCTGCCTGATGCCTTTGATCAATCAAAACTGACATGAAAAAGCAATCCAAGTTGATCGGCATTTCCGGTGGCACCGGTTCCGGTAAAACATCAATTGCGCGGGAGATTCTGAAAGAGTTCAGGACTGGCGAAGTGGCGGTGATCCAACTGGATTCCTACTATCAGGATCTGCGCGATATGTCCATAGCCAACAGAAATGAACAAAATTTTGACCACCCTGACGCTATGGATTTTAACTTACTCCATGAACACTTATCTGTCTTGCTGAACGGAACAGCGGTGGATATACCAGTCTATGATTTCAGAACCCATATGCGGCAAATAGAAACCATTCGAATTGAGCCCCACCAAGTTTTTGTCCTGGAGGGTATATTGACATTATGGGATAGTAAAATGAGAGCGCTCATGGACATTAAATTATTTATAGAGACACCGGACGACATCCGCTTTATTCGGCGGCTAACACGGGATCGGGAAAAAAGAGATCGTACCACCCAATCGGTCATCGACCAGTACCTGGCCTCTGTTCGTCCCATGCATGAACAATTTGTTGTACCCATGAAAGCGTATGCCGACCTGATTATTCCAGAAGGCGGCAAGAATATGGTGGCCATTGATCTCATTCGGACCAAGATCAGATCATTCTTACCGACACAGGAACCATAAATGGCTCTTACACCTAGAGCATTCGGCTGGATCGAAGTAATTTGCGGGCCCATGTTCTGCGGCAAGACTGAAGAACTGATCCGACGCCTGAAGCGCGCTCAAATTGCCAAAATGAAAACAGCTATTTTCAAACCACAGATAGATAACCGCTACAGTGAAGAGCATATCGTATCCTATAATGATTCCAAGCTGGAATCATATCTAATCACGAATGCAGCTGAAATATTGGGAAAAGCTGAGACAGCAGATGTAGTGGGAATCGATGAAGCCCAATTCTTTGGCGATAACTTGGTAGATGTTTGCCAACAGCTATCGCGGTGCAAAACACGGGTAGTTGTCGCCGGGCTAGATAAAGATTACCGGTCACTTCCCTTCGGGCCAATGCCGGCGATCATGTGTGCAGCGGATTACTTAGATAAACTGCGAGCTATTTGCGTACATTGCGGTGAACCGGCTAGTTTTACCCAGCGTATATCAACAGAACAGGACCAAGTTGTTATAGGTGAAACGGACAAATACGAAGCCCGATGCCGTAATTGCTATGAACCGGTAGTTGTGCAGGGGATATAATGGAACAATTTACTGGATTAATCGGGGTGGTCGTTTTGTTGGCTGTTGCATTCATCCTATCCAACAATAAACAACAGATCAATCTGCGCATTGTTAGTTGGGGGTTGGGGTTACAGTTGTTATTTGCCCTGTTCATTTTGAAGACTCCCTTTGGAACACCGATATTCGGTGTTTTGGATAAAACAATCCGCAAGCTGATCAGTTTTTCTGATGCAGGGAGTGATTTTTTGTTCAAATCATTTATTCCCAATGTGGGTTATCACGAAGCAATGATTAATTTTGCTTTTCGCGCCCTGCCGACGATCATTTTCTTTTCCAGCTTTATGGCAGTACTGTATCATTTCGGTATCATTCAGTTCTTTGTTAAATGGATCGCCCGTGCTATGCAGAAAACAATGGGCACCAGCGGTTCGGAAACGCTAAGCATCTCCGCGAATATTTTTGTTGGCCAAACGGAAGCTCCGTTGATGGTGAGGCCGTTTATCAACCGTATGACCATGTCTGAATTAATGGCTGTAATGACTGGCGGCTTTGCTACCGTTGCCGGCGGGGTAATGGCAATTTATGTCATTTGGCTAGCGGATATCCCCGGGATCGCCGGGCATTTGTTGGCCGCATCGGTGATGTCTGCTCCTGCAGCACTGGTGATCGCAAAGATCATTTACCCGGAAACAGAACCATCAACGACCATGGGCGATCTCAACATAACCATCGAACAAAAAAGTACCAACGTGATGGAAGCGCTGGGTGACGGAGCTACAAATGGGTTGAAACTGGCCGCAAATGTGGGCTGTATGCTAGTGGCGTTTGTATCCCTGGTGTCCATGATCAATTATCTGTTGGGTTTTTTCGGTTTTTCTTTAGAGATCATTCTGGGTAGCATTTTCAAACCCCTAGCTTGGACAATGGGTGTGCCCTGGTCTGAAGCTGGCATTTTAGGCATGTTGATGGGCAAAAAAATCGTTTTTACCGAACTGATCGCTTACGGCGATCTTAAAGACATCATGATCCAGGGTATGATTTCAGATCGCACGGCGATCATTGCCAGCTATGCACTGTGCGGTTTTGCTAACTTTGCTTCAATCGGGATTCAACTAGGCGGTATTGGTGGTATGGCGCCGGACCGGAAAGGAGATCTGGCTAAGCTGGTTACCAAAGCAATGATCGGCGGCGCCCTGGCCTCCTGGTTAACAGGAACTATTGCGGGGTTATTGATTTTAGCTTAATATTTAGAAACGAATAATTCTGATGCGTCTCATTTTTATTGGTCCGCCCGGCGCTGGTAAAGGTACTCAAGCAAAATTGATATGTGTTCATTTTGGTATACTGCACCTGTCTACTGGGGACATCTTGCGATCTGAACTAGAAAACAATACACAGATTGGTCAATCCGCACAAACATTTATCAACAACGGGCGGCTTGTTCCGGATCAGGTATTGCTGGACATGATGTCGGTCCGCTTGGCTCAAGATGACTGTGCTGCCGGGTATGTGTTGGATGGGTTTCCCCGCACCATTCCCCAGGCGGAAGGGTTAGATAATATTCTCGCCGACCTTAACCAATCCCTGAACAGGGTGATCAATATTACTGCAGATGAAGAAGAATTGATCAATCGATTAGGATTGCGGGGGAAATCTTCCGGCCGCGCAGATGACTCCTTGAATGTGATCCAGAAACGGCTGGTAGTTTATCGACAGCAGACCGCGCCCATGATCGAATATTATAAACAGCGGGATCTGGTAAAAACGATCGATGGCATTGGGAGTATTCCCGCGATCACAAAACGCATATTGAGTAGCTTGAACAACCATGATTAGGATCGGATTGACCGGCGGTATCGGTTGCGGAAAGAGCATCGCCAGTGCTGTACTCAAGGATTTAGGGGCTTACATCTTTGATGCGGATGAAGAAGCGAAAAACCTGATCAAAGAAAACAGGACTGTTCAAAGTGAATTAATTGCTGAATTCGGAACAGATGTTATGGGCCCGGACGGTACGGTGATGCTAAAAAAACTTGCTAGTGTAGCATTCCAGGATCAGGAACATCAGCTACGTTTAAATTCGGTGGTTCATCCCTATATATACGAATTGATCGATCGTGATTATAAAAAAATAGCTACCAAAAATAAACATGATCTATTTGTTGTGGATGGTGCTATGATCTATGAATCCGGCTATGATCAGCACTTAGACTACGTAGTGGTCATTACGGCCTTGATGAAAAACAGGATGGATCGGGCCATTGTTCGGGGGACCCTATCCCGTGAAGAGGTCCTGCAACGGATGGAATACCAATGGACAGAAGAAGAAAAAACCGGGCTGGCCGATTTCGTCATTCAGAATGACGGCACAGAAAAAGATTTAGAAAAAGAAATTTCTGCGATCTACAAACAATTGGTTTAGCGTATCTTGCGGCGGAGGGATCGAGGTTTATCCAACAGTTCTTTGTAAATAAACGCAGTTTTTAAATTATGCGGAGATTTAAAAAAGCTCATTCTTTTAATCGAAACCTTTCCTTTCCTACGTGCAATTGATCTAATAGGTTTTTGATCGCCAATCGTAGACCAATCCACATCTGCTAAATATATATCCTTGAGGGGGATCGGCTGAGTTTCAACAGATTCCGAATGGCGGATTTCATTTGGTGGAACGTCCTCTACTGCAGATATATCTTCAGCTATTTCTGCCGGTTCAATTATGTCAGATAGCGCTTGCTCATCAAATTTGGATAAGATATTTTTAACGAATTGCGGTGTTCTCTGACCTGATTCCTCTTCGTTTTCTAGTTTTTCATAAGCAGCTTTTTTCTGCCGCCGTTTCACCAAAATAGAGAACAGGTACAGTACCAGCAGAAATATCCAATAGGGCATCCCTTCCATCAATCGTCATTCTCAGGCATTTCCGGTTCATCCTTCTCCAACTTGGAAATAGATTCCCGCATACTGGTATCAGATTTGATATTTTGCATATTGTAGTAATCGAACAAACCCAAATTGCCTTCACGGAAGGCTTGAGCAATTGCTTTCGGTACTTCTGCTTCAGCTTGAACAACAGTGGCCTGCATTTTCTGGGTACGGGCTTTCATTTCCTGTTCTTCGGCTACGGCCATCGCGCGCCGGGTCTCGGCCCGGGCCTGGGCCACCCGTAGGTCTGCTTCTGCCTGGTCGGCCTGGAGTCGAGCACCGATATTTTTACCAACGTCCAAATCGGCGATGTCGATAGATAAAATTTCGAATGCCGTCCCGGCATCAAGACCTTTATCCAGCACTGCTTTAGATATATTATCTGGATTTTCCAGCACGGCTGTATAATTAATAGATGAACCGATCGCACTGACTATCCCCTCACCTACTCGGGCAATGATCGTATCATCGGTCGCACCGCCCACTAGTCCAGGAATATTAGTCCGGACAGTGACCCGGGCCCGGGCTTTCAGTTCAATACCATCTTTGGCCACCGCCGAAAGGTAACCGTCTTTGGGCGCGTCAATTACTTTCGGATAAACACTGGTGGCTACGGCGGATTTAACGTCCCGGCCGGCCAGGTCAATTGCCGTGGTTGTGGCAAAGTTCAAATCAATATTGGCTTTTGCCGCAGCGATCATGGCGGACACTACGTTAACGACGGTCCCACCAGCCAACTGGTGGGTCTCCAACATGTCGGTTGAAACGGTATTTAAACCGGCCTTGTGCAGGTTAATCACCCCATCTGTGATCAAGCGGGGTGATATTTTTCGCAAACGCATGCGGATCAGATCAATAATAGTAATGGGGCCTAATCCTAAACTCACAATGGATTGCACCCACAGTCCCAGGGGCACATAATAGAAAAACAGCAGCAAAAAAATTAACAATAACGCTAATAATACAATTGATGCAATAGTCATAATATCATTCCTTTATTCTTTTTCAATTTCTCTGACAACAACTCGATTTCCGTCAACAGAAAGAATCTTTACCTTTGCATCCTTATCGATATAAGAGCCTTCTGTAACTACGAAAATCCTTTTTTCCCCACAGTGGATCCACCCTGAGGGTCGGAGATCTGTTTCCGTCACCCCTTTTGTACCAACAAGCTTTTCCAGGCCTATTGATGAATTATACCCTTCCGCTATGCTCTGTACTGCCGGTGAGCTTAACTTTTTCCAAAATTTTGTTTTGGTCATTAATCTAAACAGTAGAATCACCCCAATGATACCACCGACAATACCGATCGTTAATCCTGTAATCGCCATAGACTGAACTTCCTGACCTACCGGGACGTCAGGCAACAACAGTGCATAAAGACCCCACAGAATAATTACTATCCCTGATATACCGGCAATACCAAAACCCGGTATTAACATAATCTCTATAAAGAGCAGGACTACACCAACAAAAACAATCAGTAAATCAGACATGGTGGCCAACTTGGCGAAATAAGACGCCCCCAATGACAGGATCAGGCAAACTGCCCCAAAGGTCCCGGGGATACCCCAGCTGGGGCTCTGTAGCTCAAATAAAATACCTAAAAAGCCAAATGTTGTTAATAATGAGGCCACCACCGGGTTAGTCAGAAAGCGGACAAAATTCTCCGACCAGTTTTCTTTGGATGAACGGATTGTGGCGTGGGATAATTCCAGAGCCGCCAGCACGTCATCAAGCGTTTCCACTTTACCATCCGCTATTTTGTATTTAGTCGCAGTTTCGGTCGTCAATGTGATCAGCTTGCCTTCCTTGCGCCCTTCCAAATCGGTTACTTCTACAGAATCGCCGTCAACGATAATGTGGGTAAATGATAATTCTTCATCGACCATACCTTTGGCAATATCAACATTGCGTCCGCGGATTTCAGCCGTTGAAGCCATTTCCTCCCGCATATAGCTGATCACTTTCTCACTGGCTTTTTGGCCCTGCATATCCACAGCGGTGGCGGCTCCGATGGTGCCGCCACCGGATATATATATCTTTGCACAGGACAAAGAAATTAACGCTCCAGCCGATATGGCTCGGCGATTAATGAAAGCCACCGTTAAAATTTTGGCATCCAGGATCGCATCTTTGATCTGTGTGGCTGCATCTACTCGGCCACCAAATGTATCAATATCAAATATGACCGCTTGGGCATTATTTTCTTCTGCTGCTTTAATGGAGCGTTGGATATAAGGAGGCAGACCCAAATCGATGGTATTTTGAATGGGGACACGATAAACGATTGTCTCTGCAAATGAAAAAGATAGCAATAAACAAAAAAATAGATAAGGTTTCATTAAAGGATATGTTACCTCATTTGCGTTGTATTTTCAACATTGTCATCGGTGAAATTATTTTAGATTTGTCTTTTCTTAATAACACTTTTTAATCGGATGCGTTGGCAACATTACCTTAGTTATTATGGCTTAAAGCTTTTTTCAGGTTGGCTATGCAGTTTGCCAAAAGCTAACCGCGACCATTTAAGTGTCCGGATAGCTAGCTTCGCTTATCATATACTTAAGTTACGAAAAAAAGATTCATTAAATAATATTAAACTGGCTTTCCCTGAAAAAAATAAAAAACTACAGTTCAAATTATTAAAAGATGTGTACTATTTTTTTGCAAAATCATTTTTACAATTTATGGCATTTCCCCGGGCATATACACCCGCTGTAATACGGATACAGGGCCAATCATTATTGGATGATGGCCTTAAAAAAGGTAAAGGGGTCATTCTTACAACCGGTCATTTCGGAAACTGGGAAATACTATCGGCCTGGTTGGGTTACAACCGTTACCCCTGTGTTGCAGTTGCCCACAGGCAAAATAACCGGGGGGCAGATATTTTTTTTAAAAAAATCCGGGACCGGACCGGCATGAAAATAATTTATAAAAAAACTAAACTGGTTAATATGTACCGACTCTTGGAACAAAATCAGATTTTGATCCTGGGTAGCGATCAAGATGCCAAAGACCGCGGTGTATTCGTTGATTTCTTTAACCGGCCGGTATCTACACCAAAAGGCGCTGCCCGGTTTCACCTGCAGGCCGGGGCAGATATTTTGTTTATTACCTGCCACGAAGAAAAAAACACGCATTTTCAAATCGAAATTGAACCAGTGGTCCCAAAGGGTGAGTATACCGTAGAATCCATAACTCAGGCTTATACCACCCTGTTGGAAGCAAAGGTACGGGCATTTCCGGAACAGTATTTTTGGTTTCACCGGCGCTGGAAAACACGGCCCAATTAATATGCAGATCATTCAGGAGAGGGAATGGACAGCTGTTCGTACGGCAGTTAAGATTGTCCAAAGTGGCGGTATTTTAGTTTTTCCCACTGATACTGTATACGGTCTTGGTGTGAATGCCCAAAATGCGCAAGCAATAAAGAATTTAAATTTGCTTAAGGAACGTAAGGGTCCGATCAGTGTTTTGGCCAAGGATCATAGTACGGCCTTGTCCTGGGCTAATATCGATGAATTTGAAATGGAATTAATCAAAGCAAAATTGGGTGGTAGTACAACCGTTATTTTCCCGGTGCATCCACATATCGTACACCCTTCCATCATGGGTCCGAACGATACGCTGGGGGTCCGCATTCCTGATCACGAATTTTGTCAGCACCTAGCGGAACAAGCTACAAATCCCGTAACCACCACCAGTGTTAACAAGCACGGGCAACCGCCTTTAAATGATCCCCGTGAAATCAGCGCACGTTTTGAAAATCAAATCGATCTATTAATTGACGGTGGTAATTTGGGAAACAATAAAAGTTCCAGTGTATATAAACTTCACCAAAAGCAACTGCTACTGATTCGCAAGTAAAATGAACTATATTATCTCTTCCATCCTATTAATCATATCCGTTCTTGTTGCCAACCATCCGTTTTCTATTGGGGAAAAATTACTTTACAACGTTAAGTTCAATATTATCCCTTCCGGTGAAGCGGTGTTGGAAGTGCTGGGGCGAGACACCATCAATGGCAACCCAACGTATCATGCCCGGTTTTCCGCCCAAACGAATTCCACCCTTGATCGTCTCTATAAAGTGCGGGACCAAGTTGATATTTGGATGGATGAACAAAATCTAGTCACTCATAAACTGATCAAAAAGATCCGGGAGGGTAAATATCATAAAAAATCTTCAACAATAATTAATTATTCTGATTCCTCTGCTATCACTAATAATGATACGGTAAAGATCACGGGTGAAATACGGGACCCATATTCTCTGTTTTTCTATCTGCGTACCTTGCAGCTGGAGGATGGAGCAACCCTAGAGTTTGATTCATTCGAGAAAAATGAACCCACCCCGTTTAACCTAGCTGTCACTGGAGAAGAAACGGTTAAAACGGATGCCGGTCTTTTTTCCTGTTTAGTCGTACGCCCGTTCCGAAAAGGAAAAACGTTGCTGAAGAATGAAGGTGATATGCAGATCTGGTTCAGTCATGATGAGCGACGACTACCGGTTCAGATCCAAATAAAAATGAAATATGGTTTAATGATCTTAAAACTGAAAGAGGTTACTGTCCGATAATCCGACCCACATCATTCACGATCACTATAGCGATCAGTAGAAGTAAAAAGGCCATTCCAACCTGCTGGATCACCAGGCGCGTTTTTATTGCTAGTTTACGACGGTAGAGTCCTTCAATAAGCAGGATCAGTATATGACCTCCATCAAGACCTGGAATTGGTAAAATATTGATAAAAGCCAGGTTGCAGCTGATCAGGGCCATAAAGGTCAATAATGCTGTCCAGCCAGCCTGAGCAGTTTCACCGGCCAGTTGAGCGATCAAGATAGGACCGCCGATATCATTTAAAGACGCCTCACCACTGGCCAGCATAGAAAGGGACATGATGATCATACCGAATCCATTCATAGTGGCAACGGTACCCGATTGAATCGCTTCAATAAATCCGATAGGACGAAAACTGTACTCCTGAATGATACCAATGGCACCTAAAGTGTCAATACTGCCCTTTACAAGGACCACTTGGTATTTGGTGGGAATACGTATATCAAAGGGAACTCCATCTCTTTCTACTTGCAGGGCAATTTCGGTATTCGGCAACTTGTGAATTATGGTTGCAATTTCTGTCCACGATTCGGTTTTTATACCATTAATAGCCAAGATCCGGTCTCCAGGTTGTAGACCGTTTTCTGCTGCCGGCATATCCGGAACCAGCTGGGCGATGAATGGTGCATCGCTTAATTCCGGCAGACCGGTGGTTTTAGCCACACCGGAAAACAAGACAAAAGCCAGTAAAATATTCATTAATACGCCAGCGCTCATTACCCACATCTGCTGGAGTGGAGTTTTACTCATTAATTCATCATGAGCGTAGGTAATATTATCATCTAAACTCTCATCAATTGTACCGGCCATTTTTACATAGCCGCCCAAAGGAATAATTGCGAGACAATATTCTGTATTACTCGCTTTCCTTTGTCCGGTACCAATGGTGGTTTCAATAATGGGTGCCCACACCAGTTTACCGGTGGCATTGAACCGGTAAAAATACAGACGAAATAAAAACCCGCTTGCAACTGATGTTAAGGTAATTAACCGGGGGGGAAATCCAATGGAAAAACGATCGACGCGTACGCCCACGGATCGAGCAGCAAAAAAGTGCCCCAATTCGTGAACGGTAACCAAAACACCTAATACAAAAATTGTAGCCCAAAGAGTCGTCATAAAAATTTTCTATCGATTATGTTATGAATACCCATTAACAAAATTTGTGACCCAGAGTTCCAAGTCTAAGATATCCTGCAGTTGCGGTTCAGCCAGCCAATGGTGTCGGGCACAAACTTTTTCGATAATATCTGGGATATCAGTAAACTTAATTTTACCATCAAGGAATTGATATACTGCCTGTTCATTGGCTACGTTCAAAACAGCCGGTGTTGTACCGCCGGCTTGCAGGGCGGCGTAGGCTAAACCAATGCAGGAAAACCGTTCCAGATCCGGCTCCTGAAACGTCAGTTCCCTAACCCGCACCAGATCCAACTCTTCCCAATCGGCCGCCAAGTGTCGGGGATAAGTCAGGGAATATTGAATTGGAATCTTCATATCCGGAACACCTAGCTGCGCTTTGACAGAACCATCAAAGAATTCAACCATCGAATGAATGATCGATTGCGGATGTACAACTATTTCTATCTGATCATAATTTACACCAAAGAGCCAACGAGTTTCAATCACCTCTAGTCCTTTATTCATCATGGTTGCAGAATCGATGGTAATCTTGTTACCCATATTCCAATTTGGATGGTGGAGGGCCTGTTCCGGCGTAATATCACTGAAGGCGTCCAATTCCATAGTTCTGAATGGACCACCGCTGCCCGTCAATATAATCTTTTTAACATCAGCGATTTCTTCTCCGGCCAAACATTGCCAAATGGCGGAATGTTCACTATCCACCGGATATATTTCTGCTCCTGATTCTTGTTTAGCCTGTTCGATAATCGCACCGGCCATCACCAGGCTTTCCTTGTTACTTAGGGCTACATTTACACCAGCCCGCACTGCATATAGCGTTGGTTCCATTCCTGCGCTGCCCACCAAACCATTCATTACTATATCAATATCAGTACGCTTGGCGATCTCCAATAAGCCGGCGCGTCCGGTATATACTTCAACTGCACCATCCAGTTCTTTTTTAACAATTTTACCGGCTTCAGGATCGACTATTGCAACTGCTTTGGGGTGAAACTGTTTGGCTTGTGCCACCAAACTTTTGGCATTTTTATACGCCGTAAGGTAGGTAATCTCAAAATCATCTTTGAGGTTGATGCATACTTTCAGCGTGTTCACGCCAATGGATCCGGTTGAGCCCAAAATGGATATTCGTTTAGCCATCAAAAGAATGATTTTATAAATTGTAAATTGAACTGTACAAATTTAGGGTGAATTTGTGTTTGTATATTGAGTTCAAACCAAGTAAAAGTAATTGTTGTTGCCGCGTTTAAATAGGTTATTGAACTTTTTAAGGGCCGGGGGTCATGGGCTAATTTGAAAAAATTTGCTGAGTAATTATTGAATCCGACTCCAAGGTACAAGGGCCAAGGGAAAAAACTTGTTTCCCGCACCACCTGCACATCTGTAAACCGGGTATTGAGGTGGCGTGGGCCCATCAGCCAGCCAATTGTGATTGCCATCCGCGAATGAGTGAATAAATAAATTACTCCATAAGAACTTAAATGCAGTGTTTCGGTCTTTGAGGATAGTAAATTCATTTTTCCTTTCAGGGCCAGATTTTCTGTTACCAGAAATTGTCCTTCCACCATGGGTGGTAACAACCAAGGACTTGTTTGATATGCAGAAGCTGTCATATCAACTCCGGCCGAAAACGAGACCCCCAAGCCAATCCGATTTTGAGCGGAGAGACTGAATAGTGCAGTTTGTGTACCAGTTAATATAATCGAACAAATGACGGGTTCAGTTTGGGCGGTAAAATTTCCTGTTTCCGCTTTAGAAAGGTCTAAAGACAACCACTGCCCATTTATAAAAATATGAATAACAATACTGAAAAAAATGTATCGTAAAATCATTGCCCATAGACTCCATTTCAGATAATGCCGCGCTGGCTTGATTCAATAAATTGAACAATGTATTTTATTTCTTTAGTCTGTTTCATTTCCTTTTTTATCATTTCCAGGGCTTCTTTACGGTTTAGTTTCATTGAATTGAAATACAGTTTATAAGCCTCTTTGATCAATGATCTGGTTTGCGCATCAACACCTCGTCGGCGTAAGCCAATTTGATTAATGCCGGCGAATTTCAAAGGTTCGCCAGCGCCTAAAATATATGGGGGAACATCCTGAACTATCCGAAAGCCGCCGCCGATAAAAACATGAGCACCTACCTTAGCGAACTGGTGCACAAGCACACCGCCACCCAATGACACCCAATCTCCTAATTCTACATGACCACCCAGTGTGGCTAAATTTGCCATAATGACATTATTCCCCAATATACAATCATGAGCCACATGCGTATACGCCATCAGCAAACAGTCATTGCCAATAACGGTAGATCCACGGGCGGCGGTACCCCTGTTAATTGTAACCGCTTCACGGATGGTAACATTGGTACCAATAGTTGTAGTGGTCTCTTCTTCTGCAAATTTTAAATCCTGAGGAATTTCTCCAATCGAGCAATAGTGAAAAATCCTGCTATTGGCACCGATGGTTGTACCGGATTTTACAGTGGTGTGATTCCCAATAGATGTTCCTGAGCCAATAAGAACATTCTCTTCAATAATACTGTAGGGTCCGACAGATACATTGGCTCCTAAATCTGCTCCTGGCGTGATCAAAGCAGTGGAATGAATAGCAGTGGAAATTTCAAACTCCAACGCGATCGACGATATTGGCCATCAAGGTTGCTTCTGCGACCAGCGTTTCATCCACGTATGCTTCGCCCTGTAATTTCACTGCATTCAACCGCAGTTTAAGTAATTCCATTTCCAAGCGGACCTGATCCCCGGGAGTGATTGGTTTGCGAAATCTTGATTTTTCTATAGCAGAAAAAAACATGTTTTTTTGCAAAGGATCAGCCACTGAATGCAAAGTCAAAAATGCACCCGCCTGGGCCATAGATTCCAAAATCAAGACACCGGGCATCACCGGTTGGTTAGGAAAATGACCTTGGAAATACTGTTCATTGATGGTCACATTCTTAATGGCGGTACAGCGTTTCCCCGGTTCCATGTCAACAATGCGGTCGATTAGTATAAAGGGATATCTATGGGGTATGAGCTTCATTATCTCATCTATATACATCATATCCAATTCCAGTCAATACTATATATTGTTTTCTATGAAGTACTGGGCATATTCCTGCCGTACTCTTTTAACAAACTCGACATTACTGGCGTGGCCGCTACGGGCAGCGGTTACATGGCCTTTTAACGGGACGCCGAGCAAAGCCAAGTCACCGATCAGATCCAGCGTTTTGTGTCTGACGGGTTCATTCCTATAGCGTAATGTCTTGCCATTTAAAATACCGTTTGCACCGGAAATGATTTCTTCCTCGATTCCGAATAGTTCGCGTAAATGATCCATTTCACCGGAGTTTATCTTTTTATCCATAATTACTACAGCATTCTCAAGGCTACCACCTTTGATTAGACCCTGCTTTTTTAGCATTTCCACTTCACTTAAAAAACAAAACGTTCTTGCCGGAGCAACATCTTTGGCAAAATCTTCTTCCATATTATAGATCGCTTCATATTGTGTACCTAACTGCGGCAAAGGATAATCCACCATAAACGTGACCCGGAAACGATCCGATGGAATGACATGAATATCTATCTCTTTTTCTGTATCAGAATATGTTACCGCTTGCTCGATCTTTAATATCCGTCGGTCTGCATTTTGATTTTTATAACCAGCCTGCAATAGAACATGCACAAAATCTTTAGCGCTACCATCCATAACCGGGGTTTCCTGGCTGGTTAAGTCGATCAAAATATTATCAATGCGCAGACCGGACACAGCAGCCAGGGCATGTTCCACAGTATGGATGCGAACGCTATTCTGTTCAATGGTCGTTCCCCGGGAGATATCAACAACATGATTGATGTCCGCATGAATGGCCGGACTACCCTTAATATCCGAACGCTGAAAACGTATTCCGGAGTTTTCCGCGGACGGTTTGAAGGTAATAGTGCTTTCCACACCGGTGTGCAACCCTACACCTGTGCATGAAACCGGATGTTGAATAGTTCGCTGGGGGCGGTGGTAATCAGTTGTCATTTTCTAATTTATGTAACCGTTTTTTAATGGCTGAAATTTCGGTCATAACAGCATCTTTTTTATTTTGTTCTTTTATTTCTCTAGCTGGCATTCCGGAATAGACCGTGTTACCCGGTAGAGATTTGGTCGCGCCACTTTTTACAGCAAACACTGCATGTTCACCAATCTGGACGTGCGGAACTACACCTGAATGACCTGCGAATATACAAAAATCTCCTATTACAGCGCTCCCTGCTATGCCCACACCGGCAGCCAGCAAACAGCCCTTGCCAATCATCACATTATGGGCAATATGCACCAGATTATCTAATTTACTACCGGCACCTATAACTGTATCACCGATGGTGCCCCGATCAATGGTACAGTTGGCTCCGATATCAACATTATCACCGATGTACACCCTCCCTGTTTGGGGAATTTTATGGTACTTACCGTCTGCTTTTACATAACCAAAACCATCGGAACCAATAACGGTGCCGCTGAATATTCTGCAGTGATCGCCGATACTACAGGAATGATATACATGAATATTACTGTGTAAAGTACAGTTCGTCCCAATAGTAGCACCGGCACCGATGATCGTATTTGCACCAACAATAGATTGAGTATTGATACGCGCATTCTCTTCAATAACCACATTAGGACCTATACTGACATCCTCAGCAATAACAGCGCTATCTGCGATAACTGCCGTCTCATGGGTAACCGGTGTTGTTGCCGGTATTACATGAAAGTATTCCAATACCCGGGCAATGGCTAACTGCGGATTTTCGACTACAATACCATCCTTTTCTGCCAGAATTGTTTTATCAGCTGTGATAATGGCAGAGGCTTCTGTAGTGACGGCATAAGAGTTATATTTTGGATTACTAAGAAACGTTATGGACCCGGATACACCATTCTGTATTTCACAAACTCCGTTGATTTCCAAATCTGGATTACCTACAATCTGGCCGCCGGTTAGATCAGCAATTGCACGTAAAGATATCAACTGAAATCGTTACTCGTCTTATTCAGATACATTGTATTTCCGCAGCTGATAGAGTATGTCGTCTGTAATATCAAAGGACGGATTTCCGTATAACAATGAAACCGAACCATCGATAATATAATCATAGTTCTTCTCGGCTGCTACTTTATCAACTGCGCGTTTGACCTTGCTTAAAATTTCATATTCCATTTGCGCCTGTTGCTGGTACAAAACGCCTTCCGGCCCAACTTTTTCGGCTTGAAAGACTTGTAGCTCCCGTTCTTTTTCAGTGATTTCCAGTTCTTTTTCGCGGCGCCATTCAGGGGAACTCATCAGGCGCTGTGTTTCATACGTATTTTTCAAACTGTCCAATGCCATCAGTTTAACCTGATATTCCATCTGCACTTTACGAAATTCAGATTGTAGCTGTGCTTCGGCATCTTTGAATTCCTCGTATTCTGCACGGATACGATCTGATTGTACAAAACCAATTTTTATTTCTGCAAATAACATTGTTGACAGCATACTTGCGATGAATAGGATGGTGTTTTTGTGCACAAATCCTCCTTGATTTAATTGATTAAAACGATTGTCCAAAAATTATTGTGTATTTCCAGCCAGAGGGTACGTTGTCGCCATCCGCGTCATCAAAACCGTAACCCATATCAAAACCCAGCATCCCGACCAAAGGCATAAAGAACCGAATACCAAAACCAGCTGCTCTCTTCAAACTCAACGGACCCGATCGTTCAATGCTGAATGGTTCGATCATGGATGGCGAATCCCATACATTACCAGCCTCGGCAAAGGCCAACCCATAGATAACCGGATTTTCCGAGAACGGCACCCGGAATTCTGAAACAAAACGCAATATGGTCACCCCTGGCAGTGTCCGACCGCTAGATGATTTTGGACCAATAGAATTTTCGGCGTATCCCCGCAACATATTGCCGTAAGGTATACCATTACCGCCCATCATAAATTTTTCATCCCAAGGAATAATGGATTGCGCTTCCTTGGAAGGGATTAATTCAACTACACCCATTTTCAATGAACTCATTAACACAAATTTCCAGAATATAGGTGTATACCACTCCAAATTCAATACATGTTTCACAAAGTCTTCATTCCCGCCCAAGAGGCCTCCGGACAGGGTGGTTTCCCATGTAAATCGAGAACCCTGCTTGGTGAACTCTACCCGGTCACGGCTATCTCTGCTGATGACCTGTGTGATACCCAAACCACGGGTCTGGTGAAGTCCGCCGGCGTAGGTATCGATTGCCTCCTGGGAACCCGTATAGGTTTTGGAAGAGGAATTTATAACCCAGTATCCTCTAAAATAATCATCGGGCCATTTAAATCGGCGTCCCCATTGGACTGAACCACCGATCACGCGGGTATCTAATTGAATTCCATAACCGGGTATCGCTCCCCTAAATGAGTTGAAAAAGGAGAACCCCACTCGGTTGGGGGTATCAAAAATCATCGGATCCGTGAAACGGATATTGAAGGACTCATATTTCGCACTTTGTTGGTCGGGTGTATAATAGTTCAACGACTGCTGGGAACCTACATTATAACTCAAAATGAGTTGCTGACCCAACCCGCGAAAATTGTTGAATTCCACACCACCGCCGCCCATCAATCCATACACACCACTGTACCCAACATTCAAATTTGCGCGGTCCGATGATTTTTCTTCCACCGTGATTTCTAAATCTATTTCATCTTCATCAACCGGAATTACATCAGGGATGACATTACTGAAATAATTCAAGATAAACAGTTCTCGGGCGCTGCGTTGTAGCAGTTGGCGGTTGAAAACATCACCAGGAAAAACGCGCAGCTCGCGGCGGATGACATTTTCCCTGGTTTTATCATTCCCTTCTACATAAATGTTCCGAATATATACCTTATGATTTTCAGTGATTACAAAATGAATATCCAGGGAATCCTGACCTATAGGAGTAAAACGAGGTTCTATGGCACTGTATATGTACCCCCGATCCATATACAAGCCATGCGTGCGCTCATAAACTGCTAGGTTGAATTCCTCCTCATTATATTTTTCTCCCTTTTCCAAATTCAAGGCCCGAGACAAAATTTCATCGGAATACAATGAATTTCCTTCCCAAGAGAAATCCCGATAACGGTATTGGGGTCCTTCCTTGAGCTCTACATAAATAGACATGGACTTTTTATTATCACTGTAAAAACTTGAATCTTTTACAATAGCCATATCCCGGAAACCTTCATTTCTATAAAAGTTGATCAGATTAATTTTATCCTCTTCAAATTTTTTCTCATCAAAATTAGACCGCCAAAATAAATACCAACGCTGTTGTTTTGTTTCTTTAAGTTGTCGTCGCAAGCGAAAAGAGGAAAATTGTTCATTACCTGCAAATTTGATCTTACGCAGTTTTACTTTTTTGTTTTCGTTGACGTAAAAAACCAAATCACGCGTTTGCTGGGATCGGGCGTTAGTATCTTCCGGGATGTTCTTTATTTCTTGCAGTTCACCAGAAATATCAACCAGTAAATAACCATCATCAGCATATAATTTTTTCATTTGTTTAATGGTTTTATTGATCAAGTTTGGCCGAATGCGCATACCCGAGCGTAGCGTCAATTCCTCTGCAAACTTTTTATCTTTTATTTTTTTATTACCCGCATAACGTACTTCCCCCAGAATATAGTTTTCTTCCACTACGATCGTAATGTCGAGCCCTGCGGTTGTTTCTTCATCCATTCTGATCTGTATATCACTGAAGAGACCCAATTGCCACAAGCGCTTTAGCGCCCGGGAGAAATCCCCAGGCGCTAGCATTTGATTTTCACTTAATCCTGCAGTATAGATGATCATTTCCTCTGAAGTGACATTATTCCCTTCTACATTGACTGAACGCAAACTAACTTCGGTTTCTTGACCGATAATAATACTCAATAAAAAAATGAGCGGAAGGGAACTAGTCGATCTAATCATTTAAAATTGTTTGCTTAATTGTCCAAAACGGCGTTCTCGTTCCTGGTAATTCTGAATAGCCAGCAATAAGTTTTTTGCTCTAAATGCCGGCCAGTACACATCCGTTACATACAGTTCTGTATAGGCAATCTGCCATAGCATAAAATTGCTTATTCGCTCTTCACCGCCGGTGCGAATCAATAGTTCAGGATCAGGCATATTTGCAGTGTAAAGATATGTATTAAAAATATCTTCTGTGATCATTGCTGATGATAATCGATTGTTTTTTAGATCAACGCAAATTTTGTTGATCGCATTTAATATTTCTTGTCTACTGCCGTAGCTCAATGCCAAATTCAGATTCAAACCTGTATTTGCTTTGGTTTTCGCAATCCCTTCTAAAATACCTTTCCGTGCATCATGGGGAAGATCATCGATTGATCCAATCGTGGTCAAACGTACGTTACTCTTGTTCAATTCTTTTATTTCTCTACGAATTGTGGTTAACAATAGTTTCATTAGTGCGGAAACTTCATCGTCTGGTCGGGACCAATTTTCCGATGAAAATGTATAGAGCGTTAAATGCTGCACATACAATTCCCCACAGATCCGAGTTATCTCCCGCACAGAATTTATGCCTTCCTTATGACCAGCAAAGCGTGGCAGGTTTTTATTCTTGGCCCAACGCCCATTCCCATCCATAATGATCGCTATATGGGTAGGAATGTTGCCATCGGAAACAACGTGTTCACGCAATGATGATCTATACATAAACTATAATCGTTGAAAATTTGCGGGCGAAATTACCCTATACTGCAGCTATAAGCAAAGTGAAGTAATCAAACCACTGTGAGCAAATCAATCCGATTCCTCATACATTTCGGCAATGTGGTGATCGAACACGTTGATTTTATCAGGAATGTCTATATCCTTGAAAATACTACGGCATTTATAACATATAACAGCATCTGGAACCCGTTGGTACAACACCCAGTCGACTACCGCCACAACCAACAGGCTTAATCCATAAGTAAAAGGGACCAGTATTGCCCCGGCAATGATCACCAAACAACCGATCGTTTTATTGAAATCTTTTTGGCGGTATAAATGTTCACAACTACAACTTGGACAATGGCTCAAATCTACAGTCGTATTCAAAAAAACAATCCCTGTTGAAACCACATATATTTATAGCATAAATCACTCGTAACAACTGATAATACACTTACATATAACAAACCCGTAGCACTTTGGGTTGCCTGAAGTTTAACCGTACGCCAAATAAAAAAATGTAAAACGATTGGTACTATCAGCCCAAAAAAGAAGGCCACCCCTAGAATGAATCCCTCTAATGTCATTATAAATTGCCATAGAGATACATTGTAACCGTATACATCGAGAGCAGATGAAACTGAAAAAAGATACACGTTCCAAATTAAACGTATGGTGAGCAATAAAGCTAAAGCGTTAACGGTATTTTGCAGCAGGCGAATGGGTAACTGGATCACATTTAGGTACCAATGACCCAGTATCATAGCAAAAATGATCCCGGCTAAAATTAATTGACTAACAACACCTGAAAACAAGATCGCCAGAGAAAGATCATCCGAAAAAAAAGATAGAGCTAACAGTAAAAACACAACAGAACCAACACAAGATGAAAAAGAAATCAATACACGAGAAATTTTTTCTCTGTCCCAGCTAAGTAAAGAGATCAGCAGATGCAATGCCAACCAGCCTGAAATACCAAATATATACGCTTTTTCCAATCCTGTTGCGATAGCGAGCACTACTCCCATACCGCCAATAAATCCAGTCAAGCCTAAATTAAAATTGTAGAACCCTGCATCAATTTTTTCTCGGGGAACGAACCAGAAATAAAAGGGATAAAGCACAGCAAAACCTAATAAAGTATACACCAGAATAGCGGTGAAATGGGTGTTCATTGATCTTGGGTTATAAGGGGGTATCTAAAGCTGTCTTAATCCGCTGTGCAATTCGCAGAAATTCACAAGCAATAGGAGCGGTAGGATGAGATAATACTATTGGTTCACCGCTATCTGTAGCGGTCATTAATGCTTTGGATATTGGTATTGTACCTAAGAGGGGAACACCCAGCCGATCGCTTTCCTGCTCACCACCCCCTTTTTTAAATATATCCACTCGTAATTCAAAATGACCGTCCGCATCAATAGCAATATCTTCAATCCCATCAATATCCAAGTGTGCGGATTGACCAGTTAACTGGCCGGTGAGCACAAGTCCGGACATATTTTCCACTACACCCAGAACCGGTGTTTGCACTTTTTTAAACATATCTGCACCTTTACGGACATCCGCGAGAGCAATATCCTGGGGAGTAGTGACAATAATGGCGCCACTCAATCGTAATTTTTGCGTCAACGTCAGTTGGACATCACCTGTTCCCGGCGGTAGGTCAAGGATCAAATAGTCCAATTCTCCCCAAAGCACATCATGGAAGAACTGTTCAGTCATTCGAGATACTAAGGGGCCACGCCAAATCGTGGGTGTTTCATTGCCGCTGATAAACCCAAAGCTCATCACCTTCAATCCAAATCGCTCCAACGGAACTAACTTCTTATCTTCAGTAAGTTTTGGATGTTCATTAATCCCCAAAATAATTGGCAGAGAAGGACCATATATATCGAGATCCAAAAGACCAATTTTGAGCTTTTTATCTTGCATGAGGGCGCCCGCCAGGTTGGCGGCAACGGTGGACTTACCCACCCCGCCCTTGCCGCTGGCCACTGCAATAATGTGTTTAATTCCGGTTAAAGGTGTGGGTCCTGGTGTGGTCTGCGGCGGCGGCGCGTGCTCTTGGGCCATAACTTTAACATCAATTTTCCGGAATGCATTTGTAACCTGCAGTGTTTTTTTCACTGCATCGACTACCGCGTTTTTCTTTTCATCTTTTTGGGTAGCAATCTTTAATGTGACCGCAACATGTTCACCTACAACCACCACATCCTGTACCATTCCAAAGGACACTATATCACGGCTGAATCCAGGGTAATGGATCGTTTTTAATATGTCTATAACATGTTGTTTATTCATGGGGGTCTATAGATAAAAAGACGGCTGCGATGAACATCCGTTTTTTAAGCATTAATATATGTGCTTTTTTTATCCGCTATATTCGCGGTCGAACCATTCATAATTAATCTTAATGTATTCGTTCCATTCTTCGGGGACTTCGCTTTCTTCAAAGATCGCTTCCACCGGGCATTCCGGTTCACAGGCTCCGCAGTCAATACATTCTTCAGGATCAATATAAAGTTGTTTTCCTTCTGGATCAAAACCGGGTTCCTTGGCTTCTGCTCCAGCACCGGTTTTATCTTCCGGACCGTGGATACAATCCACTGGACATACTTCCACACACGCTGTATCACAAGTTCCTACACAGGGTTCCGCAATTATGTAAGTCATCTATTTCTCCTAAATCAAATAAGGTGTTGGCATAAAATTACAAAGGGGAAATTTAGGTGTGTTTTATAAAAGGTGAAACGGATTTTGACATTAACTTTATTGTGGATGATATGAATCCTATTGAAATATTATTATTATTTTTCACGGTTTTATTGATGAGATTTATATAATTGTTCGTTAAGATCATTATATTCATTTAATGTAATAAAACCCCAGTCTAAATAATATTTAGTCCAAATATGATTGTAATGGATATCTGACCTATAATTTTTATCAATGATTGCAATATAATCTTTAGCTTGCGTTTTGTGATCGGCTTTAATTTCAAGATCAGCTAGTTGGAGTAATACTTGTAATTGGGAAGTAGTGTTTGAAGCTACATCAACTAACTCTAACAATAAGTCTCTTTTTTCTCTTAAAGTCTTCATATTTGATAATGCAATTGTTAATAACTTATTATTACTTGCAAAATTCGTTCCACCTTCCCATAACAGATGTTCACGAAGAACAAATTTAGAATACTCGCTCGCTTTATTAATATCACCTTTTTTACTATAAGCAATTGCCAATTGAACACCAATAAATTCCACATTATTTTTAAATAATTCCATATCCAAGGATTGTGTCAGCGTGAACGCTTCATTTAACTCATTTAACCCATCTTCAAAGTCGTTAAGCACTAGGGATTTAAAGCTACCACTCAATGTTTTTAAATACGCATCTGTTTCCGTGTTGATATTAATATTCGGATTAGAGATCGCAGCAAAGAGAATTTTTATGCTTTCATCTGTATTTTTTCCATTTAACTGTTTACCTAAGAGTTTATTTTCATTCATAATAGCATGTGTATCTTCAGAAATGTATGTTTGAGCGATTGCTGAAACAGTAAACGCAATAATTATAATCGTTGTTTTTAATTGTAGAACTATTTTACTTCTTTTCCTTATTAATCAGTCTATAATTTTTGGATTACTCTATGCTGTACAATTACACAGTCCAATAGTGCAGCTGCAAGATGATTCAGCGGCACACCCATTAATTAAGAAAACAATCATGATAACAAATACCATTATCTAAACCATTACAGGAACTGCCTCCTATGCTAGTGCACCACCAAACACCAAAACCATAAAAACCGCAACTTAACTCACCACAAGAATACCACATCAGGTTACAGTTAGTACTGGAACAATGCACGTTAGAATCGCTGGCTTGATTGATAGATGAAATCGCCCTACATCCAATTGTACGATGAATAGGATAGAGGTTATCCCTAATCATACTTAATAAACAAGAAATATTTGGTGGTCTAAACATTAACTTTCCCGCTGTTTAATCATGTGGAATAGAAATGTAATCACATTATGGTTGGCCCAGCTCATTACAGCAATGGGCGATGCCGTCTACCAGTTAGCCTTGATCTGGCTCATATTAGACCTTACGGGTTCATCAGTGGTGACTGGATTAGTGGCCATGAGCGCCTACCTACCCGCCATGCTGTTTGGACTGATCGGAGGGGTGTTTGCTGATCGATACAACCGCCTGGCCATCATGCATCTGGCTAATATCAGCCAATCCCTGACTGTTCTGTGCATTCCGCTAACGCTTTATTACGGCGTAGAAAATGCCCTGCTCATGGGAGTATTGGCCTTCATACGGAGCAGTTTTGGCACCATGTTCCCGCCGGCATTGAATGCGTTTGTTCCGGAAGTAGTAGAAAAAGAACACTTGACTAAAGTGAATTCGGTGATCGCTACAAGTTCACAACTGGCCTATTTGATCGGACCGGCCATTGCTGGGGTGATGTTGGGTGTGATGGCAATCAGGGATCTGTTCATTTTTGATGCGGGATCCTTTTTAGGGGCCAGCCTACTATTGATATTTATTGCCAGAAAAAAAGTGCAGCCAACTGCAGAAACACACGCCACATTCCAACAACTTCTATCTGGTCTGCATTATATCAGGCAACAGCGGACTATCGGTTATCTCATTTTGCTCACAATATTAAACAACATTTTTATTATGGGGCCAGCCATTGTAGGCATGCCCATTTTTGTAAAAACCACTTTAAATGGTACTGCATCCGATTTTGCATTTATAGAAGCAGGAATGGCTGGGGGAATGCTCATGGGGTCATGGCTTGTTTATCATTATGCCCACAAGATAAAAAATGGACAATTGCTGCTACTTGGATTATTATGGGATGGCATTACTTATGCCTTCTTTTATTGGATCCCGTCTATCCCATTAGCTATTGCAATGATCATATTACATGGGATGGGCATTCCCACCATTACCATTTCCCGGACAGCCATCATTCAGCGTAATACACCCAGTGAATATCATGGCCGCATATTTTCTATGGTCCATTTAGCGGTGGTAGGTATGACGGCTGCTTCTTCAGCGCTGGTGGGGATTCTAACCTCCTTTATACCAATACGGATGGTGTTTCTGCTTTTTGGTTTAAGTGCCGTTGTCACTGGTATTGCCGGCTTGTTTGCCAAGCAGTTAAGGCAATTGAATTAGCTTTTGGATTTGCATCAACATCTTATAACTTCACACCTTTAAAACATTACAATTATGGTAGACTTTTATAATTACGATCATTATAAATCTGTTCCAGAACCGGCAGCTAAGGTGAATTCAAAAAAGAAAAAGCCCAAGCTTATGGCAGTGGTGGATGAGGATAATTGTACCGGCTGCCAGGTATGTGTTCCTTTTTGTCCTGTCGATTGTATAGAAACTGTGCCTGATGAAAAATACGAAATGCCGATACCCCCGGTACAGGTCAGATTTGATGAATGTATCGGTTGCCAGATTTGTGCCCGGGTGTGCACCAAACTCACCTGGGATGCCATTCACATGCTGCCGACCGAAGAATTCGAAACTCTTTACGAATACACCATAGCTGATTAACCGTACCGGATCCATTCGGTGCACAGCATCTACTTGTTATTAATTAAGGTACTTCGGCCACAAAGTGCTTTTTATTTGCACCACAAGGTTCTATCACATTTTCAGAGCGAATCAAGCATCGATTACGATGTCCACCCTCTCGCCACGAATGACGGCGGTCATTCTGGGTGGAGCTTATTTTTGGACTTAGTATAAAGAAGTGTACACGAAGTTAAGCACCTATTTAATATGAAAAAGTGGAAAGGAAGGGAAATGAAAAACAAAAGAACCAGAAAGACCTATGATCGTGATTTTAAAGTATCGGCTATGAAGTTGATATTGGCAACACAGCAACGTGTGGCCAAAGTGTCTATAGATTATTGGCTGGGCAGTGCATCAACGCCTGACCCAGTCTTTAGTCATACAGGCGATGGAAAGAGCGCTCAAAAAGAGAAGACCGGCTGGAGCGGTCATCTTTCATTCTGATTGTGGGCGTCAGTATGTTAGTGATGCCTTTAGAAGATTTCTTTGAGAGAACCACATTAGACAGCGTATGAGCGGAAAAGAGACCTGTTATGACAATGGGATGACCAAATCCTTCTTTAAGACCTTAAAGACAGAGCTGATCTATCAGAATACGTATCAAACCAGACAAGAAGCAACACAAGACATATTGAATATATAGAGGTGTTTTTTACAACCACCAAGGGCTGTATTCAGCTTTAGGATACCGGACACCTATTGAATATGGAGAATTACACCATGTTGCTTAACTTTAACTCAACTTTTTTGTATGAAGTCCAGATTAATGTTTATTGTCGAAGTATATTAGCCAGAAGATGGAATTAGTTTTTTTTGATAAGTGTAAATTTTCTTTCATTGGCATTCTTTTAGTTCAATCTGCCGTAAATATACAATTGGTAAAGGAGTTGCAATAAATTATTTTCAATTTATCAAATGCCAAAAATATCCGTCATCATCCCCATTTACAATGAAGCCGCCACCTGCCGGCAGCTCATTGAACGGGTTCAGGCGGTTCCCTTAGACCTAGAAATCATCGTTGTGGATGATGGTTCTACCGATGGTAGCACAGAAATTTTAAAGACTATAAGAGGCATGCGCTACCTGACTCACGAAAAGAACCGGGGTAAGGGTGCCGCCGTCCGCACTGCGTTAAAGTCCGTAACCGGTGCTATCATCATTCTCCAAGACGGTGATTTGGAATACGATCCCCGTGATTACCAGGCTCTTTTGGCACCAATATTAGCGGGTTATGCTGATGTTGTTTTTGGCAGTCGCTGGCAAGATAAACAAACGCCCCATTCTTTTCATTATGCGGGTAACAGGATGATCACATTTTTCTCCAACATAATTAACCAGAGCTGGATCAGCGACATGGCTTCCTGTTATAAGGCCATCCCTACTGATATATTCAAAGCACTAAAATTGCGTTCAAACGGCTTCGGCCTTGAAGCTGAAATCACTGCCAAGATTTTTAGAAAAGGGGTTACTATCCAGGAAATCCCTGTTGCATACGCCCGCCGCACTTCAGCAGAAGGGAAGAAACTGCGCCTTCGGGACGGCTTAATCGCTGTCTGGTCTTGCCTCCGCTATCGGTTCCTCGATTAAACGTTTTTCCTTCAGCCAGCACACGAAGTGTTGGCTGTGGGGGCTATCCTTCGGGAGTTCTCCCGCTGTAATCAATTGGTGACGGGAGGGGTCTATAATATTCGCTTATCCACTTCCACTTTTAACTTTCAACCCACCACATATATCATTGATTGGTCATGACGGTTCAAAATAATAATAGACAGGGTATAAGGGAGTTGTCGACAACCGTACTGACTGTGTTATAAAATAAGCTAAAACTGTTTCTTCCGTCTAAAAGGGAGTAGATCAGAAATTGAGTTCCGGGTCAATTTTTTAATCTCTCGCAATTTACCCTTTTCCTCTTCATTTCTGTTTCGGGTGTACTCCCGTACAAACGCAACTACAAGCGCCATGACAAACCCAAGAATTAATGAAAGTATGACTGATAAAATTCGGTTTGGTTTATTTTTCTTTAGCGGTGCTTCAGGTGGATCAATTATCTGCACTAATGTCGATTCTTTAACTTCCTCAATCTTTGTAATTTCCAGCTGTTGTTTTAAAGTTGTAAATACACTAGTCAAAACAGATGTTTCTCTGGTTAAACGTTGTTCCTCTAATAATAATGCAGGCGATTCTAGTATTTGACGGTTACTATCCCGAAAAATTTTCAACTCTTCTTCAACTTCCTCTAATTCTTTTTGCGCTTCTATAATTCTCCCCTCAATAAATATTCTTGTGTCCCTTGCTTTTTCTGTATTGTAGTTATTTTGATGTTGATCTAACACCTCAATCAAATTCTTACAAATATCTGCTGCAAGTTTGGGCTCCGATGCACTAACCGAAATTGTATATATATTATTTTTTTGAGAAATATTGATTTTTTGATGAAGTGTTTTTATCCCAATTTTCATTAGAATATCTGGGCTGAATTCTGGCTCGTCATTGCCATAAGTAAGAATCTGTAATAAAGATTTTTGGGGGCCAAATTCATCAGTGTCAAATTTTTTCATTAATAGAATTCTAGCTAAAGGCCTACTTTTGATAATTTCTGGATATACCCACACGTATTCATTAACAAATGGTAATTGTGCTGCGCTGCCTCCTAAAGCCCTCGCTATTCCCTGTGTCTGTAAAAAAGAAATGTTATCGTATCTACTATCTGAGGATATGATCCTTGCCCACGAAACATATACCGGTTGGGCAATGAATGACACATATAGGGCTGTAATGAATCCCAACACCAGCGGAGTTATGATCAATAGTTTCAGATTTCTCGCCAGTATCAGGAGAAAATCCGTTAAGGCTATGGGATCCTCTTCAATGTAAAAAGGCGATCCCTGAGGTGATTGTTGCAATATCGATTGGTCGGTCATTATGGATTTATTGTATACACTATTGCCAATGTCGTCACCAGGCTGGCTATGATCGAGGCGATCTCTTTCGCTAGTTCTGTTCGGTCAGTCGGTTCCCGCGTGTCTACTGCAACCATTATAGTGGACCCGTCCATTACCTTTGGTGCAAACCAAAAGCGTTTCAGCTCGTCGCCATCCCCGCTGGGAGAGCGCACTGAAACATTCCGAGTATCCGCTTCCGATGAAAAGCCCCCCGCCATTTGGATGTAATCGCGGACATTTTCCCCCTGTATATATTTGAAGGGCCCAGGGTTATTCACTGCTCCCAATACATACACCACATCCGGGTGGTACAGCACCTTAATCGTATCCCCGGCCAGAACGTTAATGTCGAAATAGGTTTTTTGTCGGTTCATTATTTTCTGTAGATCAATATCGATCGATATTTTGTTGCGCACCAATTTCGCCGCTTCCGGGTAGGCATCTTCAGTAAAGCCGCCGGCCCGAACCACGATGTCAGAAACGAATTCATGTTGGTTCCGAAGCACATAAATCCCGGGGTAAGCCACCGCGCCATTAATAATAACTTCTTGGTTCAGCTTAAAATATGGGTCTTGCCGTACCGCAACCACATCATAGGGTGCTAAGTAGATTTTGTCTTCTGCGCTATTTTGCTGGGCCAGGTCATCTATTGTGATAAACAAATTATCTGTAATAATGTCGACGTATTTGCCAGCTGCTGCATTGGCCTGGTTGCTCCGAGCAATCTCCACCTTGGCGCGGTAGACATCCGCAGCTAGACTGCCGGCTTGTAGAATGAGGTCATGGAAGGTCATGCCATCAATATAACTGTATATTCCCGGTTTTTTCACCGCTCCAGTGATCTTTACCGTTTTGTACAAATTCAGAACCTCATGTTCATTAAAGATCAGTATCGTATCCCGAGCTTGTAATCCCAGGTCTTGCTCGGAGTTTTCCCCCAGTACTAGCCTCAGGTCAAAGGTCACCAAAGTCTGGGTTAGATCTTCCCTTTTCCGGAGAATCTGTCCTTCTTGAAAATAGGTATCTTCTCTGATCCCATCAGCCAGTTCCACCAATCTTTTCAGATCCAATTCCGGAGTTAATTCATAGGTACCTGGCCGCCAAACATTACCTAAAATGGTTACAAAATTTCGTCGTTCATCCAACGCTTTAAACACCGTTAGCACATCTCCGTCCGCTAATTCAAAGCGTTTATCTTTGGCCATCAGTGCCAGTACATTCACGTCCAAGTACTGCCTTTCTGCTTCCGGTTGGTTCCGCTCCTCTACCGGAACGATGCGATCGATCTGAGCCCGCTCCAAATGGGCCGCCACCGTGGCTCCGCCGGCAATATCCAGCAGGTTCAGCAGATCTTCTTCTTCTTTCAGCTCATAAATGGCTGGCCGATTGATAGCTCCTTGCACAGTGACTGTTTTACCCCGGGGTGGTAAAAAGATTGTATCGTCTAGCTGCAACCGTAGGTCATTGATCTTTTTTCCAGACTGCAAATAATCATAGAAATCTATACTGGCAATTTCCTCTCCACCGCGGATCAACCACACTTCCCGTAGGGAACCCAAGATCGTTGGCCCATTAAAGTAATATAGTGATGTGAACAGGGTAGTGGAAGGACTCACCAAATAAGCTCCCGGTTGTTCCACTTCTCCCACCACATGGATCCGGATCGGCCGCAAGTTTCCCAAACTAACATCCAGGAATGTGGTAGGATTACCATTAGTTGACAACAAACTTGAATACTTCTGAGACAATACCTTAAACAGCTTCGTTTCCAGCAGCAACATATTTAGCCCATTCACAAACACCTGACCCACCTGAGGGATAAAGATGAACCCTTCCCGATCCACAGTCAGCACTTGCCGGAATTGAGTTTCACCCCACAGCATAATAATAATTTCGTCCCCCGGTCCGATGCTGTATTCCGGATCCACCGCTCCGGCAACAGACGATTGGAATAGGGCCGGGTCCCGTTTGAACATGTTGTAACCATAATAATTTAACGTACCCTCCTTAATTGCCATTGCCGTATTTATAACCATTTTCTTACTGGTATCCATCACCACCCGGGTAAAGCGATCGTCTTCGCCAGTTGGTATGATCGGTTTAATCTCTTGCTGGATTTGTTTCTTGGTTAGTTTCGATCGCTCAAGCAGTTTTTCCACTTCTGCCTTTGTTTGACCAAATACATAACCAGAAAGCAGATTAGCACTAATTAATAGTCGTAATATCATAGTTTATTGATTGGTTTATAAAAATGAATTTATTTGCAATGAAAACTAAAACGATACGATGATTATTAACTATCAATTTTCACTTTATCAATATTCAGAGATATCTTTTGGAAACAAGTCATATTTTCATTATTTGTATTCAATGGTTGATCAACCGACAGCATTTACATCCCTAAGTAGGCTCCAGGTTTGTGATCAAAATAATCCCCTTCCGCCAGGTACGGGGATAAAAGGCCAGCCCGGCAACTGTATTTTTGTATAAACAGATAACCAAACTGTTGCCCAATGATTCAGCATAATTCTTTAAGCGTTTTTACATCTGTGTCTGCCCTGATATCTGCCAGCTTTTGATTCAACACCGACAACTCCTTGGGTATGGTTGGAGTCTTTGCCATAAAATAGATTCCTAACCCGGCGCCCCCGATTATAAAAATCAGTAGTACAGCTTTTCTCATAAACGAGAATTTAACAGCTCTTCACTACTGTTTTAACCCACAAAAAACGCAGCGGACTGGGCAGAAGTTCCCAGAACTACATTCCGTTAACAACCCTCCTTGTTATACCTCGCTTCAATAGCGCTTCCGATTACATTTATTGTTAACTTATTCCCTGACATTTTCAAAACCACTTAATCCTCTGCACAATATTATTGCGCTCATAGCAGTTACATCTTTTTACAAATTGTTAAACTACATATGAAATATTAATCAGAATTCATTTATTCTCAATTCTCTTCTTTGTCCTTAACTTTCTTCCCTTTTTACAGAACTATGATCGACAAGAAACAAAAGTAGCAATGTCACTGATTGATCCCCACGGAGGCAGTTTGACGAATCTGATGGCAAACATTTCTGTAGTAAACCGCCGCCTTAAAACTGCGGCCAAGACACTACCTTCCTGGACCCTCACGAACCGCCAGCTATGCGATCTGGAAATGCTTATCAATGGTGGTTTTTCGCCCCTAACCGGCTTCATGACGGAAACGGATTATAATTCCGTTCTGGAAAATTTGCGCCTTGCTGATAGCACACTTTGGCCCATCCCAATTACACTAGATGTGATTGAAAGATTCTCATCAAACCTCACTGTGGGTCAGGAGATCGCCCTTAAAGATAAAGAAGGGTTTATTATTGCAATACTGCACCTAGAGTCAATTTGGACACCGGATAGAGAACGCGAAGCTAAAAAAGTGTTATTGACCACAGATCAAAGCCATCCAGGGGTTAATTATCTTTTGCATGAATCAAATCCGGTTTATCTGGGTGGGGAAGTCACCGCGCTCATGCTCCCCAAACAATATGACTATACAGCCCTACGCCATACACCCGCTCAGCTACGCGAACTTTTTCTGGAAAAAGGGTGGACCAATGTGGTTGCCTTTCAGACCCGCAACCCGATGCACCGCGCCCATGTAGAATTGGCTAAACGGGCTGCGATTAAACATGCGGCTAAAGTTCTGCTCCACCCGGTCGTTGGTTTGACCAAACCCGGTGATGTGGACCATTACACCCGCGTCCGCTGTTACCAACACGTGCTACCCAAATTTCCACCGGATACAGTGCTATTGAGCCTTCTACCCTTGGCCATGCGTATGGCCGGCCCACGGGAAGCCGTCTGGCACGCCATTATCCGCAAGAATTATGGCTGTAACTTGTTTATTGTTGGCCGCGACCACGCCAATCCCGGCGATGGACAGGATGGTAAGCCGTTCTACGGCCCCTATGATGCCCAGGAACTATTGCAGGTACATGAAGCAGAACTGGGGATCAAAATGGTGCCTTTTCAGCTCATGGTCTATGTTCCGAGCATGGATCAATACGTTCCCCGGAATGAACTTCTGGGCGGCACAGAATTTAACATGATCTCTGGAACAGGATTACGGGATCGGTTGCGAAATGATCAAGCGATCCCGAAATGGTTTTCTTACCCAGAAGTGGTGAACGAACTGCGCCGCTTTCGTCCGGCTCTGGATAAACGCGGCTTTACCGTTTTTTTTACTGGCCTGTCCGGGTCTGGAAAATCCACCTTGGCCAACGGCCTGGTGGTCAAATTCATGGAGGATGGTCGGCGTCCCGTTACCCTGCTGGATGGTGACATAGTCCGCACTCATTTATCCAGTGAATTGGGCTTTTCCAAGGAGCATCGTAAACTCAATGTCCGCCGTATCGGTTTTGTCGCCAGTGAAATTACTAAGAACGGTGGTATTGCCATCTGCGCCCCCATTGCACCATACAAATCTGATCGGAGGTTCAACCGTGAATTGATTACACCATTAGGCGGTTTTATTGAAATTTATGTGGATACATCTCTGGCGGTCTGCGAAGCCCGGGATGCCAAGGGCTTGTATGCTCTAGCCAGAGCCGGTAAACTGAAACAGTTTACCGGTATCAATGATCCCTACGAAACACCGAAAGAACCAGAAATCATCATAACTTCCACCCAGCGTTCCCCCAAAGAACTGGTTAATGAGATTATCACAAAAATCACAGAAATGGGTTATTTGTAATTTATGGAACTACGTACATTGCGCGACCATATGATGACGATTTATCAAACAGAAAGGGGTGTCCTTAATTGAGAATTACAGGACATCGTGGCAGGATACTCCTCCAAAAGAATTTAAGAGTGCACCTATTCGGGTGCATTTTTTTATATCAGGTACAGGAGTAGTTACATGGATACGATCACAGCATTGATCAAACTTCAGGATGTGGATTTCCGGCTGTATGCGATCGGCGACCTGCTAGGAGATTTTCCCGGCAAGGTAGATGATCTTACCCGTGAGGAAAAACAGCTTGTGGTAAGTATTGAACAGCGTAAAACACAGATCAAGGATATAGACTTAGAGATTGCCAAAAAGGATCTGAAAGTCAAGGAGGTTCAGGCAAAAATTGATAAGCTTAAAGACCAGTTGTTTTTGGTCCAAAACAATAAGCAGTACGATGCCCTTGCACAGGAGATCGATTATTTAAAGGAAGCACTGGATAATAATGAAACTACGGAGCTGGAATTGGTGGAAGAAAAGGAAAGCTTGGAAACCGAAATGAAAGCCAGCTCCGAAAACCTGGCATCTCTCACCGCGGACCTCCACGAACGCAAAGCCAAACTGAAAACACTGATTGCTGAAACCGCTGAACAAAAAGAAACCCTGGAAAAAGAACGCAGTTCAATCGTCAGTACTGTTGCCGCTGCAGTGATCACGAAATACGAGCGGATCCTATCGGCCCGAGGCGGTTCTGCTGTAGTGGAAATCAATATTAATTCTTGCGGCGGCTGCGGCGCCGTTATCCCTCCTCAAATGATCGCTGAAATAAAGCAGAAGACTCATCTCAAAACATGCGATACATGCAATCGCTTCCTGTGTTGTCCAACCGCAACTGATTGATTTTTTTATATTGCCTAAATACTGTAAATTAACCTGTTTTTTGACAAGCTGAGTCGGTCGAGTGGTTACTCTGATCTGTCCCGGTTAACCGGGATCGGGTTGGGGAGGAAAGTCCGAGCACTCCAGAACAGAATGCCTCCTAACGGGAGGAGGTTCGCTACGGCGGATTATGGAAAGTGCAACAGAGAGCAGACTACCGCTTTACTTGTAATGCGGTACAGGTGCAACGGTGGTGTAAAAGACCACCAGTTTTCGGTGTAAACCGGGAAGCTATGTAAACCCCATTCGGTGCAAGATCGTAAAAACTCCGAGATGTTGTTCGCATCGTTTACCTGTCATACTGATATCAATCGTTGGCAGAAGGAGCGGGTAGATCGCTAGATCCTGATCGCGAGGTTAGGACCAGAGAAATGATCACTGATTCTCAACATTATGTTGGGTTGAACAAAACTCGGCTTATAGACCGGCTCAGTTCTCTATTATTTATGCAATGGTCCATCCTAAATCCTGATCCGCAACTTGTTAAAGCGATTCAACAGACATTCAACACGTCTGAGGTGATAGCTCGGGTTCTGGCCAACCGCCGAATTACTGACAAAACTGCCGCCAATGTATTTTTCCAACCCAAATGGGATACTCTCCACGATCCATTTTTGATGCAGGATATGTCCCGATCTGTGGAGCGCGTACTGCAGAATATCCGCTGTGGTAAACCTATTCTCATTTTCGGCGACTACGATGTTGATGGTACTACCGGAACTGCAGCCCTTTTTCTGGCCTTGAAGACATTTGGTGCCCGGGTATCTTATTTTATCCCCGATCGGGAACAAGATGGTTACGGTCTTTGCCGCCGGGGTGTGGATTATGCGGTTAAATGCGGGGCCGATCTCATCATTACATGTGATTGCGGTATCAACGCTTTTGCTCCTATTACCTATGCCCGTCAAAGACAGATCGATATTATTATTACCGACCACCACACACCAGATGAATCCTTACCGGATGCCTTCGCCATACTAAACCCCAAACGTGCCGACTGCACCTATCCCTTTAAGGACCTTTGTGGAGGCGGGGTGGCCTTTAAGTTGATTACAGCACTGGGACAGGAATTGAATATTGGTTTGGGACATTATGCTGATGTGTTGCCCTTGGTTACTTTGGGCACCGCGGCGGATATTGTGCCCATCAAAGGGGAGAACAGAATTATTGTCAGCCACGGTTTGAATTTGCTGCATGACCTGGAAAAGCCCGGTTTACGGACCCTTCTCGATCTGGCCGGTTTGCAGGGTGAATTATCTGTGGGTCAGCTGGTCTTCTGGATTGCCCCTCGCATCAACGCCGCCGGCCGCCTGGGAGATGCCAACAGGGCCGTGGAATTGTTTATCACTACTGATTCCCGCCGTGCCCGTTTGCTGGCTAAAGAATTGGATGAAGAAAATAAAAAGCGTCAGGTTATTCAACAGGCGGTGGTGGATCAGGCCTTGCTCAAGATCAATGCCGAAGCAGATCTCAAGCATGAGCATGCCCTGGTTATAGCCGCGGAAGGGTGGCATCCAGGTGTTGTGGGCATCGTCGCATCCAAGATGAAAGAGGAATTTTACCGCCCTACCGTTATTATTAGTATGGAACATGGTGTTGGTAAGGGGTCAGCCCGAAGTATCAGCGGATTCGACCTGTACTCGGCTCTGACCGCTTGCAAAGACCACCTGGTCGGTTACGGCGGGCATCCCATGGCTGCCGGGCTTACTGTAACAAAACAAAATCTACCAGCCTTCAAAACCGCCTTTATAAACCAGGCCAATGTGGCCCTGTCAAAAACAAATTTGGTTCACACACTAACCATTGACAGTGCCGTGGATTTACGTGATATTACACCGCGTTTTATGGAGTTTTTGGATAAATTAGGTCCGTATGGACCCGGTAATATGCGCCCCAGATTTGCTGTTTTCGATGCCCAAGTGCGCGGTGCCCCAAAAGTGATTGGTCAAACTGGAGAACACCTGCGCTTTACAGTGTGCCAGGGTGGACGCACTTACCCGGCTATCGGTTTTGGTCTGGTGGATGCCTATGAATTGCTGATTAAGGGGCAGCCCCTGGACCTGGCCTTTGTAGTGGAAACAAACGAATGGCGGGGACAGGAATCGATTCAACTAAATATTAGAGATATTAAACCAACAGCTTTGTCATGAAAAATATAACAATCACCAGTATGAGTTTTCTCCATCGGACCAGGTGGTCACCGATACTAACCTGGGGAAAATGATAAATGCCAGTGATAAATGGAACCAAACCTCTAGCGGTACCTCCGAATGGCGCTGGGTTGATCCTGATGATGGTTGCTTGGTAATCCGGAAAGTGTTTATGCACACTATCATTCGTTATCCGGAGATGATCTATGCGGGCCTGGAAACCAATGGTCTCGTCATGGGTGATGTCACGCAAGTGCTTCCTCACAAGGCTGTGGCTGCTAAATTGAACATGCCTGAGGAACAAGTCTTCAGCAATACCACTTACACCACCACAACCGTCACCCTCTCCATAGCCCTGTGTATAGCAGCATATACACAGCAAAAAAATATACCACCAACGATCACGTTATCTTTGCTGCGATCAGCTTCTGTTTTTTGCGAACCGCGACGGCCCTTGAATGGACTTAATCATGAATAAACTATTTTTTAAAGAAGAACATACCCTCTTGGTGGACATGGTCCGGAATTTTGCCTGCACCGAGATTGCTCCCCAGGTCCAAGAGCTCGATGCGACTGGCCGTTTTCCGATGGAGATTGTAGCGCAGATGGGCGAACTGGGTTTAATGGGTATTCCTATTCCCGAAATCTACGGTGGCGCCGGGATGGATACCGTTGCTTATGCCGCAGCAGTGTTGGAACTGGCCGTTGTTGATGCTTCCGTAGCTATTACCATGGCTGCCCATACATCACTGGGCTCCATGCCCATTTTACTTGCCGGAACGGAAGTACAAAAACAAAAATATCTGCCTGCCCTGGCCAGGGGCAACGCTATCGGTGCATTCGGACTGACAGAACCGGAAGCTGGTAGTGATGCCAGCGCGACCAAGACCCGGGCGGTGTTGGATGGGGAAGAATACGTGGTCAATGGCGGAAAAATATTTATCACCAATGCCGGCCAGGCATCATTTCTTACATTTACAGCCCGTATCATAGCTGGTGATGAAGAATTGGGTATCGGCGCTCTGATCGTAGACACGGACACCCCCGGGCTGATCATCGGACCCAAGGAAAAGAAAATGGGCTGGAGGGCCAGTGATACCCGGCAACTGTTCTTTGAGGATATGCGTGTCCCCAAGGAGAACCTTTTAGGTCAGCCCACCGCCGGCTTTAAAACATTCTTGAAAACCCTTATCGGTGGCCGTATTTCTATCGCTGCCCTCGCTACCGGGACGGCCCAGGGCGCGTATCAGAAGGCTTTGCAATATTCCACACAGCGCACTGCTTTCGGTCAGGAAATCTACCGCTTCCAGGCTGTCGGTTTTAAACTGGCGGATATGGCCACCCAGATCGAAGCAGCGAAATTGTTGACCTTCAATACCGCCTGGCTAATGGACCAGGGTGCGAATGTCCTTCGGGAGGCAGCCATGGCCAAACTGTTTGCCAGCGAGGCCGCCATGGAGATCACCACAGATGCCATCCAAGTGCTGGGTGGCTACGGTTACGTAAAAGAATATGATGTAGAACGCTATTTCCGCGATGCAAAAGTGTTGGAGATCGGTGAAGGTACCAGCGAGATCCAACGGATGATCATTGCTCGGGACATCATTAAATCATTTAAACAAGCCGCATGATCTCCGCGAAGCAGTTTCGAAACCTAATTACTGCTCTGATTGACACATTGCGGAAAAACGTCAAACAGATTTCCATTCTACTCATTTTGACCATAGTTGTATCCCTGTTTTTTCACCAAGGCCGGATTCTACCCTATAGCTACCAAGTAGATGACATTGCCCGGGAACCGATCATTACCCCTTTCAATTTTCCCATATTGAAAACTGAGGAAAAACTCCAGGATGACTTGGACGCGGCTTTGCGCTCCGAACCCTATGTTTTTATCCGCAACCAAGCTGTGGTCGCGACCCAGATCCGATCTTTGCAGGATTACTTTACTCTGGTGAGCCAGATCAGATCCTCTGCCCAGCAGATGGCTAAAACCAAGGGACTGCTCTATCGTTACCGCCACGATGATAAATATAATGAGATCCATTCCATGACCCAGGCCGACAGTGCCAAGTTGGCCGTTCTTCAGAGTCAATATGAAGAACAATACCCGGCTCTGGTATTGCCGCCTGAACGCCTTCCCCTATTTCAAACTCATAATCCGTTTGACACAGAAAGATCGCTAAACACCTTTCGCGATAACCTGTTGCAGATTTGCCGTAACCGCTGGGCCGAAGGGGTGATCGATATTGAAACATCCGCTGTCATCAGCAATGAAGTGGCTATTGACCAGGGTGATATTCCCGTTACTTATAAACCGGCCGAACTGACAGACTTGAACATTGCCTGGACCCGTTCCAAAAAAGAGATCAATTCCCTTTACTCAGAAGAAGGGGATGTCCGCCGTGGAGCGGGTTATATCATCCTTGTTGAATTTTTGAAACCAAATATCATTTATGATAAAGAAATCACGGAACGTCGCCAGCAGAACCGGCTCGACCGGGTACCCCGCAACCAGGGCATTATGCTCCAGAATGAGATGATCGTTGATGCCAACCAACGAATAACCCCGGACATTTACCAGAAATTGACCTCCCTTTCCGTGGCCATCAGCAAAAAGGAAAAGAGAGAAAAGCACTGGGCACAGGCAGTAGCCTATATTGGTCGCATCCTGGTTGTTGCGGTCATTATTTCATTTTTCTTTACCTTCCTGTTGGCCTACCGCAGTCATATTTTTAATGATTGGAAGATGGTGCTGCTAATCGCCCTGATCTTTACCGTCAATATCATATTGACAGACCTCTTTGTCTACCGTTTCGAATTTTCTGAATATCTGATCCCCATCACCGTTGCCTCCATGATGCTCACTATACTCTTTGATGCCCGGATCGGTTTTATGGGCACCACATCCATTGCCATCCTTTGCGGAATTCTCATCGGCAATGACTTGGAGTTCATTGTAACCGTCATGTTCATTTCCTCTGTCGCTATGTTCATGGTTCGCCGGCTTCGTAACCGTAACCAGTTTATTACCGCCATCTTGGCAATGATGGCCGCCAGCCTCCTGGTGGTGTTTGCCCATGGGTTGTACAAGGGTCACGCTTGGCCGGAAATGCAGATCGATATCATCTATTTAATGGTCACCAGCCTCCTGACTCCCATCATTGCCTACGGGTTGATCAGTATTGTGGAGGTGACATTCGGGATGACCACCGATCTGACCCTGCTGGAACTGTTGGATTTTAATCATCCCCTCCTCAAACGGATGCAGCGCAATGCCAACGGCACCTTTAATCACAGCGTCGTGGTGGGTAACCTAGCGGAAGCCTGCGCTGATGCCATTGACGCTCGGGCACTGCTCTGCCGGGTGGGAGCCTATTATCATGACATCGGCAAAATGGTTCGCCCGGAATACTTTATTGAAAACCAATATGGTGCTGAGAACTTGCACGATAGTTTGACCCCGACTCTGAGTGCCAAGATCATTCGCAACCATGTAACCGAAGGATTAAAACTGGCTAATGAATACGGTTTGCCCAAAATCGTTGGTGATTTTATCCCCATGCACCACGGCACCACCCGGGTGGAATATTTTTACCGAAAAGCCCTGGAAAAAGCGCAAACGGATGGTGAGGAAGTGGATGAACATGCGTTCCGCTACCCTGGTCCCAAACCTAATTCAAAGGAAACTGGAATTCTCATGCTCTGCGAAGCCATCGAAGCCGCCGTCCGTTCCATTAAAGATCTCGATATGTTCAAGGTGGAGGAAATGATCAATAAGATCATCAAAAAGCGCCTGGACGAACATCAACTGAACGAATGCCCCTTGACTATGGATGAACTGCACCGGGTTGTAGGCAAGATCAACGGCCAGACCGGCATGCTGCCAGTGCTTAGGGGCATCTACCATATCCGCATCGAATATCCGAACGAACCCACCTCGGAAAAAACGACCGCCGCCTAATGCCTGTTACCGTTGAAGTGGAACCTGGTCTTGCGTCCATCTCTACCGCCTCCGCTAGTGCCATTGTCCAAACGGTTATGGTTCAGGAAGCGCACACCATTAGTGATATAACGATCATTTTTTCCGGTGATGAATTGCTTAATAATCTGAAGAAAGATTTTTTTAACCAGGACCACTTCACCGATGTGATCGCCTTTCGACTCAATGATTATGCCGAACAGGAGGTGGAAGGGGAGGTGTATATCAGTTTTTCACGGGCCCGTGAAAATGCAGAAACCTATGGCGAACCCTTGAATCGGGAACTGGGCAGGCTGATCATCCACGGCGGTCTGCATCTCTTGGGATATAAAGATGTTACAGAGGAAGAAAAAGGGGAAATGACCGCTCGGGAAAACCATTATTTAGACCAGGTTAATTGGAAAAATATCCATGAATGAAACGAGCAAGCAATTCGAGGAACTGGTGGAGATAGTGTCCCACCTCCGGGCTCCGGATGGCTGTCCTTGGGATCGGAAGCAGACCAATCAATCTCTATTGCCCTATTTTATTGAAGAAGCTTACGAACTGATCGAAAGTGTCGATGCAGAAGATTGGGAAAACGTGAAAGAGGAATTGGGTGATCTGTTGCTCCACGTGGTCTTTCAGGCCTCCATTGCAGAGCAGGATGGCAAATTCAAATTGGCTGAATCTTTAAAGATTGTTAACGAAAAGCTGATCCGCCGCCACCCCCATGTGTTTGGGGACGCCCAGGCCGATGCCGCCTTTCATGCCAAGCAGAACTGGGAAGCCGCCAAGCATAAGGAAAAAGGGCGGAAATCCCGTTTGGATGGCGTTCCTAAAACGCTCCCGGCGTTGATTCAGGCCCAGCGCCTTCAGCAAAAGGCTAGTTACGCCGGTTTTGACTGGGACAAGGTGGAGCAGGTTTGGGATAAGGTCCACGAAGAAATTTTGGAATTAAAAGACGCCCAGGCCAACAGCACCAAAGACCATATGGCTGAAGAGATCGGTGATGTCTTGTTTGCCATCGTCAATCTGTCTCGCTTCCTGGATATTCCTGCTGAAGACGCTCTACGTCGTACCAACCGGAAATTTACGAAACGGTTTGCACTGGTAGAAAAAGAACTCCAAAAGCAGGGCAAAACTGTGGACGAAGCCACCCTGGAAGAAATGGATGCCATCTGGAATAGAGTTAAGGGTATCAAAACTGATGTAAATATTTCTGATACTCAATATATTTGAAGGATTAGCATCCCTAATATGCAGTAGTAATTAATATGAGGTTAGTAAGTTTATCGATATATAATCGAACCCTTTGAGTAAGACCTTAGTATATCTACCTTCCTTTTTTTTGAGTTTTTGATCATTTACTTTTCCTTATTCCTTTGTCAAGTATGCCATCATAAACCCCATTCTTTCGAGCCTTTTGTTTATCCGCCTTGTGCGAATAAGCACTATCCCCAAATACAGCTTTCTCATCTCCACTTAATAATGCATCTTTTAATTTTGAATCATGACCTTGGGCAGAGGTGAAGGTTCGTTTACATGTCAAATTAATTCTTATATCGCTACCTATACGGCCTTTGTAGCCAAAATACTTCTGGACTCCTTTGGCTGTTGAGTGGACAGCGGTCGTTGTGAGGGTGGATCTTTCTTTGAAGCTGCTCTTCGTTTCTTGCGCGATGGTTTTGTCCTCAATGAGAATCTTGAGGTCAGGAGATTTAATTCACTAAAGTTAATAATTACTGCTTTTAGTTGTAAATGATAATACTAAAATTACTGGTGCCCCGGTTTTTCACTTTGGTTAATGTAACGTAGTATCCTCATTTTATTATTGTCGCCTACCTCTCCTTCACTTTGAAAGCCGGAACCTTAATTAAACCCCTCCCACTTTGGTAGGGTTTTTATTTTGGATAATTATTCTCCATTGATTGTCAACACAATTTTGCGGTTGCCACCGCGGTTCCGATGTTCGCATAAATAGATTCCCTGCCAGGTTCCCAGGTTAAGTCGCCCATTGGTAATGGGAATATTGACCAATGAGCCTAAAATAGATGACTTCAAATGAGCCGGCATATCATCGGGACCTTCAAAGGTGTGGCGGTAGTAGGGTGCATTTTCAGGGACCATATGATTGAAGTGGGATTCGAAATCTGAGCGCACAGTGGGATCAGCACTTTCATTCACTGTCAGGGAAGCGGAGGTGTGCTGGATAAAAACCTGTAAGGTGCCCACTTTAACTTCCCTAATTTCAGGAATGTGATCCAGGATCTCATTGGTAATTAAATGAAACCCCCGAGGTCTTTTCTGCAGTGTCATTTGCTTTTGAATCCACATAATGCTTACAAAATTTTCTTCATCCAAAGACGCGTTTCTGCTGCCGGAATTTTGGGAATTTCCCCGGTGATGACAAATCCTCTTTTCAGTGAAAATGCCACCATAGCTTTATGCTTATTCCTGGTTTTCAGCTTTATGGATCTATAGCCCTGCTCTTTGGCCCACATTTCCTGATGCTCGGCTAATGCTCCTGCCGCTCCATTGCGCCTGAATTCCGGTAATACACCCCCTATCCAGCTGTAGAAACTGCCGTCATTAAAACGGTCATAGCCTATCTTGAATCCGGCGGGTCTTCCTTTAATATATGCAGTGAGAATTAAATGATTGCCCTGTAAGCGGGCCGCAAATTCATTTCCAGAATATGGGCTTGTAAACTCCGGTATTTGCTGTGACATATCTACTGCATCACGCAACAACCCGGTTTTGATTTTGATCATTTTGTTCTGGTATTAGATGTAAAGCAGTTGTGCATTTTTATTTATATAATGAAGATGGAGTTGGTCTTTATTTCGGCTGCCCAATACAAGTCTGATCGGATACGTTTGTGTGATATAAGTCATAGCCTTGGTTACGGCTTGCCCTTTGGTGTTTCTGCGGTGTGAACAGTGGAGGTGGTGGCTGACTAAAGGGCGTAAGAAACAGTAAAAGAATGAAATGTAGTTCAATTTTGCCATGGCAAGTGATCCAAGTTTGCATTCCCGCCGGATAAAATAAGGCCGATCTGCTCCGCTGATACAGTCCCCGGATGTTCCAGGAGCGCTCCCAAAACTACCGCGCTGGAAGGCTCGATAATTATATGCATTTGTTCCCAGATCAGACGCATCGCTTGAATGATCCCGGCCTCGCTCACGGTTAGGATTTCTTTAACGGTTTCGTGGATAATTGGGAATGTTTTATCTCCCAGGGAAGTCAAGAGACCATCGGCGATGGTTTTGGGATTTATCTGGGGGGTGATTTCCCCTTTTTTCATTGACGTTCGGGCATCATCAGCTCCCGTCGGTTCCGCACCGATCAAGATAATGTTTTTGTTGATCCCTCGGGCGGCAATACAGGTTCCTGACATTAAACCACCGCCACCCACTGGGGCGATGATCGCATCAAGGTTGGTATATTCCTCCATAAGCTCCAAGGTCACCGTACCTTGCCCCGCAATGATCCGTTCATCATTGTAGGGGTGGATCAATGCTGCTCCAGTTCCAGCGATCACATTGGACAATGTTGACTCCCGGGCGGCAAGGGTTGGTGAACAAAAAGTGATCTCGGCTCCATATCCCATTACAATCTGCTTTTTTATTTCCACGGTGTTATTCGGAATGACCACATGTACCGGAATATTACGCAGGGCGCCGGCCAAAGCCAGAGCTGCCGCATGGTTTCCTGAGGAATGCGTTGCCACCCCTTTATCTGCTATGTTCTCTTCTAAACTAAAAACGGCATTACAGGCGCCCCGAAACTTGAAAGTCCCCGCTTTTTGAAAATTTTCACATTTAAAGAACAGCTTAGCCTGAACTAATTCATCCAGATCAGAACAGGTCAGCACCGGTGTTCGTTTGGCATAGGGCGCGATCCGTGCGGCTGCGTACTCCACATCGGAAAACGTAGGTGATGTATCGGCCATTAAGTTTTGCGTTCTTTCTTGCGGGCTGCTGGAAACAGTATATTATTCAATATCAGACGGTATCCCGGTGAATTGCGGTGCAGGGATAAATCTGTGGGTGGGTCGCCCACAAAATGTTGGTAATCCTCGGGGTCGTGGCCACCCAGGAATGTAAACGTACCCTGTCCAAAATTACCGTGGATGTATTTTACCTGGGGTGTAGTGGCATCTTCACCCATGATCACCACATGGTTTTTAATCCGCTCCCGATGAAAGCCGGTAGTCTGACCCATAAACCCTTTCACGACCGCTACATGGTTCTGGGTAAGCATGGTCGGAACCGGGTCGTATTTAGCAGAGAATTCAAATAAGGTGAAATAATCTGCTTCTGCTCCGCGCAGTATTGGGTCATGACTGGGTGGATAGTCAATATCCGAAAATTCATAGATCATTGGATCTGGCATAATGGTAAAATCCATAAAGGCAAAGCACTTGGAAAAATCCAGGCTGGTTTGGGCGTTGGCTTGCACCGGTGTACCGTCAAATACAAAGTGCACCACATCCACACCTTCGCTGGCCAGGGCAATATCATAAGAATCAGTAGCGCTGCACATGGCGAACAGGAAACCGCCATTGCCAATGTAGGCCTTTATGGCGCGGGCAATTGCCTTTTTTTCTTCATGCACAGTTGGAAAACCGTGCCTGGTGGCCATGGCTTCAAATTCCCGTTGCTGCTGAATATACCAGGGAGCAGAATGGTAATTGCGGTAAAATTTCCCATACTGGCCGGTGAAATCTTCGTGGTGTAAATGGAGCCAATCGTATTTCTCCAGATTGCCCTGAAACACATCTTCGTCCCACAATGTTTCGTAGGGTACCTCGGCATAGCTCAGAGCCAGGGTAACTGCATCGTCCCATGGTTGTTTGTTCGGTGGTGTGTAAATGGCGATCTTGGGCACCTTTTCCAGCAGGACCACATCCATGTTATTCTGTTCGATAGCACTATAAATAGATAACACATCCGCACTGCCGAGAAGTTCATAATTAATACCCCGTATCCGGCATTCTTTTTCGATCTCTTGCTTCGTATCAGCCAAAAAAGAACCACCCCGGTAATTTAACAACCATTCCACGTTCATGTCCCCTTCCAGGATCCAATAGGCGAGACCGTAGGCTTTCAAATGGTCCCGTTGACCAATATCCATGGGGATCAAAATCTTTTGGGCCAGGAGTCCCTGTGTCAGAACTAATAAAATGATAAATTCCCTCATCAGCTTTCTAATTCCGCTTTCAATCCCCGTACGCGCTGCCGCACCGGTTCATATAAAAATGATTGGGGGTAGTCTTGTAAAAACAGTTCGTAATAATCCAGCGCTGCGGCATCGTTCTCCAAAAAATAATCATTTATTTCACCGGACAATAAAAGACCTTTATCACCTGCCTCTGAATTGATCAGCCATTCCAAAGCCGGCAATGATTGCTCTCGGTGATTTAAATTGAGAAGAGTAAAGACTTCCCGGACAGCTGCAGTGGGGGCAATACTCGTTTCTGGGAATGCGGAACGGATCTGGTTGAATACCTCTACTGCTTCCGCTAATTTGTTTTGCACCAGCAATTTTTCACCGGTCAGGTAAAGGTGAAATGCTTCTTTGTTCGAATCATTACCATTGGCATAGTGGATATTTAAGAATGCCTGCAGTTCCATAAAATCATTGAACTGAATTTGCTTTGGGGTCATATTGGCTAAAATTTGATCTAGGATGGCTATTGTGGTATCTACAGCATGATTGTACAGGAAGATTTGCATGGTTTTAATAGCAATTTCATTCTGAAAACTGTTCCGCAAGCGCCGTGGTAGGTTTGTAAAATAGTTTTGAGCGTTAACCATATCACCCTCAACGAGGTATATATCCACCAGGCGGGAATGAATTATAAATTCTAATTCGGGTTTTGGTTTAGTCCGCAACGCCGCTGTAAAAGCGGAACGAGCACCATCAATATCCTGTAGGATGTTGAATTGAATTTCCCCTAGGCGGAAATGAGCCCGTGGCGAAAAGGAAGTTGATTCCAAATCCCGCAGGATAGCATTGTATAAGCTCAGAGCTTGTTCCAGAGCGACAGTGGAAATAGTGGAATGCTGGTAAAAATCACTGCTGAAGAAAACATTGTTCACTTCATTCAGAATAAGTGAATTGCTGATTTGGTGGGGCAGTATCTGATCTTCATAAACCTTTCCCAGACCCAGTAAAATACTCCCCACAGCCTTTGTATCGAGGTCATCTGATTGATTATCTACCTCCTCTAACAATGTGCGGTAGGTTTTTATTGCCAAATCGTATTGTTGTTCTTTACGCAGGTTATCGGCAAATGTATTCAACCGGTTCCATTGATCACCAGTGGTGCGGCTGATGGCCATTTGGTGATCCAAAGACAATTGGTAGCGCCCGGTCTTAAAATAAAGCGCTGCCAGTAGATTATGAATCAGGTCCGCGTTGTGCTGCAAATATTCCTGCAGAGTCGCTTCGATTATAACTCCATTATCCTCATTATCGCTCATGACCATGATTTTATCTTCGACCAGCTTTTGTTGGTTAAGATTATATTCAGCGTATAACAGAAGCTCTACGACTGCTTTGGCCGTCTGCTGCCGGGATTGGTAAAAATTCCCTAGATCCAGAGCCATAAACGTAGGATCATTAAATTTTAAGCGAGCCGCCTGAACCAATTCCGCCATAACTTCAGCTAAACCCAGTTTGTTGTATGTGTAAATGAGCATACGGTACGCGGAAGCATTGTGGCCGTAATTAGCGATAAAATTGTCCCAAACCAACACGGCCTGCTCCGTATTTCCATTGATATAAAAAATTTCCCCTAATTCTACCCGTTGCTGTTGGTCGTGAGGTGAATGCAGCAGCCAATTGCTGATTATTTCCGCAGCCTCCACGTAGTTCCTCTGGTGTATATAAATGTTTTTCAAGCGATTATAGGCCTGCCTGTTCTTTGGATTTTCAATTAGAATTGATACATAAAGCTGTTGAGCGTCTTCCAAATCCCCCTTACGTTCCAGTAATAGTGCGTCTTGAAAACTCCTCTGCCCCAGCGGGAACACTTCGCTCTGCCCAAAAGCTGAGCTAAGTTGCAGCATCGATATGATTGCTATGGATTTAATTTGCAACTGTGGAATCCTCCTGAATCAGCATGCTTTCACTATTACTGATCGTTTCAAAATACCTGCGGATCATCAATTGATAATCCCGGGGATAACCGGCTTTCATGGCCCGGTTCATGGCATCCAGCACTACGCTCCTGCGCTGACCGCGGTCAGCAGGTAGTCCATCCGGACTCCGCGGGAATAAGTTCACTGCTGTTGTGCTTTTGCGTTCCTCTTTTTCACCCCTTTGGGTCATAGATCTTTGGCTATCCAGCATGCGCGAAAGAATGCGTTGTTGGCGTTTCACCGTATTTTGCTCAACTTTTTTTAGTTCTAGGTCTTGCAGTACTTCATCCATTTCACTGGCGATACCTCCCAAATCACCTAAACCCTGTTTACCTGATCGGTGCATTTCTGCCATCAACTCCCGCAGTGATTTCCGGACCTGTTGTTGTTCTTGCAGGAGCCTTTGCAGCAGAGCTTCTTGCTGAGCTGCCGCCATTTGTCCCAATGCCAATTCCATGCTTTGGCTGTTGATCCCCTGCTGCTGATTGGCCATATTTTGCATCTGTTGTAGAAATTGTTCGTAACCGCTGGCTGAACCCGATGAACGCATCTGGTTCATGGCTTGGTGAATTGCCAGGGCTAATTCGTTCAAAGCCTGCATTGCACCCTGCTGGTGTAAGGTAGAACCTGATCCATTGCGCTGAGCCAGGACATTTTTTGATTCTTCCATCTTTGCGTTGGCCATACCCATAGCTCGTCCCATCACTGGTGTTACGGCAAACGTTTCTCGGGAAAGAGCCATTAGTTGGTTCATGATCTGCTCGAGCTGATCCTGCAGCATTTGTTGTTGGTTGGCCACGACTGCCAAACGAGGTGAGTTGCGAGGTATGGATGTTGTTTCAGCTCCTAACTCTTCCTGTGACTTGGACAGGTTTAGTACATTACCCATGACCTGTTGAAACTTGCTTGCCATTTCCCCGGTGGTCGCCGTTTGAAACTCTTGCTGAATGCTTTCCATTTTTGACAACAGTTGCTGCATATTGTCTAGGGCAGACGCGCTGTACGCTTCTGCTTCTGCAGTGTTTCGCCGCCGCAATTGATTTACCGTGTTCTGCAGATTGGAATCAGTTTGACTGACCAGCGTATCCCGTTTCATTTCCTCCAGCTGGTTCGCGGTAAACTGGTGAAATGCATATACTTGTTCTGCGGTTTCACTCATTTCGTCGCGAATAGCAGAAAATTCTGCCACCTGCCGCTGTTCTTCTTCACTCAAACGGGAAAATGTGAATGGATCAGGATTATCTTCGGTACGTTCAATGCCTTCATGAATTTTTTCCTGCTGCCCGATCATAGTTTCCAGACGGGTCTGCAGTTCGTCCAGCTTTTGTTCAGCTTTGATACGTTCAAAAATATCGATAAAACGATCAAGCTTCTCTTCAATCTGGGCCATATTATCAGTAAGGGACTGCAGTGCTTCCTGCATCTGGTCCGGATCGATTTCATCCATCATCTTGTTCAATTTTTCTACATCCATCATCAGTTCATCAGTTAAAATTTCATCAATTAATTCTTGTAAATGTTTGAATTTGTCCAGCACATCACTGGTAAATAGATCATGTTTTTCAGCGGATTCCTGCAATGTCTCTAAGGCCACAGATAATTCTTCCATTTTTTCAAATTCTTCCTGAACGGATTCCAGCATTTTCTGAAGTTCCTGCTGTTGATCCCAATTGAGCTGATCCTGTTTAAGGGCTTCCAATTCCATTTGATTAAGGTTTTGTCGGATGGTTTCCATTTCTGTTTGGGTGCGGGTGATCTCATCCATAATGTTTTGTTCACTATCCTCAAAGGACGTAAACAATTCAGCCAATCCCGGTAAGCGGGCGATAAAATCACTGGTCACAGTTTTTTTTGGCCCAGAGATCAGATCATTATCTGCGAGTTCAAAATGAAAGTGCACTTCATCTTCCGGCATCAAACCCAGTTCTGACAACCACCAGGTATGGAATATTTCCTGGCTATGATCATAAACATCCGGGATCGGGATTGTGAATAGCGATAATAATGGGTCCGCTGCAATGTATACCGGACGGTGTACTTCATAGGCCACTTGTAGATTGGAAAATCCAAAATCATCTTCGATTTGTAGCTGCATAAGAATTGCCTGATCACGTCCCAATTCAAAATTAGACTCAGGAGCAAGTACAGTAATGTCTGGATAGAGGTCAGCTATCACTGTGATCTGGAAGGGGATAGGGTTGCGATTGGCAATTCCGCGGGTATCTTCCAGTTGAATAGATAAAGGACCATCCGCAATTAATTTGAAATCACCCTCTGCATCTTTCCCACTTATTTGCAGGGGGATTTTATGATCAGCAAACGCAAGTTCTCCATTTTTTAAGGGCCTGTTACTGCGCAGTTTGATATGTACTTGGGAACCGGCCAGACCGCTGATATTGGCCTGGTTACTTTTTTGTACTACCGGTTTAAGTCGGGTGTATGGCGGCGGGGTGATGGTGATAGTCAGGTCTTCCATTACCGGCCGATCCGTAACGGAGATTAAATAAAAAGGTGTGGATATTTCCGACCATGCTTCCCAAAACTTGCGGGCTCTTACGTAAGCCCGATAGCGATAATTCTGGGAAATAGCCTCGATTGTATATCGGTAATGACGATCTTCATCTTTTAACGCGGCCTGCGGAATGCGTAAAGAATCAATCGAGCCACTGGCCTGTAGATCGATGAACAAGGAGTCGGGCACGTTACCAGCAGCTTTGAAAACCAGTTCGGCTGTTTCTCCGCCAAGCAGATTGATGTTTTTTGATACGGCCTCAATTGCAAATGGCTGGGGGACATAAAATACAGTTTGGGGATGGGTCCAGCGGTATACAGCACCTGCGGATATCTCCCAGTTGAATCCAATCAGCACCGCAGTAACACTTAACACTATTATTGAATATATTTTCCAGGATTTCCGGTGCTGGGTTGGGAATAATTCTTTTTCATCGATCTGTTGTAGCTGCGCAACTGTTTTATCAATAAAGTCTTTACTCAATTGAGTTGAAGTGTAGTCCCCCAAATTCCGCTCTAACTGCAGTGCGTTTATAACGATATCTTTTTTTGGAAAAGCCAGTTCGCCGGTCATCCGAGCCAGGGTGGACCAACGGTAACGCCGGATCCGGTTTTTCCAAGCCAGCCAAACTAATAGGATTACACCCAAACCAATAACCATGGTGATAATGATGCCGTACTGCCATACCCTAAAGCGGATTTCTTGGGAAAAATAAAAAATACTTTCTAATAGAATAGCATTCACCAGTATTGTTAATAATAACGCGTATGCAATCCAGGATAGAACTCCCCCATCATTTATTAAAATCGCCTTGCGAAAGCGGTTTAATTGTTGTTCAATGACGGTCATTTATTGGGTCAAAGCAAAGTGGACAATGTTCACACCCATTTTTAATGCGGCCATCCGCAATGCATCCGGGGCGTTATGAACCTCCGGATCTTCCCAACCATCACCTAGGTCGCATTCATAGGTATACAAAATCAATATTCGTTCATCTTCAAATATAGCCAGGGCTTGAGGAGGTTTGTTGTTGTGTTCATGTATCTTGGGCAGGCCCGTATCAAATATGAAAACTTGCTGAAATACCGGATGGTCATGGGGCAGTTCCACAAACTCTTTATCTGGAAATACGCGTTTTATTTCTCGTCGAAATGATTGATCCATACCGTAATTATCATCCGCGTGTAAAAAGCCGTTCCGTTCTAAAAATGTCCGTAGCCGAATAATCTCCTTTTCAGAAAAACGAACGTTCCCGTGACCGGTCATATACAAAAAGGGATAGGAATAAAGTTCCTCATCCATCAGTTTTATCCGTACTTCATTTTCTGCAACTCGTATATCAGTATATTGCTTTAAATAATTCAGCAGATTGGGTATACTGCTGGGATTGGCATACCAATCCCCACCACCATCATAGTGCAGACGGGCAACAGTAAAATCCTGACCGAAGAGGAGTATATAAAATGCAGTATGTATGATCAAGGTTTTTAACATGGCTATTCTGGTATAATCAATAGTTAAAAATGTTCCCATTAATTACGGTAGTGAATTTAGGTATTTCAACCGCTCAGCGAACACAGTTATGGTTTTGTTTGTTTCAATAAAGAGCTCAACTTGATTGGAAAGGATGTTGAACATCCCCCGCATCGGAGCACTCTGCTTAAAAATGATCTTATCGGCCAGGTATTTCTGTTCATGGGGTTAGGTTCTATATTTCAGCTATTTTTTTATTAGATGAACTGTTAAAATAACTGAAATCTGTATTATGTCCAACATGTTTACACTATCCAGGTAATTCCAGTTGTTGCACAAATTCGACCAAAGTGGACAGTTCAGTTTACACTCCTATCACTTTGCCAGGTGCAGAATAGATGCCTTGAGTATTGATCAATTAAGAAGCCCATAAAATAATCGGTACGAAATCCTTTGATTTGAGAATTATCACTTGGGTACTTTTGGTATTGATGAATACCCCTATAATCGTTTTGTTGTTTCTTTTTTTGAATCTGCTCTGGGCACAAGAAAGAGATTATGATAAAGAACTGGATGATCAATCGGAAGCTGTGCAAGAGCTTAAAAGGAAAATTGAGGAGAAACGAAAAAAACTTCGTTCTGAAGATAATAGAGAAAAATCTGCATCCCAAACATTGCAGATTCTGGAAGAGGAAATTTCATTAGTGGAAAGATTGATTCAGCAATTGAATAGATCAGAAACGATGACCAGCGATCAAATAGCGGTGTTGGAAAATAATATTCACAGGAAAAATAACGAACTGGAAGATTTGCTAAATCGTTATACCAACCGAGCCAAGTATATCTATACTAGAGGATCCCTCTCCGATTTGGAAAAAGTATTGAGTTCAACTTCCTGGCGGCAAGCTGTTTACCGGGTAAAATATCAAAAGATTGTTGCTGGTATCGATCACAAAAGTAAAAATCGAATCCGTTCTTTATTGATCGAGATCGGTAGTAATAAATTAGATTTGGAGACCGCCCAATTGCGCAACGCAAATCTGAACAAAGAAAGACAGCTGCAAATAGCCGATTTTAGTACCAAGCGCAGAAATAAGAAGCAGGAGTTAAAGAAAATTCGAACTAGCAAAACAGAACTGGCACAATACATTAAAGATAAAGAAGAAGGGGTGAAACAATTAGAAAAATTGATTGATCGGATCAGGGAGGATAAGGACCGCGCTGATCGCTTGCGTATCCAGCGAGAACTGCTGCAGACAAAATCCTTTAGTGCGCTAAAGGGACAATTGCCCTGGCCGGCAATGGGTCAAGTGATTAGTAAATTCGGCCGGGAATGGAATTCAGAACTTAAAACAACCACCAATAATACCGGGATTGATATAAAGGGTCAACCTGGTTCTCCTGTCACTGCTGTAATGGGTGGTATTGTAACCACCATCACGTTCATCCGTGGCTACGGAAATATTATCATTATTGACCATGGCAGTGGATTCTTTACAATTTATAGTCACATTACTAATATTCAAACCAATATGGGCAATGAAGTGAAAGGAGGCGATCTCATTGCCTATATGGGTGATTCCGGTTCTGTCAATGGTGCAAAATTACACTTTGAAATCTGGGGTCAGGATCAAAAATTGGATCCCGAAATTTGGTTGGTCAAAAAGTGATGTTTGACCCGATTGCATTTCAACCGGAAATTTGGGACCGATTGCGAAAAATAATTCAATCAGGGCGTATTGGTAGCGCGTATTTATTTAACGGTCCGGAAGGGTCAGCTAAAGAGGCAACCGCCCTAGCATTTGCTGCTGCGCTGAATTGTCATAATAATCAATTACTTTGCGGTCGGTGCACATCCTGTATCCGTTTTAATTCCCTGCAGCATGAACATTTATCAATTATATTGCCCCTACCTCGAGAAAAAAATACGATTAATAAGGATACCGATGTATTGAGTATTATTGGTCAAAAAAACGAAAAGTTACTTACTGAATTATTGCAGCAAAAGGGACAAGACCCATTCTTAAAGATCAAGTTACCAAAAGCTAAGCGCATCTTGATCAACTCGATTCGAGATTTGCGTGAAAAACTGTATTTAAGGTCAGTGGAACAGGGATATAAAATAGTGTTACTATTCGATGCCCACTATCTTTCTGCTGGTGACGGTGCCTCTGCAAATGCATTATTAAAGCTTTTGGAAGAACCACCAGTAAAAACCACAATTATTTTGGTTACTGATCATAGAGTCCGTTTATTATCTACGATTCAATCCCGCTGCCAGCAAATTGATTTTCCACCCTTGTCGGATGATGTGATCCGAGCTTATTTAAGTTCTACCGATCCTACATTCGCTGAACTGGCATTTATTGCATTTCTGGCAGATGGGAATATTCAACGTGCCCGGTATTTTTCAACGCGTAAATCAGCAGACATTATCACTGCGATGAAAGACCAGTTAGAAGTTGTGATCAATAACAATGGCGATATCTGGCGGCAGTATATTAATAAAATGGCCAGGTGGGGCCGGGACAACCAGAACGAATTCAAATTTCAATTATTTCTATTACAGAAATGGTGTCAACAAGCAATGCGGATGAAAAATGAATTACCCGCTGAACTGGCCCGCAATGGAATGGCTGCCCAACTGGAAACGTTTATGCATTCATTTCCAGATGCTAATTTAGCCCAAGCAAATATAGTCATTGAAGAAACAATAGATGCGATTGAAAAAAACGTTTATATGCCTTTGAGTGTGACGAATATGCTGATCCAGATACAACAGCACTTGCACGGCGAAAATAGGTATGAATAACAGGTTTTATATTACCACCCCGATATATTATGTAAACGATCGACCTCACATCGGACATGCTTACACAACCATATTAGCTGATGTACTGGCCCGGTATCATCGTGCCGGTGGTTATGATGTATTTTTTCTAACCGGCTTGGATGAGCATGGGCAAAAGGTTCAGCAAGCCGCGGCAGAAAGAGGAGTGCGCCCCAAGGATCACTGCGATGTCATGGCACCGCGCTTCTTAGAACTGTGGAAGAAACTTCACATTCAAAACGATGATTTTATCCGCACGACCGAGCAACGTCATGTAAACGTTGTACAGCAAATTTTAAAAATTGTCTATGAGAATGGTGATATATATGAAGATGAATACGAAGGCTTGTATTCTGTTTCCGAAGAACGATTTATTACGGAAAAAGAAGCAGAAAGTGGTTTATTCCGGGATATTAAAAAACTACAGGAAAAAAATTATTTTTTCAGAATGTCCAAATATCAACAGCCCCTCATTGACCACATCACCAATAATACCAGCTTCATTCAACCAAAACACCGGAGGAATGAAATTCTGGGTTTCTTGCGAAAACCTCTTGGGGATCTATGTATTTCCAGACCTAAATCAAGATTGAATTGGGGTATCGAACTGCCCTTTGACAATAATTATGTGACCTATGTCTGGTTCGATGCATTGATAAATTATGTTACAGCGATAGGTTTTGGTGCGGATGAAGAATCATACAATAAATGGTGGCCTTGGGCACTTCATTTGATCGGAAAGGATATATTAACAACCCATGCTGTCTATTGGCCTACGATGCTAATGTCGGCAAGATTACCACTGCCCAAAGGGATCTTTGCTCACGGCTGGTGGTTAAGTGGAGACTCCAAAATGAGTAAGTCCCTGGGGAATGTAGTCAGTCCCTTGAATCTGATTGAAGAATACGGTGTGGATCCAGTCCGCTATTATCTGATGCGGGAAATGGTTTTGGGACAAGATGCCAGCTTTAACATGGAATCATTCATTAAGCGCTACAATAGCGACTTGGCTAATGATTATGGTAATCTTTTAAGCCGCGTGACTAAGCTTATCCAAAACAATTTTGACGGAATTTTACCTGATCCCGGAAAAAATCAGGACCCCGAAAATAAAATGAGTACTGTAGCCGAAGAAACAATAGTAAATGTGCGAAGATTAATTGCGGAAATGAAAATGAATGAAGCCATTGAAGAAACACTGCAATTCATTCGTTATGTAAACAGATACATGGAACAGCAGACACCCTGGAAACTCGTACGGGATGATAAAAATTCAGCTGGAAGAGTATTGTACACGGCTGCTGAGGCTTTGCGGCTCGGCACGCTACTTTTGAACCCGGTTATGCCGTATCGCACAGGAGTTGTTTTGGAAATGTTATCCGCTGAAGAGCATGAGTTAAAATGGGGTGGTCTGGCGGTCGGAACAAAAATAGAAAAACATAAACCACTTTTCCCCAGGATCAATATCAAAAAGGAAAAACAGACTGTCAGTACTATCGCTTATGAAGATTTTGAAAAGCTGGGATTCAAAACTGCTGAAATCCTTACCATTGAAACAATTGAGGGTACAGATAAATTATATAAACTGCAGATTCAGTTGGGCCAGGAACAACGTCAGATCGTTTCTGGGATTGCTGATTATTATACCGTAGAAGAATTGGTGGGAAAGATGATTCTTGTGGTATCAAATCTCCCATCGACTACGATCAAAGGTGTTAAATCCCAAGGTATGTTGCTGGCCGCATCCCGAAAGAAAAAGTTATCGTTGATTGTGGTTGATAAAGAAAAAGTTCGGTCAGGAAAAAAAGCATACTAGTAAAAAATAATAGGAAGCACCAGCTGCAAGTAATTCCTCGTATACATCCAGAGAATTATTATTTTCTCCTGAATCTGTTACAGGGTAAAACTCCCTAAAATCTGTCCAGAATTTTGAAAAATTGACAACTGTATTCGTCGTAAATTGCATAGCGATGAAACAACAAATTTACAGGGAAAAAGATTTCTGAATATAATCTAAGACTTATGGAACTAATTGATACTTACTGCCATCCAAATTTTAATATAAATTGAAAAAGAACTACTTTATAAAGCTGTCATTACAGTTCACTAGGGAGGTTGCTCTTGGACTGTACAATCTGATGATGAATGAGTCCATTATCCATTGCGGGAAAATGGATGAAGGACATTCCAGAACGCTGCTTGGATTAAAGGGAATACCCGAGTTGACAGAGAAAATGGGAATTACCAAGAGTCTGTATAGTGCAAGATACACCAAGCATCCCGTTCATTTTATTGGAATCTCATTAACCTCCTCATTCAACATCCTTAAAAGTGCAAAGGAAAGAGGGGCTATCCTTTTCTGTTGATGTAAGTGTTTCAAATTCCTATTTTAAAGACTATAATCCCATGTCATACAATACTAATCTCAAGACAATACCTCTGGTACGTTTGGAAGCGAATCGCAAGGCCCTTTTCGAGACGCTCAAAGAGAAGGTCATTCAGTTTAAAGCTTCCGTTAATACCCTCTTCATAGGACATGAACTTAAAAATAAGGTTCTTGGCATAATAAAGAACTTCACACTGGTCTGGCTATAACCTTAAGACCTTGATCGTGATAATAGGATACGAAGCAAAACGCATTTTTCACAATAGCAGCGGCTTGGGAAACTATGGCCGGGATTTGCTTCGTATTTTATCCACCTACGTTCCGGGAAACCGTTATCTGCTCTACAATCCTTCCGCAGGTCCTATTTCATTCGGGAGTGGTCTGATCAATGTTGAAGAAAAAAGACCCCCTATAAAAGGAGCACTTTACGCTAACTACTGGCGACAGCGGCTGCTATCCAAAAGAGCTTTTAAGGACGGAGTGAAACTTTTCCATGGTTTAAGTCAGGAAATCCCCATAGGACTACGAAGGAAAGGTATGAAAAGCATCCTGAGCGTTCACGATCTCATTTTCATCCGATTCCCTCACCTTTATAAAGCTATTGACCGGAAGATCTATACCCAAAAGGTAAAACGCGCTTGTGATCATACCGATCTCATTGTTGCTACCAGTGAGCAAACCAAGGAAGACCTCATGGAGTTTCTTGGTATTGATGCCGGGCGCATCAAAGTGATTTACCAGGGTTGTAATCCTCTTTATTGGCAGGAGACTGATGATGAAGATTCAAACCGAGTTGCAGAGAAATATGATCTTCCATTACAATTTGTATTGTTTGTAGGTACGCTTGAAGAACGTAAGGGAGTTGATAAGATATTGTGGGCTGCCAAGCAACTTGATCTTCCGCTTGTAATGATCGGTCGTAAAACCACATTTTGGAAAAACATTAAAAATGAAATTGATCACAAGCAGTTATACACTCCCGTAGTACATAATAATAAAGACTTGCGAAGCATTTATCGGAAGGCGCGTTTTTTTGTCTATCCTTCTATATTTGAGGGCTTTGGAATCCCCGTACTGGAGGCCCAGGTAAATAGGGTTCCCCTTATCACTTCCAATACCAGTTCCCTGAAAGAAATAGCAGGACCGGACGCCATTACCGTAGATCCGGAAAACAGGGAGCAGTTGATGGCTGCCATGGGTCGGCTGTGGGAGGATGATATGCTTCAAAAAAAAATGGTTTCATCCGGTTATAAGTTCGCAGAAACTAACTTCACCGATCAAACCATTGCACATGGCTGGAAACAGATTTACAACTCAATGAATAACTAAATGGAAAAACTGACGGCTATAATTCCAACTGGTAATGAAGAGCACAATATTGAAGCTGTGTTGCAATCTGTCTCTTTCGCCGATGAGATCATGGTTGTAGATTCCTTCTCCACGGACAGAACTGTGGAATTGGCACGCAAGCACACCGATTTCATTATCCAGCGGGAATATGGCAATCCTGCCTCGCAACAAAACTGGGCTATTCCCCAGGCCAACAATGAGTGGATCCTCCTCGTAGATGCGGATGAACGCGTGACCCCTGAGCTAGCGGCCGAGATAAAGAATATCCTGAAGAAGGGAACGGAAATGGCCGCCTTTTTAATCTATCGTCAGAACTACTATATGGACAAAAAAATACGGTTCAGCGGTTGGCAAAGCGATAGAACGATACGATTGTTCCGGAAGAGTGTGAGTAGATACGAAGATAAATACGTGCATGCCGAGGTCATTGTCGAGGGTAAAGTGGGACGGCTACGAAATAAATTGCAACACTACACCTATAAAGACCTTGGGCATTGGCTGAGAAAGTCGGACCGCTATACCAGTTGGGGTGCCTATGATCGCCTGCATAAAACCCAAAATGTAGGGTTCTTTCACCTATTCATAAAACCTGCTTATGCCTTTTTTAATAGGTACTTTTTAAAGCTTGGCATCCTCGATGTTAAAGCCGGGCTTATATTGGCAACACTTTCATCCTATTGTATTTTTCTTCGTTCCTTGAAGATTTGGAGGATCAAGCAAGGTGAAAAGTTTGAAAAGTGAGTAGCGCCCCGGGTATCCTTCATGTGTCCACTTCATCCTCCTGGCGGGGAGGCGAACAACAATTAGCTTACTTGTATGAGGAGCTGGCAAAGAAAAATGTTTACCAGTTCCTCTTATGCCGAAAGGGGTCACAGCTTCAATCCTATTGCGAGGAAAACGACATACCCCACGATGCCATATCCCGCAGCTTTTCCCTGGACCCCTCGTTTGCAAAGGCACTGGCACGGGAAGCTAAAGATCCGATGATAGACCTTGTACACGTTCACGATTCACATGCACATGGGTTTGCGGTCATGGCAGCCGGCCTTTTCGGAATGGCAAAACCCATTGTTCTCCACAGAAAGGTGGATTACGCTATTGGTAGGTTATGGTTTGTGCGCTACAAATACAATCATCCCTCTATAGCTGCCATTATTTGCGTCTCGAAGGAGGTTGAAAGGGTATTGAAGTCTAGTTTGAGATCATCCGAAAAATGCCTTGTTATACCCTCTGGTATTAATTTAAACCGCTTCCGGTCCAAATCCGGAAATTTGCTGCGCAATGAATTTGGAATTGGCAAGGACACTATCCTGGTCGGAAATATTGCGGCTATTACCCAGGAAAAAGACTATTTCACCTTTGTTGAAACAGCCACTTTATTACATGCCCAAGGTCTTGATCTTCACTTCATGGTGATAGGTGACGGCGTTCAGATGCAACAAATAAAGGACATGGTCGCTTCAAAAAAGTTGAAGGAAATATTCACCTTTACCGGTTTTAGGAATGATGTTGACCAAATCTTCCCCGATCTCGATATACTTCTATTCAGCTCAGAGAAGGAAGGGCTTGGGACTACTATCCTTGATGCCTTTGCTGCGGGGGTACCGGTCGTGGCTACTGACGCGGGAGGTATACCGGAAATCGTGAAACATGAGGAAACGGGTTTCCTGGGTAAGATCAGGAAACCTGAAACCCTAGCTGCGGGAGTTGGGCGACTCATCAATGAACCACAAATCCGGAATGAGATAATTGAACGGGCTCATCGATATGTAAGGCAATTCTCAAAAGAAGTAACTGCTGCCCGTACATTGGAACTATATAGTAAGCTCATTTCCTGATCCGGCGATGTCTCTATTGATTGGATAATCTTAGTTTTGCAGGCTCATAAACACTTATATGACACTTCAATTCCTCTGTATTTGTTATTGTAATCCCGATGGATAAAACCCTGGTCCTTTTACCGATAAAAGCCGGGCTCCAGCTTCCATATTTGTGCGTCCAAAAAAGTAAGAACCTGAGAGCACCATGGACTTTGTAAAATTTGATTAGAGCGATAAAAAAATGCGAGGCCTTTATGTTCTTTCCAATGCTGTATTCATCATAAATTGCATGGCTATCAAACAACAGATTTACAGAGAAAAAGATTTCTGAAAATAATCCAAGACCTATAGAATTAATTGATACTCACTGCCACCTTTTTTACGATGAATTGAAAAAGGACCTACCCGCCGTGCTGGATCGTGCTGCTGAATTGGACGTAATAGGGTTTATTTGTGTAGCCACCAATATGGAAGATGCCCGTGAATGTTTAAAACTAGCGGGAAAATACGACAATATATTTGCTGCGGTTGGTGTGCATCCACACGATGCAGAATCTGTAGCGGATGATTTTGTGAGTCAGCTCTCTGACTTGTTAAAATTCGATACCGTGGTTGCCGTTGGAGAAATGGGCTTGGATTATTATCGTAACATATCCCCACCGGAGATTCAGCGACAGGTTTTTCGTAAACAGTTGGCTTTGGCTTGTGCTGTGCATAAACCGGTCATCATTCATAATCGTGGTGCCGATGCCGATGTGGTGACAATATTGTCTGAATTTCCTGAGGTAACTGGTGTTGCCCATTGTTTTTCCAGTGACCTCAAGACTGCTCAAACGTTTCTGGATAAGGGATTTTATATTTCTTTCTCTGGAAATATTACCTTCAAAAATAGCCATTTACCGGAAGTGGCAAAAGCGCTCCCATTGGATAGCGTTCTGGTGGAGACCGATGCTCCGTATTTAAGCCCCGTCCCTTACCGTGGTAAACCCAATGAACCGGGCCGTACTCGTTTTGTTGCAGAGAAATTGGCGAAAATATTTGACCTTTCACTGGCTGAAGTAGCTGAACAAACAACGGCCAATGCATCTACACTCTTCAATCTACCACCTGTTTTGTGACACCCAAAACACAACATTCATTCCGGAAGAAATGGGGACAACATTTTCTGACTGATACGAATTTATTGCGCAAAGTTGTACGGTTAATTAATCCCGAGGAAAATGATATCATTCTGGAAATTGGTCCCGGCCAAGGCGCACTTACAGAACGTATACTACCGTATGTGCGACACATGGCGGCCATTGAAATTGATCCAAAACTGATTATTTATTTGCAGGGACGCAGGGATCTGCAGGATTGTCATTTCATTCATCGGGATGTCTTACAGCAGCAGTTGGACGAATTACCAGTTCCGCCGCCAAATAAGGTAATCGGCAATATTCCTTATAATATAACATCACCGATCCTGTTTTGGTTGATTGAACAGCGCGTATCTTGGACCACCGCTTTTTTGATGGTGCAAAAGGAAATTGCTGATCGATTAACGAGTACCGTGGGTGCAAAAAGCAACAGCCGCCTAAGGGTGATGGTGGGGGCATTTTTGAAAGTCCAACACTGTTTTACGGTACCGCCAGATGTGTTTATCCCCAATCCCAACGTACATTCAACCATTATTAAACTGGTTAAAAGAACCAAACCGCATGTTGATCCTAACGATTTTGACCGGTTTGAAGAAATCGTTGGCGCGGCATTTTCGACGAGAAGAAAAATGCTTAAGAATTCCCTCTCCGGCTTCGAGTTTTCTAGTGCTATCAAACAAAGGATTAATTTTTCGCGCCGACCGGAAACATTATCAATTACAGAGTTTGCAGACTTGGTAAACAATCAAAAACAATAATAATAAATATAGACTCTATTTCTTGAGATAGATTGATTTTTACTGTAAATTACTGTACTTATCTTGAACCGTTTTTTAGAGAAGAATTATGGCAAAAGTCACCCGAGTAGTAAATGAATCCAACCGCAGCCTTAGCCGGTATTTAGAAGAAATAGGTAATTTTGAGCCACTGCCTCCCACCCGTGAGGTGGAATTAGCGCAGCGCATTCATAAAGGGGATCACAACGCATTAGAAGAATTGATCACAGCCAATTTGCGTTTTGTAGTTTCTGTGGCGAAAGATTACCAAGGCCAGGGACTGCCCTTGACAGATTTGATCAATGAAGGCAATTTAGGACTTATTAAAGCTGCCGGTCGCTTTGATGAATCCCGGGGGTTTAAATTTATTTCGTACGCAGTGTGGTGGATACGCCAGTCCATCCTACAGGCCCTGGCTGAACATTCCAGGATCGTTCGACTCCCTCTCAACCGGGTCGGTACTATCAGCAAGATCACAAAAACAGCTGAAAAACTGGAGTCCGAAATTGAACGGTCACCTAATGAAGAAGAAATTGGCCGGCAGCTGGATATGACGTCTGACGAAGTGATCGATGCCATGCGTATTTCCCGTCGCCATCATTCACTAAACGCACCGTTTCGGGAAGGGGATAAAAATTCGCTGATCGATGTTATTCAAGATGATAACCAGTCATCCCCTGATGAACCACTGATGCATGATTCCCTTAAAGATGAAATCCGCCAGTCATTAAAAACGTTGAAAGAACGGGAACGTCAGGTGATCAAAATGTATTTCGGTATCGAACGAGATTATGCCTTAACACTGAACGAGATTGGTGAAGAATTTAACTTGACTCGTGAACGGGTCCGGCAAATCAAGGAGAAAGCAATCCGCCGTCTACGCCACCGTTCACGAAGCAAAGCATTGCGAACCTATTTGGGTTGATTGGAAGGAGGTGAATGAATATGGTTGAAGTGACCATAAAAGAGGGCGAATCTCTAGAAAGAGCACTGCGTCGTTTTAAAAAGAAATGGGAACGGGCTGGAATCTTAAGAGATGTAAAGAAGAAATCCTTCTATGAAAAACCAAGTGATGCCAAACGAATTTCCCACAAAAAAGCATTGCGCCGGATGGCTCGGATGCGCCGATTTGAACAATACTGATTCATTCAGTTTGATAGATTAAAAAGCTCGGTATCCCCGGGCTTTTTTATTATCAACTAATACAATTTGAAACGATTTCAGTAACTTCCCCCATGATCATGCGGAGTATATCTGGTATTAGGGGTAGGCTACCTGAGTTTAATTCGGAAACGGTAACCCGTTATGCCCAGGCGTTTCATGCACTGCTTCCGACCGGGGTGCTTATTCTCGGTCGGGATACTCGACCCAGTGGGGAAGATTTTATCGAAGATGCAGCCCGTGCGCTTCTGGAGGTCGGACGGGATATCATCAATTTGAATATTGTTCCCACACCAACTGTACAGTTCATGGTTGAAACAACGGATGCCGCTGGTGGGATGATTATCACCGCAAGCCATAATCCTGATGAATGGAATGGATTAAAATTCGTGCACTCCGATGGTACCTTTTTGTATTCGGATCAATGTACACAATTGTTTACTAGGGTTGACCAACAACACCTTGTAAAATCAGATTCAGATGGATTGATTTACCCGGATGTTAATGCATTATTGAAACATGTATTGCGTGTGGTGAGTTTGTCTTGTGTCCAAAAAAATCAGGTCCGTGAACGGCAGTTCAAAGTAGTTGTTGATGCTGGCAACGGTGCTGCATTTGAGGCCCTACCGTTACTTTTAGAAACATTGGGATGCACGGTGATAAAAATACATTGTACAAATACGGGCAAGTTCGCACGCAAACCGGAACCGCTGCCAGAACATCTTGGAGACTTAAGGGCCGCAGTGATTGAGCATAAAGCAGATGTGGGTTTTGCCACTGACCCAGATGGTGACCGGTTAGCAGTTGTACTGGATGATGGCCGTCCTGCCGGAGACGAATATACCCTCGTGTTGGCGGCAGATGGCTATTTACGGATGGTCAAAGATGCCCAAACAATTGTAACGAATATATCGTCAACTATCGCATTGGATAAGTTAGCGGAAAAATATAACGCAACCATCGAACGCACTGCCGTAGGTGAGATCAATGTTGTGCAAAAAATGTTGGAAGACAATGCTGCCTTGGGCGGTGAAGGTAATGGTGGTGTAATCCTTAAAGAGGCTCATTTAGGCCGAGATTCACTGGTAGCAGCAGCAATGATACTCCAGCGGTTATCCATGACTCAACGATCGATCGGTGCTGTTTATGATGATCTGCCCCAATACAAGATCATTAAAGATCAGGTCGAACTGCAAACTGTGAACAAGGAAGAAGTATTTGGAAAAGTAAAATTATTGTTTAATGATGCAAAAATGGACAACAGAGATGGTCTAAAGCTTACCTGGGATAATTGCTGGGTGCATTTACGGAGTTCAAATACAGAACCGATCATGCGTATTTATGCTGAAGCCCGAACCGAAGCTGAAGCCCAAAAACTGGTAGAGAAAGTTAAATCAATCTTATAGTTTTTTGTATGAATTATAAAGATCCAATACAGATAATAAAGGATAAAGCTGCAAGCATGGAACCGAAGGTTGGTATCATTTTGGGCTCGGGGCTTGGAGATTTTGTTTCTTTGCTTGAAGATCCCATTTCTTTTTTCTATTCTGAATTTGATGGATTTCCAGAAGTGTCTGTAGTCGGTCATAGCGGTAAACTTGTTCTAGGCGGGATCGGTGACACGAGTGTAGCCGTACTGCAAGGGCGAGTCCATTATTATGAATATGGTAGGGCGGATATTATGAAACTCCCACTTCAGACCTTGGCAGGTTTGGGGTGCAAATCCATTATCCTTACCAATACTTCTGGCAGTATAGATCAGAATCTTAAACCTGGGAATATTGGATTGATTACCGATCACATTAATTTTTCTGGGACAAATCCATTGATTGGTGAAACGGACCCTTCACGTTTTGTCAATATGGTCAATGCCTATGATCAGGAGTTATGCACAATTTTTAGAGCAATAGCTGACCAACACGAAATCACTCTTCACAATTGTATATACATTTGGTTTAGCGGTCCTAGTTTTGAAACACCGGCAGAGATCCATGCTGCCCGTCTACTGGGCGCGCAATTAGTGGGAATGTCAACAGTGCCGGAAGTAATTCTAGCTCGGCGCGCCGGACTGAAAGTAGCTGCATTATCAGTAATAAGTAACATGGCCGCCGGAATGAGTTCGGAACAATTAAGCCATAAACTCACCTTAACGCAGGCACAGAAAGGCACAGCCGATCTACAAACACTTTTAATAGGATATCTATCAACGCTGACCTGATCATTTAAGGCTGCACCATGTCGGGAGAATTCAACCACAAGATAGCGTCACTGATTGACTCTACATTACTGAAACAGGAGGCAAAGGAGACGGATATTCTGCAATGTTGCAATGATGCCAAAAAATGGAATTTCAGAACAGTATGTGTGTATCCCCAGGATGTGGGGCTGTGTACCCAGGAATTGCATGATCATGCAACAGAAGTGTGTACTGTAATAGATTTTCCAGGTGGACTTGGCGATGTGCAGCGAAATATTGATGACATACAGATGTCCACGAGCTCTGGCGCGATGGAAATTGATATGGTCATGGATATGGATGCCTTCCGCGGTAAGAATTATCAACAGGTTGCTGCTGGTATCCAAGCTGTTGTTGAGGCCGCCGAAGGACGCATTGTAAAAGTAATTATTGAAACCTGCCTATGGCCTAGAAATGAGATAAAACTGGCTAGTGAAATTGTAAAAGATAACTATGCCCACTTTGTTAAAACATCCACCGGCTTTTCAACATATGGCGCCCGAACTAAAAATGTACAATTGATCCGGGAAACAGTGGGGGATATCTTTGGTGTCAAAGCTTCAGGAGGTATCAAAAACTATAGCGATACTCTGGCCATGATCCAAGCGGGAGCCAACCGCGTCGGCACCAGTTCCGGTGTGGCGATAATGCTGCAAAGCCATGACTATAAATAAGGGTCAGGAAGTTGAACTGTATATAGAAGCCTTGGTGTTCGGTGGGAAAGGATTAGCCCGCCATAATGGATTTGGCATTTTTGTCAAAAACACCATACCGGGCAGACAGTTCATGCGCTGGTTTATCGCAAACGATCCGGTTATGCGGAAGTCCGCCCGTTGACAGTGTTGCAAGAATCATCGTTTATCACTAATGCTTCGTGTGCGCATATTGCGGCGGATGTACATTTCAGCAGTTAGCGTATTCAGAACAGGTTAATCAAAAGAAACAGCAGGTTGAAGATTTATTTAGGTGTCAAGCCGGCTCGTGTATGTTTCCTGCAATCCAGCGACACAATCCCGAGATATTACGCTGCTGATGGAACATGGTTATATCCTGGAAAAATTAACAATGATCGATATGTTCCCTCATACACCCTATCTTGAGACTATTGGCATTCTCGAAAAGAAATGATTATAGTCTTATTAATTAATCCGAACTGACTTAAATTTTTTATTATGCACTGCTGGATTCATATACTGATTCGCAACAGTTTCTTTCAAGTGGGAATTGGTATTTTCCTGATCATGACCCTGGGGGACTCATCCTGAGATTATTGGAAACTGGGGCGACTATTCCAAGTGCAACACCTTACCAGTGGGTAATAGTCACCATGGGCACTGCCTTTAGTTTAAATTACAAGAGATAACATAATTCACGCTGATGTGGCACTAGTTGGATAAAGTATACACTCCTACCCAAATTGAAGATAAGTGGTACCGTCACTGGCTGGAAAAAGATTATTTCCACGGTGAAGTGAATCCTGATAAGGATCCATATACGATCGTTATGCCACCGCCAAATGTCACCGGGACGCTCACCATGGGACATGTATTAAATAATACCATCCAGGATATTCTTATTCGTAAAGCCCGAATGACCGGCAGGGAAGCCTGCTGGATCCCGGGCACAGATCATGCTTCCATCGCCACTGAGAGTAAAATAGAAAAAATGTTAAAAGAGCAAGGGATTACAAAAAAAGATCTCTCCCGCAAACAGTTTTTGCAATACGCCTGGGAATGGAAGGAAAAATACGGTGGTATCATCATTCAACAGTTGAAAAAATTGGGTTGTTCCTGTGATTGGGCGCGGGAACGGTTTACTATGGATGAATGCTATTCAAATTCTGTGTCTGCTGCTTTCGTAAAATTGTATGAAAAAGGATTGATCTATAAGGGTCATCGCCTAGTGAATTGGTGTCCGGTTTCAAAATCAGCCATCAGCGATGAGGAAGTCATTCATCGAGAAGCGCAGGGCCATCTATGGTATTTTAAATATCCAGTTAAAGATAGTAACGAATTTTTAAGCGTAGCCACTACCAGACCGGAAACAATGCTGGGTGATACCGCTGTTGCTGTTCATCCGCAAGATGACCGTTATATGCATTTAGTCGGTCAAACCATTATTTTGCCACTTGTTGGACGGGAGATCCCCATCATCGCTGATGATTATGTTGATCGCGAATTTGGTACTGGCTGCGTAAAAGTGACCCCGGCTCACGACCCCAACGACTTTGCCCTGGGTGAACGGCACAATCTTGAATTCATTAATATAATGAATACCGATGCCACTTTGAATAAAAATGCCCCTGAGGCATACCAAAACCTTACCCGGGAAAAGGCCCGAGAAGCAGTTTTAAAAGCTCTGGAGCATCAAGGATTTCTCCAGAAAACTGAAAATTACCGGCACAACGTTGGTTTTTCTGAACGGGGTCAGGTTCCCATCGAATTCACTATGTCTGAACAATGGTTTATGAAAATGGCCGAATTGGTGAAACCGGCAATTGCGGCAGTGTTATCCGGGCAGATAAAATTCCATCCGGAACACTGGGTAAAGACCTATCATCACTGGCTAAAAAATGTTAAAGACTGGTGTATCAGCCGCCAACTTTGGTGGGGACACCAAGTACCGGTTTGGTACCTAAAAGAAGATTCATCGATAATCCATGTTTCTGTTGATGGTCCAGAAGACCCGGAAAATTGGACAAGAGACCCGGATGTTTTAGATACCTGGGCCAGTTCATGGCTTTGGCCGATGGGTGTTCATAATTGGCCCCGTGAAAACGCCGAATTGGACTATTTTTATCCCACCGATACCTTAGTTACGGGACCAGATATCATCTTTTTTTGGGTGGCGCGGATGATTATTTCCGGTTACGAGTTTATGGATGAAATCCCTTTTAAAAATGTGTATTTCACTTCTATTCTACGGGATAAGCAAGGGCGTAAGTTCAGTAAGTCATTGGGCAATTCACCTGACCCTCTTGATTTGATTGCAGAGTACGGCACAGACGCGGTGCGATTTGGTATTATGCTCATGGCACCCCAGGGATCGGATGTATTATTTTCATCTGAACGATTGCAAATCGGCCGGAATTTTATGAACAAATTCTGGAATGCATCACGCTTTGTAATGATGAATATAAATGAAGGGAAAATTCCTGAAGTTAATCTTGAGCGAGAAAAGTTGGATTTACCCGAAAAATGGATTTTGAGTCGTCTGCAAAAAGCACTTAAAAACTATAATAACCAATTGGATCGTTTTCATTTTAATGAAGCGGCAAAAGTTTTATATGACTTTACTTGGAGTGATTTGTGTGATTGGTATATTGAGATTGCCAAAACTCGTTTCAATGGTTCGAACCAACACCAAGCAGATATCACCCGCGCTGTTGCAGTTAATGTAATAAGAACGGTTAATAAAATGTTGCATCCTTTTGCTCCGTTCATAACCGAAGAATTGTGGACTATGATAAGAAAAGATAATGACCCAGATATCATTGGTGCACCCTGGCCAGCCGTGTATAAAAATTTCATGGATGAAACGGCTGAAAAAGATATGAAATCACTGCAGGAAGTTGTGTCAGGAGTGCGGGCGGTGCGCAGCCAAATGAATATACCGCCGATAAAAAAAACGGAATTACTAACCAGATGTTCACAAGAAATAGCCGATTTTTTACACAAGTATGAGCAAATAATCTTAAATTTAACTCACTCTACAATACTCAAAACCGCTGAAGATCAGCCCAAACCGGAACAATCGGCAACTGTTATCATAAATGAGAGTGAATTATACATACCACTCGGTGGATTAATTGACCTTGAAGTTGAACGGAAACGATTGCAAAAAAGAGTTAACGAGATCAATAGTCACTTGTCAGGTATTATAAAAAAGTTGTCCAATGAACAATTTGTCAACAAAGCTCCCAAAAGTGTGATCGCACGGGAAAAGGAGAAACAAAAAGAAATGTCTGTTGAACTTAAAAAAGTGAATACTAACTTAGCAATGCTCCAATGAGAAAATATATATTCTTACTGCCGTTTATTTTGATTGGTCAGACCATGACGGTCTACAGGGACAATGTTGCCTTGATAAAGGAACCAATGCATTGGTCAGTTAAATCGGGGGTGAATGAAATATCCTATAATCAACTCCCCGAAGGTCTGATTTCCGAATCGCTTTTTTTAAATCTTCAAGGTGCAACTGTATCTTATCAACGGTTAAACAAAGATATTTTTAATAGCGATAGGTATTTCAGAGATAAAATAGGTGATTACGTTTATGTTAAAATCAGAAATGGGAAAATTCATGACGGCACCCTTATCGAAATGAATAATAAAAATATTTCATTACAATCCAGAAAAGAGGTTACAACCATTGTCCACAATACAATAGACTATATTTATGCCCATGATACAGAACTAAATCCATTATTCCATCCGGAACTGGTTTGGACAATTCAGAGTGCAATGACCGGCACCATTTCTGGTGATTTGGTTTATTTATCCGAGGGGTTCAAATGGGATGCAACCTACCGGTTGCTATTAAATGGGTCTAAAGGTGAATTAATTACAGAAGCTATCGTGACCAATAATAGCAATATGGATTATTCCAATGTTAATCTGCAACTGGTTGAAGGCAACCTGCAGCATCAAGGATCACGGCCACAGCCGACTTATCGGACGGGTATGCATATGGAAGCCATGACTGCTGCCCCCCCTGAAATGAAAGCAGATGTATTAGGCGATTACCATATCTATTCATTGTCGGAGCGAATTGATGTCAAAAAGCACCAAAGTATAACTGTTAGATTATATGAACCCCGGGTAGTGAACTATAAAAAAACATACGTATTTGAAAATACAGGACGCGGGAAGAAAGAAGAACCCCTAAGAATTGAAATTAAATTTGCAAATACAGAAGCCAATGGATTGAATATTCCCCTACCGCAAGGGAAGATCAGTCTATATTTACGTTCCGCAAGCGGTGCGCTGGAATACGGTGGAGTAGACAGATTACAACAAGTACCCAAAGGAGAGACGGCAGTTTTATCTGCCGGTCGCGCTTTTGATGTAATTGGAAAACGAACAGTACTCCATTATGATCGCCAGAGAAAAAGTGAAGAAGCAGCCATTGAAATCACTGTAAAAAACAAAAAGGATGAAACGGTGAATATCCGATTGGAGGAAAAGATATCCGGAGATTGGGTTATAAAAGATGCGTCCGATAATTACATCAAGAAAGACGCATCGACCATTTATTTCCCCTTAACCCTTGCTGCGGGAGATTCAAAAACAGTGACTTATACTTATCGTAAGGAATGGAAATAAGTTTGTTTGTCGACTCCGATTAATTTCAATACACCTGTTCAATATCTAAAAGGGGTCGGGGCTAAAAAAGCGATAGCTTTTAATACAGTTGGTGTAGAGACTCTCGTAGATTTGTTTCATTATTATCCCCGTCGTTACCTTGATAGATCAACCGTCACCCCCATCCGCGACTTGAAAAAAAATGATCAGGCTACGATCGTCGGTTCCATTGCAGTATGTGGTGCCCGACAAGCCCGTCGAAGGACCCTATTCCAAGCCATACTTGATGATGGAACCGGTATCATTACTTTGGTATGGTTCAATGGTGTAAACTATATTAAAAATTCAATTCAAAAAGGTAATCGCCTAGCCGTTCATGGTAAAATTGAATTTTATAATGGGTTGCAAATTACACATCCGGATTATGATAAGTTAGATGCGGACGCTGACCCGATAAGCACAGGTGCGATCATTCCTCTTTATCCTCTGACAGCTGAATTAAAGAACGCCGGTTTGGACCACCGAAACCTGCGGCGGTTGATCAAGGAAAATCAATCTTTTCTGATGCAAGCTCCCGATCATTTTGAAAAGGGACATGATCTACCGGCAGATTTCATAAAGTTATCTCGGGCGCTGCAACATGTTCATTTTCCTGAAACGATCACTGATCTGCAGAATGCTATACAACGACTAAAATTTGACGAACATTTTTTTCTGCAATTATTAATGGTCTTAAGACGAAAAGCCCTTGCAAAAATTGGTACAAAACCATTGTGCAAACCCAGTCCGCAAATGAAAAAGATCATTGCTGAACTTGGATTTGAGCTGACCGCTGCTCAGAAAAAAGTATTAACCGAGATCACAGACGATATTGCCAAACCAGTTGCAATGAATCGTTTGTTGCAGGGCGATGTGGGGTCCGGAAAAACGATTGTTGCTATTCTTATCACCATCGCCGCTGTAACCAATAAAGTCCAAGTTGCGGTTATGGCCCCGACTGAGATTTTGGCTCAGCAGCATTTTGAATCATTTAGAACAGAACTTGAAAAGGTACATATTAGTTGTGCGTTGCTGGTTGGGAAAATAAAATCTGCTGAACGGAAAAACATACTCAAGGGCTTACAGACCGGTAGAATAAATGTTATTGTAGGAACTCACGCTCTGGTTCAAAAAGATGTTGATTTTCAACAACTGGGTTTTGTTGTAGTGGATGAGCAGCACAGGTTCGGTGTTATCCAAAGGGGTGAATTAGTGGCGAAAGGACTGTATCCCCATTTATTAGCCATGACAGCTACACCCATTCCCCGCACAATGGCTATTACCTACCATGGTGATATGGACCTGTCGATCATTGATGAGATGCCAAAGGACCGTCAATCTGTAATCACGAAAGTAGTAAATGAGGAACGGCTGAAAAATGTGTATAAATTCATTCAAAAAGAAGTGGCGGACAGCAAACAATGTATGGTAGTCTATCCGCTGGTGGAAGAAACAGAAAAATCAGATTTGGCTGCAGCTACTGAAGGTTTTGGAGCATTACAGAAAATATTCAAGGGTGTACGCATTGGTTTGATTCACGGTCGGATGAAAAAAAATGAAAAAGAGGCAATTATGAGTGCCTATGCTAAGAATAAAATCAACATTTTGGTTGCTACAACAGTTATTGAGGTTGGGATCGATATTCCCAATGCTACGACCATGCTTATTGAGCACGCAGAGCGGTTTGGATTAACCCAGTTGCACCAGCTACGTGGCCGGATCGGCAGAGGAAGCAAGAAGAGTTATTGCATCCTGGTAGAGCGAAATGTAACCGATGCATCCAGGAGAAGATTGGCCATAATTGAAAAAACCCATGATGGGTTTGTTATTGCGGACGAAGATCTGAAAATGCGCGGTCCGGGGAAGTTCTTTAGCACAGAACAACGGGGGTTTTTTAAACACAAGATAGCTGATCTGGTGACCGATGGGTCTATCATCAAGCAGGCGCGAAAAGCCGCCCAAGAAATTGTCAAACTTGACCCACAATTAAAAAAGCACTGTCTACTAAAACAACGTTTAGTTAAAGATTATGATAAGTACTTGAACACAGTACTTGTTACTTAATGCATATTCAAATCGACTGCCCCCTTTGCAAAGGTGAATTAGAAAAAGTTCATTCCACCAAGGACTATTTGGTCAGTGATGATCAGTTCGATATTTTAGAATGTTCGACCTGCCAACTGCGTCTTACAAACCCCTTCCCGGTAGTAAAGGAGATGAACAAGTACTATGAGTCCGATGAATATATTTCCCATTCTAATTCGTATAAAAGCTTGTTTGAGCAGGTTTATGGTATAGTGCGATCCTATATGCTAGGTAGAAAATGTTCAATCGTTACACATGCCTCAGCAAGAAATCACGGTACTGTTCTTGACATTGGATGTGGGGCTGGACACTTTTTAAAATCAATGCAAGACCGGGGTTGGAATGTGCAAGGTGTGGATACATCTCCCAAAGCTCGTGAAATGGTCAAGAAGCAGTTCGACATAAACGTATGCACGCCACACCATTGGCTGCATTCCACCGAAAAGTACGATTTGGTCACCTGCTGGCACAGTCTGGAACATGTCCATGCACCTTGGGAATATTTGCAGAAGATAAAGAGCCAATTAAACGCGGGTGGAACCTTGCTCGTAGCACTACCAAACTACATTTCTACGGATGGACAAAAATATGGAGCAGACTGGGCTGCATATGACACCCCCCGTCATTTATATCATTTTACTCCGAAATCCATGACCAAGATCATGGAACAGAATGGATTTAGAATCCAAAACATCCACAGGATGCCATTTGATGCATTTTATGTGTCTCTGCTAAGCGCAGGTCATAAAGGATCTTCCGTCATTTCGGGGATTTGGAACGGATTCCTTTCATGGTCCATATCTACGATTATAAAGAAAAAGTGCAGTTCACTGATCTATATAATGCAATAGAATCAATCATTTATCTTATAGGTTATTGAGTATAAATTTGCTGGTTTCACAGGCTGGAACAACAACCCCTATATTTCGTTAGGTTTTAGAGAATTATGGCATTAGAAAGTCAATTAACTGAAGCACAGCTTTTTGACCAGCTTATATCGTCCTTAGTGCATAGTGCTTGGGTATCACTGGGGAAAATCAAAAACCCTATCAATAATGACTTGGAACGAAATTTAGAACAAGCCTCGATTCAAATAGATATGCTAGATATGCTTTTAAAACGGATGAGCGGAAATTTGTCTGAAAATGAGGAACAATATTTGAGTCATATTATCCGGGAGTTGAAATTAAATTACGTAGAGGAAAGCAACAAGAAACCAGAAGATGCGAAAGATAATAAAGATAAGCTAGCCGGAAATAATAAAGTACACGATGAAGAAAAAAATGACAAGGATGATACAGAGAAATGATTGCCAGTGACAAAATATTTTTAAACCGTATTCTGGCGGTCTTCATCTTGATTATATCATTTATTGTTTATTTGCGGACAATGGCGCCAACAGTATCTTATTGGGATTGCGGGGAGTTTATTGCTACATCCTATATTTTAGGTGTGCCTCATCCGCCTGGCAGTCCACTCTATCTTATTTTAGGCCGTATTTTTTCTATGCTGCCGACCAATGTCGACATTGCGTATCGTGTAAATTTAATGTCTCCCATTGCCAGCGCGGTGGCGGTCATGCTGCTGTACCTGATTATCGTAAAAGTTGTCGCTCATTGGCGCGGCGCGATTCGGACCAGCCACGATGCATTGATTGCCTTTGGTGCAGCTATTGTGGGCGCCATGACATTCGCTTTTACGGATAGCCATTGGTTCAATGCTGTTGAAGCTGAAGTATATGCAATCAGTACTTTTTTTACAGCAATTGTTGTTTGGTTGATTCTGCACTGGTCAGAACGGACTGACAAACCGGGCAGTGAGCGTTATCTATTGATTATTGCCTATATGTTTGGTTTGGCGATTGGTGTCCATATTTTGAATTTATTGACCCTGCCTTTCATTACCCTGATTATCTATTTCCGCAAGATAGAATTTCAATGGAAAACCTTTCTTATTGCTGTGGCAATAACTTTTGTCACCTTTCTGATCATCCACAATGGTATCATTCTGGGTTTACCCCCATTGGCTGGTGTGATCGGACTGCCGGGAATGATTGGTTTAGTATTGTTGATTGTATTGGTTACTGTATGGTCTATCAAGAATAAGCACCAGTTAATTTCTTTGGCCATGTCAGCGACAGTCCTGATCCTTATCGGCTACTCCAGCTATGCATTGATATTTATCCGTTCTGGTCAGGATCCCGCAATCGATGAAAACAACCCGGAAAGCATCTCCGCAGCTATATCTTATTTACAACGCGAACAGTATGGTGAAATCAGTCAGTTTCCTCGTAGATACAACAAATTACCACCCAAACACGAGGTTGTGGGTCGGCCGGGAGCCGGTAGGAATAAATATACATCCAGTCAAAACCGCCGATATATGTTTTATAATTCACCAAAACAGTGGGAATTTTTTTGGAAATATCAAATTGGGAAGATGTATAATCGCTATTTTCTCTGGCAATTTGCGGGCCGGGGACCATCTACGGAACCATATACGACAGCCATGGGGGCCAACATGCGTGAGAACGGTGTATATTGGTTTCAATTTGGACTGCCTCTGGCGTTGCTCCTTGGAATAGTAGGTATGGTGTTTCATTTCCGTCGGGACTGGGCACTATCATTTTCCGTTTTCACCTTGTTTTTTGTGACGAGTTGGCTCTTAATATTTTATTTGAACCAGGATAATCCCCAGCCCCGAGAACGAGACTATTCTTGTGTTGGCAGCTTCCTGGCGTTTTCCATCTGGATCGGTGTGGGATCTGCAGTGATCGGCGAATGGCTGTTAAAAATTATAAAAAGTCCGGTTCTTGCACGGAATGGAATAATAGCCACATTGTTACTTCAGATTATTTTTGTACCAGGTGTAATGCTGAAAGCAAACTATAAGGAACATGATCGTTCAGGGAACTATGTTGCCTGGGACTACAGTTATAACTTGTTGCAATCCTGCGAACCAAACGGTATTTTATTTACAAACGGGGATAATGATACATTTCCATTGTGGTATCTGCAAGAAGTAGAGCACATTCGCAACGATGTAAATGTAGTAAACTTGAGCTTATTAAATACACACTGGTATATAAAGCAGCTTCGGGATTCCCGTCCAAATAAGGCAACGGTTAAACGACTGTTGGAAGATCGTCAAAATGATATGAATATCGGCCAGCGCTTTGTACGCATAAATGATAATAAAATCCGTGAAATTTCTTCTGGATTGACACCCTGGGAAACCCGGGAAGTAACCTTACCAGCAAAAAGCGATCAACAGATCACCTGGAAGGTGAAACCAACATTTGCCCAGCAAGCGCTGAAAGTACAGGATATGATGATCATGCAGATTATCAATGATACGAACTGGTCTTCGCCAATTTACTTTGCGGTCACTGTTTCGCCGGGAAATCGCATTGGTTTAGAAGGATTTTTGGAGATGGAAGGACTGGCTTACCGGTTGCGGCCATATAAAACCAGTGGTATCAACGCTGAACGAATGGAAACACACTTGCTCTTTGATCTAGATCCAGCAATCTTGAATGCAGATTATGCTGGTGCCGATTGGGAAAATCAGGAAGGAACAATCTGGTTTCGCAGTCCAAATGGACGGTATCTCTTTAGAAATCTATACAATGAAGCAGTGTACTATAATCCGCAAATCATCCGCTTGTTACAGAATTACCGCAGTGCGTATATGCAATTAGCCGTGCATCACTTTTTGGAGTATCGACGTTTGCAATCAACTGATGCAGAAAATGCTGAAATTAAACGTCAAAAAGTTGCAGCAGTATTGAATGCAATGTCAAAAAACTTGCCTGAGCATACAATACATATGGATAATCGAGACCTGTATTATCAGATTGGGAGATTATATAACGGGATTGGACATGCTGAAGATTTCAAAAATGTACTGTCCGAGTTAAGATCACGCAAAGATAACACTGTGCGTCATAATATTGAATATGCACAAGCCTATATGGAGCTGGCGGAGTACGATACTAGCTTAAAGATATTACAAGCTCTATATGCTGATTATAATCATTTAGAAAAAAAGATATTGGCAGGTGGGAACAGATCGAATCTACATATAAAATACTGGGGTCAACTTAGAAACAACTATCCTGATATTGTTTCACAAATGATCATTAATTACAGGAATTTGGACAGAACTGATGAAGCCATTGAACTATTGACAACCTGGCTGGATCGCAATCCAGAAGACGAAGCAGCACAAAAACTGCTGGACGAGTTGCAACAATCATCTTAAAGGGCAAATGATGCCCAACATCTCAATTATAATCCCCCATTGGAACGGGGTAGATGTTCTATCTGAATGCCTCGATTCTTTGAATAAATCAGATTATGTTGATAAAGAGATCATCATCGTTGATAATGCATCGTCTGATAACAGCCCGCAGTACATAAGAGAAAACTATCCGGACGTACGGTTGCTAGAAAATAAATCCAACCGAGGTTACGCCGGCGGGTGCAACCGCGGAGCAAAGGAAGCGAATGGTAACTGGCTCGTATTTTTAAACAATGACACGATCCAGGAACCGGACTGGTTGGATCATTTAGTTGGGGCAGTAGGTCAAAGTGAAAATGTGTCCGCTGTGCAACCGAAAATCCGTAATTATTACACACGAAATTTATTCGATTATGCGGGTGGTGCCGGTGGTTATATGGATCTTTTTTGTTTTCCATTCGCCCGGGGCCGTATTTTTTTGCAACTGGAGGAAGATTGCGGTCAGTATGATGATACCATAGAAATTTTTTGGGCTTCAGGCACTGCCATTATGGTCTGCAAAAATGATTTTTTTGAGGCCGGCGGATTTGATGAAACATTTTTTGCACATCAGGAGGAAATTGATCTTTGTTGGCGGCTACAGCTGATGGGTAAACGGATTATGGTTGAGCCAAAATCACTTGTATATCATAAAAATGCTGTGTCTATACCGATGTTTTCATTTCAAAAGTATTATTTAAATCACCGGAATTCATTTATAATGCTTTTGTCTAATTATAATCTACTATTAACCATTTATCTATTCCCCATCCGCTTGATCTTGGAATTTGTGGCTATGCTTTATGCTGCTGTTAAATGGGATTGGAAACATGTTGGAGCGATTCTCAAAAGCATGGGCTGGATTACTATACATCTCAAGTATATTAGCCGTAAACGAAAGGCACTGCGTCAAATACGTCAGTGCAAGGATCGCGAACTAATGGTAAAATTATATAGGGGTAGTATTGTGTATGCCCACTACATCCAGGGTGTGAATAAATATAGCGCTCTTTAGTTGAGAGCTTGTTTGTATAGACTAGTGTTATCCGGATCCAGTTCAATAAATTCTTTTATAATTTCATTTTGACCAAGTAATCGCAAAGTTGCAGACAATTCTTTGGCGTGGACTTTTAAAAAGAGGAGAGTATAATGTTCCCGGGGGGTGTAATCATAGACTTCGTTAAGTCCCTTAACCATATTTTTAAATTCGCTTACCGCTTTCTTCGGTGCACCGTTGGTGAATAAATCCATTGCGTAATAATAAGCAAATTTTGCCTTGCGCAACCCAAAATTGGTACTCAAATCGTCAACCAGTTTGATGCGCTCAGACCAACCCCGGGAGTACTCACTGTCAATGCCCCGTAAAGCAATTTCCTGGCACAGCTCATAAATTCGTGTTCCACTCAAGGGTTCATAGGTATCGATTTCACCGGCGAGGATTAAATTAATATAAAAAGCTAAGAAGCTGGATAAGGGATCAAATAGCACCCTATCAAAATAAAGTATCCCGCTTTGGCTGTAAGGAAACTGGACAGATTTATCAAAATAGCGCTGGTCAGTACCGCTGGAGATCAACACCTGGGCTAATAATGTCTCCACGCCTCCTTTTTGGGCTGTACCTTCAAAAATGAAATGAAAATGCAGTGGTATCTTCAAGTCACTGTAATCATCATCCCAATGGGTTGTAGTGGCGAACCGGACAATATCATCTTTTAATGGCAACACATTTTGTTGTTCGTGAACTTTCAGCATGCGATTATCAAATACAACTTTAATTTCGCCAAACTGAGCTTGGGCCAGGCAGGAAAATATGATATTAATGAAAAAAATTTTTCGCACTGTTGACCAGGAAAATAGAAGAAGTTTTTATCATGAACAAATAGAATAATGATTTATTTAATGTTGTAAACAAGTATTTTCCGTAGATTCATCATTGCAATGGCAAATATACATCATTTAATAGAGGAAGATGCCCTTGGATTCGATGTTTTAAAAACAGTAAGAGAGTTGGCTGATCGAAATAAACAAGAAGTGTATGCTGTTGGTGGATATGTTCGTGATCTTTTTCTGGGCCGCGCCGTACAGGAAATTGACTTAATGGTCATTGGCGACGGAATAACCTTTGCTGAAATATTGGCAAATGAACTCGGTGTGAAAAAGATTATTCCCTTTCCAAAATTTTCAACTGCAAAAATTCCATACAATAAACTTCCTCTTGAAGTAGCCGCCGCCCGTATTGAAGCCTACGAACACAAATCAAGAAAACCTTCAGAAGTGCAGTATACAGATCTGAAAGGCGATCTGGTCCGCCGTGATTTTACTGTGAATGCCATGGCCATTGATCTACACCCAGAACGCTTTGGCGAACTTTCTGATCCTCATAAGGGGCTTCAGGATATACAATCCAGAAGTTTAAAAACACCCTTGGATCCGAATGCAACTTTTAGCGAGGATCCCTTGCGTATGATGCGCGCTGCCTATTTTGCTGGGGCACTGAACTTTGATATTGAAAAAACTTGCTTATCCGCTATTAAGCAAAATGCTAAACGTATTGGTATTGTTTCTAAAGAACGTATTACTGCAGAATTGACAAAAATACTAGCCACTAGTGAACCGTCGATTGGATTGATCATTTTACAGGAGACGGGGTTAATGAGATACATTTTACCGGAAATTGATGCCATGTATGGTCTGGAACAAACAAAAGAATGGCACCATAAGGATATATTTTATCATACCATGCAAGTGGTGGATAATGTTGCCAAATTGTCCTCAAAGATGGAGTTGCGCTTTGCCGCTCTGGTCCATGACATTGCCAAACCAATAACGAGACGGGTAGATGAAAAGAAGGGCTATACATTTCACGGGCATGATGCTGTGGGTGAACGCATGCTGAATCAGGTGGCTAAACGTTTGAAACTATCAAACCATTTACGGGATTATTTGAAAAAAATGACCCTACTGCATTTGCGGCCCATCGCATTAGTAAAGAAAGAAGTAACTGATACGGCAATTCGTCGTGTGATGGTTACAGCGGGAGCTGATCTGGATGATCTGATGATCTTGTGCCGCGCGGATATCACCACTCGCAATCCCCATCGTCTTGATAAATATTTAAAAAATTTTGAACTTGTTGAACGTAAAATGTCCGACGTAGAAGAACGCGACACCATGCGCCGTTTTCAATCACCGGTGCGAGGGGAGGAAATCATGGAGATTTGCGGTTTGCAAGAAGGGAAAGTGGTGGGGGAAATAAAAAGTGCTATCGAAGAAGCAATATTAAACGGAAGCATTGCCAATGATTATGCAGCCGCCAAAGAATATCTGTACAAAATAAAAGATGATATTCTGATAAATGGAGGGAGTAAAAATGACATATCTATTTAATGTATTTATGGAACCCCGGGCAGTCTTTACCCAATTACAAGAAAGAAATAATTGGAAAGATATTCTTTTACCGTTATTGATCACTGTTGCTGTTGGCTTGGTCAGTATGATTTTTTTAGGTGACTTATTGATTGATGTGCAGTTGGAGCAGGTAGAAAAATATATTATGAATAGTGCACAAATCCCGGAAGATCAAAAAGAAGAAAGATTGGCTGAGAGCCTGTCTAATATCAGGAATCCATCACCGCTTATAGTCGTTCTCGGTTTTGTATCGGGCGCGTTGTCAACACCTGTTAGAATATTAATGATGGCATTGATTGTTATGTTGATCGGAAATTTCTTTTTTGGCGGAAAATCAACCTACATCACTATTGTGACTATGACAGCCTATACTTACATGATTACCGTTGTAGAAGCATTAGTGAAAGTCCCGCTCATGGTGACCCAATGGCGAGTGGATATCCATACCGGACTGGGATTATTGGGCATTGGCGAACAGGGTGATTTCATTTACAATTTTTTAAGCGGCATGGATCTTTTTGCTTTCTGGCGAGTAGTTGTTTTAGCTATCGGTATGAATGTTCTTTATCGACGGGATTTTAGATCGTTTTTTATTGCATTGTCACTCTATTGGATTTTGCAAACAGCTTTCTTTACATTTATCGGAACTTTATTCAGTTAATTATATGAAAAACTCACCTTTATTCATTGTTTGGGTATTATCCGTACGTCTGACTGCACAAGCTTACTCCCTTACGGAATGTGTGGACATTGCCCTGATGAATAAGGAAACTGCAAAAGTAGCGGCTCTGGATCAGCGTGCGGCTGAACTAAATAAAAAAGGATCCCTGTCCAATATCCTGCCAGAAATTAGTTTCGGCAGTTCCTGGAGTAAAACCAATACGCCCATAGGTGAGATTGCTTCATCTACTTATGGCAGTGTTTTCAGTTCATTTGGATCATCTTTTTCTCTCAGCCAAACGCTTTATGATGGTGGTTTATCGTTGAATCAAATCCGATCAGCAAATAACAGTTTTCAAATTGTTCGTCAAGCAGCCCGCCAGCAGCGTATTGCGGTAATTCTTAATGTGCACCAGGCGTTCTACCAGCTGTTGAAGAATCAGCAATTGTTGGCAGTAGAGCGAAAAAACCTGGATCTCGCCAGACAGCAAGTGGAATTGGTGGAACTGCAATTTGAACTGGGTGCAGTTAAAAAAACAGACCTGCTTAAAGCTGAGGTACAATTAGGCCGCTCAAAAACGAATGTACTCATCCAAGAGACGAATGTACGTAACGCCGAACTGGAATTGCGCAACAGTATGGGTCTTATCGGAAGTGCCACCCATTTTGAAGTTGTTGATGAGAGTAGCTCGCTGATGCCCTTACCGGAATTGGATGAATCAATTGCTAACATAGAAGAATTCAACCCGTCTTTGTTAGTTTCCCGCGCGCAAATAATGGAAGCTCAATTAAATCGAAAAATCATATTTGGATCACGCTTACCGCGTTTAAGTACAACTATGAGTTATGGTACAACTGCAGATGAATTTTCCACATTGTCCAAAATGGAAAATTGGTCCACCAGTATTTCATTATCGTTATCCATTCCGCTATTTAGTGGTTATAATTTATCCACTCAGCAGCAGACGGCGGAATTGGCTTTGCGTAAACAACACTATGTTTATTTAAATAAAAAAAATGATCTGCAGGTACAATTGGAAAATTTGCTAAACAGTTTAGCAAATTTTCAGGAATTGATCCCTCTCAATGAACAAGTTCTGACCTTGGCAGAAGAAGATTTGAAATTGGTCCAGCAGCGGTACAGCCTCGGATCAGCGATTATTTTGGAAGTATTGGACGCTCAGGTTTCAGTTAGCCAGGCACGGAGTATACTGGTGAGTACAAAATATGACGCTCGGATTCAGGAAACACAGCTGCAGGCAGTTTTGGGAACATTAGATCAAAATTACCGCTAAGAGGAGATTTAGTTTTGGCTAAAAATAAAAAGATGATTATCGCCACCGCAGTAATCGTGTTATTGGTTATCATCGTTGTGGCAAATATACTGCGCAAAGATGACACAGCGATCAAAGTAGAAGTTGAACCGGTCAAGCGAAGTACAATAATCCATAAAGTGAATGCTAGCGGTAAAATCCAGCCCATCAAGGAGATCATGATTAGTGCCACGAGTTCGGCTTTGATCAAGGATATTACCGTAAAAGAGGGAGATCGGGTCCAAGCGGGTAAACTGCTGGTTACACTGGATGAAAAACAGCATTTGGCAGCTGTTGATCAAACTCGTTCCACTGTCAGTTCAGCAGAAGCAAATTTGAGACAGGTTGCCGCTCAAAAAAAACGAATAGAATCCTTGTACAAACAAAACCTGGTATCTGACCAGGAACTGGAATCCATAACGGCCCAGTACGAAATGGCGGTCAATCAACTCAATCAATCCAAAGCTGTTTTGATATCTCGGGAAGATGAATTATCCAAATTGAAAATGACGGCACCCACGGATGGCATAGTCACCCTGATCAACAAAGAAGTAGGGGAAATGGCTGTGGGTAATATGTTTCAGGCCGAAGCGCTTATGACTATAGCCGATCTAACCAAAATGGAAGTGGAAGTAGATGTGAACGAAAACGATGTGGTAGCGCTTTCCGTGGGTGATACAGCTGAAATCGAGGTGGATGCGTTTCAGGATACGATGTTTTACGGAGTCGTAAGCGAAATTGCCCATGTGGCGGAAACGTCTAATTTTGGTACCCAGGAACAGGTTACGAATTTTAAAGTGAAGATAAGAATGCTGAATGTCCATCCCAAGATTCGGTCCGGTATGAGCGCTAACACCTATATAATTACTGATGTTAGCGAAGATGTACTTTCCATTCCGATCCAAAGTCTGACCATCCGTCCGGAAGGATTTGACCGGAATCCGATCGAAAATGAAAAAGACGAAGATAAAAAGTACACTCCAGAAAAGAAAAAGAAGAAAATGGTTGAATTGGTATTCGTGGTACAGGATGAACCAGCCGGTGAAATAAAGATCAACGGAAATAAAAAAGGGCCTTTTGCTGTGGCCAAGCAGGTAACGGTAGGGATCAGTAGTGAAACCCATTATGAGATTATCAATGGATTGGCGGAAAATGAAAATATTGTATCAGGCAGTTATAGAGCGATCAGCCGGGATTTAAAGCACAATTCCGTAGTCGAAATAGATGATGAAAACTGATCTGATCAAATTGAACGGTGTTGAGCGCCACTACGATGTAGGTGGCGAACTTGTCCGCGCCCTTGATGGCGTTGATGTAACCATAAATCATAATGAATACATTTCTATCATGGGTCCGTCCGGATCAGGAAAATCCACCATGATGAATATTATTGGTTGTTTGGATACTCCGACCGCCGGGACCTATGAATTTGAAGGTGAACATGTCCACGAAATGGATGACAATCAACTGGCTTCGATTCGTAATCGTAAAATCGGATTTGTATTTCAAATCTTCAATTTACTACCGAAGCTCACCGCACTCAGAAATGTGGAACTACCGCTAATTTATGCTAACATAACTAGGGATGAGCGACTGGAAAAAGCAAAAATTGCTTTGGAAAAGGTTGGTCTTGGTGATCGTATGGAACATAAACCCAATGAACTTTCCGGTGGTCAGCGCCAGCGGGTCGCCATTGCCAGGGCGCTGGCGACAAACCCGTCCATTATTTTAGCAGATGAACCCACCGGCAACCTTGATTCCACGAGTGGAGCAGAGATTATGAACATTTTGGACGCGTTGCATGATGAAGGGAATACGATCATCTTGGTTACTCATGAAAGATATATTGCCCAACATGCTCATCGCACGCTGCATATACTAGACGGAAAAATTGTGGATGACGTGGTCAAAAAGAGATCGTATACCTATAAAACAACTGCGCAAAACGTGTTATCCTAATCATGTTTGCAACTGTTGAATCCTTGCGGATGGCTGTAAGCGCAATCTGGGACAATAAGTTGCGAGCGGCACTAACAACACTGGGAATCATCATTGGCATATTGGCGGTAACATTGATGGGTACGCTCATTTCCGGATTGGACCGTTCTTTTGAAAGGAGCATGTCATTTTTAGGACGCGATGTACTTTACATCGCCAAATATGAGTGGTTTGGTAAACAGGAATGGTGGGAAATCCGTAATCGGCCCAATCTGAAAGCGGAATATATTGATACAATAAAAGAGCAAAGTAAATATGTAGAAGCAGCAGCGCCGGTAACATTTCGTACAGTAAATATCGCTCGTGGTGATGAAATGGCAATGGGCATTAGTTTAACTGGAACGACCACGGAATATATGCAAACTGCGTTTTTGAATATTGAATCCGGCCGGTTTTATACTGAAGGCGAAGACCGTAGCGGTGCCCGGGTGATCATTATTGGGTACGATGTGGCTAATGTATTATTTGCAAATGCGAACCCCATTGGTGGAAAAGTAAAAATCGGAAACTATATTTTTCGGGTAATTGGGGTGGTGGACAAACAAGGGAAATTTCTGGGTTTGTTCAGTATGGATAACAATGTGATCATACCTCTGGGGACATTTCATCGTTTATTTTCCAGGAGGGGTTGGATGCGGCTGGATGTAAAAGTAGATGAAGAAAATATTCCTGATGCCAAAGACGAGATTACTGCTATTATGCGTCGGTTGCGGGGTCTCCATCCGGGGGAACCAAATGATTTTGCCGTGAACCAGCAGGAAGCATTTCGACAACAATATCAGGCGATAAAATTAGCAATTGGTGGAACAGGCATATTTATTACAGTTTTAGCGTTGATTGTAGGCGGTATCGGGATTATGAATATTATGTTTGTTTCGGTCAAAGAACGTACCCGGGAGATTGGTGTACGCAAAGCCATTGGTGCCACTCCAAGTAGTATTATGCGGCAATTTTTAATGGAAGCATTGTTGATCTGTTTATTTGGCGGGGCATTAGGTATCACCCTAGCCCTGGGCGGGAGTTTTTTAATCAATAAATATGTTTTCCCATCCACAATGCCTATCGCCTTGGCATTTTTTGCACTTATCTTGAGCTCAGTTGTAGGAATAATTGCCGGATTGGCGCCATCTTATAAAGCTGCTCGACTGGATCCTATCGCTGCCTTACGCTATGAGTAGAGTAAAAAAAGGACATTTCAAAAATACTTTCAAGGAAAGTCTTCGGATGGCTTTAGACTCCATTCGGCAAAATAAGTTACGTTCGATATTGACATTACTGGGAATTTCTATCGGTGTGTTTTCTGTAATTGGTGTGATGACGGCAATCACCACCATGGAATCTTCTATTCAATCGGGGCTGAATGTGCTTGGTGCAAATACCTTTTCCTTTCAAAAATATCCAGCAATACATCTTGGTGGTAGTGGATCCTGGGTAAAGTACGCAAAACGCAAAAACATAACGTACAAGCAATTCACACAATTGCGGGCAAGGCTTAAAACAGCTGACTATGTTAGTGTGTCCGATTTCTCCGTCGGTCGCAGCATCAAATACGAAGACAACCAAGCCAAACGCAATATTGTCCTCTATGCCGGTGACGAATGGACAGTGCGCACGTATAATACCGCAATTGATGAAGGCCGCAATATTACCAATGATGATGTTCATTATAATCGGAATGTGGTTATCTTGGGTGGCGATGCTTTGGATCAATTGTTTCCATTTGAGTATGCAGTGGGAAAACAGATCACCATTGACGGTATCAGCTTTCTTGTGATTGGCATTACCGAAAGAAAAGGTCAATCTTTTGGCTCAAGTCAGGACAATTATGTGGTTATACCAATAACCACCCACCTGCACCATTTCGCTCATTCTAAAACATCGTTGGACATAGCTGTGGAAGCTCCTTCATCCGCACTGTATGAAAAAACACTCGATGAAGCAGTGGGTGTGATGCGGCTAATCCGAAAAGTACCTCCTGAAGAAGAAAACGACTTTGAAACGGTTTCTAATTCGCAACTGCTGGAGACGCTCGGTTCATTCACCGGTGGTGTAAAACTCTTTGCCTTTGTGATCAGCGTTATCGCTCTGCTGGTGGCTGGAATCGGTATTATGAATATTATGTTGGTATCTGTCACCGAACGGATCAAAGAGATTGGTATACGCAAGGCCATTGGCGCCAACAAAAGGGATATTGTCACCCAATTCTTATCCGAAGCAGTATTCTTAAGTGAAATAGGCGGTTTTATTGGTGTAATCCTGGGAGTAGCCGGCGGAAACATTGTCTCCGTTTTGATGAATATACCGGCAGTGATACCAATCAACTGGGTCATTTATGGTCTGCTTGTTTGTTCATTTATCGGTATTGGTTTTGGTATCTATCCGGCCTGGCGAGCAGCCAATTTGGACCCCATAGAATCCTTGCGTTTTGAATAAAAAATTCTTCTATATCCATAAACGTATTTGTTTAATTTAATGCAGAGTTTTACTGGCATATGGTCGGTATATTACGAACGATAAATAACTTACTTTTTCTGATGGAAACGTGTCCTCAAAACAAATTGGTTATTAGTTTGTGAACGTCGGAATAATTCCGGCGCGCCTTGCTTCCACCCGCTTTCCCAAAAAAATAATTACCCCTATTCATGACAAACCCATGGTCGTGCATGTCTATGAAAGAGCGCTCCAAGCAACGGAACTCGATGAAGTGATCATCGCTATCGACAGTGAACTGACAGCGAAAGCCATAGAACCGTATAACGTAAATGCGGTGATGACCCTTTCCGATTACAGATCTGGAACGGATCGTGTAGCTGCAGTTGTAAAAGATATGGACGTGAATATTATTGTTAATGTTCAAGGTGATGAACCGGCCATTGATCCCCAACTAATTGATGATCTGGTAGTGGTATTGCACAAACCAAACGTATTTATAGCCACGGCTGCAACGAAAGATATATCGAATGCGGATCTGTCTGATCCAAATGTAGTTAAAGTTCTAATTGATACCGAGAATATTGCCTTAGATTTTCGCCGCTCACCGCGACACTACGAAATTGATGGTTATTACCGGCATATTGGTATTTATGGATTTCGTAAAAAGGCATTAATGCAATATACTAATATGATACAGACGGAAAATGAAAAAATCCACCGGCTGGAACAATTACGGGTATTGGACAATGGTTTGCCGATCCACGTTTTATTGACTGAATATTCCGGCAGAGGGATTGATACGGAAGCAGACCTCGACGCATATTTGGAACACAATGGCTAAACAATCTAAATATGTATTCGTTCTGGGTGGTGTGATTTCCGGATTAGGTAAAGGGATTGCCGCAGCCTCCATCGGATACCTATTAAAGAGTGCGGGATTGAAGGTAACCATAATCAAGTTAGACCCATACCTCAACGTGGATCCTGGAACGATGAATCCCTACCAACACGGTGAGGTCTTTGTGCTTGACGATGGTTCGGAAACAGATCTGGATTTGGGACATTACGAACGATTCATTGATGTAGATATGAGCAAGGCCAACAACGCTACTACCGGACAGATCTACAGCACGGTATTGGACCGGGAACGGAAAGGGGATTATTTAGGTGCCACAATTCAGGTTATCCCCCATATTACAGATGAAATTATTAACCGGGTGAAAGCAGTGAATCAACCGCGTAAATATGATGTAGTCTTTTGCGAGGTCGGTGGCACGGTAGGAGATATTGAAAGTCTACCGTTTTTAGAAGCGATACGACAGCTATCTTTGGGAGTGGGCTATCATAACCACGTCATTGTTCATGTAACTTTAGTACCCTACATTCAGGCCAGCGAAGAATTAAAAACAAAACCAACCCAACACTCAGTTATGAAATTAAGGGAGATCGGTCTGACTCCGGACGTTATTTTTTGCCGTTCGGACCGCAAACTTACAAATGAGGTTAAGAATAAACTAGCCTTGTTTGGCAATGTGGACAAGAATAACGTTATCGAAGGATTGGACGTGTCTAGTATCTATGAAGTGCCATTGGAACTGCACCGGCAAAAACTGGGTCAGATCATCATGGACAGGTTGGAATTATGGAACAAACAGAATATAAAATATTTAGAGCATTTCATCCACAGGTATAAGCATCCCAAACACACGGTCAATATCGCTATGTGTGGAAAATACATTGAACTCCCGGATGCCTATAAAAGCATCCTGGAAGCATTTGTCCATGCCGGGGTTGAAAATGAGGCTAAGGTGGATGTGAAGTGGGTGAATACAGAAAACGTATTGAATGATGAAGATGCGGCACAGGCATTCACAAATATTGACGGCATCCTGATCCCGGGCGGGTTTGGTTCTAGGGGATCAGAAGGGAAGATTCTTACTAGTAAATATGCTCGAGAGAAACAGATTCCTTTTCTGGGGATTTGCCTTGGTTTGCAGTGCGCCGTCATCGATTTTGCCCGTCATGTAAGTGGGTTACGAGATGCCAACAGTACCGAATTCAATCGTAGCACTAAATATCCAGTCATTGCCCTTATAGAATCCCAGCGGGCCATTAAACGCAAAGGTGGCACTATGCGCCTGGGGGCTTATGATTGTGAATTAAAACCGGGGACTAAAGCTTATAAAGCCTACCGCAAGAAAAAAATTTCCGAACGACACCGCCACCGTTGGGAAGTGAACAACCGCTATTGTGTCAAGCTGGAAAAAAGCGGTTTGATCTTTTCGGGAGTGAACAAAGAACTAAACCTAATGGAAATGATCGAACTCAAAGACCACCCCTGGTTTGTGGCCGGACAATTCCATCCCGAACTCAAAAGTCGGATTAGCGCTGCCCATCCCCTTTTCCGGGATTTTGTTGGCGCAGCAGTCCAATATCAGTTAAAATCGGACCATGCCTAATATTGTAAATGCAGGCAACGTCTCTTTTGGAGGTGGTGGCTTGCCGATTATTACCGGCCCCTGCGTTATTGAGAGCAGAGAACATTCGCTAGCAATGGCTGATGCCCTTGTCAATATTTGTACAAATGTGGGTGTTCCGTTGGTATTCAAGAGTTCATATGATAAAGCCAACCGCACATCTGGCAGTGCGTTCCGGGGCCCAGGAATAGAAGATGGCCTGGACATTCTATTAGCTGTGAAAAAAAATGTGGGCATCCCTGTGTTGACGGATATCCATCATCCAGATCAGGCTGCAGTTGTGGCGGAAGTGGTGGATGTGCTACAAATTCCAGCCTTTCTCTGCCGCCAGACTGACTTGATTGAAGCAGCGGCTATAACGGGGAAAACAGTAAATGTTAAAAAAGGACAGTTTCTGTCACCATGGAAAATAGAACCTATTGTTGAAAAGCTTGAAGCCGCCGGGAACAAGCAAATTTTATTGACAGATAGGGGGACAACATTCGGCTATGAAAGTTTGATTTCGGACATGCGTTCCATCCCCATCATGAAAGCGACCGGATATCCGGTGATCTTTGATGCCACCCACAGTGCTCAAATGCCCGATACCAGCGATTGGAGAACAGGTGGTGATCGGGAATTCATTCCCATTTTGGCCAAAGCAGCAGTAGCCGCCGGGGCGGATGGTATATTCATGGAGGTCCATGATAACGTGGATACTGCCAAATCCGATGCTGCCACCCAATGGCCTCTAAACCAACTTGAAGCTCTATTGACATCATTAAAACGAATTCATGAGGCAACACATGGTTGATACAAAAGCCCTCTGCACCAAAGTGAAAATGCTCATTTCCGATGTGGATGGTGTGCTGACGGACGGGTCTGTTTATAAAGGAATCAATGGCGAGGAACTGAAGCGATTCAATGTGACCGATGGGGCCGGTGCAGCCATTGCCCGCAGCGCCGGATTGAAAGTGGCATTAATTTCTGGTCGTTATTCTGCGGCCACGACTGTGCGAGCGACAGAAATGAAGATCGAAGAAGTGTATAACGGCACCCTGGACAAGCGAGGTCCATATAATAAACTCAAAGTAAAATATGGATTAACGGATAATCAGATCGCCTATGTGGGTGATGACCTTATTGACCTGTCCGTTATGGAGCAGGTAGGTGTCCCGATCGCTGTGGCCAATGCCTTTGAAGAGGTGAAAGAAATTGCTGTACATGTTACCACTAAAACCGGCGGAAATGGCGCGTTTCGGGAGGCTGTGGAATGGGTGTTAATACAACAAGGTCGGATGCAGGATGTGTTGGCTATTCTGAGGGATGAAATACAAAATCCCCCGGAAACTGATCCATATCATTAGCGTTATCTATAGTTAAAACATGGTTCCTATATTGTTTATAATATCGTTATTTTTATTTGGCTGCGACAACAGGGTTGATAATAGAGTGAAAAATACCCGGGCCGGGATACCCGACCAGGAAAGTTGGAATGTAACCATTACTATCACTGAAAATGGTTTGACCCGTTCAATTGTACGTGCCGGACATTTGGAAAAGTATGATGATAAAAAATACATTTTACTGGATGGAAATGTTGATGTTGATTTCTTCGATGAAAAGGAGATCCATACCACCAACCTCAAGTCTGTAAGTGCGGAAGTGGAGGAAAGAAACGATTTCATGCGGGCGATGGAGAATGTGGTGGTGGTCTCTGACAGCGGCGTAACCCTCTATACGGATACATTAGTCTGGGATTCCAAAGAAGAGTTAATTTATACAGAGGATAAAGTCATGATGACCACGGAAGAGGGAGACACCCTCTATGGCATCGGGTTTGAATCGGACATTGAATTGGAGAATTGGCGAATCCTGAAACCATCTGGCGTGACAACGTTGAAAGATGAAAATTAAATTATTTAAAATTGTAATGATCATTTTAAACCTGTTCATATTATCTTGTGTCAAAGGTATTATAGAATCAAATCTATTTAAACAACAGCCTGTTGACTGGCCTTCATCAGCTGATTTGACTTGGCCGGTGTTGATTAAGTAAAAGTAGATGAATAAGATGAAGAGGGTATTCCACTTTTAACGGCGATGAATATTGTTAGAATAAATGCTTAATCTCTGGCCCATGAAGAGACGAATTCATGATCCCAGAAAGTAGTGTTGGTTAAATAAATATATGTCTATTAGTTATTCTCTCAAAGGGCAGAACTTATCCAAGCAATACGGTTCTCATTGGGTGGTGTCCAGCGTGAACCTGGAAGTGAGTCAGGGTGAGATTGTGGGACTCCTGGGCCCCAACGGCGCCGGGAAGACCACCACATTTTATATGATCACAGGTATGATCAAACCCTCGAAAGGACATATTTTCCTGGGTGGTAAGGAGATCACCAAGGATGCCATGTATATGCGCTCACGGAAAGGAATTGGTTATCTGGCTCAGGAGCCCTCGATTTTTGGGAAGTTAACTGTTGAAGAAAATTTGAAGCTTGTCTTGGAAATGACAAAACAATCGAAAAAACAACAACAGGATAAAATTAATCAATTGTTGTCCGAATTATCAGTCAGCCATCTAAGTAAAAATAAAGGAAATACACTTTCCGGAGGAGAACGACGGCGAGTAGAAATATGCAGGGCCTTGGCCCTGGAACCAAATTTTATTTTATTGGACGAACCATTTGCTGGGGTGGATCCTATCGCTGTGGAGGATATCCAGCAGATCGTTCGGTCATTGAAAGACAGAAATATTGGCGTGCTTATAACTGATCATAATGTACGGGAAACGCTTTCGATAACAGATCGCTCATATTTATTGTTTGATGGCAGAATATTGACTTCTGGATCCTCCGAATTTCTGGCAAATGATGAAGAAGCCCGGCGCCTGTATTTAGGTGAAAGATTTAGGTTGGAATGATGACTAAGATTGCACAACGCCTGGAACAGAAACGGGCTCTTCAACCACAACAGATACTACAAGCGACAATTTTGCAACTTAATTTCTTCAACCTTGAAGAACGCATCTTGGAAGAATTCGAAACAAACCCGGCATTGGAATTGGTTGATGAACCCCCAGAACCGGAAACAGAAAATACAACCGCGGAAGAAGGGTTGGATTGGGAGGCAGACGATGAATATGAACCCCCCAATGTAACAGAAAAAAAGGAACGGAAAGAAATACCCATTCCACAAAAAAAAGATTTTGTGGAATTATTAGCTGAACAGTTAAACCTGTGCGTTATGGATGACACTGAACGGTCAGTAGCGGAAGAGATCATTTATAATCTGGATGATAATGGTTATTTAGTTGTAGACTTGGAACTCATCAGCGACCGTTTTGAGATAGAAATAGCGGATGTAATATCCATTTTGCAAAAAATCCAGACCTTTGAACCGAAAGGCATTGCAGCCCGGAATCTCAAGGAATGTCTGTTGCTCCAAATCAATAAATCTGAACATCCGACAGCCTTTAAATTAGTCAATGAACATTTTGAAGACATAATCAACCATCGTTATGAGCATCTTTTTAGGCAAACTAGACTTTCTGAACATGAATTGCAGCAGACCTTGGATATGATTAGTCATCTAAATCCCAAACCGGGTGCCGGCCACGAAAGCATAGAAAATCAATCAGTGATCCCTGAACTGATTGTGGCCGAACGAGATGGACATTGGGTGATCGTGGTTAATGATAATTGGCTTCCGGACCTGCAGGTCAGTAATGAATATGTAGAAATGCTGGCTGGGCAGCTGGACAATAAAGTCCGTTCCTTCATCAAGGAAAAAGTGGACAGCGCCGCGTGGTTTGTAAACGCCATTTCAGAACGGCGAAAAACATTGACTATGGTTATGAAATCTATCATTGCTAGACAACCGGAATTTTTTAACGGAAATGTGGTTCAATTACAACCAATGAAACTGCAGAACATCGCCGATGAATTGGACTTGGATATTTCTACCATTAGCCGTTCCACGCGGGGAAAATATGTTGATACACCGTATGGTATATTTGAGTTAAAATCTTTCTTTACTGAAGGAATTTTAACTGCGAGTGGTGAAGAAATCAGTACTCTGCAGATTAAACAATACTTAAAAGAAACAATAGCAAGTGAAGATAAACACAATCCTTACACGGATAATCAATTGAAAAATTTGATGAATGAAAAGGGCTATCCTGTGGCCCGTAGAACCGTAGCCAAATACCGGGAACAACTGAATCTACCCGTTGCGCGGTTGCGTAAACAATTAACCTGAAGATATATGGAGATTTATCATGTCACCTAAACGGATAATCATCGGCGACCAGGAGATCAGTATCCCAACCATCGGATTATGGCCGATTATTGGTATTGCATTGGTGCTGTGGCTGCTCACCGGTATATATGTAGTAGGCCCCGATGAAGTGGGCGTCGTACAAACATTTGGTAAACACACCCGTGTGTCCCAATCCGGACTGAACTACCACCTACCTTTTCCGATTGAAAAAGTGAAAACACCAAAAGTAACGGAAGTAAAACGGGTAGAGATCGGTTTTCGGTCATTGGGCAATAACCAATTCCGGACTATAGAAAAAGAAAGCCTGATGCTGACAGGGGATGAAAACATCGTTGATGCTGAATTGATCATACAATATAAGATCAAAGATGCGGTAGATTATTTATTCAATTTTGTTGAACCGGAATTGACCGTCCGAGAAGCAGCGGAAACCTCTCTCAGAACAGTAATTGGCAGACATAAGATTGATGAAGCGTTAACATCAGGGAAATTTATGATCCAGGAAGAAACCAAAGTACTGCTTCAGAGCATCCTTGACAAATATGAGACCGGTATTTTAGTGGCGGCGGTCCAGCTTCAAGATGTATCGCCACCCAAACAGGTTATTGCCGCGTTTAAAGATGTTGCCTCAGCTAAAGAAGATAAAAACAGAATGATCAATCAGGCCGAAGGCTACCGGAATAATGTGATTCCCAAAGCCCGAGGTGAGGGCCAAGCCATGATCAGGGAGGCAGAAGGATTCAAAGAAGCCCGGATCAAACGGGCCGAAGGAGATGTGGCAAAATTCAAAGCCATCCTCATTGAATATAAGAAAGCCGAGGATGTGACTCGTCAACGAATGTACCTGGAAACCATGGAAGAAATATTACCGGGTATTGAAAAATATATCGTACCGAAAGGAAGTGGTGGTAACCTGTTGAACCTCCTCAATCTGAATGAAGGGGGTGCCCAATGAAACAAATAATCATTATTTTAACGATCCTGATCGCCATCGTTTTCTTTACTACGGTATTTATTGTGGATGAACGTGAACAGGTAGTTATCCTGCAGTTAGGTAAACCGGTCCGCACTATTACTGAACCGGGTCTGAACTTCAAACTACCGGTGCCTTTTCAAAATGCAGTTACCTTTGATGACCGGTTGTTGGAATATGATGTAGCTCCGGAAGAAGTATTGAGCAAGGATAAAAAAACCATCATCATGGATAACTATGTCCGGTGGCGAATCAAAAATCCGCTCCTTTTTCTCCAGACCGTACAAGCTATTCCCAACGCTGTCACCCGATTGGATGATATTGTCTATTCTGAACTTCGCCGCGAACTTGGGACCCATAATATGTCTGAAATTATCACCGAAACTCGGGAAGAAATAATGGATGTGGTCACCCTTGCCAGTGATAAAGCGACGGATCCCTACGGCATTGAAGTAGTGGACGTACGTATTAAACGGGTGGACCTACCCCGGGAAAATGAGGAATCTATCTATGCCCGTATGGAGGCTGAACGGAAGCGCCAAGCCAACAAATTCCGTTCCGAGGGTGAAGAAGAGGCGCAAAAGATTCGGGCGATCACAGATAAGGATAAAACTATCATTTTAGCTGATGCCTACAAACAATCTGAGGAGATCCGCGGTGATGGAGACGCCCGTGCGGTGGAAATATATGCCAATGCATTTAACAAAGATCCGAAGTTTTATGAATTCATGCGCACCCTGGAAACATATAAAAAAGTGATTGATAAAAAGACAACGTTGGTACTACCGGCAGATTCAAAGCTGTTTAAAATACTGAATGAATAGTGAAATTATACCTAAATCCATTCTTGATATATAATTGTTTATAATAAAAAGGCTTTCTACCAGAAGACCTTAGTATCAAGATGTAATATTGGCTAAGCATTTTATACATATCAAAGATTTTTCTAAAGAGGAAATCCTCGATCTTATTTCCTTAGCAAAAGACCTGAAATCCAAATTCCACAATAAAGAAGATTTCAAGCATTTTCACAATCAATCGCTGGCCATGATCTTTGCCAAGCCTTCAGCGCGGACACGCTTGTCCTTTGAGACAGGATTTGAGTGGATGGGCGGACACGCTCTGTTTTTAGGGCCGAATGACATTGGCATCGGCAAACGGGAAGCCATCAAAGATATTGCTCGAGTAATCAGCCGATATAATGATATTATCATGGCCAGACTGTTCGATCATGCACATATCATCGAGCTAGCGGAGTATTCTGATGCTCCCGTTGTGAATGGCTTGACCGATTATAATCATCCTTGCCAGATCATGGCGGATATACTGACCATCGAGGAACATCGGGATTCACTGGCGGATCTCCATGTATGTTTCGTGGGTGACGGGAACAACATTGTCCATTCCTGGCTCCAATTAGCTCATCGTCTGCCAATGAAGTTCACCTGTGTTTGTCCAGAAGGTTTCATACCGGATAAAGACACTGTAACGCTGGCCAAAGAGAACAAAGAAACCGAAATTGTTATCACCCACGACCCTATTTACGGAGTTGCGGGCGCAGATGTGATCTATACGGATATCTGGGCATCCATGGGCCAAAAGCAAGAGACCAAAACGCGGGAAAAATTATTTACGGATTTCCAGGTGAATAGCAGCATGATAGCGAGGACAGGAAACAAGACCTTATTCATGCATTGCTTGCCGGCTGAGCGAGGCAGAGAAACCACCGACGAGGTTATGGAAGCTGATTATTCTATTGTGTTTGATCAAGCTGAGAATAGACTTCATGCGCAAAATGCCATCATGGTAGCACTTACATCTGAATGAGACTATATTTACCATTATTTTCTATACGCATTCTCTTAGATCAGGGCCTATATCTGGGCAACATTAGCTTTGAATATTCTGGTATAGTTAGTGAACCATTCCAGAAACAATGGAGTGAATAAACCTTCAGTGGTGCGTCCGCAGTAATGTTCGATGGGAATTCTTCATCGAATCTGTTCATATCATCGATTCAGTCCATTGTTTCCACCACTATTTCTTTCTTGTCAATCTTATTTGGGGCAAGAAGCTATTTGATCGTTGAGCATTCTGGCAATGAACATAATGCAAATTAAAATCTGAAAACGAATTTACCCATGCGATTCCCAAAATTTGAGTTCAAGTTCATTGCCCTCAAATAATCCATATGAAAAATACCTAAGCCAATCACCTAGAACAACCAGCTTCCCGCCGTTCACATTTTCAATGGTTGCTTGATGGTAATGGCCAGTGAGGACGTAATCGAAACCGTCAGCGGTGATTGTTTCAGCAAAGACTATTAATTCATTAAGAACTTTAGTATTATAATCGTTCGTGTGCTCATAATGGCGACCTTTTTTGGAGATAAAATGAGCAATACCGTAACCAATTGTGGGGTGGATCCAGCGGTACAACCAAATAAAAAGCCGGCTGCGAATAACAGTTTTGAGCAATCGGTAACCCCAATCCCATGATAGGATTCCATCGCCATGGGTCAGATAGAATCGCTTTCCGTTGATTTCGAAGGTCCAATCTTCCTTGGATACTGTATTGGTAAGCGTCTCTTCCATGAATTCCATGGTCCAGTGATCATGATTGCCGGTGACAAAATGGATACCTACACCGGATTGTTTTACTGAATACAACTGTTGGTAAAATGGAAAATAAACCTTGGGAATAACGTGCTTATATTCAAAGTAGAAATCATAGAGATCGCCGATAATAATCAGCGTTCCCCCGGTATTTTGCACATGATCTAGAAAGCGAAATAATTTTTCCTGGCGTTTTTTTTCCTGCTTGCTTCGTTTGAGCATTAAGTGCACATCAGAAATAAAATAGACTGGCAGTTGCATATACAGTAACTTACTTTTTTACAGAAGTTCAAGCAAAGGAATTGTCAGCATTGACTTTTTATTTGATACAGTGTCCAAATATCGACTTTACTTGCGGACTGACTTACGTTCACTCTCAAAAGAAAATCGGAACTCTACAATCAAGATTAACGTAAGTTCAATCATGCGTAATTTTATCATTTTGATTGCCATATTTACCCAAGTGCTGGTGGCTCAGTTTTTTGGACAAAATAAGGTACAATACAAAGAATTTGATTGGTCGTTGATCTCCTCTCCTAATTTTGATGTTTATTTTTATGGTGAAGATCCCCATTTGGCTGAGTTCACCGCCGATGTTGCCGAAGAAGCTCACGAACAGATTTCAAAACATTTGCGCTGGACATTGAAAAAACGCGTTTCCATCATTGTCTATCACTCCCATAATGATTTTCAACAAACCAATGTTATTTGGCAATACATGCGGGAAGGCATCGGCGGCGTAACTGAACTGTTTAAGAATCGAGTCGTTTTGCCTTATGAGGGAGATTACGAACAATTTCGACATGTGATTCATCATGAATTGGTGCATGCTCTATTGAATGATATGATCTATGATGGCAATATTCAAAGTATAATTGCTGGCCGGGTCAGATTACAGATCCCCCTATGGGTGAATGAAGGTCTTTCCGAATATTTATCGATGAACTGGGACACAAAAGGGGACATGATTATAAGGGATTTGTCCATCAACGAGGAATTGCCGACTGTATTAGAACTGGAATCTTATATGGCATATAAGGGCGGCCAGTCGGTGTGGCGGTTTATCGCTGAAAAATACGGCCGAGAAAAAATCGGTGAAATCATCAATGCCATGAAAATAACCCAAAATGCAGAAAGAGGGTTTGAACAAGCCTTGGGCATGGACTTTAAGGATCTGACCAAACAATGGCATAAATACCTTAAAAAGGAATACTGGCCGGATGTGGCTGGACGAGATGAGATCGAAGATATAGCCAAACGGCTGACAGATCATGAAATGCAAAAGAATTATTACAACGTATCGCCAGTGATCTCTCCAGATGGTAGTAAGATAGCGATTTTAACGGATCGTTCCGGTTACTTTGACATTTTTATAATCGATGCCATTGATGGAAAAGAAATCAAGCGCCTGGTAAAAGGGAATCGGTCTGTTGATTTTGAGGAGCTGAAATTACTGCAGCCGGGCATTTCCTGGTCCCCGGATAGCCGGCGGATCGCAATTGCGGCTAAGGCTGGAAAGTCTGACGCCCTATATCTAATCGATGTGAAGACAAAAAAAAAGGAAAAATTGACATTTGCTCTTGATGGAATATTTACCGCTGCCTGGAGTCCGAACGGTGAACAACTCGCATTCATTGGTACCCGAGCAGGTGCCAGTGACGTTTATATATATGACCTGGCCGCAAAAGAGTTAACCCAACTCACTGATGATATTTATTCAGACTCTGAACCAAATTGGAATGCGGACGGTACCAAACTGGCATTTGTATCCGATCGAAAAGGTGATGTGTTAGGGCAAAATCCGCCGGATAAAATGGTCTCCCATGATTATTCTCAAAAAGATATTTACACGTTGGATCCGGTTTCAGGATTGGTTCAACGCTTGACAAATACAAATTATAATGAAGATTTCCCGGTGTGGGCCCATACGCAGACCAGTACTCTTTTTTATGTTGCAGATAAAAATGGAGTATGGAATATTTATCGGCAAAAAAATGAGTTACAACCGGAAGCGATCACGAATGTGCTCACAGGTGCATTTCAACTTAGTTTATCCGAAGATGATGCTCAGATGGTCTTTGCCGGGTACGCAAGTTTGGGCTGGGATGTGTACAGCTTAAGTCAACCTCTGGATAAAGAAGAGTTAGCCGTTCCGCTGACACGGTATTATATGAATAAGGATGCAATTACTGAAGACCTAGTCGACTTGCGCTGGCATAAACGTAACTTGGATGAAGGTGGCCACACCTCCACTGAAAACTATAATGATTGGATCTTCGCTCCGGAGTATGATCATTATAATCAATCTAAAACTGAAAATGAAGATCGAGGTATCACTGCGCAGGATACTTCAGACTTGGAGCAGGATGAGTACATCCCGAAAGTATACAAAACCCGGTTTACATTGGATATGGTTAACAGCTATGCATCGTTCAGTAATGTTTTTGGCGTTCAAGGTATGGCGATGTTTGCCTTTAGTGATATTTTAGGCAATCACCAATTTTATTTTGGCACAGAAATGGTAATTGACCTCAAGCGCAGTGATTATTATGTAAGCTACGCCTACTTAACTCGACCTACAGATTATTATTTTTTAGTTTCGCATAGAGCCAATCAATATTTGTTTGTCGCCGGTCATCAGGAGTTTTTGGGATTATTGCGCAACTATAGTGTAACTACTTATGCTTCGCGGCCCTTGAGCCGCTTTACGCGTATTGAAGGTGGTTTGTCTTATTACTGGTTTTCTTTCAGTGAATGGTTGCAGTTGAACAATTATGAATTGCAGCAAATAAGTGAGAGGACATTTTCAGCTGTCTTGCCCATCGCCAGTTGGGTATTTGATAATACGATCTATGGTTATACCGGACCCATAGACGGTTTTCGGCAGAATACGACCTTGATCCTGAGTCCTGGTTGGGGCAATAGAAAATTGAATTTTCAGACATTGAAAGTGGATTTGCGCAACTATATCAAAATGGGGCGTTATTCCAGTCTCGCTGGTCGTTTGATGCTGGGCACCAGCCAGGGTGCGGATAAACAGAAATTTTATTTAGGCGGTCTACCTAACTGGATATTTGGTAACGGTTATACTGCTGGTGAGAAAGACCGCGGTCGTTATCGGCGTGATATTTTGGATGGAGTCAATGATTTGGAAGATGTGTATTTCTCTGAATTTGTCCTACCTCTACGAGGTTATCGGTTTATGGAACAGGTCGGATCAAATGTAGCTCTGGCCAACTTTGAATTTCGGTTTCCGTTTCTGCTTGCTTTTGGTCTACCTGAAAAGTTTTTGGTCAGCAATGTGGGTAGCCATATTTTTGTTGATGTCGGAACCGCCTGGGATACCAGCCCTGAATTCGAGGATGTCATTGCCAGTTTTGGCTGGGGTATGAAGATCAACCTAGGGTACTTCCTACTGCGGTTGGATGCCGCCTGGGATATTAATGATGTTGGTTACTCCCGACCTCAGTATTACCTTTCTCTGGGAACAGACTGGTAACCACCAATTTACTTGACATGCTTTCCATTGCTTGACCAACTTTCCCTGTGGTCATGGCCAGATCTCCATCCAAAACTATCTATTTATGCAGCAATTGCGGTAATGAGTTCACCAAGTGGTACGGCCAATGTCCCAGCTGCGGTGAATGGAGCACCTTAAGTGAATTCAATCCCCCTAAATCCCGCCGCAAGACTAGTGGTGCCCCGCCCCGAGATACCATAGAGCTCGTTTCTTTAACAACAATCCAGGAACAAAGTCGCATTTCTTCTGGATTGAGCGAAGTAGACCGAGTATTGGGCGGGGGTTTGTTGCCCAGCTCAATGATATTACTTAGCGGACAGTCCGGTATCGGAAAATCTACACTGGCCTTTCAGGTTTTAGCCGGGTGTAGTCATACTGCCCTTTATGTATCTGCTGAAGAAAGCGAAGAACAATTGGCTCTCCGCGCAAAACGACTACACATTAACACCATTGATCTCCATGTGTCCGGAGAGAATGAAGTGTTGAATATTCTGGAACAGGTTTCCGTAATACAGCCTGGGGTACTGGTGGTGGACTCTATTCAAACCGTGTACAATGCGAACCTGGATACACTACCCGGTGCGGTGAGTCAGATACGGGACTGCGGACAGCAATTACTGAACGCTTGCAAACAAAAAGGGTTTTCCGTCTTCATTATCGGTCATGTTACCAAAGATGGTTCTATAGCTGGACCGAAGATGTTGGAACATATGGTGGATACCGTCCTCTATCTGGAGGGTGATGAACGCTATGAATACCGCATCCTACGTTCCATGAAAAACCGTTTTGGTGCCGTCAATGAGGTGGGTGTCTTTCACATGACTGCAACCGGTTTGGAGGAGGTATTGAATCCATCGGAACTGTTCTTGGCCGAACGCACTAAAAATATTGCCGGTACAGCTATTTTCCCCTCTATGGAAGGCAGTCGCCCCATTTTAATGGAGGTACAGGCTTTGGTCTCCAAAGCAAATTTCGGTATCCCCCAGCGTAATGCCAATGGTGTTGATACGCGTAGATTGGCGATGCTACTAGCGGTGCTGGAAAAGCGTCTGGGGATTTTGATGGGCATGAATGATGTATTTGTCAATTTAGTGGGTGGACTGCGGATCAAAGACCCAGCGGCAGACCTAGCCATTATTGCAGCATTGGCATCCAGCAGCAAGGAAAAGAGCATCACTGGCGGGACGGTCATGATCGGTGAAGTAGGTCTGGCTGGGGAAGTTCGTTCCGTAGTCCGTATCGAACAACGCTTGCAAGAAACTGCTGCATTGGGTTTTAAACAGGCCATTATCCCCGTTGGAAATTTGAAACATAAAAAATCGTTTAAAGGATTGCAGATCTACGGTGCCAAATCCGTCCGCGAGGCATTCCAGTATATATTTTAGATATTGAAGTTTATAATCCATGATGTAGACCCACAGACGTCGGCCCGCACCGGTGAAATCATTACCGACCGCGGAGCCATTTCCACACCAGTATTTATGCCTATTGGTACACGGGGTTCGGTCAAGGCGGTGAGTACCGCTGAATTGAATGATATTGATGCAAAGATCATTTTAGCGAACACGTATCACCTCTATTTGAAACCGGGCCATGAATTGATCAGTGCTGCCGGAGGACTCCATGGATTTATGAATTGGAACGGGGCTCTGCTCACCGACAGCGGCGGATTCCAGGTATTTTCGCTGGCCAAGTTGAATAAAATTGATGATGATGGTGTTGAATTTCAATCCCATATTGACGGTAGTAGAAACGTTTTTACACCGGAGATTTGTATGGAAATTCAACAGCATCTGGGCGCCGATATCATTATGGCCTTTGATGAATGTCCCTCAGGGCAATTAGATTACCAGATCACAGAAGCAGCTGTTGCGCGAACCTCTAAATGGATGAGCCGCTGCAATTCCTATCTGGAAAGGAATAAATGTCTTCACGGTTGGGAACAAGTTGTTTTTCCTATCATCCAAGGGTCCGTATATCCGGACCTACGGGTTCAAAGTGCCACTGAACTGATCCCTTATGCCAAATGCGGGATTGCCATTGGTGGTTTGGCAGTCGGCGAAGAAAAAAGCGATATGTTGGCTACTGTTGAACAAATGGATGAATTATTGCCGACAGATCAGCCCCGATATCTGATGGGTGTTGGTCGGCCGACAGATCTGGTCCGTTCGGTAAAAAGAGGCATAGATATGTTTGATTGTGTCCTTCCGACACGTAATGCCCGAAACGGCCAGTTATTCACGTCTGTCGGAATTCTGAATATCCGCAATGAAAAGCATAAGGAAGAATTCATTCCTGTGGATGAGCATTGCAGTTGTGTATGTTGCAGCAACCATACCCGTGCGTACATACGACATTTATTGAATGTGAATGAAATTCTGGGGCACCGTCTGGCTACGATCCATAATTTGACCTATTATATGCATCTCATGGAAACCATGCGTAGCGAGATCACCGCCGGTACGTTTGATAGTTGGTCCCATGAATATCTCAGATACATGCTAGAACAGAAAGGAATGTAATGACAGAAATAGTGGTAAGCACAATCGACGCTTATGTTTTCCGTAGAACAGAGGATGGGTTGCTGTTTTTGATCCTCCAGCGCAGTAAAATAAAACTCTATGATCATCTATGGCAGGGTGTGGCCGGCAAGATTGAAGCGGGTGAATCGGCACCGGAAGCAGTCCAACGAGAATTAATGGAAGAAACAAGGCTTAAACCGAAACACATTTTTGTTGCTGATCATATCAGCCGGTTCTACGACACTCGTAATGATCGTATTAACCTTGTACCTATTTTTGGAATTGAAGTAGATTCAGAGGAAATAATTTTATCGGATGAGCACTCCAATTATAAATGGGTCTCATTGGATGAAGCCCAGAACCATTTGATTTGGCATGGACAAAAGCAAGGCATCCAGGTTGTGAACGATATGGTATTGGTAAATGATGACCGCATACGCTGGTCAACTATTAAATGAGTCAACTAAGGGAGGTAATATGCTAACAGTTGGTAGTAGAGCACCGGAGTTTACACTACCGAACCAGGATGGGGATAACATTTCTTTATCTGATTATAAAGGCCAAAAGGTGGTATTATGGTTTTTTCCCAAAGCCAACACACCCGGTTGAACCCTCGAAGGTCAAGGATTCCGGGATGAATACCAGACATTTCAAGAAAAAAACACAGCCATTATCGGCGTAAGTGCGGATTCAGTTAAAAAGCAGAAGAATTTTTGCGTTAAATTTGATTTTCCTTTCTCTATGTTGTCGGATGAATCCAAGGCGATCATTCAAGCCTACGGCACCTTGGGTAAGAAAAAGATGTACGGTAGGGAATATGACGGTATCATGCGCTATACCTATATTATTGATGAGCAAGGAATGATCGCACACGCTTTTGAAAAGGTATCGGTCAAAACTCACGCCCAGGATGTACTGCAAGAGATCGATTAATCAGATCGGTCGGGACTAATAAATTACCCAAAATGCTTGGGCACAATAATCAATACGATCATCTTCGATATTGGCGTACCCGATCATGCCCAACATTTCAGTTTGACTGATTTGTCCCTGTTACCGGATCAACTCTTGGATGGGTAATTCGATTTGCTGAAAATCTGTATGTAAATCATATTACAATTCATGATAAAATGGCCATATTGTCGCTTGGTTATAGTGGACTTAGTATAAAAAGGCACAGTCTTTACAAAACCCATACTCCAAAAGAAATCAGATGGCACTAACACCTAGCCCGTTTTTTAGGTAACCCGTTCTATTTTTTCTGGGTTCTCTTTTGCACGTGAAAATTCTATTGCATACCAGTCGACGTTTCTGGTGAAATACATGCTCAAACCCAATAGAGTAAAGAGTCCGAGGCAACCAGCGAGCATTGCATAATCTTCAAGTTGAAGGATAATATACAGATAGCCGTAAAGAACCGCAACATATCCGCACACGATCCATCCCCACGATTTTCCAGGCATTACACACCTGGCATACATTCCGACCATACCTACAACTGCGAGGGCAGATATCAGGTATGACCAGGGAAAACCCATATGTTCGGATAACGATAGAAGAAGAATGTAGAAGATGCACAATGCCAATCCAACCAATAGGTATTGAAATGGATGAATACGTTGTTTGCTTGCAACTTCCAGAAGAAAAAAGAGCCCAAATGTGAGTACAATGAAGAGGATTGCATATTTCGCCGAACGGGTATTTTGCTGATATTCATCCGCTGGTAAAAAGAGTCTTACACCAAACCCCAGATCGTTCATAGGTACGGCCTCATCAATCCATGTCTGAGGGATATTCCTGTTCAAATGGAAGACGGTCCAATCGGCGCTGAATCCTTTTGGTGAAACGTGGCGTTGATCTGGTAGAAACTCTCCTGTAAAGCTAGGATGAGCCCACGTGGATACAAGATCCACTCTAGTTGTTTTACCTACGGGTATTATCTCGATCTTGTCACTTCCCTTCAGGTTGAGCGAAAAATCAAAAGGTAATGATCTTTCTTGCGGTTTTCTCGGAAGATGAACAGCTGCGTGTATTCCGGATACGGGTTCCTTACTAAATTTAACACCTGGATTCACCGGATTCTGTGATGTTCCCCACCCCATTAATACAGCTTCGCTAATGCCTTTGATATCGGAGATCGCTACTGAAAGCGTGATATCTGACCAGCGGATATCTTTCTCCGGAATTTGGAACTGTGCAAAATCTGGATACATAAACGAACCACTCAATTCGAGTTCGGCTTTATATACGATTACCTCATAAATCCCTCGATTTCGTGATTGGGGCACAAGTGTCCCAGAAACCGCCAATGTATCGGGGAGTGTATGTAGCATACGGATTTCCGAATTTTCTTTTCCATCTTCATCCTGCCAGCGATATTTGTATGGGATAGTCAGTACGGGACCTAGGAGAAGCTGTTCTCGAGCCCATTTGCTACTCACCTCTGCGATAACCTGTTTATGCCGTTCCTCACGATCTTTGATCACTGAGTGGACCATCCCCGTCGGGATCAAGAGTACAAGAATTAAAAATGCGATGCTCAGCATTTTAACCGTAATTGAATTGGATATCTTCCACCATACGGGCCTTAATTCCTGCGTTACTGTATTCATGCTTTGACTTTAAATATGATTAGTTTATGAAGTTGCCGGGTCTACGACACTACACCTGAATGCAATGAAAGTTTCACCATGTTTATCCGCAAGAAGTCGATATTCACAGCTCCTCTTCATCTCGATTGTTCCAATTGTTAAATGAAATGGTAGATTGATGTTGTTTTCGGTTGGGTTCCGCGTTGGAACGTCAGTTTTTGCTTGTTTGTCAAATGCGAGATATGAGGTCATTGAGATATGTTCACCTACAGGAGGCTCCCAATTTTTAAATTCACCATTGACATCTGTTATCATGTTTATATACGTTCCCTGAACAGAAATTACAGCGCCAGGCATGAATTTTTTCCCATTGAGGTCTATTACTTTCCCAATCAGATAACCCATTTCCTGGGTTTGCTCCACTGAGTTTGTCAGGAAGAGCGATATGGGGTTCCAAAATAGAACAAACTGCCTCAGATATAAAAAATCGAGCACGAAACCACTATCCCATGCTCGTTGATGACCGATTTGAAATCCTAAAGAAGTTGCACACGATGGTTAAAATCACCAACACTACCTGAAGCGAATCCAATTCCGGGTGTGATTTTATCACCACTAGGAACATCTTAGTATAGATTTATATAGGTTATATCATGATTGATCAAGCAGTGAAGAAAGGAGATCACTATTGGCGGTACCGGTGTGGAACGGTTTCTTCAACCCACTCTATTCCCGAAGTTTCAGTCATTGCAACTTCTTGAATAAAGGGAAGTCACTTTTTCAATCACGACCATAGGTTTTGACGGGTTGTATTAAATGTAGAGTGATGTGAAAACCACCACAGCGAAGGTCAGGGAAATGGCAAATACTCCCATTGAACTAGTATCGTTTTGTTTTATGGCGTACTTCTTTTCTTTGAATATACACTTGTGATCTGGGGCTTGTGCGCTATGTTGTAGAGAATCGCTCCAATTTATGGAGGTTCTGCTGATTAGGGGAGTGTATTATTAACCACCTTTTGTTCTACTCTGTAATGTAAGGAGAGGTAAGGGGGAACAAATTAAGAGGGTGGTTGCGCTTTGATCACAAGCGCCAAAAGAAATGGATACCAGCACGGGGGTGAATTATTTAAGCCAAATCAACGGTAAAATTAGCTTCAACGCAGCTTCAAAAATTTGATCATAATATATTTTTAAAACAGTCCAGAGCTTCAGGATTAGCCAAAGCGTCTTTGTTGGTCACGGCTAATCCATGCAGCACATTTTTGACCGCCAGTTCGACCTTTTTTCCGCTAATGGTGTAGGGGATGTCTGCCACCACCTTGACAATGGTCGGCACATGCCGGGGGGTGCAGTTGGCTCTAATGGCAGACTGTATCGATTGCACCATCTCATCCGATAATTTTGAACCCGGTTTCATTTTCAAAAATAAGGCAACCTGTTCATTGCTGTTTGTATAGACACCAACAACGAGACTATCATCTACTTCCGGCAATTGTTCCACCACGCGGTAGATCTCAGCGGTGCCGATCCTTACCCCACCAGGATTCAAGGTAGCATCACTGCGGCCGTAGATTATTACCCCGCCATGATCGTTGATCTCGATGTAGTCGCCGTGGTACCAAATGCCTGGATATTTGTCAAAATAAGCCTGTTGATATTTTTCCCCATCTGGGTCATTCCAGAAATAAATGGGCATGGAAGGGAAGGCCCGCTTACAGACCAGTTCCCCCTTTTCATTGCGGATTGAATTCCCTTGGGGGTTATACGCATCCACATCCATTCCCAGACCGCTGCACTGCAATTCGCCACGATAGACCGGTAGCAGCGGGTTGCCCCCGACAAAGCAGGAAAGGATATCGGTACCGCCGGAAATAGATGCAAGCTGTACATCCTTTTTCACATTATGGTAGATATAATCAAAATTTTCTTCCATCAAAGGCGAACCGGTGGAAAGGATCAGGCGTAAAGCTGCAAGGTCGTTTGTTTTATAGGGCTGATTGCCGGCCCTTTCGCTGGCGGCAATGAATTTGGCGCTGGTGCCGAACACCGAAATATTCAATGCTTCAGCCATATCCCACATGGGGTTGCTGTCCGGGAAAAACGGTGATCCATCATACAAAACAACCGTTGCGCCAATGGCTAGGTTGGTCACTAGCCAGTTCCACATCATCCAGCCGCAGGTGGTATAATAAAACACAGTATCATCGGCCGTAATATTGCAGTGCAAGCGCAGTTCCTTCAAATGCTGGAGCAGGGTACCACCCGCCCCGTGCACGATAGATTTGGGCAGCCCCGTTGTCCCTGATGAGTATAGAATATAAAGGGGGTGTCCGAACGGTAGCTGGATGAACTCAATATCTGCAGCATCGTTGGCTGTAAAATCCGAAAACAAGATTGAATTTTCAATGGCGCTGATATCCGGTTGCTGCTCACTGTAGGAAACGATCACTACTTTTTCTACACTGGGCAGGGCACTTAATATACCTTTTAATTTTTCCAATGAATCGTGATCTTTACCTTTGTAATAATAGCCATTGGCCGCAAAGAGCACTTTGGGCTCGATCTGTTTGAAACGGTCAAGAACACCTTTGATTCCAAAATCGGGAGAAGAAGATGACCAAATAGCACCAATGCTAGCAGCCGCCAGCATGGCAATGATGCTTTCCGGCATATTGGGGACAAATCCTGCAATGCGATCTCCTGCTTGTACTCCAGCGTGGGTTAAAGCCTGTGCAGTCCGGGCGACTAATATATATAATTCACTGTAGGATATCTTGCGCACCGGTTGTCCTTCTCCCTTAAATATAAGGGCTGTTTTAGAATCCCGCCGCCGGAGCAGATTTTCAGCGAAATTGAGTTGTGCACCTTGAAACCAATTTGCTCCGGGCATCTTGGTTACGTCATCCACCACCCGGTCATAAGGTTGGGAATGAATAATGTCAAATTTGGTCCAAATTGCGGCCCAGAAATCTGCTGTTCGGTCAATGGACCAGGTGTGCAGGTCATTGTAATTTTCTAGATTTATATCATGACTGGTGTTGATGTATTCTTTAAATTTATACATTTGCGAACGTTCGATTTGCTCTGCAGTTGGTTTCCACATAATTTTTTTCATTTGCGAATATATAAATTAGTTCAGTATAAATAATAGTCTTAGTCCATAATATCATTATTTTTTACGAAAAATGAAAGTTGCATTTTTAACCGCCGGCGGAATTGCTCCCTGCCTTTCGGCTGCGATCGGATGTTTGCTTAAGGAGTACCATACCAAAGCACCCCAGGCGGATCTGATCGGATATCTGAACGGGTACCGGGGCCTATTATTAGGTAAATCGCTCTTGTTTCCAGATAATGCTCATGAATATACCGATATCTTGCTGCAGTATGGTGGCAGCCCCATCGGTAACAGCCGGGTAAAATTGACCAATATTGAAGATTGTATCCAGAAAGGGTTTATTCAAGAAGGGGAAGACCCCGTGGCTGTTGCCGCTGAACAACTCCAAAAAGATAATGTGGATATTCTCCACACCATTGGTGGTGACGATACCAATACCATGGCCGCGAAGTTGGTCAACTATTTAGCCGCAAACGGCACCGACTTGACTGTTGTGGGTCTGCCTAAAACAGTAGACAACGATGTATATCCCATTACCCAATCTTTGGGCGCCGATACGGCTGCAGAACAGGGTGCAATCTTCTTTGCTAATATCGCCAACGAAAACACCACCAGTACCCGTCAATTATTGATCCATGAAGTTATGGGCCGCCATTGCGGCTGGCTGACGGCGGCAACGGCCCGGAAATACCGGCGGCAATTGTTGCAAAAGCCCGTTGCCAATGAACTATTGATCACCCGGGAGCGTTGGGATGTGGATGCTGTATATATTCCGGAAGAAATAATAGACCTGGCCACCGAAACGGAGCGCCTCAGGCAGTTAATGGATGCCAAGGACGGTGTTAATATTTTCTTGAGCGAGGGCGCCGGCATTGAAACAATAATTCAAGAAATGGAAGCGCAAGGTGTAGAGATTCCACGAGATGCCTTTGGGCATGTCCGTCTGGATGAGCTTCATCCTGGACTGTGGTTTGCCAAACAATACAAAGAAAAATTGAATGCGGAAAAGGTTCTGGTGCAAAAGAGTGGTTATTTCGCACGCTCGGCAGCCCCCAATCAATATGATCTGGATTTGATCACTCGTTCCGTTGCTCTGGCAGTAGCCGCGGCCCTCGATGGTAAAAGCGGCGTGTCCGGATTGGATGAGGATAATGGTAATAAATTACGTTTGATCGATTTCAGCCGCATCAAAGGTGGTAAACCGTTCGATACGAACAAGATCTGGTATCAGAATCTGAAATCAACAATCACAAATAGATAAAGGATATAAGATGAATTTACTACCAGACATTGCCCAACAGATGGTGCAACAGGGAAAAGGAATTTTAGCCGCAGACGAAAGCACACCAACCTGCAAAAAACGATTTGATGGCGTTGATGTAGCCAGTACGGAGGAAAATCGGAATGCGTACCGGGACATGTTATTTACAGCCCCAGGAATGGAGGAGTTCATTAGTGGAGTCATCATGTTTGATGAAACTCTGCGGCAATCCACATTAAATGGCAGTATCCCCTTTCCAGAGTACCTCACGGCACTGGGGGTGCTACCCGGAATTAAGGTGGATAAGGGAGCGAAACCCTTAGCGAATTCTCCGGATGAAAAGATAACCGATGGTTTAGATGGCTTGCGGGGACGGCTAAAGGAATACCATATGTTAGGCGCTCGCTTTGCCAAGTGGCGGGCAGTGATCACCATTGATGAGCATATCCCCACTCATTACTGCATTGCCACTAATGCCCACGCGCTAGCTCGTTATGCTGCCTTGTGCCAAGAACAAGGATTAGTCCCCATTGTGGAGCCGGAGATATTAATGGACGGTACTCACACCATTACAGAGAGTTATGATCTGACCTTGGAGACACTCTACACCGTTTTTTTTGAACTAGCCTCCCAGGGAGTGCAACTGGATGGTATGGTCTTGAAACCCAATATGATCCTGTCCGGATATGATTGTCCTGAGCAAGCTACAGTCCAGGATGTAGCGCGAATGACGGTGGAATGCTTTATGAATACGGTTCCGGCTGCTGTTCCTGGAGTTGTATTTTTATCCGGCGGGCAAAGCGATGAACTGGCTACTGCGCACCTCAATGCCATGAACCAGATCGATGGCACACCCTGGTGTCTAACCTTCTCGTATGGTCGGGCGTTGCAAGCACCGGCCCTGGCTGCCTGGGGTGGAAAAGCCGATCATGTACCGGTTGCACAGAAGGCCTTTTTAAAACGTGCCAAGCTTAATAGCATGGCAACGAAAGGTGAATATGCCCAGAATATGGAATAAGTGAAATCTAACCCGGCAGGCGCAGTCGGTATAATTTGCCATTCGCATCAGTAGTATCCATGACGACACCGACTGGATTAACGGCATAGACTAAATTAAACCAGTCCCACTCCCGGCGGGCATCTCAACTAATGCTTTATAAGTCATTGTAACTGTAAGTGACATTTTCCAAATAGTTGGAACATGGGCTGCAAATTCTCATAAATCAGTGGATGAGATTAGCCGTAAGGTGATATCCTGTATACACTTGTTTTTCCTTAAATCTTTTTTTATGCAGAACAACTGCAGATTAACAGCTAAGTGCAAATTAAAAAGCCGATGGCCCGCCGGCTTTTTAATTCTTTATGGAAAACAACTATTCAGCCCAGGATGCTCTAAGTAAAGCAACAGAAGGATCTTTTGTGTTGGATACTAGGATGTAGCCGTTTTTAAAAGCCAGACCCTCTGGCTTACCTACACTTGTGGGGTTTGTTTGGGTCGTATAGTCATTCATTTCCGTTATTGCTCCTGAATCATATACTGGATTGGTTGGATCAGTGATATCGTATACTACAACAGCCCCGGGATCCTGCAGGGTTGACAGCACGAATGTTTTCCCGCCGGCTTCGATAATAGCAACTTCTTCTGGTTCAATGCCTTTGCGCTCGTCGTCCCAATCCCAGATGGCAGGTAAATCATCGGTTAGGTTGGCATAATATTGGGTGCCCGGGGTACCGTTCATGATCATGGTGATGCCGATAGTATCATCATATTCACCACCAGTGCATACAATTGTTCCAGCGTTGTTTAACCAGATACCGTTCGGTTCATGTTCGGGGTTGGTGAAGGTCACTTTATTTTCGAGCACAGCGGGTGGATTTGAGATTGAGAACCAGTCTATTTCGTTGGATTCCTGGAGGGTCATGTACACTGTTTCGCCGTCAGGGGCAATTTTAACACCCTCCGGTTCAGCAAGGTTACCATTAGTACCTGTGTGTTCAATCCGGATTTCTTTTTCCAAAGTAGCTGACCCTAAACCATTACTGATATTATAGATACTTACACTGGGATAGCCAAGAGAATCGCAATCGCTGTCAACACCGTCTTCGTAGTCGAATTCGTTGACCACTACTACATATTCGTTATCAACAGCGACATCGACCGCATCAGGGTTATAACCAAGTTCGTATGGACCGTGTTTTGTTCTTGTAGCTGCTTCAACCAAATACAGTAAGCCCAATTCGCAAGCCCCCTTGGTCACAACGACGGCGATGATACTTTCATCAACACTCACATCAATGGAAGAGCATTCCGCATCGGGATCATCGGTGATCTGGATGCTTTCCCCGTTCATGGAATCTGGACTTAGTCAAAAAAGTTGAGTCAAAGTTAAGCAACATGGTGTATTTCTCCATATTCAATAGGTGTCCGGTATCCCAAGGCTGAATGTAGCCGTTGGCGGTTGTAAAACACCTCTATGTATTCAAATATGTCTTGTGTTGCTTCTTGTCTAGTTTCATACTTATTCTGGTAGATTAGCTCTGTCTTTAAGGTCTTAAAGAAGGATTCGGCCATTGCATTGTCATAACAATTCCCTTTTCCACTCATACTCTGTCTAATCTGGTGCTCTGAAAGAAGTCTCTTAAAGGCATTACTGGCATATTGACTCCCCCGATCAGAATGAAAGATGACCGCTCCAGCCGGTCTTCTCTTGTTGAGCGCTCTTTCCATGGCCTGTATGACTAAAGACTGAGTCAGGCGCTGATTGACTGCCCAGCCAATAATCTCTCTGTTATAGGTGTCCATCACTTGAGCGAAATACAGCCAGCCCTCATCCGTATCAATGTAAGTAATGTCTCCAACCCAGAGCTTATCCGGACCATCCACGCGAAAGCATTGACCCACTAGATCCGGGGCAACCGGTAACCGGTGAGTGGAATCAGTAGTGGCTTTAAACTGCCGCTGGGTTTTCGCCACGAGTCCATTGGCTCTCATCAGCCTGGCCACTCTTGCTTGAGAACAGGATAAGGACTGTCTGTTTAAGACCGGGGTGATCCTCGGACTCCCGTAAACACACTGATTCATCCAATACACATCCTTGATCTTCTCCAGTAGAAACTCATTCTCTTTATCCCGTTTGCTCTGACCTTGCTTTTTCCACCGGTAATACCCCGCAGCGGTCACACCAAGCATGAGGCAGAAGGTCTGAACCTTGTGGGTCTGCTTATGCTGATCGATAAACTCAAACTTCATCTGCTTGTCTGTGAAAATATGCCCATGGCTTTTTTTAAAATGTCTTGCTCTTCCTGCACCAACTCCAGGTCTCGCTTTAACCGCCGCATTTCCGCTTCATATTCCAGCACTTTACCATTACCCGGGAAACCGTGCCTGGAATCTGCTAAAAAGATTCGCTTCCATTTGTGGAGCGTATTTTGACCGACCCCAAGATCTCTGGACACTTTGGCGATACGTTGATGCTTTTCCAATGTTCACCATTGGCCAAAAACGTTCGTTCAATTTCATGATTTATTTTTTCCATAGGACAATCAAAATGAATGAAAGCAGAATACCAGGGTAAAAAGGTTCAATATTTCCAGGATACCAGTCCAATATATAGCCCAATATGAAGCATAACAACGCCGATACAACCGGGAGTATTATCACTAAGTTGATTTTTTCTTTCGGCACTGTAATATTAGAAAATGTTAATAAAAATGGGAACAGGATACCAGGAATGATGATTGATCCTAAAATATACCATAATCTGACAACCGATGGGATACTAACTGCCAACAGCAATGCAATAAAGCCCATCACCACCACGCCTCTGCGCATATACATAGTAGAGTCAATGGCGTTATCTTGTTCCTTGATCCGCCACATGATATCCCGGCCAAAGGTAATGGCACTAATCAATCCGTTAGAATCGATGGTGGACATGATAGTGGAGAACAGTCCCACCAAAAAGAGGCCGTAGAAGAATGGGGGCAAAATCCGGGCAGCCAGATCGGGGTAGGCCAACACCGCGTCATGCTGCGGTAAAATTGCCGCCGCATAGAGGCCTGTAGTCACAGTGAGGAGGTCAAAAATAGCCCAAAAACCGATGGCTGTTAGAATTCCCCGTTGTGCCACGTGGGGTGTGGAGGCAGCTGCCGTGCGTTGGTAAAACCCGGGGTCGATAAATGTCCAGAGGGCAATGAAGAACCAAACCAAAATATATTGGATCGAATGTTCACCTGTGGGATCAAAAAAATGTTTTGGTAAGACGGCCCTAAGTGTCACCGGACTATCGCTATAACTCCAGGCAAAGCCTAGTAAAATTATAAATCCCACAAACATCATGATAAATTGCAAAGTATCTGTGCGAATGACGGAGCGGAAACCACCAAACCAAATGTAGGCCATGCTTAAAATTGCAGCTGCTATCGTTGCCGTCTGCAGTTCCCAGTTGAAGGTATGCTGCAGTAGAAAGCCCAGGCTCAGAATATATGGTGCTGGAGAGGAGAGGATCAGAATCAAACCGGCACTGATAATCCCTGTACTCTTTCCGAAATGCCGATTAAAATGATCTGGGATCGACAGGTGCGGCCAGTGGCGAATTCTAGGGGCCAAGAACAGAGCATAGAGAATACCAAAAATGTAATAGGGTAATGCAAAAATGAACCAAGTTTGAATACCAAAATTATAGGTATTTTCACCCACCCCCAGAATTCCTCCATACCAGGTAGCTACCAGGGTTGCAATGAACCCTGGTAGGCTTAATTTTCTGCCGGCCAGAATAAAATCATTTTCTTTTTTAGCTGGTTTGTAAAAACCTAGACATAATAATAGGATCAAGTACCCGCCGATGGCAATGAGGTCTAAATTATGAAGCATTGCACTAGTTAGTGTGGTTTAAAAACAGCCATATCGGATCGGAAGTTTTTATGGTAAACTCGGTGCCCAGAGTTAGATTACTAATGCCGTTACAAGCCGGTGGAAATGGTTCCTTTGTTAAAGGATATTTTAATCCTAGGGTGGTAATTGACCGTACAGCTGCAATTGCAACAATGGAAATTAGCTGATCTTTTTCAGATGGAAACGTATGTTGACCGCTCACACAGTAGATCAGCGAATTATCTGTTACAAAATGGATGATAAGACGATCTGAAAATTCGGCCAGAGCGTGCAGATTCCCTAAGCTGTGGTCTTCCCGATCTGCCATTGCTCCGAGGATAGTAATTTCTGACATCCCCTGACCAATACACCAATCCAAGGTTTTTTGTAGGTCCGTCCTATCTTGATCAAAATTTTCCACCCAGAGTCCGTTAAATTCTTTCTGTTGCAGTTTGGTGGAATCCATATCACCAATGATAATATGCGGAGAACGGTTGTGCACCAGTAGACGATCAGCACTACCGTCCGTACAGATAATAGTCCCGGCATTCTCCAGAATTTCCAAGGGTTGCGGGTGGCTGGGAAAACGACCATTGACAAGGACTACAATTGGTGATGGGTAATTCGGATTCAAATTGGAATAAAAATTACATTTATCTAATTGTATATTAATAAGTTTAATATATTGATAATATATATACTCTGCTTTGTTTTTATCTTAACATGGACCGTTTTGCTCCAGTCGGCGAACAACACTATTCCATCCCGTACCTATATCCAGTTTGAATTGGAACAGATACCCACTGCTTCTCTGATGAGGTGTATTAATCGATAGCGGTGAAGGATGGCTCGTACGCAGGTGCCATCTACACTTTTTTATACTAGGTCCACAAAATTATTTCTATATTTGTCTAATAAAAAAATAGCCATTTTACTGTAAAGAATACCTGTTGTACTCTTTTCTATGGCGATATGGATACCGAATGAAGAATACGGGGTAAAGTAACCGCCTATTTTTGTGCGGGCTTCGAACGTAATCGTGATCATTCAAGGGATATAACAAAGGTTTACTCGATCTAACTAGATTATGAAAAACAAAAAATTAATCGTCAGGTTTACTTTATATATACTTTTTATAACCGTAACATTATTCTCACAAGAAAATACAAATAACATTAACTCGATATTCCAGTCTTCTGAACAAATCTGGATGAAATCATTTTCTACCGATATAAATGATTTTGTAATCGTACCCGCTACTGGAGATATTATTATACTATCTTCAGATCAGAAATCTTTTAATCTCTCCTATCATGACAACCAAGGAAAAGAAGTCTGGAATATTTCACAACGCTTGGATGGTGGGAAGGGTAGAAAAGTTAGCACTATAATAATATCCGAGAATGCCGAAACAATTATTGTGCATGGTGGGAGTGCGATTGAAGAAGCTTCGCAGAACTGGATATTCACTAAAGAAGGTATTTTGGTTTTTAATGAGCTTACTGGAGACGGATATTATTATCCTTCTCCTTCTGGTAATTATTTATCCTATGAGAGTGGAGATGGTTTTTCTAACTTCGCATTATTTCACCGTGATGGTACACAATTAGCCTTGGATGTGCCAGAGGTGTTAAAGGTCAAAAGGCAAAAACAAAGATTTATTGATGAAAATCTTGTTTTAGTATATCGAGAGGTGGTGGAAGATAATCAAGGAATAGTTGAACTCTTATTAGTTCATATACCGGATATGAATATCAAATGGAGACGTAGAATTAATTCTCGATTATGGTTAGTTAATTTTAACAAAAGAAATTGTGCTACAAATGAAAAGTACATTGCAGTTCAGGGCAGTCTTTACGGATCAGGGGGAATTGTAGTGTTATCTAAGGAAACAGGGGAAGTTATGTGGGGATCTGAGGACCATACTTCAAATAGTGGATTAGGTTTTACCCCTGATGGTGAGTTTTTAGTCACATTGACACAAGGTAAATATTTGACCCTAATTAACATTAAGGATAGAAAGATTACTGATAGTGTTCGTCTTTTCAAAAACGGTCTCATAGCTGGTTTTAAAGGATTTTTATGGGCAGACAACACTTTGGCAATAAAAAGTCATTATGTTGCAGCGAGTGACCGTGAGGTATTTGGTTCCAAGGGTCATGTTAATGGACCCTATACAGCTGTTATAAATATAGACGAAGGATCAAAGTTTGGAATGACAAGATTCATTGAAGGATCTATTCAACTTCGGAATCCTAATATAAATAATAAAATATTCCTTTATAGCACATCTGGAAAAACATTTAATAAGATGTTCATAAATAAAAAGGAGTTGGAGTCTAGTTTAAATGGTAATAAAGACGAAATTTACTAGGATTATGGGTAATTTAATTTATAAAAAAGGATTTATTTTAATTTCGCTTGTGATTGCAATAATGTCAATTTCTCGGGCAGCTGTATGGCCAATGCCTGTGGGGCAAGAAGATGCGCCTATTACTTCGGCTTTTGGACCCAGACTTTATGCAAATCGTTATGATTTTCACCAGGGTATTGATATTAGAATTTGGAATAGTCAAATTGTTGTAGCTACGCACTGGTCATCTGTTGTATTTGCCGGTTATGTTAACGATATTCAACGTAATAAAATAGTCTTACTAGATGAAAATAATTATGAATTTGCTACCGGGTATCTGCATTTATCTAACTTATATAACGGTTTATTTGACGATAATGGTACCCCTTTGATGACCGAGGTAGGATATTATTATAGTGAAGGTGATCAGATAGCTACAATCAATCATAATGATGACGGCATAGTACTTAATTATCAGGACGAAGAATAAATTATTATTCCAGTATTATTCCAATATTTCTGCCAATCCTTGACTCATAACAGTAGATAATTGCTCCCTTTCTTCTTCCATTAACCCCACGTACCAGCGGGTAGTCGTTTGGATTTTTCTATGTCCAAGAAACTCTTTAGCAGCATATATATCTTTTGTTTTTCGATATATAATAGCACCGGCAGTACGGCGCAGATCGTGACTTTTAAACTTTATTTTTGATATTTCAGACACTTTAGCGTACCTTCTACTTATATAGGTGTAAGTACGGGGTATCGGCGTTTTCCTGCCTTCTGACCTCCATTTTTCAAAGATTTCTAATACTCTTGCAGACAGTATTACTTTATGCTGTTTATGACCGCTCCCCAGCAATACAGTATGCTTTACATCATCCCATGTAAAATTGGCTTTAAGCAGCTCTCCTACTCTTGCGCCGGTGAGTAAATACACCTCTATCATATCTTTAGTATCTTGGGGTATATCTTCGTGAGTAAGAATTGTCTTAATCTCTTTATGGGTAAGAAATCTCGGAACCGGATCGGGTTCATTACAAAATTCGATATAGGGTACATCATCCCGCTTGAGTAATCCACCTATTTTCCAAGCCCAATTCAGCATAGCTCGTACAGCTCGCATATCCGTATTGACCCCTGTCGGTAATCGCAGCGGATGAGCGGATTTGTACTTTTCAAAATGTAATGACGTTAAATTCTGTGGATTCCCAACAACATTCATGAAATTATTAATACCAATTTTGTACCGGACATGGGTATTGGAATGGCGGTTATTCTTTACCCATTTAAGATATGAGTCTTTCATGTAAGATAAAGAAACGGTTTTGCTGTATCGTCTTACACCATTTTTAATTTCCAAGAGTTCCGCAAGTTTTAGCTCCTGCTGCTGGGCAGCTTGTTTCTTTGGCATGTATAAAGACTTTTTACAGTCTTTCTTCATTATTGGATCCCACCAGCGCAACATATAACAAGGCTGTTGTTTGGAATAGGGGTAGTGTTTAAGGGTTACTTTCAAGCTTTTTTAAGAGTTTGTTTATTTTCTTGTTAAAATCTCTTTCATCTAATCTTCTGTCTAACTCCTCCCGAAATTTTTCAGCTTCTTTTTTATTACGTGTACCCAGAGACATTTGTACCCTATTTTTCCTACCTCCACGAGTGTAATACCAATAAGATGAATCTTTACGAGTATATAGAGTAGACATTATTCTTTTTTATATCTTTTATACATCTTTTTAATTAGCTTTTTAATTAGCTTGAATGGCCATAAAAACAATGAAATAACAAATTCAATAGTCTCGAGTTGGTAGCGGTAGCGGTTGCGCATTATCACATATCAAAGTGTTTAGCGATATAAGCTATAACACATCCTATTTTTGATATATTACCGATCATGGAGCTCTTCCCAGGTCTTTGGAGTCCAATTACGTGCACGGCGTTGGGCTTCGGCAATCTGGTCTCCCGTCATTTTTGTGGCAAGCTCATCCCGAGCCTCGCGGGCATCTATCTCACCCTTGTCAGCAGCGAGATTGTAATACATATACGCAAGGACGTAATCTTTAGGAACTCCCTGGCCATAGTAGTACATATAGCCAAGCCGGTATTGGGCATAGCGATCCCCTTGTTCAGCAGCACGAAGATACCAAGTAAATGCTTTGGCGTGATCTTGAGCAACTCCCTTGCCATCGAGGTACATCTCGCCAAGTTCGTATTGGGCCTCGGCAAGCTCCTGTTCAGCAGCACGATGATACCAAACAAGTGCTTCAGTATAATCTTTAGGAACTCCATTGCCAAAGTGGTACATATAGCCAAGCCGGTATTGGGCATAGCGATCCCCTTGTTCGGCAGCACGAAGATACCAAGTTTCCGCTTCAGCGTCATCTTTAGGAACTCCCTCGCCAAGGTAGTACATCTCGCCAAGTTCAAATTGGGCATAGCGACCCCCTTGTTCGGCAGCACGACGGAACCAAACAGCCGCTTCAGTGTAGTCTTGGGCAACTCCCTCGCCAAAGTGGTACATATAGCCAAGCCGGTATTGGGCATTGGCATCTCCCTGTTCAGCAGCGAGAAGATACCAGGTAAACGCTTCAGTGGAGTCTTGGGCAACTCCCTTACCAAAGTAGTACATCTCGCCAAGCATGTTTTGGGCGTCGGCATGTCCCTGTTCGGCAGCACGACGGAGCCAAACAGCCGCTTCAGTGTAGTCTTGGGCAACTCCCTCGCCACTTTCATACATCATGCCAAGTTCGTATTGGGCACTGAGCTCCCCCTGTTTAGCGGTGCGACGCAATTCGGCAATTCCATCGTTTTGTGCGGTAAACGCCACGTACACACCGAACATAAGTATGTACAGCAAAAAGCCTCCCTTTTTAATATAAACTTTCGTTTCTTATTCATTTGCGCGCCTATCGAAGGGGTCCATTCCAGGCAACACGACCGATGTTGTTGTCCTCTTTCCCTAACCGGCGTATGGGATAGTCTGGATTGTCGCTCTCCAACTGCCAGCGACGCCCTACCTGTTTCAAACGCTTGATAACTAACCCATCTATGGTACGTATGACGAATATTTCTCCACTTATCGGTTCGATCTGGGAGCGGTCAAGAATAATCAGATCCCCCGCATAAAGGGTGGGCTCCATAGAGTTGCCCGTCGCCCGGATGCAGATCAGGCTATCCGGACGAATCCACCGCGGCAGGACAGACCTGCGGAACAGGATGCCAAACGCTTCCTCCTCCTCGAATATTTCCTCACCAGGTCCGGCGGATGCACGCACATAGCGCATTGATGGTATGTGCAATTCATCTGGGGGCGTGGTCGTATCGAGCTGCTCTTGATGAGTCGTTTTGCCACTTTCTAACTGACTCATCCGCACCTTCAGCTCCTTCAGATCATTGCTCTCTGCCTGTGCAATGGCGTAAATCTTCTGTACGGCTTTGCTCAATAATTTTTCGGCCGTATCCCCCTGTTCAAAGCGTTTCCTGATCTTCTGCAGTGCAGCCGCTACACTGGCCCCTTCGCTTAAACCGACTGCCGTTAGAATCTCTGCAGGCAACTGAGGTGGTCGTTTTATAGCAGGCACATCCTCTTTTATAGTTGAATAGTCTCGCACTGGTTGTCCTGATGTGGAAGTTGGCGCTACACTTGTTATTATATCTTGATATTTTCTTAAATATTTTTTTGGTACACGTCCTGAACTTTTCCAATTAGAAATAGCAGATGGTTTAAGACCTAATTTCCCTGACAATGCGGTGTCCGTATAAACACCTTCATATGTCATAATTTTAAATATGATTTCATTAACAGAATGATCTTCATTCGGAATTGCAGAAACTTCAGCATTAATCTCATTCCTAAAATCTGCAACTTCTTGATCCAAAACTTCCTCTTGATTTTTTAAATACATATCACCCTCTCCGGTCAGCAGCCAGTGAGTGTTGAGTTTATACTCGGAAAGATTATATAATTTCCCCAAAGGGACATCATTGCCTCTTTCCCAGTATATATAGGTTCGCACAGAAACACCTAAAATATCTGCAATGTTTTGCTGTGTCCATCCGAGATATTTTCTATATATTTTTAGTCTATTTCCAATAATTTGCATATTTTACTTGTATTGATAATATTTTGCATATATATTCACTACAGTAAGCAAAGCTATTTATCAACAATTTAGTTATGGTTAGCATAAAATTTCATGGAACTAAACAGACAGCAAATTAAACAGCGCCTAAAAGACCTTGGGGTTACACAAAGACAAATAGCCCATCAGAACAAGGTCAATCCAGCGCACGTGTCCAATGTTATCGCAGGAAAGCGCAAAAGCCAGCGTATTGTCAATTTCCTGTCGCTCATATTCGGTGAATATATAACGATACAGGCAACAAAGGCAAAGGTTACACCTATCAGAGTCAAACCATTCATATATCCTTTTAATAATCATCGGGAAAAATTATCAGGGTCATCCGATACAACTCAATGAAAATGAGCTTAACGGGATTCAATATGATACATGACGCACTCAATAAAACAGTATACGGTTCCGGGAAATCCCTTAAAGAAATCGCCTATGAATTAGACTATTCTCCATCGGAATTATCCCGACGGTGCAACCACGCGGAAAAGATTGTATTCCCATTGGATAAAGTGCCGGATTTAATGCGGATCACGGGTAATTACACTATTTTAAAAGTGTTGGCCAATCAATCCGGCTATGAACTTAAAGAAAAAGAAATCTCACTTGCGGAAATAGGGCTGGAGATTCATAACGCAAGCAATGCAATCAGCCAATCCATGAACTCTATCGCAGAATTAATGAAAAGAAGAGACAATGAATAACGCCAAACTATTAATGACAATTAACGGGTAAAAGCCGGTTAAAAATGGGAGGAAAATATGAAAGCTATATATAAAACAATCTGGATAGATCAATCGCCGTGGCTGACGCTTAACAGTGTGGCCAAATATTTAGGCTATAAGAGCGTAAAAAGCGCACGGAGATTTATGTACAACAATAAAGAGATATTGGATATACGCCGTATTCCCGGCGGACCTATACGGATAAAACAATCATCAATAGATAACGTATTGGAGAGAATATGAGTAATGCACAAGTATTGGGAGCCATTATAGATCAGTTGGATGATTTAATGCTGGGCGGACCTTGTAGACATAAGCACACAGTCTATAAGCCAAGAAAGAAAGACACCAATACACCGCCAGGTTATTACTGCGAAGATTGCGGAAAACAACTGCCAATACCGGAGGAATCTGATGGTTGATTTAATAGAACAAATATTGTGGTATATAAGAAAATACCTTGTCCCAACGGTGCTGTTTGTGTGCGGAATAGCAATCATAATCAAATTTTTTCATGGGTAAAAGTTTCATTAGAGCACGCAATAATCCACTTCTTTGCTTAATCGGGATTGAGGCGGATCACACAACAAACAAAAGGAGAACAGTATGAAGCGTTTTGGAGATAATAACGAGGCTTTTCACGCTTCAATCATAAGCAGCTATGTCTCATACTGCGGATTAGCAACAAAATTCCAGTATATCTATGGAGAAGTACCGGAATACCGCAACGTAAGGATGATTAACGGTACCGCATTACACGCTGCCCTGAAAGTGATCCACGAAGAAAATTTGTGGGATGCAACTGACATGGAAATACAGAACCTATTTATTGATTCACTGCGGAAAGCTGAATTTGAACATGACGACTTTGAAGTACCGGTGCGGTGGAATGAGGATAAAGATACTCAAAAATCCGAATTAATCAATGATGCCACTATCATGTTGCGGAACTATGTCCGTAAAACCGAAAATCGAAATTGCAAGATACTTTTGGCAGAAGCACCCTTTACACTGTCGATCGGCGATAGTACACAGTACAAGTTTGAGGGGCGAATTGACCAGCTGCGCGAATATGCGGATGGAACGCTTGAGCTGCTTGATTTCAAAACAGGGATCAGAATCCCCGGGAATGTTGAAATGAGACGGATGTATCAATTTGCAATCTATGCGTTGGCAATACGTGAAGGGAAATTTGAAAATAATGGAGCACTAATAACTATTGGCCGACTGCCGGATCAGATCGCATGGTACCAACTCAAAGATCACATGGAATATCAAAAACCAACACCGGTTGCCCCTATCGAAGAACGCAATGGCAAGCATACCTATAGTTATTTCGAATGGTTCAATAAACAAGCCATTACTCATTCTTTGGATGAAATAAAAGAAATAACAGGTAATAACCGTTTGAAGGCATTGAACAAAGTGTACTTCAATACCGGCCACCAGAAAGGACCGGGAAGGCACTCAATGAAGATTACAGAGCATCGCATCAATGTAATGCGTAAAAGCATTATTTGGGCCTGTGCAGCTATGCGCATGAATGTGTACATGCCGAATCCATCCGCCTGTACCAGTTGCCGATTTGTAGATACATGCGATATGTACCTTGACGGTACAGACAAAAAGTTTGTCGAGGCAGATTCATTTCTCCCGGCAGAAGCATATCAATTTAACTAACAAACAAAAGGAGTACGCTATGAATGATCGATTTCTACCGGACGGATATGAAGTTCCGGAAACACCATCAATGTATATGAGGTTAGAGGTTGGTGATAACAAAATCCGCATTATGTCCCAACCAATTCTTGGACACGAGTATTGGACGGAAGATGATGAAGGAAAGCATCCTCATCGGGTCCGTAAAAAAGAAGATCTGCCAAAGAATGTAAACGAACTAACCAACGGAAAAGCACCCAAACACTTTTGGGCGTTTAAGGTGTGGAACTATCAATTAAACATGTTTCAAATCCTGCAAATTACCCAAAAGACAATCCAAACAGCGATTAGAATTCTTGATAAGGATAGCGATTGGGGCAATCCTCTTAATTACGACATCGTCATTAACCGTAAAGGTAAAGAACTCAACACGGAATACAGTGTGGTACCCAAACCGAAAAAAAAGTTGACGGAAGAATTAGTCAGCACTTTTGAATATTGGGTGTGCAACCTGGAAGCATTATTTGATAGTGCGGATCCGTTTGAGCTGCTGGATGATAATGCGAATCCGTTTGGGCTGCTGGATGATGAAAGGGATACGCGTGTTAACCCCAGCACTTTGTATGAACGCGCACGTCCAGAAAAAGTAAAAAGCGTCGACGTCGAACTACCATTTTAGCGGTGTCAAATGAGTGTAGCAACACAACAAAGTGGGGCGAGCCAGCAGAAGTTCGCCCCTTTTGCCCAAGGTTGGATTTACCAATTTATTGAACGGTATAAAACAAGTCTTAATGTTCGTGAGTATAGCATTCTTAACAATCTGCTTATGCACATGGAGGGTGGGAATCAGCTTTTACAAAACTGCAGCGCATCTGATAAGCTCAAGGGCACATCCATTAAAATCATTAATAGAATTATAAAACATGCCCATACCAAAATTACTCCGCCGGAAACCCAAGAACAATCCCGCAAGGCAAAAGAGAAACTACATCTGTAGACAAATGGGAATTACCATGAAGCGATACAGGAAGTTGGAAAAGAAATTGAGAAAGATGGAGAAATGAAACTATCAATCGGTATTGATCCTGGTGTTTCCGGTGGAATTGTTATGCTGATAGAATCAGGCACAATCCGAATTGCAAGCTGTCCTGATACGGTAAACGATATGGCAAATATATTATCTGAATTTGACTATATAAATTTTAAAGCAAGAGCCGTTATTGAAAGAGTACACTCATTTCCTGGTCAAGGGGTAACATCCACATTCAAGTTTGGCATGAATTACGGGCAATGGTTGGGAATCCTTGCAGCATTGAAAATACCCTATATACAGGTTGCACCTTCCAAATGGATGAAGCACTATGGTCGTATGCCTAAAAATAAAAAAGACCGTAAAAACCATTTAAAACACCTTGCGCAACAACAATTCCCAAAAGAAAGAATAACACTTAAAACAGCCGATGCCATTTTGTTGGCAGTGTATGGCATGGAGGAAAACAGATGAAGTTTCGCAAGAAGCCAGTCATCATTGAGGCTCATAGATGGTATAAGAATGGCGACCATCCCGATGACAACTGTCGCGTCATATGCAGATCAGGAGAAGACACAAACTTTCTGTCCGAAGGCAAGGTTGTTCGGTATTATCGCACACCCGATATGGATGGAAAATTTCGTTGCTCAAAGTGTAATCAAATCATGCATAAACACGGATGGATTGACACTCTGGAAGGCAACCATATCGTTTGCCCAGGCGACTGGATCATCACTGGAGTTGCAGGCGAACGTTACCCGTGCAAGCCAGAAATTTTCAAAGCGACTTACGAACCAGTCACTGATGAAGCACACACTGAAACCTCAAAAGGATTCCTAAAAAAAAATCCCCGTATTATTTTTGAACCACCACCTAAATTAACTACTCGGTCTCCCTTGCGTTATCCGGGGGGCAAAAGCAGGGCGGTATCAGCAATTCTCCCGCATATACCAGAAAATACGAAAAAGGTCTGTTCCCCGTTTTTTGGAGGGGGCTCTGTAGAACTTGCTTTGATGGGTAAAGGAATCAGAGTCTTCGGTTCTGATATTTTCTCCCCACTTGTGGACTTTTGGCAAGAGGCAATTGAAAACCCGGTGGAGCTTTCAAAGCGGGTTCGGAAATACTTTCCGCTTCCCCGAACCAAGTTTTACAGCCTTCAAAAGCGTTATAACGAACTACCGGACAAACTTGAACGGGCAGCAGTGTTTTTTGTGCTTAACCGTTGCTCTTTTTCCGGCACTACTTTTTCAGGGGGAATGTCCCCAGGGCATCCCCGGTTTACCCAGTCGGCAATAGAGAGATTAAAGAATTTCCGTTCCGCAGGTCTTAAAGTCAGGAAAATGGACTACAAAGACGCACTTTGGGAAAACCCTTATATGGTGACTTATCTTGACCCCCCTTACTTGATTGAAACTAACAACCTTTATGGATCAAAGGGAAAAGCTCATAAAGGTTTTAACCACGAAGAATTAGCGTCTATCCTGCGAAAACGTGATAAGTGGGTGCTTTCTTATAATGATTGTCCAAAGATTAGAGAACTCTACAAACATGCCCGAATACTCGAATCCAAGTGGAAATACGGCATGTCCAATGGCAAGAAATCAAAGGAACTTTTGATTATTAGCCCCGGCAGCCAGAGGACAACGATGGAAAAATGAATCTATTTCTTAATCTCTTTGAACATAACGTAGATAAACCTCGATTATCCGGGGATGAGTTGGCAGGGCTATGTCCATTCCATCATGACACTAAGCCTTCGTTTAACGCCAATATAGAAACCGGGCTATGGTTATGCCGGAGCTGCAACAAAAAAGGGAATGCCTATCAATTCGCACAGAAATTAAACATTGATCCAAGACCATATATCACAGAAAGCATCCCTACAAACGGGCATATAAAAGAAGAAACAACTCCACGGATTTCAGATGCACAAAAATATAAGAAGTATCATAAGTATTTTATAGAAAACTGGGAACGGCTTAAACCGGAAATGTGGAATAAAGCTGTCATTAAATCATGTCAGATTGGATGGGATCCAAAACATCAATGCTTTGTATTCCCGATTTACGACCTGGAAGGGAAACTCCTGAATCTCCGGTGGCACAAGAAACATCAGTTAAAAGGAATCAAAGGTTCATTCTGGTTCCCGCAACAGTTTATGAACTCGCAAACATTCGATCATGTGGTATGGTGCGAAGGGGAAAAGGATGTACTTACGCTATTATCCCTGGGAATACCGGCGATTACCAATACAAATGGTGTCGGGAATATCCCAACAGACGTTCGTTGGCTGCACCAATACGATAAAATATATATATGCTTCGATCCGGATCTGGCAGGAATCAAGGGATCCAAGAAAGTGATCGAGCAGCTAAAAAAAGATTTACCGGAAACTACAATCTTACTGACCACTGTTCCAGATGGGATTGATGTGTCGGATTGGATCGCACAATAAATGACTCCGCCAAAAGTGAGAAAATTACTGGGTTGGAAAAGTAAAAATAGCGCTAGCGGCGGAGTTTTACTAATGAAGGAGCAGCAAAATGACTAGACTATATTACACACCACCTACAGATGAGGAATTCGAGGAGCTTAAAGAAAAAGCTATAAAAGTCTGGGAACCAATGGGTTCGGAGCCGAGCTATGCTCAAGGGAAAATCGGCAAGATAGAAGACATGAAGAATATCGGTGACAACTTCATGTATATCGTAGCAATGTTTGATTATAAAAATCAGGAAAAGCTTTCTGAAAAATTAAGCCAAAAAACAAAGAAAGCTGTGAGAGATAGGATGATTGATGGCGGAATACATCCATCTATGATTCCATTCTAGGATTATTAGACATTATAAAAAAAATATGATTGACATAGCAACATTGGATAAAAAAGAAACATACGAAGACCTGACAACCGATAGACAAGTGGAACTTGGCTTGATGTATTACTTTGGCCGGGGAGTTTCTCAAGATTACGCAAAAGCACTTGTTTGGTTCCGTCGTGCTGCCGAACAGGAGTATGACCATGCCCAATACATGCTTGGCGAGATGTACTACTTTGGCAAGGGAGTTCCCGAAGATGACGCTGAAGCGGTGGCTTGGTATCTTCGCGCTGCTGAACAGGGGCATCCCAGAGGCCAATACCAACTTGGCATGATGTACTACTTTGGTAAGGGAGTTCCTAAAGATTACACTGAAGCGTTTACTTGGCTCAGTCTCGCTGCTGAACAGGGGGATGCCAGAGCCCAATACTTGCTTGGCGAGATGTACAAGAAAGAAAAAAAAATAATAATGAAATTAAAATCAAAAAGAATTGGTGCAATAATTAAGGTATTGCACAGGCTATACGAAAGTTCGGCTTCTGCTAATATTGATTACAGCCATACAATCAGAATAAATAAGGCTATGGATCATTTTATGGTAGAGATTGAGTTTTATGACGGTCGAGAATCGCTTTATGGTGAGATTTTCCTTTCCGACGAAGAAGATGATGACGATTATATTGCAGGTATTTCTGAATTAAATAAAAAAATAGATGAATTCATTCAACATTGATAACTGCATGGACATAAAGAATTACGCTTAAGAATAACCTATGAAATTTCAATGAAAGAGGATGGGGGATAATGAGTAAAAAGAAACAATACGAAAACCTTACTGATGAAGAGTTGGTAAGTCGTGCTGAACAGGGGCATCCCAGAGGCCAATACGAACTTGGCAGTATGTACTACTTTGGACAAGGAGTTCCCCAAGACCACGCTGAAGCGATTGTTTGGTATCGTCGCGCTGCTGAACAGGGGGATGCCAGAGCCCAATACTTGCTTGGCGAGATGTACAAGAAAGAAAAAAAATAATAATGAAAGTATCTAAAAAAATGAAAAAAAATCACAATAAAAAAGAACTGTCAAAGCCAAGTAAGCAATATAAAGCATACCATAAGGTAGAGCTTGCGTGGTATATGCTTGATGCTCAAGAGGGTAACGCCATATCACAGTATAGGCTTGGCAGGATGTATTACTTGGGGGATAGTGTCGATAAAGATAAAACTGAATCTTTTAAATGGTTTCAGCGTGCGGCTGAACAGAACCACGCCGGAGCGCAGTACGAGCTTGGTAAGATGTATTATATTGGCGATGGAGTTGATCCAGCCTATGATAAAGCGTTTACAATGTTTATTAAATCAGCAATTCAAGGGAATCCCGACGCTCAGTGTGAGCTTGCGGTTATGTACTACGAGGGGCATGGCGTTAAAGAGGACTACGATAAAGCACTTACGTGGGTTCGTCGTGCGGCTGATGATGGGCATTCCGCCGCTAAAGTACTTCTTCACGAGATTGAGTAAGGTACTAATGGAAATAACACACCCCCCTTCGAATTAAATATGTTTAAGCATTGCCCAATAAAAGAAAAGACTTGCGCCCTTTGTGCGAAATGGCGTGATGAACTCTATTGTGGTCAAAAAACCGGGGAGAATCGGATTAAATTTTTAAAAGATTGTCCTCTGAAAAGTAAAAAAAGGCAAGGATAATCATGGAAGATAAATACAAGAAAAAAGATTTACCCAAATCATACGAAGCCATGATAGCAGATGGACAAGTGGGGCTTGGCAATATATACAGCATAGGCGATGGGATACTACACGATAACTCAAAAGCACTTAATTGGTATTGTCGAGTTGATGAACAGGAACATAATAATGCTCAATACATGATTAGCAGTATATATTACCATGGCAATGGATTTTCCAGAAACTACGCTAAAACGGTTTTTTGGTTCCATCGCACTACCGATTGCGTCGCCCCTAAAATTGGAGAACTGTTAAAAAAGGTCAAAGATTCAATTTCCACATACGATAAGTGGTGTAAGTACGATATGGCTCAAAATAAAAACGGGGATATTGTACCATTCTTATCAAGTCAGGCTGATAGGTTTTGTATTCCATCAGCTATTGTAAAAGAGAGTTTAAACGATAAAGAAGAGAGGCGAGTAATTATGTGTGATTCGAGTTGGTTTATGTGTTCTACCTTCGCTGAATATCATCAGGTACACGTGGAAACAATTACTGAAAAATATCCTTTACCGTATGATTATTTGTATTGGTTGATTGAAAAAGATGACCGTCCACTCGCAGTGTACGATATTATAATTAGCGTAATTGATAGAGCCATCGAAATAGCGGAGCAGAGAAATGAATAAAACAAAAAAAGATTCACCTGAATCATACGAAGACTTGACAGCCGCCGAACGGGTGGGGCTTGGCGAGATGTTCTACCATGGTGAGGGAGTTCCTCAAGATGACACTGAAGCAGTGGCTTGGTATCTTCGTGCTGCTGAACAGGGGGATAATAGTTCCCAAGCAATGCTTGGCTATATGTACCGCAATGGACGGGGGGTTCCCCAAGATGACGCTGAAGCAGTTGTTTGGTATCGTCGTGCTGCTGAACAGGGGCTTGCCCAGGCCCAATACTGGCTTGGCGAGATGTACTACTTTGGCTGGGGAGTTGATCAAGACTACACTGAAGCAGGTGTTTGGTATCGTCTCGCTGCTAAACAAGGGCATCCCAGAGCCCAATACTGGTTTGGCAGTATGTACGAATTTGGCGAGGGAGTTGATCAAGACTACGCTGAAGCATTTACTTGGTATCTTCGTTCTGCTGAACAGAGAGATGCCTTGGCCCAATACTGGCTTGGCAAAATGTACTACTATGGCTGGGGAGTTCCGCAAGATTACACTGAAGCGTTTACCTGGTTCCGTCGTGCTGCCGAGCAAGGGAAAGCTAACGCCCAATACGAACTTGGCTTGATGTATTACTTTGGCCGGGGAGTTCTCCAAAATTACGCTGAAGCGCTTGTTTGGTTCCGTCGTGCTGCCGAACAGGAGTATGACCATGCCCAATACTGGCTTGGCAAAATGTACTACTATGGCTGGGGAGTTCTCCAAAATTACGCTGAAGCACTTGTTTGGTTCCACCGCGCTTCTGAACAGGGGCATATCGATGCCCAGCAAGTTATAATAGATGAAAAAAGAAAAGATAATAATGAAAGATAAATACAAGAAAAAAGAGTTACCTGAAGCATACGAAGTCATCACAGCCGATGAACAAGTAATACTTGCCAGTAAGTACTACTTTGGCAAGAGAGTTGCCCAAAATCACGCAAAAGCACTTGTTTGGTATCGTTATGCTGCCGAACAGGGACATGCCGACGCCCAATACATGCTTGGCGTGATGTACTACTTTGGTCAGGGAGTTCCTCGAGATTACGCTGAAACGGTTGTTTGGTTCCGTCGCGCTGCCGAACAGGGGAATCCCAGAGGCCAATACGAACTTGGCAGTATGTACTACTTTGGACAAGGAGTTGCTAAAGACTACACTGAAGCGTTTACCTGGTGTCATCGTGCTGCTGAACAGGAGGATAGCCATGCCCAAGCAGTGCTTGGCGTGATGTACGAATATGGTAAGGGAGTTCCGCAAGATTACACTGAAGCGGTGGCTTGGTATCGTCGCGCTGCCAAACAAGGAGATGCTGACGCCCAATACAAAGTTGGCAGTATGTACTACCTTGGCCAGAGAGTTCCCCAAAATTACGCTGAAGCGCTTGTTTGGTTCCGCCACGCTGCTGAACAAGGGGATAGCAATGCCCAATATATGCTTGGCAATATATACTACCTTGGCGATGGAGTTCCGCAAGATCACGCTAAAGCGCTTGTTTGGTATCTTCGCGCTGCTGAACCATGGTATCCCAAAGCCCAATACATGCTTGACATGATGTACGAAAATGGCTGGGCGGCTGCTTCTGCCAAACAGAAGAACATATAATGGGTTATCGCACGCTAGCCGACTCTGCAAGGAGTTGGAGCTATATCGAAAATTTGAAAGTGAAGGCGAATATACATTGTCCTTTATTCAGAAATTTGTGCGAAAAAAATTAAACAAGAAAACGACACAAAAAGAGGATAATAATGAAATCAACTACTGTTTTTGTTGATGTATGCTTGGATTTTGACGGAGTTATCCATTCATACACGTCCGGTTGGCAGGGGAATGCTATCATACCTGATGCGCCAGTTAATGGTGCTATAGAAGCTTTGCATTGCTGCCTAAATCATTTTACAGTTGCTGTTTTCAGTGCCAGATCTTCAGAGGCGGGGGGTATAGAAGCCATGAAAAACTTCATTGACAAACACGATACACAGAAACACAATTATCGCCTTATCGATAAAATTGCGTTTCCGAATTACAAACCTGCTGCGAATATTTATGTCGACGATCGAGGGTATCGATTTGACGGTACATTTCCCGCACCAGAGATTCTTCATGGATTATTTACAACGTGGTATGATCCTGCGCGTCGTGTTGCTGGACCAGAGGACATATAATAACTGGAGGTTATCCCATCAGAAATAAATAAACTGGCGCATAATTGGCACACAATAAGTATTAAGATTACACTTTCTAACATGCTGGATAGTTTACTACATTTCGAAATGAAATTCACAAATACACAAATAAAGGAGTAACAAAACATGAAAACAAAAGATGACTTCTACACCCAAATACTCGATAATGCAATACTCGTCCAAGAAGGGAAAAAACGCCCTCCAGAACTGACAGTACGTGACTGGAACTATTTTATCCGGGATACAACACCGGAACCACCTCATATTATTGGAAACGGGGTGCTGCCACAAAAAACCATGGCCGTACTGGCCGGAGAGCCCAAAATAGGCAAATCCCATCTAGCCATATCTCTGGCCTACCACATAGCTTCAGGAAAAAACTGGTTCCAATTTCCAATAACTGAACCGCATAAAACTATGATAATCCAAGCAGAAAATTCTTACTTCAACCAGCGCGACAGAATTAAACACATAAACAAAATAACAGAACCACCGTATTTAATGCCTAAACTGCCTGAAAAACAGCTTTTCGTGTCGGACCCTATTAATGGGTTGAATATTAATGAAACGGATGGATATGAGCAAATAGGCAGATTATTGGATACACACCAGCCAAAAGTGGTAATCATAGACCCATTAGCAAGCTTCCACACCGCAGAAGAAAACAGCAACAGCGATATGGCAAAAATCATGGGTATATTTCACGAATTAAAGATTTCTTGCGATATATCTATAATACTAATCCATCACATAAGAAAACCAACAATCAATGAAGAAACTGCCGGGACATCAATTAGAGGAGCTTCAAGCATAAGAGGGGCCTGTGATACTGGAATGTTACTCACTAAACGATATAACAAACAAACCAGCCAGGGATACCACAAATTAGAATTTGAATTGCGCAATGGCCCCACCCCGGATCCGCTTACACTTGAATTAGATCCAACATGCCTTACATTCCAACAAATTAAAAAAGCTCAAACATGTGAAAACTTCATAGTAGAAAAGTTGAACTATGTTAAAGAAGATGGGATATTGCAAAAAAATCTGGTACAGAAAGGACGAGATGAAGGCTATTCAAAAGCAATGATGATACGTACAATTCAGAGTTTAGATAATCAAAATATAATTATAAGATCAGCTGAAAAAAGTAACAAAAGTGTATGGTTAAGAGAATTTACAAATGAGTCAATCTTTGTCGACAAATTATAGTTAGGTTCACGTTAGGTTCACTCAGAAATGAAAAATAAAAAAAATAACCAAAAAATGACTGTTTTAGGTTCAATCGTTAAAAGTGCGTATCCCGACGACAAAATAATAATAACCAATGCCGTTAGGTTCATTGAGGTTCATTTTAGGTTCACGGTATTCTCGTTAGGTTCATTTTCATATATACCTAAAGGTATCTATATATATAGCATGGACCTAAAATAAAGACCATGTTAGGTTCACTCCGATTTCTGAAAAATGGTTTCCCCCTTAAAAATCCCCCTTCCAAGCTTGGCGGAGAGATCATCCGCCCAATCGCCTCTTTAGGAGGCTTGGCGTCTGATCCTACCGCCTGCGCTATCTTTATGGATACGGGAAAATTAAATAGAATGCAGCAACATGGAAAATAAAAAGAAGAAAAAACGGGTAATACCACTAACAGCTAAACAAGAAAAGTTCTGCCAAGAATATGTTAAAACTGGGGTATTGGTCGATGCATACATGAAAGCATATCCAGCTACTAAAAATTGGACTAAAAGATCAATCTATACCAAATCGCAAGATTTGAAAGTCAATCCAAAAGTGGTTAAAAGAGTGAATAAATTACGACTTGGAATACAAAAAAAATACCAGGTTTCCCTGGAATCAATAGTTGAAGAATTGATGGAGGATAAAGCTTTTGCAAAAAAATTGGAAAATCCCAGTGCGATGATTAAAGCAACAGAATTGAAAGCGAAACTTTATGGGCTGCTGGATCGCAATAGAAATAAACAAGATGAGGTTGCTGAAACTGCAGTTAAGTTATCTGCCCAGGCTTTGAAAATGGTGGATGCTACAAGACAAAAACTATCCATCTTGGAAAATTTAACACCGGAAGGGTTGGTGAAATTGGAAAAATTAAACGCTGCGGATGAAATTGATGCAGAAGATGCTACAGAATAGCCTCAAATCCGTGGAATTTAATGGCAAGACGGGTGTTTCTTGCCGAAAGCTATGAGGAATATTACCTCTTAGCTTAAAACGCGTGCAGCGTGCCTTATTGGGCGGGATTGACTCAAAACCGGCTGTTGCTGCTTTGGATTTTCGAAAGTGTTGCGATGTTAATACGGATTTAGGTGATTTTAATCTTGCCGTGGGTTACTTTTCGTGGTTAGACTGTTAGTGTTCTATGTGACTCCTTTTCACATAGTTGGCCGCTCTGGTATCTTGATCTATCCCTAGGTCTTAAATTGAGTCCGGTGTGTTGTGGTTGCGTCTCGAGAAAATACGTTCAGTCATAAGATACCGATTGGTACTGGAGCGGTCGCGTTTTAATATGTTTCCATTCCCCAATCGATACGATTAATTATATGTTTTAGCGCAGCTTCTGTTTTTGTTATATTTGTAGTAACAAAGGAGACAAGAATGAACCTCATTACCATCTTTCAAAAGTTTCCCGCCCAGCAAGCTTACATCGATTATTTGAAAAAGATTCGCTGAACGTGCCCACTCGATTTGTGCAGTGAGTAAGCCTCATGGATAAAAAAGACTGTAAAGACTGCTGTAAAAACTGCAAAGGCTGTAAAAATTGCTGTAAAGACTGTAAAGACTGTAAAAAAAACTGTGAAGACTGTGAATATTGTGAAGATTGTAAATACTGTAAAGAATGTAAACATTGTGAAGACTGTAAACATTGTAAAGACTGTAAATACTGTAAACATTGTGAAGACTGTAAACATTGTAAAGACTGTAAATACTGTAAACATTGTGAAGACTGTAAATACTACTGTAAACACTGTAAACGCTACTGTAAAAGCTGTAAACACTGTATTAAAAGCAAAGAAGTTTTTCTTCTATGCTCGATAGAGGATACGATTGACATCCTCGACAACGCGCTAATCCAACCGCTCGACTCTATTAGTGGTAGTGCAAGATTGACAAACCGGATTTCCATAGCCCACCTTGAATTGGAGAGAGGACTAAAGGCACTTTTACATAAAAGCGGCAAATCAGGACGAAGCGAAGGACATCATCTGGGCAAACTGTACGTAAAGTTGATGAAGTGCAACAAGGATGCGGCAAATTCACTTACTGAAGCTTTCAACAATGCTGTCGGATTCTTCGGGTACGACATTGAGAAGGAGGGGTTTGAGCACTTTCGGGCGCTTGTTTGTTATCTGTCTAAAGTGGGTACTGAAGAAATTTTTATGGACATGCGGTATTGGTTGATAGAGCCGAGGAAAGCGATCAAGTACAAGACTTTACTTAAATTACATAGAGAAATCCTCTATCGGTTGCAGTGCTGTTTACCTTTCTCAGACAAACCCATCGACGAGACGATAGATGAGCGTGTTGAGAGGAGAGTCAGAGAGGCAATGACCAACGGTGGGGTTCTTGCTAACGGCGACAACAAGACGAGCATAGATAGGTATTGTAACTGGCTCAACAAGCATCTTCCTTATCGCACTGCACTCGAAGAGGCAGTAGAGAAAAAGTTTATTGTCAAAGAGGGTGATGAATTTGTCAAACAAACGCTGTGCGATGCTTTTAAGGAACTTGAGCAGTCAAAAGATCCAGCGGTTTGGTTCTACATCAAGAAACTCAGAGAAAAATATTCAATAACATCTCCTCACCAAAGGTCAACGTTTGCTGCTATATTTTCTAATACTGATCCTTTGACATTAAAGCCCAAGTAAGTATAGCTATATGCGCCACGTTTGCGTTGGTGTCGTTAGCTGTGCTTGGCTTCATCGGGGCGAAGGTGTTGCACGTGTGATCAATCCAATTACGATTTGCGCGCTCAACGAAAAATGAAAAGGTCGATGCGGTATTCATGGGGGTAGTGCTATATATATGTACCCCCCGCAAATAATTCGCACAATTTTCACAAGCAGCACGGAAACGCACCTCAAGCAGCACTACAAATACCGCCACTCAACTTAAATAAGCGTGTCATAAAAGTGTTAAATGCGTTACATTTTTATTGCATTGCATATTATTTTTGTATTATTTTTTTGGGAAATGAACGACCCATCTACCTCGGAATTAATTAAATTAATGCAAGTTGATTTATTTTTATTCTCTCAAGTTTTATTTGGTGATGCAACACAGCCAATGCATTATCATATTCGCAATAAAACACCTGATTTTCACAGGGAAATAAACAAGGAATTGGCAGCCTTGCAACGTGGGGAAAAATTAGCAATTGTAGCACCTCGTGGTCATGCAAAAAGCACTGAAGTCAGTCTTATTTACCCGCTTCACCAGATATTTTATGGACAAGAGCATTTTGTACTAATGATAAGTGAGAGTGAGAAGCAGAGTAAGCTGAATGTCGAAGCCTTGGGAAATGAGATTGAGCATAATCCTGTTATTAAGGCGTTATTTGGAGATCGCAAAGGGGAGACGTGGGGTAAAGAGGAGAAGATTATTATTGGCGGTTTAAATCGTGAAATACGCTGTAAGATTCTGGTACGGGGTACGGGCCAGAGGGTACGTGGATTAAAGTTTGGTCCTTACCGTCCCACATTAACCATTATTGACGATGGCGAGGGTGATGGTAATAGTTCATCGCCAACACAGCGCGAGGAGTTTCGCAGATGGTTAAATGGTGCGGTGATTCCGGGTAGCGATGATGCGCGATTGGTATTTATTGGTACGATATTGGATAACGAAAGCTATTTGAATCGTATTGCGGGACGCAAAGCATATAATAATCATGGCATACGCAGGATTAAGGGTTGGAAGTCGTTATTTTTCCAGGCGATTTTACAGAATACCCGTCGTGGAGAGTTTGTATCGAGCGGTAAAGAGATTTTAGTCGATGGTATTCCGGCGGTATTGTGGCCTGACAGGAAACCATATAAGTGGTTGATGGCTGAGCGCAGCCGTTTAGAGAGTGAAGGGGATTTGGCGTTCTTTTATCAAGAGTATCAAAATATCCCTATGGATGATTCATTTCGGATATTTAAGGAGCGTGATATACAGTATTGGGATGGGTTTTATTTTCGTGAAAGCGATATTAATTATATAATGCGTACAGAAGGAGGCCGGCGTGAGAAAGTACCTGTAAACGTTTATTTTGGGATGGATCCTGCGTCAAGTGAGAATGTAAAGGCTGATTATACAGTGATTATGGTTATAGGTATCGATAGTGAATATAACATTTTTATTATCGAGTATTTTCGTGGACAGTCCACGCCGATGGATGGTGCTGACAAGTTATGGGATATGATGGGTGAGTATAATCCTAAAAATGTAAATATTGAAGAGACGGGTCATGTTATGCTGACGAATTATATAATTCGCAAGAGTAAAGAACACGGGAAATTTTATGCAATTAATCCTAAAAAAGCGATTAAGAAGAAGTATGATAGAATTATGGAGCTGCAGCCGTTATTTGGGTCGAAATCGGTGTATTTGAAGGAGGAACATATTGAATTAGAATCTGAGTTATTGAATTTTAAGAAGCATGGAGCAGCGAAGAAAGATACGCTGGATGCATTAAAATGGGCGACAGATGATATGAATGCACCTTCGTTAGAGAAACAAGGTAATAAATGGGTAATGCCCATGCCGGTTGCGGGAAGTGATTGGGAAACCGGTCGTCTTTTTTATGATTAGCATAGAGAAATTAGATCTGCCTGATATTACTGCAGATAATGTGCGGGAAGAATATGTGCATTACGAATCTTCCGGGAGTACACACCGATTTCAAATGGCCGAGGATAATGATTTTTACCTTGGAAATCAATTAACAAAGAGGCAGCAAGAGTATTTAGTCAGTGTAGGGCAGCCGCCGGAGCCCAATAATAAAATACGTCCGGCGGTAGAGCAAGTATTGGCCAATATAGCTTCATCGTCGCCCGTGTGGGATGCGATTCCTATTGGCAAGACAGATAATGATTTTGCATTTGTATCAGGAATGTTGATGGAGAATATTTGGTACAATTCTAATGGTGATGTACAGTATAGAAGTTGTTGTAAAGATTATATCGTTAAAGGTTTGACATATATGTTTGTTTATCCTGATTGGAACGGTGAAGGCGGGTTAGGGTCGATTAAGGTAAAAAGATTGCCGGCAGAGGCTGTATTTGTAGATCCAAACAGTGCATTGCCTGATTATGAAGATGCTGTTTCGCTTATCTATTCTGATCTGCACACAAAAGAGGCATTAAAAACGATGTTGCCGCAGTTTGCTGATGAAATAGAAGAAGCGGAAGAAGATTACTATAAGAATGAACTATCTACCGGCCAGTATTCCAGAGATAATGTGCAGACAGCGGCAGATGTGGATGATAATAGATTGCCAAAAGTCAGGAAATTTATACGATTTTCTAAAGTAAATATACCGAATGTACTTATAACAGATTTGGCGACGGGTACAACGAAAAAATTAGATAAAGGGCGGTATGCCGAATTATTAAATGACGAGCGTTACGAAGAATTAGTGGATACGGGCTTGATTGAAGAAAGGATTATTTATGAGACAAAAGTAAGGGAAACGTTTGTTGTCGGAGATATACTGATTTATGATGAAGTCTTACCCATAACGATTTACCCGATTAAGCCGGCGTGCAATGAGTATACCGGGACTCCCTATTCTTCCGGTGATGTGCGCCATGCTAAAAGTCCGCAGCGGATGTTAAACAGGACAGAGGCGCTTATAATCGCCCATACCAGCGCACAAAGTGGGAATAAGGTGTGGTATGAAAGTGGGGCAATAGAACCGGATCAAATGAGTAAAATAAATATACCTAATGCAGCTGTGGAAGTAAATACAGGAGCTTTATCCAATGGGAAGATACATTTTCACGGAAATGTTCAAATGAGCAGTGAATTGTATCATGAAAAAAGCCGGTACGAGATTGACATTGAAACAGTGTTTGGGGCGTATAAATTTTTACAAGGTAATCCAGCTGGATCTCCAGGAACAGTTGGAGAAGCGCAAATTATTGATGAAGCAGTTGCCCGGAAACAGAATTGGAAAGTGATTCCTCTGTATGACATGCTAACTGCGGTGGCAAAGGTAGCGATGGAATGGGTGCCGTATGTGTATGATCAACAACGTGTATTGCGATTGGTGAATCCATATCAGGATCGAAAAGAGATTATATTGAATCAAATGGTTACAGACGATCATAGTGAATCGGTGATGAAGTTATACGATATGGTGTCGAATAAAGTGGATATAAAAGTTGTGGTTGGTTCTGCACGGGCAAAATCGCCTATGGCGGAATTGAATATGAATATCGGGTTGATGAACGCCGGTATTTATGATAAGCACGAAGTCATTATGAATTTACCAGGGAAAGTGGACAAAAATGCATTAATGGCACGAATGGATGAAATGGGTCAATTAAAGCAGATGGTGCAACAGCAGGCAGATCAGATTAAGCAATTAAGTGGTGATATACAGACTCGTGAGCGTGAATTATTTCATGCAAATATGCGGGCGGAAATTTCAGAGGCGACGAAGCCTATTGCACAAGCGCAGGCAAATTTAAAAGCGCAATCAAAACTTGAAGAAGCAAGGCAGCGGGACGAAACCCGATCCTTGAAAGCAGTTAACTCTCAACCTGAAGCTCCCTATTTGGGATAACTTAAAAAGGAACGAGCACTGATGGACAAAAAAGAAAACCAGGATGGTAAACCTGTAGAAGAAACCACTGAAGATAACTTGGAAGAAAATCCTTTAAAAGTATTGGAAGATTTTAATGCAAGCTCTTTAGCAGCGGACAAAGAAACGCAAGAAGAAGCGAAAAGCGGGAAACAAGAGGCAGAAGGCGAAAGTGAAGCTGATTGGCTAATTGAGAACAAATTTCGCAATGACGATAAGGGCAGAAATAATCTGATCGAATCGTATCAGAATATTCAGGGTCGTGCAACGAAAGCAGAAGCGGCATTAAAGGGAACAGAATCATTACAGCAATTGGATGAGTTTTTACGGGAGAACCCCAATATAGTAAAACTTATTCAGCGTGAAATAAACACACGGCAGAATGGTTCTAAAGTACCGGAAAAGCCGGAAGATTACGATATGCTTGATGAAAGTATTGAAGGGACATCTTCGTATAAGTGGCGTGAGCAGCATGACGAGTATCTTGTACAGCGAGGCGCAGCGGAAGCTTTGAAAGAAGTCAATGCGTTTAAACAGGAATTAGCTGAAAAAGATGCGATAAACCAGCGTACAAAGGATTTGATGAAACTTGGCCTTACAAAAGCTGAAATAACTGAATATGATGTGTTTATTCAAAATCCAAAACATAAGACAGAAGAAAATCTTGTGAAAGTATGGCGTTATTTGTCTGGTAAAGAATCTTCGGCGAAAGAATCGAAAGAAGCTGTTTTAACTAAAGAAGGAAAACAGACGACTGCGGCGGCAATATCCGGTGCAGTCCCTGCGCAAACTTCGGACAGTAAGAAAAAAGCAGAAGAAGAGATTGAAGCGGAGATTATGAAATTATCAACCAGTTAAATTTGGGTCATTTTTTTTAAACATAATGGCACGAATTTGAAACGTTAAAGCTATAGGAGATTAATAATGGCTTCCAAATATGGAACGGGCACGCCTACACAGTTTACTGATGGGACAGCCCGACAAGTGCTTGAACTGGGGAATCTTATCCACATGTTCAATAGAAGTGAAACACCATTGCTTGCAATGTTCGCAAAAAGCAATACAGTGACTACTCCTGTGCCAGTATTTGACTGGCAGGAAGATGAGTACATGATTAAGCGATCCGTTGTTTGCAGTGGAAAACTAAGGCATGTTTTTAATGCGACAACCGGTAATAACGACGCAGGCGTTATTATTGACTTGGACAGATCAGCTTATCTTGAACTGTTTGAGAAAGGTGCGGTCTATACAGTAACTGCTGAAAATGCAGTGATTAAAGGTGGAACGAAAGGGGTTATGTGTATTGCAATCGGTGAAGAAGTTGCATTGGATTCTGGAGCGAAAGCCTCAACCATGGTACAGTTTGTACAGTTTGATGAAGTGAACGGTGATAGTTTTACCTATAACAAATTACCTACGACTGTAGCGCTGTTTACCGGTGATCCCAACGGAACCTTTACATTTACCTATGTAGGTAATGCAGGGGCCGGTTCTTTAAGTGGTGTCGTTGGTGCGTCGGCCAATCAAACAAATCTGACTGATAATGATGTATTTTTAGTCTTGGGTTTGACCGGACACGCTGAAGGTGCCGGCGTTCATAAAGCATCACGCAAGAAAGTGAGACGGTTGAAAAATTGTACTCAAATTTTCCGTGAGTCTTATGATATAACCGGAACGGCGGACGCTGCAAAGCAATATGGTCCAAAAGAATTGGTCAGATTGCAAACCAGAAAGCTGAAAAAGATCAAAGTTGATCTTGAATATTCATTACTAATAAATGGAGCACCTGATTTTGACGAAACTGCTGAAAATCCGAAACGAAATTTTCGGGGGTTTGGTGTAGGAAAACCAAGCGGTGAAGGTTTTGTTAAATCGTTTAACGGAAATGATAACGCTGATATGCAGATTTCTTTTTCATTGGGAGTGATGGATGATTTTGACGCAATTGAGAGTAAAATCTTTGAAGATGTGTTAGAGGGCGGTTTACAGAAAGACGTGTATTGTTCTTCTAAATGGCTTCGGTTTATGAAAAAAATAGTCCGAGAGAGCGAAGGAACAAGTCTAAATGCAGAGATGGGAAAGGAAATACGTGCCGGATTGCGCGTTACCAGTTATCAAGGTGCCATTGGGGAGATGAATTTTATTCGTCATCCCATGCTGACCGGAGCGCTGGAAAATTACGCAGTAGCGGTTGATTTCAATAATTTTGATGTTCGTCCGCTTCGAACTCGTAATCTGCAATTAAGAAAGGATATTGTTAAAGATGGTACTGATGGACGTACAGATGAATGGCTCGTTGAAAGTGGTCCAGAGATCCGAAATGAACAAACTCATGCAATCATAAAGCTTACTTAAATAGTAATCTTAACAATACGCTCCGCCCATTATTGGCGAAAAAGATATGCGTTACCAAGAAGCTTATGAGCAAGTGCAACTTGCATTACAAAAAGCAGAATTGTCTTTTGCCATTAGTGAAAATATTCTCAATACTTATTTTGATATTGCTGTAGAAGATATTGGATTAAGGGTGCTTCGTAAACGGGATATAGAAAGATTTACATCCCTTGCCAGTAAAGAATTGGTATTTACCAAAAGTAATATATCAAATCAGATATATAAAGTCCAGTTTGACGAGAAAGTGATTCCTTTTGTTGATCGTGCGTTGGTCAATGAGGGTAAAACCAATACAGATTACGATAAACTTGGATACTATATTGATACAAATGTTTCTACAGGCAGTATAATAGAGGTGCAGTCTGATAATCCCATACAAATAGTATCTGTAAGTCATGGATTGGATAGTAATGATTATGTGATTATTTCTGAAATTGTAGGGTTATTGTCTGACAATGGTGCTAAATCCGAGGTGAATGGTATTCGTCATAAAATAACCCAATTAGACGCTAATAGATTTACAATACCTATTGATGTATCCAGTTATGAAGTGGCGTATTCTTCCGGTGGGAAATGGCAGGAAGATACGAAGAAGTTATTTTGGTCTAAAACACCTGCTTCCGGCAAAACAGTCGAAGTGCATTATTTTGCCAAGCCGGAAAAGCGCAGTGGATTAGCCAGTAGGATTGACTTACCCGAAAGTTTATTGAAAGCAGTAATTCATGAAGTCATTGGCACATTGCTGGATTTAGACGGGAATTTTCAAATTGCATCGGGGCATCATGGGTTGGCGCGGAAGATTGAAAGGGAATATTTTGTAACGTCCAGGACTAATCAAGCTATGCCGGATTTGATCCCATTGCCGTTGCCGGATTTTGTTTAAGGAAAAAATATGGCACTGCAAACATTTGAAGAACGGGTATTGAATTATTGTGGAGAAGGATTGGACGGTGATGTTAGTATTACCCGTCTTATGATTAACGATTGGGTCAACCAGGGTGTGCGGGTTATTGTGGGAAGATTGCCGGATTCATTATTACCGTTGATTTCACAACGATCATTAGCGTTTGCACCTACAACGGGGTATGTGTTTACCAGTGGACGGATTTTAAGTGTTTTAAGACAGGATAGCGGTGGTGTAGGGCGAAAATGTGTTGAAATTTCTTTTAATGAATTAGAAAGTGTTCAAGATGTTAATTCGATGCGTTACCCCACAGAGCTTTTCCCAAAATTTGTTATAAAACCTCAAACTGATAGTACTCGAAAAGTAATTATCTATCCATTATCTGATTCTCCTATCGGGTATATAGTATTACTTGTAATACCAGAGATTACAGTATCGTCTGCGACGGCAATTAAAGGAGTCCCTGATGAATTAGAACATTTATCGGTATTATATGCAGTTTCACAAGCGAAATACAGAGAAGCGGGACTTATGCGGAGGAAATCGCAATATGAAATGGAATCCACTACCGGATCTGCAAAAGATTTACCAACATTTACATTGCCTACGGCACCGTCTATGCCGACATTATCGGTTACAGCTTCATTAACAGCAATGACCAATGCAATTCCTACGTATAGAAATATTGATTTCACTGGGATATCATTTTCAGATAGCATTGCTGATGTTTCCCCACCTTCATTTGTTTCCCCTTCTTCTTATAAATTTACTGCAACAAATACAGAAGATGCATTAACGAAAGCACAAAACTTGATTGATAATTTGGGGCCTATTGATTTTGAGGCTTATATATCCAACGATGATGTTGAACAGGCTCAGGCTGTTGTGCAGGCTGCAGCGCAGGAAGTGAACAGAGCTGGAGCTGAAATATCCAAAGAAAATATAAAGTTAAATGAGTATCGGACAGAGTTAGAAGAAAAATTGGGACAATTTAATGGAGAAATATCCAATTATCAGGCACAAGTAGGCGAAGAAATAAATAGGTTTCAAGCCAATCTGAAACGATATGAGACGGATGTGCAAAAAGCTATCCAAATATATGCCAGTGAGAATGAATTGGATGTGCAGATGTTTAGGGCTGAATTTGAAAAAGTATTGCAAACATATAGAGCTGAAAACGAAACAGCAATACAGGAATTTCAAGCAAATGTGCAAAAAGAAATTGAGAACTATCAAGCATTAGTGAATGGTGAAGTAGCTGAAATGCAGGCAGGAGTAGCTAAAGCAAGCGTAAGGCTTCAAAATACGCAAAGCTTTGATCAAAAGGGTGTGGCTGCAATGAATGAGGCCTTGGTGTTTCAGAAACAGTTTAACGATGAATTGAACGGGTATATCGGCAATGCCAAAACAATTGCGTAAATATGAGCGATTCCATAATGGGTTAAATCAAGGATTCGACCCAAGAGATATAGGCGATGGGTTATCTATTGCGAAAAATATTATGGTGGATAAGGTGGGTAAAATCCGCACGATGGGCAAAACGTCTGATCTTACATCTGAAATATCTATGCACACAGTTACCCATCAATTCGGATATGGATTATTTGCGTTTCAAACCGATAGGAAGCGTAAAAAAGTAGTTATTATTTCTGCGGCTGATAAATCGGGTACTTTATCACTGGGGAATTTTTTAGGTGATGCTTCAACGGCAACTAATATTGGGTATATATCGGCAATTTATAGCACGTTTATTACTGTATATATGATGTTGGAAGATAGCAACGGGTTTGAAGATGGAGATTCTCTATTTTATAGATCAGCAAGTACATATGGTAAAACATCTTTTTCGTCTTTATCTACTACAATTAACGGTGTTCCTACGGAAACATCTGAAGAAACAGGTGAAAATTGGTATGCAATGTTTGACGAACCTGACACTGAAATTGATTTGTGGGATGATACAACCAAAGTGTGGCGTACCGGAGATATTAAATTAGGAGATGTATCTGATGGAAAACCGTGTTTTTTATTAGCCGATGGCATATTGCGTGTTAGCGATGGGAATTTTGGGAGTGGGAATAAAAACCAGTGGTTTGGATTTATTAATAGAACATTATTTGAAAAAACAGGGCAATCGGTCAGTTTAAATAAATTAGTATCTGCAAATCAAAGAATAAAACCGCCCAATAGTGCTTATTTTGACCCCAACGACAGCAACAGTCCTGACGAATCAGGGGACACTTATCGTACTACCCCTGATAGCGCTAGCAGCTTTGTTGATAATGATACTTTTATTGAAAATACTATATCTGATGTGTATAAAGTGGAAGTATATCTTAGAACGACTACTTCGGGCTATCCGGGAGATGAGGGCTATGAAGATAGTTGGCATATTACTGTACAATGTGGAAGAACAACCGATTCAGGGACGACTCGAATAAACCCACTTGTAAGAAGTAGACATGGAGCTGGGCCAAGTAATGTAAGATTAACATTTATATTTCCCGATCCTATAGATGTTAGTCAGTCCAGCACAACAGCAGGTATAGCTCTACAGTTAAGTTTTAGTCGTGATCCAGACGTTTCAAGTATATCAATAAGTAGTGTAAAATATTTTGAAGGGTCTGGAGCTATTGCTGAAATAGCTGAATTAGATGAAAATTCAGAAGTGATTGGATTTAATTGGACGACAGATACAGGTGCAAGCAACTGGAATAAGGATTGGGAAGTTGGAGCCAGCTATTTTTATGATGAAAAACAGGAAAGTAGTATTGCATTATTAATGGATATTGATAATCAAGTGATTCAAAGTATGGATAAATCCTCACTCGGAAGTACAATAGTGCCTTCAATTATTGTATATGCAAAGCATGGGGCAGCATGGAATAATCGCAAGACAGGCATGATGTTATATATTAGGAAAAAGAATAAGGGAGAGTGGCACCCGCAAGTATATGTTGATTTTGTAAAGGGGATTATTAAACCGTATGAGGGGGATGATGAAATAGAAGGAACGTATGATAGTGGTAATAGCCGATATGAATTTCATCTTAAATATGATAAAATATTAACACCAAATCTTTTAGATACGTATGAGTCTGTAAATGGAATACTGGAAAGCGAATCTTCACTTTATATTGGAGATGATGGTGAAGGATATAAAACAGCTACAATCATTAATAGGCGAATATATGTTGGCAATGTCCGTCGGGCAAATAAAGACGGGAAGGCTATAACAGAGGGCGATGCTATGTATAAAAGTGTGCCGAATAAATTTGATATATTTCCATTGTCTTATAAAGTAGATGCTGCCATCCGGGATGGGGATGAAATAATAAAATTGGAGTCGTATGGCCAGCGGATATTGCAATTTAAAAAACAAATACTTTATATAATCAATGCTTCAGGTGAATTTGAATATAAAGAAGCTGAATATCCTAACAGGGGGATTGTTTATTCGGGTGCTTCAATGCGAATTGACCGAGGGGTTGTGTGGGTGAACAGGCATGGGGTTTATTTATTTGACAATGAAGGGATGAGAGATTTATTAGTAAAAAACGGGTTGCGCGTTATTAATACCGATGATTGGAAGTCTGCTGTATCTGATAATGCAATGATCGGGTATGATCCTGAAAATCGTGTATTAATTATAGTGAGCGATTATACAAATGCTTCGAGTCATGGGTTCGTATATGATTTTATAACCGGTTCATGGACAGAAGTAGATTCATTATTTGGAATGGGTATGACTAATTTTACTCTTGATCATAAAAATAGATTAGTGTTTGCGGATGGAAGTAAAATAACCAAATGGGATAATTCTGCACAAGATTGTGATATGGAAATTGCATTTAAGGATGATGATTTTGATAATCCAGGTATTATAAAGAAGATTTATAAAATATATGTTACGTATAAAAAACATGATTCAGGGGTGTTAAATAATTGTTTTTATTATGTTCTTAACGGAGGGACAACGTTTAGCAATTCCAGTCCGGAAGCATTATTGGGCTCGTTAAGCGGAAGTATTACCGATTGGGATGTGGCTGTATTCTATTTTGCCACACCAGTTGAATGTCAAAGTTTTAGATTGAAATTAGATCCTGCAAGTGATTCCAATATTGAAATAAATGATATTTCGATTGAATACCGGGCATTGCCTTTTAAAAGGGTATCGTAGTGAGTAGAACAAACAGAGACATAAGGGAACTACAAACGATTAAACAGGGGCGTAATGTTGTTAAAATGGGTTCGCCTGCAAGAAATGAGGGATATAATGGTTATAAAACAACACGATTTATACGAGATAAAGGATTGTATGAATTTATTAAGTTTAATAATCAGTGGTATTCACGGCTATTTTTAAAACATTCCCGCACATTGGAAGAAGAAATCAATGAAACAGTGCAAAATATTAATGTTGAAACCATTACCATAGAAGATCAAAGCGGGATAGATCATGGCAGTATATCAGGATTGCAACATGATGATCATTCGCAGTACTTAAATACAGCAAGACATGCAGCAATAGGCGATTCTAACCCTCACCATGCAGCTGCCACAGCGGGGGATGGGATTGATGTAACGGGGCAGCAAATAGCTGTTGATGTTACGGATATTTTTGGAGAAGGATTAATTGAATCAAATAATGATATTCATGTTGTGTATGAAGCGGACAATCCGAGTACAATTAATGCGGGTGATACGGCGATGGTTGGTAATGTTGATGAAGCTTCGAGAGGCGATCACCAACACCCGGTAGCGACTGCTGCAGCAGAGAATGTTGATTTAAGTCCAAGCGATGAAGGTGCAAGTACATCATTGGCACGAGCAGATCATCATCACAGATTAAGCCAGACAATAGCGCCAACGTGGACAGGATTGCATAAGTTTAACAAAAAGATTGAAGTGAATAGAGGTGGGTCATCTTATATAATTGATTATGCTATAAATAGTAAGCCTGAATCAAATGGGCGGCATTTTGCCAGTGGTGATGCAGATTACGAGCAAAATTATTTAATGCTGGGTGATCATTATTTAATGGTCAGTGCTGATTATGATACAGATTTCGGAGATTGGAATGGGGACAATGCATAATGGCTAAATATGTTGTTAGAAATATAAGTTTCTATGCAAGAGTTGTCCCCGAACGATTAACGGCGGGATTATTAACTGTGTTGGTAAGAAATGATAATGGCGTCGATGATGCAATAGATGAATATTTTGAAGGATGGAGGGATGCGTCAACACAAGGTAAGGCAGAAAAACCATTTAGCAATACACAACCGGCAGATCCAGGGAGAACGGGATATGGTCATAGTATAGGCGATTATGATGTGTTTGTTTTTTTAGCTACAGTTGCAAGCCATCTTGGTAGTGTTGAATATAATGGGACACTAAAAACAAGGCTTCAATTAATTGTAGACAATTTTGAAGACACAACTGCCGGTATTTGGTATACAGTGCCACCAACGCATAAAAAATGCCAAAGTTTTGTACGTTATGATTTAATAAGTAGAATGAATAATGGTTATGACAACCCAACAACTATTTGGAAATTCCCTCAAGTAGATGATACGTATACAGGATCAGGGGCAGGGGCGGTTACTCTTTCACAAGAAAATATTTTAAATACATCAAGATATGAGCATGGTTTTGGTACAAATCTATCCAGTGCCAACAATACATATTTCCCACCTGTAAATAATATTACGATATCAGGATTGCATGGTATTGCTACAGCCTCACAACATAATGGATCGTATTCTGTTTATAAACTGGTTACGCATAATACAAGTTTCTATAATTTAAAAGTAAATATAGGTGTGGTCGGGTACAATGACGGTTCAGACCATATAGCATATTTTAAAAACAGAATTAATGTATTCTTTCAACCATTTGGAGAGACAGCAGAGTTTGAATTTTCAATAACAGAGTTTACGAGTTAAAGGAAATAGTATGGCATTACATGGAAATCATGAAAATTTATTAGATATTTACAGCAGAGCCAAAGAGCAGGGTCCAAGTATAGAATCGGTTATACAGCGGTTACGCCAAAACCAGCATCTTGCGCGTGAACAAGACGACCAAAAAAGAGCAAATATCAATTCTGCAGTGAAAGCATTATGGAATACGGATCAAGCATTGAAAAGCTATCAATTAGCGCAAAGAGGCGGATATAAAGGTAGATTTATGGAGTTTTTGCGTCATCCTGAATTGGTGGGTGGATATGAACGGAAAGGATTGGAAATGGTCGCGAGTGGTAGAGAGGGAAAACCAGGCGGAATACTAGAGGTGTTTAAGAATAGGAACGCCCCAGCTGGAAACGGGATAAAGATAAGTCCGGCAAATGCAATGAAACGGCAGATTGCAAGTAAAAGTAGGTTTGGATTAGCTCCAAAACCCATGGAAGCAAAATTGAATAAATTCCCGGAATTGGCGGAACCAGTGGAAGTAGCTGCACAAGAAGCATCAAAAAGCGGAGGGTTGTCAGGCGTGATTGGAAAAGCAAGCCCAACCGCTGGAAAAGTATTGGCGGCTGCCGATGTGATTGCGGGATTAAAGAATATGGCAGACGAAGGTGCAAATAGAGAAAATGTCGCCGGAACGGCTGTATCTGCATTGGGGTTGGCTGCAATGTTTAATCCTGCGCTAGCACCCTTTGCTTTGGCAGGCAGTATTGGAAGATATTTAAAGAAAGTAAGAGGTTAAAGATGAAAATATCGGGTACGGGAGGCTGGTGGGAACGCGTCACTCATGGGAAATCTTATTTTGCAAAAAGACGGGCACGAAGGTTATTATCGGAACAGACAGACACGGTAGAGGGGCGTATACCGGCGATAAATGCGTATTTTGACAGCTTGCTTGGTCAAGCGGAAGAATCGACAGAATTAAAGCAGGAAGGGCTGCTGGATAGTTTTTTAAAGGATTCTTATACCTTTAACAGAAAATCGGATGTGCTGCAAGGGCAAACCGGATTAGCCTTCTCCGGGGAGATGACAGCGGGACAAGAAAGAGAAAAAGAATTAGTGCGGAATCAGTTTGAGAATCAACAAGATATTGCAAACGTGAATTTAGCAATGGAGAGATTGAATATTGATAAATCACGGATGGATTCTTTGCAAGAGATTGAAGATTTATTGTATAGGATACAAACAGAAAAAGAAAGCTACGTTTAGTCACAAAGAAATAATAAGGGTTTGACATGCATAATAGAGAACGAATAAAGAATACGGCACTTATAACGGATTTGCTGAATACGTATTTAACTAATCAGGCACGAGAACGGCAGCGCTATGAAGCAGCAGCAAGACCAAAAACGTATGCTGCAGGTGGGAATATAATACAAATAAACCCCGAAGGTGAAGTAGAGGTATTGTATAAAGAAAAGGAAAAGGATTATAAAAATATATTAAACCAATATATAGAATTATTGGGTGATGATCCAAAAGCAGCAAATGCAAAAAATGCAATTAGCGGAGATGAAACTGTTGGAGAAGAGGTTCATGACTTTTTTAAGAATTATTTAACTGATGAACCAAAAACGTACACTGTAGGTGGGAATATAATACAAACAAACCCCGAAGGTGAATTAGAGGTAGTATATGGAGGGGAAAAAACATGGAAGAAAATAGATAATTTTTACGATCATGATTATAATCATAACACATCAAGCTTAACAAAAAATGTTGTGCAGCAATTCGGGTATAGAGAAGCAGTAATATCATATAATAAAAATATTGAAGAAGCAAAGGAAACAGGGGATGAAGAAATGTTAGCGGTACAAGTGGGTAGATTGGCAGAATTTGATGAATCTTATTATGGACGTAGATATATCCAGTTTTTGAATAGGGGGAATAGCGATGAAAAAAGCGCAAAAATGATATGGAATAAAATGATAAAAAATGGAAAAACAGAAGAAGAAGCAAATGCATTAGTAGGAACTTTGGTAAGGACAGTATCTCAAATGAGAGATCAATAAATGGGAGGATTCAACTATAGCGAAATACTTATCGCAGCAGGATTGCAAGATTCAACAGAGTCAAAACCGAAACAAAGTGGTGGATTCGATTATGATACAATATTGCAGATAGCAAAAACAGGTGAAATCCCGCAGCCTGAATATGAAGGTCCCAGCATTGCAGATACATTACCTGAACAGCCACCCATAGGTGATTTTAAACCTGAATTTGCAACAGTGGAATCAGTTTCATTGGCTCAACAAGACCCTGAAACATTGTTGCATCAGGAGATTGATAATGTTATAGATGGCAAAGATTCTTTTGGGCAGGAGGCGCAAATTGAGCAAAAAGAAAAACCGGGGTTCTTCAAGCAAAGCTGGGATGATTACAATCAAAATAAAGATATTTGGAAAACGAAATTCCAAGAAATAAAACAAGACCCTGAAAAGTTTAAAGAACTTGAAGAGCACGTAAAAAAGAAGTTCGACGGTATCCCATGGAAGTATATTTCTCAAGGTTTATTGAGTTCATTTCCAGGGGGCGGCTGGATAAATAAAGCAACAGGATTAGATTACTACGAACCCACCCCAATTGAATGGGAATACCTGAAATCGGTTGATCGACTCATTAAGGGCGTAGAAATCCCTGGCAGTGATGGCGTTTGGCTCGGGCTTCGTGATATACGGGGTTTATCGAATATTATTGGTCAATTCAAAGGTGTTGGAATGGCTTCTGCTGCCTTATTGTCAAAGTTTGGCAAGGGACAGAAGCTGCTCAAAGGGTTTAACTCATCAAAAAAGATGCGGAAAATAGGCTCACACGTTGGAAAATCTATTATTGATTTTAATCTGCATAATATGATAGAACCGATACCAGACGTTGATTTTAGTGAGGATGCTGCCTTTACCAACAGCCTTTTAGCACGTATTAAGGGAATGCCGAGAGCTACGCGTGATGCGCTGATCTTCGGGTTCTTTGGCAGCGCTCAAAAAGGGATCAGTCAATACGGCGGTTTATTTGTTGCCGGTGCTTCTACGGCTTATCTTGAAACCGGCAACATTGGTGAAGCGGTTAAGTCAGGCACGCTACTTACCGGCATGCATTTTTTTAATACATCCGGCAGGGGTGCATTTGAGAAATGGGGTAAACAGAATAAGATATCGGATAAAATTATTAATGATACTGTTGAGTTCTTGGATAAATCAGGCTTTGAAGAAAAACAAGCTCCACAGGAAATAAAGCCGGAAATACGCAATAAAGCTGTGGAAAAGAATCGTAGCAGAGTTACTAGTGCAAAACAACGCAAGTCCAACGTGGAAGTACCCGAAACCGGAAAAGCAGAAGGTCCCACATCAGAAAATATATTGAAACGCGGATTACCGGCAGTTATTGAGCCGGAAAAGCCGGTGGAAAAAGTGACACCAGCAGCAGTTGAAAAACCATCAAAGCCGATATTGTTACGACCATCACTAACCATAGAACGAATGGAAGGTAGATTAGAAGCAATAGATAGAATGATTGATTTAGGTGTGGCTACCGGTGCAGCAAAAGAAATATTGATGTCTGAACGGAAAATCATTACGGAGCAGATTGAAAGCATAAAAACCAAGAAACCACAGAGAATACAGAGCAAGGAAGAAGTGACGGTAGAGCCGATAAAATCATCCTTTTTGGAAACAGTAAAATTGGACCCAAAAGATGTATCGTTTGATGAAGCTACATTTCAGCCAAAAACAAGTTATAGACAGGCAATTGTAGATAAGATTGTCAATAAGTTTGATGCAAAGGAGTGGGAAGAACCGGTATTATGGAAAGACCCTGAAACAGATAAATTAATTATACTGCGCGGACACCATCGCCAAAAAGGGGCGTTAGGAGCCAGAAAAAAAGGATTAGTAGATACACTGCCGTATAAGGTATTACCGGAAGGAACAACGCGAGCGGAAGCAATACGATTTGCCAAGAGTGAAAGTAGAGATGTACCTACAGACTTGGAAAATGCGAAAACAATACGGGAACGGTTTGAAGCGGGCGAATCTATGATGGATATTGCGAAAGATATGGTACAAGTGGCACCCCGATCAAAAACAATCGAAACCCGCAGATATGCCATACATGACATCATGAATTTGGCATATCTTGACCAGAATGGAATGTTTGTTGGGGTATATGATAAGACAACAGATTTTTCCAAGATAATGAGTTTAAGTAAGTGGGTAGGTGGTTTACGGAAGAAATATGATTGGTTAAGCAATACCCACGAAAAAGATTTGTTTCAATTCTTCTACACGGAGAGAGGTGTTGCACATAGAATAGATATAGATGCAGTTAAGAAACAGATTGCAGAAGGGATGATGTCCATAGAAGAAAGCGGTGAAGTGCCTGCACGGTTGGGTTGGTTACATAAGGGACTTGTAACCGGAATAGAAGCCATAGATCCCGTAAATGCTAAACGGTTGAAATCATTAAGAGGGTCTCTTGCCGGATTGGACGTGTTAATTCATGATAAAAATATTACTATTGAACGGCAGAGAGAATTAACACTTGAACGGGCGACACTGCAAAAAGAATACGATAAAATGCTTGTGGAATTGGGGAAAGCAGAACAAAACCAGGAATCGTTGTTTAGTGTCAAAATGGATCAGGAAAACGTATTTGGCGGGACAGATAAGGTAAGCGTAAAAAGTAGAAAAGTAGAAAAAATTGAGGAGGAAAGCAGACAGCGACAATTGCAGCTGAACAGGGAAAAAGAATTTATACAGCAACAAGCCAAGTTGGGGAATATTACCGAAACAACACGAGATGAGTTACGAAAATTGGTCAATGCACAAAAACGGTATGAAAAGGAAGTGAAAGGCCAGCAAAGCATGCTTGGAGGAGATAAGAGCCAGGAGCAAAAGCCATTATTTGTCGAAAAAAGCAGCAGGGTTAATGAACCCACAAAAAGTAAGTATCCTGAAAGAGCCAAACGCGAGGGCGGTCAAGTCCTCATGACAAAGCCCAGTAAAGGGCAAAGGTCAGCTGACCTTTCTGATCTTGCATTTGACTCTGATGGAAATATACTTGAAAAAAGTGGAACAACACAAGTGGGAACGGGAAAATTTAAGCACAGTGATCTGCAAAAAACCACAACACTGCGGGATATTGGATTGAACTTAATCCAATCGCTAGACAAAACACCTGGCAGACAAGTACGATTTGGATTAGTGAAACGATTTAAACGTCGTGCATTGGGGATATTCTTTCCAAGAAGCGGAATCATACGAATACGAAATATTAATGATATAAAAACACTATCTCACGAAATAGGACATGAGATGGATATACATATATTTCAATTCTCCGATAAGTTTCGATACAACAAAGCAGATAAGATTGAAAAGATAGTTGTGATGGCAAAGGGGAAAAAGAATGCCGAAGTAAGAGAAAAAATATTGAATAAATATCGCGATAGATTTGGTGTTGAAATAGTAGATGGAATACTGGAGAGAGCAGAATTGCGCCAGGAATTGTATGGGATGCTGAAAAGCTATGGTTATCCGCAAGTGAACCCGGAAGAAGGTGTGGCTGAATTTGTTAAGTGGTATGTAACCAAACCGGAATATGCCCAAAAAGTCGCACCAAAATTCCATGGATTATTTGAGCGTATATTAGTTGAAAATCCACAATTACATGATGCATTGATTGGAGCAAGACGACAGTTTAAGCAATACAATGCACAGGACCCACGGCAAAAGATACACTCTACAGTGGCGAGAGAAAAAAAGACAGGCTTCATGGAAGGGATTGTGTCTTTTAAAGATAATTTGTTTTACAATATAGTGGATATGTCTGAACCGTGGAGAAAATTGGAAAGAGAGTTGCGGAAAAAGAATCCAAAACTGCCGGGTAAAGATAACCCATTATTGAGTTTTTTAAGCATAATAGGCGTAGATGGAAAAGCGCAGCAGTTTTTTACACATCCGTTTTTGCTAAAAGGGAATGATATTGAAATACGAAAAGATATTAAAGGATTGCTTAAGATTATCAAGAATCCGCATAAAAAAGGTGTATTGGATGGGTACGAAGATTATTTAGTTGCCAAAAGAAATTTAGAATTAATTGCGAATAAAAAAAGTTATGCAGCAACACAGCCAAAAAAAATAAGTGAACAAGCTGTAAAACTATTTGAAGAACAATACGGCAAAAAGAATCTGGAGCAGTTTGCAAAAGATATATATGAATATCAAAATGCTTTATTGGACTACTATGCAGATTCGGGGAAATTAAGTAGAGATCAATTAAAAAAGATCAGAGAGTTGAATAATTATTATATACCTTTTAAACGGTATTTTGCAGAATACGAAACACAGGGGAGAAAATTTAATTTTAGTCGTTTTATCAAGGAAAATTCATCACAGAAAGTAAAGGGCATAAAGGGAAGTTTAAGGGAAGTAACCAGTCCCATTGAAAGTATACTAAAGAATACGTATGATTTAATTGCAGACGCGGACATAAACAGAGCAAAAATCGTTATGCTGAATGGAATGAGGAGTATTGATCCGACATCGGTTCAGAGTATTCCAAAGCGCATTGTAAAACCTACAACCGTTATTAAAGATGGTGAAATAACAATAGAATTATCAATTACAGCTGAAAAACCGTATGGCAGGGAGATTATATCAATACACAGACAGGGAAAAATAGAATATTGGGAAATACCTAAAGACTATTATGATTCGTTATTTGCTATTAATGAACCATTAAACAAAACAATAGAAATATTATCAATCCCTACACGGTGGATTCATGCGGGAGCGGTTGTGTACGATCCGACATTTGGAATTAGAAATGTGTTCAGAGATCAAGTATCAGCTATGTTTTATTCGAAGTATGGGTATATGCCAACGGATTTTGCTAAAGGGATATGGGCGTGGATTAAAAATGACAACGCATATCAAAAGTTTTTAGCCAGTGGAGCTGATCAATCGTTTCTTACAGCTCTAGATCAAATGTTATCTAGAGGATACATTGAAGGTAAAACAGATAAAAATTTCCAAGGGGGGGTTCGTAAATATTTAAGAAACCCGTTGTTATTATTTCAGAAGTTTAATCGTGCTACAGAATTAGGAACCCGTATAGGCGCTTTTAAGAAAGCTTATGCCAAAACAGGTGATCCATGGTTGGCTATGCAGGAAGGCCGGGAGATCAGTGCAGATTATGGCATTAGAGGGAAGGCAATGAAACATATATCGCCGTTGTATGCATTTTTAAATGCACGGCTGCAGCATGTAAAGAAAACAGGAGAAGTGCTTAAAAGCCGTAAAAAAGAAATGCTGTGGAAAGGATTAGCATACGTAACAGCGCCAAGTATTCTTAATTGGATAGCGAATAACAATAATGAAGAACGGAGAGAGTTGTACCAGGAATTACCGGGATGGAGGAAATTGGGATTCTGGAATGTAGCAATACCGGGAACAAGAAGCTTCATGATGATCCCTAAAGGATTTTTCGGGACCATGTTTGGAACAGGATCGGAAGCGACACTGGATTGGATATTAAATAATGATCCTGAATTATTAAAACAATTACCGCAAGGTTTGTTTGATGAATTAACACCGTTAAACAGTTCTGTAGAAACTATTCCGACAATTTTTCGTCCTTTTACAGAGCATTTTGCCAATAAAAAAGGATATACGAGAAGTCCGATAGTGAGTAAACGATTTGAAGGGTTGGAAAAATCAGAACAATATAATTCAAGAACGCCACAAATATTGCGGATATTTGGGAAAATAGCAGGTATCAGTCCTCTGGTATTTGAAAACTATATTAGAGGGTATTTTGGAGGTGGCGGGATCGGTGCAGTAAATATAGTCGATGAAATACTGGAAGGGATAGGATTGCTCGAATCGAAACCTGGTGATACATTCACTAAATTGGCCAGACTTCCGTTTGTACGGGCGTTTTTCATTGAACCTTATATCGGAACACGTGGGGAATCAGTGAATAAATTCTATAATAAGTTGGATGAATTAGTAAAAATAAATCGGCAGGTTAACGATTACATAGATAAAAATAAAACAAACGAGTTAGCATCCTATTTAGAAGATAAAAACCGCAATGCTGATTACAAATGGTATGCCGAAAATCAGACAGAAATAGAACGATTTAAGAATGTATTATGGGCTATACGTGGAATGGTACAAGAGATATGGAAAGATAAAAATAATGACAATAAAAGAGAAGAAATTGAAAAATTACAGATGGCAGTAACAGAAACGGCAAAAGCATTTCAAAAAGCCTATAAAGATAATAAAAGCTTTGATATGCTTCTGGCGATGCAGAGGATATCGATTAATTTAAAATTTGAAAAAAGTAAAAAATCGCTAGAACGAAAAATAGTCAAATCCCAATGGTGAAGTGACACGTATTTGTAACGGATTTGTAATAAATATGTAACAATTCACCTTAATTATTAATAAATTAAGGGAGTGTTTAATGCCTTAAATGGCGGTGGTGGCGGAAAAGCAGGAGGCAGTTATGCCGGATGCGTATAAATATATCATTATAGTTAGCTATCTATGCAACTATCCGCTTGATTTTGAGTGTGTAACCTATTCTTGGATGCAGCGGTGAATGGTAAAATTAAAGAAGCGTTTGATCTGCGGTTGCTGATACAGATCGTAACGATTGTTATTACCATAGCAGTCGCATGGGCTACGATGGGCAATAACATGAGCAACCATCTGACATCCACTGATATACACATGGATTATCGTGAGTTAAAGGGTGAATTCGTAACGCGGGAACGATTTGATAATGAAATTAGATTTATGAATGAAAAGTTAGATCGAATTGAGAAACTATTAATGGACAGTAAATAATTATGCCCTGCAAGAACTCCTTACCTTGAATAATCCTTCCATATTCAACCTCCTTGTTGGTGGATTAATGTGGGGCATATAATTGAGCGAGGATAATTAAACAAAAAATACCAAGTAACGCAGGAGAATAGTATGGAATGGTTAGTAGCAAAATTGAGCAGTAATGTGGTTGGATATGCCACAGGCGGAATAGTAGCAGTAGTGGTGGCGTGGGTGCTAAAAAAAATACCTAACGCAACGATAAAAGCGAAATTCGGACTAGTAATGTATGGAATCGGCATTTCCTGTACTTTGGGATTGGCAAAATGGAAAATGACGAAGAAACTTTGGAATAAAACAATAGAACCCTATTTAATCGATGCAATTGACAATATCGCCGTTCACGGAATTGCTGAATTTGTGCGTGGACTCAGAAGCGACAACAAATGAACTACAAAAAGTTAATTGATTCAGTAAAACGTCACGAGGGCTATTCAAAGCACGTCTATACGGACACTTTGGGCTATGAAACAATTGGATATGGTTTTGCTATTAAAGATTTAGAACTGGATGAAGATATTGCAGGAATAATACTTGAAAGAAAAATGGCAGAATTATTGAACAGGATAATGAATAAGTTTCCCTGGATTGCTAAACAACCAGCAGTGGTCCAAGAGGTGGTTATGGATATATGCTATAATATCGGTGTAACTGGATTTTCCAAATTTGTTAAGACAATAGACTATATTAAGAGTAGTGATTATATAATGGCCGGAGAAGAACTTTTAAACTCAAAGTACGCCAAACAAGTCCTAAGCCGGGCCAAAGAAAATAGTGAGAAATTAAAAGGCTGTTAATAATTCCAGTATTTTTCCAGTTTTATTTCTAATAAACCCCTATTTTGACCAATTTCTATTAGAACAAAAAACCCAAATTAATAGGTTTTTGTCGTCGAGTACGAAGATCAGAAACAACGAGACTCGAATTTGTGATATTTGCCGGCATAGATCATCTTCATTTTAATTACTATACAAGAGGTATTGAAGATCTTATCTGGGATGATATAATTCCAAATTCTGGAGATACAGATCATCCAATGAAACTTTTGCCTTATGATAATTCGTCTGCTCCATTTTCACCAACTGATACATGGGTGGCAACCGGGTCAGATAATAGTAGTATTACTACAATTCAATTTGATGTAGAGACCCCTTACAATGAAATGGATTTAAATGCCCTCACTTTATGGATTTATGGAAATACATTTGAAACAAATTTTGGTGAAAGAATCAATTTCAATACGGGTGATTCCGATTCTGGTGTTCATACACAAACCACTGAGATCTCGACTGATTATGGAACCATTGATTTGCAAATAACGGTGTTTAATTTTAACACACCAAATGATCATACAATTAGATTTAAATATGATTTAACAAACTACTACGGTTCAAATAACAGTAGTTTCCCATCAGACGCTATATCGGTTGACATTAAAGATATTGAGTATTTCACTACAATCTCCGGGTTTAGCGCCGAACATGAGTAAAGAAAGGATTTGAAATGAGTAATTATTTTAGGTGGATCATAATTGTTTTTCTGATTTTTGATATGACAAAATCGGAAGAATTTCTAATCGTATCCCATAGTCAATTAATGGATAATTCTTGGTATCAACCATTGGAAGAATTACATAATGGTTTAGGCAACAATGTTTCATTAATCAGTATTGCTGATTATGTAAATGTTCAAGATATAGCAAGTCAGATCTCAACCCACCAACCATCGCCTGATTTTGTATTATTGGTTGGCGATGCAAATAATCAACCGGATATATGGAAAGAAGTCGCCTGGTCTTATGATGGTAACTACATGCCATTTGGTTATGAAGAGATGGAAGTATTTTTAGGGTTTGGGGGATTTGAAATACTGGATATTGCCAGCGATAAAATAATTAAGGATGAATTAGAAAGTGCTGGTATAAACTGTTCGTTAGGACGTGTTCCGGCTGAATCAATACAAGAAATGGTCCATTGGGTTAATAAACTGGTAGACTATTATAGTTTTAATCAGTACGAGCAATATCGCAACAGAATACTTATTGTTACTGATAATAAGAATCATCCAACAAATGGTGGTTCCGAATGGGGTGCAACTAAAGATAGAGATAGGGTTTTGGACTATTTAAATGATACTAACTATGAAATAGTTCAATTGAATTCTAATGAATATACTGGCGGCTATTATGAAAATATTAACCTTAGAGCAACGGACTTTGAAAGTACGGTTAATTCAAATCTTTCTTTGATTTACACTCATGGTTCTGGAGCATCCGAAGGTTGGTTAAATAATTTTTATTGGGACTCAAATGATGATGGAAATACCCCAAATTGGAATTTTACGAACCAAGGAAATTATCCATTTTTATGGGGATATTCCTGTAATATCGGAAGAGTCCAAAAATCAGACCAAAATAACAATTATCAAGAAACACTATCTATATTAGAAAAACTACTATTTCTTGAAAATGCAGGTATTGTAGGAGCAATTGCTCCTACAGCAATAACTTTTTCTCCCACTTTAGACACTCTTTACTCTGCGTTGTGGGAACGATATGTTCATGGAAATTATGCTGATTTTTATACATTAACTGAAGATGCAAAGCAGGATATGCTCAATTATTTTGCTGAGTATGCGATGGAGAGGACTTATGGTACGCGAGAATGGGAACATCGGTCATATGTTTTTTATGGTGATCCGAGTATACCTATTTCTACAAACCAGTTTTATAATTCCAATATTTTGGAAAACGCAGTTTGGAAAGGCAGCATAGTTGTTGAGCAACCAATCAGTTTAACATCGGGGAATACCATAACCATTAAACCCGGCACCGGAGTATTTTTCAAGCCGGGAGCTCGTTTGGTTGTGGAATCCGGCGCGGTATTAAATGCGATTGGTACAGAAGCGTTTCCCATCGTTTTTGTCCCGGCAACGGAAGATAATTATCAGGCCGGTTACTGGTCAGGAATAGCAAGCGAAAGCGAGGGCGAAGTCAATTTGACATATTGCGAAGTAAAAGGGGCGGTAACAGGGCTATCGGCCACAAAGAGTACAGGAACGATTGCATCTTCCGAGTTCAGTAAAAATAAAATAGGCATAACCCTCAATTATGCCGATGGGTTTTCAATTGGTAATTGTATTATCACGGATAACAACACCGGCGTTCAACTCTTATATTCATCTCCAGGCATTGCCAAGAATACCATTACCAACAATACTCATTACGGACTCTATGCGTTTCGTTCAATAAGTAAAATGACAAATAACACATTTGAGCATAATGGAATTTATGGATTAAAAATTGCCAACAAGAGTATGCCTATTCTAACGGCAGTCCATCCATCCAATAATCCACAGGTGAATAATGTTTTTGAGAGTAATGACTCCGCGTCTATTTGGATAGATTTGACCAGCCGTCCTGATTTAGGAAGGTATATGGGAATAAATGGACAAATATATGGTGGTTTTAATCAGTTTAAGAATCGTGGCAGAGATGTGGATATATTGAACAATGCCGAGACTGTCAGTGCCAATGTCAACTGGTGGGAAAACATGAACATAGCGGGGCAGGGTTCCATCGATACGGAACCGACAGCAGATCAACTTTTTGGTCCTCCGGTAAGGACCATGGCATCCCAATCGGATTCCCTTCCACCTGCATTAGGGCAAGCATACAGCCTTGAATTAGAAGGCAATTACACAGATGCCATCACACTGTATGAAACAGTGTTGGCAGAGGCGCCGGACGGCGATTATGCCGTTGAAGCTCTGTACGGCATTATTCGCTGCTATAGCGAACTAAATGATATGATCACATTGGACAATACCTTGCTCAATTATTATACAACCTATTCCGGTCTTCAGGTTGGTATTGCTTCTTATGATTACAGTATTACGATCAATACCCAATTACAGCAGTATAGCGAAGCATTGAACCGAAGCATTGATTTATTAGATAAGGTAGCCGGGACAGAAGATGAGGCTCATGTTTTGTTAGAACAGGGAATCCTATACAGTTTTATGGCTGGGGATAGTACCGGTTCCGGCCAAAAGCAAGTATCCCCCGGTTCCGCCCAGCGGCTGGCATTGGCTACCTATGAAACTGTTTTGGATAATTATTCTGAAACATCATCGGCAGAGATTGCAGCGTGGTTTTTGGGTAAGACGTATGTTTCCTCAAGACCGGAGGAACTGGACGCATCGGTCCCCAATAAATTTGCGTTACATCAAAACTATCCAAATCCCTTTAATCCCAATACCACGATCCGTTATGACCTTCCGGAACAAAGTATAGTATCTTTAACAATATATGATATTCTTGGTCGGGAAGTAAAAACACTAGTCAATGGTGCACGGGTGATGGGCAAACATACGGCTATTTGGGATGGCAAAGATCGTTTTGGTATTCCGGTATCAACAGGCATGTATATTTACAGGATCACCGCAGTGTCAAAAGAAAGTGAAAAACACTTTGTGCAAAATCATAAAATGGTGCTGATGAAATAAATAACTTTGCGGAAGTTTCCGCCGATGAGCGGACAAGTTTCATTTCCTCGAAGTTTGAATGGAATTGGAACGGGAATTCCTGTTCCAAAATTATTGCTATATTTTTCTAATAAAAAAATAGTCGTTTTACTGTAAAGAATACCTGTTGTACTCTTTTCTATGGCTATATGGATACCTATTGAATATTTGGGAGGAATTTTATCTTTATTTGAGGAAACTTATGAAATATAAATTAAGCAATATTTTAAATGCTCTATTTTGTATTACGCTAATAAATCATTTTATTTTAGGTAATGAAATTGAAGCAATAGAAATCGATAAATATTTTAATATAATCGATCAGAAATCATTTAATAATAAAATTATAGATGCCGGTTATTTTGATTTAAGGGATGAATTCATCATTATTGTGGAGGATGAATATGGAGACTATCAATTAGAGTATTACAAGAATAATATTAAAACATGGGATCTTGATCTGGGGCATAGTTCATTTTTTAGAAGTTCCAAAAATGGTGAAGTAATCTATGTTTTCAACCGTGGCAGCCAAGAGTTTTATACGAACAATGGCGATTTATTGTTTAGAGGAGGAAGTGAGTTAACCTACACTATTTCACCGAATGGACAATACCTTATCAAAGAAGATCATTGGTGGTGGGAGCATGGGGCTTTATTATTATACTAATAATGGTACAAAGATAAAGCCTGAACACAATAAAGATTTTTATTCTTATAATTTATATCTGCAGTTTACTGATGACAATAGAATTATTGTTGTTTATGGTGGTTTTGAGACAAAAAAAATTAACGAAAAATATAGAAATACCTGGTATTCTGATTTACCTAACCAAGACAGTGAAGTGTTTTTGGTTGATCCAGAACAAGAAAAAATAGTCTGGACTACAAAATTAAGTAGTGAGCCGACTTTTCAACTTGGGATACTATCAAAACAGGTTATTTATCCGAAAGATGATAAAGTATTCTTATTTGATAGTGATCTATCTAAAAAAGTACTTGAAATACTTTGTTTAGATATAAACAGTGGGAAAGTATTGTGGAAAAGTCGTTCTCCTGATTTTTTCAGACCAAATATTTTTGTTGCGGATGATAATTGGATATATACAGTACACTACTTTATGGACCAAACAGTAGGAATTTATAGGATCGAAATAAAAACTGGGAAAATGGAAAAAATGAATGAATACCCAAGAGCATATGAAGAAAACCCTATACAATTAGAACAAATAAATGATGTATTATTTTTATACAGTAAAGAAGGTTATTATTCAACAATCGTTAATATTGCAAGACCAAACGGAAAAATAGAAGAGATGGATGGTTTTATTAAATCGAATAAAGGCAATATAAATTATATAAATGGCAATAAAATATATAGACTGAAGAAAAAGAATTTCAACTAATGAAGAATAATATGATACTAATTATTACAGTTATCTTTTTTTTAAATACTATTAATGGACAAACTATAACAAAAAAAAATCAAGTTAAGTTTTCAGATTTTAATGATTACGAGTTAGTAGTTGATGATATGACTTTTCCACAGCCTTTTTATATAATTGATTCATTATTAGCAGACATCATAAAAACATGTTCATTAAATCTTAATAATGATGATTCTGGTTTAAGGAATTTTCATATAAATAGTGAATTAATAAATAATATAGCATATGCGAAGATACTGTCACATTATTTTGAGGAAGAGCTTTTTGGTAAATATATAGAAAAACTAAATAACTATCGTACCCCCTTCATAGTGGGAGATGTAAAGACAAAGCTGAACAATCAACTTAACATTTCGAGACCAGGGATTTTAATAGGCGAAGTAATAAAGAAAAATATATATGAAAAACCCTTTCCTATACCATTATTAGTTGAAAATAGATTTATATTAATTGTAAAACCACAGAATAAAGAACTTAAATATATTGATGAAGAATTAAAGATAATGCAGGCTCTACACTATAATTGTTCTGTTCAAGATGATATTTTAGGCAATTATACAGGATTGGATCATATTCAGTTAGTAACTAATTATCTTACTAAAGGGGTGATTGAAATGGAGGTTGGGAAAAAATATCTGGTTTTATTGTCAATGTCCTATGATTCAAAAGATCGAGGATCTATATATATGGTTCGTGGTTGGACCACCGATGGCGAGGGAATATTTGAAGTTAATGAAAACGATATAATTGATAATAATCATGCATTTAGTTCTAATAATGTAATTCAAGTTCAAGATTTAAAGGATCTATTGTATAAAAATATTTTTGAAAATATTGAAGGCTCAGATGAGTAAAAAACATTTTTACTATTTTTAATTTTTTCCCAACAAATTGGCTACAGTCATAATGAATTTTACGAATTAAATACATCAAAAGAAATGGCCACATATTGATAATTGACGACCAATGTGGAGATTTTTTAGAGTTTGTACTATTGCTGGGCGACGCAGATGAAGGGCCAGAAGAATTGAAACATACAATTGACCCAATCTCTGGAAATCCACCAGATCAAATTCTATTTTTCTGACAGCCACGACGAAATATCCGAACCTTATCAACTGCTCAATGGCCATATTGGTTATGGTCTCGGGCCATGGTCAGTAAAAGTATGGGGACGGAATATCCTCGATGCCCGTTATGCTACTAGAGGCTTCTATTTTGGATTAGAACCCATCTGGAACGAAGAGCTCCAGGATCATGACTACTCGGTATAGAAAATATATAAGTTTTGGTGATCCGGCACATTTTGGGTTAACGGTGGAATATGGTCTCTAACAAATAAACTCACCGATTAGACTTTACCGTCTGGTGGAGTGGGGGCTAGGTAGTCTAAATCGATTATTCTTGAATAAAATAAAATACCCGCGGAATCTCTGATGGAGTTAATACCAACATATCATTGTCAAATTGGAATAAAAATTCACCATTGAAGGAAGAAAAAATCCAGGTCCCAAACAAGCTATTTCAGTACAACTCATACCAGTTATCTCAACCGAATTGCTATTTAATATCTCAAAAGAACCAGTGCAATTATTACATGCATCATGTGCACTAATTTCACCAGAATTGTTAAAATTGATAGAATAATACTCATTTCCTTTGGGAATGATTGTATTCATGCCACTACGTTCGTCAAAATATTTAAATAAACTCCAGGTTATATCCGTTAATTCATTATCCTGGCTATTTGGCTCATTTCTATCACATGACATTGTAAAACTAATTATTATAGTCAAAATCACTCGGTTTATTTTTTTCATAATATGTTCCATATTTGTGTGTCCATCATCAAAACCTTTTGGACACATTTGTGTTTAAGTTAAGAGAGTATTTTGATGTGTGATATTGTTATTCATTCCACGCAAAACAGGCTGTTAAGACGGCTAGATTATAACGCTCCCTTTCTTGTAATGTCCAGTATTTTATCTTTTCACGCTGATACAATATTTCTCTTTGTTTCCCATACATACCTGCCGGAGTCACATTCTTTAAAGACTCATGATACCGATGATTGTTATATAGGTTAACAAAGGTTTTTAAAAATCTTTACCAGCTCTGGCGGGGTTGGTGCGCGAGCGCCAGACGGTTGCCTTATTCCAGCCTGAAGCACTGCTGCACGATTCAGAATTTCATGTTGTGTTTATAGAAGAGAGGAGTAGGATACAAGTGGAGCTTGGAAGCGAAAAGTATCTCATGAAATAGACCATATCTGTAGAAAAGCATCCATGGCCCGCGCAATGAATCGCCTTAAGGTCTCCCACCGCTGATAAAAAATTTCCCTTTCTCATTTTAGAATTTGGTGGTACATAGGCAAACATCTTCTTGCTGGATGCGAACAACCAGGTTAGCTGTCTGTATGAAGCCAGAAAAAATATATCACTTGAGTGAGCAATCTACCAAGTGCATATGTCAAAAAAGCACTTGAACTTATATATAAATCCAATTAGACTAGATGGGCCTTTAAAAAACTAAAATATAGATTTAATAAGGAGTTTAATTAATAAGGAGTTTAAAATGAATTATTTTCTTACCTTAACTTTAATTGGGTTTTCGTTGCTTTCATGCACTAAAGATAATGAAGATGAATTTATAGGAGATTTAACCAGTTCATTTTCTGAAACGAGTCCCCGAAGTACATCTGATCAGGGCTTAATTTCAACTTTTCAAAATGATTATGATGAATATATTATTTCTTCTGATCAAGATGACGGAGTCAAATTTTATATAATTATAAAACCAGATTTTGACGGGTTTTCTTCTGATCTATTTGTAGGTACTATAATGAAAACTCAATATAGTCTCGAAATTTTTAATAGCGATGAAAATAAGTTTTACGAGTTCTCAACTGAATCAAATACTGAAAAGATTCCCGCTATTGGTATAGGCACCTTTTCATCAACTGAGGATATTTCAACCCATATTTTTAAAAAAGAGTATACCTTTAACCAATCTATTTATTTAGATCGTTGTAACCGAAATGACGAGCCGATTGATCACGATTTGCTTGCTACTCTTGGGGGGTGGTGATAATGGTTGTGTACAGTCTTGTTCCGTAAGCAATAGCATGGAATCCTGTAGTGTTACATGTTATCCTGGTTATGATGTAGTTTGTAAAAGTTTCTCATCATTTACGGTGCCAGATTAGCTAAATAACTTTTCTTCCGTTTGATTCAACAGTTTGAGTGATAAAAAACCGCTCACAATTTCCGGGCGCAGGCGCCGAAGAAGAAACGGTTCGGGGTAGGCTATCCGCTCATCGTGCCGATTCAATCAGAAGAAGAGAACGTATTCCCTGACACCGATTAGTCCAAAATATCCAGAGGTCGCCCAGGAAGCGGAGATCGAAGGAACTGTTCATGTACAAGTATTCGTGGATAAAAAGGGGCGGGTATAAAAAGTCAATGTACTGAAGGGCATCCCCAATACCGGTTTAGATGAAGCAGCCGTCGAAGCCATTAAAAAAACACGTTTCAAACCAGCCAAACAGAGAGAACGCTCGGTGGGTGTTTGGATCACGTTCCCTGTCGTGTTCAAATTAAAATAAAAACCCCCTCCGATCAGGCTTTAATTTAAAAAAAACATGCTGTAGATTAACCGGCATGAAACATACGTCCAAATCAAAATTTAATTATCCCGTCACAGTACGGATTGCCGGTTTGGTAAGTATTTTGATTATTGTAATGGGCTTTCTGTTTATACCTAGAACCACAACGGGTGCCGTTCTAGGTAAGTCCCTCATACCACCACTCCCACCAACACTTCCCCCACCGCCAACGGAACAATTTGAAATACCGCCGGCCCGACCGCCCCGACCACTCCTGCCGAAGGCGTCAGAAGAAGAGGACGTGTCTCCTGATATAACGATTGAAAAAACCGATCTTGGCAACTTTATACCCTGGATTCCACCACCGCCCCCGCCAGAGGAAATATTCATTCCTTATGATGAACTGCCGAAAGCCCTCACACCAATTAGTCCAAAATATCCGAAGGTCGCCCAGGAAGCGGGGATCAAAGGAACTGTGTATGTACAAGCATTCGTGGATAAAAAGGGGCGGGTACAAAAAGTTAATGTCTTGGAGGGGGGCGGCATCACTGGTTTAAATGAAGCAGCTGTTGAAGCCATTAAAAAAACACGTTTCAAACCAGCCAAACAGAGAGAACGTCCGGTGGGTGTTTGGATCACGTTCCCTGTTGTTTTTAAATTAAAATAGGGCCCCCTATCAAGCTTTAATTCTAAAAAAACATGCTGTAGATTCACCAGCATGAAATATACGTCCCAATTAAAACTTAATTATCCCGTCACGGTACGGATTGCCGGTTTGGTAAGTATTTTGATTATTCCCAGAGTTGCCTGTTGCCGTTCTAACCAACTCCGAACCGTCACCCCCGACACACTATATATACCACCTCCATCGGACACCTTCCAATCGGTTAGGGCAGGCGATCTCCATAACCACAGGGTGCAAATATGAAGGTAAATTTTATTCCATATAAAATAGTTCAGTGAACTTTAAGGATAAAAACGTTTGGATCACTGGAGCTTCATCTGGCATTGGAGAGGCGTTATCCAAAGAGCTTTCCGATAGAGGCGCAAAACTCATCCTTTCAGCCCGAAGGAGTGACCAGTTGCAAAGGGTTCAAAATGAATGTTCCCATCCGGAATCGATCGGGGTATTTCCTCTCGACCTCGAAAAAAATGAACAGGCCTCAAAATGGGTCGAAGCCTGTTGGAAACAATATGGACCCATAGATGTAGTCATAAGCAATGGGGGTATTGGCCAACTTGGAGAATCCCTGCACACCTTGGAAGCCGTAGAAAGGAAGATCTTCGAGATCAACTACTTTGGGAGTGTAGCCCTTACAAAGGCGCTCCTTCCCAGGATGCTATCCCACGGCAATGGACACATCCTTGTTATAAGTAGTATTACCGGCAAATTTGGTCAGGCCAAACTTGCCGCTTATTCTGCATCCAAAGCCGCACTGCTTCTCTATTACGAGAGTTTAAACCAGGAGCTCAAGTACAGCCCTGTAAAAATCCAGGTGGTGAGTCCCGGATTTATTCAAACCAATGTATCTCTTAATTCGCTTCTCCCGGATGGGTCAAGGTCCAATGCAAACAGCCCTGCCCAGGAAAACGGCATGCCTCCCGGCATCTTTGCCAAAAAGCTGATAAAAGTCATGGGCAGAAACCGATTCCATTCCTACATTGGCCGAAAAGAATTAATAGCCGTTCCCCTTCACGCTGTATTTCCCGGTCTTTTTTATTGTCTATTAGGCAATAAAAAATCGTGAATGGAATGAATACTGTTGTCATTTTCTGTTTGTAACTTTGAACCTTTAAACAGTGCCCAAAATGGATTTGATCAACCTTGAATACACCTCGGAAGAGGCCATAGAAAAACTTCGCAAGAGCTTTGATAATGCCATACCATGTCGTCATCTGATGCTTGACAATTTTCTCGATCCGGAGATCGCCGATCAGCTCTATGCCCATTTTCCGGACATGGATTCCCTAAATGTGCGAAGAAAGAGCCTCAATGAGAACAAAGCTGAGGATTATCACTTTGAGCGTTGGGACCCGTCCTTTTCAAAACTAAGGGAAGTAATTAAGAGCGAAGCCTTTTGCAAGTGGGTATCGGAGATCACAGGGGTTGAAGACCTCCAAACTACAACGGATTCTTTGGGTTCCGGTGTACATCAAGGTTCGAATGGAAGTTATGTGGATGTACATGTGGATGTAAATATGAATCCCAAAACAGGACTTTGGCGTCGTATCAACCTGCTCATCTATCTCAACAAATATTGGAAAGAGGAATATGGAGGTCATCTGGAATTATGGGATAAAGAAATGAAGGTGATGCACCAACGCATTACACCTTCCCATAACAGGGCAGTTATTTTTTACACCGATGACAATTCACCTCACGGCTATTCCAGGATCAATGTTCCCGAAGGCGAGCGACGTAAATCATTCTATACCTACTTCTACACGGAGATTGGAGATGGATTTAAATACAGGGATTCCAAGTTTGTGAGCAGACCGGATGAATCGCTTGGAAAGAAAATTGCTACAGGCATCAAGGAAAACATCAAGATAAAGGCCAAACAATGCCTAAAAGCCATGGGAGTTAAATCGTTGGATTTCCAGGACAAAAACAAGAAAGACTAGGCTATCGGGATTCGTTGCCAACTGATTGACTTCCATCCCTTGGTTAACGAACCTATGGAGCGTCTCGACGCTAATACAAGGGATGTCGCGCAGTGTGTTGAATGTACTATTGAAACGGAAGGTGTAAATTACGGTGCTTGACCCGTTCGCAGGTATAGGTACAACATTGTTTGTCGCAAGTGAGCAATATCTTCATGGTGATGGAATAGAATTGCTGCCAATCGGACAGGAAATTATCCAAACACGCTTCTTATTGCAAAGCGACTTGACTTCTGGGTGCACCCAGAAAGCCAGCCCTAGTGCTGCGACTACACTGTTGCAGCCGCCGCGGAAGCTTGAATAGGCCGCAGCAACCGGGCCTGCAGTTGTTGTGGTGCACACCCTTTTGAGAAGCCGGCAATACGGTGAAATTTCCGGTTTCGAAACTGGCTGGAGTTGAGTACTATCTTTCTGATCAACCCAAAGTGCTCATTATTTCTTGACGGGACGGCCTGTGCGGACGTCCCGTTTTTATGTGTACCCGGAGGAAACTGATTGAGTCAGCAACCCGCCGTGCTTGCCCTGGAAGACGAGAATCTTTTCTGGGGGAAATCTATTGCCCCTGCAGGATTTGCATGCAGGTAGACTGCATCAATTCAGCACATTCAGGGTTTAGCAAGCTCATCGGTATTTTTTGGGTATCAGTATGGATAGAGTCCCGCTTACAGTACGTAGTGCAGAACATTTACGCAAGGAGTTGCAAGAACTTATATTTGTGAAACGCACACAAATCTTGGTGGAAAGCGGGCTCGTCTCCAGGTTGGAATGACCAAAGTGTTGTTGTAACTCACTGGTCGTCTGTTGTACTCTCTTTTATGGCTATATGGTGAACTTAGTCAAAAACAAAGTTAAGCAACATGGTGTATTTCTCCATATTCAATAGGTGTTTTGTATCCTAAAGCTGAACGTAGCCTTTGGCGGTTGGAAAACCTGTTGATCCGAAAGTAAAGATGAGAAGAATAAGATATACTAAAAGCAAGATAAAACGGTTAACATATTTTTATGTTATTATTCACTTTTTATATTCTCAAGAGTTTGATCCATACTCATTATTCCCCCACCATGAAGGAGATGTATGGGAGTATCTTGTTCTAAATGAACCCCCCCTCCCGTACGTCAACAATCCCAGATATTATCAGATAGTGCTTCAAACGGAATCGTTTATTTAGAAACGATATATAGAGAATTAAATGGGGATGACATTGGTTTTAATGTCTATTATTTAATCGATACATCTTATAATGTATGGATGTATGATTCTGCATGGTATTGTTGTGACCCGGTTATTTTTTATAAATTGTATGCCGAACCAAATGAATCGTGGGATATACGTAATTATGGGAATAATTACTTTGAAATTGGTGTTTTTGATTCGACATACACGGGCGTTTTCTGGGGGGATTCAGTTACTTTTGCAAGTTTCAGTTATTTTTGGGGTTAGTATATAGATTCGACGCTAACATGGACTTGGTATACTACGCATATCTTGGCATCAGATTTTGGATTAGTTCGAACTTATGGTGAAGCAACGGGGGGCAAGATATTAATCGGGGCAGTGTTAGATGGAATTTTATGGGGCGATACGACTTATGTGTCGATCATAGATGATAATCAAATATTACCTGCAAATATTAATATTATTAATTACCCAAATCCGTTTAATTCCAAGACAATCATCAAGCTTGATTTTTTAGGTTCTAGAAATTCAAGTTTAAAGATATTTGATATATTAGGCAGGACTATTTATACTTTTTGGGATAATAAATTTATCTATCCTGGTCAATATACATTGAGTTGGAGTGGAACTGATAATATGGGTAGAAAAGTTTCGAGCGGCGTGTATTTCATAACATTTATTAACGAATTATATTCATCAAAAAAATCTATTGTTTTAATAAAGTAAATAAAAGGGAAGTTCATAATGAAGCTAAATATACTTTTAATAATCTTAACCATGATATCAACGCCAGTTTTTGCGGAATTGAAAGGTGAAATATGTGGTGTTACCAATGATACAAGTTTAGCTGTTGACAGAACCCAACTGGGTGGGAAACTAATGACATCGACTGGTGTTTTTAAAATACTTGTGGTATTTGCCCGATTCCCAGATGACAATGAAAGTCTTAACTATTGGCCGATCAATGGCGACCCGGTTGGTTGGGATCAATTTATAGATGGAACGACAACAGAAAATAGTACGAATTATGCAAATTTGACGTATTACTTTGATATTATGTCCATAGGGTCTTTAGCCTATTGTTAAAATTATATATTGGGCATAATTTACTCTACAAATTTGATAATAATATTTTTGATCATTGTTTGTAGTTTACCACGCAAAATCCTATAAATTTATTACAAAATAATTGTAAAGTTAATAAAAATATGGTTACCGTATATAAAACATCATTCTTGTATAAATATATTTTTATTGCTTTTTTTATTAGCAAGGCAGCATTGATGGCTAACAATAGAAGCATGTGCGATGGTGGTGTTTTGCATCAGGGTTTTGAATCAGGCTCCATACCTTACGGTTGGGTGGTTCATGATATCAACGGTGATGGTCAGACATGGGAAACGACAATGAACTATACACATAGTGGTAATTTCTCTGTTCAGGTTAATTCAGCCAATGGCGATGACTGGTTAATTACACCAAGATTGGTAGTGGCGATTGGAGATTCCTTTACTTTTTGGGCCAAGTCACACTACCATAACTTCTTAGACGATTTTGAGGTGTTAGTTTCTACTACTGAAAATACCCTGGACAGTTTCACAGTTGTATTAGACTTGGTGAGTGATACCCCCAGCGATTGGACTTACTATTCATATTCATTGGATACTTTCATCGGATCAGAAATATTCTTGGCTATTAGGTGTATGGTGGTAGGAACTGCTTATCCTTGGATGTACGTGGATGATATCGCTGGTCCTAATATCTGGACACCGCCCTATCCCGTCGCCTATTTTTCCCGGGATTCAATCCAATACGTAGGCCGGTTGCCCGGACAGACCGGATATGAAAACCTGACACTCATCAATTACGGTGGGGTTGATTTAAATATCACTGGTGTGGTGATAGATAACCCTGTTTTTGAAACGGAAGTCTTCTCTTTAATTATACAACCCTGCAGTTCATCAGTAATACCAATTGCTTTTACACCCGACACTAATGAAAACTATACCGGTAATATCATAATTACCTCCAATGCGCTCACGTCTCCGGACACTGTACGATTGAGCGGAAGGGGGACCGGGTCCTTCTTTCCTCACCATATCGGTGACATGTGGGAGTATCTTGTCTGTAATGATCTCATGGACTGCGATACTGTTCAAGTAAGGATTATATTAGACTCATTAGATCAAGATGGAAATCACTACCTTATTAAAGAAGCACATAAGATAAATCCTTTTGAATACCCTTTTCTCTTCTGGGACACAACTTATTATTTTATTGATACCTTAAATCAAGTCTACGAACAAAGATATAATTTTCCTTCTGATAATGATCGGTTAATATTTAAGCCAGGGGTGAATGTTGGTGATTGGTGGATTGTAGATGGTGGTATTGGCAACGAAATTGCGAAAATAGAAGATGTTGTCGATGGTAATTTATTTGGAGAAATTACTACTTTTAAAACTATTGGGTTTTATTTTGGTGAAGATACGAGTAACCTTGATCTTTATATACCATATATAGCAGTGACTTTATCTGATAGGTTTGGATTAATATGGTCGGGAGGTGGAGAGGCTGCTGGAGAACTATACATTATTGGTGCGGTAATTGATGGTACACTGTACGGCGATATTACCCAACTTAGTGTTGACAATTATCATAATGCGATTACAACAGAAAAACCATCACTTATTCAGAATTATCCGAACCCATTCAACAAAGCAACTGTCATTAGATTCGATTTAAGAAATCCAACGAGTATAACTTTGGTGATCTATGACATAAGTGGAAAAGAAGTCGTGCAATTGTATGATAATCATCCAATGGGATCAGGAATATATGAAATATCATGGGATGGTAATAATTACTTTGGAAATCCTGTCGCGAGTGGAGTGTATTTTTATCAACTAAGGTATGATAATAACATTATTACTAATCATATGATTCTATTACGTTAAATAGTAATTTGGTAATAAAAGAATAGAGGAGAAAGCAATGAGTAAAATAAGATGGTCACTAATTTTCTTAACTATAATTGTTGGGTTTCTTTATGGTGAATATGTTAACGAGGAGATTGAATTATGTGGTACCACTACAAGTCCTAATATAGTAATGGATTTGACTCAGGAAGGTGGACTATACATTACCTCTGATGGTGTGTTAAAAGTATTGGTGGTATTTGTCCGTTTTTCAGATGATAATGAGTCCGATCCAGATTGGCCATTAGGTCAGCCACCTAATGGTTGGGATCAATTTATAGATGGAACGACAACAGAAAATAGTACGAATTATGCAAATTTGACGCATTACTTTGATGTTATGTCCATAGGGTCGTATCAGGTGATTGGTGAAGCCATATATTTAGAGTTGCCATATCCATCGACTGATTATACCAATAACTATGGACGTGCAAGAGCAAATAGAGATGCATTAATTGAGATTGATTCTCAAGTTGATTTCTCTCTTTACGACAACTGGGAGAGAGTAGCAAATAATACTCATACCCCCCAACCAGACGGTACTGTTGATATGATTTTCATGATTTGGCGTGGAGGATTTTTTTCGTCAGATTGGTCAGGGGAGGCATCTCTTGGGGGTGGTCTTCCTTCTATTACTCTCGATGGTGTTGATATAGGATTTGGTTGGCCAATGGATCTGGAGTGACTGTACAATTTCATTATAATCATTCGATAGATAGGGTGTTAAAAACTTCGGTGCATGAATTAGGACATTGGTTAATAGGCCCACACCCTTATGATAGTAGTCCTCAATATGCAATTTGGGGAATTTTATCCATGTCTTTCCATAGTGGACAATGTGCAAATGCCTTTGAGCGTCATTATTTAGGATGGATTGATGTTGTTGATATAACTGAGGTAAATGCTAACTTGGCTGATTATATTACCACAGGTGTTGCATATCGATATCACCCTCCTAATGGAGCTACAAACGAATATTACTATTTTGAAAATCATCAAAAGTTACACATTACATCTGATGTAAATCCTAAAACATATGATGACGCAACTATAAATCCTGACGATTTAGGTATTTTTGTTTTGCATGCTAATAACGGATATAACTGGACAGATAATATTCGCAGTAAAACATCGGATGGGCAATTTGATTGGGAAAATCCTGGGTGGGCTCCTAATATTTGGGAACCAAGTGCTCCAGATATTCCTGCATTCCGTACAATTGCTGAAAATTCTTTTGGAAAAAATAAAAGAGATAAATTATCTCATACAGGAGGAGGTATATCTTGGATGCATGTTCTTTACAAAGGCCCAAATAACTTTTTATATGGTGCTTTTTTCAAAGGTGAACATTCGATTTTCTCCTTTAATCCAAGCACAAGTACTGTTTTTTCGCCCTGGAGTAACCCCAATACTTATATTTTTGGTAATTCAGCTCAATCAGATTTTGCCATGGAAATATTAAACGAAAGTGGAAATACAATAAATGTGCATTTCTATGTTAATAACCCCGAGGACGCAAAGCCGGCTCGAACTCAGAACTTTAATGCAGTAAATCAAAATAGACACCCGCATCTTTCATGGGATATAAGTACTGAGCCAGATATCTTTGGATATAACATTTACAGGGTTCTTGAAACTCCTCAGGGCGGTAACACTATAACAAATGTCTTTTTTAGGACAGGCACTATCACGTCATTTACCGATAATAACTTTAATATATACATGGGAGGATTAGATCAAGCAACATATTGGGTGTGTGCACTTGACAACCAAGGAAAAGAATCAGACGAAACCAAACATGCTGTTTTTCTCGGGTTGAGGAGTTATCCATCGGAACATCCGGGTGGTATTCAAGCGAAACAATTAGCAGGAACTGAAATCCCCAATCAATATTCTCTTAAACAAAATTATCCAAATCCCTTTAATCCAACTACAACCGTTCGTTTTGATTTGCCGGAGAGGAGTAGGGTAACCATGGTTATCTATGATGTACTTGGTAAAACAATAAAAACATTGATCCAGAGTACCGTTGAACCTGGATTCCATGAGATACGGTGGGACGGGAAGGATAACAACGGTAATTCTGTATCAACAGGCATGTATATTTACAGGATCACGGCTGTTTCAAAAGAAAGTGAAAAACACTTTGTGCAAAATCATAAAATGGTGCTGATGAAATAAATAACTTTGCGGAAGTTTCCGCCGATGAGCGGACAAGTTTCATTTCCTCGAAGTTTGAATGAAATTGGAACGGGAATTCCTGTTTCAAAATTATTGCTATATTTTTCTAATAAAAAAATAGCCGTTTTACTGTAAAGAATACCTGTTGTACTTTTTTTTATGGCGATATGGATACCTATTGAAGACTGGGGAGGAATTTTACCTTCATTTGAGGAAACTTATGAAATATAAATTAAGCAATATTCTAAATACTCTATTTTGTATTACACTAATAAATCATTTTATTTTAGGTAATGAAATTGAAGCAATAGAAATCGATAAATATTTTAATATAATCGACCAGAAATTATTTAATAATAAAATTATAGATGTTGTTTATTTTGATTTAAGAAATGAATTCATCATTATTGTGGAGGATGGAAATGGAGGGCATCAATTAGAGTATTACAAGAATAATATTAAAACATGGGATCTTGATCTGGGGCATAGTTCATTTTTTAGAAGTTCTAAGAATGGTAAAGTAATCTATGTTTTAAACCATGGCCGCCCAGAGTTTTATACGAACAATGGCGATTTATTGTTCGAAGAAGGACGTGAGGTATCCTACACTGTTTCACCGAATGGACAATACCTTATCCAAGAGGAGTTTGGTGGTGGGAGCATGGGACTTTATTATTATACTAATAATGGTACAAGGATACAGCCTGAACACAATAAAGATTTTTATTCTTATGATTTATATATGCAGTTTACTGATGACAATAGAATTATTGTTGTTTATGGTGGTTTTGAGACAAAAAAAATTAACGAAAAATATAGAAATACCTGGTATCCTGATTTACCTGATCAAGGCAGTGAAGTGTTTTTGGTTGATCCAGAAAGAGAAAAAATAGTCTGGACTACAAAATTAAGTAGTGAGCCGACTTTTCAACTTGGAATACCATCACAACAGGTTATTTATCCTAAAGATGATAAAGTATTCTTGTTTGATAGTGATCCATTTAAAAAAGTACTTGAAATACTTTGTTTAGATATAAACAGTGGGAAAATATTGTGGAAAAGTCATTCTCCTGATTTTTTCAGACCAAATAGGTTTGTTGCGGATGATAATTGGATATATACAGCACAAATTAGTTACCCAAAAGTAGAAATCTATAAGATCGAAATAAAAACTGGGAAAATGGAAAAAATAAATGAATACCTAAAAGCATATAAAGAAAACCCTAGACACTTACAGCAAATAAATGATGTATTATTTTTATACAGTAAAGAAGGTTATTCTTCAAAAATCGTTAATATTGCAAGACCAAACGGAAAAATAGAAGAGATGGATGGTTTTATTAAATCGAATAAAGGAAATATAAATTATATAAATGGCAATACAATATATAAACTGAAGAAAAAGGATTTTTGAATGAGAAAAATAATTTTATTACATTTTTCTTTTTTTTGTTTATCCTATAGCCAAGATGGGGTATTGATATTAGAATTTGGAATGATCAAAGTGTTGTTGTAACGCACTGGTCGTCTGTTGTACTCTTTTCTATGGCGATATGGATACCTATTGAATATTGGGGAGGAATTTTACCTTCATTTGAGGAAACTTATGAAATATAAATTAAGCAATATTCTAAATACTCTATTTTGTATTACACTAATAAATCATTTTATTTCAGGCAGTGAAATTGAAGCAATAGAAATCGATAAATATTTTAATATAATCGATCAGAAATCATTTAATAATAAAATTATAAATGTTGCTTATTTTGATTTAAGAAATGAATTTATCGTTGTTGTGGAGGATGAAAATGGAGAGCATCAATTAGAGTGTTACAAGAATAATATTAAAACATGGGATCTTGATCTGGGGCATAGTTCATTTTTTAGAAGTTCTAAGAATGGTAAAGTAATCTATGTTTTCAACCGTGGCAGCCAAGAGTTTTATACGAACAATGGCGATTTATTGTTCAGAGCAGTAGGTGAGGGAAACCACATTATTTCACCGGATGGACAATACATTGTTGAAGAAGCATTTGGTGGTGGGGGCGGGCTTTATTATTATACTAATAACGGTACAAAGATAAAGCCTGAACACAATAAAGATTTTTCTTCTTATAATTTTTATATGCAGTTTACTGATGACAATAGAATTATTTTTCTTTATCCTGGTTTTAAAGGAGATGGGGGATTAAACAAAACAAATGCATACTACATACATCCTGATTTACCTGATCAAGGCAGTGAAGTGTTTTTGGTTGATCCAGAAAGAGAAAAAATAGTTTGGACTACAAAATTAAGTAGTGAGCTGATTTTTAAACTTGGAATACCATCACAATATATTATTTATATGAAAGATGATAAAGTATTTTTGTTTGATAGAGAGCCATTTAAAAAAGTACTTGATATATTTTGTTTAGATGTAAACAGTGGGAAAGTATTGTGGAAAAGTCACTATCCTGATTTTCCCAGACCAAGTAGGTTTGTTGCGGATGATAATTGGATATATACAGTACACTTTATTTACCAAAAAGCAGAAATTTATAGGATCGAAATAAAAACTGGGAAAATGGAAAAAATAAATGAATATTCAAGAGCACATGGAGAATACCTTATGCACCTACAGCAAATAAATGATGTATTATTTTTATACAGTAAAGAAGGTTATTCTTCAAAAATTGTTAATATTGCAACACCAAACGGAAAAATAGAAGAGATGGATGGTTTTATTAAATCGAATAAAGGAAATATAAATTATATAAATGGGAATAAAATATATAAACTGAAGAAAAAGGATTTCTGAATGGGGAAAATAATTTTATTACATTTTTCTTTTTTTTGTTTATCCTATAGCCAAGATGGGGTGTGGCCAATAGATGGAGATATAACATTGACATCTGCTTTTGGTCCTAGGGTATTAGCTAATAATATTTATAATTTTCATAAAGGGATTGATTTACAAGCAGGTATTGGTACACCGGTTTATGCATCCATGTCAGGAGAAGTTGTATTCGTATTGGAAAATACTACTCCAGAAGGCCATGGATTAAAAATATATGATTCTAATAATGCAGTTGGCAATGCTTATTATCATTTAGATGCGGCACCATTATTTGTTAACGGAGATTATGTGAATCAAAATGAATTAATCGGTCATAGTGGGAATAGTGGAAACTCAACAGGTCCACATTTACATTTTAATTATTATAGGGGTGGATATGTTAATGCAAATGTCCGTCACCCATTAAATAATTTGGAATATGTAAATAGTAATGACACTAATGATCCAAGTCCAACGATATCAAATGCTACAGCGGATGATGATTATGATGTTTCAGAAATTAACTTCACGGTAGAAACTAAAGCAAATGAATTGGATTTTGTTGCGGTTGAAATACAGATATGGAATGATAAAGGGTTAGTAGATTTTGATCGTAACGGTTTATTAAAAGAATACAATGCCCCCCAATCATTAACAATAAACTTAGATGAGAACGATTCAAATACAGAAGTAACGATTACAATTAATCCTAATAGTTTTGATTACGATACCGATAGTCATCAAGAAATTGATTTTACAGTAGATTTGTCTAATTACTTTTCCACAGTGTGGGGCGATGATATATCAATTCGAGTAGCAGATGTAAGTGCTTTCGAAGGTGAAGATGACGACAATAATCCAATTTATGATTGGAATCATGAACAGGACGGAGTTTTTTCCGCGAAATTATTAAAATGAAAAGGAGTTTGAATATGGAATTAAAACAAACTAAAAAATTATTAATAAGTATATTAATTACTTTTTTTTATTTCTCTAAAGTTTATGCCATAGATTATTTAGTAATATACAATAATGAATTGGAGGGAACGTGGGTTTCAGATTTTTCAGAATGGAAGACAACCCAAGGTTACCATGTCTCGTTGGTGGAGATCACCTCCGGTTCTATTGAAGACATAAAAATGATAATTGATAACCACTGTGGAGATTTAGAGTTTGTATTATTGGTGGGCGACGCAAATGAAGAGCCGGAAGAATTGAAACATACAATTGACCCAAGCTCTGGCAACTTTATTCCCTTTCAGTACCAGGAGTATGACGGTTTTGAATTATATATAGGTGATGAACCATTGATTGATTATACATCCATACCCTCAGACGATTATTATGTAAGTGGTTGTGATGGTGTTTCTACTGGCCGGATACCGGCGGAAACACCTTTAGAAGTACAGCAATGGCTCAATAAAGTAATTATAGCTTCACATTCTTTTAATGATTATGAAGATTGGAAAAATAATTTTACTATTTTTTCCCATAATATTGATAATCCGGCAAATGGCGGGAGAGGGTACCGTGTGGATTGGGAAGACTCAAAGTTGACCGAGCGATACTTGCAAAATAATGAAATAAATACGCAATTGATCAATTCTATTGATTTTCCGGAAGGAGTACATGATGTTGGTTCAAGAGGCGATGCCTTTGAAAATATTCACAATAATGGAACTCCACTTACATACTTGCACGGCGTAGGGTCAGATTGGAGATTTTTGAACGGGTTTTATGCATTTGGTGATCCAAACTGCGATTGGAATTTTACGAATATTGATAAGCCGTCATTTCTGCTTGGTAATTCGTGTAGCATTGGTAAAATCCAAGAATCTATCGATGGTGAAGAGAAAGATATCATTTTAGAAAAATTACTGTTTCATCCCACCGGGGGTATTGTCGGAGCAATTGCTCCTGCTTATGTGACTGATAATATGGCCGTCCATAATTTTTCAGATTTATTATTTACTCATTTATTGTTTGGAGCAAACAGAACGATTGGAGAGGAGCTAAGCCAGATGAAATATGAAATGGACAAGTGTCGTTATATGTTCAATAGAGGTTGGCATACTGCCACATCAATACTATATGGCGATCCATCAATGTCACTTTTATTATTTCAATATGTAAATAATCCTCATCCGCCTTTTCAAGATATTGTGCCAGACTATGAATATGAAAGCCAATTAAATGAATCAATTGATCCTATTTATATTCGTGATGCGACCGTTTGGAATGGGAGTATTATTATTGATCAAAACATAATAGTATCAAACAGATCAACCCTGACCATCCGCCCCGGCACCGGAGTATTTTTCAAGCCGGGAGCTCGTTTGGTTGTGGAGGAGGGCGCGGTATTAAATGCGATTGGTACAGAAGCGTTTCCCATCGTTTTTGTCCCGGCAACGGAAGATAATTATCAGGCCGGCTACTGGTCAGGAATAGCAAGCGAAAGCGAGGGCGAAGTCAATTTGACATATTGCGAAGTAAAAGGGGCGGTAACAGGGCTATCGGCCACAAAGAGTACAGGAACGATTGCATCTTCCGAGTTCAGTAAAAATAAAATAGGCATAGCCCTCAATTATGCCGATGGGTTTTCAATTGATCATTGCCTTATCACGGATAACCACACCGGCGTTCAACTCTTATATTCATCTCCAGGCGTTGCCAAGAATACCATTGCCAACAATACTCATTACGGACTCTATGCGTTTCGTTCAAAAAGTGAAATGGCAAATAACACATTTGAGCATAATGGAATTTATGGATTAAAAATTTCCAACAGGAGTACGCCTACTCTGACGGCAGTCCATTCATCCAATAATCCACAGGTGAATAATGTTTTTGAGAGTAATGGATCCGCGTCTGTTTGGATAGATTTGACCAGCCGTCCTGATTTAGGAAGGTATATGGGAATAAATGGACAAATATATGGTGGTTTTAATCAGTTTAAGAATCGTGGCAGAGATGTGGATATATTGAACAATGCCGAGACTGTCAGTGCCAATGTCAACTGGTGGGAAAACATGAACATAGCGGGACAGGGTTCCATCGATACGGAACCGACAGCAGATCAACTTTTTGGTCCTCCGGCAAGGACCATGGCATCCCAATCGGATTCCCTTCCACCTGCATTAGGGCAAGCATACAGCCTTGAATTAGAAGGCAATTACACAGATGCCATCACACTGTATGAAACAGTGTTGGCAGAGGCGCCGGACGGCGATTATGCCGTTGAAGCTCTGTACGGCATTATTCGCTGCTATAGCGAACTAAATGATATGATCACATTGGACAATACCTTGCTCAATTATTATACAACCTATTCCGGTCTTCAGGTTGGTATTGCTTCTTATGATTACAGTATTACGATCAATACCCAATTACAGCAGTATAGCGAAGCATTGAACCGAAGCATTGATTTATTAGATAAGGTAGCCGGGACAGAAGATGAGGCTCATGTTTTGTTAGAACAGGGAATCCTATACAGTTTTATGGCTGGGGATAGTACCGGTTCCGGCCAAAAGCAAGTATCCCCCGGTTCCGCCCAGCGGCTGGCATTGGCTACCTATGAAACTGTTTTGGATAATTATTCTGAAACATCATCGGCAGAGATTGCAGCGTGGTTTTTGGGTAAGACGTATGTTTCCTCAAGACCGGAGGAACTGGACGCATCGGTCCCCAATAAATTTGCGTTACATCAAAACTATCCAAATCCCTTTAATCCCAATACCACGATCAGTTATGACCTTCCGGAACAAAGTATAGTGTCTTTAACAATATATGATATTCTTGGTCGGGAAGTAAAAACACTAGTCAATGGTGCACGGGTGATGGGCAAACATACGGCTATTTGGGATGGCAAAGATCGTTTTGGTATTCCGGTATCAACAGGCATGTATATTTACAGGATCACCGCAGTGTCAAAAGAAAGTGAAAAACACTTTGTGCAAAATCATAAAATGGTGCTGATGAAATAAATAACTTTGCGGAAGTTTCCGCCGATGAGCGGACAAGTTTCATTTCCTCGAAGTTTGAATGGAATTGGAACGGGAATTCCTGTTCCAAAATTATTGCTATATTTTTCTAATAAAAAAATAGTCGTTTTACTGTAAAGAATACCTGTTGTACTCTTTTCTATGGCTATATGGATACCTATTGAATATTTGGGAGGGATTTTACCTTCATTTGAGGTAATGAAATTGAAGGACTACTGATTCTAAAATTTCAAATACGTTAAGCATTAGTACTGATTGATTATTATGCCGAGTTTTAAAGAAATAACCATTGATCTGAAGACAGCGCCAGCTGACAGAGAAAAAATGGCCATCAATGAATTAAATTCATTTTTTAATACCAATGAATTCAAAGTTGCTGTAAATGGCAGGAGCTTGACATTGCAACTGCGGTCGCTTGATATGCGCCAATTCAACCTGATAAAGAATACTATTGAAGCAGAACTGGGGGTTGAGCCCAATGAGCTGCTTACTGCAATTGAAGCTGCGATCGATAAGGTAAAGAGTTACGGTATTAAAAATGGAAAACGGATATATGTGGATTATGACAGAGAACGAAAGGTCAAGGACCGGATGGAGAAAGAGGGTCGCCGGGGAAAATTCTTCTACGCCCGACACTCACAATTTTCCCAGCAAAATTCTTATATTCCAGAAACCTACCTGGATCAAATCATCTGTGGAGATAGTCAGAACGTTTTAGAGAAGCTACCTAATAATTGCGTAGATATTGTCTTTACTTCACCGCCGTATAATTTTGGACTGGAGTACGAGGGGAACAATGATGACCATAACTGGGATGCTTACTTTAAAAAACTATTTAAGATTTTGGATGAGTGTATTCGGGTATTGAAATTTGGTGGGCGGCTGATAATCAATGTACAGCCCCTTTTTTCCGATTACATTCCCAGCCACCATATGATCAGCCAGTATTTAATGCAAAGAAAATTGATCTGGAAAGGGGAAGTGCTGTGGGAGAAAAATAATTATAACTGCAAATATACGGCGTGGGGTAGCTGGAAAAGCCCTAGCAATCCTTACCTGAAATACACTTGGGAATTCATTGAGATCTTTTGCAAAGGGTCCATGAAGAAATCCGGCGTAACGGATCAGATTGATATTTCAGCAGAAGAGTTTAAGGATTGGGTGATGGCCAAATGGTCAGTAGCCCCAGAGCGAAATATGAAAAAATATGATCACCCAGCTATGTTTCCCGAGAAGCTGGTGGAACGGGTGTTGAAACTGTTCAGTTATAAGCAAGATATTATCCTTGATCCGTTCAATGGCGTCGGCACAACGACCGCGGTTGCTAAAAAATTGGATCGGCGTTTTATCGGTATTGACAGCTCTGTACAATACTGCACGACCGCCCGCTCCAGATTGGAGTGACCATTGTTCAAAATAAACGTATCCAACAAGATCATCCATTATGCAAAAAAATTGGTGCAGAACAATAATTTTGGAAATAGGGGCTTCGCTGATGGGGACACCGCAGAACAACTCACTGGAATCATTGGGCAATGTACGATCCAGATTATGTTTCAGGTAGATATTATCACTGGTGCAGAGGGATTTGACCATGGCGAAGATCTGAATTTTGAAGGATTGACTATCGATGTAAAAACCATGGGTCGCACCACTGAAATGCAGAACTATTATGTCAATAATTTTATCGCCATGCAAAAACATTTTCCCACAGATGTTTATATCTTTTGCAGCTATGTTGCAGGAAAAAAAGAGTTAACTGTTTGCGGTTGGTTACCAAAGAACGAATTGGAACATAAGGCTCGATTTTACAAAAAAGGTACAAAACGTTTTCGATCTGATAGATCATGGTTTCGGACCAAAGCGGATTTGTATGAGATTCCCACCAATAAACTCAACCAAATAAAATCGCCAAGAGAATTAAAAGATCGTTTAAAAGATTATGCAGCTAATGCACGAATTTATATTTAATTTTCGCAACAAAAAATGAAAGCCATTATACATTTATTCCTTTCCGCTTGGGTTCCAACTTTATCTATGCTCCTGTACCCATGCAAAACAGTAATCAACAAAATCATATTTTCTTTTTTACTTCCCGTTCATCTCCGGGTCTCTTTTAGTAGCACAGTGCTCAATACATTTTACATTTCTTTAAATAAAAAAACATTTTCATCGAAGAAAAAATGAAAAAATTATTCATACTTTTATTATACTCGACTGTTTTGCTGGGCCAGCGAGACCTTGCAAAGTTAATGCCGGCTATTGGTGTACTTGAGGGTGTTGTGGTTGATTCTACGACCAAAAAGCCGATTGAATACGCTTCGATATCAGTCAGCAGAGTGCGCGATGGCGAGATAGTTACCGGCGCAGTGACCGATAACCGTGGGAAATTCAAGATACAAGAAATCCCCCTTGATCGTTATCGGGTGGCAGTTGAATATATCGGTTACAAAAAAGCCGTGATTGAATCTGTAAACCTTCTTCCTGGAAAAGAATCTGTCGTTGAACAGAACCTGGGTACGATTACTTTATTCCAATCAGCCATAGAGCTAGAGGAAGTGGATGTAATTGGTGAGGTACCGCAGTACATCCAGACCATCGATAAAAAGATCTTTTTTGTAGACCAGAATTTAACGGTACAAGGAGGCACTGCTGCTGATGCATTGAAAAAGATCCCATCTGTCGATGTGGATATTGACGGCAATATTAGCCTGCGCGGCGATCAAAACGTGAATGTGCTCATTGACGGCAGACCCAGTGGACTGACGCATGGAGACCGGCGGGCTATGGTGGAGAATATTCCGGTGGCCATGATCGAACGGGTAGAAGTGATCACTAACCCGTCTGCAAAATACGATCCCGATGGTATGGGTGGTATCATTAACATTATCTTAAAGCGCGGCCACTTTGAAGGTATCAACGGCAATACCGTTATTACTGCTGGGCAGTTCGATCAATTGAATGCCTCGGGATTGCTTAACTTTCGCCGGGAAAAATTCAATATTTTTACCAACGGCAGTTACCGCGCGGGCAATCGACGGAGCAATGGTCAAAGAACATTCATTATGGACTATGACAGTACTGCGGACACATCCAAGCACAATACATCCAGGATTAAAATGCCGGTTTCAACATCTCTTAAACTGGGGGGTGATTATTTTGTTGCGGATAACCAAACAATATCATTGAGTACTACCTTGAGCGATCATAATGATACATCGGAAGAGATCGTGACCCATATTTTCCCAGAACAGGACAAAATAGAAAGCAATGAAAGTGATTATGGATCAACTCGGGAAGTAAATTTGAGTTATGTCAATGATTTTGAAAATCCGGAGCAAAAACTGGAATTGGATATATCCTATTCATTCAGCGATGACCGCCAGGAGGAAACCAGCTACCAAGGAACAGATCATGATGATCATGCCGAGGAAAGCGGTAGACATACTCATGCTGATGAATGGCAAACCAATCTGGTGGTTAGGGGTGACTATACCCACCCACTTAATGTAGGAACGATATTAGAAACAGGGTTAAAGAGTACAATGAAATATTTCGATTCAGATCTGGAATATTTGATTGTGCCTTATGATTTCCGATACAGTGAAGATATCCACGCTGTTTACGGAACCTTGGCCCATGATTTCAATGCAGTATGGGGAATAAAACTGGGTCTACGAGCCGAGCAGGCTCAAACCACGGCCGAGATGGGTGCCGGTGGTATTCAGGATACCATGGATATTTTTACAACCATCATCGATAAAGCGATCACACAAGGACCCTATTCAAATTCATACTTTAAGGTGTATCCAAGCATATTCTGGATGTATAATATTTCCGAAGATGATCAACTGCAGTTCGGGTATAGTAAACGGGTAAACCGGCCCCGGCGCTGGTCCATGAATCCCTTCCCCCGGGATTTTTTTGATACCATTCGTATCCGCACTGGCAATCCCTATATAAAACCGGAATTCAGTGATGTGATAGAGATAAACTTTTCCCACTTTGACCGCAAATTGACCTTGAACGCGGGCGTCTATTATAAAAGGGTGGTTGATATGATGCGTTGGTGGGACAGTGATTTTGTTCATGTGGGGGATATAGTATATGAAGTGACATCTCCAGACAATGCGGGTAAAGCGGAATCGAGTGGAATTGAATTTATGGTGAATTACCGGCCCCTGTCACTGATTAGTGCAATGGTATCGCTCACCACCTGGAATGCCCGTACCTTTGGTTCTGGGGAAGCGGATTTGAATGGTACTTCCCAGGGTTATTTTTTATTCGGCATGTCCACCATCAGCATCCCCCGAATTGCCCGATTAGAACTGTCTTGTCGGTACCGCGGTCCTATACGTTTTGTTGATGGAGACATAAGAAGAAATTTTACCATGGATCTGGCCCTGCAGAAAGGATTCCTGCAAAACCGATTGAGCTTGACAATTAAAGTCAGCGATGTGTTTAACAGCAGTAAATTCAGGATTAATACCAAAGAAGCGGTGGAGCTGGGCAGTTTAAACTATATACAGATCATGGATGCCGAGCGGCGCCGGGCCCCGCGTACAGTGTATCTGACCTTTAGCTACAACTTTGGAAATCTGGAGCAAAAGAAACGCTGGAGCCGCCGGGATAGGCAAGGTGAACACGGTGGTGACGATATGATGGATATGGATTACTGATCTAAAAAACGGTCCAAATTCATACTGATAATGAAAGGATCACTGCTGAAAAATATCTGTAATGGGTGGAACGGCTGGGAGCCGAATTCCTTAACCACTATTGAAATTGTAATTTTGTCGGATGGGACTTATATTTCGATGTGAGAAGGCGGACATTTATTAAGACGGGTTTGTTGGGAATATTTGCTACTGGATTAAGACCAAGTTCATTGTAAGCAAACCGGGGTGGAATGTATGATATTACTGATAGGTTCTGGATGATTGATTCCTCACGCTGGAACGAACCCGTAGACCGGAAAAACGTATCAAGGAGAATAGATAATATGTACGATTCAAGCGCAAAGATTGCTGAACAATTCAGTCTGGATGAGCATGCGGTACTTTTTCATGGGAATTGCCTCGACCTGTTGAAAGAGATTCCGGATAAAAGCATGCAACTGGTTGTCACTTCACCCCCGTACAACATCGGTAAGGAGTACGAAAAAAAAATAAATATTGATACGTACATCAAACAACAGGCACAAGTAATTAAAGACTCTGTCCGTGTCCTTTCTGATACAGGGAGCATATGCTGGCAAGTCGGGAATTATGTCAACAACGGTTCCATAATTCCGCTTGATACGGTCTTGTATCCGATATTTACCGGACAGAACCTGGTGATGAGGAATAGGATCATCTGGTATTTTGAACACGGTTTACACTGTTCCAGAAGGTTTTCCGGTCGCTACGAGACCATTATCTGGTTTACGAGAAAAACAAAGGAGTTCGTTTTTAACCTCGACCCAGTACGGGTTCCCCAGAAATATCCGGCCAAAAAGTATTTCAAAGGACCCAAGGCAGGACAATACTCCTGCAACCCTCTCGGCAAAAACCCGGGGGATATTTGGGATATTCCCAACGTTAAGAATAATCATATAGAGAAAACAGAACATCCATGTCAATTTCCTGTAGGACTGATTGAACGGCTTGTTCTATCGATGACAAACGAGGGAGATTGGGTGTTTGATCCTTTTCTAGGAACCGGTACATCAATTATTGCTGCTCTTCGTCACAAGAGAAGAGGGGCAGGCGCGGAGACAGAAAAGAAATATGTCGATATTGCACAAGATAGAATACAAAAGGAGATTGACGGCACCTTACGGACAAGACCGATGAATAAACGTAAATATGATCCCTTAATCAGCAATAATAAATTGACTGTGCCCCCGTGAGATTAGAACAAAGAAAAATCTGAGCGGGTAAGATTGCTGGAAAGTCCGGGCGAATATCATTGTGAAAATAGTTGAAACCTATCCCCACCTGAACGGGCTTGAATATTTGCTTGTCCACAAACCACAGCTTTGGCAGGAAATACAGGATGTCATACAGGAGGTGGACGGAAACGCCTGTAAGACGAAAGTTTCAAAAGAAAAAACCATGAAGGGTCGTTTGCTGTACAGCCCGGTCGAAATGAACAAGTCATTTAAAAGGCTTCTCGAAGAAAAAGAATGGACAGAAAGTCGGGTCAGTTACTGGGTGACCAAGGATGAGAAATTGATTCGCAAGACCCTTGCCATGTCCCCTGAACAGCAAAAGGAAGAGATTGAACAAGCAGGTTCTTCCCCGATTTTCAGCTACAATCAGACCGATTTTGTGAAAGACAGGGTGGCAATTGAGGTCCAGTTCGGAAAATACTCCTTTGTGGCTTACGACTTGTTTGTTAAACATCTCGCTTTTTATATGGGCGACAAAATTGACGTCGGTATTGAGATATTACCGATGAAACAACTGCAATCCCAGATGAGTTCCGGCGTATCTTACTACGAAGGGGAGCTATACAATGTTATCAGGCAGGGCCGCGGTGTTCCCGCAGTGCCCCTGGTAATCATAGGGATAGAAGTATAAGAAATTAGTTGGCAGGCGCTATTTGTTATTTTTCTACAGCATCCATAAAAAAAGGGGACAGATTTGAAATCTGTCCCCTTTTTCCAGGATCAGGTCTGCTCCCAAGGAAGCTTGTGAAAACGCCAGCCGTTCAGGTTGCCGCGGTGGCACTGGGCAGTTTAAACTATATATAGATCATGGATGCCGAGCGGGGCCGGGCCCCGCGCACAGTGTATCTGACCTTTAGCTACAACTTTGGAAATCTGGAGCAAAAGAAACGCTGGTGCCGCCGGGATAGACAAGGTGAACACGGTGGTGATGATATGATAGATATGGATTACTGAGCTAAAAAACGGTCCAAATTCATACTGATAATGAAAGGATCACTGCTGAAAAACATCTGTAATGGGTGGAACGGCTGGGGAGTCAAATTTCCTTAACCACTATTGAAGTTGTAATTTTGTCGGATGGGACTTATATTTCGATGTGAGAAGGCGGACATTTATTAAGACGGGTTTGTTGGGAATATTTGCTACTGGATTAAGACCAAGTTCATTGTGGAAGGGTTTGAATTGTGATCCAACTCAGATCGATATTCTGGGGCCATATTGGTCGGACGGGCATCCATACAGGACCGTCCTGGCAAACTCGGAAGAACCGGGGACACGTATCTTCATATCCGGAACGGTGACGGCAAATGATTGCGAAACCCCGATTGAAAACGTACTTGTGGATGTATGGCACGCAAACAATGATGGTTGTTATACCGTATCTATGGAATGCGATACAGGAAACCCGGAAGAAGATCCTTATAATTTAAGGGGTATTATGGTTACCGATGAAAATGGGGGCTACGCTTTTGAATCTATCTATCCGGGGTATTACACGGGACGTCCAAAGCATTTCCATTATAAAATAACGACACCCCATGGGACAGAACTAGTTACACAATGCTATTTCGAAGATGATCCACGGGTAGATGATCAATGGTTGGAAAGTCATCCTGGTTTGGTTATACCATTGGTAGAAACAGAAGATGGATTAGTTGGTATCTTCGATATTGTAATGAATGAGGAAGTGATTGTTGGAATTGACAATGCGCCAGATTTTCCCCAACAATTTAATTTGTATCCTACATATCCAAATCCATTTAACAACTCTACCCAAATTCAGTTTAATATCTCACGCCCGGGATACGTGAGTATTGGAGTATATGACAGTAATGGGAAATGGGTAACCAATATTATAGAAAAACACATAAATTCTATTAGAACACATACCCTGGATTGGAATGGTGTTGATATGAATGGTAATTTGGTTTCATCGGGGTCTTATTTAATTGTGATGAAATATGCCAAAGCTATTATATCAAGAAAAGTTACATTTATAAAATAATTTCAATGTAATTATCTCAAACCTTACCTAAATATCTGTCGTAGACAGATTTATAAAGCTGTTAATAATTCCAGTATTTTTCCAGTTTTATGTCCCATAACACCCTATTTTGACCAATCTCCATTAAAATAAAAAGCCCCAATTAAGAGGCTTTTGTCATCGAGTATGAGGAGCGGGACCGACGAGACTCGAACTCGCGACCTCTGGCTTGACAGGCCAGCGTTCTAACCATCTGAACTACGATCCCAATATGAAATAATTACTTTTTATCCTGGTAAATGAGGGCTGCGGGGATAACCACAACGTAACCGAGGAAGAGCATGATAGGTGCGACTACCAGGCTCTGGGTACTGGAGGTCTCACCGCTAGCCATGACAATATATCCAAGGGCAATAAGCAATACACCAAAAGTAAAAATAAAATAATTTTTTCTGGTAAATGTCCACCCTTCAATAAGATGGACATGATCTTCAGTGTTTTGTTTGCCCATAGCGACAGGGAAGTTAGCCTGTACATTCTCCACAGCCAAACGGAAACTGAGGACACTGTAAACTGTAAATTGACTTCATTAAAATTAACTAACTAAATTCGCTGCCCCAAAAACATGGTTTTAAAGCAATTTTATCCGGGAAAATTTATAGTTGTACACCTAATGGGAGTCATTTTTTTAAGTGTCCTAGCTTTTGTTTTGCTATTGGTTCATTGGCCGCAGAGAAATGGTCACGATGTCATTACTGTGCATGTGCCCAAAGGTTCCACTGTGGGTGATGTAAGCAATTTGTTGAAAGAAAAGATGATTGTCTCCAATGAAAAGGCGTTCCGGATGGCTGTATGGTTACTGGGGCACGAAAAGGAACTACCGGCGGGCGATTACAAATTGACCAGGGCTGAATCCAATTACCAGATCGTTGAGCAATTGGTTCACGGCCGACCCAATTTAATACGTCTCACAGTGCTGGAAGGGTGGAGACTCAAGGATATTGCCCGCGCTGTAGAAAAAACTCTGGGTTCCGATAGAAAAGATTTCTTAAACCTGTGCACCAATAAACGGTTATTAGAAAAATGGAATATTTCCCATGACTCCTTTGAAGGATTTTTGTTCCCGGATACCTACTTTTTTAAGAAAAATGAAAAATTGCGAGTGATATTGGAAAAAATGGTTGAGCAGTTCCAGTTCAATATTTCTGATGCAATGCGCCGCCGGGCACGAGAATTGGGATTTATTGAGAAAGATGTCATCACTCTGGCTTCAATTATTGAAGGGGAAGCGCGTCATGATGAAGAGCGGGCCATTATTTCTGGCGTGTACCACAACCGGCTGAAAAAGGGGATGAAGCTACAGGCTGATCCTACGATCCAGTATATCATTGCGGACGGTCCACGACGTTTGTTAAATAAGGATTTAAAGATTGAATCTCCGTACAATACCTATCTGTACCCTGGGTTGCCCCCTGGCCCCATTAATAATCCCGGAAAAGAATCGATCCTGGCCGCCCTTTATCCTCACGATAACGATTACCTCTATTTTGTAGCTAGAGGCGATGGTTACCATACATTTTCAAAGAACGAGCAAGAACATAACCGCGCGAAACGCAAACTTCAGGAGGTCCGCCATCAAAACCCACAGCAGCAAAAATCGAGTACAGAGAATTTATAGCCACATGTCCCAATTATCCCTCAACCCGGTTCAGAAAAAAGCTGTTGAAGCAATCGGTAGTCCGATTTTGATCTTCGCTGGTGCCGGAAGCGGAAAAACCAGAGTATTAACTCATAAAATTGCTTATCTCATTGAACAGAAGCTCTTTCATCCCGAAGATATATTGGCCGTTACATTTACCAATAAAGCTGCCCAGGAAATGCGCAAACGGGTCTGTGCTTTATTGAATAACGATAGTCTGCCATTGAATATCGGTACCTTCCATTCCATTTGTTCCCGGATGCTTCGGAAAGAAATTCACCGCATCGGATTTTCTAGTGACTTTGCCATTTATGATAAACAAGACCAGATGGCACTCATCAAACTGGTTATGATTGATATGGGCGTTGCCCGCACCGTGGTTGATCCAAAAACAGTGAGTAACCAGGTCAGCCATTACAAAAATAAACTCATCGATCCCAACCAGGCTAAAAAAAGCGCCCGCACTATCATAGAGAAGACTATTGTTGATATCTATGGTAGCTACCATAAATCACTACGTAAGAATAATGCACTTGATTTTGATGATCTGCTTTTATTTCCTCTGGAGATATTTCAAAAATTCCCCAAAGTATTGCACTCCTACCAAAAAAAATGGAAATACGTAATGGTAGATGAGTACCAGGACACCAACCGACCACAATTTTTGTTGATCCACGCCATTGCTGCAGCTCACAACCAAATCTGTGTAGTCGGGGATGATGACCAATCGATTTACGGTTGGCGGGGTGCAGACATCAACAATATACTTGATTTTGAAAAATCCTTTCCCGGTTGTAAAGTTTTTCGGTTGGAACAGAACTACCGCTCTACCCAACAAATCTTGAATGCAGCCAGCGCCGTGGTGAGTCATAATACCCGTAGAGCGCTAAAAGAGTTGGAAGCAATGAATGGTGCCGGAGATAAACTGGGCTTGCTGGAGACCAATAATGAAATGGAAGAGGCCGATGCGTTGATCAGTGTTCTGGAAAAAGAAATCAAGATGAATAAAAGGACCTTCAGCAATTTTGCTGTATTGTATCGCACCAATTCCCAATCCCGCGCCCTGGAAGACAGTTTGCGCCGCAACGGGATTCCATATAGGATCATTGGTGGTGTCCGGTTTTATGAACGCAAGGAAGTAAAAGATTTATTGGCATACCTGCAATTGATCTTAAACAAAAAAGATACGATTTCGCTACGTCGGATCATCAATTTCCCACCCCGCGGGGTGGGCTTAAAAACAATGAACAAATGTGTACAACTGGCCCAGCAGCAAAGGAAGGAATTGTTCGATATCCTGGCTAACCCATCTATAATGGATATCCGCGGAAAACAAGCGGATGAGCTGCTGCGCTTCTATAATATTGTGAAAAAATACCAGGAACTGTTGGACAAATTGAACGCCGGCGAATTGGTCCGAACCCTGGTAGATGAGATAGGTATTGTTAAATATTACCAGGGTTTGGAAACTTTTGAGGACCAGGAACGAGTCAATAACGTGAATGAACTTTTAAACAGTGTAGATGAATTCATAGCCCGGAACACTGAAGCAAAATTAACCGACTTTCTGGAAGAAGTATCGTTATTAACAGGTATCGATCGCTGGAATGATCAGGAAAACAGAGTTACCTTAATGACGGTACACTCCTCAAAGGGATTGGAATTTCCGGTCATATTTCTAACTGGCATGGAGGATGGTTTATTTCCTTTATATAATTCGTTAGATGACCGCAAAGAACTTGAAGAGGAACGGCGTCTTTTTTATGTGGGTCTCACTCGGGCAAGGAAGAAGGTATATATTCTCTATGCGAATAATCGCCGCCGGGCAGGATCCGAACAACAATATGGGATGGTGTCGCGTTTTGTCCGGGAAATTCCGGTAAATCACATGGAAAATATCAATTTTTCATCCGTGTTGACACGTAAAATATCGATGTCCAAAAAAGGTCCGACCAGAATGGAAGTAAAACGCACTGTAACCGTATTCGATGATTTCAAAGTAGGCGATGTAGTTGAACATGCTATTTTTGGGGTCGGAAAAATAATGGCTTTAAGTGGGTCAGGGGAAAACCAGCGCGTTGGTGTGGTATTCAAAGATGGTTTAAAGAAAAAACTAATTGTCAAATTCGCCAAATTGAAAAAGATCGAGACCGCCTGATCAACTATTTATTTTAAAAAGGGTACCATTATCTAATCGAATATATTTAAATTCATTGAGACCCATTCTCAATAAGGAGTCAAAATGGTTAAAGGCCTAAGCAATCTCAAAACTGCCCTAAAGAGTGAAGGCCTGCGTTTTACTGCACAGCGCCAGGCGGTTTGGGAAGAAATTGTATCCAACGACGAACACCGGGATGCTGACGAGATATATTTGGCCATCAGGCAGAAGAAAGATATTTCCGTTTCCCGGGCAACAGTGTATCGTACAATTGATGTGTTGGTGAAGAACAACCTGGCTCGTCGGATGGATGTGGGCATCGGCCCCAGCAAGTATGAACATAAATTCGACACTCCGCACCATGATCATATCATCTGTATAAAATGTGGACTTATTGAAGAGTTTGTGGAAGATGAAATCGAAGACCTTCAGGAAAAAGTAGCCCGGGAATACGGCTACAAACTCATTCGGCACATTCATCAATTATTTGGTCTGTGTAAAAAATGTCAATGACGCTCAACAACTTGGCGGACGGACAGATAGCTACCGTTATATCGTTTGCCGGTACCATGGATTTGCAGTCCCGGTTGGTGGAAATGGGCATCCTGCTTGGGGTTCGGATCCGCCGCATCAAAGCTGCGCCCTTTAATGGTCCGATCGAGATCAAGGTTCGAGATTACCACGTATCATTACGTTCGAAGGATGCTGAGAACATCATTTTAGAACCATGACCGGGAAAAATAAATCTTCATGGGTTGCCCTGGTGGGCAATCCAAACAGCGGCAAAACAGCGATCTTCAATTTGCTTACGGGCCTCAATCAAAAAGTGTCCAATTATCCCGGTGTTACCGTTGAGAAAAAACTCGGTTCTGTGGCCATTGCTGAAGATCAAAGTATTGACCTGCTGGACCTGCCCGGTACATATAGCCTAACCCCGGAATCGCTGGATGAACGAATCGTTACGGAACAGGTTCTGAATTGGATCCATGGTAATGATCCCCCTCATGCCATTATTTCTGTGGTAGACGCGTCCAACTTGAGCCGCAATCTGTACCTCACTACTCAGTTAGCGGACCTGGGCTTGCCGGTGATCGTGGCTCTGAATATGATGGATCTAGTGCAGGATGATCTGAATATGGATCCGGACTTACTGGCCCGTGAACTGGGCGTTGCCGCTGTGATCCCCATGTCCGCAACGAAACGGTGGGGGCAGAGTGATTTATTGACCGCCATTAAGAATGTATCCGCTCGTGGGACCCATGAAGATCCTTTTCCCATATTTCTAAATGAGAATTTTACCGAACTTTTTTTACCAATAGAAAAAATGCTGACGGCACAATTCTATTACTCTCCCCGGTTGGCCAAGGCCCAGGCCCTACGCCTGGTAACCAGGAATTCCACATTGGACATTTATACTGATCTGACAGCCAACGGCTTTTCTGTTAATGCGGACTTCATGGCAGAATTGGGCGTTGCTCGGGAAAACGCTGTTGATGCCTTAGAGCAAATTGGCGTTAAACACCGCATCTTTGAAGCAACTCTGCGTTACAAATGGCTGGATAGTGTATTGGATAAAGTGAATGTAAAGATCGATCATAAACTCCAGGAAAAAAGTTTCAACGAAAGAGCCGATCGGATCCTGACCCATAAATGGGTTGGGCCCTGGATATTTATTCTGCTGCTCTATTTTATTTTCCAATCCATCTTTACCTGGGTGACGGTTCCCATGGGTTGGGTCGATACCGGCATAGGTGCTCTGGGGGCAGCCGTATTGCGCGCTATGGAACCGGGAATGTTTCGCGATCTGTTGGTGGAAGGTGTCATTGGTGGTGCCGGCGCCATTCTGGTCTTCTTGCCGCAGATCCTGATCCTGATGTTTTTTATGACCCTACTAGAAGATACCGGTTACATGGCCAGGGTAGCCTTTATGATGGACAGCTTCATGACCAAAGTCGGACTGCACGGCCGTTCGATTTTTCCCTTGATGAGCGGCTATGCCTGCGCCATCCCCGGGATCATGTCGACCCGTACCATAGATAATTGGAAAGAGCGGCTTATCACCATCTTGATTCTGCCTCTGATGAGCTGCAGTGCCCGTCTGCCGGTCTATACGTTAATGATCGGTGCATTCATACCGGCCAGGCAGGTGGTTGGTTTCTTGAATCTACAAGGGTTGACCCTGGTGATCATGTATTTTTTGGGTACTGTGACCGCATTGATTCTGGCCAAAGTGTTCAGCATTTTTATTAAGACGAAGGGAAAATCCTCCTTTGTAATGGAACTGCCACCATACCGGATGCCTCTGTGGCGTTCTGTGTACAGCAACGTTTTTACCCGGGGGAAATTGTTTGTGATCAATGCTGGGAAGATCATCATGGCCATATCCATCATTTTGTGGTTTTTGGCCTCCTATCCAAAGGTCGTGCCGCCTGAGGACGTCAATCCCATCCAGCACAGCTATGCCGGGCAGATTGGCCATATCCTTGAGCCAGTTATAGCCCCCTTGGGTTTTGACTGGAAACTTGGTATCGGCTTGATCACGTCATTTGCCGCACGGGAAGTCTTGGTTAGCACCATGGCCACGATCTATAATGTGCAATCGGATGTTGACGATGTGGTCCTGCTAAAAGATGCCATGCGGACAGATCAAAATCCGAAGACCGGCCGCCCTTTGTATACGCCTCTGGTAGCTCTATCGCTGATGGTGTTTTTTGTGTTTGCGGCCCAGTGCATGGCGACCTTTGCCATCGTTCGTAATGAGACCAATTCCTGGAAATGGCCGTTGTTCATGATTGTGTATATGAATGTTTTGGCCTACGTAGCCGCTTTGTTGGTATATCAGGGCGGGCATTTATTGGGATACAGCTAATGGTAATTCAGAATTATATTGCCCTCGGTTTACTGGCACTGGCGGTGGTGTATACGATGATGCGCTTCAAAAAGAATTGGCAGCAGGGCGACACCGATCCCAAATGTGATGACTGTGAGATCCCGGAATTAATGAAAAAAAATAAGCAGTTATAATTTCATTCCCATGCGAATGGTACCCCGTTTTGTTGGACCCTCCGTAACAAAACCAAATTCAGAATATATCTTTTGGGCCCGTTTGTTAACGGCCACCACATGCAGGGTAATATGGTCCATTTTCCTGTCTTTAGTCAATTGTACAGCAGCAGTCAATAATTCAATGGCCAGTCCCTGGCGCCGCCGCTCCGGGGTGATGAATAAATGAAAAAAGTGAGCTTGTTTCTTTCCCGGGTGAAAGCGAACGCTCAAATACCCCACGATCCACCGCTCCTGTTTTAACACCAGGGTAACGATGTTGTCCGCTTGGTAAGAAAAACGGTTCCATTGGCGAAAGTCAAAGGGATAGGACATGCGCGGATCAATAAAGTTCAGCTCTCGGGGATCTCGGAACCAAGCCCGCAAACAGGCTTGCAGTACTTTTCGGTCACGAGGGTTGGAATAAAAGAACTTTTCTATCGTAACTTTCATGGTAGAAAGTTCAGATGTTTTATTTTATGTTCATACCGTTTCTTCCATGAAAGAAATCAAGCAAATTAAGACCTTTAAAGAAGGAGAAACGATCCAGGGCTTTTTCCTGTGCGTGGAAAAACACCTGCGCCATACTCGCACCGGTGATCTCTATCTGGATTTGGTCCTGCGGGATAATTCCGGCACAATCCATGCCAAGGTCTGGGATAAGGTTGATAAACTGAATGAAAAATTTTCCGCCGGTGATCCGGTGGCTATAAACGGCAATGTGGAATCATTCCAGGAGCGACTGCAGTTGGTTATTAAAAAAATAAATAAAGCAACGGTACAGTACTACGGCCGCTATGGATTTGATCCGGCACTGATCGTTCCCACGGCACCTTACGATTCGAAGAAGATGTGGCAGGAAGTGGTGGCCATCATCGGGAAAATAAAGAATCCTTATTTGCGGAAAGTGGTCTCGGTTCTATACCGTGAACATAAGGAACAACTTTTTATCCACCCGGCATCGGTGAGTATGCACCATAATTACCGCTCCGGATTTTTAGAACATGTGCTGACCATGGCCCGGATCGCTGTACAGATCTCTAAACAATATAACGTAGATCGGGACTTGGTCCTGGCCGGAGTGTTCCTCCATGATATCGGCAAACTGATTGAAATAGCAGCAGACCTGGAAGCAGATTATACGGATGCAGGACATTTTATTGGTCATATAGTTATTGGGTGGGATATGGTGCGGAATGCCATTTCCGGGATTAAAAATTTTCCCCATGAATTGCAGCAAAAACTGGAACATATCATTTTATCCCACCAGGGTCGTTACGAATGGCAGAGTCCGAAACAACCGGCCTTTGTGGAAGCGCTGCTGGTCCACCTGATTGATAACCTCGATGCTAAAATGAACCTGATGAAACTGGCGTTGGATGAGGATAAAAGCGAGGATAACTGGACCGATCGTAAAAATATCTTCCGAACCGCCTTGTACAAAGGGTCGGATGGATCTGAATAATCTTGTCCGGGCAGCAATTCTTACTGCTTTGGCTATCGGCGCCGGTTATGCCTTACTTTTGATCCCCAATATAGAGCTCATTACCGTAATAATTTTTATTTCCGGTCTGTATTTGGGTCCCATGTGGGGCCTGATTGTCGGCGCATCCGCGGAATTGGTCTTTTCCGGGATGAATCCCATGGGCTCTGGGTTGATCTTCCCACCATTATTTGTCGCTCAAATATTGGGTATGAGTCTGGTCGGGATTTCCGGGGGACTGCTGCGCAAATTTTTTTTTGTTGCCCGTTTTTCGTTCTTTCGTATGTTAAGTGTGGGTACCGTTGGTTTTCTCCTGACTTTTATTTTTGATTCACTTACCACATTAAGCTACCCCTTGAGTGCTGGTTTTGATTATACCCGAACCATGGGCCTGTACATTTCCGGTATGGGGTTTACATTGCTGCATCAGGTAGCCAATACAGTTATTTTTGCGTTGAGTATCCCCCGAGCTATGCGGCATTTGAAAAAATGAAATTCAGGTATTTATTACTGCCATCACTGCTTTGGTCTCAGGCAATGTTGGAATTACCCTATGACTGGAGCAGTCAGTTTGGTTCACTGACTGTAGATGGCCGATTATTTTGGAATACAGATTGGACGTCCGGACCGTTGTTTTTTGATGGTAACTATGCGATCTATCCCCGCCGTTATGGGCAAAAAATTCAAAGTTTGTTTGCACCAGCACTTCCGGACAAAATTCCTGAATCGGCGGCCATATTTGCTGATTCAGTGCAAACCGTTACCGTATTGGATTATAAATCGGGCGATTACAACTTTGATCAATTTTCTGTGGATTTTGAAATTAATGGACCAAAACGGTCAATGGGACTTTATGGCTTCAAACGCAGCTATGCCGGTCGTCATGGTCAGTATTTTCATCCCCAGGGGCTGATGATTCCCCTGCAGCAGACCTATCGCATTGATTATCAGTCCTTGAATGCCGGCTGGCTGCTGAGCCTTTCCGCAGCTCGGCTGGTGATGGATACGGGTCTGGCGGATACTTTATCATCCAATGGTTTGTTCGAAGATGAGATCCTATCCGCTGGATTGATCACTCAATCGCCCTCTGGTCCCTGGCAGTGGGCCGCCCACTTGGCTTTATTCCAGCAGTGGCTCCAGACAGATGTATCTTGGAGCCCACTCCCACAAATACAGTTCCTCCAGCGCACCCGCTGGCTCCAGCAGGTACTTATACCGGCATTCACTACGTTACAACCCGTATTGGGGATGGATCTGAATGTACAGTCCACCACAGTTTCCGATTCGTCCTTGCGGGAAATGAATTGGAGTACATTTTACGGTCAGGTTGATGTGATGGGTATCAATGTAGCCACTGGCGTATCCACTTTTAACGGTGCAGATATACAGCCGTACTTTCGGGCTGCGTACAACCTGGATGGTAGTTGGTTTAAAGTACACAACGCCTACAGGCTCTTAAGCCGCCCGTCACATCGTAATTATACTGATCTGGCTAACATTACCACTATTCGCCACGGGGACATCGATGTTTCTGTCCGCTTCGGATGGTTGTTTATCAACGGTTTTGTTGATATTGGATCTCTGACCATTGCTGAAAATAACTGGGACCTGCTCCAGATTGGATTGACCCTGGGCAGTAAATTCTGGTCTCATTTTTCTTTCCGCGGCGGCTATGTAACGAAAACGGCCGATGCCTTATTAGATGATGGTGTGGACCAGCGCATCACCATGTCCATTGAATATAAACAACTGCAATTTCTGAACCGCTTTGACCTCCACATAAAAATATTTGGTGATGGACTTTTAAACATAACAAAACGGTCTCATTTTCAAGTTTTGGATGGCGCTGTTGTTGAACCCTATCACAGCGGCACCTTAAATGAACAGGCTTGGCTCCTGCACACTGATCTGTTGGTGACCATTTCATCCATGACCATTACCTGGTCGATCCGCAACATTCTGCAAGCACTGGAACCCACTATCCTGCAGCTTTTTCCGGATGCCCAAAGCGGAGATTTCCTGGTGCGATTCAATGATGATTTCCCACCTCTGGGCAGACTGGTCATACTCACCATCCATTGGACCTTTACAGATTAGGATCTAGTTACAACTACATGGACTTAGTTAGAACTGAATTGTCATCCCCCCGTTCAGTCGCCGGCCCGGTTCGGGGTATTTCGGGAAGAAAGCAGTATCTGTATCGAGTAGATTTTCAATAGTTAGATGTAGCTGCATATTGTATAGGCGGGGTATTTTTATGTGCAAACCCAGGTTTACATTCGTGAATGGAACCAGGTTTATGTCAACGGGATTGTTTTCGCGATCCCTTACACTATAAGTGCGCTTGCCGTTGTAAAATAACTGCATGTCAAGAGTACCGACCTGTCCGGTGTATTGGAACAGCAATTGGCCAGTCTGTTCCGGGATGTAAGGCAGATTTTTATCTGTTGTATGATCCCGTGTATCGGTGCGGGTCCAATACCCGGATACTGACAGTTGCTTGGTCAACTTAGGTACAACAAAAGAAACACTGGCACTATTTCGCGTAACTTTATTCAGATTCATAGGTCGCCATTTGCCATCTGCGCCTGGTGCCCACGTAATCAGATCACGCGATAATCGTCTGTTCCATTCCCACTCAACCCAGCCCTCTTTTAAAATAGGCTGCTCTATCCCAATTTTAACGAATTCGCTTTTTTCCGGATTCAGATCCGAGTTGCCGACTCCCGGCCAGTATAAATCGTTAAATGTTGGTATTCTAAAACCCGTCCCGAACCGACTTTTTATTTGTCCGATGAGGGGTAATTGCGCTTGAATAAAAATGTCCCTTGTTGTTTCCGTTAAGGATGCATCCCGGTCCACCCGTACACTGGGACGGAGCATTACACTGGGAAGAATCATATAATTCAGCCCACTTGTAACAGCTAAAAGTGTGCGTTCGTGGGCACCGGCATCACTGCTGTTAATGGTTTCATTGCGCAGTTCGAAAGCTGTATATACATCCAACCGGTCCAGAATGTCATGCTTCCATTTTAATTTTATATTCTGTATTGCCACTTTATGCTTACTATCAGCATTGAACGATATGTCAACGTAATTTTCGTCATTTGCTCGGCGGCTGATCTGAATATTGATATATCCGGCTGGAAGTAATCTCACCAGCGATGCATTGATCAGATTTAATGTATTCGAGCGGGTTGCTACAGTGGATGGATCAAAGATAGAGCCGGCAACACCCCGGTCGCTGGCGGAAAGAAAAAATGAACTTTTGATCATTATTTTTTCTGAGGATCGGTACTGGATCCGGTTGCCGAAGAATTGTTGATCCATGCTGTTATTCTTCCGATACAACGTGGAACCAGCAACTGTGTAAGGATAATCCTCTGTGCTTGTAGTCCGGCCGCCAATGCACTGGACAGCTGTATTAGAAAATGCCATTTTATATCCTGCAATGGCACTTTTGTAACCATAATCGCCCAGGGAAAAGTTAAAAAATGACCGGTTGAACCAAGGATTGAGATGGATCACACCATCCATGGCTCCCGATCCGTAATTACTGCCGGAGTAACGGGAATAAACCACTTGCTGAAAAAATGCAGAGGGTATTTCAGATAGATCTGTTTGACCGTTTTGGGGACTGGTTAGATCGATTCCATCAAGAATTATTTTTGTATGTTCAGATTGTCCACCATCGAGCCCTATATTTATGATTCCGGCCCGTCCACCATACGATTTCAACACAATACCGGGTATGCGTTGGTAACTACTCAGATTATTCATCCGATCTGTAGAAGTAAGGACGACGCTGCGGTGGGGCGACAACGATGGTAGCACAGCTCCTTCCACCATCACCGGTGCTAATCGAATTACATCCTTTTCCAGAATAATTTTCCCCATCTGGTTACCAGAAATTTTTACAGTGCGTCGCAGATATCCATATCGGGTTACAATTAGGCTATCACCATTGTGTCGTTCGGTTTGCAGAAAAAAACCGCCATCTTCATCAGCGATCACCCAAGATCCTGTTTGAGGATGAGCCACGATAGCATAAGCTAGCGGTTTTTGATTTTGATCTACTACAATACCGGTGAATTCACTGCCCCATATCCAACATTGTGATGCGATCAAAGCGATGGTCACAATGGACATCTTATCGAACATAAGAAATAACCCCTTTCATATTTATTTGAAGGGGTCATGAGCAATGTATAGGAATACTTGCATCATGACCTTTATCCCGAAAGTCAGCGGATTAACATGGTGACCAGGTTTCCTGACTTCCGCATCGTGGGTAATCTTCTACCTTCTCATCCGCCATTGGACAATGGATAAAGGAAGTTCCTAAACGGTTACAGTAGCGGGAACTGTGCCTGATTTTCACAGGCTTCCCTAGTCCAAACCATGTAAAACTGCACTGCAATATTACAGATTTTTTATACCCATAAAAAGAGGATTATCGTGGAAGTTATATTGGTTAAAAAGTAAGAGCTGAATAAATTTGCCACTGATTTTTGTATCTAATAAACTATGAATGTCTTTATTGTTAATGTTGCTGTAATGAATGTTTACCAAGAACCTTCATTTACCGCCCCGGTAGTTACCCAGGCTTTGATGGGTGAATCCTGCACGATACTCCGAAGATCTGATCATTGGTACAATATTCGCCAATGGGATGGTTATGAAGGCTGGGCTAATGGGTTTTACGGCATTGTTCGGGCAAAGGATTATTCCGCTGATAACGTTTTTTATGATATACAAGGCACTATCCTTGATAAGGAACAGCAGCCCCTGCGGACCATTGTTTTTGGTAGTCGGGTGGATGCCCATCAGAAAGACAATAAGTTTATGATCAACTTACCTGATGGGCATCAGGGGCAGATTTCCCGTGGGTTACACTTATCCACATTGATTCCTTCCCGGGAATCCATTGTTGAGTTAGCCAAATCCTTTACTGGAATTCCGTACCGGTGGGGCGGCATTTCAACTCTGGGATTTGATTGTTCCGGTTTTGTGCAGACGTTGTTTAGGGTTCATGATATTAATCTACCGCGGGATGCGCACCAGCAGGAAGCCCATTTGCAAGAAGAAATTGAGCAGAGCGTGGCTCAACCGGGCGATTTGATGTTCTTCATTGAACAGGAACGGGTCAGTCACGTGGCCATAAGTTTGGGGAACCACCAATTGATCAATGCCCGCGGCTGGGTTCGTGCGGAAAGCTTGGATAAGAATCATGCAGATTATAGCCGTAAACTTGATACCCTTTATTACAAAACGTATTCAGTTGAATATTTGATTGACTATGTTTCATACGTCTAATAACGGATCCATTATGAACAAAGCAGTATTGGTACTGAACACCAATTTTGCACCCTTGTCGATCTGTACTGCCAAACGGGCCATCTGCCTGAATTACCTGGAAAAAGTTGATATCCTAGAAATCTATCATGAAGAAATTCATTCGCCCTCAACAACTTTTAAATTGCCATGCATTATTAAACTCAAAGATTTTGTCCATTATAACAGCATGAATGTGGTTATGAGCCGTAAAAATATTTTGATTAGAGATCAATATACTTGTCAGTATTGCGGTTCAAAATCGACCAGGTTAACTATTGATCACATCATCCCCAAGGAACGCAGCGGTTCGGATAATTGGGATAACCTGGTGGTAGCCTGCCAGCCATGTAATAAACAAAAAGGGAATCTAACACCTGATGAAGCCAATATGCCCCTTATCCGGTTGCCCCGTAAACCAAATCGGATCCACTACTTCCAGCAATTTATTAATCAAGATCAAACTGCCTGGCGCCCTTACTTATTCTTGGAGTCTTTTTGAAGCGCGTACTAAGCGGTATTCAACCTTCCGGCCAGCTTCATCTGGGGAATTATTTCGGTATGATGCAACGGATGATTCACTTCCAGGAAAAAAATGACCTGTTCTGCTTTATAGTTGATTACCATGCATTGACCTCGATCAGGAACGGACAGCAATTGCGGTTAAATACGATAGATGCCGCTATAGATTTTTTAGCGTTAGGTATGGATCCGGAAAAATCGACGTTTTGGATCCAAAGCGATGTACCCCAGGTAACGGAATTAACCTGGATATTGTCCTGTGTAACAAGCGTCGGTCTGCTGGAACGGGGCACTTCCTATAAGGATAAACTGGACAAAGGTTTGACTCCCAACATGGGTTTGTTCTCATACCCAATATTAATGGCTGCTGATATTTTGCTTTTCGGAGGCGAAATTGTTCCTGTTGGTAAGGATCAACAACAGCACTTGGAAATGACCCGCGATATTGCCAGTCGATTCAACCAGCGTTACGGAGCTGTTTTTGTCGTTCCGGAAATGGATATAGATAGAGAAACTCAACTCATCTCTGGCATTGATGGCCAGAAAATGAGCAAATCTTACGGGAATACAATTCCCATTTTCAGTTCTGAAGAGGTCATCAAAAAAAACGTGATGTCAATTGTGACAGATTCCGCTGGTGTGCAGGAACCAAAGGACCCTGATTCTCCTTTGTTCCATATTTATAGCCTGTTTCTTGATGGGCAAGCCCAGCTTGAATTGAAAAATAAATTTGAAACTCCCGGGACAGGATACGGAGAAATTAAAAAATTGTTATTTGCAGAAATCATGGATCATTTTCAACCGTTCAGAGCAAAAAGAGAAATCCTTGCTAAGGATAAAGATACAATCTACGAAATACTTCAACAGGGCGCGAAAAAAGCGCTCACAGTCGCAGAAAAATATTTAACTCGAGTCAAAGAAGTAACCGGCTTAGATTACAGGGTATGACATATCGGGTTCATTTGGATAATTTTGAGGGTCCTTTAGACCTCTTATTATATTTCATTCGCCGTGATGAAATTGATATCTATGATATTCCAATCGCTAATATCACAAAAGAATTTCTGGACACTCTCGAAACAATGAAACAAATGAATATTGCTTTAGCTGGTGAGTTTATTTATATGGCCGCAACACTAATGCGTATTAAATCAAAGATGCTCATTCCACGTCCGTATGTAGACGAAGATGAAAAAATTGAAGATCCAAGGAAAGAATTGGTACATCAATTATTGGAATATTCCCGTTTTAAATCAGCAGCAGCTACATTAAATGAATATTCAATGATATCAAGCAAGGCGTTTGCTTTAGGGTATAAATCAGATGTGACAGATATACCTGAAGCTATAGATGTGACTCTGAAAGATGTAACCCTGTACGATATCGCAACCTCATTTAAAAATGCCATGGATGCGATGCCGGTAATTACTTCGTACGAATTGCAGCGGGAAGATTTAAATTTGGACGACCAGAAAAGATTTGTTTTGAAATCATTTGATGGTGATGGTCGCTTGCTTTTTTCATCGTTATTAAACCAGCTGTCTGCAAAGATCGCTGTTGTGATCACATTTCTGGCTGTGTTGGAGCTGATCCGTGCACATCAGATTACTGTTGTACAGAATGAATTATTTGGCGAACTTGAAATGCAATTATTATCTGCTGAAGCATAATATGACCAAAGAAGAACAGTTAAATATTATTGAAGTACTGCTGTTTGCATCCCCAGAACCCTTGACTCAAACAAAGCTAAATGCTGTTTTCATTGCTGATGCACCCCCTTTAGACAAATTAATTTCCGCTTTAATTAAAAAATTTGAACAACAAGAACGGCCATTGCAAATCAGGCAAGTCGCTGAAGGCTACAGGATTACAACTAAAACTGTATATGAAACTTGGATCCGTCGATTGATTAATAAGACAGGTCAATTGTCTTTGTCTCAAGCTGCGCTGGAAGCACTGGCTATAATTGCTTATAAGCAACCGGTAAACAGGTTCGAGATTGAAGCCGTCAGGGGTGTGGATTGCACCGGCGTTATTAAAAAGTTGCTCGACCGCAATTTAATAAAAATAAAAGGGCGGGATGCAGGTCCTGGCCGACCGTTACTGTATGCGACTACAAATTCATTTTTAGAATATTTCGACCTAAATCACATTGCCGATTTGCCCAAGCTGAAAGAGATCTCCGAACTCGACAGGAGCGATGCCGAATCCCAGTTAGATGCATTCATCCCAGAAACTGCACCGCTAGTGATTCAACCTACAGATTCACCAACTGCTTAAGGCGCGCACGCGCTTCTTAAGTTACATATGCGCCTAAACAAATTTCTGACCAATGCCGGGATCGCCTCCAGGCGCGCAGCTGACCACCTGATCCAATCAGGCACTACCACTGTTAATGGCATACTGCAATTGGATCCGGCCACGGCTGTTTCCCCGCGCGACGATGTTCGTTTTGATGGGCAGAAAGTGTCTATCAATAATGAACGGTTGGTAATTGCATTACACAAACCCAAAGGGTACATTACCACAGCCAAAGATCCCCGGAAACGTACAACGGTAATGGCACTGATCCCAAAATCACCCGGACTGTTTGCCATTGGTCGTCTAGATCGTAATTCCACGGGACTGTTGCTGTTTACAAACGACGGCGAGTTGGCGCAGCAGCTGCTATTGCCAAAAAACCGGATTTCTCGAATTTACAAAGTGGAGATCAACCATCCTCTTGATCGGGTGCAGAAACAAAAGCTAAATAAAGGAATTTTCATCGACCGGGGTCAAATGGGCAGAGCAAGAGTTTTGAAACAGGTGATCGGTAAAAAAAGTGCAGTGGTGAGGTTAGAATTAACTCAAGGTAAGAACAGAGAGATCCGCCGTATCATGAATACCCTTGATAAAAAAGTTTATGCCCTAAAACGGATTAGTATCGGCCCGATTCAGCTCAACGGTTTAGCCGTTGGTCAATGGCGTAGACTGAATAAAAAAGAAATTCAACAGCTGCAATACTCCCTTAAAAACAGGGCAAATTGATAACCACTATAAATTTTGGTATTATTCGATATAAAAAGGTAAATTCGTCAGCTTTTTGAGAAGGGAAACCATGATTATCGCGATCGACGGACCAGCTGCGACAGGAAAAAGTACCACAGCCAAATTGGTCGCTCAAAAACTGGGGTTTTTATACCTGGACACTGGCGCGCTATACCGTTGTGTAACTCTTTCCGTTTTGGATCAGAAAATAGCAATTGATGATTTGCCCCGAATCGATGCTGCTTTACACAATTTAAGCATTGAATTCAAACAAGACGGAGATTATTTGACTATTTTCATGAACTCGGTAGATGTGACGCAAGATATACGTAAAGCCAATGTAACGCAACATGTCAGCGCCGTCAGTGCTTTGGGGATCGTTCGGGAAGAGTTGGTGCAGATTCAGCGGCAGATGGCAAACGAAACCGATTGTGTGGTTGAAGGTAGAGATATCGGCACGGTTGTATTTCCTGAAGCGGATTTCAAATTTTTTATCACTGCTGCAACACAGGTTCGGGCCGCCCGTCGACAAAAAGACTCATTGGCGCTTGGCGAAAAAAGGTCGATCGCAGAGTTGGAAGAAGATATTAAACGTCGAGATAAGTATGATTCTAACCGCAAATTATCTCCTTTGAGAATGTCTGAAGATGCTGTGGTAATCGATACAACGAATCTAACGATCGATGAGCAGGTATCAAAAATAATTGAGATTATAAAGTCTTAACCGTTAAAAACAGGATAAACAAAACCATAATGAGTAATGAAGAAATGACTGCTGAACAGCTCTCTGAAGCTGTAATTGCAGATACCGATGTAGAAGAAACTATAGAAAAAGATTTTGAAGAAGAAAAAGAAGAAAAGATAAAAACAGCTACAGAAATTTCCACACCTGCGGTTGAAGAGCCATCCAACAATGGTCTTAATAAATCGCAAGTAAATTATTTGGACCCGGGTATATTTGACGGGATAAAAACAGTCACAAAAGAAGAAGTTGACAATGCTGAAATAGATACCGATGTATCAGATGAACTGAAAAAAGTATATGAAGATTCCTTTTCCAAAATTTCAGAAAATCAGGTGATTAAAGCCCGGGTGGTCGGAATGAATGATCACGTTATATTTATTGATGTGGGTTTTAAATCCGAAGGAATTATTCACCGTGAAGAATTTACAGATGATACCCTGCCCAATATCGGTGACCAGATTGATATTTATTTGGAACGGATTGAAGACCGCCGGGGCAATATGGTCTTGTCCAAAGAAAAAGCCGACTTTATGCGCCGTTGGCAGGGGCTTAAAGATAATTTTGACGAAGATAAAACATTTTCTTGCAAGATCGTCCGCAGAATAAAAGGCGGTATGATCGTTGATCTGAATGGTATTCAAGGTTTTTTACCCGGTTCCCAGATCGATGTAAAGCCCATTACCGATTTTGACAGTTTATTGGATACAGACATTGACGTACGTGTAGTCAAATTAAATGAAGCTCGAAAAAACATTGTTGTCTCCCACAAAGTTATTCAAGAAGAAAGCCTCAAAGAACAACGAGATGCCTTACTGAGAGAAATGGAAATTGGTCAAGTTCTGGAAGGCCGGGTGAAAAATATAACGGATTTTGGTGTCTTTATTGATCTAGGTGGCGTGGATGGGCTATTACATATAACCGATCTATCATGGGGTAGAGTCAATCATCCTTCGGAGGTGGTAAGCATCGATGACAATCTAACCGTAAAGATTATTGATTTTGATAAGGAGAAGCAGCGTGTATCCTTGGGTCTTAAGCAGCTGTCTCCCCATCCCTGGGAGAATGTTGAAGTCAAATATCTCGTCGGTACCCAAGTGAATGGCCATATTGTCAGTATGACCAATTACGGTGCATTTGTAGAATTGGAGCCGGGTGTGGAAGGGTTGATCCATGTTTCAGAAATGTCCTGGACCCGTAATGTGAAAAATCCGAATGAATTATATAAACTTGGCGATGAAATTAAAGCTGTGGTCCTATCAATCGATATGAATGAACGTAAAATCAGTCTGGGGATCAAACAGCTGCAGCCAGATCCATGGGATGAGATTGAAGATCAATTTATGGTGGGTTCCGTCCATAAGGGGACAGTGAGCAATTTAGCTCAATTTGGCGCATTTGTTGAACTGGACAACGGAATTGACGGTTTAATTCATGTATCGGACCTTTCCTGGACAAAAGTCGTACGCAATCCTAAAGAGATACTTGAGAAGGGCGAAGAAATTGAAGTGCGGATTTTAGAAATTTCCAGAGAAAGTCGCCGCATTTCACTGGGACTGAAACAATTGATATATGATCCCTGGCCAGAAATCATTAAAATCTTTGAAACCGGCAAAGAAGTAAGCGGCAGAATTATCAGAGTGTTGGATAAGGGCATCATACTTGAACTGGAAAATGACGTTGAAGGCCTAATTCCCTTCGGTAAAAAACCAAAGAAAAAACGCAAGGAAATCATGTCCATGTTAAAACCGGGTGACGTTGTTTCCGGGAATGTGATGGAAGTAAATCCGGAGGATAAAAAAGTAATTCTTTTTTCAGAAAAATATGCTTCCGGAGGGAAAAAAGAGAGCGAAGATTCTGTAAAAAAATTTCTTGATAAACAGGAGAAAGCGCCCGCCGAAAAGATTGAAATACCCGGTGAGCTTCACACCACACCTGATGAACAATCCGACCAGTAATCAACCATTATAAAGTTCAGTTACCTATGGTATAATGGTTAAAATCCAACTGCAGAGAAATTTCCAATGGAGTACGTTGGCAATGCGTTTTGGATCAGTTGGATTAGCACTACTATTGTGGATGTTTGTCGCTAGTGAAAATGAGTATTCCATGGTCATGGATATGCCCATCGAAGCTCGCAACCTTAGCGCACAAAAAGCTCACAAAAAAGAAGTCCCGGAAAGTGCCCAAGTTCGTTTGAAAGGTCAGGGACGTACGCTGTTCAAAGCGCTTTTACTCAAAGATTTCAGTACTAATTTCAAATTGGTTATTGATTTGGATCGGATCTCCAAAAAATATGATTTTTATTTAAATGATTATTATGAACGCTTTCCCCAGAAGGTGGTCTTGCCATCAAATTTTGATTTAGAATATATCGAAGTCGTATATCCCGATTCTATCCATATCAGCCTGGATGAGTATATGGTGAAAATGATTGCGGTTTCAGCGCCTGTTGTATTAGCCGCTGCTCCCGGTTACACTTTGGTCGGGGAATCAATACTAAAACCGAAAGAAATCCAAGTAGCCGGACCAAAAGAAATCATTGAGCAGATCAAGATTGTAAATACCAAAAAAGATACATTTTATGATTTGGGATATGATCTAAACGTAACTCTTCCAGTGGATAAAACAGCAGGTTCTGTTGTTGAATTGTCCCAGAATTCGGTCGTTTTTATCCAGGATGTGCAGTCAATCAGTGAACGAATCATCAGTGAAATTCCGGTAAAAGTAGTGAATGTGCTTCCCAATATTCGGCTGTTTGTCAATCCAACAACAGTCGCCCTGACCATTATCGGGGGGGACGACCGAATAGCTGAAATAAGTCCGCTGGATATCAATGTGACGATTGATTTTACTAAACAATGGGTTGCCGGAAAAAATTATTATGAACCTACCGTAACAGTTCCCAGCGATATTATGGATTGGCAGGATTTATCTCCAAGAAACCTAGAATTGGTCGTTACTAAGGAATCTAATTGATCGTTTTAGGGATTGAGACCTCATGTGATGAGACTGCCGTAGCGGTTTGCTCAGAGCATCAAATAATTGCATCTATGATCAGTTCACAACTTTTGCACACGGAGTTTGGTGGTGTAGTCCCTGAGTTGGCGTCTCGGGAACATGAATTATTACTTAACTCTCTTACCGATAAAACACTGCGCAAAGCCCAAGTTAAAAAAAACGATCTACAGGGTATCGCAGTAACCAAAGGTCCAGGGCTAGCCGGAACTTTATTGGCGGGAGTGTGTTTTGCAAAAGGACTGGCCTTAGGTTTAACAATTGATATTATTGGAATAAATCATTTAGAAGCACACATTTTTGCCAATTTTTTAGCGGATCCCGATCTCAAATTTCCCTTTATTTGTTTACTTGTATCCGGCGGACATACCCAATTATGGCAGGTGAATGATTTTGGTGAATACAAGTGTTTGGGGGAAAGCAGAGATGATGCTGCCGGTGAAGCATTTGACAAAGGAGCCAGGATACTGGGGTTGGGTTATCCTGGCGGTCCAGCAATCGAGGAATTGGCGCAGCAAGGCAACCCCCGAGCCATTGATTTCCCGCGATCATTTTTAACGGACGACAATATTGAATTCAGTTTTAGCGGACTGAAAACAGCGCTGCTGTATTTTATGGAATCAGACCGTAAAAACAATGTTTCCATGGCGGATATTGCCGCGAGTTACCAGCAGGCGATCATTGACGTATTGGTCGGAAAATTACTGCAGACAATGGCGCAAACGGGTGTAGAGAAATGTGTTATTGCCGGAGGGGTTGCCGCCAATAAAGTGCTACGAAAAAAGATGAGTGACACCTTATCATCAAACCAGCTCCTTTACCCGGATATTAACTTATGTACAGATAATGCCGCCATGGTCGCATATTTGGGAGAACTTTATTTATCCCGTGGCGTTTCTTCGGCGATGGATTTTGATATTAATCCCAATTTAAAACTGGCATAATTACTTGTCGTTGCAAGTGTTACAGCATCCAGACATTTGGTTCTGGACTTTGCTCGGGTTAATTACTGCAATTCTTTTATGGCTGATTCTATTGGCTAAGCGCTATGCAAAACTGAATAGTTTGACAAGTGTACGGTGCTTGACACTAACCATTTGTTTATTCTTGTTATTGGAACCTAAAATTTCCTGGCAAGATGAGTTTCAGCAGCCCTTACACTGGAATATTTATACTGATAATTCAGTCAGTATGACTTACCACCAATCCTTGATGGCGGAATCTTATTTTCAACATCTCCGGGAGTTTATTTCAGTTGCAGCAGAAACGGACAACGATGTGAAGCTGTATCATTTTGATCAAGCGGTTTATTCAGGATCAAATACCGATTTTGACTTGAATGGTGTAGCTACAGATTTTAGCCTAGTATTTGACCATATTAAAGAATCGCAACCAGAATTGAATGGCGCCATCATCATCTCTGACGGCATAATGACCAAAGGCGATAGTGACTTAGATGTGTTGAAAGATATACATGTTCCTGTGCATATCATCGGTGTTGGAGATACTGTTCCTATGGTAGATGTAGCAGTAAAATCAATTGCAGCACCCACGGTTGTTATCAAAGGTGAAGCAATTGATATTGATGTAACTGTTGCGGCTCAGGGCGATATTAAGGACAGAATTAATATTTTACTTTATCATAACAACGAATTAATTGGTTCAAAATATTTTCAGATATCGGGTGCAGGCTCGTTATCAAAAGCATCATTCAAAGTTTCATCCGAAACTTTAGGTAAAAATACATACACCGTTAAAGCAACCGTTTTAAAAGATGAAATCAACATAGAGAATAATAGCTCGAAATTTGATATTACCGTTCTGAAAGATAGATATAAAGTTGCATTATTAACAGGTGCTCCGAATCTAAACACCGGTCCTCTGAAAAGAATAATCAACCGTCTACCCCGTGTTGAAATGGATCATTACGTCCAATTGCAAGAAGTTTTTAAGCCCACATTGCAGGACTTTTGGTCAAAGCCCTATGAACTGATAGTCTTTGATAATTTCCCAATAGAAACAGTAACGAAGCGATGGCAGCAGATCCTGGCTAAAAAAATTATAGCTCAAAACACATCACTTTTGTTTCTTGGGGGACCTAATGTATCCATGGAAAATTCGGAATCGATTTTTCCTTTTTTCCACGTAAATCAAATTTCAAAAGGGCCATTACCAAACGAAAAATTTTCATGGGTTATCAATACAGACAACCCAGTGATAGGCGATTATGCAATTTCCTTAATTGATGATGACCATAATGATCGTTCACTCCCACCATTAACACCAGCCTTATTTTTAGAGACAAGTCAGTACGCCAGCAGTTTAGCATTTTTTGAGAGTGTAAATATCCCTTTGTTGATTGTTGCCGAAAAGGAAGGGTTGAGATCTGGAATTTGGACAGCAACAGATTTTGGAACTATTTACTATAAATTGACAGAGACAGATCGGAGCGATTTTTCATATAATTTGATGAAACACCTTTTCGATTGGTTATTGAAAACGACGGGAGATACAGAACTTTATTTTCGCTTGAATAAGAATTCATTCCAGCAGGGAGAAGAAATATATGTATCAGGTACACATGTCCGGTTCAAGGAGTTAGATCTTCTGAAAACATCAGTTTATATTAATATTTTAAACGATGGTCATATTATTAATACATATGAGTTAAATTTTAATCCCATTAACCAACTGTGGGAAAAACGTTTTATGGCCAATAAAGCAGATTCATATATATATATGATTCATGTCGAAACTGAACAGGACCATTATACACAGGAAGGTGAGTTTTATATTGATGAAAGTCAAGTAGAATTGAACCAGGTATACTTAAATAATATTTTTTTAGAAAAGATCGCCCAGTCAACGAATGGTATATATACGCCTTGGAAATCCCGGGCAGAGATCCACACATCGCTAGGGGACAATGTTAAAAAAGATATCGTATTCAGATCTTCATTGCTAAACGAAAATTATTTATTAGTCATATTATTAATTTTATTACTTTCCGGCGAATGGTTGGGTAGGAGACTATTTGGCTTAAATTGATATTCGTATTTTGTTTTAAACGATAAAATCGTAGTGTTATAACAACTAATCAATTAATAATGAAACGAATAGCTGTAATTGGTACAGGATATGTCGGCCTAGTAAGCGGCACTGGAATATCTGATTTTGGTCATAAAGTCATCTGTGCGGATATTGACACAGACAAAATCAACCGCTTAAAAAAGGGAGAAATTCCCATTTATGAACCCGGGCTGAAGGAATTAGTACAAAGGAACATAGATTCCAGACGGTTAAGTTTTTCAGATGATATTGAGTCATCTATAGAAGCATCAGACGTAATATTCATCGCTGTGGGTACACCGGAAGGCACTAATGGTTTGTCCGACCTATCAGCAGTTAATGCCGTAGCCCGGGCAATAGGTAAGAGTTTAAACGGGTATAAGGTGGTTTGTACGAAAAGCACGGTGCCGATTGGAACCGGGTTAAAAATCATGGAAATTATTAAGTCGGAAAATTCGCAAGTAGATTTTGATTATGTCTCCAATCCTGAATTTTTAAGGGAAGGGTCGGCAGTGAAAGATTTCTTATGGCCAGACCGGGTGATCATGGGTGCCGCTAGTGCGCAAGCCATTGAAGTGATGAAGGACGTTTACCGAACTTTGTACATCAACGAAACACCAATTATTGAAACCAACATTCAAACGGCTGAATTGATCAAATACGCGAGCAATGCATTTTTAGCTGTGAAGATTAGTTATATCAATGAAATTTCAGGTATTTGTGATGCGATCAATGCTGATGTCCACGTGGTTGCAAAAGCCATGGGAATCGATGGTCGCATCAGTCCAAAATTTTTACACCCTGGGCCTGGTTATGGCGGTTCCTGCTTTCCAAAGGACACAAAAGCACTTGTTGCAACAGCACAAGAATTGAAAACCAATTTAAAAATTGTAGAAAGTGCTATTGCGACCAATGAAATACAAAAAGAACGAATGATAAAGAAATTATCCGCATTACTAAATAATGATCTGAAAGGTAAAACGATTGCGTTGCTGGGTTTGGCATTCAAAGCCCAAACAGACGATATTCGTGAATCTCCAGCCAGTAATATGATTGAATTTTTGATAGAACAAAAGGCTACTGTTCGTGCATATGATCCGGCGGCTAACACCAATATGAAACGGAAATACTCGGAAATCAATATTTTTAGTTCCTGGCAGGAAGCTGTAGCTGGTGTTGATTGTGTTGCGATTATGACGGAATGGAATGAATTCAGAGGTTTGGACCTAAAGGAATTAAAAGAATTGGTAAAATCGCCTACACTGCTGGATTGTAGAAATTTATTAAAAGTGGATGATCTGCAGCATTTGGGATATAATTATGATAACGTTGGACGGGGCCGGTAATGAAAATTTTGTCAACGGATTTTCCCGGCTTAAAAGTGGTCGAACCCACACTCCACCAGGATGAACGTGGATACTTTTTTGAAAGCTACCGTACGGATTTATTGGCAGAAGCCGGTATCCATAATCGGTTTGTCCAGGACAATCTTTCCCGTTCTACACACGGTGTTTTAAGGGGCTTGCATTATCAACTACATCATGGACAAGGGAAATTGGTCTCTTGTACCAAAGGCGATGTGTTTGATGTTGCACTGGACGTGCGCCGCAACTCCCCTACTTTTGGCCAAGTATTCGCTGTGACGCTTTCTGAAAAAAACCACCGCTCTGTTTATATACCGCCCGGGTTTGCCCATGGTTTTTGCGTTGTATCTGCATATGCTATTTTTCAGTATAAATGCACTACAAAATATATGCCGGAAGATGAGTATGGTATAGTATGGAATGATGCGGAGTTGGGTATTGAATGGCCGGTGGATAATCCCATCCTTTCTGATCGGGATCAAAGATTCCCCACATTGTCAAACCAGGAACAAACATTATTACCGGAATTTGGTTCATCCTAATGGGGCAAAAATATTTCATCACAGGCGGTTGCGGTTTCATTGGTGCAAATTTTGTTCATTATGTGTTGCAAGCTTCGGCTGCAAATGAGGTTGTAAATCTGGATAAACTGACCTACGCCGGAAACCCCCAGAATCTGTCTTCATTGACTAATGATGAGCGTTATTCATTTGTTCAGGGAGATATTGGTGATCCACGAATAGTTAATGATATATTCAAAGCGCATGAGCCGGATATAGTGGTAAACTTTGCAGCGGAAAGCCATGTGGATCGTTCGATTGACGGACCGGCTGAATTTATTCAGACCAATATTGTTGGTACGTCTGTTTTACTACAGGAGGCACTGCACTACTACAAAAGTTTGGATAGTGAGAAGTCTTTATCATTCAGGTTTCACCATGTTTCCACGGATGAAGTATTCGGCAGTTTAGGACAAGAGGGATCATTTACAGAGATAACACCCTACGACCCCAGTTCTCCGTATTCGGCATCAAAAGCAGCCTCCGATCATTTGGTCCGAGCATGGCACCGATCATTTGGTCTGCCGGTGATCATTTCCAATTGTTCAAACAATTATGGGCCTTATCAATTCCCGGAAAAATTGATTCCTCTGATGATCCTTAATTGTTTGGATCAAAGACCGTTGCCGATTTATGGTAGGGGCGAGAATGTGCGGGACTGGCTTTACGTTACAGATCATTGTGCAGCAATAATGACCATTATTGAGCAGGGTCAAATTGGTGAAACGTATAATGTGGGTGGCAATAATGAAATTCAAAACATTGATATTGTCAAAACGATTTGCGGAATATTGGATGAGGTGCAGCCGTCGCTGGATGGGAATTCATATGCCGAATTGATTACCTTTGTACGGGACCGCCCGGGCCATGATTTTCGATATGCCATTGATTCCTCGAAGCTACAAAAGGAAATAAATTGGCGCCCTCAGGAAACATTTGAAACCGGTATCAGAAAAACCATTCACTGGTATTTAAACAACAGTGAGTGGTGGCAGGAAATCCAAAATAATACTTACCGACAACAACGACTAGGTTAGATTAGGTATTTATGCATATTAAGATCAGATTCATTTCTCTATTCATGTTGGTTGTTACATTAATAGCCCAGACCGATGACGCGGAATCTTTGACCAAGGGTATGAGCACGGGCAGCTACCGACCTATGTTCCTCGATATGTCGAATCCACCAATACCCATAGCCTCTGAAATTGATCCGGCAAAATATTTGCTGGAACCCGGAGATCAATTCCATGTTATCGTTACTTCATTAGAAAGCAAACGTTTGCCGGGAAGAGAATATGATTTATTTAATGCTGAAACAGTAGAATATTATGAATTTATTGATCCTACAGGAGGATTGACACTACCTTCCATTGGTCAATTTTCCACAACGGGGAAGACTTACCAGCAGATCAAAGATGAGATCAGCACTGCTGCCCAAAAAATGTCCTATACGAACATTCAAACGATCGTTCATCTGGCAGTCATTCGGTCTTTTAAAGTACGGGTTATGAGGGCAGTGGAATATCCCGGCTATGTTGTTATGACCTCTGTCAGCCGGGTCAAAGATGCTATTGATGAAACGAAAGGTGTACAAAAATACGGCAGCAGTGAGGTTGCTATTATAGAGCGGGATGGATTCAGCCAGAACCTTTTTTTAAAGGAATTTTTGCTCATGGGTGATCTTTCCCAGAATCCCATTTTGAAAGAAGGCGATGCAATCATCATTTCGTTTATGGACGCAGTACAGGATGAACCGTCCAACTTCATGGAGTATAAAACCAGTCAAATTATTGTCCATGGGTTTGTTCATGGTCCCCAGAGGTCTTCCTATGTCCCCGGTTACAAAGTGAATGACTATATTGCCATGGTGGGCGGTGTTTTGAATACCGGCAGCAGAACCAGGATCTATCGCGCTGACGGAACTGTGTTGAACCGTGCCTATGACGAATACATTGAACCGGGTGATGTAGCAGTTGTCCCCGAAAATCTGTGCGGCCGGCTCTCTGGGAATATCAGCATTTTACAAACAGCCGCTACCGTAGCCACCCTAATATTAACTTATCAAGCAACCATAGGAACAGTATGATTAAATTAACTTCTCATGAAAAAAAGATTCTGGATCTGGTCAAAGAGCATCCAGATGTAATCGATGATCCTGAAAAACGTAAAACATTGGCCAAAGAACACGGCCTTACGGAAAAGACATTGCGCAATCGCATCGGTGATTTAATAAAATACGGTGTTCTTCCCAATGCTGAAGGTATGGATATCCCTATTGTTGATACTGATTTTGAAGATATTGATTTGTTTCGTATCGGCCAGATAATCTTTGCAAAAAAGAAAGAGATAGTTAGAAATGTAGTTATCGTCAGTATTATTGCTGTTATTTTAGCGTTTGTTATGCCTAAAACTTATCGTACTACTGCTTTAATAATGCCTCCGTCATCTACAACCGCTACAGGAGTATTTTCCAGCGCGGCAGACTTGCTTGCCCTTCAAAGTTTTCAGGGATTTTCGTCTAGTTCTGCTGCCAATACATTTATTGCTATTCTAAAAAGTCGTACTATAATGTTTAGCGTGATTGATGAATTTGATCTGATTGAATATTATGGTGTGGGAAACAAGGAAAAGGCCCATGAATCCTTAATGGAAGGTGCCAATTTTGAAATAGATGAAGAAGGAACGATCCGCGTGACCATGGATGTGAAAACTGGTTGGCTTCATTTTGAAGATGATGAAATTTTCTGTAAAACCTTATCGCGAGATATAACCAATTATTTTGTTGTAAAACTGGATGAGGTCGATAAAAGGTTGAAATCTGAAAAAGCAACCCAGCACCGTAAATTCATTGAGGATCGTTATTATCAAAATATTGAAGATCTGGCTTCAGCAGAAGAGAGATTAAAAGCATTTCAGGAAACGCATAATATTGTCGCTTTACCAGAGCAGACAACCGCTTCGATCCAGGTTTCTTCAGAAATTCTATCAAGAATTTCTATCCAGAAAGTAAAATTGAGTGTTTTAGAGGAAATGCTCTCTGAAACACACCCGGAAGTGAAGTTATCGAAATTCGAAATAACCGGCTTGCAGAAAGAGTTGGATAAAATGGATTTCGGCGACCCTGAAGGAGCCGTTATTCCCGGTTTTGCTGATGTGCCAAACCTCGGTTTGGAATTGGGGCGCCTGATGCGTGATGTGGAAGTTCAAAATACACTTTATACTTTTTTAACTCAGCAGTACGAGGAAGCAAAAATTCAGGAAGCGAAAGATACACCAACAGTACAAGTTTTAGATTATGCTGTGTTACCCGATTTGAAATACAAGCCCGTTCGTTCAAGGATTGTTATCATCGGCTTTGTTCTTGCAACTATTTTTTCAATGTATTTTGTTTATTTCCGTAAAAGGTGGCAGATAGCTAATTCAGTAACTGGTATTTGATCTTTTAACCAGCCATGGAGGATAAATTTATAGATGAGGTCAGACAAAATGATTGGAATATTGATCGTTCATTGATTTTTATAATTCCCCTTATTCTAATCGCTGTTCTCTTATGGATGCCGGAAGAATGGCTCATAGAATCTTCATTATTATGCATTTCGATTTTTTCATACATTCTTCTAACGTATAAACAACGATTGGTTTATGGGTTTTCTGGAATTCGGATTGCTTCAATTCCTTCGACAATCGTCGCTACTTTTACAGTTTTTATTTCTATACCGTCAATATATGTTTTAATGATCAAAGACCATACAAATGAATTAACCTATTTTTATTCGATCCTTTTATTTTATTTCCTTTTTCCAGCAGGATTATTTATGGGACAAGTGTATAGACGAATTGATTTGAATCGGACATGGGAAATTTTAAAAGGAGAAATAGAAATTCTTAAACATGACAAAGTATTCTATGAAATCATTGTCATTTTGTTCTCTGTATGTATATTAATCTTTTGCGGATATTTGTTACGAGTGAATGAAATTCCATCAATAGAATTACTTAAAGATCCAGGTAACAGTACAAAATTCTTTTATATGCGTGAAGATGCATTAAAAATATTGCAAATGACGAAAATCGAAAAATATTTATTCCATTGGTTACGTTCCCTATTTATTCCATTTGGGATTATTGGTTTACTTTTTCTTTTTTCATCCTATCGAAAACAGAAATATAAATTTCTGTTTATCGCATACTTGGTATTTGGTTTAATAGTAAATACTATTACTCTGGAAAAATCGCCGGTTGCATCGCTTTTTTTATCCATTGCTACATATATATTTTTAAAACGTGAAAAGGTGAAATCGAGCCTAATTATTGTGCTAATTGTTATTACATTATCGGGGCCACTTCTGATTTCATATTTTTTATTTATAGATAGGGCGGATGTTTTTAATTTAATACTATGGTCATATATTAGCCGATTATTTGTTACTCCCGCCGAAGTTTTATATTATTATTTCCAATACTTCCCTGAAACACATGATTTTCTAATGGGAAGGTCTACCCAATTGTTTTCTTGGATGTCCTCAGAAGGGCTTTTTAATGTATCAAATTATGTTGCAAAATTATGGTGGAAAATACCAGATACAACTGGTTCGGCGAATGCTCATTATCTGGGTACATATTGGGCGAACTTTGGATGGTGGGGGACTACAATTTTTACAGTAATATTTGGTTTTATAATTCACTTATTACAATGGAAAATTTTGGATGTATCTCAATATAAGAAAAATATAATCTATTTAATTTCAATGGCAATCTCTGTACCAAATTTTACTTTTGGATTTTTCAGTTCAAACTTCACAATATTATTTTTTACTAAGGGATTAATATTATTGGTTGTTTTCTTATTCGGATATGATTATTTATCTAAATATTTAATAAAAAAACGATCAGATCTCGATTATGTTTGATTTCATCAATAAAAGAATGTCCTTTAAATCAGATGTCATTATTACATTTATTAATGGTTTGGCTGTATTAATTGGAATATTATTATTAAATGGATATATCTCAAGACAATATGGGCTTGAAGCATTGGGAGAGTTTTTACTAATAAAAAATACCTTTTCGATAATTGCTAGTTCAATCATGCTAGGATTGAATATTGGGTTGCCATATTATTTGAGTAAAAATAAAAATAAAGTGTATGGTGATTCTGCATTTACTATAATTGTTTTTATAACGATCCCGTTATCGATTGTTGTGATTATGTCTTTGTTGTATTTTAATATTGAGGGATTTACTATAACATATTTTTGGGTATATTTCTTTTATTTGAATAGTATTGTTATTCAGTTGCTTACATTTGGATTGTTTCGAGGTTATTTCAATATGGTAGGAGCAAATATTATTCATCTGATAACAACAGCATTAATTCCTTTACTTGTATTTGTCATAACAGATGATATTTACAATGCTATTTTTATTATTGGACTTTCAGTAAGTTTTTTTTCATTTATTTCTTTCTCGATAAAAAACTATGGAATAAAACTATGGAAAATATCAGCATTTCATTTGAAAAAATTATTAAGCTATGGTATTTGCAGAATACCGGGTTTTATATCTCAATTTATTCTATTAGCGTTTATTCCATTGACATTAGCAAACTGGACAACTCTTGAGACAGTTGCTTATTTTAATTCTAGTTTAAGCTTAGTGAAGTTAGTCTTGATTTTCATAAACCCTCTTACTGTTGTCTTACTTCCTCATTTAACAGAAAAAACAAATAAAGGTCAGTTTAATGAAATTTCAGAAAGCTTAAGTATTTTATTTCGATTAAGTATAGTAACTAGTATAATGATTACATTATTTATTATAGTATATACATTACCTTTATTTGACTTATGGTTGGGTAAAGTTGAAGAGAGCAGTACTTTTGTTTTACGCTTAACTATAACAACTCTACCATTTTATACTCTTTCCGGTTTAGCGAGAAGTCCGATTAATGCAGCTTCAGAAAAAGGGTATAGTTCAATAATGTATGGAGTTGGTGCAATAAGTATGTTATTAACTTTGTTCATCGGCTGGATTTTAGAATTGGACTTTAAAATTAATGCTATAATTAGCTTTGTAATTGGACAAATAGTTACAGGCGTAATTAGTATTTATATAGTAAAAAGATTTTTTTCATTTAATATATTTAATATATCATTGTTTAAAGAGGTTGGAATAGCTATCCTATTTATCTTCATGCTAAAAGGAACTACATCTTTTTTTATTACATCAGAATTATTACAAATGTTTATTTCATTTATAATGATTGTAAGTTTCAGTTCTTTATTATTTTTAAAAGGTAAACCTGAATGGGTAGTTGTTGTTAGACAAAAAATATTTAGTAAACAATAATTATTAAAATGTTAATAAAAAACGGTAAACTGATCAAAAGTGATAAAAATTTAAAGACGGTTGTTTACGATATTTTTGAAGTCAATTATAATGGTTTTATTTATACAAATAATTCACAAAATGAAGAAAACAGTATCAAAGAAATACTTTTCCACTTAAAAAAAAATAAACCAATCGATTTTAATATAATAAAAGGAATATTTCTCTTATATATAAAAAACAAGATCAATGGAGATACTTATGTTTTTACCGATAATAGTGGCATGTACAAATCGTATATTTATGAAAATGTCATATCTTCATCATTTCTAGAGTTAGTCGATTACTTAAATATTGCAATTTCGGATTTAGATTATAAGTCCATTAATGAATTCCTTCATTTGGGGTTTGTTCATTCAAATAATACATTTATTCATTCTATTAAGAAGATAAACTTTTCAGAAGTGATTGAATGGAAAAATGCTGAAAAGAATATTTTCCATAAAAACCTTATAAAAATAGAGGATGATAATATTGAAATATCATTTGAAGATCATTTTGATAATTTTTCAAATGTTTTAAAACAAAAAAATATTTCGATAGACTTAACAGGTGGAATCGATTCAAGATTAATCTGTGCACTTCTTGATTATCGTAACCTTGATTTTGAAGTAGCTATTAGTGGAGTTAAAGGAAATCAAGATATAGAAATCGCCAAAAAAGTTTCAAGTTTATTAAACAAAAAATTTTACGTTACTTATCATTCGACTAATAATTTATCTGACTCTAAAATTTATGAAATTTTCAATATTACAGATGCTCAAATAGATGTTTTAAACTACCATAGAAATATTCAATTCAATGATGATAAAAAATCGAGAGGAGTCAATTTTCAGATTTCAGGAATGGCTGGGGAACTTTATAAAGATTATTGGTGGTTACAAGATTTTCCCTTATATAGAAAAAGAAAATCAAATATAGAAAAATTATACATTCTACGAATTGAAAGTATTTCTTTTCCACATGAAATAATGGGACGGAAGGTTTATGATCATTCAATAAAGTTTAAAAATAAAAGTATAGATAATTTAAAACATTACAATATGGATTATAATACTCAAACATATGATAAAATATATTATTATTTTAAAATGCAAACTGTTGGAAGTACATATTTAACGATACCAACAAATAATTATGCCATTTCATATGCACCTTTGATGGAAAAAGAAATCGTAAGGATAGGCTATAACTTAGATAGATTTAATCGATTTTATTCAAATTTCCATCGAGAACAAATTACAAGAGTAAATCATGAAATTTCTCAAATAATTACGACTGAAGGGATGTCATGTTCCAATTATTTAACTGCAAAATTAAATGATTTACCAAAATATCTAATTAATAAACAAAAGAGATTGGTAAAACAAATATTTAGAAAAATCAGGCAAAAAACATATTTTCAAGAAAATCCAACAAATTATAAAATATTTGGTATTGTTAAAAAAATGGATTTAATCAATAAACAAGAAAGTACATTAAAGCATTTTGGCATTTTGAACGAAGGGGTAAGATTAGAAAATTTAAAATCAGAGCATATTGGTCGATTTTTAACTGTAGGAATTTTTATAAATAATTTAAAATAATTGGTAATCTCATAAACTATGCCCACATCAAAAGACAAAATAAACATTTTTATTTTTACATCAGTCCACTCATGGGATGATGTACGTATATTTCATAAACAAGCTACAAGTTTAGCAAAGAAATACTCTGTTGAATTACATGCCCCAGCAAAGTTTGAAAAAAAATTAATTAATAATTTCACTGTGTATGGTTTACCCCTTTGGGATAATAAACGAAATAGAATAAAAACGTATTTTATTCTATTAAAACGCATATGGATATCCAATGCTGATATATTTCATTTTCATGATCCTGAACTCATTGTTCATGGATTGATATTAAAAATATTCAGAAGAAAAAAAGTAATTTATGATGTACATGAAAATACAGTTCAATTGATTAAAGAAAGCAGTTGGATATCTTATATTTATAAAAAACCACTCACTATATTATATTCTATTCTAGAAAACTTATCCGTTATACTTTTCGATAAAATAATTTTAGCTGAAAAATCCTACCAATCGTTCGTATCTAGTAATTTTGAAGTTATTTTAAATTTTCCTTTAGATAAAAAAAATGTTTCTGAAGAAGTAAAACAAATTGATGCGATTTATGTTGGGACAGTTTTAGAAGAAAGAGGTGCTTTTGATATACTTAAAATTGCAAAATTTGTTGTTGATGAATTACCTACATTTTCAATGAAAATTATTGGACCAATAGGTAAATCAATTCGTGATAAGCTAAATAAATATATCATAGACAATCATTTAGTTAATAATGTGATAATTACTGGAAGGATAGACTATGAGTTAGCAATGGAAGAAATAATGAAAGCAAAAATTGGATTGGTTATCTTGCACCCAATTGGAAATTATTTAGAGTCTTTACCAACAAAATTATTTGAATATATGAATTATGGACTTCCCTTCATTGCATCCGATTTTCAATATTGGAGAAGTTTTTTTAGCGGTGAACAAGCAGGTTATTTTGTCCCTTATGATAATGCTCAAAATACTGCTGAAAAAATTATTACTTTACTTGGGGATGAGCATCTTCAAAATCAGCTAGGACAAAGAGGAAGAGAATTAGTCGAAAAGAATTTTGGATGGCTATCGGAAGAAAAGAAATTGTTTCATGTATATGATCTAATATCAAAATAATTAGATGATGAAATGAAAATCTTAGTCATCTCTTAATACCATCCACCAGAAATGGGTGCAGCAGCCATGCGCTGGAATGATTATGCTCAAATATTATCAAAACTCGGTCATGAAGTCACTGTGGTATGTGAAATTCCCAACTATCCTACAGGTATTATTCCTGAAAAATATTCAAGTAATTATTTTTTCCAGGAGACTGATTCTGCAGGGTCTTTTCAAATAATTAGGACCGTCGTCTGGGCTAACAAGCGAAAAACTACCTTGCATAGAATTAGATTTTACTTATCGTTTATGTTTTCAGCAATATGGGTAGGGGTAAGATTAGGAAAACATGGATTTACTTGTTGCTTCTTCTCCACCTCTGTTTGTTGGTATTGCAGGTACGGTTATCAGTAAAAAAAGTATTCCGATGATATTAGATCTACGGGATATTTGGCCTGAATCGGCTAAGGCTTTAGGTGAAATAAAATCACCAATAATCTTGTTTATTGCTCGTTGGTTTGAAAAAAAAATTTATAAGCATACTAAGGGATGTTTTTTAGCAGTACCGGGATTTTCAAAATATCTTTTCAAAAGATTTCCTTTTATGAAAGATAAAATAATAACCAATCTGATGAATGGTGTCAGTGACTCCTTTATTAAAGAGGTAGCTTCGAATAATACTGGAATACATAAAGAGTTTATAGTACTTTATAGTGGCAATATAGGATTAGCTCAAGGTCTTGAAACTGTAATTAAAACAGCTCAAATACTCAAAAAATACCCAATCGTTTTCCAGATTATCGGGGATGGTGTCGAACGATCAAAAATGGAAAGATTGAAAAAGGAGTTTGGGTTAATAAATGTAGTGTTTATTGATCCAATTCCGAGAAAAAAATTAATTTTGTTTATTAAATCTGCATCTATATGTTTAGTCCCTTTGAAAAATAATCCACTTTTTTTGAATGCCATACCTTCCAAATTACTTGAATACATGTCTTGTGGTAAACCGGTACTTGTGGGAATAAAGGGAGAAGTAGAAGAATTAGTGAATAAATCAAATGCAGGTATGTGTATAGAACCACAAGATGAACATAAGTTAGCCGAAGGAGTATTAACTTATTTTAATGATGTACAATTAAGAAAACAACACAGCTTTAATAGAGCAGATTACATTCGTAACAATTTCATGAAAGAAAAGTTATTTTAAAGGAGAAGCCGGATTTAGTTTTGGTTTATGGAGATACAAATGCCACACTTGCAGGAGCATTAGCTGCATCAAAACTTAATGTCCCCATTGCTCATGTAGAAGCCGGTCTTCGTTCGTATAATCGGTCTATACCGGAAGAAATCAATCGAATTCTGACAGATGTAATTTCAACTTACCTGTTTTGCCCAATATGTATTTCTGTAGATAATCTTAAAAAAGAAGGGATAAACACTGGTATCCATCTGACGGGAGATGTGATGGTTGATTCACTTTATCATTTTACGAAGGTAGCGGAAAATAAATCGGACATTTTGGATGTACTTAATTTAAAAACAGTGGGATATGGTTTAATTACAATACATCGTCCGGCAAATGTGGATGATCGGGATAAATTATTCAGACTTATGAATGCATTAAATCAATCTCCCATTCCGTTGATTTTCCAGTTCACCCCAGAACAAAAAGATTACTTTCCGAATTCAATTTGGAATCTCATCCGATGATACATCCGGTTAATCCGATAGGCTATCTTAATATGTTGCTATTAGAAAAAAATGCTCAAATAATTCTCACAGATTCAGGCGGAATCCAAAAAGAAGCATATTTACACAAGGTGCCGTGTTTAACATTGCGTCCTGAAACTGAATGGGTAGAAACAGTAGAGGATGGATGGAATACGATTGTAAATGATGAATTTGAGAAATTACCCGAATTGATAAAGTCACCTCCAAAACCTCACCAATGGAATTTTCATTACGGAGAAGGGAATGCCGCGGAAACTATTACAGAAATTTTGACTAATCATTAATATGTATTAAATATTTAAAATTTTTTTGTTGCACTATAAATCTTTTAAGCGATTTCCTTTTTTATTTACTGCTCCCACCACTTTCGCAGGATTACCAACAACCAAAGAATAAGGCGGAACATCTTTTGTTACAACGGCACCGGAACCGACAATAGCATATTCACCAATAGTTATTCCGCAAATGATTGTAGCATTAGCTCCTATACTTGCAGATTTTTTCACAAGCGTCTTTTGATAATAATCGCTCCCACGCTGAGGAAATTCTGAACGGGGAATCTTTATGTTTGTAAAAACCATGGATGGACCACAGAAAACAAAATCTTTTAACTCAACACCTTCAAAAAGAGACACGTTATTTTGTATTTTAACATGACTACCAATTTTCACGTTATTTCCAATATTTACATTTTGACCAATTGAACAATTTTTCCCAATCTGTGCTCCGGATTGCACATGGGAAAAATGCCAAATTTTAGTATCTTCTCCAATCACGACATTTTCATCAACGTAAGAAGATTCATGAACAAAATATTTATTTTCTACACTCATAATTTTTCCAGCTGTTCACTTACTTTTACAAGAATTTTTGTTACTTCCAAGGCATGTTCAGCATTTGCTTTTTCCGGTATTTCCTCATCTAAATGTCCAATAAAATATTTTAATTCTTCCTTTAAAGGCATTTTAGGATCGTAGGTAATAAGTTCCATTTTGCCATCCATTTTTTCAGGTATTTTTCCATTTAATTCAAATTTTTTATTATAATATTTTAGAGGTTTGTCGATTGCTGAATCCTCAAATGATAGCATTCCATCAGAACCAACGACCACCAGTCTATGTTCTTTGAATGGATGCAGCCAACTTACAAAAATGTGACCGTTTATATTATTTGGATATTTCAATATGGTTAACGTGGAATCATGGATACCTTTTTGTAAAAAAGTGCTTCCATGAGCTTTCATTTGAGTTGGAAAATCTTCAATAAAAAATTGAAAAATTGAAATATCATGGGGCGCAAGGCTCCAGAAAACATTTTCTTCAGTTCTAACTTGGCCAAGATTAAGTCGGTTGCTATAAACATATTGCAGTTTACCAATTTTGCCTTCAGTTATTAATTCTTTTATTTTAATAATAGCTGGGTGAAAAAGCAAAACATGACCCACCATAAGAGTAACATTATTCTCTGACGCCAGTTTTACCAACTTTTCTGCATCATCAATATTTAATGTAAGAGGCTTTTCGATTAATATATGTTTTTTTGCTTCAATTATTATTTTAGCAATATTGTAATGAGTTTCAGCAGGAGTAGCTACTGTAAAACCTGAAAATTGTGAACTTGAAAGAGCATCATTAAGTTCTGCAAAAATATTTACGTCAGGATATTGTTTCGAAAACTGATTTAAAAGTTCATGATTTGCATCAACAATTCCGCTCAGTACTCCCAGTTCATTCAATGTTCGGATATGGTTTTTCCCCCAATTTCCGGCTCCAACGACGCACACTTTTTTATCTGGTTCCATTTTATTCAATTTAATTGACTCATTAAGTTTGTTCATATTCAATTAATAATTCATTAGAAAGCCAATTCTCCCGAAAACTATTTTTTATCATTATAAGATAAATCTCCGGTAATATATAAAAGTTCTGATATTCTAAACTTGAAGTTAAGGCCTATTTTAAGTTGATTATCTATATTGCCCATTAACATTGGAGTTTTATCATCCAATGTTTTGTCTCTGAAATTATAATTGTCATTTGCATCTGATCCTATTTCTGTTCCTTTTTTCAAATAAGATATATTTAGCGAAATGAATGTTTTATATATCGGCCACATATTCATTTCCAAATAAATCATTTGGGTCAATAGGGATTCCTAGTCCATGAGCTACAGATGTATAATTTAGCAGGGAATCCTGATGTGTATACACCTATGGGCGGCTTGCAGTGAATTCTAATCTAAAATCTGGCAGTTGAGGGTTTGAAAGGGGTGCCCAATGAAATCCAGATTGAAAAATGAATTTATTCCCCACCATGAACTGAAAAGTTTAAACCAGGGTAATTCATCCCAGAAAAATGTACCATAAATAGATAATCCCGGTTTTGCGTTCCAAAGTGCGTCGAGTGACATAAGCACATTATCACGATTCCCCAACCCATGTTCTTTTAACCACAATAAGTTAACTGGCAATAAATAACCCAATTTAATATTTCGTCTAACATAAATGACCATTTCATTAAATGAAACTGTTAAAGATGGTGTGAGGTCAAATTCAAATCGATGAGCAGCAATATGCTTTTCCTCAATACAACCTTTTCGGTTATTCCCATAAGGAATGAATGAAACCATAAAACTTTGTGCTCGAATTTATTTATAATTTTTTGAAAACTGTATAAATGAAAATGATTGGACGTGCTATGATAAAATGGGTGAATATTTTTTACTGAATCCCAATAAATAAGTATTTTACTGATTTCAGTATTCATAATTAAGTTGTCGTAACGCAAGAAAGCCTCACTGACATCCCAAACAAGCCAACATGTATTATTCTCTTCCAATATATATCCTTGCTTGAACTCTTCTGGGAGAGGAAAACTTTCTGTTTGACCTACTCTATAAAGTGTATAACGACTGTAAAACGATAGGTTATCAAATTTCCCGGGAATGGTAACGCGATCCATAAAAAATGATATAGATATTGTGTCCTGAAAATCTCTATTGAAATATTCTTCCCAGTCTATCCACAATAATAATTGATCATCATTACTTAATTTGTATGGGTTATAAATATTATTTACAGCTTTAGAAAATTGTTTTTTTTGCCAGGGACCTTGGATTCCATGTTCAATTACATTTACTCCAAACTCTTTATTAAAGCGTCTCAACAATGTTTTTTCAAAAGCTGACAAATTATGTTCATCAGCAGATAATATATCAAGTACCTCTAAAATTTGATTGACTGTAAAGGGTCTCAATCCAGCGTGAATCCCTTGGATTTTATGTTATGTATGTAAGCGCAAAATAAAATCATTGACAGAATGATCCATTGGCACAGGTTCGATCTGTCTATTCAAAACACCAATGATTAACGAGTACGTAGTGACACGAAACAATAACTGTTGAGTATGTTTAAGCATCTATAATAAATCTACACTATTTAAAAGATAGACTTCTATAATTATGTCAATGACTTGGCGATTTCGGATATTCGTCTTATGTCGCTTTAGTGACCAGGACATAATAAAAACTTAATTCTCCTTATAATCTGATTTCATCAGAGTTGAGGTAGGTCTGTAATGGTTTTGGTATCTTGATACTACTATCGGCCTGTTGATAATTCTCCACCAAAGACACCAAAATTCTCGGCGTAGGGATAGCTGTACAGTTAAGCGAGTGGGTATAGCGGACTTGACCGGTTTCGTCTTTGTAACGAATATTAAACCGACGGGTCTGGAAATCATGAAAATAAGAAGCCGAGCTAATTTCACGATAGGTATTTTCCAAAGGTACCCACAATTCAATATCATATTTTTTCACCTGCCCCTGCCCCAGGTCGGCACCGCAATTGATAACCGTTTGATATGGTATGGCCAATGACTCAATAAATTCTTCGGTATTACGATTGATAGTTTCGTGCCACTTAACACTCTCTTCGTGAGACGCCTCACAAAGCACTACTTGCTCTACTTTGTAAAATTCATTTACCCTGATTAGACCTTTAGTGTCTTTACCATGACTGCCGGCTTCACGGCGGTAACAAGGTGAAAAGCCGAGATAACGGAGTGGCAGTCGCTCTTTATCCAAAATCTCATTATTGTGATAACCCATTATCGGCACTTCACCGGTACCGATTAAATAATCTTCATCTTGAGTACAATAAACATCGTCAACTTCATTGGGTAGGTGACCGGTGCCGTATAGGTTTTCTTTTCGTACGATGGTTGGTGGCAACATGGGGGTAAAGCCCTTTCGGCCGAAAAAATCCAAGGCGTAATTCCAGATAGCGAAAGAGAGACTGACTCCGGCGCCGGTTAAGTAATAACCACGAAAACCATGTACCTTACTCCCCCGTTCAAAATCCACCATCTTGAGCGCCGTCATAATTTCCATATGATCTTTGGGCTTAAAGTCAAATTTCGGCTTATCACCCCATTGCTTGATTGGTTGATTGTCTTTATCACTATTGCCATCCGGCACTGACATATCAGGTACATTAGGTACTTGAAGCATCAGTCGTTGCCATTCTTTAACGATTGGTTTCAGCTTCTTTTCCTTGTCTTGGACGGTTTGTTTAAGCTCTCGTACTGACTCAATTAAGGTCGGTCGGGTGACTCTGTCAGCGCCGGCTATAGCAGCTGAAAGCTTATTTTGCTCGGCTTGGCTTTTGTTTAATTCAGTCATCAACTCCCGCCGTTTTGTATCCAATTCCAGTAGCCTATCCAAATTTATATCGGTACTCTTTTTTTTCGCCGCCGCCTTGACGACATCTATATTTTCACGGATAAATTTAATATCAAGCATATCTATCTTATATTGTACTGCAATCTGACTAACATAACAAACTCAATCTTCATTTCTGGATTTATTTTTATCTTTGCAGTAATGCAAACGGTTTTAGGTTTGATTTATCTACCTATCAATTTATATAGAAGCGAACCGACAGTGTCCCGTTTTTATAGATGCCCGTATACCGGGTGTTTGGCTATTAACAGCCCAGGAAATATTGCGCTATTAGCTGGTCTTGGCGTTTGGATTGATAGTCTCAAGGTTGATTTTTCGCACAATGCAAAAATATCTATTAACCAAAGGCTTTGGTTTAAGCAAAACAGTTATTGTTGGTATCAATGAACGTGGTTTTCAAGTCGCCAATGATATTGGAGCTCATGATCAACAGGGGTTCGATTGGTTATTGGGCAAAAAACAAACCACCTGGCCAGTAGTTCGCTAATAATTCATAAATAAGCCAAATCGACCGGTAAATTTCTCCTGCTCGGAGGCAAAGGATATATTCCCAGTAAGTCCGAATAATTCTGTAACGCGATAATGTAGTTTTGCGCCCACAATCAACTCTGTCATAATGTCACCCATTAACGTACTGGTTTTGTTATCGAGAGCTCTGTCTCTAACACTATAGTCATCATTCGGGTCCGATCCTGGTCCTGATCCCTGTGTTAAACTGGAAATATACATCGAAAGGAAAAAAGTATTCATTGGCCACATGTTCATTTCAACACGCACTAATTGGGCATTGGGCCCTATCGGGAAGCCCAAGCTATGGGTGGCGGAAGTATAAGTTAAAAGGGAGTCTTTATGTGTATAGACCCAAGGCCGGCTGATGGTCCATTCAACTCTGAAGTCGGGTAGTTTAGGATTGGTGAATGGAACCCAGTAGAAACCAGGCTGGAAGATAAATTTATTGCCCCACCAGGGATTGAAAAGCTCGAACCAGTTTAATTCATCCCAGAAAAATGTGCCATATACAAATAATCCGGGACGAACATTCCAGAAGACATCAACTGACATCAACACATTGTCCTGGTCCCCTAGTCCGTGCTCTTCAGACCAGAATAAGTTAACTGGCAGTAAATAGCCTAATTCAATAGTACGCCGGGAATAAATCACCATTTCACTGAAGGCTAAAGTTAGGTTTTGTAGTGCATCGAATTCAAAACGATGGGCGGCAATGTGTTTTTCTTCGATGGTGCTCTTCCAACTATCCTTGTAAGGAACCAGGGAACCGATCAAACTTTGGGTCCGGATGCGCTTGTAATGTTTTGAAGCGCGAAAAAACGTAAATGGCTCGACATTCGCTGAAAGAATCGGTGAATCTTGCATACTCACACCCCAGTAAATGGGAATTTTACTGAGTTCCAGATCCAAAATGTTGTTGATCCACTTTAAGGATGCAGCCGAGTGATCCCAAACCAGCCAATTGAGATTTTTATCTTCGTATAATATGAAGCCCTGCTTGAATTCATTGGGTATGGGATATCCGTCTTGATGACCAACGCGATAGAGAGAATAACGGCTGTAAAAAGATAAGTTATCGTAGAATTGACCGGAAAAAGTGACCTGGTCCTTTTGAAAAGAGCGTTGAATAGTGTCTTCAATATCAATGCTGAATGTTTCATTCCAACCCACCCAAACCACCAGTCCCTCATCTTTATAGGATAAGAACCGGAGCTCTTCTCTATCCGGCTCATATAGTAATAAAGCACTTTCCAGCGCATTTTTCAATTGGGCACTTTGCCAGGGACCACTGATACCCGCTCTTAATGTTCTTATATCGAATTCTTTTAAATAGACTTGTAAGATGGACCTTTCATCGATGTCCATATCCAGATTGGAAATTTCATCCAAGGCTTTTATGATCTGACTAAGGGTGAAGGGCCGCAAACCAGGGTGTATCGATGTGACTGACCCCCGAGTATGATAACGCAAAATATACTGGTTCACCGGGTGGTTCAGATCGACAGGAACTTCCTGGCTGGAGACGAATCCCATGATGAGGAAATAGATCAGGGATCGGTTTCTTATACTACAAATATTCATGTATATGGGTTAGGAGTCTAAGCCAATTCGTTGGATTATTTCTATATTTTTCATTTACTTGACAACCTGTTAATGTTGATATAACTTTCATTAGTATCAAAGGAGACTTATTGTTCAAAATCGCTCACAGTTAATTCAATTAGATAGTAAACGTCAACATGTATAACTGTAAAGTGATTCCCTCAACGCCTGGTGTGATCCAGTAAACGTAATCAAACTCGTTGATCTGATACTAATCGATTATGCTGGAAACACTGCAACACTTGCGTATCCGTTTTCCCCGGTGGATCACTGCCTGGAGTATATTCTTTGCTGATGCGCTACTGGGAGCCATTGCTTATAATTTAGCTGCGGTACCGCTACTGATAAACCGAGCTCAGTACTCCGCCATGGAATTAATTTTATTGTTCGTATTTGGACAAACCATTTTGGGAATAATTTTTCTACCTATGAACTTTTACCGCAGTGACCCGACCATTTCTAGGTTTTATGAAATTCAAAAAATTGTGCGCACCACATTTATTATTGCCATGCTGGCCATATTATTGGAAGTGCTGTTACCGGGACAATGGCTAATGAATGCCCGGGAAATATTACGATTTTGGCTGGTGTTAGCAGTTGCTTTGGTGCTTTCCCGTTGGATATTCCGCACCATCCAAAAATATCTTTTAACCAGAGGTTATGGACTCCGTAAAACAATCATTGTGGGTATTAATGACCGCGGTTTTCAGGTGGCCAATGAGATCACGGCGCACATGCACCAGGGTTTTGATCTGGTTGGGTTTGTCCGGTTGGAAGAGGATATCATTGAACCAAATGAGCATGAATTCAACATGATCGGTGAAGAAAAAGAACTTAAATCGATCATATTGGATAATAAGATATCCGAAATCATTATTGCACCGTTAAAATTAGAACATACCCATGTAACTCGTATCATTACCCGGGCCAATGGGTCACCTGTTTCGATCAAAATTGTCCCGGACCTCCATGAAGTAATCAGTGGCATGACCCGGACGGAGCAGATCTATGGTTTACCGCTAATCAAAGTAAATCCGAACTTGGATACAGTTTATAATACAATCTTTAAAAGGGTGTTAGATATTGTAATATCCTCATTTTTATTGATCTTGATGTTGCCTTTTTTGATAATCATTGCTGTAGCGATCAAACTGGATAGTCGGGGCCCGATCTTTTACAAACAGGAACGGGTGGGTAAAGCGGAGAAACATTTTATAATCTTTAAATTCAGAACCATGGATAAGGATGCAGAAAAACACACAGGTCCGGTTTGGTCCAAAGCGGATGATGCGCGCATTACAAGTGTGGGTAAGGTTCTGCGCCGGTTTCGTTTAGATGAACTACCCCAAATCTTAATGGTGCTTAAAGGTGATATGAGCATGATTGGTCCTCGTCCGGAGCGACCCTTTTTTGTACAGCAACTAGCCGCTGAATTCCCATTTTACTATCGGCGCCAGAAGATCAGACCGGGTATTACGGGCTGGTCCCAGATCAAACATCCGTACGATCAAAATTTTGAAGATGTGCGTCAAAAATTAAAATATGATTTTTATTATATTGAAAATGTGAGTTTTTCCCTGGATTTCAAGATCATTTTAAATACAGTTTGGGTGATGATTTCTGGTAAAGGCCGATAATATGTCTTTCGTTGTAATTTCTTGCCCTTAAAGATATTTTCCTACCTAAATTCAAACCCATTTGGATGTTATCACTAGCCTATGTACGTAAATACGCGGAGGCTGTCGACAATGGTATAAAAGCGAAAGGCGAATCCGTTGATTTATCCACATTGTTGAATGTGGATACCGAGCACCGTCGCACCCAAACAGAAATAAACGATCTACGTGCCGAACGCAATCGCGTTTCCGATGAAATTGCAAGGGTCAAACTGGCCGGAGGCGATACTGCAGATGCAATTGCCGCCATGCGGATTGTGGGAGACAGGATCAAAACCCTGGAAAAGAGGGTTGATGAATTGGCTATAACACTAAAATCACAGCTATCATTGTTACCCAACATCCCCCACGAATCGGTACCGATCGGCAACAGCCCCGAAGATAATAAAGTGGTACGGGAATGGGGCACAAAACCAGAGTTTGATTATAAAATAAAAGACCATGTGGCACTGGGCTCTGCACTGGGTTTGTTTGATTTTGAACGTGCCGCCAACATTTCTGGTTCAGGGTTTCCGCTATATACGAATCAGGGTGCAAAACTGGAGCGGGGATTGATCAATTTTATGTTGGATTTCCATGCAAGAGAGCATGGCTATACAGAAATATCCCCCCCACTTTTATCCCGAGCTGCAGGCCTATTCACTTGTGGTCAACTGCCCAAATTTGCTGAAGATATGTATCGTACGGAAAACGATGAGCTGTATTTGATTCCAACAGCTGAAGTGCCTCTGACCAATATGCACAAGGATGAAATTATAGATGGAGGTAAGTTGCCTATCAATTATACGGCATTTACAGCCTGTTTTCGCCGGGAGGCTGGGTCTTACGGAAAGGAAACCCGTGGTCTGCTGCGGGTTCATCAGTTCAATAAAGTGGAAATGGTTAAATTTGTGCAACCGGAGACCGCTTATGAAGAACTGGAAAAATTAGTTACAAATGCTGAAGCAATATTACAAGCTCTGGGTATACATTACCGGGTCGTTGAGTTGTGTACCGGTGATTTAAGTTTTGCCGCTGCTAAATGTTATGACCTGGAGGCCTGGTCGCCCGCGGCGGAGCAGTGGTTGGAAGTATCTTCCTGCAGCAACTTTGCGGACTTTCAAGCTCGGCGGGGAAATATTCGCTATCGCCGTGCCATCGATCAACGAGTCGATTTTGTTCACACTCTCAATGGTTCGGGCCTAGCGACTCCCCGGGTGTTGATCGCATTGCTGGAATCATACCAGACACCGGATAGGCAGGTTATTGTTCCAGACGCATTGCAGCCGTATGTTGGTGTGGAGGTCCTGGGTTGATTCGGTTTATATGGGTCATCTGCAATGTGGTGTTCTGGACACCCATCTGGGCTACCGTTGGGATAATTTTTTCCGTATTTAATTGGTCCGGCCGTTCCATTGCTTGGGCGGGTCGGCAATGGTCAAAGATCCTGCTCTTCATCGGTGGTATTACATACACAGTGAACGGCTTAGAGAATTTAAATCCCGACCGACAATATGTATTTACAGCCAATCACGAATCTGCATTTGATATTCTACTTGTTTTTGCTGCTTTACCTTATCAGTTGGTTTTTTTATCGAAAAAAGAATTAAAACACATTCCGTTTATGGGCTGGGCGATGATGATCGGTCGACATTTCTTTGTGGACAGGTCGAATAATCAAGCGGCATTAAAGTCTATTGCGGCTGCTCGGGAATCGTTGCAGCTCTATCCCCGTTCGATCATGATCTTTCCGGAAGGAATGCGATCTGCAGATGGCGAAATGAAACCGTTTAAAAAAGGTGGAACTATCCTGGGGATAAAAACGGGGCTTCCGATTGTCCCCATGGCAATTTGTGGTACATATGATGTGTATAGAAAAGGATCTTTCCATCTCAAATCGCAGACGATCGGGCTGGTGATTGGCCGACCCATACCAACAACCGGGATATCCTTTGCTGAACGGAACAAAGTAACAGAAACACTGCAACGACAGGTTGTAAATTTAAAATCATCATGGCAACAGGAATAAACGTATATCCAACAGCAAATTCAGATGCACGGATACTATCTGTATTTGAACCCCAACCTATTTATGAGCGACAACTGGTGGATTACTGGTTCGGGATGTCTAAAAATAAACGACTCCACACTACTGCGGGTTTGCCGCTGCTGATCATTAATCATGGGATTAAAAATAAGAACAAGGGACCGGACATTAAAAATGCAGTAATCGCAGTGGATGGAAAAATTATATCCGGTGATGTTGAGTGTCATCTCCGTGCCTCTGATTGGCACTCCCACGGTCATGATCGGGATCCCCATTATCACCAGGTGATACTGCATCTTGTCCAATCATTGGGTCGAGCAACAATCGCATCTGTCACCCATACCATAGTAATGCCAGACATTGACCCATTCACATGTACCCTGGATCAAAGCAATATACGTAGGGATAGAATCGGGGTTTTGACCAAGTTCAGTGCACAACGTTGGGCTGGATTCATAAACAATCTATATGAAAGATCGTATTTGGTGATCCTGTCCAGGATATTGGGTAAGAATGGTAATGAAGAGAATTTTTATACGTTAACAAATCACCTCAATCTTGATCATTTTGCGACCGGAACTGTCCGGGATCATAAACAACGCATTGCGGCGAAAGCTGAAGAACTGCAAATTGAATGGCATCACTGCGCGGTTCGACCTGCACACTGGCCAGAGCAACGGCTAGGATTGCTGGCCGAGCTTATTCATTTTCATCGCGGACTCGATCACATGATTCCAGTTGATACGGATGGTTTATTAACCGCACTTCAATCCGGTTGTCCCAGCGGCGGCCGGGGTATATTAATCGAAGCTGCTGTAAATTATTTCATCCCCTATTGTGCGTCTCAGGCATTACAAAACAACGATGCCCGTAAATATCGGGTATTGAAGAATCAATGGTATAAGTTGCGACTAAAGACCGGCTATGGTTCCTTAAGAAAAAAATTCAGCAATTTTTTTAGCGCAAAAGAATTGTGTACCGTAGGTATTGCCCAGGGTTTGCTGGGTCTGGAAAAACACTATTGTCGCCCGCACTATTGTTTGGTCTGCCCCCTAAAAAAAACGAGCCATGTTGAACAGAACTGATGCTGCTGAATTGGTCTCGCAATGGCAATCAGCTGGTTATAAGGTGGTCTTTACCAACGGTTGTTTTGATCTGTTGCATCGTGGTCATGTGGACTATTTGCAGGCAGCTGCTAGATTGGGGGATAAACTCGTGGTCGGGCTGAATAGTGATGAATCTGTTACCAGGTTGAAAGGCAGCGGACGCCCCTTGCAAACCGCTGCTGACCGGTTGGCGATCTTGATGGCTCTGGCTGTTGTGGATGTGGTAGTAGTCTTTAATGAAACGACGCCCCGGGAGCTCATTGCTGTCCTCCTACCTGATGTGTTGGTTAAAGGTGGTGATTATCGTATTGAGGAAATCGTTGGTCGAGAAACGGTTTTGCAAAATGGCGGAGCGGTAAACCTAATCCCTACCATTCCGGGCGCCAGCACTTCGGGCATTATTGATCGTATTAAAAAGGTTAATTAACTTGACTGACCTTTTTATTGCATCTAATTTCGCCTTCTTTATTTTTCTCTAAAATCTTATGAATAAGGCAGTTATACGTATTACAATCTGTTTGTTATGGTTGGGGCAGGTCATGTTTGCACAAAACTCAGTGGATCTAAAGCTGGCACCGCAGATTCAACCAACTGGCTTTGAATACACCAACGGCGTGGATGAGGCCCGTAACCGCCTACCGCAGTTATTGCGGGATGTAAAAGTATTACTAACAGAAGCGATGATTGCTGATGTCCACCGTGATACTTTGGAAGTCATTTATTACCTGGATCATATATTCGACCTCTTGGCGGAAGCGGATCAGCTGGGTGAAAAAACGGAACAGGATCAGGAGGAATTTAACCGCTTTATTGCCTCCCTGAATGATATTTATACCAAACGGTTGCACACACTGGAATTTTCTGATGCACCTGTTTCGGCTGCCTATACCCGGGAAATGATCGATGAGATCATCATTCCGGTGGAAATGGAAATGGGCAACAGTAAGTTCACTGTCGTGGATGACCGGGATGGACATATCCCTTTGGTTCGCAATAAACTAGTAGATCAATTCATAAATTATTTTCAAACCAAAGGACGGAAACAATTCCAGATTTGGTTGAATCGCATACCGGAATATGGGACCATAATTACAGCCATTCTGGATGGTGAAGAGCTACCGGAAGAATTACTGTATTTAGCGATGATAGAGTCTGGACTGAACCCTAAAGCCTTTTCTAATGCCAGCGCTTCTGGTATGTGGCAGTTTGTGTACTCTACGGGTAAGAGTTATGGTCTACAACGGGACTGGTATGTTGATGAACGCCGGGATCCAATCAAATCCACCTATGCTGCCAGTGCTCATTTAAAAGATCTCTTTGCCGAATTTGACCATTGGTACTTGGCTCTGGCAGCCTACAATTCCGGTTCAGGTCGGATTAACCGAGCCATGCGTCTGCACCAGACATCTGATTATTGGCAGCTGCACTCTCTGCCCCGGGAAACACGCAATTATGTTCCTTATTTCCTGGCCGCAGCGATCATTGCTCACAACCCGGAGGAATATAGCTTTGCCACCGATTCTGAACAGCGTAAAGGAGCCTTTGAATTTGATCTAGTGGAATTGGAAAAAAGTGCGGATCTGAGTGTTCTGGCCCGTGCTACGGGCACCAGTTTAAATACGTTGAAATACTTAAACCCAGAACTTCGCCAATCAGCCACACCAAAAGAAGGACCGTATGCATTGCGGCTACCCAAGGGATCGACAGAGCAGTTTATGACCAACTTTAAGGCCCTACCGGAAGAACAGCAGTCTGCCCCCCAGTATATCGTACATAATGTACGGCGCGGTGAGAGCCTCTGGACTATTTCTAAGAAATATAAAGTCTCGATCCATGATCTGGCAGCGGTGAACAAAATCAAGAATCGGCATAGGATCACTATCGGACAGCCATTGGCCATCCCGGTACGCGGTGTTTATGCCACCCATAATGGTACACCGGGACACATCAAGGTTGTTTATACAGTGCGGGAAGGGGATACACTGGGGCATATTGCTGAGGATTACGGTACCCGGGCCGGAAAGATTCGCCGCTGGAACAACCTGATGTACGGCCAATATATTTATCCCGGCCAAAAACTTGTTTTATGGGTAAAACAGGGATAATCAAACCCATGTTTCGGAGTTTTACATGACTAAACAGAATATTATCGATCAAGTATCAGCCGCCACGGGCTTAACCAAGGTAGAAACCGAAGCGGTAACCAATGGTGTGATGACAACCATAATTGAATCGCTGGCAAAAAATGAACGTGTGGAGTTGCGCGGTTTTGGCACGTTTGGTGTAAAGCATCGTAGACCAAAAAAAGCACGTAATCCCAGTACTGGAGCACCAATCTACTTACCAGAGCGTAATGTACCAACGTTTAAGCCTGCTAAATATATGCGGGAACGCGTAAATGAATCATTAATGAGATATTGAACTTAGCAAATGCCCTGCGGAAAAAAACGAAAGAAGCGGAAAATTAATACGCATAAGCGTAAAAAACGACTCCGTGCAAATCGCCACAAGAAAAAGAAAGTTTAATGTAGTCGAAAGGTTCGCAAATGCCTACCCTGCGTTGGATAGTTTCCCTGTTTATAATCAGTCAACTACTTGGTGGGGGTACGAAGTCCATGAGCGCATCCATTATAAGGCAGCTCACGTACTGGCTGGGTCCTTTGGTGATTTTACCGAAAAAAATGCCCAAAAACTAGCCCTGTTTGGACCGGTTGCAGACTATCTAAAAGATTTTCATCCAGAAGAAAATCCCTGCCATTTCATCGATGCAGATTATTATTCTACTTACCCATTTACTGATTTTCAGATTAGTTATAGTCAATTGGAAAAACGCTTCGGAGCGGATAAACTTAAGGAATGGGGCATTGCGCCCTGGGCGATAGTTGAGACAGCCGAAATCCTTACGAAAATGTTCACGGACAAGCGGTGGGCAGAAGCACTCTACTATATGGGGCACTTGAGGCACTTGGTAGCGGATTTACATATGCCCCTCCATACTTGTAGTAATTATAATGGTCAATTCACTGGTAATGATGGGGTGCATTTTCGCTGGGAAACGCGTATGGTGGATGAACTGATTCCAGAGTTTAACGTAGTTGTTGATGTGCAACTCATCGAAGACTATTTGGGTGCATCGCTACAGATCGTCCGCGATTCATTTGCTGTTTATCCACGTTTACTCCGGGCTGATTCCTTGGCCCGTACACAGCTGAGTTCAGAACACGCCGCCAAGTTAAATACCTATGACGAGCTGCGCTTTGAGGGCCCCTATCTACAAATCCTGTATACAGAAACGGAGGATGTCGTCCACGATCGGTTGGGCCGGGCCGTCGCCATGACCGCTTCATTCTGGTGGTCCTGCTGGCTGGCTGCCGGGGCACCAGAACCACCGCGTTGATGGAGAAAACAGCAGCCCTTACAGTCAGTGCTCTGACCGGGCAGATCAAGGATTTGCTGGAAGGAGTATTTCCCAGGGTGTGGGTCGCTGGAGAGCTTTCCAATTTTCTACACCATGGATCGGGGCATATGTATTTTAACTTGAAGGATGCAGAAGCAGCAATCCGCTGTGTCATGTTTAAGGGCAACAATCAATTTTTACGGTTCAAACCGGAAGACGGTATGAGTGTATTCGTAAATGGTCGGGTTTCGGTATATACACTTCGGGGGCAGTATCAACTGGTCGTCAGCCAGATGGAGCCGACTGGGATTGGCACCTTGTATTTAGCGTTCGAAGCATTGAAGAAACAACTGCAAGAAGAAGGTTTATTTGATGATCGATATAAAAAACCTCTACCGCCCATTCCTCAGCGCATCGGTCTGATCACGTCCAAATCCGGTGCCGCAGTCCAAGATATGCTCCAGGTTCTGGCTCGTCGAGCACCTTACGTAGAACTGCTATTGTGTCCGACCGTGGTCCAGGGCCCTGCAGCTGGTGGTAGCATTGCTCAGGCCATCGTAGATATGGAAGCAGTCGGGAACGTGGATCTGATCATCCTGGGGCGCGGCGGTGGCTCACTGGAAGATTTATGGCCCTTTAATGAGGAGCAAGTGGCTAGGGCGATTTTTGCCTGTAGCATTCCCATTATTTCCGCTGTGGGACATGAAACAGACCTATCTATTGCCGATATGGTGGCTGATCACCGGGCGTCGACACCATCCGCAGCAGCAGAAATTGCCGCCCCAAGTATAGATGAATTGTTCCAAAGAATGGATACATATACAGCTACTTTATCCACAAAAATGGTTCATATTCTGCAGCGATATGCGCAAAATACAGACCATTTACAAGACCACTTTATGCGCCTGCGGCCTGATAACTTGATCACCCGGCTGCTGGATCAGAACAGCCATGTATTGTCTGAATTGAAACAGGGTGCAGTTATGCTGCTCAAGGAATATACCGGGCGCCTTGATCGGTTTGCTGGTGAATTGCAGATGTTAAATCCTCGTAATATTTTGGAGCGTGGCTATGCCATTGCAACCACAACCGACAACCATATTCTTCGGGACCCTAAAAAATTGAAATGGGGGCACGTGTTTAACCTGCAATTAGCCCGGGGTAGAATGCAGGCTCGTAAAGAAAAGAAGTCTGAGGAGAAAAACGCACCATCGTAAATTGGATGATGGCTAAAGGGAAATCATTTGAAGATATGTTCAAACGCTTGGAAGAGATTGTGCGGGATATGGAAGCGGATAATTTGAACCTGGAAAAGAGTTTAACCCTGTTTGAAGAAGGAGTCCAGCTCTCCACTCAGTTACGCAGTGAATTGTATGCTGCTGAACAGAAAGTGACGGAACTGGTGCAGAAGCTGGAAAAGGATTGAACTTTGCCTGCGCAAGTGAAACATATTGGCATTTGGGGCAATACCGATAAACCGTCATTTTGGGATTTGCTGCCCCAGATCAGCGCCTGGGCGGGTAAGAATAATGTTCGTTTGCACATCACAACTCGCATTCGCGACAAAGCGGAAATGGCACTGGATTTTGAACATGGAATCATTAATTCTGCCGAAGAATTTAACCAGTTGGATTTTCTCCTGGCTTTGGGTGGCGATGGAACCATATTATCTGTATCCCGTGCTGTTGAGGACCGGGGAACACCCATCTTGGGTATTCACCTGGGTGCCATGGGTTTTTTGGCTGAAGTCAATGTCAGTGAAATGTTCAAGCGGTTAAACCAGGTTCTTGCCGGCGATCATGAAATTTTGGAACGGATGTTGTTGGATTGCAACATCAATAACGGTGAAAGTAATCACCATTTTCACGCATTAAATGACATCACGATCGATCGCGGCTCTTCGCAGCGAATGATTAACTGTACCTTGCGAGCAAACGGCAATCACATAGCTCATTATGTCGCTGATGGCTTGATCGTAGCAACACCCACTGGTTCCACAGCCTATTCCCTTTCTGCTGGCGGTCCGATTGTCATGCCCAGCCTGGATGCACTAGTGGTTACACCCATTTGTCCCCATACGTTGACCCTGCGCCCCATAGTCCTGCCGGATACTAAGCAGCTGGAGATTACTTTTGGCGATAATCCCCTGGAAGGTGTGTCCTTGGCCGTAGATGGTCAACTCCAGGAAACTCTGGCCATGAATGCTGCCGTAACCATAACTAAAGCGGATTATAAGACCAGAATGATCATCTTTTCCGACGTAAATTATTTTGAGGGTTTGAGCCGGAAAATGGGTTGGGGTAAACGCGGCGAAAATTAGAATCTGTTTACTGGACTTATTCAAAAAAGTTGAGTTAAAAAGTTTGCGGAGAGCCACCTCTAAAACCTATTTACTGGATGATGGTGGTTTTCGGGCAGGAAATGATTACAGTTTCCGGGAGCGTTTCTGATAAGATCGATCACCCCGTTGAAGCGGTAACCGTGTCTTACTTATGCGACGGTTTGGAAGTGATCCCAGCGGTGCAAACAGATTCCAGCGGTTATTTTGAATTTTCTTTCAACCCGCTGAGTATTGATGAGAACCCGTTCCCCAATACAATCAATCTGGGGGCCAACTATCCCAATCCCTTTAACCCTGGAACGGTGATTCCCTTAACAACAGATAAAGGGGGGCAGTTTTTCATCTATGATTTATTGGGCCGGGATGGTGACTATACAATCATCTGGAATGGAACAGATTTCAATAATAGCACTGTTCCATCGGGCCTGTATTTTTATCATTTCCGGCACAATGCAATTTCTCAACAAGGGAAAATGATCCTATTGAAATAGGTTCATTCATTAATAAAAGTAAGGAGTACTTATGTATAAGATAAAAGCAATGGGTATCATACTGGTTGCGTTAACATTAGTCAGTGGTCAGACCCTTGGTGGCCGCGCCATTCTTACGGGGACGTGGAATGGGAAAGAGGTCGACTATGTGGAGGGGCAGATACTTGTGGGTCTGAACAAGAGTCAAAATCGAAGTGCAGTCTATCCCGTTCTGGCGCAAGCAGGTTTAACAGTTGTAAGCGGCTTTAACCGATTAAATATTGCCTTGGTTGAAATAGAAAGTGGCGCAGACCTTTTTGCTAAGATAAGTGTACTGAATGGGTCATCCCATATTGATTTTGCAGAGCCGAACATGGTGATTTATACTAATTCCCCCAATGATCCATATTACGAAGGGACTACTCCTGCAGAGTATCCTCATCATTGGTCGTACAATAACACCGGGCAAGACCCTCCTAGCGGTACAATGGATGCCGATATTGATTTGGAGCGGAAATAAAGCACACTGAACTCGAATACCTCAAATCTGAACATCCAAAACATTGAAATGAAAACAAATTCAAATAAAGAATTGAATGGGCATCGTTCATCTTAGTACACTCAGGCTATGAATATGACCAGATTAATGCTCGTTCTCGCTTCGGCATCTTATCTTCTCAGCCAAGATAGTGAATGGGAATTTCTGGGATTAGGAACAGAAAGCGTTCATGCCATTGCCATAAACTATGAAAATGATTCTATTGTGTATGTCGGCACTTACAGCGATTTTAGTTCTGGCACTTACGGATCTATTTTTAAAAGTATCAATGCCGGAGCCACCTGGGATACACTTTTTTATGGCCTCTCAGTTATCGACATAACGATTCACCCGCAAAACCCAGATATTTTATTTGCATCACTTGGGGTGGCAAATTTTACTCAGTCAGGTGTATTTAAATTTGATGGAGACGGGGGGAACTATGAGTGGTTGAACGAAGGTATACCTGTTGATTGGGAAACGAGTGTATACACCCTTGAGATAGATCCGGTCCATCCAGACACCATGTATGCCGGAACAGTTGGTTTTCATGGCGGCCTTTTATATAAAACGACGAATGGCGGTGAATTATGGGAATTGATAGGCCATCCTGATTCAGTGGGTGGTATTTATGATGATAATATCCACGGTATTGCAATAGACCCCTTTGATACAGAAATACTATATGTATGTGCCGGGAGGACTGGTACCTTGCATAAAAGTGTAGATGGGGGCGAGACCTGGATGGAAGTGTTTAATACTTACGAAGAAAATATACCCGCCTCTTTTTTGGATGTAGAAATAGATCCGGTCAATCCAAATACTATTTATGCTGCCCTAGGACTATCACATATAGGATATGGTGGAATGCTCAAAAGTGTTGATGCCGGTTCAACCTGGGTTCTTATAAATAACGGATTACCAGAAGGTGGGGTTAAATCTATTACAATAAACCCAGTAGATACAGAAACTCTATACATAGCTGGAGGGGGTGTTTTTGAAACGAATAATGCTGGAGAAACATGGACTCCTGGAGGGCTAAATAATCCATCGATAATTACAATAGAATATAATCGTACCGGGAGTGCCATTTATGGTGGAGCTAGGTATGTTCCGTCTTTATCCCTACCGGGTGGTGTGCGTAAGCGGACCTTTCCATTAAATATAGACCCGGGTCATGCTCCGTTTTCTTTTTCATTAAAGCCAAATTTTCCCAACCCATTTAACAATCGCACACTCATTCCGTTTACTTTAAAAGCGGCTGGGGTTGTAGAAATTGAAATTATAGACATCAAGGGCCGATTCATTAAAAATCTTTCAAAAACATTTTACCGGGATGGGGACTATACAATCATCTGGAATGGAACAGATTTCAATAATAGCACTGTTCCATCGGGCCTGTATTTTTATCATTTCCGGCACAATGCAATTTCTCAACAAGGGAAAATGATCCTATTGAAATAGGTTCATTCATTAATAAAAGTAAGGAGTACTTATGTATAAGATAAAAGCAATGGGTATCATACTGGTTGCGTTAACATTAGTCAGTGGTCAGACCATTGGTGGCCGCGCCATTCTTACGGGGACGTGGAATGGGGAAGAGGTCGACTATGTGGAGGGGCAGATACTTGTGGGTCTGAACAAGAGTCAAAATCGAAGTGCAGTCTATCCCGTTCTGGCGCAAGCAGGTTTAACAGTTGTAAGCGGCTTTAACCGATTAAATATTGCCTTGGTTGAAATAGAAAGTGGCGCAGACCTTTTTGCTAAGATAAGTGTACTGAATGGGTCATCCCATATTGATTTTGCAGAGCCGAACATGGTGATTTATGTTAATTCCCCCAATGATCCATATTACGAAGGGACTGCCCCTGCAGAGTATCCTCATCATTGGTCATACAATAACACCGGGCAAGACCCTCCTAGCGGTACAATGGATGTCGATATTGATTTGGAGCGGAAATAAAGCACACTGAACTCGAATACCTCAAATCTGAACATCCAAAACATTGAAATGAAAACAAATTCAAATAAAGAATTGAATGGGCATCGTTCATCTTAGTACACTCAGGCTATGAATATGACCAGATTAATGCTCGTTCTCGCTTCGGCATCTTATCTTTTCAGCCAGGATAGTGAATGGGAATTTCTGGGATTAGGGACAGAAAGCGTTAAGGCCATTGCCATAAACTATGAAAATGATTCTATTGTGTATGCGGGAACTGGCAGCGATTTTAGTTCTGGCACTTACGGATCTATTTTTAAAAGTATCAATGCCGGGGCCACCTGGGATACACTTTTCTATGGCCTCTCAGTTCACGACATAACGATTCACCCGCAAAACCCAGATATTTTATTTGCATCAGTTGGGGCGGCAAATTTTACACCGCCAGGTGTATTTAAATTTGATGGGGACGGGGGGAACTATGAGTGGTTGAACGAAGGTATATATGTTGATTGGGAAACGGATGTATACACCCTTGAGATAGATCCGGTCCATCCAGACACCATGTATGCCGGAACAGTTGGTTTTCATGGCGGCCTTTTATATAAAACGACGAATGGCGGTGAATTATGGGAATTGATAGGTGTTGATTCAGTGGGTGGTATTTATGATGATAATATCAACGGTATTGCAATAGATCCCTTTGATACAGAAATACTATATGTATGTGCCGGGTGGATCGGTACCTTGCATAAAAGTGTAGATGGGGGTGAGACCTGGATGGAGGTGTTTAATACTGAAGAAGAAAATATACCCGCTTCTTTTTTTGATATAGAAATAGATCCGGTCAATCCAAATATTATTTATGCTGCCCTCGCAGGATTCGACTATGATGGTGGAATGCTCAAAAGTGTTGATGCCGGTTCAACCTGGGTTGAGATAAATAACGGATTAGCAAATGGAGTTGGATCTATTACAATCAACCCAGTAGATACAGACACTCTATACATAGCTGGAGGGGATGTTTTTGAAACGAATAATGCTGGTGAAACATGGACTCCTGGAGGGCCAAATAATTCATCGATAATTACAATAGAATATAATCGTACCGGGAGTGCCATTTATGGTGGCGCTAAGTATCTTCCGTCTTTATCCCGACCGGGTGGTGTACGTAAGCGGACCTTTCCATTAAATATAGACCCGGGTCATGCTCCGTTTTCTTTTTCATTAAAGCCAAATTTCCCCAACCCATTTAACAATCGCACACTCATTCCGTTTACTTTAAAAGCGGCTGGGGTTGTAGAAATTGAAATTATAGACATCAAGGGCCGATTCATTAAAAATCTTTCAAAAACATTTTACAGTGATGGTGACTATACAATCATCTGGAATGGAACAGATTTCAATAATAGCACTGTTCCATCGGGCATGTATTTTTATCATTTCCGGCACAATGCAATTTCTCAACAAGGGAAAATGATCCTATTGAAATAGGCTCATTCATTAATAAAGAAAGGATGTACTTATGTATAAGATAAAAGCAAAAGCAATGGGTATCATACTGGCTGCGTTAACATTAGTCAGTGGTCAGACCATTGGTGGCCGCGCCATTCTTACGGGGACGTGGAATGGGGAAGACGTCGACTATGTGGAGGGGCAGATACTTGTGGGTCTGAACAAGAGTCAAAATCGAAGTGCAGTTTATCCCGTTCTGGCGCAAGCAGGTTTAACAGTTGTAAGCGGCTTTAACCGCTTAAATATTGCCTTGGTTGAAATAGAAAGTGGCGCAGACCTTTTTGCTAAGATAAGTGTACTGAATGGGTCATCTCATATTGATTTTGCAGAGCCGAACATGGTGATTTATACTAATTCCCCCAATGATCCATATTACGAAGGGACTACTCCTGCAGAGTATCCTCATCATTGGTCATACAATAACACCGGGCAAGACCCTCCTAGCGGTACAATGGATGCCGATATTGACGCAGATTTAGCATGGTCAATTGAAACGGGTAGTAATGATGTGTTAATTGCAGTTTTAGATTCAGGCATTCCCTTAGATTCTATCACTGGGGAATTATGCCATCCAGACTTAGATGATACCAATCGATTCTTTCTTGGACCTGATTATAGTTTTGAGCCTATTGGTGGTGGGGAGAATGATCCAAGGGTTCGTGATGAGCGCGGTCATGGCACACATGTGACCGGTACCATTGCGGCTGAAACAGATAATGACGAAGGTGTTTCTGGTCTATGCTGGAATTGTCGTATATATACGGTTCAGGTCTTTAATGCAGACGGTCAGGGTTCTTCGAATACTTTTGCATCCGGGGTAATCGCTGCTGTGGATGCAGGTGCAGACATAATAAATTTTAGTGGCTCTGGACGTTTTCATACCGCTACAAAGGAACGGGCGGTTCAATATGCAGATTCAGCTGGAATTTTGCAGATATACTCGGCCGGGAATAGGGGGGGCGGGGGTGTTCGGTATCCAGCTCGCTATGCCTATGTAAGTTATGATACCGATCATGAAAATTACCCCAATGGTTATCCAACGGTCATATCGGTAGCAGCAACAGATCATCATGATCATCGCAGCTCGTATTCATCGTATACCCCTGGCGAAAACTATATAGTCGTTGCTGCACCGGGAGGATATGGTGGTTCTTCCAATGCCGATGATATTTTTTCCACAATGCCTAATTATTGGGTAACATTAAATGACTATGGAGTCGATCAGGATTATGGCTACCTGGCCGGGACCTCAATGGCAGCACCCCATGTCAGTGGAACTGCCGGTTTAATCCAGTCCGCAAATCCGAACTTAACCGTTGCAGACATTAAGCAAATTCTCCAATTAACCGCTGAAGATGTGAATGAATCAACTCTTCCAGGATTTGATGGGAAATTAGGCCATGGACGAATCAATGCATACCAAGCCGTTTTAATGGCTCAATACATGGCTGATAATAATATTACCACCATAATTACTGGGGATGTGTCCGGCGAACTTTTAGAGGGGCTTCTGTATGGCGACGTAACCGTGGTAGACAACACCACCATTCCAGAAGGGGCCACGGTCAATGTGTTTCCGGGCACTGATATTGCATTTGAAAATGCGGAGCTGTATATCGATGGTACTTTTATCGCGGAAGGCACACAATCGGATCCCATTACTTTTACCGGCAATGGTGGTTTTGTTAGCATTGACATTCGTGATCAAGCTAGTGCTAATTTTCGCCATTGTCATTTTACAGATATCGGTGTTTATTCAAGTGTTGATAATGGTGAAATACCCTCAACCGTCAATGGACTATGTATTTTTGAACAATGTACGTTTGAAACGGGTGGTGTCCCTTTAGTTATTTATGGAGTTAATAATAGGTCAGCGGTAAGCAATTGCCAGTTTTCAAATAATTGGTATGGTATTTTAACCGGAAGCTGGGCAGAACCGGAGATCACTGGGTGTACATTTACTGGAAATGGCGTTGGTATAAGTACAACAACTTATTCTGCACCAACAATAAGAGGATGCTCTTTCAGTGGCAACAATAATGGCACGGGTATCGATGTCAGTTCCTCTTCCGCCCCTAAATTATGGAAAGTGGAGGAGAATGCATGGCTATGTTCCGCGAACAATAATGTGTTTACACAGTGCAACCCGGCTATAAGGGCTCGTCACCACGGGTATCCCATGCTGGGTTTATATCCCGGCAATCAGCATTTTCCGGTATTGGATTATTACCCTGAAGATTTCGGAGTCTCGGGCTGGAACCGGTTTTACAATAATGGCACTGATATTGTCAACAACAATGCGTGGGCTGTTTTTGCTATTGGGAATAATTGGGATGCGCCCAATCCTCCGGGGCTGGTGGGTTGTAGTGAATCAGAACCGGATAATACTACCGGAAATGTGGTATGGGAGCCTACGGTCTATGGCCTTGTCGGGAATAATGTTCTTTATCCTCCACCAGGCCCATACCAAAGTGCACTGCCACCGGGCCGTTTGGCGGAAGGGGAAGGGGATTTTGAATTGGCCCTTGCGCTCTATGATGATATGGTCAATAATGAACAGAGTGTAGCGGCTGTATATGGCGTGGCTCGTTGTTTGTGGCAGCAGGACAATGTAACGGGCATTATCGATAAGATGGACGAGTACTCCCAGCTCTATCCTGGTTCTGCTATAGAAGAACAGAGTGTCTCTATCCTGGCATCCTATAAACTGTATTTAGCCGGGAATGCAAACCTGAATGAGGCGCTGGAGCATATAGACTATCTCAAGCTGAATTATCCCACCACTGAGTTAGAACCGAAACTCTTGTTTGAAGAAGCGCAGGTCCATGAGAAACTGCAAGGGAGTGCAAAGATGATGGCCGGTGCACAACGCCAACGATTACCCGTAAAAGCAGAAACGGCGTATAGTATATTAGCGGAAAAGTACCCGGATACACCCCTGGGGGTGCTGGCAGCCATCATGGTCGGGGAACAACCTCGTAAAAATACAGATAGTAGTCCCCTACCAGAGAATTTTATCTTGGCCAGTAATTACCCGAACCCCTTCAACCCAACCACGACTATCCACTACGGCATACCGGAAAGTAGTGATGTGACCCTCATTGTGTATGATATCATTGGCCGGGAGATCATACAGCTGGTCGATTCAAGGGTTCCAGCCGGAGACCGCCGGGTGGTCTGGAATGGAAGAGATCGGCACGGACACCCGGTGGCCAGTGGACTTTATATTTATCGTCTGGTGGCAAAATCCAGTGAAACGAAGCAAGTATTTACCCAATCCAATAAAATGGTGTTGATGAAATAGTAAATGAATCGGGGTGGCTGTTTATCGCCGTCGCCCCATTTTCTTGCTTTTTTGTCTTTTGGGTCTTTTTCGATCTAAAAAGAATACACCGTTCCTCCGTTTATTAATAAATTCTTGTTAATAGACTATTGAAAAGGCAATCTTAAAACCATGTATTTGGTTGCAAGGAAAGAGTAATTCGAGATTAGCTGGAAGTGGAGGCAAAGTTTACGCCCGGAAAATTATTGGGCGCAGTTCCTGCCGTTGCAACCGGGGGTTTTAATTGCCCATGTTGTTGATTATGTTAGCGCAATCATTCCAAATCATCCCGACCAATAACTCTTGCGAGGGTAAGAAACCGCTAAGCCCGCCGAATAGATTTCGGTGTAGAGGTTGTATATAAAACCTGCGTAATAATTGCAAACATTGTCTACTCCTGTATAGGATTTATCACCCCCACACTACCCAAGGAATACTGTACTTCCCTTGGGCAGAAAGTGCGTCTATCATTGTAAATAAACCGATTCGGTTTAAGAGAATTCTGCTCACTTGGAGTTAATTAAAAGTTCTGGCCTTGCAGGTGTACTTTTACGATCTCTTTGGTAAGGAATTTATAGGCATCATCAACGGAATTTGTCATATAGAACAGTTGCATATCTGCGTTTGAGATAACCCCCATTTCCACTAAATGATCGAAATTGATCACCTTATTCCAGAATTTTTTATCATAGATCACCATCGGGACTTTTTTGCGGATTTTGTTCGTTTGGATCAAGGTTAGTAATTCCATCAATTCATCCATCGTCCCAAACCCGCCGGGGAAGATGATCAGCGCTTTGGCTAGATACAGAAACCAGAACTTGCGCATGAAGAAATAATGGAAGTGCAAACTCAGATCTTTCGATATCCACTGGTTTCCAGCCTCCTCATGAGGCAGAGTGATATTCAATCCTATAGTCAGACCTGCGGCTTCTGCAGCGCCCTGGTTAGCTGCCGTCATTATCCCGGGACCGCCCCCGGAAGTAATGATGAACCGCCGCCGTTTTTCCTTGAGGTTCATACTCCATTTGGTGAGTAAATAGGCCAGCTTACGCGCATCTTCATAATACCGGCTCATTGCCAGATCCCGCTGTAATAGCTCCAATTTCCGTTTGCCTGTGTTTTTTGGTGCATGTTGCAAAGTCGCGTCTGCTGCTTCCCGGGATTTTATCCGAGCTGAACCAAAAAATACGATTGTGTCTTGGATATTATTTCTGCGAAATCGTTGCTGAGGGCCGAAATATTCAGCCAGTATTCGAAGCGTCCGTCCGTCTGGGCTACCGATGAATTTTGTGTCGTAATAAAATCTGTCTTTCTTCTGCTGTGTCATCATAGTTCTTAGATTAAGGTGAAAGTTAATCAAAAAACGGTGGTGGAAATAGATTCTAATGACTCCTTTCACATCTGATTTATGTAACTTCCGGCTTATGAAAAAGCAGAATTCCCCTCAATATTATCACGATTATCTGCAGTTGGATAAAGTGTTGAGCAGTCAGCAGCTAGTGAGCAAGGAATTGGAACAGGAAGCCCACGATGAAATGCTTTTCATCATTATTCACCAGGTCTATGAATTATGGTTCAAACAGATCCTGCATGAACTTGATTCTATCATTTCCGCTTTCAATAGGAATTCTGTCCGCGAATCGCATATTGGTATTGCCGTAAACAGATTGGATAGGATCATCGAGATCCAGAAGATTCTCATTGATCAGATCCATGTTCTTGAGACTATGACACCCATGGATTTCATGGATTTCCGTGATCTACTTATTCCCGCATCTGGATTCCAAAGCATTCAGTTTCGTTTACTGGAAAATAAACTTGGCTTGAATGAATCCAGGAGATTCTCTTATGGCGAGGGCGGTTACAAGTCCTATATAACCACTGCACATAAAACAGTGATTGCTGAATCGGAATCTGTACCTTCCCTGTTTGATTTGATTGAGAAGTGGCTGGAACGAACGCCATTTCTACAGTTTCAGGACTTTAATTTTTGGGAGCAGTACCGATCCGCCGTGCAGGACATGCTGGCCAGTGACAAGCAGCATATTGAAAAGAATGAACGGTTAGCGGAGGATGCGAAACAGATCCATTTGAAAGAGTATGAAAAAACAGAAAAAATGTTCGCGGCCTTATTTGATCAAAATGAACATGATGCATTGATTGAGCAAAAAGAAAGACGTCTTTCATACCAAGCCACGCAAGCCGCTCTATTGATATATTTATATCGGGATCGGCCCATTCTACATAACCCATTTAAGTTGTTGAGTAAATTAGTGGATGTGGATGAACTCTTTACCGCCTGGCGCTATCGGCATGCTCTGATGGTCACACGCATGATCGGCAGGAAGATCGGTACCGGAGGTTCTACCGGTTCATCCTATTTGAAAAAGACTGCAGAACACCATCGTATATTTGAGGATCTATCCAACCTGACCACGTTTCTTATACCGCGCTCCGCGTTGCCGGAACTTCCGAACCAAATTTTGAAGAACCTGGGTTTTTATTATGATTCCGGAGATCAAACATGAATTTGAACTTGGCTGGTAAACGGGCTCTACTTTGTGGAAGCACCGCTGGGATTGGGAAAGCATGTGCCTGGTTAATGGCTGAACGGGGCGCTGAAATAGTACTAGCCGCTCGGAATGAAAAAAAATTATTCAAAACGATGGAATCGTTATCAGGATCGGGGCACAGTTTCATTTGTGCGGACTTTGATCACCTGGATGATCTGCGGGAAAAAGTGGCCAGCCATTTAGTTGCAACCGGTCCGATGCATGTACTGCTGAATAACACCGGCGGTCCCCAGGGCGGACCCCTAATTGAGGCTGAAACCAGCGAGTTTGAAGTCGCATTTCGACGTCATTTGTTAGCCAACCAACTCCTGGCCCAGGCCGTGGTTCCTGGCATGAAAGAATTGGGCTATGGTCGGATCATAAATATCATTTCCACATCAGTCCGCCAGGTGATTCCGGGGTTGGGAGTTTCCAATACTATTCGTGGTGCTGTCGCTCAATGGGCGCGAACCCTGGCACTGGAGCTGGGACCTAATGGCATTACTGTAAACAATATACTGCCCGGCTATACAAATACCGATCGTCTACAGGAATTACTCGAAAAGTGGGCAGAGAATTCTGGTGTGAGTGTTGATGAAATGGTGGAATCGGTCGCAAAGAAAACATCCCTGGGCAGGATCGGTGAACCCAGCGAGATCGCTGCAGCGGTCGCATTTCTGGCTTCTGCAGCAGCCAGTTATATCAATGGTGCTGATTTTCCCGTTGATGGTGGTCGATTCGGAGTCTAATGCAGGCCTTTTCCAATTTCATTCATGGTGAATTTACCGCTCCCAGATCGGGAAATTATATAGACGTTTATGAACCGGCTACCGGGCAAATATATGCCCGAGTCCCGGACTCAAATGAAAACGACGTGGATGAAGCGATCAATTCCGCTGTTGAGGCGTACCCACATTGGTCAAATACCACTCCCAAAGAACGAGCACAGGTCCTGCAGACCATTGCTGACGGAATCGAAGAACGATTGGAAGAATATGCCGAGTATGAATCCCGGGATACGGGCAAGCCGGTCGCGTTGGCCCGAACAGTAGATATTCCCCGTGCTGTCTCTAATTTTCGTTTTTATGCGGACCAGATATTGGACTTTGAAACAAATTCGATCCTGGATGGGAAGGGATCAGTGAATCAAGTGCTGCGCAAACCAATCGGGCTCGTGGGTTGCATATCACCTTGGAATCTGCCACTCTATCTGTTCAGCTGGAAGATTGCTCCGGCTTTGGCTGCCGGGAATTGTGTGCTCGGCAAGCCCTCCGAACTTACTCCTTACACGGCCACACTACTGGGCACGGTCTGTCGATCAGCCGGCTTGCCTGATGGCGTATTAAATGTTGTTCATGGTTCCGGTCAGCGGGCTGGGTCAGCCATCGTCGCCCATCCGGAGATCAAGGCAATTTCCTTTACAGGAGGCACCAAAACAGGAGCAGCCATCAGCAGGTCTGCTGCACCGCAGTTCAAAAAACTCTCCCTGGAGTTGGGCGGCAAGAACCCCAATATTATTTTTGCAGACTGCAATTTTGAACAGATGCTGGCGACAACAATTCGCTCCTCATTTTCCAATCAGGGTGAGATCTGTTTATGCGGTTCACGTATTCTGGTAGAAGAGGCGATCTATGAACGTTTTAAAGCAGCATTTGTCGATCGAACGAAGGCCTTGGTGGTGGGTGACCCCCACGATGACAATTCAGATTTGGGTGCCCTGATTTCTGCCGATCATTTGCAAAAGGTGTTGGGCTATGTGCATCTGGCCAAGGAAGAAGGAGGGCAGATCCTCACTGGCGGACAAAAAGTAAATATGCCGGGACGTTGCAGTGCTGGTTATTTCATGGAACCAACGGTAATTGATGGACTGAGTGCTTCCTGCCGCACGAACCAGGAAGAGATCTTTGGCCCGGTGGTGACCCTGACCCCCTTCGCCACTGAAACCGAGGCTATCGACATTGCCAATTCCACGGAATACGGATTGGCAGCGATTATATGGACGGATGACAAAGAGCAGGCAAACCGAGTGTCTACCCAACTGGAAGCGGGGATCGTTTGGGTCAATTGCTGGCTAGTCAGGGATCTACGAACACCTTTCGGCGGCATGAAGAATTCCGGTGTTGGTCGGGAGGGTGGAGAAGAAGCCCTTCGCTTTTTTACCGAACAGAAAAATATATGCACAGTCGAATGACTCCAAAATATGACAAACATATTTTTGTTTGCGTCAACAAACGGGATAAAGCTAATCCCAGGGGAGATTGCTCCCGCTGCGATGGTCCGGACATTCGTAAAACATTTATCCAGCTGATTAACCAGCATGGGTTGCGTGGGCAGGTTCGAGCCAATAAAAGTGGCTGTCTGGATGCATGTGAGCTGGGCGCAAACGTGGTCATTTATCCGAGAAGCCTGTGGTACGTGCATGTTAGACCGGAAGACGTTGATGAGATATTTAAGACATCCATATTGCATGATGGCGTTGTAGAACGACTGGCAGCTACGTTTGAAACCTGGCAGGAGCTGCAAGAAATAAGGAAAAGAAACAGTGGTTGAATCAATTTACACAAACGAAGCGCCGGAGCCGGTCGGCCCCTATCCCCACGCTCGGCGAGTTGGAGACCTATTATTCTTGTCAGGAGTGGGACCGCGAAAACCCAATTCCGAGGATATCCCGGGGGTGGAACTGGATGAAAGCGGAAATGTCATTGCCCATGATATCGAAGTTCAATGTCGTTCTGTATTTGAGAATGTCCGGGTTATTTTAACAGCGTCCGGAAGCAATTGGAATAACCTGGTGGATGTGACTGTGTTCCTCACGGATATGAAAAATGATTTTGAAGTATATAACCGTATCTATGGGGACTATTTCAAGGAAAACCAACCCTGTCGGACCACAGTAGAGATCATGTCCCTGCCCACACTTATTGCTATTGAATTGAAATGTATTGCAACCATTGGTTAAGGAGTAAATATGCCAATAACACCGCCACTAAATTTCAAGCACTGGATCGAAGAAAATCGCCACCTGCTGAAACCACCTGTAGGTAACCGAGTGGTGTATAATGAAGATGATTTCATGATCATGGTCGTCGGTGGTCCCAATTCCCGAAAAGATTATCATGTAGATCCAATCGAAGAATTTTTCTATCAGCTGGAAGGAGGCATGTTGTTAAAGATTATGGATAATGGGAAACGGGTGGATGTTCCCATCAGAGAAGGGGAGATCTTCTTACTGCCAAAAAATGTGCCCCATTCTCCGCAGAGGTATGAAGATACGGTGGGCTTGGTGGTGGAATATCGGCGGGAAGAAGGTGCATTGGATGCCTTTCGATGGTACTGCGATGAATGTGATGAACTGCTCCATGAAATGACTATAGATCTGGAGGATATTGTGGCGCAATTACCTCCGTTATTCGATGCCTATTGGAATAGTATAGACGCCCGGACTTGCGCTTCCTGCGGCACGGTTCAGGAAAAACCGTAGATCATTATCGGAACCCATATGAGGAAAAGGGTCCATTATCCACAGCTTACATCCTTGCCGCCGGACTGGGTTAAAAAACAAATAGCGATTTTCATCGCTGAGGATATGCCCACAGGTGATATTACAACCGAATTAACTATAAGATGTGATTCGATCGCTTCTGGGAAATTTATTGCCATGGAATCGTTCATTTTTTGTGGGGAATCAGTCTTGCCTTATTGCTTTCCTGGGTCCATACAGGTTGAGTTGCGTGTAAACGATGGTGATCATGTGGATAAAGGAGCTGTTTTGGCTCAAATAGAGGGCTCTACAGCAATCATATTATCAACCGAAAGAGTTATTTTAAATCTCCTCCAACATATATGCGGTATTGCTACTGCAACAAATCGCTTTTTGAAATTGGATCTGCCTCAAGATTTTAAGATCATGGATACCCGAAAAACCATTCCCGGCTTAAAACGATTCGAAAAATATGCCGTATGTGTAGGGGGTGGAGCAAATCATCGTTTGGATCTTTCAAGCGGTATTTTGATCAAAGATAATCATTTGGCATGTTCGGGTGGTGTAACCGCTGCAGTTCAAAAAGCAAGGTCAGGTAATCATACTGGCTTACCGATTGAGTTGGAAGTAGACACACTGGAACAATTGCAGGAAGGTCTTGCTGCTGGCGCAGATGGTTTTTTGTTAGATAATATGTCCCCGGACACCGTTAAAAATGCCGTAAGAATGATTCGTTCCAGGGGAGGCGAGAAAATATTTATCGAAGCCAGTGGTGGGATTACTTATGACAATATTGAAATGTACGCATCTACTGGTGTCGATGCCATTTCCACAAGTGCCCTCACGCTCCATGCCAAACCTGTGGATATTAAACTGGACATTCATTACAATGAAGATTGATATTCATACACATGTCCTTCCGAAAAATTGGCCTGATTTGAAGGAAAAATATGGTTACGGAGGCTGGATTCATTTGGATCATTCTCAAGCCGGTTGTACACGGTTAATGAAAGACGATCAATTATTTCGGGAAGTGGAAGCAAACCTGTGGGACCCCCATCAGCGCCTGCATGAATGTAATAATCACCAGATTGATATTCAGGTATTGTCGACTGTTCCGGTCATGTTCAGTTACTGGGCCAAAGCGGAAGATGCCTTAGACCTGTCGAAATTACTGAACGACCACATTGCAGCGGTGGTGTCCGAATTTCCTAAGCGGTTTATTGGATTGGGAACCATCCCAATGCAACGCACGACCCTAGCGATTGACGAATTAGAGCGGTGTTCCGAATTACAGCTTGCGGGAGTTCAGATCGGATCCAATGTGAATGGGATGAATTTGAGTCATGATGCACTGTTTCCGATATTTGCGGCAGCAGCTGCTTTGGGCTTATCCATTTTTGTACACCCCTGGGATATGATGGGTACAAGTAACATGCAAAAATATTGGCTACCATGGCTGGTGGGGATGCCAGCAGAGATCAGCCGAGCTATCTGTTCGCTGATTTTTGGTGGTGTGTTCCAAAGACTCCCGAACCTGCGGGTAGCTTTTGCCCATGGGGGTGGAGCATTTCCAGCTACAGTCGGCCGGATCCAGCATGGGTTTGATATGCGCCCTGATTTATGTGCTATTGATAACAATATTCCACCAAGTGATTATCTGGGATCATTTTGGGTGGACTCATTGGTACACCACTCCGATGCACTCGAATTTCTGATCAAAAAAATAGGTGTGGATAAGATTGCTTTGGGATCCGATTACCCCTTTCCCCTGGGTGAGTCAGAACCGGGTAAACTGATTGAAAATTCAGATCTGGCGGAAGATACTAAAGAGAAATTATTATTTCAAAATGCATTGGATTGGTTGGGGTTGGATAAAGGACACGTGACCGGATGGTTTGTTCCATAAAGATCGATACTCGCCATTACAATTATAATACCGATCATTTTATCGATTTGTCTATTCCGGTGGATTTCAAAGGAGATCAGGTCAATTATTTCGATGTGGAGCGCGCTGTTGCGGAACCGTTCAAAAGTGAACATGTAATCGGGGATACCACAGCGGGCGGCAGTTGCAACTTTGACGTGATTACATTCATTCCCCATTGCAACGGCACCCACACCGAATGCGTAGGACATATTGTTGATGAAGATATCTATGTAAACAAGATGATCACAGATTCAATGATCCTGGCCACATTGGTCACGGCCACACCGAATAATGGGGTCATTGCGGCCGACCAATTGCAACTTGTATCGGGGTTTGATCATGCATTGATCATTCGCACCCTCCCCAATGATACATCCAAACAGTCGGCAACCTACGATGCCAATAACTTACCACCGTATTTTGCACATGATGCCCTGATCACAATGGTTGATATGGGGATCAGGCATTTGCTGGTGGATATACCCACCATTGATCTGGCCTACGATGAAAGTAAATTGGTGAACCACCATATATTTTGGGGGGTGGAACAAGGGAGTCATACCTTGGATGGAAGTATCCCTTCAACAAAGACCATCACAGAAATGATCTACATTCCCAACGTGGTCCAGGATGGCCCTTATTTACTCCAAATCCAGATCATGAATTTCGTTAGTGACGCAGTCCCCAGCAGACCCTTAATTTTTCCTCTGGAAATAGCTTGAATTACAGCGCCACAATTGAATTTGCAAGGTCATTGGATGAGCAAGATCCGCTGCAGTCATATCGTGAACGGTTTTGTATCCCTATAGTAAATGGTGTGGAGTGTATCTATTTTGGGGGTAATTCTTTGGGGTTAATGCCCACAACCACCCCGGTAGCAATCAAAAAAGAATTAGATGTTTGGGCCGCATCCGGAGTGTTCGCGCAACATGCCCGCTGGGAAGCGTACCATGAAAAATTGACAAATTCCACAGCTCGTATCGTTGGTGCGAAACCATCCGAAGTTGTGGTCATGAACGCTTTAACGGTCAATCTTCATTTATTACTGGTCTCTTTTTACCAACCCACAGCTGATCGATATAAAATAGCGATTGAAAGGGGAATGTTTCCATCTGACCAGTATGCGGTGGAGTCGCAGATAAAATTTCACGGGCTAGACCCCCAAACAGCACTGGTTGAATTAACACCTCGGGCAGGCGAAAAATGTCTACGTACGGCCGACATATTGAAGGTGCTTGCGGAACATGGCGATACAATCGCCACAATATTGATCGGAAATGTTCAGTATTATACCGGTCAGGCCTTCGACATGGAAAAAATTACCGCTGCCGGCCAAGAAAATGGCGCTTATGTAGGTTTTAACCTGGCCCATGGCGTGGGCAACCTACTATTCAATCTTCATGATCTAAACGTTGACTTCGCAGCTTGGTGTAATTACAAATACTTGTGTTCAGGCCCCGGTGGCCCCGGAGGTATTTTTGTCCATGAACGGCATCAAAATTGGACAGGTCCGCGGTTGGCCGGTTGGTGGGGTCATGATAAAGCAACTCGATTTGAAATGAAACCGAATTTTGTACCTATCCCCGGAGCTGAAGGGTGGCAGATTAGCAATGCTCCAATTTTAGCCATGGCCAGTCTGGGACAAGCCTTGGATATTTTTGATGAAGTGGGTATGCCGGCCTTACGGAAAAAAAGCGTAGCATTGACCGGCTACCTGGAATATCTAATCAATTTGATGGGTGAAAAAGTTGCCATTATCACACCTTCGGATCCCCTTCAGCGAGGATGCCAATTATCATTGGTTATAAAGGAAAACGGTAAGAAAATTTATAATAAGCTTGGTGAACTGGGTGTGGTATGTGATTGGCGGGAACCGGATGTGATCCGTATCACTCCTGTACCATTGTATAATTCGTACACGAATGTTTTTCAATTTTATCAGATCTTAGACTCGTTAATCCATTAGTTAATGAAAGAAAAAATAATTTTGATTGGTGCCGGACTCTCGGGTCCTCTTCTGGCCACCTACCTGGCAAAACAGGGGTATGTGGTCGATATATATGAACGCCGACCCGATATGCGGAACGAATCTATCCACGCTGGTCGTTCCATTAACCTAGCCTTATCCGCCCGAGGTATTCAAGCGTTAACAGAAGTGGGACTGTATAAGATCGTCAAATCGCTGACCATTCCCATGAAAGGGCGGATGATCCACGACCCAGACGGTTCGATCCACTTGCAACCCTACGGAAAAACAGAAGAAGAGGTTATCTATTCTGTTTCCCGGGCCAAATTAAATATGGCGCTCATGTCCCGGGCCGAAGCCACAGGTAAAGCTCGCATTCATTTTGAACATCAATGTACCGGTGTGAATTTTGATCAAAATCAACTGAAAGTATTTGACAAAATTGCAGGGCACGAGCATATTATTCCATTTGATCTGGTGCTGGGTGTTGATGGTTCCGCTTCGGTCGTTCGGGATGCCATGGTCGAAAAAGGAAGTCTGGAGTATACATACAAACCGTTGGACCACGGTTATAAGGAATTGACCATCCCACCGGCAAGGGATGGTGATTTTCAGATGGAACCCTATGCCCTCCATATTTGGCCCCGGGGGCAATTTATGCTCATTGCTCTGCCCAATATGGATCGTTCCTTTACGTGCACCCTGTTCTTCCCTATGATCGGGGAGACCAGCTTTGCTACGGTGCGGACGAAGAGCGATATCCTGCAATTATTTGAAGAATATTTTTCCGATACCATTCCGCTCCTGTCTGATTTGGTCTCTGAATTTCAAACCAATCCAACCGGTCATTTGGGGTCTGTGTACTGCGATCCCTGGCATGTGGAGGACAAAGCCGTCCTTTTGGGAGATGCTGCCCATGCGGTGGTGCCTTTCTTTGGCCAAGGGATGAATGCCTCTTTCCAGGATTGCACCATCCTGAATGGACTTATGGATGAATACGGCGATGACTGGGTAACCATTCTCTCTGAATTCTCCAGACAACAAGTGAAAAATGGTCACGCCATTGCCAATATGGCTCTTGAGAATTACATCGAAATGCGAGATCATGTAAACGATCCCTACTATAAAAAACGGCGGGAATTGGAACTGAAGATGGAACGATTTTTCCCGGATGATTTTTTACCCAGGTATTCCATGGTGTCATTCCATCAACTGCCCTATGCAGAAGTTTATGAAAAGGGGGCGGAGCAGTTTAATATCCTGGATAAGATATTGCAAAATCATGAACCAGCGGTGGTGGATAAAGCGTTGGCGGAACGTTACATGATAAGAGTTTGATCCACTATGCGGTTTATGTTATTCGATGGTATTGTAAACCCTATTGCTTGCGCACATCATAAGCTGCGCTTGGTTCCTTGCGTAATAGTTTTTGGTCGATGGTATAGGCATCTCCACTTGTGCATTGTTTCCTTGAATCTAACAAAATATCGATGCCCGAGGTTTAGTATAGTTTATCTCTTGCCTGTAAATCAAAGCGATTAGTATTTTTCCCTGAGCTTTTTGAATGTTCAACTCACTAATCATAGACCTGGAGTGCGAATGAAATTTCTTCGTATTGTAGTTTTTCTGTTCTTGTTTAGTCAGGTGCTTCTGGCTGAAGAAAGCCAACTCTTTGCTGAGTCCTCCACTGTCATTTCCAACGATTCTTTAGGTGTAACCCGGTATTTAATCCAATTTCCGGAACCGGATTTTGAGGTTGTGCACTTAATTGATTCGATGATTGTTTCCATACCACTCACCGATGGAGAGGGTGTTTTGGATGGACAGGAGCTGGATATTAACGCTATGCTGATGGAATGGGTGGGCTCGGTGGTGAGTTGGACTGCACCCTGGGAAACGCCGGGGGGTGATGTAGATGATTTTTATATTACGGGCCGGGTGGATACATCCACCAGTTGGTTGAGTGTGGATATTTCTCCGCTCTACGTCGCGTTGTATCAGGGGTATATTTACGATTATGGTTTTATGGTGAAGCTGGCGGATGAGATGGCCGGGCCACTCTACCTGCCGAATATCGATCAGTCTTTTATTACAGTTTATAGCAGTGATTTGGAGTAGGAAATGAAAATGATCAGTAAAACATCCACGAATCTTATAAGCTGTTTTCTATTGTCTGTAATGGTGCTCAATGGACAGAATGAGCAGAGGAGTTCAGCGGCACCAGAGATTAAGACATTTGCATTAGACCCGGATTTAAAGGGGGCGGTGGGAAAGAGTGTGAACCTTTTTAGTGGGGATGTAAATCTGCCGGTGAATCTAGTGTCTTTGCCCGGGCCCAATGGATTGGGGGTGAATGTTACTGCTGTTTATAACAGCAATATTCAAAATCACGTGGATACGTGGAATGTGGAGGCCCCTACCGGTATTTTGGGCTTGGGGTGGAGTTTGGATTACCCGAAGATTGTGCGGGATCATAAAAATACAGGGACCCGCCATGATGATGATTTTTATCTGCTGGCCGGTGGTTCGTCAACGCCATTGCTCAGAACGGGCACATCTACTAATGGCCAGATCTATTATTACCAAGTGAAGAATGACCCCAATCTTGAGATCCGCTACTATCAGGAAGATGCGAATGGTGATATGGGTTATTGGGAGGTGTTCACCGGGAATGGGATCACGCAGGTGTTCGGTAATACAAATGATTCTAAACAGGTAGGGGTGCGCTGGGGGAACTGGATGGGCAGTAGTGTGAAAGCTGCTGAACAAAAGATTACCCAGTCATCCGGTCCTGGTGAGGGAGAAATTTTACGAGTTGTTACACTTACATATACCATTACATACTTTCAGCAGAATATGACCAATGTATGGAACTTGTCTTCTATTGTAGATCAGTGGAATAATCGGCTTTTCTATCGCTATAAAAATATAAAGGAAAGAGTTGGCATGGATGAGCTGCAAGTAGGAACTGTTACAGAGAACTATTATCAAAACATTGGACCCCCGGTTGTAATTGAAGACCTCACTACAGTATTCGTTTCAGCATCGCATACCAAAGCCTGTTATCTTAAAAAGATTGAAGATGTATACGGCCGCACCATTGAATTTAATTATGCCCAGAAAGTCTATAATGATAGTATTCGGGAGTACCAGGACCCCCGAAAAATATGTCCACCGGCTCCCCAGAAGCGTTAATACCACTTCAAAGTCAGCGGGGAGATGGATATCAAGAACGGGTCGAAACGAAATACCTAAGTGAGATTGAAGTTTTGAGTGAAGATGAGGAACTGTTAAGCAAGATTCAATTCGACTACGCATTGGAATCCATCGACGCCGACAATCGGGATTTAACCAAACGGTATCTGACCCGGATTACGCATGAGAACGGAAACGGTCGAGCGCTGCCACCACTTGATTTTGAATATTACCTGGATCCTGACACCGATATTCATTTTGGAGCATTAAAAGAAATTACCTATCCCCAGGGTGGAACGGCGATATACGCTTATGGGCAAAAAACCATTGAAAACTCCCGCCGAAAAAAGACGATCACGAGACCGAACTCGAATTATGAGCTTCCCAGAGTGTATATGGGGAATGATTATGTGGTGGTAACTTGGTGGGACCCTGATGGAAATTCGGATGAGGGAGATTTATCAATTTATGTTTATGATTGGGAGGGAAAATGGTCGGAAACGCTGGTGGCATCGGGAATTTCTGTTGAAAATGGTAATGCGATTCCAATATTTGATGATGAATTAAAGTTTGACATCATAATTGAAGATGATTTTTTTGTGTTTATTAAGGATCCAAGAGTTCAAAGGATAATGTGGTATCCAATTGTTTTTTATCGCAATCCTTTGGGGAATGAAAGTAGTTGGTCAAGCCCAGATTCTTACATAGATAACGATACATGGTCGGCAATACAATTTAATTGCGCATTGAATCGACCAGAGTTGGGCGGAATCAAAGCTGGGGATCGTTTTTTTATTATCACCGGAGAAGAATCGGGTCGGACCTATTTACACACCTGGGATAACATCGATTGGGAACAAGAATACCTGATATCAACCATTAGTACAAATGGTGATGTCGATTTTATAATTGCTAGCGCAAACAATCACTTTATATTTCACGAGAAAAATCCTAGTCCCGACGTGATTGATATTTGGTATATGGATGAATCTGGAGTGTGGCATGACAATAATAATATTTCTCTTGCTCTGAATACACTAGCTAATTACACTGGTTGGCATTTGAATTCCAACCATGTTGGGATGCTGCCCAATGGTCCTGATGAAAGGCTGTGGATTTTAGATGGTCAATATAATGGATTTCAAGCTGGGACAGACTTTCCATACACCGTTGATACATCACCAATGTATTTCCAAGGTGAGTTGTCTGCACTCCATGATTATTCTAATCATCTTACTGAAAAATATTATTTACGCAGATTTAACGGGGTTGGATTTCGTGAAAGAGATATTTCGACATCCTGGACCACGGCATGGTGTGGATATGGCACAGGGAATGATTATGCTGTAAAAATAAACAGCGAAAATGGAGATTTTTCAAATATAAATACAGATAAAGCGTACAAATTGCATTATTTTGATCCAAATAATAATACGTATATTGGGAAGGATCTGATTGATGATTTTAATGTTGACTCTTATGGATATTATGAGCCCTTAGCATCGAACCGTTTCTTTGTGCTTTTAAATCCTGGATATAGTGGAAGCGCTGGCTATTCATACTTTTTTTACAGGCATGAAACTGGCTGGCAAGGATCCAGCTTTCCAATAGAAGAGGTAGATGGTGGAGTGGTGGGGTCTAATTTTTTTGCGTTTAAGCATTGGCCCAATGGGACACTGAGCGGGTCTAAGATCTACTTAGTTAAAAACGGACAAATTTCTATGAATGCAGCACTGAGTGGGTATCCACACCGTAAACTACACCAAAACCAGATCTCGCCCAATATACTCGTATGTGGCAACAATAATGATTTTGAAGAGAGTTCTCAACTCTATTTATACCGTGTTGATGCACGACATTTCCAAGGCCGTCAAGATGATCTTCCGGTCACCGTTCTGGAGGTTTTTGACGGACAAAACACAGTGGTAACTGAATATAAATATGACACTGCAACCGCCACTTACGACCCCTCTGGCACCGTCGCTCAATACAACAAGGTAACGGTTTATCCCGGTGGTCAAAACGCTGGCCAGGGCTATACCGAAAACACCTTTTTCAATGGGTTGGATGACCCGCAGAATGATTTTCCAAGCGATTCTCAATTCACCAATGCGAGTACTCATTACCAGCTCATGACCGGCATGCCCTATGGCACCAAGGTTTATGATGGGAATGATAATCTCATCGGCGAGAGCGAGCACTTTTACTGGGCCTATGACTTTGATATTCTGCGGGCGGACAACACGGTGATGGACCAGGGCTGGTTCGTGCGCCAAACGAAACAGACCACCCTTGCAGACGGTATCTTTGGTAAGGTAGAACATACCTACGATGAAAGCAGTGGGTATTTAACCGCAACACAAACGACCAATAGCAATGGCGATACGTTAACCAAGTCCTTCACGCATTTTAAGGATGCGTATGGGGATATTGACAATCTAAAGTCTCCGATAGTCCAAACGATTACAAGAAACACCCGGAACGGAATCACTACCACTTCCTTTTCTTCTGCCAGCCTTTGGAGAAACTGGGGCACAGTTGCAATTCCAAAATGGGCTCTTTGGAAACAGTATGTTTGGGATGGTACCGGATTAGATACATTTACGGCTTGGGTGGAAGATGGTTGGGCGCCACCGAACTGGATCAAGGTGTCGGAGGTATTGGAGCGCACGTCCTTTGGAGCAGTGCGAAGATCAGCAGATGTAGATAGTACTATTTCGTCCGTTATATTTGATCAGACGCATAAACGCCCTGTGGCTGTATTCAGTGCGGCGAATATTTCCGATAATTCCATTGGGAACGAGGCCGGGTACATTGGATTTGAAAGCGGGTATAGTACCAACAGTCATCCGGATAATGATTACTGGTCTATGCCTCCAGCCAATACATTTTCAACAGATGCCCATAGCGGGAAGTACAGCCGCAAGGTTATAGCCGGTACCCCCCGTTATGGACCCACCCGAGATTTTCGACCGGATGACCAGTATGGAACCTATGTATTGTCTTGTTGGGTGAAAACAGAGGCGGGCTACAATTCATCGACAAACAGTAGCTTTAAACTCCATACCAAACGAGATAGTGGGAATAACTCTCTCTATCCGAGTATAGCGGCGGCTTGGATTTCTATTCCGATTGATGACACCGATGGAAAATGGGAATACCTTGAAGTGGCGCTTGATCTGGGACGGGTTCGGGAATTGGGTGATATTCCCGCCAGTGAACTATTACGATTGCGGACGTTTACGGCCAATCAAGACCCCGATCATTACTTTCTAGTGGATGACATCACCTTCCGGCCCCTTGATTCCGGTTTTTCTGCTACGATCATTGATCCTGAAACGCGTCGGGTCACAGCCCGGCTGGGGAATAACGGCGAGACCATGCGCACGGTCTATGACGACTTTCACCGTCCGCTTGCCAGTATTGGTCCTGATGAAGAAGTGAATGCCCTCACCATGTCCTACTATTCCAGATATTACAATTGGGGTGTGTATGATTGGAGTGAATATAATCCTGATGATCCAAACAGTGTTTTATCGATCACGGCACAAAGTGGCGGCATTTATGATGGGTTTGATGATGGGGATACAGATGGTTGGACCCTTTCACCGGCAAGTAATTGGCAGGTGGAAGATGGAAAATTGAAAGTAAATGCGCCTAGTGATGGCGATACAGCGACAGCAGTGCTTGAAAATTCCGGAGCGGAGAATATGGCCGTATATGTCGATATCAATGATTTATATGATTTATGGGGGGATGTGGGCATGGTAGTGGGAGATTATTCTATTCGTTGTAACTTTATCGGTTCGGACTTTAGCTGGGCATTGTATCATGATAATAGCGTATTGGTCGGGGAGATCAGCTTTGCATACAGTGGAGGAAAGTTGACTTTCATTGTTTCCCAGGGGATGATCCACTTTTTTGTGGATGGAGAGTTGATATTGGAGTATGAAGATGCGAATGCTGTGGGCGGAGAGGTGACTTTGTTTGCAGATCCATACGAGTACGGGGAAGTGATCGAATTTGACAATGTTTTGGTGATCCACGATCCGGTGGTATCGAGGCACTATTCCGATGGGATGGGCAAAACGATTCAAGCTCAAACATTGGATGGGGATGATATTATTTTATCCATGCCCTATTATGATGAAATGAACCGGGCAGCAGTGAGTTTTAAACCCATCCGGTTAGCCAATCACGCCCTGGAATATAACTCGGACCTGGTCACTGCTTTTAATTGGGCTGCGGGTACATACACGGGCGATATGAACAATTATTACACGGCCGACAGTGGCTTTAATTATACGCGCTGGGAGTATGAAACCACACCCTTATCGCGGGTGGTAAAAGAGAGCCTTCCTGGAAGTGGCTTTCAAATCGGCAGTGGGAAAGAGATTAGCTATGAGTATTTGCCTGATCCGAGCGAGACATTTACGGGCCTGACCTTCGACCCGGAAGAACACGCTATCCGCAAGGTTGAAGATTCAGAGGGGGTCAAAGCGGTGGTTGTAAAGGACAAACTGAATAAAACGCTGCTCAAGCAACTGGAAGATGAAGAGACACCGACAACCTACAGTTACAATATTAAGGGGCAAGTGGATACGATCTATCTACCGAATTATTATGATTCGACCCTCGCCAGTAACGAGCAGTTCAAAATTGAGATGACCTACGATCATTTTGGGCGGCTGAAGAGCAAAGCCACCCCGGATGGCGGTACGGAGCGGTTTATCTATCACAACCGGAATGGGCAGTTGCGCTTTAGTCAGGATGGTGTTGGCGATAATTTCAACAAGGTGAATTATTATAAATATGACCGGCTCGGGCGCATCCAGGAGGAAGGATATTTTACCTACAGCGGGAGTTTGCACAACCTCCAGGATGAAGCGAACACGACCCCGAATTACCCGAGCAATGCCCCCACCTGGCGGAAGAAGTATTATTACGATCTGGCGGGTGAGACCGGATCTACCATCAATTATAAGGGTCGACTCTGGCGGATAGAGACGAATAATGATAATAGTAGTGATGTGGAGGTGGTGGAGACGTTTCGGTATAATCGTGCAGGTGAGATTGTGGAAAAGGAGTTGCTGGTGAGCGATTATGACAGCGATCAGCACTATAGCACCCGCTACGAATACGATAATTCAGGCAATGTGATTCAAATCGATTACCCGGATGATGAAACGATGGTTACCTACGCCACCAACCACTTGGGTCAGTTGGTGTCTGTGGGGAATGATTCAGATCAAAACAAATACGCATCCTATACTTATAATGCAGACGGTAGCATGAATAAGGAAATAATCCATACAAGCAATGGAGAGCGGGCTCATATTTTTTCTTATAACTCCCAGGGACGATTAGACGGAATCGGTCCCCAGGGTGGCTTTGGCTTCCATGAATCGATCGATTATTCCTATTCTGGAAATATAACCACCACCGGCATGGCCCTGGCGCAACAGGGTCCTGATACATTGGAAGGTGTGATTTATAATTACCGAACCAACTATACTTACGATGATCTGGGTCAACTGACCGGGGCAGTACACAATGATAATGCCCTAACAGATTTGACGATGACCTACGACCCCAATGGGAATATTCTTACCCAGAACAATCAAACGTATAATTACATAAGCGGGACGAATAAAGTAAAGAACACCGATGGCAGCGGCAATGACTACACCTACAATGCCAATGGGAATATGATCAAGTCATTTCCTAAAAATATCCGCCAGATCAAATACGATGCTTTTACGCAAATGACCCGTTCTATGCGAAAATGGGCGTTGTTCGCCGATAGACTGTCATTCCAATACGATGGCACGAACCGGCGGGTGTATAAAAAGCGGGCCTATTATGTTAATCCTCCTTACAGTAAAGGTCAAGCGCTGGTGGCCGGGCATTGGCGATACAAAACGACGCTCTACCTCCATGGGGAGAACGAATATCCGTTGGTGGAGTATTCCAATGGAACCCATACGGAGGAAAGCAGCCAGGCGTATATCTACGGAGCCACGGGGTTGATCGCCACCCATCAAGACAGTGTCACTTACACCATTATCAAAGACCATCTGGGCAGTACCCGGCTGGTGCTGGATGAGGATTGGGCGGTGGTGAGCTGGTATGACTACGCGCCTTTTGGCAAGATCAGCCGCAGCGGAACCGGGACACAGCTGAACTACCGCTACACCGGACAGGAAAGGGACGGTGCCACGGGGTTAATGAACTACCGGGCCCGAATGTATGACCCGGATTTAGGAAGATTTTATGCCATAGATCCAGCAGGGCAGTTTGCCAGTCCTTACCTCTATGCGGCTAATAATCCGCTTTCGTTTACTGACCCGGATGGGGAGTGGGTCTGGACAGCGCTCTATTATGCTTACAAAGCCTATAGAGTATATTCTACTGTAAACATGGCTTATCAGATGTACGATGCCTATCAAAAAGGTGGTGTGAGCGCAATGGTTCAAACTGGGATGGCCATGGGCTTTTCTCATGCGATCGGTAGCACCGTGGGTCCGAATATAAATTTTGGTACAAAAATTGGTGAAACAATCGCTTCCGGAGCCTTATCCAGTGCGCTTTCTGGTGGAGCAGTGTCGAGTATGTTTGGTGGTTCATTTGGCGAGGGGGCCCTCCAGGGCGGCATTAGTGGGGGGCTTTCTGCGGGAATTGGGTGGTTTGGTATGCAGGCAAATTTGAATATGCAAGCAACAGCACAAGGCTTGACTGATGATCCACAAGGTGGATTGGCGGGTGGAACGAGTCCCACTCTTAATAGAATTCAAACCGGTTTTGAATTTCTCGGTTTAATTCCCTATGTGGGTGAAATATTTGATGGGGCGAATGCAGCGATCTATTTTGCTCGGGGGGATAACTTCAGCGGCGGTTTGAGTTTAGCCGCCATGATACCTATTGGCGGGCAGGTTGTTACTGCAGGGAAGTGGGCGAATAAGGGGTTTAAGTCACTTGGAGCTGCGGGAAAAGGGTTTAGCACAACACTTCAAACAGGTGGTCATACATTAAAAAACTCAACGCTTAAAGCCTTAGGTCTTACCAAACAACAAGGCAATCGAGCGATCCATAACCTAAAAGATGATCTGTTACTTCCCGGTAATTTCCATGGCAAAATTATGGGGAATGGTAATTTCGTACATCCCCGAACAGGTAAAGTATTAGGCAACTTGTACGATTATCTCTATTAAATACAACTATTATGGAAAGAGATTATTTCTTAAATAAATCTTATTGTCAATTTGGGATTACTTCTGATATAGTTTCTCCAGATCATATAAGTCAGAAACTGGGATTATTACCAGATAGATCATTTAAAAAAGGAGAAACAAGTATATCAAAACATTCAGGTTCCATAATTACCAAACCACATAATTTGTGGTCTATCAGTTCAAAGACTATTATATCCGAAGAAGAAAGCATTTCTCCTCATTTGAAATACTTGAAATCACGACTTGAAGGTAAAAGTGAAGTTTTAAAAAAGCTAAAGGATGATACAAAATTTGAACTTTCTTTTTGGGTTTGGATTGAAACAGATAATGCTGGAATAGGTCTTGATTTATCTGAGGAAGAGATGTCATTTCTTACAGACTGTTCAAACCGTGTTCATTTTTCATTTTTGACCAATGACGAAATTGATGAATAGAAATAGATAAATATGGCCACTGCATAGCTAGACCGAAACTAGAAGAGTGAGTTCCTAAATTATATCGAAATTAAATAAGATATTGAAAACTAGAATGAATTGCTTAGCAAGCGTGTTTTCTATTCTTATCAGTTTTCTTGCGTTTCAAATTCATGTCGCACCCATTCTGGCCTACTCAATTGATTTAGATCAGAGGTATCATATAGGAGGTATTGCTGGATTTTGTATCTATGACGAAAATACGAAATGTGCTTTTGTAGAAGGTGGCCAAGTCGGTTTAATTCCCTATGTGGGTGAAATATTTGATGGGGCGAATGCAGCGATCTATTTTGCTCGGGGGGATAACTTCAGCGGCGGTTTGAGTTTAGCCGCCATGATACCTATTGGCGGGCAAGCGGTTACTGCGGGGAAGTGGATTGGTAAGTGGAGTAGTAAATATATACTTAAAAATTGGTATAAAGGGACTTTCCCAAATAAAACACAATCGATTTCCTATCACCTTGCTAAACATGGAAAAGGAAGAACAGCAAGACAGTATACCCAAGATGCCATGAACTTCTTCAATAAAAATAAAGGTCTTGGTCAGAATGTGATTTTAAAGGATGGAACACAAGGTATAAAAATCCAAACCAAACAAATTATTAACGGCAAAACCCATAGAGTTGGTGGTCATTGGACCAAAGATGGTCGTCTTGTTACTTTTTGGGATTAAATCTTTATAAAAATGGATTTGAAAGATTTGTACAATAAACATAAAGAGCTGGAATTACCCGAATTTCCAGAAAACGATGAATTTGCAGAATGGGTTGAAGAGCTAATTGAAATGGATGCATATTATGTAGGATTAATTTCTTCACGATTAAGTGGCTCAAGAGAAGAAATTGATGAAAGCCATTTTATAAAGATGAACGAAAATTTGAAGCAATATACTTCAATCAAGGCAGACAAGGACATATATGATCAATGTATTAAATACATGAAATCTTTATACAGTTTGATTGAATTAGCAAAGAATTAACGATGAAAGAGATAATGAGTAATCCAAGTGCGGGCCAATGGATTGGCAACCTTTTTGATCATCTTCCTTAATTTATTTGTATATGAAGCGAGACTATTTCATCAATAAATCTTATGTCAACTTTAAAGTTATTTCAAAGGAGATATCTCCTGACGAGATAAGCATAAAACTTGGTATTTCACCAGATAAGTCCTTTTTGAAAGGTGAAACAAGCGTATCGAAACATTCAGGTTCCGTAATTACCAAAATTCACAATTTATGGTCTATCAGTTCAAAGACTATTATATCCGAAGAAGAAAGTATTTCTCCTCATTTAAAATACTTGAAATCACGACTTGAAGGTAAAAGTGAAGTTTTAAAAGAGCTAAAGGATGATACAAGGTTTGAACTTTCATTTTGGGTTTGGATTGAAACAGATAATGCTGGAATAGGTCTTGATTTATCTGAGGAAGAGATGTCATTTCTTACAGACTGTTCAAACCGTGTTCATTTTTCATTTTTGACCAATGACGAAATTGATGAATAGAAATAGATAAATATGGCCACTGCGGAATTGATTATTAAATATGGTTTAAAATAAAAGTTATGAAGTTAGCGAGTGATGGTAAAATAAATGAAGATGGTATAATTTTCAGTAGTGAGATGATTACTGAAAAAGAAGGATATGAAGCAATGTTGTATATGCTTAAAGCCTATTGGGAAGCTACTGGTTCAAATGATTTAACAGATATTTTAAGTGGCGGAGAATATTGGCTTGAAGTTAATAAACCAGCAGATAGTGCCTTTTGGGATCAGGGAGAGCATTACCTATACATCCGGGGGCAATATTGACTCCACCGTGACAACTCTTGGTCGGGATGGCGGCGGTGGCGGTGGCGGAAATGATGATCGTTCGGAGGACAATACTATCCCCGAACTATATTTTTATGATTATACCACTAACTATAGCTACGATGATCTGGGTCAGCTGACCGGGGCAGTACACAATGATAATGCTCTAACAGATTTGACGATGACCTACGACCCCAATGGGAATATTCTCACCCAGAACAATCAAACGTATAATTACATAAGCGGGACGAATAAAGTAAAGAACACCGATGGCAGCGGCAATGACTACACCTACAATGCCAATGGGAATATGATCAAGTCATTTCCTAAAAATATCCGCCAGATCAAATACGATGCTTTTACGCAAATGACCCGAAGGATTTTGACTAGTCGGAATATAACGTTCCAGTATGATGGCAGTAACCGCAGAGTATTTAGGAACCACCGTGTAAGAGTATATCCTCCGGGGGGCGAGGATGACGCTACAGACAATCCGGTCATGAAGCAGAAATACCAAAAGGGACCATCGGAAGAAGCGGTGATCAAAGATCAGTATTCCGATTTTTCTCCCACTCAAGTGGAGTCAAAGATGATGGGTCGGTCAGCTTGGGTATACAATAATACATTATACTTGCACGGGGAGAACGCATATCCCCTTGTGGAATACAACAAAGCCACCGGCCACTACCCGGAAAGGAAGAAACAAGTGTATATCTACGGTGCCACGGGGTTGATCGCCACCTACCAAGACAGTGTCACTTACACGATTATCAAAGACCATCTGGGCAGTACCCGGCTGGTGCTGGACGAGGATTGGGCGATGGTGAGCTGGTATGACTACGCGCCTTTTGGCAAGATCAGCCGCAGCGCCACCGGGACAAAGTTAAACTACCGCTACACCGGCCAGGAAAGGGATGGTGAAGTGGGGTTAATGAACTACCGCGCCCGAATGTACGACAGCGACCTGGGGCGGTTCTATGCCATGGATCCCGTAGCCGGGGACATGCCGGGCTGGAGTCCCTACGCGTATTCCTTAAATAATCCTCTTAATTTAATTGACCCCGATGGGGAATATCCGTGGCCCTTCCATATACGTTCATTTATATCCACACCGACTGTGCTTAGTCCTGTTGGACTCTTTGGGGGCGATAATCGTGAGCCTTCTTTTGCTCCTTATCCTGAAGCTTCGTCAAGAGTAAAGTCGAACTTTATTGTTGACCCAGCACAAAGCTATATTTCAAAACCAATACCGGATAGCGATCTTACTGACTTTTATGGGTTTTTTATTCCGCTGGTTGGAGGTATTCCGCCAAGATCTGAAAAAGGAACGTCCACCGCCACGATCACGAATAAAAGCTTTGGAGACGGTTCAGCCTCTTTTGATTTTCATCATTTTGGGAAAAACCCCATCACCCCACAATGGGCAACACCGCGTTTAGATGTCCATTCCTCCTTGTCCATTACAGAAGACCTGAAGAATGGAGTCCTGAGCATTACCGGTTCTTTTACCGGGGATAAATTCCCCAGTACCGAAGCGTTTATCGTGGACCAGTCCGGCAATACGAGGGTATTCCTGGGGGCCAAGATGGAAGAAGGGGGTATTCTCAATATGGTTGGTGACAACAAAGAGTTTTTGTTTCATGTGAACATGCGGATCATGTTTGATGGAAATGGGAATTTTACGGGTGTACAACAAGGGGACCAATTGTATAACATCGACGAATGGACTGATCGGTTTGATGACTGTGATGATGGCTATAATGACTATTTTGATGACTGTTATTAGTAATGCAATCGCTCAACCGTTGATCAGATGATTTTAAGTAGAATACATTATTTTCTTATTAGAATACGGTTTTCCCTTATACTGATGGGTATATTGGTTATTTCATATCTTATGCCGATGGCTCAAGTTGTAATAATATACTTAAATGCTGCATCATTATTCTTGTTTAGAGGTATTTGGGAAGCTGAAATCTGGGCTAATCTGTTTATATCAGCAGGAGTATTAATTTTATTTTATAGAAGCAAGAAAATAGGCTATTCCATCCTATTTGGACTATTGGCAGTATTCTTTCTCCTGCCCTTTTTTATGTATTTGGTTGAAAAAGGAGTGTATTGGTTTACAGATGGATATGAATCTATCGGAGCGATCCCCTATTTTTTGGTAGATATAACTGACGGCTTACTAACGGTGGGAACGATCATGGTGGTTGAGTTTTTCAAGAACAAACACCAACACAGAGTGATAAAACCCCTGAAATTGTCAGATCCTATCTTATTTTCCAGCTTGGGTCTGGTAGTCGTTTTAGTTATCTTTGTATTCGCAACCTATCAGTTTGCACAAGGCGAAGATGCAATTTTTATTGTTCCGAAAGGTTATGCCGGGTACACAGTGATCATTTATGATCAGGAACATGGTGAGCCCATTCGCTATGCAGGTAAAAAACGGGTCTATGCAATCCCCCCGGATGGTATATTAAAGACTCAATTTTTGAATAATCCAGGCTGGGCCGCCTATCCGGAGTTTTATTACGGTTCAATCGCACCGGAGAATAGAATTCCTTATATATCTAATCCTAGGGAGATTCCCGGGGATGGTTCTGTGGTGGCTTGTGGCGGTTCTACCGGTAATTATAATAAAGATCCACAAGGCGGTGGCGAAACCGTGGAATTTACGCGATATTACGTTGGCACGTCCAAGCAAATACGTAAAGCATACGGAGAAGCGGAGAAATTGATACAGACAAGACCAGATTAAAAACAGTTTGTGACATTTGATCTCTTTTGATTTTCATCATTTTGGGAAAGACCCCATCACCCCACAATGGATGACACCGCGTTTAGATGTCCATTCCTCCTTGTCCATTACAGAAGACCTAAAGAATGGAATACTGAGCATTACCGGTTCTTTTACCGGGGATAAATTCCCCAGTACCGAAGCGTTTATCGTAGATCAGTCCGGCAATACGAAGGTATTCCTGGGGACCAAGATGGAAGAAGGGGGTATTCTCAATATGATTGGCGACAACAAAGCGTTTTTGTTTCAGGTGAACATGCGGATCATGTTTGATGGAAATGGGAATTTTACGGGTGTACAACAAGGGGACCAATTGTATAACATCGACGAATGGACTGATCGGTTTGATGACTGTGATGATGGTTATAATGACTATTTTGATGACTGTTATTAGTAATGCAATCGCTCAACCGTTGATTAAATGATTTTAAGTAGAATACATTATTTTCTTATTAGAATACGTTTTTCCCTTATATTGATCGGGGTGCTGCTCATTTTATATTGTATACCCATATATGCAATACCCGTAGTTTCATTTTCTATACTAAAATCACTCATTCAGTTAAATATTGTATTATTTCCATTTCACAATTTTGTTGACACTTGGGATTGGATCAGTCCGGCATTAGCAGCAATTTTGATTAATTTGTTAATATCAGCAGGGGTATTAATTTTATTTTATAGAAGCAAGAAGATAGGCTATTCCATCCTATTTGGATTATTGGCAGTCCCTTTTCTGATGCCGCTATTTGCATATTTGGTTTCATATGAAGGTACCGCATATATCGAGGAAGCCTTTTTAGTAGTGTTAATTAATAACCTCCTAACAGGGGGGACGATCATGGTGGTTGAGTTTTTCAAGAACAACCCGCAACACAACAGGGTTATAAAACCGCGGAAGGTAGCAGATCCTATCTTATTCTCCAGCCTGGGTCTGATATTAGTTTTAGTCATCTTTGTATCCGCAGCGTACCAGTCCGCACAAGGCGAAGATGAAATTTTTATTGTTCCGGAAGGTTATGCTGGCTATATAGTGATCATTTATGATCAGGAACATGGTGAGCCCATTCGCTATGCAGGTAAAAAACGGGTCTATGCAATCCCCCCGGACGGTATATTAAGGACGCAGTTTTCAGGGAATTATGGCTGGGCAGATTTTTCGGAGTTTTATTATGATTCGATCGCACCGGAAAACAGAATTCCTTTTGTAAGTGGACCTAACAGCATTCCTAAGGATGGTTCTGTGGTGGCTTGTGGCGGTTCTACCGGTAATTATAATAAAGATCCACAAGGCGGTGGCGAAACCGTGGAATTTACGCGATATTACGTTGGCACGTCCGAACAAATAAGTAAAGCAGCCAGGCGTATATCTACGGTGCCACGGGGTTGATCGCCACCCATCAAGACAGTACCACTTATACCATTATCAAAGACCATCTGGGCAGTACCCGGCTGGTGCTGGATGAGGATTGGGCGGTGGTGAGCTGGTATGACTACGCGCCTTTTGGCAAGATCAGCCGCAGCGGAACCGGGACACAGTTAAACTACCGCTACACCGGACAGGAAAGGGACGGTGCCACGGGGTTAATGAACTACCGGGCCCGAATGTACGACCCAAGTTTGGGGCGGTTTTATGCGGTGGATCCGGCAGGGCAGTTTGCCAGTCCTTACCTCTATGCGGCTAATAATCCGCTTTCGTTTACTGACCCGGATGGGGAATGGGTCTGGACAGCGCTCTATTATGCTTACAAAGCCTATAGAGTATATTCTACTGTAAACATGGCTTATCAGATGTACGATGCCTATCAAAAAGGTGGTGTGAGCGCAATGGTTCAAACTGGGATGGCCATGGGCTTTTCTCATGCGATCGGTAGCGCCGTGGGTCCGAATATAAATTTTGGTACAAAAATTGGTGAAACAATCGCTTCTGGAGCCTTATCCAGTGCGCTTTCTGGTGGAGCAGTGTCGAGTATGTTTGGTGGTTCATTTGGCGAGGGTGCCCTCCGGGGTGGGATTAGTGGGGGGCTGTCTGCGGGAATTGGGTGGTTTGGGACTCATGCCAGTTTGAATATGCAAGCAACAGCACAAGGCTTGACTGATGATCCAGTTGATTTTACAAATGAAGCGTTGCATGGGTTTGCTTATGAACATTTTGGTGCAAAAGAAGGGGAAAAAGGATTAGGGCGTCTGCATACAGCCACAGAAAATGATTTACCACCAGGTTATGTTCTTAGAAATGGTGCCATGATAGATAAAAGAGTAGGTGGGCTTAAAAACTTCTTTTTGCCTCGACGTCGAGGAGGGGCAACATATGCGGGTAAAAATGGTTTGGCTAATGTTGCAATTTCAAAAAGTCAATTCAAAAATAGTAAAGCATTGTATACTATTGTAGGCCATGAACTAATCCATGTACACCACTATTATATCGGTTTACATGGGAGCGACGATCCAGATCTATTTACGAAAAGGTCAGAATATGCAGCGTATCAATGGAATGTAAGAATTGCCAACGCAAACGGTTGGAAGGGTATAGTTAAGCAACTGGAACATCATTTGAGAACGGATTATTCTCATCCTGATTACTACTGGGAAGGGTGGTAAGGTGAAGAAATATTTATTACCCTTAGGTTTATTTATAACCGCGATCCATATTAGTAGCTGCAGCAATATTGTGAATATAGACGAACAATCAAACATCCAAATGGAAATATTCTTGGAACCAAACAAAGATGTATTCTCTTTGGAAGAGGCAATTCCGATAAAACTAAATATTAGAATTCAAAATAATACAAATGAAAAGGTGTATATTGAACGAATAGTATCTTTGCCTGCAACTATTACTATTCTGAAAAAATATTTTTTTGGTTACTATGTAGATGTTACTGAGTGGATGTTCTACGAGTTTTTCTATCAACCTTCTAGAAAATACCCAATGGATGAGCCGAAACCGAATCGGAGTACCAAAATATATCCAGATTCTCTGAATAAAATAATTGATGAAATTGAGTTTGAAAAAGATGATAATTATAATGCATTTTTTTTAAAAAAGTGGTTAGAAGATGTATATAAATTTCGATTTTATCTTGACCCTGGAGAGGTATATGAAGATTTCCTCTATATTAATGGACTTTATGGTGTCGGCAGAGGAACCTATAAAATATATTGTGGATATACACCCCAAAAAGCGCCTTGGACGGATGGTATTGCACCAAGAGACATTGCCTCAAAATATCATATTGATTTAGAAGCATTAGAACAAGAATACAAATTGTGGAAAAGTGGTTTTAGATCAAATGAAATAAAGATTAAAATCAAATAGGAGGTAGCTTAACCAATTGTACCAGTCAAGGATTTAGTCCAGTTGGGAATGATTCAGATCAAAACAAATACGCATCCTATACTTATAATGCAGATGGCAGCATGAATAAGGAAATAATCCATACAGCCAATGGAGAGCGGGCTCATATTTTTTCTTATAACTCCCAGGGACGATTGGCAGCAATTGGTCCCCAGAGTGGCTTTGGCTTCCATGAATCAATCGATTATTCTTATTCTGGAAATATAACGACCATCGGAATGGCCCTGGCGCAACAGGGTCCTGATACATTGGAAGGTGTGATTTATAATTACCGAACCAACTATACTTACGATGATCTGGGTCAGCTGACCGGGGCAGTACACAATGATAATGCCCTAACAGATTTGACAATGACCTACGACCCCAACGGGAATATTCTCACCCAGAACAATCAAACGTATAATTACATAAGCGGGACCAATAAAGTAAAGAACACCGATGGCCAGGGCAATGACTACACCTACAATGCCAATGGGAATATAACCAGGGCGAATCCAAAAAATATCCAACAGATCAGATACGATGCTTTTACGCAAATGACCCGAAGGATTTTGACTAGTCGGAATATAACGTTCCAGTATGATGGCAGTAACCGCAGAGTATTTAGGAACCACCGTGTAAGAGTATATCCTCCGGGGGGCGAGGATGACGCTACAGACAATCCGGTCATGAAGCAGAAATACCAAAAGGGACCATCGGAAGAAGCGGTGATCAAAGATCAGTATTCCGGTTTTTCTCCCGCTCAAGTGGAGTCAAAGATGATGGGCGCAATCACATGGATATACAATAATAAGCTCTACCTCCATGGTGAGAATGAGTATCCGTTGGTGGAGTACATCACCAGCACCAACGAATCGGAGACGAAGCAAGTGTATATCTACGGTGCCACGGGGTTGATCGCCACCCACCGGGACAGTACCACTTATACCATTATCAAAGACCATCTGGGCAGTACCCGGCTGGTGCTGGACGAGGATTGGGCGGTGGTGAGCTGGTATGACTATGCGCCTTTTGGCAAGATCAGCCGCGGCGGAACCGGGACAAAGTTAAACTACCGCTACACCGGTCAGGAAAGGGATGGTGCCACGGGGTTAATGAACTACCGCGCCCGAATGTATGACCCGGATTTAGGAAGATTTTATGCGGTGGATCCGGCAGGGCAGTTTGCCAGTCCTTACCTCTATGCGGCTAATAATCCGCTTTCGTTTACTGACCCGGATGGGGAATGGGTCTGGACAGCGCTCTATTATGCTTACAAAGCCTATAGAGTATATTCTACTGTAAACATGGCTTACCAGATGGTCAATGCCTATCAGCAAGGTGGTGTGGGCGCAATGGTTCAAACTGGGATGGCCATGGGCTTTTCTCATGCGATCGGTAGCGCCGTGGGTCCGAATGTAAATTTTGGTACAAAAATTGGTGAAACAATCGCTTCTGGAGCCTTATCCAGTGCGATTTCTGGTGGAGCAGTGTCGAGTATGTTTGGTGGTTCATTTGGCGAGGGTGCCCTCCGGGGTGGCATTAGTGGGGGCCTGTCTGCGGGAATTGGGTGGTTTGGGACTCATGCCAGTTTGAATATGCAAGCAACAGCACAAGGCTTGACTAATGATCCGGTTGAATACTCTACTAAAAGCGCTGAAAATTTTAGGGATAATAATAAGGAGCTACTTGAAATGTGGCATAAAGGGGGTAAACCACGTACATTGGCAGCAAAAGATGTAAAAGATGTAACCGTAAAGGATGGTTGGCTAGAGACTGGAAGTGGTAAATCTTATGCATTTACCGAAATAAAATGGCTTAACTTTTTCGCTATAAGAAATCCTGAAAAAGATGTAGGATGGAGGTCTAAAGTTATTTTAGCACCTAGAGCCTTTCGTAGTGCACGTCAATTGTATCTAACTTTAGGGCATGAGTACATACACGCTATTGACTTTTATACAGGTAAATTTTATAGACATGCTATAAAAAATGAAGGTCTTTCCAACTATAAAATTGGATCGCCCACGTGGAATTATATGGAATCAAATGCACAACTGTGGGAAAATAGTGTACTTACTAAATACAATTGGTAGAAATGATTTATGGATTATTACATTAGATTAAAGATAAATAAAATCGTTATTTTGTTTTGTTTGTTTGTATTTCTATCATGTATGGTAGTACATAGAAAGGAAATGAAAATAGATAATCCAATACTATTAAAAGCCTACCCTGATACTATAAATATAACGACCACGGAAAATTCCTTTTTAGTTAAATTGGAATTAAGAAATACTAGCAACCAGTCTATTGCATTATTTCGCATTAATGAATCTCCATCAATGATTATAGGACCAGTACTTTTACCTAGTATCGGTGTTGGTTATGATGGATTAAGTGCGTCCATTCACGATAAAAAAGGTGAGTTACAAATTGTTGAATTTCCACCAATACCTAAAGTAGAAATTGAATTAAATCAAGACAAGCAAAACAAAAAAGTAGTTTCAGAAATTAACCAGGTAAAAAAACCAGAATGGTATAAAAATTTGGAAAAGGAAATACCTTATCTTGATTCCCTGATCATAAATCGGCTTCAAATGTACCAAGACTCTCGCACTATTATAAAATCAGGTGAAAAAATCACAATAGATAGCCGAATATCTATAGACAGGTATAACCTAAAAGAAGACGTATATAAAATGTATATTTACTATCATATTGGGTCTAACATTCTTGAAGATATTGCTATTTTTGATACCATAGTTGACACTACCAATATGTTTATTGGGACACTTAAATCAAATCCTGTAATACTTAACATTACATCTAATAAATAGTAATTAGAAAATAGGGTAATATAATATTCCAACTTTTGACTATATTGAGTTGGAATCGGGACCATCTGATGTACGTGTAAGTGCTAATAGTTTTAACTCACAAAGAAGGCTATTTATGCGATTATGACAGCGATCAGCACTATAGCACCCGCTACGAATACGATAATTCAGGCAATGTGATTCAAATCGATTACCCGGATGATGAAACGATTGTTACCTACGCCACCAACCACTTGGGTCAGTTGGTGTCTGTGGGGAATGATTCAGATCAAAACAAATACGCATCCTATACTTATAATGCAGACGGTAGCATGAATAAGGAAATAATCCATACAAGCAATGGAGAGCGGGCTCATATTTTTTCTTATAACTCCCAGGGACGATTAGACGGAATCGGTCCCCAGGGTGGCTTTGGCTTCCATGAATCGATCGAGTATTCCTATTCTGGAAATATAACCACCACCGGCATGGCCCTGGCGCAACAGGGTCCTGATACATTGGAAGGTGTGATTTATAATTACCGAACCAACTATACTTACGATGATCTGGGTCAGTTGACCGGGGCAGTACACAATGATAATGCCCTAACAGATTTGACGATGACCTACGACCCCAATGGGAATATTCTTACCCAGAACAATAGAACGTATAATTATATAAGCGGGACGAATAAAGTAAAGAACACCGATGGCCAGGGCAATGACTACACCTACAATGCCAATGGGAATATAACCAGGGCGAATCCAAAAAATATCCAACAGATCAGATACGATCCATTTACGCAAATGACCCGAAGGATTTTGACTAGTCGGAATATAACGTTCCAGTATGATGGCAGTAACCGCAGAGTATTTAGGAACCACCGTGTAAGAGTATATCCTCCGGGGGGCGAGGATGACGCTACAGACAATCCGGTCATGAAGCAGAAATACCAAAAGGGACCATCGGAAGAAGCGGTGATCAAAGATCAGTATTCCGGTTTTTCTCCCGCTCAAGTGGAGTCAAAGATGATGGGCGCAATCACATGGATATACAATAATAAGCTCTACCTCCATGGTGAGAATGCGTATCCGTTAGTGGAGTACATCACCAGCACCAATGAATCGGAGACGAAGCAAGTGTATATCTACGGAGCCACGGGGTTGATCGCCACCCATCAAGACAGTACCACTTACACCATCATCAAAGACCATCTGGGCAGTACCCGGCTGGTGCTGGACGAGGATTGGGCGGTGGTGAGCTGGTATGACTATGCGCCTTTTGGCAAGATCAGCCGCGGCGGAACCGGGACAAAGTTAAACTACCGCTACACCGGACAGGAAAGGGATGGTGCCACGGGGTTAATGAACTACCGCGCCCGGATGTATGACCCGGATTTGGGGCGGTTCTATGCGGTGGATCCGGCAGGGCAATTTGCCAGCCCTTACGCTTACGCGGGGAATAATCCCCTTATTATGGTGGATCCGGATGGGGAATGGTTCTTTTTGATTCCAATGATTTTTGGCGGTGCGATGAATTATGCATTAGCGGATGATCCAACTTGGAAAGATTTTGCAATGGGTGGGCTACAAGGACTGATTACTTATTATTCAGGTGGCGGTGTAAATGCAATGGGGTTTTCATTGAATTCAGCAGCACAAGCAGGTTTAGACAAGTTTGCAATGAACACGTTTGCCAATATGGCTTGGGATGTGGGATATCGTAAATCTGGACTATCGGACCAGGTTAGAGAAAAATATGGCGCAGGTTTTGACATTGCTTTTAACTTACTTGGCCCGGCAGCCATTGAAGGTGGATTGGCTAGAGCAGCTGGACCGGGTGAAGGTGTAACCTATGACGAAAGTATGACCTTAGAAGAAATTCACGAAAAAGGGATGGTAAATTACACAAGCGAACCCAAATTAATGGAAGAAGGTGCACATTTTAAAGACACTGATACGGATTGGAAGAGAGGATACACAGTTTCTCATGGTGGTAAAACAGCTTATGTAAAAGAAAAACCGGCTTATTTAAAGAAAAAAATTCTGGGTACTCATTATGGAACTTCAATAGGACCCAATACTGAAGATTTTAGAAATGATCATCTTCTTATTGGTTTGTTTACCGGTGATGGTTATTTATCACGCGGGATTAGTCATCAATCAAATACAAAAGCTTTAAACGCATTATTTGGCACATCATTTTTGCCGAGTCAAGTATTGGGCCAAAACTTTAACATTGGTTTTTATCAGTCTTTTATGGGGGCTGGGCATATGCCCTGGTCACTACAGCTGCATATGTATGGGAATTATAGTAGGGCCTATGAGTGATACAACTCATTGAGGACTATTTATGAGAAGGCAAATCTTATTGGTGATTGTTATGATTGAAATATGTGGTATTCTTGGATGTTTTTATCCATTTTATGTAACAAAAGAAATAAAAGATGACTTTATTTATATACACGGATTTAAAGATCAAAACAAAAGTGATTCATTACGTCATATTATCTATTTTGCAGAATCAAAAGAATTATTACAGAATACAAGATATAAATATGATCCAATGAACCCAAATAACCACTACATTTTTATAGGTGATTCAGTTAAAGTACTCTCAATTATACCGGTTAAACCGAAAATAAGAACAGTAAAAATTGAGGGGACTACTTATACTAGATATAGATATTCAAATAAACTTACAGGTGGAATGGATGGACCATTGGATATATATGTGAAGAATGATACCATAAAATTTATGCGCATAGAGATATTCAATGAATAACTCTGTTGGATTTGCTCCGGTTTAGTTGCCATCTTAATTTTTTTGACTAGTAAATTTGACAAAAAAATAGTCGGTACTCATTATGGAGCGTCGATAGGACCCAATATTGAAGATTTTAAAAATGATCCTCTTATTAAGGGTTTATTTACCGGTGATGGTTATTTATCACGTGGGATTAGTCATCAATCGAATACAAGAGCTTTAAACGCATTATTTGGCACATCCTTTTTACCGAGTCAAGTATTGGGCCAAAACTGCTCATGGTTTTTATCAGTCTTTTATGGGGGCTGGGCATATGCCCTGGTCATTACAGATGCATATGTATGGGAATTATAGTAGGGCCTATAAGTGATACAACTCATTGAGGACTACTTATGAAAAAGCAAATCTTATTGGTGATTGTTATGATTGAAATGTGTGGCATTCTTGGATGTTTCTACCCATTTTATGTAAGGAAAGAAATAAAAGATAACTATATTTATACAACAGGTTATACAGATAAAATTAAAAGTGAGTCATCATATCAGAGTTTTGTTTTTGCAGAATCAAAAGAATCAATACAGGATAGAGGATATAAATATGAACCTAAGTCAAATAAACACTACATTTTTATAGGTGATTCAGTTAAAGTACTGTCCCATCTACCTTTTAGACTGAAAATAAAAAGGGTAAAAATTGAGGGGACTACTTATACTAGATATAGATATCCAAATAAATCTTCAATGGATGGACCAGTGGATATATATGTGAAGAATGATACCATAAAATTTATGCGAGTAAAGAGATTCAATGAATAACTCTGTTGGATTTGCTCCGGTTTAGTTGCCATCTTAATTTTCTTGACTAGCAAATAGGTAGATCGTTTGAAGATGACAACTAACTTATCGCTGGCGCTAAAATAGGAATGGTTACAATGGGAAGGCAAATCTTATTCCTTATTGTTATGATTGCAATGTGTGTTATTGTTGGATGTATTCCTCAATATTATGTTTGGATACCCCAAGAAATAAAAGATGATTATGTTTATATAATACCTTATACAGAGCAAGATGAAGATCAAACTAAAAGTGACTCATCATTTCAATTTTTCTATTTTGCAGAATCAAAAGAATCAATACCATCGGAAATTAAATCACAATATGGAATATTGAGCTATGACCCAATGGATCCGAATAGCCACTATATTTTTATAGGTGATTCATTCGAAGTACTCTCAAATATGCCTGTTAAACCGGAAATACAAACGGTAACAATTGATGGAACTACTTATACTGTATATCGATATTCAAGTGAATTTACTGGTAAAATGGATGGACCATTGAATATATATGTGAGAAATAATACCATAGAATTTATGCGCATAATGTTATTTGTAAGATAACTCTGTTGATATTTGCGGGTATACATTATCATTTTATTACGATCAATATGACTTACAACATTTGGATCAACTGGTGTCTGTGGGGAATGATTCAGACTCCTACCGCTACGCCATCTATATTTATAACCCGGATGGCAGCATCAATCGGGAAATCCTTTACCAAAGCGTAGGTTCATTGAGTCACAATTTTTCTTATAACTCCCAAGGACGATTAGACGGAATCGGTCCCCAGGGTGGCTTTGGCTTCCATGAATCGATCGAGTATTCCTATTCTGGAAATATAACTACCACCGGCATGGCCCTGGCGCAACAGGGTCCTGATACATTGGAAGGTGTGATTTATAATTACCGAACCAACTATACTTACGATGATCTGGGTCAGTTGACCGGGGCAGTACACAATGATAATGCTCTAACAGATTTGACGATGACCTACGACCCCAATGGGAATATTCTCACCCAGAACAATAGAACGTATAATTATATAAGCGGGACGAATAAAGTAAAGAACACCGATGGCAGCGGCAACGACTACACCTACAATGCCAATGGGAATATAACCAGGGCGAATCCAAAAAATATCCAACAGATCAGATACGATCCATTTACGCAAATGACCCGAAGGATTTTGACTAGTCGGAATATAACGTTCCAGTATGATGGCAGTAACCGCAGAGTATTTAGGAACCACCGTGTAAGAGTATATCCTCCGGGGGGCGAGGATGACGCTACAGACAATCCGGTCATGAAGCAGAAATACCAAAAGGGACCATCGGAAGAAGCGGTGATCAAAGATCAGTATTCCGGTTTTTCTCCCGCTCAAGTGGAGTCAAAGATGATGGGCGCAATCACATGGATATACAATAATAAGCTCTACCTCCATGGTGAGAATGCGTATCCGTTGGTGGAGTACATCACCAGCACCAACGAATCGGAGACGAAGCAAGTGTATATCTACGGAGCCACGGGGTTGATCGCCACCCACCGGGACAGTACCACTTACACCATCATCAAAGACCATCTGGGCAGTACCCGGCTGGTGCTGGACGAGGATTGGGCGGTGGTGAGTTGGTATGACTATGCGCCTTTTGGCAATATCACCCGCAGCGGAACCGGGACAAAGTTAAACTACCGCTACACCGGACAGGAAAGGGATGGTGCCACGGGGTTAATGAACTACCGCGCCCGAATGTATGACCCAGGTTTAGGGCGGTTCTATGCGGTGGATCCAGCAGGGCAGTTTGCCAGTCCTTACCTCTATGCGGCTAATAATCCGCTTTCGTTTACTGACCCGGATGGGGAGTGGGTTTGGATTATAGGTGCAATCATTGGTGCTTATACTGGAGGTGCACTCGCTAATAATGATTTCGACCCAACAAAATGGGACTTCAGTTCAAGTAAAACATGGGGATATATGCTAGGTGGTGCACTTGTTGGTGGTTTTAGTGGCTATATTGGAGGAGTGGTTGCGCAATCGGGAGTCCCTATGGCAAATACTTTAGGAATTACGAGTGCTTCGTTAACAAATTCAATTGGAACCCATATTTATACAGGTGGACAAACGGATATAAGTGTAAGTTTAGGAGTAGCTTCATACAATTTTAATTCTGGTGAATGGGGTTATCTTGGTAAGGAAGGCAATAGTACGGTGGAAAATATTGGCTATGGTTTAGGAGCTATAGCGAATGTATCTGATGTACTTGCAGGATTTGAGCCAGGAGAAGTGCAGCTTAATACAGAACATTCCGATCCCATTGGACATAGTGCGATAACTGATGTTGGTGAAACAGACCCTTATAATTCTATTGTTTCTGTAGGACCGGATCCGGGTGGTAAATGGATATTTAACCCGTTTAAATTTAAGAAGGGTACTAATGATTGGAGTAACTATGTAAATGCTGGAGATGATGTCTGGAAAATGACTGTCAAAGGAGTTAATGTTAGTCGACTTAAGGCATATGGTGCTATACTTGACAAAAATGTAGAGTATAATCTATTTTTTAGTAGTTGTGTTAACCATACAGCAAGAGCATTAACAATTTCAGGGGTTCCTGTCATAGGTATTCATCCATTTATACTTCATTCCCAAGTATATTTGCGATCAATTGGCTTTAGACCGTCCATGTACTCGTATGTGCTTACACAATAATGAAGCTATCTTTAGTCATATGGTTTGCTATTATTTCTTTGTTTATCATACCTAAACAAGTGGAAAGTATTTATATAGGAAAGAGCTTTTTTTGGACGGTTTACTATGATGCCAGTAAATCGGATACTGTTATTGAAATTAGTGGTATCAAGTATGGCCATCATGACTACCTAATAGGGTCAGGAGCAAGTGACTCCGATACAATTGCAATAAGCAAAGTTGGAAGACTATTTAAAAAAAATGGTAAGCTTTACTACTGTAATAAAGAGCTAAATTTTGAAGTCCAGTTAAAGGAACAAGAATATTCTTCGAGGATTGATTCTCGCAGAAAAAAGCTTTTTGAAATAAAAGCATTTTATGAAGTTTCTAGATTAAAGGATTCTCTTAAGGTCGAATACAAATTTAATTGGAATGTTGATAAAGACTACGAGTATTACCGTGATAGTAGAAGTTTGCCAGAAGACTATGTCCCAGAATACTTGAAGGCCTTTTTTAAGCGTCGCCCAGGTATATTACCCCCACGTTGAGCAAATAGGGTATTATTCCTCATGGTGATCCTGTCCATTAAAACAGGCGGTAGCGCTTTTATGGGGTTATTCAGATTACTTTTAGTTACGCTCTTCCTGGGAATGACCACCGGTTGTGTTGTCTATTACACAAAGGATTTTAAGATCATCGAGGGCCAGGATGCGGTTGTCAAAGACTGGCACATGATGCCGCAGGTTTATGTCGCTGTGGGCTCGGGGTATTATTCATATTATGGAGTAGAGATAGATAATGTGGATACTTTTTATATAGAGTTCGAGTTTTATAGGCCTGACCACGCGGATCCGGATACGATTACTATCAACTCTGTTGTTTACAAAACGGAGGAAGTTGCTATAGTCATCGATTCGGTGTCTGTCGTATTTCCTAATGGGGAGGCACGACTTTTAAGGGTAAAACATAAACTTAATAGGGGTTTAGTCGGCCAACCAAATGAGGTCTTTAGTGATACCTTATGGGAAAAACCCGGGTATGTAGTAAGGTCTGAATATGTCAAGGTGACTATCCCTAATGAGGTCCAAGAAATCCATCTTATGTTTACCCTAGCGGTGATTAACAGGAATTCCTTAACGCCACTTGATAGCGATTTCTTTAAATTAAGGATGAAAAGAAGGGAGTTTGGATTTCCGTTTTTTATTCTATACTAAAGTAGCTTGATACCTCTATGTTTTATACCCCAGCTATTATTCTTGATGCCGAGAAAGTAGACCGGTATCATCTGGATAAGTTTGATGCGGTGTCCCTTGCTGGCCTCGGGTTTATACCACATACTGTCATTGACGTTCTTCCTAATTTCCTTCGGCTCAGGCCTTTTTTAAGAGTCGCCCAGGTATATTACCCCTACGTTGAGCAAATAGGGTATTATTCCTCATGGTGATCTTAACCACTCAAACAGGCGGTAGTGCTTTTATATGGTTATGCAGATTACTTTTAGTCACTCTTCTCTTGGTCATGGTCACCGGTTGTGTTGTCTCTCGCACCAAGGATTTTAAGATCATCAAAGGCCAAGATGCGGTTGTAAAGGACTGGCACATGGTGCCAAAAGTTGCTGCCTTTGTGAGCTGGGGGACGATGTATTCAGGAGCAGAGGTAGATAGTATAGATAGGTTCTCTATAAGGTTTTATTTTGAAAGGCCTTTCCACGCGGCGGATCCGGATACGATTACTAATGTTTCTACTAGTCCATTGATTTTTACAAAAATAGTCGAGCAAAAAGAGTCCCCTCCGTTTTTGATGAAAGTGGCTATTTTCACAGAAAATGAATTAAATGGGATACAGATTGAATTAGATGCGGATGCTCAATATAAAGCGTTGGAGGTGAGTACCGGTGATTTTTCAGAAAGCAATGGTATGGCCGTATTCTCAAATATAGTCAAAGATAGATTCATATATCTTTTAATTGCTGGATTAAATGGTCAATCGTTTCCGCCCGGTAACAGTGGGATTATTGCAGAAATTGGTTTAGATGTTGCGGAAGTTGCATCTGGAAAGATGAGTGCCTTACCGGTAATACATAGTAATGTGTTAATCGCTGGGAATAGTGTGAGTAAAGTTCCTGTTAAAGAAGTGTCTCCAGAGGAATTCAATAAAATTGTGGATGAATGGAATCAGGATAAGGCAAATTTGATAAAGGATTTTTCAATAAACTCTATTTTCCCAAATCCATTTAACAATTCGATTACCATCAATTATCATATTCCAAAAGAAAGCCAAGTTGAGATTATTATTTATGATCTACTTGGTCGCAGAGTAAAGCAATTAGAGAAAACACAAGTAACACCTGGCAGCAAATTTATCATCTGGGATGGCAAAAATGAATTAGGTAAGCCCTCGTCTTCCGGGCTGTATATTATTAAAATGACTGCCAAGTCCATGGAAGATAGTGAATTATTTACTAAAGCGCAGAAAGTGGTTTTGATGAAATAGTAAGTTTAAATTAAATAATAAATATTATTACCTTCTATAAAGGATTGTCTTGCTATTTCGTATCCCAATAGAAGTATTGCTCCTGTTAATTCCAGTGCTATTGTTTGCCCTGGTCTTTCATGAATATGCCCACGCCTGGGTGGCTCAAAAGTTGGGTGACCCAACTGGCCGGTATGCCGGACGTCTTACATTGAATCCGATGGCACACCTCGATCCCTTTGGCTCCCTCATGATCCTGTTCGTGGGCTTTGGCTGGGCCAAACCGGTGCCGGTGGATTCCCGCTATCTTTCACATCCAAGGGTGGATATGATGAAAATTGCCTTTGCCGGTCCGGCGGCAAATTTGCTGCTGGCATTCGTCGGCGGTACCATCTATCGTACCGAATTGTTGGGCGGAACCCCGACCATGGTGCTGTTTATATTTACCCAGATCAATATTATGTTAGCCGTGTTTAATATGATCCCCATCCCACCTCTGGACGGCTCGCAAATATTTTCCGGGATCATGATGCGTAGCAACCCGGCATTGGTTTATAATCTGCAGCGCTTCGGACCCCAAATTCTTATGGGATTGATCCTGGTGGGTTATTTTACCCCCATTTCGCCGTTATGGATGATGATGAGTCCTTTTGTTAATTTCTTTCTATTTCTTTTCGCCGGTTTATGAACAGGGATAAATACCATCATTTTTTTAAGCGCCATATCCAACGGAGAAAGCCGATCCGCTCGCTGGGGTGGACGATCGGATTGCTGGTGATTATAATTTGGATCATGTATTATTTGAATAGAATGTCTGGGAGCAGTTAAGGCATGAAGCAGCTGGTGGAATGTGTACCCAATTTTTCTGAAGGACGTGATCTAGCCAAGATAAAACAAATCACGAATGCCATTGAATCTGTGGCCGGTGTCACATTGCTGGATGTGGATCCGGGAAGAGACACCAATCGGACGGTGGTTACATTTGTCGGCACCGTTGACCAGGTAGAAGCAGCAGCATTCAGAGGGGTAGCTGCCGCAGTTGATGTGATCGATATGCGCCAGCATACCGGAGCCCATGCCCGCTTGGGTGCCACCGATGTGTGTCCGTTTATTCCCATAAGTGGTGTCAGTATCAACGAGTGTGTGGACCTTTCTAACCGTGTGGCAGAAAGAATTGGCAGAGAACTCTCTATACCAGTTTATCTTTATGAGGAATCCGCTCAAAAGGAAGATCGGAAAAGTCTACCGAATATCCGGACCGGAGAATACGAAGGACTTGCGAACAAATTAGAGGATCCAAATTGGAAACCGGATCATGGACCAACGACATTTAACCCGAAAAGTGGTGCCACGGTCATGGGCTGCCGAGAATTTCTAATTGCTTACAATCTCAACCTCAATACCAAGGATAAGCGCTTGGCTACAGATATTGCGTTTGAATTACGGGAAAAAGGGCGTAGTAAACGTAACCCGCACCCAGATTCGCCGAATCTTTTAGATGGAGAGATTGTTCGGAATAAAGATGGTAGCCCGGTGAAAGTCCCGGGTCTTTTCCAGGGTCTGAAAGGTGTAGGTTGGTACATTGATGAATTTAGACGGGCCCAGATCTCGTTGAATTTTAATAATTATAAAGTATCCACGATCCATAACGTATTCGATAAAGCCTGTGCACTTGCGGAAGATAGGGGGATCCGCGTCACTGGCAGCGAATTGGTGGGATTGATGCCAAAAGAAGCATTACTCATGGCCGGACGGTATTATCTCAAAAAACAGCGATGTACCACGGCAGTACCGGAGAGGGAGATTATCGAATGCGCTGTGCAATCGTTGGGATTGAATGATCTCTATCCATTCAAACCGGAAGAAAAGATCGTTGAATTTGCTGTGACCCAAGAAATCCCTGAACTAATGGGTTTGTCGACTATTAGATTTATAGATGAGTTATCCAGCAATTCTCCAGCCCCCGGTGGCGGCAGCGTCGCCGCCCTATCCGGCAGTCTGGGTGCTGCTCTGGTAGCAATGGTGGCAGCGTTGACCCATGAAAAAAAAGGATTTGAACTATTAAAAGATGAACTGGAGGAGCTCGGTAATGAAGCGCAGCGAATCAAAGACCGGTTGGCATACCTTGTGGATGAAGATACCAATGCGTTTAATGCGGTAATGGATAGCAATCGATTACCTGCAAATACTGAGGAAGAAAAAGCTGCAAAGCAAAAAGCTGTTCTTGCTGCTAATAAATATGCGATTGAAATTCCTTTGGAAGCGGCTGAACTATCGTTTACTGTATTAGAAATGGCTGTAAAACTGGTTAAAAAAAGTAATCCAAATTCGGTGAGTGATGTGGGTGTAGCCGGGGAATCTGCCCTGGCTGCTGTTAGGGGTGCGTGCCTTAATGTACTCATTAATCTGTCCAGTGTTAACGATAAATCCTATACCAGCCGAGTAAAAAAGCAAGTGGATCAGTGGTTGATTAGTGCCCCAAAACTGGAACACAAACTGTTTATAAATACATTAAAAGTTATTGAGAGCTGATGGCTGCCATTCATACCCTGTCTGTAGATCTGCGTAATAAAATTGCCGCCGGGGAAGTCGTAGAACGGCCGGCATCAGTAGTGAAAGAACTCCTCGAAAACAGCATAGATGCCGGCGCGACGGAAGTGTCCATCGTGATCGAAAAGGGAGGACGCCAACTCATCCAGGTAACCGATAACGGTAGTGGAATTGCAGCGGATGATATGGATAAAGCAGTGCAACGCTACACCACCAGCAAAATTGAAACTTTAGATGATCTGTTCAATATCAATTCGCTGGGATTCAGGGGTGAAGCTCTGGCCAGTATTGCCTCCGTATCTGAAATGGAATTGGCTTCCTGTGTTAATGGTAAAGGCGGGTTCGTTGTTAGGGTCCATGATGGTGAATCCGGGGCGATTGCACCTTCAGAACCTTTACCCGGCACCCGCATTGATGTACGCAATCTATTTTACAATACTCCGGCTCGTAAAAAATTCCTAAAATCTCAACGGGTTGAATTTCGACAGATCGTTCAAATGGTCAAACGGTATGCTCTGGCTTTTCCTGAAGTCGCTTTTAAACTGATTCATGACGAGAAAAAGATTCTGAACCTGCAGAGTGACGTTCTGAATGAACGCATTGATAATGTATTTGATCCAACCTACAGTAAAAATCTGTTGGAAGTAAATTCAACCAAGGGTGACTTTGCTATGAGTGGATTTGTAGGTAATCTTAATTTGCTTCGTTCACGACCCGGTGAACAGTATTTTTTTTTGAATAGGCGCTTTATTAGACAGCGACTGTTGAATAATGCCGTATTCAGCTCCTACCAATCCCTGATTAAACGGGGAGAATATCCTTTTTTTGTGTTGAACTTGAGCCATCCTCCGGACCAGATCGATGTAAATGTCCATCCCATGAAAATTGAAGTGCGTTTTAAGGATGAATGGCGTCTTTACCATGCATTGAAATCGGCCGTAGAATATGCTTTAAGTTCGATTTTAGATACAATCCCGGATTTTAAAAAAGATTCTTATTTTTTCAGCAATGTCAATACCATTCAAGTGCAGGAAAACTTACCGCTATCCAAAGTGGAAACAAAAATCCAGCACAATTTAGCTCGAGCCAAAACATACATGGAAACCATTCCGAAACGCGATGATGATGCAGATCCGTTCGGGAGTGGAACTATGTGGCAGGTCCATGATAAATACATTATATCCCAGATCAACAGCGGTTTGGTTATTATTGACCAGCATGTAGCCCACGAACGAGTTCTTTTTGAAGAAGCACTGGGAGCATTTGATGCCAATCCCTTGAATGCGCAGACATTATTATTTCCGGAAACGCTGGAGTTTTCAGCAGATGAATTTTCGGTATTGTTAGATATTTTACCAAGCCTTAATAAAATCGGTTTCAGAATGAAAGAATTCGGAGCGAGCACGGTACTGGTGGAAGCGATTCCTCCGGAAATGGGTTGGGGCAATGAAAAAAGAGTATTAAGGGAAATTATCGACTCATTTTTAGAAAATAAGAAAAAATACAGTTCCTGGCAGGAGAGTTTGGCCGCATCCTATGCTTGCCACGGGGCGGTAAAAGCCGGTGATCCCTTGACGATCCCGGAAATGCAGGCCCTGGTGAATCGGCTATTTGCGACGGAACATCCCTACTATTGTCCCCACGGCCGGCCTATTATTATCCAACTGTCCCTCGAAGAATTGGATAAACGCTTTGAACGGAAATAGGTAGACAAAGTTAAGAATTGCTCCCGCTGTGCATTGTCGGGATCAAATGCCGGTATCTGTTTTAACTCTGCCGTGATACTCCGCGATGATCCTTGGTTTTTTGCAGACAGATTCTATGCTGGTGGAGTAAACGTAATTTTTTGAATCATTTTTTCTTAATATCCTTGTATCGTTTGATGTAGTCCTGGACAGAAAATTCACTGATCAATTCAAGGATCGTTTCCAGAGGTATCTTTTCCAGTTTGGTGAAACGAATACAGGATTTACCCATGTTCGGTTTGATTCCCATTTCTTTATAGGCATTCAGCAATTTCTGGTATTGTCCAGGCACCAGATAACAACCCATCATGTAGATAGCCATATGGTTCTTTTGGGATGCGATGGAAGCGAGACCCAATGGTTGTTTGTTATATGTATCCGGAAAGGTCTTCAGCGGAATCTCGTAACAGATCATACCCCAGTTCATCGTTTCTTCATATCCATCAGGCAGTATTTCAAGGATTTTGTTTTGGATAGTCGAGATAACTGAACGTCTGTCTTCAGGAAGTTCATTTAAATAATCTGAAACTGTTTTTGCTTTACTTTGTACCACAAGGCAATTTAATACAGATTGCTATGAGAGACAGGTTGAAACAATTTTTTCTACGCAATACAGGCAGATCTGGATTTGATTATTTTTTAATTCAATAAAATGAATAAAATCACCCTAATATTACCTGCTTCGATCGATTCTATAATGGGTAAGAAAAGGGTATCTCAATTTTTGTTGGAAGGCATGAATAAACTACCAAAGCTGATGGGGCCGTGACAATGGTCGAATATCCAGTAAAAAAGATGGCGAAAAATAATATGGTATGATTTCAAATTCTGTGAATTGTATCGGGCTGAAAAAAATTAATTGATGATTACTTAATTTTATATGATGATGAGGATCATAGTTTACCTTATTTTTCTTTATGGATCATGTTAGAAGGTATATCCTATTTATGTATCGTCGGACCAACTGCCATCGGAAAAACGGCTGTGGCTATGTCCATCGCGCAACAGATAAATGGCGAAATTATCAGTCTGGATTCACGACAGATCTACAACGGAATGGGGATTGGCACTGCTCAGCCTTCAGCCACAGAGCTAGGTGCTGTACCACATCATTTGGTTTCAATCAGAAAGCCCAATGAACCTGTATCTGCCGGTGAATATGCGCAATTGGTCTGGGATTGTATTGCAGACATCAAGAGTAGGAGTAAAAAACCCATCATTTGTGGTGGTGCCGGGTTATATCTGGAAGCATTAACAAAAGGTATTTTTACCAGCAGTAGGGCGGATATGAACATTCGCCGTCGGATCAGTACGGACTACAATCGCAATCCGTCAAGATTGATGAAAAAACTGGTGAAAATTGATCCTGATTATGCTGAAAAAGTCCATCCTAATAATAAAAAGCGGTTGGTCAGAGCCTTAGAGATATACGCGATCACAGGTATTCCGCCATCGATCCATTTTGCTGAACAATCATCTATACAACCCGATAAGGCACAATTCCTTACCATTTTGCTGGCTATAGATATGGAATCATTGACAGTCCGCATTCGATCTCGAACCAACAAAATGCTGAACAGCGGCTGGATTGAAGAAACCAAAAATTTGAGAAAAAACTATTCAAATCAGGAGACTCATGCCCTCGATTCTATCGGTTACTGCCAGATTGACCGGTACTTAGACGGTGAATTCTCTCTGGAGGAAGCAACAGCAGAGATCATTTTGCGTACCCGGCAATATGCTAAGCGCCAGTTGACATGGTTCAGGAACCGCTCCAATCCAATAGAAATTGATGTTGCTAAATTTGAGGATGTAGGTGCAATTGCCGCAGAGATTATTTCCATCTGGCGCAGAAAAGAACGTTTTCCCCTGAAGTAATAAGTAATTTTTCTTTATGTTGTGAAACCATAGTAGATTCAATGGTGATTTGACCCTTTAAACCGCTACTGTGATGGCAAAAAGGGCTATGCGAGAGCCTCCGTTCAGTGGAAATATAGCTGCCCGGAGGTTTTTTTTAAAACAGGAGTAACTGTGGAAGCAAAAAGAGTCTTAATTGAGGATGCGGCCAGTATTTCCAGCCAATTAACTAGGTTGGCCCACGAGATTATCGAAAAAAACGGTGTTATTGATGATATTGTACTGATTGGTATCCGCACCCGTGGTGAACCCATGGCTGAACGGCTCAAGACCTTGATCAAAAAAATCAGCGGCACTAATCTACAGATCGGGGTGCTGGATATTACCTTTCATAGAGATGATTTCCGTAAACGACTGGTGATGCCCAAAGTCCAGGGTACCCACATCGATTTTGCCATTGATGATAAAACAGTGATCTTGATCGATGATGTTCTCTATACCGGTCGTACGATTCGTTCAGCGATGGAAGCACTGATGGCATTTGGCCGACCGCAACGGATCCAATTGGCAGTAATGGTAGACCGCGGACATCGGGAAATACCCATCAAAGCGGACTTTGTGGGGTGTAATATCCCTACGAATGAAGGGGAACATGTACATGTCCAGATCAATGAAATAGACGGTAAAGATGCAGTAATGCTATTACAGTACAGGGAGGACGCATGAGGTTAAAACACCGACATTTTCTGGGACTGGAGGGTTATCCGGCTGCAGATATCCATCGGATTATTGACACAGCCTTTACATTCAGAGAGGTCTTGGAACGGCCCATTAAGAAAGTACCTTCGCTACAGGGCAAAACGATTGTAAATCTTTTTTTTGAGAATTCAACGCGCACTCGTATCAGTTTTGAGCTAGCTCAAAAACGGCTAAGTGCCGATACGGTGAATTTTTCAGCATCGACCTCTAGCTTGAATAAGGGGGAAAGTTTCAAGGATACTGTGCAAAATATTGAAGCGATGAAGATCGATGCTTGCGTGCTACGCCATCCCGCATCAGGCGCCACCCTGCGTTTAACGGAATATGTAGATGCGGTGGTGATCAACGCCGGCGATGGAACTCATGAACATCCTACTCAAGCCATTCTAGATATGACCAGTCTCCAGGAAAAATTCGGATATTTGAACGGGTTAAAAGTTGGTATTATTGGCGACATTTCGCACAGCCGTGTAGCATTGAGTAATATCCATGGTTTGACAACCATGGGTGCTGAGGTAACCGTATGTGGTCCAGCAACCTTAATTCCACCGCACGTGGAAGAACTAGGTGTAGCCGTGAATTATAATATTGACCAAGTAATTGAATGGGCTGATGCGTTGAACGTACTCCGCATTCAAATTGAACGGATGGGTGTCAATCTGTTTCCATCCATTCGGGAATACCGTTCCCTTTTTGGTATCACGGCCGAACGACTGGCCCAGCATAAGAAAGAGATTGTTATAATGCACCCAGGGCCCATGAATCGCGGTGTGGAGATCGAAAGCGCTGTGGCCGATAGCGACCAGGCAATTATTTTGGATCAAGTACTTAACGGTGTGGCAGCGCGTATGGCGATTCTTTTTTTACTCTTGGCTGGGAAGGGGGAATCATGAAAACATCTCCATTAGCAAAACGAACACTGTTTGAGGGCGGAACGATAATCGATCCGGTAAAAGACAGGGAATACCGGGGGGATGTGCTCGTTAAAAATGGCAAGATTGCTGAAGTAGGGAAGGTTCAGACTATCGATGCCAAGGTCATCGATTGCACGGGGTTGGTTCTGACGCACGGGTTTTGTGATTTACACGTTCATTTTCGCGAACCGGGACGGGAAGATAAAGAAACCTTACAATCCGGTTCTAGGGCAGCCTTGGCCGGCGGTTTTACTCGGGTGTGTACTATGCCCAATACTACCCCACCGGTTGATACACCGGAAGCGCTCCGCTTTATTGGAGAAAAAGGGGCGGAGTGTCCCATTTATATCCATCCCATCGGTGCTGCTACGAAAGGTCAAAAAGGACAAGAGTTGACTGAAATGGGAGCCATGAGCCGAGCAGGAGCCGTGGCCTTCAGCGATGACGGTTTGCCAATCATGGACGCCAGTGTCATGCGCCGAGTATTAGAATATGCCGGGATGTTGGATAAGCCGGTGATCAACCATGCGGAAGACGTTTGCCTGCGGAGTCAGGGTTTGATGAATGAAGGACCCGTTGCGACGCGATTGGGCCTGCCGGGCAACCCGGTCTTGGCCGAATCAATCATGGTGCACCGCGATGTGCAGCTCGCCACATTGACTGGAGCAAAACTGCATGTGCCCCATATCAGTACTGCCCGTGCAGTTGAATACGTACGCAGTAAGAAAAAACAAACAGATTGTATTAGCGCTGAGGTTGCACCCCATCATTTATATTTTACTGATGAGGATCTTGTTAACTATGATACAAATTTAAAGGTTGCCCCGCCGATCCGCAACCATAGTGAGCAAAAAGCGTTGATCACAGGTTTCAGAAATGGAACCATCGATTGTATTGCCACTGATCATGCTCCCCACACACCGGAAGAAAAGGAATGTACATTCGATTTGGCTGCGTGCGGTATGATCGGATTGGAAAGCTGCTTTGGAGCAGTGCATAAAGTTTTAGTCAAGGACAACAACGTTCCTTTAATGCAGCTGATCCAGGCGTTGACAGTAAAGCCGCGGCAGGTGATGGGTTTTGAATGTAACTTGCTCCAACCTCATACCCCGGCAGAATTAACTATCTTTGCTCCACAGGAAGAATGGATATTTTCAACAAATGATATTTATTCAAAATCGGTCAACTCCCCGTTTATCAACAGGCCTTTAATCGGAAAAATTAAATACACCATTGTTAAAGATCAAATAACAACAATAACAATATAATACCATAGTTACTTCCCAAATATTATTTGCCTTACGTCCATTAAGATTACTAACTTGCGAGGCTGTATTTGAAATTAAACAGTATGAGCACAAAAACACTAAAAGCCTCAGAAATAGAAAAAAACTGGTTCATTGCTGATGCCGCGGATAAGATCTTGGGACGTTTTTCCAGTGAAATTGCCCAGGTTCTGCGTGGCAAGCATAAACCCAGTTACAGTCCCCATATGGATATGGGTGACTGTGTTGTGGTGGTCAATGCTGAAAAAATTAAAGTGACCGGCAACAAGGGAAAGGGTAAGATATATTTTCGCCATTCTGGCTATCCCGGCGGCACAAAATTCACTGATCTGAATCATGTTCGCCGGACTAAACCGGAAAGAATCATTGAAAATGCTGTAAAGGGGATGTTGCCGAAAAATCGTCTGGGACGCCAGATAATCAAGCATCTAAAAGTTTACGCTGGTGCAGATCATCCTCACGCTGCCCAGCAACCAAAAGAATTAAAAATTTAATTTGTGAGTAATAATACATTTCAGGGTACAGGCCGTAGGAAATCTTCTGTAGCTCGGGTCTATCTGACTACAGGTAAGGGGTCCATTCTGGTGAATGGCATCGATTATAAAAAATATCTTTGCCGGAATACATTGGCAACGGACGTGATACAGCCATTGGCAACCCTGGATGCGGTGAAAAAATACGATATTAATGCCAATGTAAGGGGTGGTGGATTGACGGGTCAGGCTGGAGCTCTGCGCTTGGGGATCGCCAGAGCGTTGATCCAAGTGGACAATGACTTTCGATCTCCCCTCAAAACAGCCGGATTTTTAACTCGTGATGCCCGAAAAGTCGAGCGCAAGAAATATGGTCAGCCGGGAGCTCGTAAACGGTTTCAATTTTCCAAACGGTAAACGGTCAATGACTGAAGTTAACCTGAATAATCTATTAAAAACCGGTGCCCATTTCGGGCACGTAAAACGGAAATGGCACCCAGCCTATGAACCATTTATCTTGATGGAAAAAAATGGTATTCATATCATCAATTTGGATGAAACCATTAGAAAGCTCGGAAAAGCGTTGGATTTTATTCGTAAAGTGGCGCAGAAAAACGGTGAAATCCTTTTTGTAGGAACGAAAAAGCAAGCCCGGGATATCATCCAGCAAGAAGCAGATCGCTGCGGAATGTTCTACGTTGTGGAGCGCTGGCTGGGTGGAACCCTCACCAATTTTTCTACGATGAAGAAAAGCATTAAACGCCTGCAGATGCTGGAAAAAGAAGGGTCTAGTATTTACGAAAATATGACCAAGAAAGAAGTGCAGATGCTGAACCGGGAACGCATTAAACTTGCTGACCAGCACCGGGGGATTAAAGATATGAAACGCTTACCGGATGTGGTCATTGTAGTGGATGCCAAACACGAAATGACCGCCGTGTTGGAAGCAAAGTTACTGGAAATCCCAGTAGTGGCAATCGTGGATACAAATACTGATCCTAATATTGTGGATTACCCCATCCCGGCCAATGATGACTCAATCCGGACAATCCAGCTCCTCATTTCTAACTTGACCGATGCCATCCTTGAAGTAATCACAAAGGGGGCGGATAAATCTTTAGCTGATGAAAAGGAAGATGCTGGTAGGGACAACGCTCAGCGCTAAAACCACAGACGCAGCTGAACCGACAGGAGCTGAAGCACCCGAGCAGAAAGGTGAAGTAGATACTCTGGTCGAATCAGTTCCTGAGGATGAAACAGAACCGGCGGTTGTAGCTAAAGCAAAAGCAGAAGAAAGACTATAAGTAGTAAAAGAAGAGGAAGCCTAATAATCATGACAATTAGTGCCAAAACCGTTAAAGAATTAAGGGACAAAACCGGTGCCGGTATGATGGATTGCAAGAAGGCGCTGGTTGATTCTGAGGGCGATATAGAAAAAGCGATCGAATTCTTACGCAAATCGGGAATCGCAAAGGCCGCTAAGAAAGAAGCGCGGGAAGCACGGGAGGGTATTATTTATTCCTATATCCATCACGGTAGCCGATTGGGTGTTTTAGTGGAAGTGAATTGCGAGACTGATTTCGTTGCAAAAACCGATGGATTCAAAGAACTGACCCATAATATTGCTATGCAGATCGCGGCGACGAACCCCATCGCGGTGGGCCCTAAAGATGTACCTGTTGCAATCCTGGAGCATGAGAAAAAGATTTATCGTGCCCATGCTCATCAATCTGGTAAAAGTGAGGAATCCATTGATAAAATTGTAGCGGGTCGTATTCAAAAATACTACCAAGAAATATGTCTGGTTGAGCAGCCCTTCATCAAAGATCCGGACAAAAAAGTCAGCGATCTGATAACCGAAGCAATTGCGAACCTGGGGGAAAATATAACCATAGACCGCTTTACCCGTTACGCTGTGGGCGAATCCAACGCCGCCAATAACGGTCAAGTTTAACCCCTAATAATTTATATGACCGAACCGCTTTTTCAGCGTGTGCTGCTAAAATACAGCGGAGAAGCGCTTGCAGGCGAAAATCAGTTTGGCATTGACCCAGCCAACGCGCGGCAGCTGGCCAAAGAAATCGCAGCTGTGCACAAATTGGGTGTAGATATCATTGTTATCATCGGTGCTGGAAATATTTTCCGAGGTATGCAGGCTGCGGCCAAGGGTATGGATCGTGTAACCGGAGATTATTTAGGTATGCTGGCGACGATCATGAACGCCATCAGCCTCCAGGATGCATTGGAAAAGAGCGATATAGAAACGCGGACACTTTCTGCGATCACTGTCTCCCAAATTTCTGAACCGTATATTCGGCGCCGGGCCTTGCGGCACCTAGAAAAAGGACGGGTAGTCATTGTTGCCGGTGGGACCGGTAATCCGTATTTTACAACTGATACAGCTGCCGTATTGCGAGCGATTGAATTAGGCGCTGCAGTTGTAATCAAGGCCACGAAAGTAGATGGGGTATTTGATAAGGATCCAATGCAGCACCGTGACGCCAAAAAATTTGATACGATTACATTTGATGAAGTGCTGAAACGTAACTTGCAGGTGATGGACCAAACCGCATTTACGCTCTGTAAAGAAAATGGGTTACCGATTCGGGTGTTGAATATGGATGATGCAGGCGCAATGGTGGATATGCTACAAGGGAAGAATATTGGAACAGTTGTTACAGAGTAAATATGATTCAGGACATTCTAGCTGATTCAAAACACCGCATGAGCCAGGCTGTCGAACATACCCGTCTGGAATTGGCAAAAGTACGTACTGGCCGAGCTAACCCTGAATTGGTGGAATCGTTAAAAATCGATTATTATGGAACGTCTACACCCTTGAACCAATTATCCAATATTTCTATACCGGAACCGCGACTGATTACCATTCAGCCTTTTGACAAGTCCATTTTGACGGATATTGAAAAGGCAATCATGAAAAGCAACCTGGGCCTAACTCCCGGTAATAATGGGGACGTGATCCTGGTTCCCATTCCACCATTGTCTGAAGAGCGCCGCAAAGAGTTGATCCGGATAGTGCACCATTTGGTGGAAGAAGGCCGGGTGGCTGTTCGCAATGTGCGTAAAGATGCCAATCATCATGTTAAACAGGTCCAGGATGAGGGTCATATATCAGAGGATGAGATCAAACAGACGGAAAAAGATATTCAGGAATTGACCGACAGGTATATCGAGCGATTGAATGAAATGATTGAACATAAAGAAACAGAGCTAATGGAATTCTAGTGTAGATTTTGCCCAGGCAATTAAAAAGCCCCTGATGGGGCTTTTTGATTTATATTAGGGTTAAATTTAATCACATTTGGAGAAGCCGCAGCCGGTGCAGGTGACGCACCCGCCTTGATGTTGCACTGTGGCTCTGCAATCGGGGCAGGTTAAAAGATTTTTGGCGGTGAAATCTGCAATCTCATCTTCCTGCTCTTCTTGTTCTGAAGCCAGGGTAAACTGCAGTTGCTGGGGCTCGCTACCATTCGTTTCCCGGTGTTTCAGGTAATCATCCAGTGCTTTACCGATTGCGTCAGGTGTAGATAGGATCAATCGGCCATCTTCCCAGGTGGGATTGGGACCGCTGATACCTTTCAGTTGTTTAACGATGGCATAAGGATCCACACCGGAGCGAAGGGCTAATGAGATCAGTCTGCTGATGGCTTCTGATTGGGCAGCAGCATTGCCACCGGCTTTACCAATGGTTGTAAAAACTTCGCATAGGCCGTTTTCATCTTCATTAATGGTGATATAGAGCGAACCTTCGCCGGTGCGGATACGGCGGGTACCGCCGGTGGTCATAACGGGGCGTACACGTGGTGCTTTTGCTTGGTATTTAGTTACAGCCTGGCCGTTGTCTTGAGCTGCTTGGGTATCTGTTGCTTTTTCGATCCTTTTTGTTGCTTCCTTATTGGTGATCAAAATTCCTTCCCGGCTACCCTCTCGGTAAACGGTAATACCTTTCAGATTAGCTTTATAGGCCGTCATATAGATTTTGGCCACTGTGTCCACGGTGATATCTTCAGCAAGGTTCACCGTTGAGGAGATTGAGCTGTCGATATATTTTTGAATAACGCTCTGCATCTTTACCCGAAAGAAGGGATCGATGTTGTGGGCCGTGACGACATATTCCGGGAGGTCTTCATCGCCGCCGAACAATTCCTTGATCACAGGGTGATAGACTGTGTATTCATCGAATGTTTTTCCATAGCCGTCGTTTTGTTTGACTCGCCGATTATAAGAAGTGGCAAAAATCGGTTCAACACCGGATGTTACCCGGGCGACAATGGCGCCACTACCGGTGGGTGCCACGGTCGTTAAGGTGGAATTACGAATGCCGATTGTGCGGATTCTGTCCCGAGTGGCTTTAGGTAGATTTTTTATAAATTTACTTTTGGTATAACCCTTCCATTCAAAATTGGGGAAAGGGCCTTTTTCCCGGGCCAGGTCAACGCTGGTTTCGTAAGCAATGTCCCTGAAGCTCTTCATGATCTGGTCTACGATCTGCAAAGCGTTTTCGCTATCGTACTTGATGCCCATGTACACCAGCATATCCCCGAGGCCAAGAATACCCAGACCCACCCGGCGGTCGTTTATGGCATTCATTTTTTGGTCTTCCAGGGCGTGCCGGTCTATATTATAATCCACGACATTGTCCAGAAACCGGATGCTTACCGCCACTGTTTCTTTGAATGATTTGATCATGAAATTGCTCTGCTCATCCACGAACCGGGCCAGGTTAATGGCTCCTAAATTACAGCAACCGCCGTCCGGTAGGGGTTGTTCTGCGCAGGGGTTGGTGGAGACCAAGGGACTGCAGTATTCGGCATTGTGGAAATCTTTCATCGTATCCCAGAACAAGAGTCCTGGCTCGGCACTGGTATGGGCGTGATCGATGATCTTGTTCCAGATCTTTCGGGCGTTGACAGTCTTGTGCACTTTGCCGTTGTAAGTGAGATCAAAGTTGCTATCATTTTCCACGGCTGCCATGAACTTATGAGTTAGCAGGACGGAGATGTTGGAGTATTTGACCATATTGATATCACCAGTCTTGATCTCGATAAATTTTTCAATATCTGGATGATCGATCCGCAAGGTTTGCATGTTGGCGCCCCGTCGACCGTGCTGGGCGATGGTGTTGGTATTTTCGGAAAAGAGATTCATGAACCCGGTGGGTCCGCAGCTTTTACCTCCTGTACCATTGATGGCATCCCCGGCCGGCCGCAGTTTGGAAAGGTCGTGGCCGCAGCCGCCACCGTATTTATAGGTCAGGGCTTCCTGGACGATGGTGTCATAAATGGCTTTGATGGAATCGTCTTTGATGGCCACTACGTAGCAATTGTTCAGCGTGGTGGTGATATCTTCCCGGCCAGCACCGTGCATGATCCGTCCACCAGGAACGAATTTAAAGTTTTCCAGAGCTTGATAGAATTTTTTACTCCATCGTTCTTGGAGACTATTAGTCTTTTCAACGGATGCAATCGCTTTGGCCTGACGAGTCCAAATATCCCAGGGATGATGTTCCCAGGGGGCGAGATATTTATTCTTTAATACATCTGCGCCCAGTGAATCGTCCGCATAATAGTTATCGATCTGATATGCTTTGGGTACGATGTTTTCGTGTTGTGTATTCCGGTCCTTTTTTATTTCCCTGACGGAGTCCAGTATCTCCGGAACGATCTTTCGTTGGTTCTCAGTTTGTTTATGATGCGGATTGAGATCCAATGCTTCAGCCATGTGCATTCCTATTCGGTATGTGGTTTAACGTTTTAATTGGTAAAAAACAGGCTAGCAAAGCTAAAAAAGAGAAAATTCACTTGGGTTGGCGACAAAAATATATTTACCGTCGGTGAAATCAGCAAGGAGAAAAGTAAAAATGAGTTATTTATCGTCGTAAAATTTTTTAAAGTGGACAAATTGATCCATAGTGATTCAGAACTTCCCTATTTTCTCTAAAGAGAAAATAAACAGTTAGCGATGAAAAAAATGACCCAACAAGAAATTCCATCGAGGAGAGAAGCGATAAAATCACAAATCTGGGATTTCCTCCCGAACTGGCGTAGATCTGGAACCTTTTATAAGCACTGGGAGTGGTTGGCCGACAAAACCTAATATTGTATTTTATTCAGTTTATAGCTAGGGAATATGATCGGAGGTGGTAAAGGCCATCGAGGTTGAGCTGTAAGAATACGTTTATCCACGCTTGGGTGTATTCCATGTACGTATATTACACCGTAACGTACCACCAGCTGGGTGTTTTACGTGGATTACAGTGCTACTAAAGTTGAATTTCGGAAACCGATCGCTGCAGGCAGCATTATTATGCAGTGGTGGTGTCGATAGCAGTGGAGTCCGTTTCCGGTGGGGGCGGCGGTACCTGGCCCCAATAAGTGGGGGACGTATTCAATAGGCGGCTGATATTCTCACTGGTTTGGAACACCTCCACCTCATCTCCTACACGCATGTTACTGGTGGACCAATCAGCGTTGGAACGTCCAACGATGATCGTGCCCAGGGTACCACCACTGATGTCCAGCAATTGCAAATAGGTGCCAGTCGAGTCACCCACCATGAATTTATCCCACTTATCCGGATTCTTTGAGATGAGGGAGGTACGTTTCAGATCCAGGATGCGGGCAAAGAAATTGTTGAGGGTATTTTCCTTTACCTGCAGGCTGTCGTGGTTAGCAATGTTCCATTTTACTCCGTCAAATCGTAATAACAGGGAATCGGAATCGTTGGTTATGTGGATCCCGTAGACATCTGCGCGCGTGATGTCGAAGACCTGCTCACTGCTAGATTGTAATCCACGCTGCTGCAGTTGGGTAATCCCATACAGCAATAGTAATACTCCCAGGGCTGCAAGTAGCCATTTCATTGTGTTACCCATATAATTCCTCCAATACATTGCTGCGGTTTTTCTGCCGGCGTAACTGCACCAATCCAAAGGCAATGATTAGCAGAGAAGGGGTGATAATGTTTACCCATTTCCAAGTTCGTTTTGTGTCATCGGTTATTTCGGATAAGGGCCGAGAAGTGATCTCCCTGGAACGCAGGGCGATCAGGTCACGGTCGCCCTGGAGGAAGTCAACGCAATTCATAATAAAAATATTATTTTCCGGGGACTGACCACCGCCATCGTCATTCATGAAATTTGAATCGCCCAACAGGATCAGCTGGCTCATGATCCCGTTATCGGTTATTTTTTCCACCCGCACCCCCAGGATCTTGCCAGCGGAATTAAACAGGCGTAGGATAGGGTTCCGTTGGGGGTCTGGGTCCAGGTTATATTGCCCGCGCATTTCTCCAGATCTATCCGATGAGAATAAGAGCGGCACAAATTTCACCTGATCTTCGATAGCCGTATCTGGTTTAATCTCGCTAGTGAACAGCATTTGGATCTGCTCCAGGCCAGCCACGATGGGTTCTTCTGTATTAAAAGTGCGCACGATAGGCAGGAGTGGGTACTCCATGGGAACATTCATCCGCAGCGGGCCCAGCTGCTGCTGGACGCTGATCGAGCCGCAAAGTTTGTCGATGACTAAATTTTCTTCAATGATGCATCCGTAGTCAGTGGTGATATCGAAAATATTGGACTTGACAGGAAACGCCTGTTGGAACTGGAGCTCCGTATTGACGCGATTTTGAGCTAGCAGTAGGTTGCCACCTCGGTCTAGATAGGAGCGCAAATGGTCGATTTCATCGGTAGTGAGAGAATCGGTGACACCACCTAGGAGTAGGGTATTTATGTTATCGGGCACCGTTTGGGCGAGCTGTACTTGACGGACGCTGTAGCGCTGACTGATCACGTTGCGGATATTTTGAAATTCCCCCATCTGTTCAGTGATCGCAGCTATACCTACAGTGGGTTTATTTGTTTCCACGAGCTTTTTGATCTTCGTTGTAATATCGTACTCTAATCCAGTGGTGGTTTGAATGACGGGTATGACCTCTTTCTGATCTTCATAGAGAATGACCACACCCATGAGCACGCGCTTGATTTCCATTTTATCATTTTCCACCACTTGCATTTGGACGGGCATAATACCAGATTTTTGAGCTTCCTGCTCAATGTCCTGATCATCTTCGGGACGGAAAAATTCGAAGCGGATATTGCCCTTGGAAAATGCCGCATATTCCTCAAGAATATCCTGGAGGTAGCGACGGTTGTTGGCATATTCGCCCGGGAGATCGTCTGAGAAATAAACCTTCATGGTCAACAGATCATTGATCTGTTCTACCACTGCCCGACTGGAGGTGGACAGGGAGTACATATTGTTTTTGGTCAGGTCGAAGCGGAAGAACCAGTTCTTGGAAACAGCGTTCAAAAGGAACAGGGTTACGAATATCAGCAGACCCGGGATTAGCACAGATCTTTTCAGATCAAGGACATTGAATTTGGCCATGATTATTTCCATCTCCGCGCTTCTAGGGTTTGAATAGTCAGGAAAATAAAAAACCCGATCATGGAAAAGAAATAAACTAAGTTGCGGGAATCGATTACACCTCGGGCAATGTTCGATAGGTGAAAATCCACCGCCATGAACTGCAGCAATCCAGCCAGAGCCGAGGGCACGAAGACCAGCGTTTTGTCCAGCATGAAGACCAGCAAGACCAAGAATACACCGATGATGAAGGCAACGACCTGGTTTTCGGTAACGCTACTGGCAAAGGTCCCGATGGCGGTGTAGGTGGCACCCATCAAAGCCAGCCCCAGGTATCCGCTGAAGATGGCGCCGTAATCCACGTTGGTGCCCACGGCCACCAAGGTGATGAAGTGGATTAAGGTGGCGGCCAAACCCAGCAAAATGAGGGTCAAAGCGGCCAAATATTTCCCCAAGACAAACTGGCGGGTCTTAAGGGGCAGAGTGGACATGGTTTCCATAGTGCCGATATTGTTTTCCCGGGCGATAAGACCCATTGAGATGGCAGGGATGAAAAATAGGAACACCAGGGGCACAATATCGAATAGGATCCGCAGGTCCGACTGCCCGAAAAGAAAGAAAGTATTGGTGAAGAAATAGCCATTCACCACGGCAAAAATGACGAGGAAGATATAGGCCATGGGACTGTTGAAGAAACCGCTTAATTCCCGGCGGAAAATGGTCGTTATATTATGCATCGCCGCCTCCGGTCATAGTCAGATTGCGGAATATATCTTCTAAGTCTGTGGTATGGGGTGTCATTTTCAGGATGATCCAATGATGTTCTCGGGCGTAATTGAAGATATCTTCTCGAGGATCATTGTTTTTGTCGTACTCGAACTGCAAGGATTGCAGGCCATTGATCTCATCCATGGCCATAAATTTTACGGCGGGGAGTTTGGCCTGGATATGCTTCACCTGTTCAGCGGCAGCACCTTTCACCTCCATGTTCAGCAGCACATTGCCCATGAAATCGTGCATTAATTCATCTCTAGTGCCGTTGGCGACTATCACACCCTCGTGAATGATAATGATGCGATCCACAGTCGCTTGGATCTCCTGGAGAATATGGCTGGACATAAAGACCAGTTTTTCCTTCCCCAAGGATTTTATCAGGCTGCGGATCTCCACGATTTGATTAGGATCCAGTCCGGTGACCGGTTCATCGAGGATTAAAATTTTCGGATTGTGCAGCATGGTTGCTGCTAGACCGATCCTTTGCCGATAGCCTTTTGAGCAGTTGGCAATGGTCTTATGCACCACACCTCGTAGGCCGCATTGTTCCACGACTCTGGCTAATGCTTCTTTGAAGGCGCGCCCGGTGATCTTACGGATCCTGGCCAGGAATTCGAGATATTCGTACACCCGCATTTCGATGTAGAGGGGATTCAGCTCTGGTAGGTAACCAATCTGTTCCTGGATGCGGTGGGTATCGGTTACAATATCCAATTCATTAACCGCGATGGATCCCGCAGTGGGGACTTGGTAACCTGTGATCATTTTCAAGGTGGTGGTCTTACCGGCGCCATTGACCCCCAGGAAACCAACGATCTCACCATCCTGCAGTTCAAACGAGATTGCGCGCACTGCTTCAACAGAACCGTAGTTCTTGGACAAATCTGTGACTCTAATCACCTGTTCCGACTCCTTATTGTTGGTTTTCGGTTAATAGAATAATTAACAGCCTGTTTACAAAAAATTGCGATAAAAGTTTCAGCGAAATTAAAAAAATTTTAAGATGAAAATTTATATGTTTTTTATCTGATTAATGATAATCATACAAAATTAGAGTGCAGGAATTCTTATTTTCCCCATATAATAATAAACCACTAAATTATTTTACATTGCGGGCGTCGTATAATGGTTATTACCCGAGCTTCCCAAGCTCGTGACGTGAGTTCGATTCTCATCGCCCGCTCTCCAGTTCTCTGGCTGAACTATCCCCCTTTTATCGTAATTTTTGCCCCTGATGAAGATAATATCTGTACAGGAATATAGCCGCGCCGCCGAGCTGGGTTTACAACCTGGCGATCAGGGGCTATGATCCTTTCCAACGACCGTATGCTGAACGATGAAGGTACTCTGACTCCAGATGATCATACTTTGAAGGATATGAGCAGAGCACTGGGTACGTCGGTGCGGGTGTGTGGTTATTACCTGGAAGAACTTTTTAAAGCGGTAAGTGAGTAGACCATGTCCGTACCCATCGTTGCAATAGTGGGTCGGCCAAACGTGGGCAAATCAACATTTTTTAACCGGGTGTTGGGTTGGCGCAAGGCGATCGTGGATAAACAGGAAGGTATCACCCGGGATCGGGTCTATGGCCAAACGGAATGGGCCGGCAAGATTCTCAACTTTATTGATACGGGCGGGTATGTCCCCCGGGATGAGGATGTATTCAATGCTGCCATACGGGAACAAGCCCGGTTAGCCATGTCCGAAGCAGATGCGGTAATCCTGATGGTCGATGGGCGGGAGCAAATTACCACCAATGACCAGCTCCTGGCCATGTCCGTCCGGAAAAGTGGCAAACCTCACATCCTAGCGGTGAATAAATGCGATAATATGAACCAAGATGAGCAGGTGCATGATTTTTATGCACTGGGCATCGCTCCGGTGTTAGCCATGTCCGCCCTATCGGGGCGCCGTACGGGGGATTTATTGGAAGCGGTGGCCGGTATTCTTCGTATGGACAAGCGCGAAACCGCCCAAAAAAAATGTGCCGACCTGCAGCTGGCAATTGTGGGTATGCCTAACGTGGGCAAATCATCCTTGGTCAACGCTCTACTACAAAAAGATCAGACCATCGTGACTCCCATAGCCGGGACTACCCGTGATTCAATCGACACACATTTGCAGTGGCACGGCAAAGCCATTACCTTGGTGGATACCGCCGGTCTGCGCAAACAGAGTAAGGTGACAGAAGATGTGGAATATTACAGCACCGTACGGGCTAAACGCTCCATCATCCAGTGTGATGTGGCCCTAGTGTTGGTCGATGCCGAAAAGGGGTTCGGGAAGCAGGATAGGACCATCGTGAACCAAGTAATAAAAGCCGGAAAAGGTATGATTCTGGTGGTGAATAAATGGGACCTGATCGCAAAAGAGACGAATACAATGGCCACGTTTAAAAAAGATATTCGGAACCCATTTCCAGCCCTCAATGATTTTCCCATTATGTTTGTCTCCGCCCTGACTCGACAACGAGTATCAAAGCTCGTTACTGCGGCGTTCGCAGTGTACGAACTGCTCCAGAACGTTATTTCCGTTAAGGAACTCAATACCTTTTTGGTAGCGGCTGTGAAAAACCGCAGTGTACCAGCGGTAAAAGGAAAATTGATCAAAATCAAATTCATTAAACAAGTTAGTTCGGCACCACCTCTGTTCGCCTGCTACGCCAATTACCCCAAACTGATCCCCACCCATTATAAACGTTTTCTGCATAATGCAATGTATAGGGTCTTCAATCTTAAAGGGGTGCCGATTCGGTTTTCGTACCGTAAATCATAAAAAGAAGCGGACACAACCAAACCAAGGAGGTAAACAAGGAGGCAAAATGGTCAATACGTGCCCGCTTCCTAAACATTAATGTTTCCACGGGAAAAAAGTTTCCTTTAATTTTGAACCGGTAGTGAAAACAATAGTTGAACTTTGAAATATAATAAAATGCTGCACCTGGTTCTGTATTTTTACCCTGATTTCGGGGCAGTCCCTGTGGGTTGGATTCTGGAATGTGGAAAATCTCTTTGAATTGATCGATGATCCTGCCCTAAAGGAATTAAGCAGCACCTTCCCCGCAGGGATTACGTATACGATCAGATCATCTGGCGATATATTTGAAAATAACGGCAAAATGATGGTTGCGAGATAAAACTGTATTCACTAACTTTGCCGGCATTTTTTTAAACAATGAATTAAAGATCGCGGGGTAGAGCAGTCTGGTAGCTCGTCGGGCTCATAACCCGGAGGTCGCAGGTTCAAATCCTGCCCCCGCTACACTTAAACCTCCCTATCAAAGAATAACATGAGGGGGAGGGTAATACCCCGTTGGCCCATTCTGAAGAATTTTGTATCGTCACGATTTCGTTCCGTTAACTTACTATGCAGTTTTAAGTTTGTATTCTCCATTAATTAATGATCCACTTCATCTAACTATAAGACCAGATTTTTAACACCGTTATTGCAATTTAGAGTCAATATTCGTTTACTCAACCCAGGCTCTTTTGCGATTTCCAGTGCTGGCTGCTCAGGGAAGCAATTCATTCAGTGGTGTTTGTATATAGCAAGATATCTGGAATTAAATAAATTGTGCAACCAAATACCATCAAACCTTGCCTGAAAGCTTTTTTGTTTATCATCATTAATGGCTGAGTATTATACTTGGCTCAGGGAACACTGCATCATTCGCGTCATTTCGGAAAACAGCAGTGGTATTATTAGAACCTGTTACGGAATATTGTTATCTAAAAAATTTTACTTGTAAATAAATAAAATTTAATACAAGTTCAATAAAAGTAATTCATGAAATAAAAGTTGAAGGAAGTAATCATGCTTAAAAATATCTTTGCCATTGCTTTAATTATAGCAGTCTTTTCATTTACTGGATTGATTGCTCAAGATGTAGAATCACAGCAAGATTCTAAAATGGGTGCAGTAAAAACAAATTATGAACTGATCAATGAAATTAGATCTGATGGATCCGTAAATGGTTTTGTTTTAGCTTCATGCGGTATGTGCAATTTTGATGTTGCGGAAAAAGATAACTGTAGTTTATACGCAAAAATTGGCGGAGCAGTTTATCGGGTAGAAGGTTCTGATATCCATGATCATGGCGATACTCATGCTGACAATGGATTGTGTACTGCCGTTCGGGTTGCGGCCGTTGCTGGAGTAGTAAAAGATAATATGCTTTATGCAAAATCATTTGAACTATTGGATGAATAAACCCTTATCTCTGTGGGTACTTATTCCCATGATATAGCACTGCTTATATGTTGTCTTCGGTTTAAGTCGGTTTTAATGCTGAGGACCAACTCAAACTAAAAAACGGTATTTTCTAATCGTCTTTGTGGTTTAACTTTTTTCTCCAATTTAATATCGGAAAGAGCCATGAATAAGAAATTATTTTTCGTTTTAATTCTAATGATCAGTTTTGCTCAGGGGAGCCGGTTTTGGGCCATCGTATCGAATCATAACTCGTCTCTGATTCAAAGCAATCATAATGGTGATTTCAGAGATCATTTAGATGATTTGCGTGACCAAAGCAGTTACCATAATGACGGCTGGGGAGTCATCTATTATTTGAACGGGCGCTTGGGCGATGGAACAGGTGTGGGGATTGAAAACGGTCGTATTTGGAGAGGTAGTGAGCCGTTCTACAGCTACGATGATTATGGTAACATAGGCTCTGAAATAAGTATCAGAGGCCTGGGTACTCCAACAATCAATGATGATCCTACATTAGCGATGGCGCATATTAGAGCAGCCAGTAGCGGTTGTGGTGATGAGGTAGGCAACATCCCGGACGGTCCGCACCCCTTTATTATGCATCTTCCTAACGGCAGAACATTCACGTTTGCCCATAATGGGACGCTGAACAAAGATGTATTGCGCGGCTTGATTACGGATGAGTGGATGTTGGCGAACCAGGAGCCCCAGACTTATCCTGAAAGCGGGTGCGGGGGTGATTGGCAAGCAGATTCAGGGTGGCAGTATGTCATTGATTCAGAACTGTACTTTTTTTGGATTATGAAGAACATATTAGCAGATGAAAACAAGAATGTATTGCGCGGCATCCATAAAGCCGTGTCCCATCCATCGTTTCGTAGCCTGAATCAACATAAGAATTTTGTTTTATCTGATGGAGATGAGATCTGGGCATTTAGAAAAGCAGCATCCAATGATTCGTCCTCTCCGAATTGGGCACATACGTTATATTGGAAGGAGCAGCCGCCTTCGGGGAATTTCGGAGGGTATAAAGCGGTCATGTCTCAAATTGACCTATCACAAGATCCTGAATGGACATTAATGTATAATAATGAATTGATCTACCTGCCCAGAGTGGGTGATCCGGTTTCGATCACGGGGTTTGACGTCTTACCCGGTATCGAATCCAAAACCATCAAGAACAGGTGGAATTGGGTGGGGTTTCCGCGTTTAATCGATAATGAGGCCACATCCTCTACATTGGTCATGGCGCCCTTGACCCCCCATGCCGAGCTAGTTGAGTTTGAAGATGAGCACTACATGACATGGCAGGACTCAACATGGGATATCGATCAACTTGATTATTTCAACAGTACCCGCGGTTATAAAATAAGAATGTCGGATCATGCTTGGAGGTATTATATGCCGGTGCGAGGAGGAGTAGTGGATCCTGAAACACCGATTCCTTTGCATCCCGGGGACAACTGGGTTTGTTATTTTTTAGAAGAAAGCCAACATCCCGCTGACGCGATCCCTGAAGAATTAATGGAGCATCTGATCGGGGTATATACAAAAGACTGGTTTTTAATCCAGCACAATGGAGAATTAATCGGTTGTCGTGCAGTGTCGGCGGAACTGCCATTGCCGCCTACGCGCAGTATTCTTCGTGCCTGTAAGTTAAAGTACGGTGATATGGTCATATTGAGAGTGGATGAGAGTGCACCGGAAACATTCGTATGGCAGCAGGGAAGTGATGACTGGGACGACGGGTGGCCTCCTATTCATCATGAGGCCTCCCCGGAGCCAAACTACTTTCAATACGTTGAAGAGTCGGATTATCAACCGATTGTTATTGAACACATTGAAGGTGGGGACGGCATTATTGAATTGGGTGTATTTAAAGATGGAGAGTGTGTGGGCTCGGAGCAGGTTGATGGATACCCGATCAGCCTAAAACTGTACGCTAATATGGAGGATATTCCCAATCTTACCTACGATGTCATCACCCAGAATCCACAGGGGCGGACCACCGCAAACTATGCGGGGGCTTCCTTAAAAGAGCAAGTTCCGGTCACCACCCACCTGAGCATGGAAAAGGGGGTCGCTTTTGTGACCCTGGCCATGGTGGATAAAAAAGAAGAAAACGCCGCGACCCCTGGGGCATTCAGTTCTGTCAGCGTGGTGCCCAATCCGTTCAATTCAAGGACGACCATTCAATTTGGATTGGAGCAAGATACCTGGCTTTCCCTATCGATCTATGATATTAGGGGGCGGAAGGTATCCACGGTAGCGTCCGGTAATTTTGAACGGGGTTCTTATGCATTGGAATGGAATGGAAAAAACCACTGGGGCACCCCAGTTTCTTCGGGGATGTATTTTTATCATCTAAACGGGATCCGTGAACATAAGCGGGGTAAACTTTTACTGCTCAAATAACCATCCACCTTTTCAATGGCTGGTTTAAGGCCCATTGTTTTTGTGCTTTCCTGGGGGTTATTAAGAGGCGCCATTCTTACAGTGAGTGCGGATTCAACGGCTGAGTATGTTGCGATCCAAGGGGCCATAGACGCGGCAGCAATCGGGGATACGGTATTGGTCTCTTCCGGCACCTATATTGAGAATCTGGATTATAATGGCAAAGACATCGCTGTTTGTTCCCATTACCTATTGGACCCAGACCCGGCATTCATCCATAATACGATTATAGATGGGAATCAAAGTGGCAGTGTGGTCAAATTTGATTCGTGGGAGAGTCGAGCTGCAGTATTAAACGGGTTTACCCTGACCAACGGGAGCGGAACACCCTATAATTCTAATCCGGGAGACAGACTCAGCGGCGGGGGAATATTTATTCGCAACAGCAGCCCCTCCATTTTGAATTGTTTAATAACCAAAAATAATGCCAAGGGCTTTAGTTTCGACACCGGAGGTGGTATCTGTATCGATGCAAATACCCACCCCTTCCTTTCCAACCTCACTGTGACCCAGAATTTCTGTGCATCTGCCTCTGCCGGTGGGATTTATCTGTTCAGCACGGCAAATGCGGAGTTTGACCCGGTGAACCGCTGCAGTGTGTATTTGAATTGGTCTGGAGGGAGCTACAATGATATTGGACACCGTGGAGAATTTGATATTGCTATATTCTTAGATACAGCTACGGTTGTGGACCCCACAAATTATTTTATCAGAATTGGACCGAATGATTCTCTGGACATCCTAAGTGGGAAAATTGTGCCGGTGGCGGCGGATCTTTATGTGGATCCGGTCGCCGGGCTCAATACCAACTCCGGCACCTCGGTGAACGAACCTTTGAGAAATATCCATTATGCCCTGGCGCTGGTGCAGGCCGATGCGGCGGCCCCCCGAACGATTCATTTAGCTCCGGGGATTTACTCCTTTACCGGGAGCGATGCACTCTTTCCACTGAATCTGCGCAGTTATGTCTCCCTTTATGGGGCTGGCAAGGAGGAAACGATCTTTGATTTAGAGGGTTCCATGAACCCGGCCTTGATGGCCAGGGATTATAAAAGAGACTATACCCTTTCATCCTTTCAAATCAGAAATGCGGAACGATACGGAGAACATGATTCCGGGTTTCTGGTACAAATTGAGCAGAATACAAACGTGTTGATTACCGACATTCTATTTACTCAAAATTCCATGTCGAGGATTATCTCTAACGTGCGTCGATCGGGGGCTCCCGTTCCGGATTCGACCAGCGTTACGGTGCGGGGTTGTGATTTCATCAATAATTCCGGCAGTGCTAGCACTTATGGACATCAGTTTTATACCTATGAGGATTGCCGCTTTTTAGATGGTGTCCCGTATTCAGATGGGACTGGATCTTCAGGCGCCCGTGCATTGTCCGTTGGCGGTCATGCTCCTAATGCTTCCCCGGATCAAATCAGACGGATCGAAAGGTGCATTTTCACCAACAATCTGAATGAAACCACCTGGTGGCCGCCGCCCTCGCAAATAATTAGCGTGAGTACAAGCAAAACGGCGGATTTTATCCACTGCACCTTTGCGGACAACCAAGTGTTAGACACCGGCGCCGGTATATTGGAGATCCGGGATAATTGGCGGGGCGTGCGCTTTGTCAACTGTCTATTTTGGGGGAATAGCCCTTTTCAAATGTATATAGATGGCATATACGCCGCACCGGAAGCCATATTTTCGCACAGCATTATTCAAGACAGCGTCCAGGGGATCAACGGGATCGGGAATTACAGTGTAACCTGGCTGGAGGGGAATATGGATGCCGATCCGGTATTCACGATGATTGACCCAACTCCTTATGCATTATCCCCAACCTCTCCCGCGATCGATGCCGGGACTGCATTCTTTGTTTGGGACGGAGATACGATCTTGGATCTTGCACCTGAAGATTATATTGGCGCGGCTCCTGACATAGGGGCTTATGAATATGGGGGGCTCAATATTGTACCAGAATCAACAGTACCGGATAAAATAATGATTCAGTCTATTTATCCGAATCCGTTTAATTCAAGTACCACCATTCAATATGAGCTGCCCTACGCAGCCCACATCGTTATTAAATTGTATGATATTAGAGGTCGTTTAATCACCGAACCATTCAATGGCTGGATCAGTGCCGGTCAACATAGTGTCTCGTTAAGGGGCGATAATCTTGCATCGGGAACCTATTTTTTACGTGTGGAAGGTCAAGACCAATTTGATACATATAAAATAGTTTTACTTAAATAGTCATCCACATTTTCAATGGCTGGTTTAAGATCAATTATTTGTGTGCTTTCCTGGGGGTTATTAAGAGGTGCCATTCTTACAGTGAGTGCGGATTCAACGGCTGAGTATGTTTCGATCCAAGGGGCCATGGACGCGGCAGCAATCGGGGATACGGTATTGGTCTCTTCCGGCACCTATATTGAGAATCTGGATTATAATGGCAAAGACATCGCTGTTTGTTCCCATTACCTATTGGACCCAGACCCGGCCTATATCCACACTACCATTGTCGATGGGAATCAAAGTGGCAGTGTGGTCAAATTTGATTCGTGGGAGAGTCGAGCGGCAGTGTTAAACGGGTTTACCCTGACCAACGGGAGCGGAACACCCTTTTATTCTGAACCGGGGGATTACCTCAGCGGCGGCGGAATATTTATTCAAAATAGCAGCCCCTCCATTTTAAATTGTTTAATAACCAAAAACAATGCCAAGGGCTTTGGATACGACTACGGGGGCGGTATCTGTATCGCTACAAATACCTACCCCTTCCTTTCCAACCTCACCGTTACCCAGAATTTCTCTGCGTCTGCTCACGCCGGCGGGATTGTTATTTTCAGCAGCGGGAATGTGGAGTTTGACCCGGTGAACCGCTGCAGTGTGTATTTGAATTGGGCTGGAGGCTACAATGATATTAGACATGGTGGATTTAATCCAAATTTTGATATTGTTATATACCTGGATACAGCCACGGTGGCAGACCCCACGAGTTATTTTATCAGCATCGGACCGAATGATTCTCTGGATATCGCAAGTGGGAAAATAACGCCGGTGGCATCGGATCTTTATGTGGATCCGGTCGCCGGGCTCAATACCAACTCCGGCACCTCGGTGAACGAACCTTTGAAACATATCCATTATGCCCTGGCGCTGGTGCAGGCCGATGCGGCGGCCCCCCGAACGATTCATTTAGCTCCGGGGGTTTACTCGTTTACCGGGAGCGATGCACTCTTTCCACTGAATCTGCGCAGTTATGTCTCCCTTTATGGGGCTGGCAAGGAGGAAACGATCTTTGATTTAGAGGGTTCCATGAACCCGGCCTTGATGGCCAGGGATTATAAAAGAGACTATACCCTTTCATCCTTTCAAATCAGAAATGCGGAACGATACGGAGAACATGATTCCGGGTTTCTGGTACAAATTGAGCAGAATACAAACGTGTTGATTACCGACATTCTATTTACTCAAAATTCCATGTCGAGGATTATCTCTAACGTGCGTCGATCGGGGGCTCCCGTTCCGGATTCGACCAGCGTTACGGTGCGGGGTTGTGATTTCATCAATAATTCCGGCAGTGCCGGTGCTTACGGTCACCAGTTTTATACCTATGAGAATTGCCGCTTTTTAGATGGTGTCCCGTATTCAGATGGGACTGGATCTTCAGGCACCCGTGCATTGTCCGTTGGCGGCCATGCTGGGAATGCTTCCCCGGATCAAATCAGACGAATAGAAAGGTGTATTTTCACCAACAATCTGAATGAAACCACCTGGTGGCCGCCGCCCTCGCAAATAATTAGTGTAGGTACAAGAAAAGAAGCAGATTTTATCCACTGCACCTTTGCGGACAACCAAGTGTTAGACACCGGCGCCGGTATATTGGAGATCAGCGATCATTGGCGGAGCGTGCGCTTTGTCAACTGTTTATTTTGGGGGAATAGCCCTTTTCAAATGTATATAGATGGCCGGCTATCGGGAGAAGAGGTCATCATTTCGCACAGCATTATTCAAGACAGCACCCAGGGGATCAATGGGATCGGGAATTACAGTGTAACCTGGCTGGAGGGGAATATGGATGCCGATCCCGAATTCACGATGATTGACCCAACTCCTTATGCATTATCCCCAACCTCTCCCGCGATCGATGCCGGGACTGCATTCTTTGTTTGGGACGGAGATACGATCTTGGATCTTGCACCTGAAGATTATATTGGCACGGCTCCTGACATAGGGGCCTATGAATATGGGGGGCTCAATATTGCGCCAGAATCAACAGTACCGGATAAAATAATGATTCAGTCTATTTATCCGAATCCGTTTAATTCAAGCACCACCATTCAATATGAGCTGCCCTACGCAGCCCACATCGTTATTAAATTGTACGATATTAGAGGTCGTTTAATCACCGAACCATTCAATGGCTGGATTAGTGCCGGTCAACATAGTGTCTCGTTAAGGGGCGATAATCTTGCATCGGGAACCTATTTTTTACGTGTGGAAGGTCAAGACCAATTTGATACCCATAAAATAGTTTTACTTAAATAACCATCCACATCACGGCTGTTTTTAGCCATTCGGTTTAAGTCGGTTTTAATGCTGAGAATCAATCCATACTAAATAACCGCTTATTTTTGAACATCCATTAGTTTAACTCCCTTTTTTTAATAAGTAAATTTTAGATGGTAAAATAGATTAATTGACCAATGGTCGGACAACTTATAAGTAAGGATGGATTGGGTAGGTGGTGATGAAGAATACGTTGGGCAGCAGTTTTTAAATGCAGAACAATATGTGGACTGGTCAATCGAGACAGTGTAGGGTCTATAATATTTCCGGGACGTAATTGTAGATCGAACGCGGGGGGCGATCCATATTTTTCTGCTGTTCCCGTTCCGGCAACACCACTTCCGGATGTTCCACTTCTTTATAATTAATATAGCTTAATAGGTGGCTGATGCAGTTGACACGAGCCTTTTTCTTATTATCTGATTCAACCACGTACCAAGGCGAGAACTGGGTGTCAGTATGTTCGAACATTTTGTCTTTAGCTTGGGAATAATCATCCCAGTGGTTCACTGATTCCAGGTCCATGGGACTCAGTTTCCAACCTTTGGTGGGATCTTCCACTCGATGTTTGAATCGCTTCATTTGTTCCTTCGCACTGACAGAAAACCAGTACTTGAGTAATTGAATGTCAGATCTGATAATCATGCGTTCAAACTCGGGACAGGTCTGGAGAAAATTGATGTATTCCTTATCGGTGCAGAAACCCATAACCCGTTCCACACCGGCCCGGTTATACCAACTGCGGTCAAAAATGACGATTTCACCTCCGGCCGGGAGGTAGGACACATAGCGCTGGAAATACCATTGAGTTTTTTCCCGTTCCGTGGGTGCTGCAAGAGCCACAACCTTGCAATAACGGGGATTTAATTTTTCCGTAATTCGTTTAATGGTCCCACCTTTGCCTGCAGCGTCCCGTCCCTCGAAAATGATTGCTATTTTTTCCCCTTTCGCTATGACCCATTCCTGTAAATGAACCAATTGGATTTGTAGCTTACCTAACAGTTGTGCATATTTTTTGTTGAACTCTTGTTTACTCTGCATATAATTCTATCAACCTATCCTAAATATGGTAAGTGTACAATAATATAAGGAGAATTAAAATCATATTTTTTAGGATATAAAATATACTTGTTTGTATTGTTAAAATTAGTAAGTATTACCTCGGTATGAGTAACAAATTCTGTGCTGAATACTGGTCATGTTCCGGTGATGATTAGCAGCGCGGTGTCTATTGTTCCTGTGCTGCTGATGAATAGCTAACCTGCCTGAATCGTACAATTCATTTTTATAAAAGATAAGCAGGTTGGAATAATATAAGGTCTGCGTTTTATCGAATCTTGGATGCTGGAGCACACCGCCCGCTATTAATCGTTTTTCATTATATTAAAGAGAAAAAACGGCGAATTAAAGGATCAGTAACCCTTGTAATTTTCCGCCAACCAAAGCGTATTCAACCCGATCACTTTTCCGTTTCGATATAAATCAATTTGTTTGAAGAATGTTATTTCATCAAAATAGGGTCTAACCTTTTCCGGGAATGTGGATTTTGAAGCGATGAACAACAGGTCTTCACCCTTTAACCATTGCTGACTATGTAGAAATGAATAGAGGGTCTGGTGGTAACCAATAGAGAGGCACGTCGCTTCCAAATCCGGATTCAGGTATACATTTACAATGGACGGTACCTGGTAATTGTTGGCCACAATACGAATCTGCTGGAATTCAGAATGTTCATCCAGAAATTTAGGTAATTCAGTCAATAATGAATTGTACCTGTAATAACGTTGTGTAATATCTGCTTTGACTTCGATAGGTAAAAAAGGCTTGAAAGTTTGCACCGTCACCATCATGATCAGGACTAAGGAATAAATGATCTGCAAGGCGAATTGACTTTTGCGCGTTTTCCAGCGTTCATCAATATTATTAATTCCGAAGAGGAACAGACCTCCGAAAAAGACCGGCGCAGGCCAATTCAACTCCAACCGATTGAGAAAGGAATGAACTAGAAAGTACACCAGAGGAATAGCTGTGATGACAGTAAAATACTGCAATGGTGCGGTCAGGTTCTGCCAGCGGCCCAAATGAATGAAAGGGCGCAAAACTGAAAAATAAAAATAGATCGGTCCCATTGTAAACAGTAATGATAACCAGACTGCAACAAAATCTTCCATATTCCCCGGTCGGGTAGCGTGGTCGCCTTGGTAGCGGAAAAAGGCCAGGTCATGCTGCAGATTCCAGATGATGAATGGCAAAAAAACTAAAAAGGCAACTGCAAAGGATCCGTAAAAATGGATATTCTTCAGCAGATAACGTTTTTCCTTGACCAAGAACGGAAAAAGGAAAATACCCAGAGCAGGGAATACTGCCGATACTTTGGACAGCATTGCTAATCCGAGCAATACACCAGCTGAATATAGATGCTTGGTATCCACGCAAAACGCCTTGTAGTAATACATGATAGATAGAATGCAAAAAAAGGCCAGGGGCACATCCGGAGTCATAACCACCGCATTAGTATGGAAGAGCATATTCACTGATACACCCAGAGACATCACAATACCTGCATTCTTGTTGAAATGGGTCCTACCAAACCGGTACAGGATCAATGCCAGGCTGGCCATGAGCACCACTGCCCCTATACGGATCGTAAAATCATTTTCACCAAAGTAGGTAAAGATCCAAACCAAGTAGGCTATAATTGGGCCGTGGTCAATATAACCCCAATCCAGGTGTCGAGCATAAATGGCATAGTAGGCTTCATCATCGATAAGAGTGGTACTGGAAATAAAAAATATTCTTAGTATAACGAGAACCAGGCTCAGAGGTAGAAAATATTTTACCAAACGATCGCCCATATTTACTTAAACACCCAATGTTTGGAACCCAAAAAATTGAAGGCGGTGCCACTAGCGATGCCAACTGCCTGGGCAATCACTTTCAAGGGTGGGTTAAACACATTCAAAACCAGCCATAAAATAGCCACATTAATCCCCAGTCCCACTATTGCCACTGAAACGAAGCGAATATAATAAGAAAAATTAGCCGGCGATTGTGAAGTGGTATCGGCAAAGGTCCAGTTATGGTTCAGGAGGTAGTTCTGGATGCTGGCCACCAGGAATGTAAAGACAGGTACGGGCAGGGCCGGAAAGCGAAGAATATCCACCAATACATAGAACAGAACCAGGTTGGTGACCGTTCCCAATGAACCTACAATTAGGAATTTGGGTAATTTCAACGTTTGTATCAGAGTTTTAAGACAATTGAAAGTTCAATTAATTCTTATTATTTGCAATAGTTTATTTCATTCCAATAAGAATGCAGGTATCCTAATGAACAAAACATCATAATATAAAAATGAAGTTTTTAGCCACCCTTGGTCCCCTCCTTGAGCAAGAAGACGGTGAGAACAGTTTGTGTGCCTGTTGAATACCTATCCTTATAGTAAGGAGGGGTCTCGAAGATGTGGAGGAATTTAGTAGTACCCGATCCAGAAGCAAAACCCCAACGCCTTTCTCAAAAGGTTGCAGGTAGAACCATACAGAAAAATTGCTCTTTCCTTTTTGAAGGAAAATATCTGTTGCCTCTGGTCGTGGAAATAATAAAATAAGAAGTGCCTTATATTGGAGGGGGGAAATTCATAATCATTGCACAGCAACGAAACCCTTGATTATTAGTAAATGAGTAGGGTAGATTACCGGATATTTGAAATAAGGATAGGGTGCGAGAAAGGCATTTCTCACACCGCTGGTTTTACAATTTGAACCCACAAACACTAAAGAGGCATTATGTTACAAACAAGCCGTTATTTGTTAACCCTATTGACTAACTTTCACACACGTATTAGGTACACTACATGAAAATTTTACGAATATTCATATTATTAACTTCAACCAAAATACTTTACGCTGTAAATGCAACCCCAGATTTGATATCTGTTCAACAGCCGGATGGTACGCAGATCGAATGTTACATAAAAGGTGACGAATGGTCCAACTGGCATGAAACAATTAATGGATACAGTATAGTTAAAAACGGTAATGGTTTGTGGGTCTATGCAGAAGATGTGGCCGGCCGTTCCCTGCTCCCTGGGAGCAGGGTCGTTGGCCAGAATCTGCCTCCGCTAAACATTGAAAAACATTTAACACCAATACCCGACTACCGACCTATTCACAATTCCAATGTAAATCTAAATGCCACCCGCACAGATACATTTCATGTACCAGTGATCTATTTTCAATTCCCGGACACGGCTGTGATCTATCCGCTCAGCGATATTGATAATATATTTAACCAGGAAGGTTATGGCCACCCCGGTAATCCGGGTTCTGGAAGCTATCGCGAATATTACGAAGAAATATCGTATGGTCAATTCAGCCCCGTGGCTTATGTTGTAGGTGTGTTCATCGCTCCCCATAATCATGATTATTATAGCGATGATCACGAAAACTCAGGTGCAAGACAGAGACAATTGATGCGGGCGATGGTGGATTCCGCTGAAGGGGCTGGGATGAATTGGTCCCAGTTTGACAATGATGGTGATGGCGACGTGGATGGGGTAACCCTGGTCCATGCTGGGCCAGGAGCGGAAGAAGGCGATGGTTCCAACATTTGGTCCCATCGCTGGACCTTGGGAAGCCATGCCGTAACCTATGACGGAGTATTCATAAACGATTATAATGTAAACCCTGAGCTGCAAGGTACGGGGATCGTGGCTATCGGTGTAATCGCCCATGAGTTTGGTCATGTGCTGGGCCTACCCGATTTATATGACACCGATGGTTCATCATCTGGATCCGGCAAATTGGCCTTGATGGCCAGCGGTTCCTGGGGCACAGCGGGGAATACACCTTGGTATCCTGCGGCAATGAATGCCTGGAGTAAAACGGAAATGGGCTGGTCCAATGTAGTGGCGATCAATACAGAAGCAACGAATATGGGCCTGGAACAATCCTACACCAGCAATACCATTTATCGTGTGAACAACCCCGAAGATAACAGTGAATACTGGTTGATCGAAAACCGCCAAAAAAGAGGCACTGACGTCCTTATGCCGGCACCGGGGCTCCTCTTTTGGCACATTGATACGGAAAAGACCAGTCAGGGTGGGGCTCCAAACAACGATGAACCCCACTACGGTGTGGGCCTGGAGCAGGCAGACGGTCTATTTGAGTTGGAAAATGACGGTAGCAGCGATGGTGCTGATCCTTATCCAGGGTTAACTGACAACCATGAATTCACTCATTACACAGCACCCAGTACGGTAAGCTATTATTATCAACCTTCCACGGTTGCATTTACTAATATTTCCAATGCGGATTCGATCATGACCTTTGACGTCAGTTTTGATGATGTTATATATACGGCTCTGGGCAACGCCATTGACTTTGCCGGTAATGTGTTGGGTTCCCCCACAACCGGTTCGGTGTGGATTACCAACACCGGCAGCGACACCTTGGATATCTCTGCGGTTACCGTCAGCGGTACTGGCTTTAGCACCGCGGTTACTTCTTTATCCATTGTAGCCGGGGATACGGCAGCCATTGCGGTTTCTTTTGCCCCGACCGCAGCACAAGATTATACCGGTATGTTGACCTGTTCCACCAACACTACGACGATGCCGACCGACACCTTTGCTCTATCTGGGTATGGTGTGGACGCTGTGTTCTTTGAAGATTTTTATCCCTATACGGGCTCCGTTACAGACCTGCCCATGGACGGCTGGACCATTGTTGACGGTAATGGCGACGCCGACTCCGTTCCGCAATACCAACGGACTTGGTACCATGATAATGACGGTGTGGATGACAGTGGTAACATGGTGGCATATATAGGCTTTAGCAACAGTTATTCTGCCAGCGAACAATTGACTACCCCCAGCTTTACGGTGACCGAGCCCTCTGGTGTGTACATGGATGTATATAGTGCTTTTAATCCACACCCTCTCAATGTGATCCAGGTAAACAGTGATAGTACCAGAGATACACTGGGGACCATAACGCCGGGCACAAGTTATGATAACTATAGCTTTGTATTGAACGACACGGGCACCATGCAGATTGAATTTGATTTCAGTCCGGATTCCGGTGGCAGTTTTGCCTATTTAAACCTGGATAATGTGAAAGTTGCTGCACTGCCTACTGATCCAGTATATACGGCTTTGGACAGTGCCATTGACTTCGCCGATAATGTGTTGGGTTCCACCACAACCGATTCGGTGTGGATTACCAACACCGGCGTCGACACTTTGGATATCTCTGCGGTTACGGTCAGCGGTACTGGCTTTAACACCGCGGTTACTTCTTTATCCATTGCAGTTGGAGATACGGCAGCCATTGATGTTTCTTTTGCCCCGACCGTAGAACAAGATTATACCGGCATGTTGACCTTTAGCACCAATGATAGCACGATGCTAACCGACACCATTCCCCTATCTGGGTACGGTGTGGACGCGGTGTTCTTTGAAAATTTTGATCCCTATACGGGCTCCAATACGGATCTGCCCATGGCTGGCTGGACCATTGTTGACGGAAATGGCGACGCCACCTCCGTTCCGCAACGCCAGCGAACTTGGTACCATGATAATGACGGTGTGGATAACAGTGGTAACATGGTGGCCTATATAGGCTTTAGCAACAGTTATTCTGCCAGCGAACAATTGATTACCCCCAGCTTTACGGTGAGCGAACTCTCTGGTGTGTACATGGATGTATATAGTGCTTTTAATCCACACCCTCTCAATGTGATCCAGGTAAACAGTGATGGTACCAAAGATACACTGGGCACCATAACGCCGGGCACAAGCTATGATAACTATGGCGTTGTATTGAACGACACGGGCACCATGCAGATTGAATTTGATTTCAGTCCGGATTCCGGTGGCAGTTTTGCCTATTTAAACCTGGATAATGTGAAAGTTGCTGCACTGCCTGCGGTTACCATTTCTGACTCTTCCGGCTTCCGGATGATGTCAAGCCCAGTGTCGGGGCCGATATACGGCGACCTGTTGGCTGAACTCTGGACCCAAGGCATGACCGGAGGTGATCTTACATCCGGGCCAGCAAATGTATGGACCTATGCCGATACCGGCTGGTCAGCGCTGACAGACATTACTCCTAGTGGTGATACTTTGACCGCCGGGCAGGGGTTTTTGGTCTATGTGTTTGCCGATACGGATTTTGATGGGACTGATGACCTGCCGGTGACCTTGAGCGTCAGTGGTACGGAAAACAGCGGCAGCATTACTGTCCCCAGTGTCGGTTCCATCGCTGATAGTGCCTGGGAATTGGCCGGCAACCCCTATGCATCAACCATCGTTTGGGATAGCGTCATCCAAACCAATGTGTTTGCAACTGCTTACGTCTGGAATAACGCAATAGCAGATTATATTAGCTGGAACGGTATCACGGGTGACTTAAGCAATGGTCTCATTGCCCCCTTTCAGGGTTTCTGGGTACAAGGGAATGGCGGTAGTGGTTCCATCACCATATTAATAGCAGATACATCTTCCACCGCTGGCACATTCTATAAAACCATGCATGACAGCAGTACCGGCAGTATGAGTTTTACCATTACTGCGGGTGCTTACAGCGATCAGGCTTATGTATCCTTTATGAATAATGGGATGGCAGGTATAGACAATGCCGATGCCTATAAACTGCTGCCACTCACCGTGAGTGAACGGGTGGTGGGGATCACTTATGCAGATGGTCAGAGCCTGGCGATTAACAATTTACCCTATGTGATGGATGATGCCCTGGCCATTCCCCTTGACGTCATGTATTTGACGGTGGATGAGAACAGTCACTTTGTGACCGCGGAAAATGATGTGACCCTGACCTGGGACCTATCCAATTTGCCAGAGACCGTGGTGGGGTTGACCCTGACAGACAATATCACCAGTGATACCTATGACCTGTTGAACCCAGAGCAAGACGCGATCTTCATTACCCCGGTGGCGAAGGGCAGCTTTTCAGCGGACGGTTCAGGTGGGGTAAATATTTACCCACAGCTCGGCGATAGCCACTTTACCTTAACGGTGGCCTACAGTGCATTGTCAGCGGAAGACGAATCCACTCTACCCAAAGAATTTGCTCTGCACCGGATCTATCCCAACCCCTTTAACCCCAGCGCCACAATTTCATTTGACATCCCCCCGGTAGAGACATATAACAATACGTTGCTGCGGGTATACGACATCAAGGGTCGGCGGGTGGCAACCCTGGTGGATGCCCCCTACAAACCGGGCACCCACACGGTGCAGTGGCACCCCCAGAACTTTTCCTCCGGACTGTACATAGTGCAGTTCAAGGCTGGAGATAAAACCTTTAACCAGAAGATCACCTTCATCAAGTAACCGGAAGCTATATTATGAAAGATAAACTCACAAGATTGGTTGTATTGGTTCCCGGGGAGTGGAAATAATAGAATAAGCGGTGCCTTATATTGGAGGGGGGAAATTCATAATAATTGCACAGCAACGAAACCCTTGATTATTAGTAAAAAAGTAGGGTAGATTACTGGATATTTGAAATTAAGGTAGGGCGAGAGAAAGGCATTTCTCACACCGCTGGTTTTACAATTTGAACCCACAAACACTAAAGAGGCATTATGTTACAGACAAGCCGTTATTTATTCAGTTTATTTATCTTAGTTGGTAGTGTTGTATATACTGCTGATGCACAAAAAAGTGACCAAGCTCTGGGTGAACCGGGCTATGGCCAGGTTGATGAACGGATCGCAGAAAATTACAGGCGCTATTTAACTAGCGAGGCCATAACAAAAAATGAGCGGATAGAGCTTGAAGAGGTGGGGCTAATTGGCCAATCCATAGCCACCCGCAGGCAGAGAACAGATGTAGATAGAACAACATATCTTTCTGAAGATTTTAATCCCTATACGGGCTCCCCTACTGACCTGCCCATGGCTGGCTGGACCATTGTTGACGGCAATGGCGACGCCGACTCCATTCCGCAACGCTGGCGAACTTGGTACCATGGTGGTGCGGATAGCAATGGTACCATGGTGGCACATATAGGCATTCGCAACAGTTTTTTCGCCAGCGAACAATTAATCACCCCCAGCTTTACGGTGACCGAACCCGCTGCAGTGTCCATGGATGTAGATAATGATATTAGCCTACAGCCCTTGAATGTGATCCAGGTAAACAATGATGGTACCAAAGATACACTGGGCACCATAATGCCGGGCACAAGTTATGATAACTATAGCTTTGTATTGAACGACACTGGCACCATGCAGATTGAATTTGATTTCAGTCCAGATTCTGGTGGCAATTTTTCCTATTTAAACCTGGATAATGTGGAAGTTGCTGCACTGCCTTCCGATCCAGTATATACGGCTTTGGACAGTGCCATTGACTTTGCCGGTACTGTGTTGGTTTCCCCCACAACCGATTGGTTGTTGATTACCAACACCGGCGTCGACACATTGGATATCTCTGCAGTTATGGTCAGCGGTACTGGCTTTAGCACCGCGGTTACTTCTTTATCCATTGCAACTTGGGATACGGCAGCCATTGATGTTTCTTTTGCCCCGACCGTAGCACAAGATTATACCGGCATGTTGACCTTTAGCACCAATGATAGCACGATGCTAACCGATACCATTGCCCTATCTGGGTCCGGCGTCGTGGACGCTGTGTTCTTTGAAGATTTTGATCCCCCTACGGGCTCCTATTCGGACCTGCCCATGGCTGGCTGGACCATTGTTGATGGCAATGGCGATGCCACCTTCCCCGTTCCGCAACGCTACCGAACTTGGTACCACGATAGTGAAGGTGTGGATGGCAGTGGTAACATGGGAGTATATATAGGCTTTACCAACAGTTATTCCGCCAGCGAACAATTAGTCACCCCCAGCTTTACGGTGACTGAACCCGCTGCAGTGTCCATGGATGTATTTCGGGTAGCTAATCAACAATCTCTCAATGTGATCCAGGTAAACAGTGATAGTACCAGAGATACACTGGGGACCATAACGCCGGGCACAACTTATGATAACTATAGCTTTGTATTGAACGGCACTGGCACCATGCAAATTGAATTTGATTTCAGTCCGGATTCCGGTGGTAGTACTGCCGATTTATACCTGGATAATGTGAAAGTTATTACACTGCCTGGGGTTACCATTTCTGATTCTTCCGGTTTCCGGATGATGTCAAGCCCGGTGTCGGGGCCCATATACGGCGACCTGTTGGATGAACTCTGGACCCAGGGCATGACCGGAGGTGATCTTACATCCGGGCCAGCAAATGTATGGACCCATTCCGATACCGGCTGGTCAGCGCTGACCGACATTAGTGCTAGTGGCGATACTTTGACCGCCGGGCAGGGGTTTTTGGTCTATGTGTTTGCCGATACGGATTTTGATGGGACTGATGACTTGCCGGTGACCTTGGGCATCAGTGGTACGGAGAACAGCGGCAGCATCACTGTCCCCAGTACCGGTGCCATCGTTGATGGTGCCTGGGAGTTGGCCGGCAACCCCTATGCATCGACCATCGTTTGGGATAGCGTCACCCAAACCAATGTGTTTGCAACTGCTTACGTCTGGAATAACGCAATAGCAGATTATATTAGCTGGAACGGGATCACGGGTAGCTTAAGCAATGGTCTCATTGCCCCCTTTCAGGGTTTCTGGGTACAAGGGAATGGCGGTAGTGGTTCCATCACCATTGAAACAGCAGATACATCTTCCACCGCTGGCACATTCTATAAAACCATGCATGACAGCAGTACCGGCAGTATGAGTTTTACCATTACTGCGGGTGCTTACAGCGATCAGGCTTATGTATCCTTTATGAATAATGGGATGGCAGGTATAGACAATGCCGATGCCTATAAACTGTTGCCACTCACCGTGAGTGAACGGGTGGTGGGGATCACTTATGCAGATAGTCAGGGCCTGGCGATTAACAATTTGCCCTATGTGATGGAGGATGCCCTGGCCATCCTTTTTGACGTCATGTATCTGATGGTGGAGGGGGATACTAACTTTGTGACCGCGGAAAATGACGTAACCCTGACCTGGGACCTATCCAATTTGCCGGAGACTGTGGTGGGGTTGACCCTGACAGATAATATCACCAGTGATACCTATGACCTGTTGGACCCAGAGCAAGACGCGATCATCATTACCCCGGTGGCGAAGGGCAGCTTTTCAGCGGACGGTTCAGGTGGGGTAAATATTTATCCACAGCTCGGCGATAGCCACTTTACCTTAACGGTGGCCTACAGTGCATTGTCAGCGGAAGACGAATCCACTCTACCCAAAGAATTTGCTCTGCACCCGATCTATCCGAACCCCTTTAACCCCAGCGCCACAATTTCATTTGACATCCCCCCGGTAGAGACATATAACAATACGTTGCTGCGGGTATACGACATCAAGGGTCGGCGGGTGGCAACCCTGGTGGATGCCCCCTACAAACCGGGCACCCACACGGTGCAGTGGCAACCCCAGAACATTTCCTCCGGACTGTACATAGTGCAGTTCAAGGCTGGAGATAAAACCTTTAACCAGAAGATCACCTTCATCAAGTAACCGGAAGCTATATTATGAAAGATAAACTCACAAGATTGGCTGTAATGCTATTCCCCTTGGTCACCATTATCAGTGCCCAACCCGGCTTTCCCGATGACCCGCCTCAGGGTCCCATCGGCGGACTGGGGTTGTTGGCTGCGGCCGGTGGCGCCCTGGCCATCAAAAAGCTCCGGGATCGCCGCAAAAATTGATCTTTCCTTCAAATATGCATATTCTTATATTTATATATTCAAGGGTGATAAAATCAAAACTTTGGTCAATACCGAAACTAAGGAAAGAATCATGAGAAACATTTTATTCATAGTCCTGTTTACTATTTTTGGTAATTATCTTCAGGCCCAATGGTACCCGGTCAATTCCAATACGACCGAAAATCTAAATGATATTTTCTTCGTAGATGATCTTACGGGGTATTGTTTGGGCGGTGGGGATATATGGGGGTTTCTTGAAGGCCAAGGAATAATACTAAAAACAACAGATGGAGGAGAGAATTGGGCAACCATCTTTGAATTCGATGGGAATTCATTGTATAATCCCGTATATATACACTTCATGAATGCAAATAAGGGTATAATTAATACAGGAAAAGAGATATATAAGACCAACGACGGTGGAATGACTTTTAACGAGGTCGCGATGGATTCCATTTTTCCTATTCCTATCGATTCGACACGTGTTTTGGAGTTGGCTTCTATTAGCTCGGTATTTCATGAAGAATTTGGTCTAGTAAAGTTAGGGTATGTTGATAATCCACAGACTGCCCCATGGGTTTATACGCATTGGAAGACGTATGATTATGGTGAGAACTGGCAACAATTTTCATTTACCTGGGGTGGCTACATATATTTACTGGATAGTTTAAATTGGTTTATAGCTGATTTCGGGCTGTATAAAACCCATGATGGAGGGGTTACATGGGACACATCCGGCACGGTATGGTTTGATTTTCCACCTTTGTTCCAGGATACTTGGCACATTCATGATACGACAGGAAAGGGCACTGTACAAACGGGCTATCATCAAAATTTCTATACTATTATTTCTTTTGAAGGCGGTAGTGTTTTAAATCCCGACCATTCTGGTTATTTTTCAAAAATAAAATATGTTGATTCATTAGGATTTTACTTACACAAAATAACGGAGGGCACTTATTTAAAAAGGACAATAGATGATGGACAAAATTTCTTGTCCGATATAGACACACTGGATGAGATCAATGATATTGAGTTTTATGATATCCATTTAGGTTGGGCATGTGGAGAAAATGGGCTCATACTAAAAACGACCAACGGAGGAGGAACAGTTGGTATCAATGACCCTGAAACCGTGCCGAATCATTTTAGGCTGCACCCGGCTTACCCCAACCCCTTTAACCCCAGCGCCACAATTTCATTTGACATCCCCCCGGTAGAGACATATAACAATACGTTGCTGCGGGTATACGACATCAAGGGTCGGTGGGTGGCAACCCTGGTGGATGCCCCCTACAAACCGGGCACCCACACGGTGCAGTGGCACCCCCAGAACATTTCCTCCGGACTGTACATAGTGCAGTTCAAGGCTGGAGATAAAACCTTTAACCAGAAGATCACCTTCATCAAGTAACAGGAGGAAGCTATATTATGAAAGATACACTCACAAGATTGGTTGTAATGCTATTCCCCTTGGTCACCATTATCAGTGCCCAACCCGGCTTTCCCGATGACCCGCCTCAGGGCCCCATCGGTGGACTGGGGTTGTTGGCTGCGGCCGGTGGCGCCCTGGCCATCAAAAAGTTGTGGGATAAGAAAAGAAAGTAATTTTTCACAGCTGGTTTCAGATTTTTATAGATTTCAATCGTGGTCAATCTGAAGAACAAGTTTGCTCCGTTAACGGTTTTCCTGCTGAAAGCCGGGGGTGTATACGCCGCCTGGCAGCTGTTGTATGACCTGGTGATACTCCCGGATGGACGGTTGGATACCGGGTTGAGCTTTTCCGGGGTGGTTCTGGCCCATGGATTTTTATCTTTCTTTGGCTGGGAGGTGGAATCCACAGGCCGGTTCATTGCCTGTATTGGTTCCCGGGGAGTGGAAATTATAAACGGTTGTAACGGCTTGGACTTGTTGGGCCTTTATGCCGGCTTTATCATTGCTTACCCCGGAGATATGCGGAAACGGTTATTTTTCCTTGGTAGCGGTCTGGTTTTATTATTCTTTTCAAATGCGCTTAGAATCGCGTTTTTTGCCCTATCTATTCTTTATTTCCCACAATATTGGGACCCGGTCCACATCTATAGTTCTTATGTATTTTTCTACCCGATTGTGTTAATATTGTGGTATCTATGGACTACCATGAGCGATCAGACCGCTATCTTTTCTGGCGCCGGTTTATCATCGGCCTGACCGCCATCGGCTTTGTTTACATCCTCTTTATCCGCCCCTTGCAAATCTGTATCATCCACCGGACTCCGCAACTTTGTTTTACTGCAGATCTTCAATAGTCAATATTAAACAGGATTAGACTATCACATCATTCTGAAGGATATTATACCGGCGGATTAAAATGACAATCCGTTCAATGAAGTTTTTAACCACCCTTGCTTCCCTCCTTGAGCAAGAAGACGGTGAGAACAGTTTCTGTGCTTGTTGAATACTCCTTCTACCTGCCAAGAGGGACGTAGGGGTGGACGAGATAAAGTTTCAAGGGGTGCACTAATCTAATTGTGTTAAATTTGCGCTCGTGAACAATCTATTAATATTATGTTTTATTCTATCCCTTGCCATTGGGCAGACGCCGTTACCCCGCAGTCTCACCGTTGATGAAAAGACTTACCTACATGAGATCGGTACGAACAGAACGATAACAGATCCCCCGGATAGTATTATGTACGCCCCGACTGAATTTGATTCTGTGGCGGGCGTTATTTTTGCCTGGGAAAGTTATTTGGATCTGCTGACGGACCTGATCAAGGAAGTGGCGGAGGATGATACTGCATGGGTGGTGGTGGACAATACCAGCGAAATGAATTCGGTGGCCTATGCATTATCAAATAACGGTGTGAATATGGACCAGGTAGTTCTCCAGCAAATCGCTACAAATTCGGTCTGGATGCGAGATTACGGTCCCTGGTGGATTTACCAATCTGATGGTTCCCGGGCTGTATTGGATTTGATATATAACCGGCCCCGCCCTCTGGATGATGCCTACCCGGCAGAACTGGCGGGGTTGTGGAATATTGCTTATTATGGACTGGACTTGGTCGAAGCTGGTGGCAATATGCTGTTGGATGGCACCGGGCAGGTATTGGTTTCGGATATTATCTTTGATGCTAGTCAGGGTTTTGACCCCAACCTGACAGTGGCGGAATTGGAAACATATTTTCTGGATTATTTTGGTGTAGAAAAAGTGATCATTACGGATCATCTGCAATTTGACGGCACCGGGCATATCGATATGTTTGTGAAAGTGATTAATGATACAACCGTCATCGTAGGTGAATACGAATCCATCACCGCTGGGGCTGGGAACAATTATAATATCTGCAATGCGGTGGCGGCGCAGATTGCCGGAGAAACCAACGCCAACGGCCGGCCCTATACGGTGGAACGGATGCTGATGCCGCCCTATAGTGACGGTGTAACCTATACATATATCAATTCACTTATAGTAAATAAAAAGGTCTTTGTACCGATCTATGGCTTCTCCACAGATGCAGACGTACTGGCTCAATACGAACAATTAATGCCAGGATACGAGATCATCGGTTATGATTGCAACGAGATCATTACAGCCAATGGTGCCATTCACTGTATTGCCATGAAAGTACCGGCATTGTTGCCAATGCAAAACTGCTCGTCTTGGGACCACGGCGATCTGAATTCAGATGGTGAAGTAAATATCCTGGATATACTTATTCTCGTGGACATAATACAATCGGCAAGTCCACCTCACCCTTGCATTGAATTTGCCGCTGACATGAATGAAGATGGAAATATTACCTATTTTGATATAATCCATATATTAAATATCATTTTGAACTTTCAATAATGATTTAAATCCATTGAGTGCCCTTATTAGTTTTTCCTAATTATAAATGGGGAAAAAGGAAATATTAAATCAAAAATTTCTCCCCTGTTATAGGGTAGAAGGGGGAAGGATTAAATTATGAAATTCAAACAATCAAATTCTTGCTCATTAAGGGCATCGGGGTGCATAAGCATCTGGGCCAAAATCAGCGGTGGAGGAAAGTGTTTTTGGGATATCCAACAGACACATTGACATTGTTAACTAGTGCTCTAATTACATTTCATACTGACGGTCCGGGGCCTTTGTCAGTATCGTTGTACAATGAAGTGATTTTGGCTACCATTCGAATTTCAACCACGATGATATTTTCCACATCATACAGATGGGCGGGATAGTTGTATTGTTTATTAGGTGTAGTAATGCTTAATGATGATGCACATAATTCCTTAAAGCGTTTAACTTGAATTAGTTTATATTTTCGCCCCTTAATATCATTAAGAGGAATATTGTGCAGATCAACATTGAAGAGATCAACTCCTACACCCGGGAAATGTCCGTACAGGTGCCTTGGACCCAACTGAAACACGAATTTAATCAGAATGCCAAAAAATTCAGTAAAAAAGTGCAGCTTCAAGGTTTTCGTCCTGGGAAGGTGCCCATGAAAGTGTTGCTGAAGCATTACAAGTCGTCTCTGGAAGCGGATTTCATTAAACATGCCTTGAATAAATATTATTTGAAAGCACTCAAAGAGAAAGAACTGATACCAGTGAATAAGGCTGAGGTGGGTCAGGTGGATTTTGAGTACACCGGGGAGTTGACCTTTACGGCAAAATTCGAAATCGAGCCAAAGATTAAATTACCTAAACTCAACAAAAAAGCCTTTGATATTCAGAAAACCAATTATATTCACGATCAGGAGGATGTGGACAATGTTATCCGCGACCTGCGTCGTAAACACGCCACCATAGAAACCGTCGAGACTGGCGCGGTGGAAGGTCATTTTGTTTTGGCAGACCTGCAACAACTTGACGAGCGTGGTTTGCCGATCATTGGTAAGAAGCTAACAAAACAGTATATTAAAGTAGACGGAGGTGTCATCAGCGATGAAAATCTGAAAAAGCTGCAAGGAGTCAAAATAGAGGACAAGATCCGGATGCATCTTCCGGAAAATGCCCGGGGCAAGATGTGCGAATATGAAGTCACGGTGATCAACGTGGAAAGAGAGGTGCTACCAGAGATAAATGCGGAATTCATTCAAAAGGTGGATCCGGATGCAAAAACTTTTGCGGAACTACAAGCCAATGTGGCCAAGCGGATCGAAGAAAATTATGCGCATCGTAGCCAGGTTGCCTACGAACGTCAGCTTGCCGATGCCTTGATCGAAAAAGTGAACCCAGAATTTCCACCCTCCATGGTGGAATCATACCTGGACCACATGATTGAGGATCTGAAGCAATCTGAACAACCAGGGGTAGAGAAGTTGGATGAAGATAAGGTACGGGATACCTACCGCGCGACTGCTGAACGAAACATGAAATGGTTCTTGGTGCGGAAGGCCATCATTAAAGATCAAGCACTGGAAGTAACCAAGGAAGCAATCCAGACCGAGGTCCAACGACTTATCGACCGTTCGGCAGAGCAAGCTAAAGAGATCGAAAAATATTACAAAAAACCCAGCAACCGCACAAAAATTGAGGATGGATTAATGGAGCGGAAGATATTAGATTACCTCCAGCAATTCGCTAAACTAAAAGCGGTGGATGTTAAGACAAAAGACCTCCGCCAACAGGAAGCGCATGACCAGTAAACAACAAGAATTAACACAACTCATCCCAATGGTGGTGGAACAGTCCGGCCGCACCGAGCGGGCTTACGATATTTATTCGCGACTTCTGAAAGAACGGATCGTCTTTCTATGCACCCCGATTGATGATTCGATCTCCTCATTAATCATTGCGCAATTGCTGTTTCTGGAAGCGGAAGATCAGGAAAAAGACATTTATTTATATATCAATTCACCCGGCGGCTATATCACGGCTGGGTTGGCTATTTACGATACCATGAACTATATCAAGCCAGACGTGTCCACGATATGTATGGGCCAGGCCTCCAGTATGGGCGTGGTCCTTTTGGCTGGCGGAACAAAAGGAAAGCGTTCTGCTTTACCGAGTTCTCGGATAATGATTCATCAACCTCTTGGTGGAGCGGAAGGTCAAGCCACGGATATCAAGATCCAGGCCGATGAAATCATTCGTCTAAAGAGTGCTTTGAACAAGATATTGGCCAAAACCACCAAGCAAACAATCACCAAGATCGAAAAAGATACCGATCGTAATTATTTCATGAGTTCTGATGAAGCCAAAGCATACGGCATCATCGATTCTGTCCTGATGGTCCGGAAATAAGATGAAATCCGATCCGTCTAGAATATCCGATTTTACTCCTGACCGGATCACCGTATCAAACGTCACCGAACAAAAGCATAAAACACTACCCCGTCCATCAGAGATAAAACATTACCTTGACCAGCATGTAGTGGGGCATGAAGAAACAAAAAAAGCAGTGGCCGTAGCGGTACACAACCATTATAAGCGCATTTTCTACAGTGATCTGGATGACGGCGTAGAACTGGAGAAAAGCAATATTCTGATGATTGGTCCCACCGGAACCGGGAAGACACTTATCGCGCATACCTTGGCCCATTATTTGTCCGTACCCTTTGCCATCGCCGATGCCACCGCATTAACCGAAGCTGGTTACGTGGGGGAAGATGTAGAGAATGTTTTGGTCAGATTGCTACAGGTAGCCAATTATGACATCGGTTCTGCAGAGCAGGGGATCGTATACATCGATGAGATCGATAAGATCGGCCGCAAATCTTCCAGCAGTTCCATCACCCGCGACGTCTCTGGTGAGGGTGTACAGCAAGCGATTCTTAAGATACTGGAAGGTACTATCGCCAACGTGCCACCTAAAGGTGGGCGTAAACATCCGGAGCAGAGCTTGATCCCGGTAAATACAAAGAAAATTCTATTTATCTGCGGTGGATCCTTTGAAGGATTAACCGCAATCATTTCCCGGCGGTTGGGGAAAACAGAGATCGGATTTGGTGGCAGCAAAAAACGCCAGCGGTCGGAAAGTAAAGGGTTCTTGTCCCAGATTAAACCCCAGGATCTCATCGAGTTTGGTTATATACCGGAACTCATCGGCCGCCTACCGGTTGTGACGATATTGGAATCCCTTACTGAGGGAGAATTGTATGCAGTATTGATCTCACCCAGGAATTCGCTAGTGAAACAATATCAAAAGCTTTTTCGGATGGAAGGAATCGAACTGGAATTCCGTAAGGATGCGTTAACAGCCGTCATCACAAGGGCTTACGAACACCAGGCTGGAGCCAGGGGTCTGCGTTCTGTACTAGAAAAAGCCATGATGGATATCATGTATCACATTCCGGAAATGGATGGCGTCCACAAGGTCATCATTACCAAAGATGTGATCGAAAAGAATAAACACCCACTCATCCATCGCCGCCGGAAATCGGCGTAATTTATTTCATCAACACCAATTTCCTAATTTGGCGAAAACCTCCGCTTTCCATTTCCAGCAGATATAAACCGGAAGGAAGTCCATTGCCTTTTTGATCCCGGCCGTACCAGGTAAATTGATGTGATCCCGGCCCGTAAGCGTCGGTCACAGAGAATACTTTGGTACCCAATAGTGTGTAGATGGAAAAGGAAACGTCGGACCGCTCCGGGATGTTAAAATCCACGTGGGTCGCGGGGTTGAAGGGATTGGGATAATTGGCGGACATCGCATAGGATTCCGGCAGCTCCGAATCAAGGTTGGTATTTAAGGTGGTAATAACAAAGACACCATTAGTGCTTTCATATTGGAGGTTAATATTCCCGAACATGTCGGTTAAGCGAATGTTCTCCAAAATGATACTCACATTGCCCTGTGGGGCATCGTCATCTACCATATAATTGATTTGGAAAATGGGACCGGAACCGATGGGGATGGGGGCAGCGGAATTCAATCCGCCAATAATGATACCCTCATTATTGATTTGGTAGGAAAAGTTCCAGTTCACTGTGCGGTCTGTGGATTGGACCAGGGGTGTCCAACTACCGTCACCGTTGGTATCAGTAAATGGCTCACCCTGGTCATAGACGCCATTGTTGTTTTCATCGGTAAAGGATTCTGCAGATGGGTACAAGCGGTTCGGGTGAGAACTATTAATGGTTGCAATGACCATTTGGATTGGGATCGTATTCTCCAGTTCAACGAAAACGGGTGCCGACTCTCCGGGGGAGGCAGTAGCTGAATCCACAGTCACCAATTGCGTGATCGGATTGATGTCATAGGTGCTTTCATCAAACATGAAGCAGACCATATTTCCATTACTATCGAAAGCAGTTACGTCATCAGCGCCGATGTCCACCGTGCCACCTGTACCAGTTTGGGCAAACACTGTTAACATTAATATTTCTCCGCTTCCGTTTGGAATAGCGGGATTAACCAACTCGATAAAATTATCTGTTACGATAACCGAATCGGCAGTGGCCCGCCCAGACACTGCGACATTTTCCAAAGTTAAGATACTCGGGTACTGAGTCAATTCGAATGAAAATTCATTAAGGGTAACGCTATTGGTCATAGAAATGGCCAAAGAACCGACGGCAAAGGCATCCCCAGAACCAACGGCAGCCATAGTCCCAGTCGCTACATCATCAAAACTGACGTCAAAGGTCATGATCGAATCCGCATTGGAAATATTGGTAAATGCAACCATGGAAGGTTGATAATAATAGCTTACCGTACTGGGTGCTGTGCAATGAGTGAATTCATGGTTGTCAGTTAACCCGGGATAGGGATCAGCGCCATCGCTGCTACCGTCATTTTCCAAATCAAATAGACCGTCTGCCTGCTCCAGGCCCACACCGTAGTGAGGTTCATCGTTGTTTGGAGCCCAACCCTGGCTGGTCTTTTCCGTATCAATATGCCAATATAACATCCCCGGTGCCGGCATAAGGACGTCAGTGCCTCTTTTTTGGCGGTTTTCGATCAACCAGTATTCACTGTTATCTTCGGGGTTGTTCACACGGTAAATGGTGTTGCTGGTATAGGATTGTTCCAGGCCCACATTCGTTGCTTCTGTATGGATCGCCACCACATTGGACCAGCTCATTTCCGTTTTACTCCAGGCATTCATTGCCGCAGGATACCAAGGTGTAGTCCCCACTGTGCCCCAGGAACCGCTGGCCATCAAGGCCAATTTGCCGGATCCAGATGATGAACCATCGGTGTCATATAAATCGGGTAGGCCCAGCACATGACCAAACTCATGGGCGATTACACCGATAGCCACGATCCCCGTACCTTGCAGCTCAGGGTTTACATTATAATCGTTTATGAATACTCCGTCATAGGTTACGGCATGGCTTCCCAAGGTCCAGCGGTGGGACCAAATGTTAGAACCATCGCCTTCTTCCGCTCCTGGGCCAGCATGGACCAGGGTTACCCCATCCACGTCGCCATCACCATCATTATCAAACTGGGACCAATTTATCCCAGCCCATTCAGCGGCATCCACCATCGCCCGCATCAATTGTCTTTGTCTTGCACCTGAGTTTTGGTGATCACTGCCGTAATAATCATGATTATGGGGAGCGGTGAACACACCTACAACATAAGCCACGGGGCTGAATTGACCATACGATATTTCTTCGTAATATTCGCGATAGCTTCCAGAACCCGGATTACCGGGGTGGCCATAACCTTCCTGGTTAAATATATTATCAATATCGCTGAGCGGATAGGTCACCGCCATGTCCGGGAATTGAAAATAGATCACTGGTACATGAAATGTATCTGTGCGGGTGGCATTTAGATTTACATTGGAATTGTGAATAGGTCGGTAGTCGGGTATTGGTGTTAAATGTTTCTCAATGTTTAGCGGAGGCAGATTCTGGCCAACGACCCTGCTCCCAGGGAGCAGGGAACGGCCGGCCACATCTTCTGCATAGACCCACAAACCATTACCGTTTTTAACTATACTGTATCCATCCGGCGTTTCATGCCAGTTGGACCATTCGTCACCTTTTATGTAACATTCGATCTGCGTACCATCCGGCTGTTGAACAGATATCAAATCTGGGGTTGCATTTACAGCGTAAAGTATTTTGGTTGAAGTTAATAATATGAATATTCGTAAAATTTTCATGTAGTGTACCTAATACGTGTGTGAAAGTTAGTCAACTTGAATTTTGTTTGTTACATATTTTAATACTTGAAAAAAACAAAGTATGGTATTACTTTAATATACGCGAGTGCTGAGTGAAATAGCACTTAAACCAAGGAATTTTACAAAACTTGAGGAACAACTATGAATAAACTTATTATTCTTTTCATGAGCGTTTTTGTCTTTACGACTCTGAATGCGAAGGTACTCACGGTTGAAAAGAGAACGCCGGTATCAAATATTTACACTAAAGTCATTGATGAAACTCAAGTGACCAACAGTCAGTCTTTACCTACCATATTAAGAAATAATGGGCCTTTCCGCGAGGCACTCCACCCAAATGTGACAGCGGTGTTGGTCGATTCGTCCGTCCATGGCTATGGTCTGGTCGTAGCTCACACCAATCCGGTCACGTATAATGAAAGCCAAGGTATTTTGATCGGTTACCGTGGCTGGGTTCTGCCGCCCTTTGAGGATGATCAGGGTAATACTACTACTGAAAATAACAGCGGTTTCATCAAAGCTGCATTCTCTCAAGATGGACTAACGTTCACCAACTATTCCGGATTAAATGACGAAATTATCGGACCCAATGGCCAGGTGATTGCTGGCCCCTTAAAAGGTCGTTACCCCAGTTCTGTGGGGGATGCAGATTACCCTTATGTGGTATGGACCGAAGCAACGCTCTATGCCGGCGGTGGCGCTACAAATAACGGCGGTCGGCCCATGTATACTTATGATCAATTCGGCTGGTATGTCGGCTCATTTTTTTCTCCGGCTATTGATATAAACTTCGGTTGGGCAAGCGGTGCTGAACCAGTGGATGCTCCCGGAGATCTATGGGTGAACTGCCCGGTGCTAGTGAATGACGGCGGCGATAAAGCAATGGTGGTGTCTTCTACGCAATGGAGTAGTACACCGAATGGGACTTTCTCTGAGAAATCGGCCTATGTTATGCGGTCCACTTTTGAGCTTGGAGGTTCATTCCAATTTTATTCCCTGCCAGAAGTATTGTTCGATCAGGGTGACCTGGGCGACGTAGCAGCAACAGGTACAACATCGCAAACATCAATCGATATAAACAGTAGCGGTGTGGGTTATGCCATGTGTACGGCATATTTGACCGACTCAACACTATCGGAACGGCACAATTTCATTATCCGCAAGACCACCGATTATGGAATAAGCTGGAGCACGGATGGATTGGATGGTTCAGATTATTATTTTATGCCCGATACAACCATGGAACGGGTTTTTGTCGAATCCGGGTTTTTACCTGACTCTGTCACTTTCTTCGAAGTGGATTCTACGGGAGATACAACGTTTCTGCCGCCTGTGGATTTACCAGGTGTGTTTCCCCTTTATGATCATGAGGTCAGGGTAGATGAAAGTGGGACACTCCATATAATTACAAAGATGGTAGTTGAATCAGAGCAAGACGGGAATATTTACGTCGGCTTGGAAGGTAGTGGACTGTACCACGTCTGGACGGATAATCCGGCAAACCCCGGCTCCTGGCGGGCAGCGCCGATCGCTGAATTGTCTACCACGTTTGCCTTAGATGGAATGCCGGGTGGTAGTGATCAAGGGAACTACTTTACCGTCTTTGGTACCAGCGCCATCAGTAATGAAAATGATGATGTAATGTGGGTCGCTTACCATGCATTGGGCGATACATCAGCAATCGGATTCAACTGGGATATTTTTCTGAGTCAATCAATGGATGGGGGTATGACTTGGAGTGAACCGGAAAATATTACCAATACCGGCGGCTTGCAGGAAGACGAATTGTATGTACATATGGCCCCAACAGCTACCGATAGCAACTGCTACTTTATTTATAGCCAACCGGATTATTCGCAAAACCACTTAAGCGTTCCGACGGACATGGCTGCGTATCAACAGAATATCTGGTTCGTGATTTACGGTGGCCCACTTGTTCTTAACCAACCTCCGGGGGATTTTACGCTCCAGTCTCCAGCAAATGGCGACACCGTTATAATCACCCAAGCTAATCTGAACACCAACCAGCGCTTTGAGTGGTCGGAGTCAACGGATCCAGACGGAACTCCTGTGGAATACGAAATATGTGTTACGTGGGATAGTGAGGTTCTATTCTGTGAAGGTACTGGTGCGGACACATTCTATGATCAGCCCCTAGCTGAAGTTGTCGCTTTCATTGATTCGCTAAATGCTCTGGGCCTCGGTGTGGTGCACACATTCGGGTGGCAAGTCACTGCTAGCGATGGTATTAATGAAACATTTGCTACAGGTGGCCCCTACATGATTACTTTCGACGCTGGTTATGTTCTTGGTGTTGAGGATGAGCTGGGGGTACCGGACGAGTTCGCTCTGCACCAGAACTATCCGAATCCCTTTAATCCCGTGACGACCATTCGCTTTGATGTACCGGAAGAAAGCCACATCAGGCTGATGATTTACAACGTTCTGGGCCAGCGGATAGCCACACCGGTAAATGGCACCATGAAACCCGGCTATAAATCCATACGCTGGAATGGTACGGATCAGTTTGGTAACCCACTGCCCTCCGGCATGTATATATACCAGATTCAGAGCGCTAGCTTTAATGAAGTTAAAAAGCTGGTATTGATGAAATAAAAATCGGAATTTCAGCGATTAAACCGTATGATAAAACGGTGTTGTCAAAAAGAGTAGAGAACACCGTTTTATTTAGTGGTTGTTGAAGTCGAATAAGTAATATCAGTATGCTAACCCTTAAAATTGATAAGATGATCTACACGAAATTGATAATAAGCACTGGCTTAATCCTATTGACTAGCTGTGAAGACCCTGTCAGGGAGGAAGGACCGATCCCTATTGAACTTGAAAATACATTATCTGAATCTGATTTGGGTGGAAAGACGGGCAATATCAGTGATTATTTTTACAATTTCAATTCAAACGTGGACGTTGAATTTTATCGATTTCTATCGGATTACTATACCTTTGATTATACACAATACCTGGCTCTATTAGGAGAAGAACCTCCCGTATTATCTTTGTACAGCTTCCCTGAATACCTGGTAGAGATCACTCCCCAGGACGCAACAGCGACCAAATGGAGCCCCATTGATTCCCTAACGTTTGATGGCGTCATTCGAAATGACTCTGTATTAATATCCTCTACCCGGTTCAAAAATATTGAAAAGTTGGTCTGGGATAAAACTGTTGTAGTGGATCAACAGCGTTACAGATTCAACACTTCGGAGTGGGTCTTGGAAACAACGACCGTGACCTATAAAGATACCTTGGATGAAATCGCCTATCGAGCAGTGGTGGATACACCATTGATAGACCAAGGTGTACTGCTTGTTGATGAGGCAGAATGGGTGGACACAACCTATCAATATGTAGCTGATGAACCTTTGGTGTTCAGCCATGTATTCAATCATGAGCGAAAACGAATTAGCAGTGATTCAATTATGTTCAGACTGAATACAGATTGTAATGATAATGGATTATGGGATGATGCCGAAACGGAAGATACGGGTAACGGTATCTGGGATCCAGCTGAACCGTACTATGAAACCGGTGAAGATTCTGTACGGGGTGAAAATGAACCGTACCAAGACCGGAATTGCAATGGTGATTATGATGATGCCGAAGTATTTACCGATGCCAACGGGAACGATCAGTATGATGAGGGCGAAGAATTTGATGATGTGGGTAATGGCATTTTGGATGGTGTCGAAGCCTATACCGATCTCAACGGCAATGGTCAGCCGGATGCGGGTGAATTGTTTTTGTTTAACCGCATTCCCAATCGACTCCTGGTTGACTGGTCTGATCCAAGAAATCCAAGAGTGCTTGACACCATCGAACCGAAAGATTCAACCCAAGTGGGGGGAGATTCACTGGTCATCACCCCGGGAGATTCGCTGGTCACTCGTTGGGGACAGACCTATCATGATATCATTGAAGAGATCGTTTTTAATGATTTCAAAACTGTAGAAGCGTTCAATCAGGACTCCCTGGTGACGTTGTATACAAATCAAGTAATCGGACATATTATAGATAACGGCAGTACGGATGATTATTTCATTGTCAAGACGGAGTGGGACGATGTAAATACTGAAGGAAATGACTACGATTATTTACTTTTCAAAGAGAATGAACATATTTATAAATTGGTCAAACCGAGCTTCTTTAAACCCTATGGGTATTATTGGTCGGAAGTTTCGCTTGCTGTCGGCTTCTGGCACAAAAACCAGTTCGCCGATGAGGTTGTGTATTATGCGGTAAATGGTCTGCTGCGTGAGGGGGAGGTTGTAGAAACATCCTATTATGATACTACATCTGTGGCTGTTTACCAGGTGGAGCGTTCCTTTTCCGTTGCTGTTGAAGATGTCCGCGTTCCGGCCAAGACCGTGCGCGGTTTTATTAAGGAAGATGGCCAAGTGGAGTGCTATGCGATTTCGGACTGGAACGCAGCCGACATTTCGGACTGCCCTGGCGCTGACACAACCTTTACGGATGTGTTCAAAATTACCAATGCACTTACCCAAACTATGATCGGAACGGGTGTGGTCTATGGTGAAAGGAATACTACCTGGCTGGTTGCCGGCCGGGGTATCGTGCGCGATGAACTGCAAATCCGCTGGTCTGAAAGTCCCTTCTCCAATAGTGAACGGTGGATCGGTCTTTCGAAGTGGGAGCTAGGCCGTATTTCAACCACCGCCAGCGATGGCCCCCAAACCGCACAGTTGCTGAAACAAGCGCATATCGTAAAATTGAATGAATTGCAATCCATTCCGGAACTCAAAGACCCCTTCCAGATCAAACGCACTGCTGGTCTCCAGCGGGTGGAGCTACCACAATGAAACGGTTATGGATCATCATCATCGTTGTGTTGTGCTCTGTGGCATTTGCCGGTACCGATGGAACCATTCGCGGTCAGGTTACAGATATCAAAAACGAACCTTTACCTGGCGCCCAAGTATTCATTCCAGAACTGGCCATTGGTGCCATTGCGGATGAAAATGGAAACTATATTATTTTGAATATTCCCATTGGAGAGGTAGACGTCCGAGTCCGGATGATCGGTTACCAGACCCAAACGATGAAGGCTATAACTGTTGTGATGGACCAAAGCATTTGGCTCAATTTCAAATTGGCTGTCGCAGCCCTTGAAGGGGATGAAGTAGAAGTAGTTGTTGATAGACCATTGGTGGATAAAGGGCAGACCTCCCGGACAGTGACGGTGAGCAGAGAGACCATAGAACAATTACCGATTCGTGATTTGAGTGAAATTTATTCCCTGCAATCCGGAGTAGTCCAGGTCCAAAGTAGGAATCGCGGTACCCCTGATTTTGAAGAAAAAGGGTTGGAAGAAATACACGTGCGGGGTGGCCGATCAGGAGAGATTGCCTATATGATGGACGGCATGTATTTACGCAACCCTATCTATAATGTAATCGGTAAAGGCACCCGCTTGAACCTTATGGCCATTAATAAATTGGATTGGCAACCAGGAGGTTTTAACGCCGAATATGGTGATGCCATGTCAGCCCTATCTAATATTCATACAAAAACTGGTGGTGAATCTTTCGAATACGGTCTCCGATATGAAACCAGCGGCGTGGGTGCCATGCTGGGCTCAGATTATGATGGTTTACGGGGTTATGATGATATTTCTCTGGGGCTTGGGGGTCCGATTTGGGGTTTAAATAACGTTTCTTTTTGGCTATCCGGTCAGTATACCAATCATTCATCGTACCGAGTGTACGAATTTGATGATAATGTATATCAACCATTGCCGGAGCTGGCCGATGACGGCTCCAATTACCAGGAGTTCATCACTATGATTCAAGAAAATGAGAGTAACCTGGTACAGCCCTGGGATCTCTACAGTGGATTTAGAGGGTTCGGTTTTAAGAAGACCTGGGATATATTTGCAAAGTTGACCTATAGACCCACCGAAAAGATCAGAGTCAATACTTCCTATTGGCAGGTTGCTAACCAGCAAAAAGTGTTCGACCCCGGTTTTATGTTTTGGGATGATGGACAGACGGAACTTTTTCAGGATACCTATCGCTATTACCTGGAATACAATCAAACGGTTACACCCCGCACCTTCTTTACGGTTCGCGCCACCCGGTTTATCCAGGACCGATTTTTAGGTGTACGTTGGGAGGACAGCGACAAGGACGGCCGACCCGATTGGTTTGAATGGCGGCATAGCGCAGGCCCTTACGAAATATTAGGATTTAATTCCTCTGACCCCTACAACCCGGATATGGTCCCTTATTCCACTTCAGAAAACGGCGATACATTATTTTACACGATGGTTGATCCCCGCAGCGGCTGGTACGTTGGCGCTGAACCGGGCTTATACAATTGGGCCACGGCGGAAGAATTTACGGATCGAAATGGGAATGGCATCTGGGAGAGAGGCGAACCCTGGGTGGATCGTGAGGGTCCCGGTTATGTCGATGGAGAATGGGACGGTCCGGAACAGGTCATGACCCTCTATGAACGGGATGGTAGTTATTGGTTGGAACCGGAAATGTATGAAGATCCAGGCGAGTTTTTCGACTGGCGTATATTCAGAAACCAACTCTCCGTGCATCCGGCCTTGCATCCCCATGCTAAACCGCAAGTACCTTGGAATAATCCAGATATTCTTGGATTATATTTTATGCCCTCACTTGAAGGTTATGAATGGGAAGAAAACCGGATCTTTGGCGGACACGGTTTTTTATACAATACTTCCCGCGCCGAAACAAATGAAATTCGTGTTGACCTGACCTCCCAGTTGACAGATGCCCTAAAGATCAGAACTGGGTTCGATTATAAATCCCACAAACTGGATTTTTACGAAGTATCATCTCCCTGGTTGGGAGGTGCCGCATTTTTGCAGACTTTTGCTGAATTCTGGGAAGATACTGGTCCAGATTCACTCTTGCTCACCGATGAGGGCTATGAAGGACCTGACCGAGGTGAATCCAATAACCGTTATGACCCGGGAGAGCCCTTTTTCGATGCCAACGGCAACAATAAGTGGGATAATTTTCGGGAACCGGAAGAAGTCTCATTATACCTGCAAAATATATATGAAATACCGTGGATGGTGGTGAATGCTGGAATCCGAATTGATGCTGTGAATTATAACACCCAGGTGTGGGCCGATACCAACGGGGTATTTTCTCCGGGACAACCCTGGTATTATGCCGATGATAATAACAACGGACAATGGGATAGGGGTATTGAAAAAGATGTAAGTGACTTACCCGGTTTCGCTAACCAGAAAGTGCTGTTCACTGATACAAAATGGAATTACGAGATCAGTCCACGCTTGGGGATCAGCCACGTGATCACGGATCAGGCAACCTTCACATTCAATTATGGATTGTACTACCAGACACCGGTCTATCAAAATGTGTTTCTACAAACCAACAAGCAACAGGATCCGCAAGATTTATTTGAAAACCCAGTTAGTGCCATTGTGGGGAATGCATCTATGACCGCGGCGCGAACTGAATCCTACTCCTTTGCATTCAACGTGCAGTTCAACCGCTTCTGGGCATTCACTCTCGGCGCATATCAAAAAAATACATCAAAGAATTTGTTTGCCAGCACCAACCGCTCCGGGGTTCACCAATACCAGGTTTTTTCCAATGGTGATTATGGTAGCTCCCAGGGTGTTGAATTCACGCTGCAGAATAAAGGGATGCGCTTTGACACCATGATCCAGTACACCTTATCCATCGCCAAAGGCAATCGTGAAAACGCCTGGGACTCGGTTACCGGGGAATATATCGATGCTCCTTCCCAAGAGTATCCGATGTTCTACGACCGGCCCCACGATCTTACCATTTCCGTTTTTACCGAATTGCTTTACGGTATCAATGCGGGGTTCACCGGGTTTTATGAATCGGGTCCACCCTATACACCTTTATTGATCAAAGAAGGAGGTCGTGAGCCCGAACTGGACAAAAAAAATCCCAACTCCCAGAGACAGACCGCCTTTAGAAATGTAAATTTATTATTTACCAAGGACTTCAATTACAATGGTCTAAAGGTGCACTTGGGAGTGAATGTATACAATGTTTTTGATATACAAAGTGATTTGGATATTTATCCTTTAACTGGTGTTGCTTCGGATCCGGGCACCTATTATACAGATACGATCGGGTTGCCCGATGCTCTTCATGATAAGTCGAGTTCTTTTTACGACCAGCCCTGGAAGTATTATCCGCCCCGGCAGACAAACTTCTACATGCGGATCGATTTTAAATGATTAAAACCCTTATAATCTTGTTATTGGCATCGGCCCTTGTTTTTGCTGAGGATAAACGCAGCAATCGCCGCCAATACCCTTTACAGATCATGAATACTTACCCTGACCGGGCAGCAAAAATCGGTGATTACGCATTCCCCACCAATCCTGCGAATGACCGTGCCGCAGGGTACTTACTCCAGGGTAAGGTGCGAAGTCGAATCGGGAATTACGGCGGCTTTATCGATGGGGATAACCATCCTGCAGCATTTTGGGGCGGTTTTACATACTTACCCAATGTCAGTTTCTTGGCGGGCGTCCCAGGACATAAATATTCCTCCGCGTTCGATTGGTCTATCTATGAATCTGTTTCTGAAGGAAATACAATCCTCCGCCAGACATGGGTTTCGACTGATGCATATACTGCCTGGTTTCCCAATGGTGATACAAATTTCGTTAGCGTATTATTCGAAGCGGAAAACGATGACGGTATCTGGAGAGTGGACAGTGTTAGTAAAAAATTGTCCATTGATATGGTGGATAATCACTACCAGTGGGGTATTGACGAAACGAACGAACGGATATTTATCAGTGCTTTGGGCACCACTGACCCCAATACTCCTGGCGCTAGAATCGGTCTCATTTACCCTTGGGCAATTCGCCCCGCGCTGAAAGAACGAACGGATGATTTTGATGTCTATGAATACGGTGAGGATAGGGAAGAATGGACCGCGGACGATATCTATCGATATTATGGCGCCAATGTAGCCGAATCCTGGCTTACTCGAATTGATGGTAAATCCAATACTGATTGGCAGGCGGCGACAAAATCACGGGCCAATACCCACGATGTAGAAGTAACAGCCGGTGATATTTTTGGCAATACCCCCTGGACTGATCCCAACGACACATACCCACTTTTGGCTCACAGTAACTTTTCACAAACCTGGCCGCAAAGGGTCAACGTTGAAACCGGTGAATTGGAAAAGTTCTGGCCCGGCTGGTGGGCTGAGGAATACGATGAAACTTTACCCAATTGTAGCGGTACTCGTAAAGATCCGGACTGTTGGAGGGAAGTGCCTGGTCGCTTTATCTCCGATTCTGATGTTTATATGGAGTTTGATGACCGCTGGGCTCATCGTGCTAATTTGGTGAATACCAACGATGAATATGAAGTAACGGGTTATCCAATGGGTTTGAAAGTGCAAGCAGAAGCCCATTCCTACGGTGTGGCTTATGCGGAAGACATCATGTTTGTGACTGTTCGTGTCCGTAATGAAAGCGGTGATTGGTTTGATGAAGACGGGAATTTTCACGATGGGATGATCATGCCGGACGGCACCAAATTAAACCGCGGTAAAGGGTTCAATTACCAGGATATATCCTTGGGTTTTTATATGGATGGTGACGCGGTGTGGGCCGACATCAATGGGAATAATTGGCCGCACTCGAATGACGATGATTTTATGGAATATTATGATGAACGGTTTGAGATTGGTGGGGACTCACTCATTGTGAGCATGGCCATGATCTATGATTATGACGGCTTGAGCGCAGGCGCCGAGGAACAGAGCCTTCTGGGTATCGTCGCTACTCAATTGTTGGATACACCCAAAGCTACTCATGAAATTGATCTAGATCTCGATGGATTCCCGGACCGCTATCCCGGAGAAGATCTGAAAATGACTGACTGGCACTGGTTCGACTGGTACAATCGTCCCGGCGTTGTGGCTCGGGAAAGTAATAGTAGCGGTTGTTACGCTGGCGACGCCGGTTGTCCGCAGGCCAAGAATAAAGAAGAGATCATGTATAAACTTATGGTTGGGGATACCACCAATTTAAAAAGAAATGAACATGTCTGGTTTTTTCATACTAAATACCCGGGTACTGATGATCCTTCAGATCTTAATCCTCATTTTGATTCGTTAAAGGGACTGGCAGAAGACTTTCCGGACGGTTTGGATTGTGTATTTATTATGAGCTGTGGCCCCTTTGATCTCAAGGTCGGGGAGGAAGTGCCCTTTTCTTTTTGTATTATCTTCGGTCAGAACAAGGAGGACTTGATCAAAAATGGACAATTTGCTCAGATTATGTATAATTCTCATTATCAGGGGTATACTCCACCGATCCGGCCAGAAGTGCATGCAGTAGCTGATCACGGCAAAGTGACTTTATATTGGGACGATGCGGCCGAGCAAACCATTGATATTGTAACCGGGTATGCAGATTTTGAAGGCTACAAGATCTATAAGAGTATCAATGGCGGCAGTACCTGGGGCACGCCGGATAAACAAATTTTTGATGATGAAGGCATTGCCGTAGGCTGGCAACCCATCGCCCAATACGATCTAAGCGCTGACGATGATTCGGTGCATTGTATTGATAAAAACGATGAATGTAGTGACGGTGAAAATCGCGGCCGTTCTATTTCCGGTCCGGATCCCCATGCACCTTGGTTCAACCTGGGTACAGATACAGGACTGGATGCCATCCGCACTGATACGACCATTAATGAGATAACCTACCATTATTCCTTTACGGATAGGGAAGTACAGGACGGGATTCAATATACCTATGCTGTAACGGCGTACGATATGGGTGTGGAAGCTGATTTTACTATCGTCTGGCGGGACACTATCGGTGGTTCTGTCCCGGATACAATCTGGTCCAAAGCCAACCCCGATCACTGGTCCAGCCCTGATGGTTACGCCAACATTGAAAATTCCAGAGGGACAACCATATTGGATAAAAATTTTGTGAAGGTCTACCCCGGCTATAAAGCTCAGGAAGAAATGACGAAAGTTGGTGTTGTCCCAAATCCATACATTGTCCATTCCGGTTTAAATGAAACGGAGCATTTCCGGAAGATACATTTTACCAAATTGCCGTCTGTTTGTAC